>JAXLRY010000013.1:0-130724 GCA_046330895.1 Mycobacterium sp. | reverse complement strand
TGGTCGAGGGCATCGCGCGCGTACCGAGCCGTCTCGCAGTTCGACAAAGGGTTCCATCAGGTCACTTTCGTTGGTCCGCGTTGCGGGACTACTCGGTCAGGGTTCGTGCTCCCAACCTGTTCTATTGAGTTGACGAGCAAGGCCGGCCCCGACGTTGGCCACGTTGTGGAGCCGCGCGATTGAGTCCGACGGCCAGTGTCTGAGGAGGAATTGTCAAGACCTGTGGATCGGGGTGTTTCAGGCGACCTCCGTTCCGGTGTGCTGATCGCTGTCTGAGGGCGGTTGCGGTGGGGTGATGTCGGTGGGGCGTTCGAGCAGTTTGCCTTTGTGGAAGACGGCACCGGCGCGGACGAGGGCGACCAGGTGTGGTGCGTTGACGGCGCGCCAGCGGGCCTGGGCGGCGTCGATCAGCTTGTAGGCCATGGCAAGTCCAGCGGCCCGTGATCCCGGCCCCTTGGTCACCTTCGTCCTCAAACGCACTGTGGCAAAGGTGGATTCGATCGGATTCGTGGTGCGCAGGTGAATCCAATGCTCGGCTGGATAGTGGTAGAACTCCAGCAGTACGTCGAGGTCGTCGGTGATCTTGGCGACCGCTTTGGGGTACTTGGCGCCGAAGTCGACCTCGAAGGCTTTGACCGCGAGCTGGGCCTTGTCGACGTCCTCGGCGTTGTAAATCTCGCGCATGGCCGCGATCGCGGCCGGGTGTGCTGACTTCGGCAGTGCGGCAAGGACATTAGCTTGCTTGTGAAACCAGCAGCGCTGCTCTTTGGTCGTCGGGAACACCTCACGCACGGCCTTCCAGAACCCCAGGGCGCCGTCGCCGACCGCGAGCACCGGGGCGGTCATGCCGCGGCGTTTGCAGTCACGCAGCAGATCGGCCCACGACTCGGTCGATTCCCGGTAGCCGTCGGTGATCGCCACCAGCTCCTTGCGGCCATCGGCACGCACGCCGAGCATCACCAGCAGGCACAGCTTCTCCTGGTCGAGGCGGACCTTGAGATGGATACCGTCGACCCACAGATACACATAGTCAGTGCCCGAGAGGTCGCGGGCGGCAAACGTGCGGGCCTCGTCTTGCCACTGGGTGGTCAGCCGGGTGATCGTCGATGCCGACAACCCAGCACCTGAGCCCAGGAACTGCTCCAACGCCGGAGTGAAGTCGCTGCTCGACAGTCCATGCAGGTACAGCAGCGGCAACACCTCGCTCATCTGCGGGGATTTGCGCGCCCACGCCGGCAGGATCGCCGAAGAGAACCGCCGGCGTTCACCGGTCTGTGGGTCGACACGGCGGTCGTTGACCCGCGGCGCCGTCACCTCGACGGCACCGGCCGCGGTCAGCACCTCCCGCGCCTGGTGATACCCATTGCGGACCACCAGGCGGTGACCGTTCTCATCGAGCTGATCAGCGAACTGCGCCACATACGCGGCGACCTCGGCCTGCAGCGCGGCGGCCAGCATCTGCCGCGCTCCATCGCGGACGATCTCATCCAACAACGAGCGACCAGCACCGCTTGCGTTGTCGTTGGCCTCCTGAGCGTCGTGAACTACGGTGAGCATGGGCGTACCTTCCCAACCAGCGCGTCAACGCCGGTCTTGATCGAATACCTGATTCCGTGAAGATCATCCCCGGGAAGGTGCGCCCACTTTCACGCCGCCCCACCGAGGCTCATCCACAGGTATTGATCATTGCTCTCGCCGCGCGTGACACCATCGGTGGCGGCGCCGCACTGCTCTACATGGACATCAACCAGTTCAAGTTCGTGAATGACACCTACGGTCACGACACCGGAGACGAACTCCTTGTGGAAATGGCAAAGCGGCTTCGTGCCGCAGTTCCTCTGGGGACTTTGATATGCCGTGTGGGCGGAGACGAATTCATCGTTGTCCTGGACCGTGTTACAACGACGTCGGCTGCCGTTGCCGCCGGAAACGGGATTCTCCACCGACTGCAGGCAGAACAGGTGCAATGCACGAATGCGACGCTGCGACCGTCGGTCAGCATGGGCATCTCCTGTCTCGGGGACGGTGCCGAAACGGCCGAAGAGTTGCTGTCACAGGCCGATTTGGCGATGTTCGAAGCGAAGAAGAATCGGCTCGACGAATGCGTGGCCTATAACGACGTGATCGGCTCGCGGCATCAGGAAAAGACGAGACTTCGGGCCGAGGTGTCCGACGCCATCGGGCAGTCCTCCTTCCGGATGGTGTACCAGCCGATTGTCGACGCCCGAGACAGTTCCCTGTTCGGCATTGAGGCACTGGTTCGTTGGCGGGTCCGAGATGAAGAGGTGCCCGCCGCGGAGATCGTCGCGCTGGCCGAGGCCGCCAAACAGACTGGTGTGCTGGGTCGTTGGATTTTGGGACGCGCCTTCGAAGACTATGTCGCCCTTGGCCGGAGCGACCTGCAACTCCATGTGAACTTGTCCCCCGAGCAAGTCCTGGATGTTGATTTCCTGAACGTTCTCATCGCGGCCCAGCGGGAAAGTGGGATCGATCCCGCCAAGGTCTGCCTCGAACTGACCGAACTTGCTTTCAACCGCGAACCGATGCCGGCCTATATGGCCCTGTGCCATGCCAGGGATCTCGGATTCAGTTTGGCCATAGACGATTTCGGTGTCGAGTATGCAAGCATGACCAACCTCATGCACGTGCCGGTCGACTGGTTGAAGATCGATCGATCGTTCGTCGAGGAAGTCCCCGGAAACGAACGTGTCAATCGGTTGGTTCGGGGCCAAATCGCAGTGGCCGCGGCGATGGAGACCAAACTGATCGCCGAGGGTGTCGAGACTCGGGAACAATCCGACTGGCTTCTGAATGCGGGATGTGTTCTCCAGCAGGGCTTCCTGCACGGTCGTCCGACCGAAACCGAAGATCTGCCCGCGGTTTTCGAGACGATATCCGCCGTTTCCGCGAGACATGGCACGAGCGAAGGCAGGGACCGATGAAGCTCGCAACCCGGTTGGCGATCCTATGCGGATCAGCGATCCTGGGAATCCTCCTGGCTGCTGTCATCTTCAGCTGGCAGACCGCTCGTATCTCTGACCTCTTCGCCCAGCGGTTCGAGGCCCGCGGCGAACAAATAGCCGCGCTCGGCGTTGACCGTGATCTACAGGATCTCATGTCGACCTTTGAGCGGCTGTTGTACGTGAAAGACCCTGTTCGGCGTGCGAAACTCACCGCTGAGCTGGACGAACTCGACAAGTCCGTGGACGGCGGCCTGCGCCGGGCGGCCGAGGCTCAACAGGACCATACCGTCGGGCCGAAATATGAGCCCGCGCTGGAAACCTGGCTCACTTTTCAAGCTTCGTACAAAGCGGAATTGGCCGGATTCGAGCGAACCGGCGACGCTGCGGGCGCTGTCAGGGATCTCGACGGCGAGGTGACCCTTCTCGAGGATCAGATCGAACAGATCGTCAGGGAAATCCAACCGATCGTCCAGCAGACCGACAAACGCGCACGGGAAGCGATCAGCACGAGCGAGACGATCATCTGGACGTTTACCGTGGCGATCGTCATTGTTCTGGGCGTCGCCCTGTTCTTCACCAGCCGCAATATCTATCGAACGGTCACCAACGCCGCACAGGCGAATGAGCGCGCTCGTCGGGCCAAGGAGATCCAGGCGAACCTCATGACCGAGGTGCAGGGCGAAAGCGATCTTGTCGCGGCATGCGGGATCATCGTGTCGCGGACTGCGCAGGCGCTCGATGCCAGGCACGGAGCCCTCTATCTGCAGCAACCCACCGATGTCCGGCGCTTTGCGCTGACCGCTTCCTACGCCTTCCACCGTCGCAAAGATCTGCCCAACTCCTTCGGGTTGGGAGATGGTCTCGTCGGGCAGTGCGCACTGGAGGGGAATCGCATCGAAGTGACCGGTGCTCCGGCCGACTACGTCGAGATCGTCTCTGGACTGGGCAAGACGCAACCGGTATCGCTGATTCTCGTCCCCATCAAGTTCGAGTCGGAAGTGGTCGGCGTACTGGAACTGGCGGGGCTGCGGCCCTTCTCGGACGACGACATCGATCTGTTGGACAGCGTCACTCTCGGCGCGGGTGTGGCGATCAGCGCCATCGAGTCGGCGCAGAAGACACGAGAATTGCTGCAGTTGTCGCAGGCGCAGACCGAGGAGCTCCAGGCGCAAGAGGAGGAATTGCGCGCGGCCAATGAGGCTTTGACCCAGCGTGAAGATCAATTGTCCGCACAGAATGCGGAATTGGAGGAGACCACCGAGGAACTCCGCTCGCAACAGGAAGAGCTGAGGGCGAGCTCCGAGCGGCTGGAGAAGCAGGCCGAGTCGCTGGAGGTCAAGAACAACGAGCTGCGTCATCTCAGCGAGTCTCTGGAGGCGAAGGCCGAGGAACTGGCCGTATCGTCCCGCTACAAATCCGAATTCCTGGCCAACATGTCGCACGAATTACGTACGCCGCTCAACAGCATTTTGATCCTTGCAGGCCTGTTGACCGACTCTGACGAGCCGCTCACCACGAAGCAGCACGAATTCGCGGAAACAATCGAACAGTCGGGCAAGGATCTGCTGAACCTCATCGACGAGGTCCTGGACCTCGCAAAGGTTGAGTCGGGTTCCATGCGGCTTGAACAAGAGTCGATTGCGGTCGCGCAACTTGTCGGATTCCTGGAGCGGACCTTCACTCCGATCGCGAATGACAAAGGCATCACCTTCGATGTCAAGGTCGCTGACGATGCGCCCCAGGGCATTACGAGTGATCAGACACGCGTGAAGCAAATCGTGAAGAATCTCGTGGCCAACGCACTCAAGTTCACCGACCACGGTTCGGTCAAGGTGGAATTGTCCGGTGCCGGTGACATCACGGGGGCGCCCGGCGGTGAATACCTCGCGATCTCCGTGATCGACACCGGCATCGGCATAGACGAGAAGGACCACAACCTGATCTTCGAGTCATTCCAACAGGCCGATCGTGGGTCGAGAAGAGAGTACGGCGGCACGGGTCTCGGACTTGCCATCAGCCGGGAGCTCGCGCGCCATCTCGGCGGTGAAATAGCGCTGAAAAGTGCACTGGGACAAGGATCTACGTTCACCTGCTATCTCCCCGTAGGTGGATCGCCGGCCGGGGAAGCGGTGGCCGGTTTCGCGAGGCCGGCGTCGTCGGTCACCTCCCGACGGGCCTCCGAAGTGAAGCAGGCGGGCAAGCCCGCGGCACCGGTGCTGCCGGTTGCCGCCGGCGCAGACTCCGCTGCGCGGTACGACGCGGTGGACATCTCCGAGATCAATTGGCCGCAGGGCGACAGATCTGTTCTGTTGATCGTCGAAGACGACAAGACCTTTGCCACGATGCTGGCCGATCTGGCCGCCGAGGCCGGATTCGACTCCGTCGTCACGCCCAGCGGCCGAACTGCATTGGCGTTGGCGAAGGAACACCAGCCGGCCGCAATAACGTTGGACATCGGTCTGCCGGACATGGCCGGCTGGGTGGTGCTGGACGTGCTGAAGCACGATCTTGCGACACGCCACATTCCGGTGAACGTCATCTCCGGGACCGACGACGACGGGCGTGGTCGGCGGATGGGCGCGATACACACCTTCAACAAGCCGGTCGATACCGCCACTCTCCGGGGGATGTTCGACGCGACAGCTGAATTCTTGCAGCCAGGGCCCCGGCACGTTCTGGTTGCCGAAGACGACGCGAATCAGCGTCGCGTGATGAAGCATCTGATCGAGAGCGACGACATCTCCATCACGTGCGTCAGTACCGGAAAGCAAGTTCTCGCTGAACTTGCCGGGCCGAAATCGTATGACTGCCTCGTGCTGGACCTCGGTCTTCCCGACGTCGACGGTATCGATCTGATCGAACGCATCAAAGATCAGCTCAAGGAGCGGAGTCTGCCCGTCATCGTGCACACCGGACGGGAGTTGACGGCGGCGGAAACGGAGCGGCTGGAGGTGCTCGCTGCCGCGATCGTCCTGAAGAACGCGAAGTCACCCGAACGACTTCTCGACGAGACGGCACTCTTCCTCCATCGCGTCGCCGATGACATGCCCGACGCTGCTCGCGCGATCCTGTCCAACCCACGAAGGATCGATGAGTCACTCGAAGGGAACACCGTCCTACTCGTCGACGACGATGTGCGGAACGTGTTCTCGCTCGGCAGTGTGCTGAAGCGGTACGGAATCACGGTGATTCCGGCGCGGAACGGGCAGGAGGGACTCGACGCTCTCAACGCGCATCCGGAGGTGAACCTGGTCCTGATGGACATAATGATGCCGGTCATGGATGGCTACGAAGCCATGCGTCGAATCCGTAGCGAGCACCGCTGGCGCAACATGCCTATCGTCGCCCTCACCGCAAAGGCGATGAAGGGCGACCGCCAGAAGTGCCTCGATGCCGGTGCATCGGACTATGTCACCAAGCCCGTCGACATGGATCAGCTCACCTCTGTGCTCCGAGTCTGGCTGGGAAGCCGACCGCGCCGAACGTCAGAGAACGTCGAAGGCTGATGGCGCTGCCCGACGAGGAGGCCCAGTCGGACCAGGCTCGGGAGCTCACCCGCATCGAGGCGGAGGCCTTCTTCTACACGGTTTACGAGCATCTCGGGTACGACTTCCGGCACTACAGTGACGCCTCGAGGAACAGACGCCTGGTGAGCTTCGTCGACCGGTACTCGCTCGGAACCATCTCCGAGGCGCAGGGGCAGGTCCTTCGTAATCCGAAGCTGCTATCGGCATTCCTGGCCGCCATGACGGTCAACGTCACTGAGATGTTCCGAGATCCGTTGGTATTCGCCAAGATCCGATCCGAAGTGGTGCCACGTTTGGCCACCTACCCCCGGATACGGGTTTGGGTTGCGGGCTGCGCGACGGGTGAGGAGGCGTATTCGATGGCGATCCTGCTCGCCGAAGCGGGACTGTTGGATCGCACCACCATCTACGCGACGGACATCGACGCGGAGTCTTTGAAAGTGGCGACGTCGGCCATCTATCCGGCCGAGTCGATGATCACCGCAACGCGCAACTATCAGGCCAGCGGCGGTGACCGTCCGTTCTCCGACTGGTACACGGCGAAATATGATCGGTGCATCCTCAGCCCGGAGTTACGTCCGCGCCTTGAATTCTTCTCCCACAATCTGGCCACGGACAGCGCATTCGGCGAATTTCACATGATCTTGTGCCGCAATGTATTCATCTACTTCGAGGAGAGTTTGCAGCGCCGAGCAGAACTGTTGTTCTGCGAAAGCCTGGCCCCGTTCGGCAATTTGGTCATCGGTCCGCGAGAGGGATTGACGGGCGGTGCCGGCAAGCTATTCACCCCCGTGGACCGCAAGCTGGGAATCTACGTCAAGAACCAGTATGGCCGGCCCTGACGTCATCGTCATCGGTGGGAGTGCCGGCGGGCTCAAGGCGTTGCGGAGCGTTCTGGCGACGATCGGGCCCCTCGGGGATACCGTGGCGGTGGTGGTTCTGCATCGATCCCCCCAAGATTCGCCGCTGGTCAGCGTCCTTCAGGCGTACACGGGCATCCCGATCGCCGAGCCTGACGACAGCCCACGGACCTGCCGCGCAGGGGAGCTGATCGTAGCTCCGGCCGGATACCACCTGCTGCTGGGTAACAGCCGAACACCGGTGGCGCCTTCCGGCGCCGTCGCCCAATACTCAACAGGCTCCGGTGTCCGGGCTCATCTGAGTCTCGACCCGCCGGTCGCCTATTCGAGACCTTCGATCGACATGGCCCTCGCGAGCGCGGCAACGTTGGTCAATTCGGTTACCGCCGTGCTGCTTTCGTGTGCGAACGAAGACGGAGTAGCGGGATGCGAAGCTGTCAAGGCGGCCGGCGGGCACGTCGTCCTGCAAGATCCCGACACCTGTGAGGCGCCGGTGGCCGTCGAGGCCGCGATGCGGCGCATAACGCCCGATCACGTTGCCGCCCCCGACGACATCGGCAGATGGCTCGCCGAGCGGATAGCCCGCAGCGGCAGCGCGCCGCGGGGTGATCAATCCCGGTAAGGGGACCCCGGAGCGGCGGTTCCGTTGTCTGTGAGCGGTGAGTCGATCGGTGGCCCCTGGCAGTTCACGGCGTTGTTCGGATCGGTGCAATCCACCGGGTTCTCCGGGGCGTAACTTGCGCCGGTGCTGACCGTTGGAGCGAGCGGTGCGGGCAACTGTATCGCCGCGAACCCGGCATCGCCAGCCGGTTCCGTGCCGTTCGCGCTCAGCGCCAGGAAGCCCATGCCGGCGAATGCTCCCACCGCCATGCCAAGTGCCAGCCGCTGCACCATTCCACTTGTACTCATAATCCCTCCGGTGTGCGCGAATCGTTTCATCTGTGACTCGTACCGGAGTGCACGATCGTTACAGCGTCCGTTCGCCGGTTACGCAGTACGCCGGATGCCGCGCTTGAGCAACAGTTCGCGCTCGGATTCCGACAGGCCGCCCCAAATTCCATACGGCTCACCGACGGTCAAGGCGTGCGAGCGGCATTGGGCGATCACCGGGCAGGCGCGGCACATCTCCTTGGCTCGCATCTCGCGCTGAGCGCGGGCGCGGCCACGTTCCCCGTCCGGATGGAAGAACACCGAGGAATCGACACCCCGGCAATGCCCATGCATCTGCCAGTCCCAGACATCAGCGTTGGGTCCGGGTAGCTGCTGCGGCTGCGGCATGGAAAACCTCTCTCTCCATATGGTTTTCGCGTGCGTGAATCAAACGAACCGTTGGAGTGCAGTCGCCGATGACGCCCCCGTGACAACAAGCTAGGGGGGTTACGGAAACCGCGTCAATAGGCGACCTCTATGCGCAAAATCATTGAAAGTGCGGGAGAATTAACATGACGTTCATGCCCGCGACCCGTCATTGGAAACAGGGCTGCTACGCCCCTCATCATGCGGCCGGATACACCAGCGGTTTGGTTGCGTGGGCGCGACGTCGGGCATCGGGATCGCCGCGCGCCGACGACCTTGGTGACGCCGTCGTAACACAGGGACCATGAATTGTTAACCGAGACAGACGTAGAAATCAGTCGGCCATCGCTGCGCGAGGCCGCGTTCGGCATCGCGCCGGAATGCTGGCCGCTGCCCGCCGCGCACTCGCCCTACGAACTGTGGTTGCGCGCTGTGGCAGCTGCCGGGCAGGGGCGCTATGCCAGCGCACGTAGTGACCTGGCCGCGCTTCGTCGGCAACAGACGTATGGACCCACGGCATCGCTGGCGCACAGCGCGCACGCGTCATTTCTCCGCCAATTGGGCCGACATCGGTTGGCTAGAGGATGGGATGGTCGCGCACTGGCGCTCGCCGGGAACCGGAGGGACGATCCGCGGTCTGCCGAAGCGGCAAATGACGCGCTGGTCGGGTTGGCTGCCGATGCGTTGGGGGTCGGGCGGCTCAGGGCAGCCGCGCGATTCCTCGAATGTGCGAAGGACCGGTTCGCGGACGTGCCCGGCCGCCCGCGCCTGAAGATCCGGATGGCATGGGTGTCGGCCGAGCTCGCGATGGCAGGGGGTGACGGGGAGAGCGCGGTGCGACACGCACAGTTGGGGGTCGAGTTGGCGGGGGCCGCGGGCAGCTACCGGCGTCACCGCATCAAGAGCGACGTGGTGCTGGCGGCTGCGTTGTGCACAGCGGGTTCGCTCGAGAAAGCGAGGATGGTGGCCGACGCAGCGCTTGCCGATGCCGAGGTTCACGGACTGGTTCCGCTGCAATGGGCGCTGGCATGCCTGCTGAGCGATATCGGCAGCGACACTCACCCGTCGCGGGTGATCGCCGGCATTCGTGCCGAATCCGCGGAAATCATCACGCGGCGCGGCGGCCAATGGTGTGGCGGCTAACGCAATCCGAGCGTTTTGGCCGATATTGTCTAGCTGTTCAGGCAGCCGGTGAATGTCCGGTTCGTAACGTTGGAGAACTCGCGGTCGATGACAGTTCCAGGAGAGCGTCTCGACGCGGCCGTTGCCGAAGCGGTTGCCGGCAGTCGGGATGCGCTCCGGGAAGTGCTGACGACCATTCGTCCAATCGTGGTCCGGTATGTCCGGGCTCGCCTGGGGACCGCGGAGCGGGTGGGCCTGTCAGCTGAGGACGTTGCACAGGAGGTTTGCTTGGCCGCCATGCAGGCGCTGCCGCGCTACCACGATCAGGGGCGACCCTTCCTGGCATTCGTTTACGGCATCGCATCCCACAAGGTCGCTGACGCTCGGCGTGCGGCGGCACGTAATCGCACCGATCCCACCGACGAGGTGCCGGAGCGATTCTCGCTGGACGCAGGACCGGAGCAGATGGCGGTTCGCGCGGATTCGGCGGCGCGGATGGAGAAGTTGCTCCAGGTTTTGCCGGAGAAGCAACGCGAAATCCTCACCCTCCGGATAGTCGTGGGCTTGTCGGCCGAGGAGACGGCCGAAGCCGTCGGCAGCACCCCGGGCGCTGTGCGAGTCGCTCAGCATCGCGCGCTGGCCAGACTCAAGTCCGAAATCGGGGCGACGGGACACGACTATGAATGACTTCGGCGACCAGCCTTCGCTCGACGATATTGCCCGCAGCGACGCGTTCCTCGACGCGTTGGCGGGAGGCCGCCAGGCGGCCGCAACCGACGACACCGACGCGATGCTCGCAGCGATGCTCGGCGATTGGCGAGACGAATTGCGCTGGCCGCCGGAATCGGAGTTGATCTCCGAAGACGCCGCATTCGCCGCAATTCAATCGGGTGTGGCACGGACAGGGTCTCGGAACCCGGGGTCTCGGAACCCGGGGTCTCGGAACACCGGGCGGGGCCGACGCCATCTCGGCGTCGTCGGTGCGGCGGCCGCGGCGGTGCTATGCCTGGGCGGTTTTGGTGCTGTCGTCGCCGGCTCGGGCCCGGGAGATGCTCTCTACGGCCTACGCTCGATGTTGTTCGGTGCGCCGAAGCAGGTCCGTGACGATCAGGTGGCGCTGGCGGCGCAGGCGGAGCTGTACCAGGTTCAGCAGATGATCGCCCGCGGCGACTGGCAACAGGCGCAGGACAGGCTGGTGGCCGTCAGCGACACTGTTGCGGCCATCGGTGACCAACAGCAGAAACAGGAACTGTTCAACCAGTGGAATCAGTTGTCCGCCAGGGTAGTTGAGCGAAATCCCGAAGCGACAGTTCCTCCCGGCATCACCTACACGGTGCTGCCGTCGGTGAACCAGCTGGTGCCCACCGCGGCGCCGACCACGCTGCCTTCGATGCCGCCGATCACCCTCGCGATTCCGTCGGAGGAGTCGCCGTCGGAGCCCGTCGTCTCGGCAACCGGAAGTCCGTCGCCCAACCCTTCGACGACGGAACTGCCCGCCGCGACGAGCTCGGTCCCGACCGATCTGCCGTCCACTTCTGCGCCGACCTCACCGGTGCAGGAGACACCGCAGGCGTCGACCAGTGCGGCGGCGCCGACGAGTGCTTCGCCTGCGACGTCTGCTCCTGCGTCGTCGGCCGCGACGTCTGCTCCGGCCACCTCGGTTCCCGCGACGTCTGCTACTGCCACCTCGGTTCCCGCGACGTCGGCTCCTGCGACGTCTGCGCCCGCGACGTCTGCGCAGCAACCCAGCGCGGCCAGTTCGGAGCCGGCCACAACTGCGGCGCCGGCGAGCAGCACGGTCGCGAACAGCGCTACCGCCACGACCGCTGTGCCAGCGCCGTCGCCTACCCAGTCGGCAGCGTCAGCCACCCCGTCGGCTCAGCAGACCAAGCAGCCAACGCCAACGATCGTTACGACGACGGCAGCGGGCTCCTGAGTCGGTTCCCGAGTGTGGGGCCTGCGTTCGAAAACGGTCCGAATTCCGTACATACGCCCCACGGTCGGGGTGGCGAACGGGGCTAGCGGCGGCCCTCGTAATCCGAGGTTGCTTCGTTCAACGACGCATCGGCGTATCCGCGGCAGTAGTCCCATGTGACATAGGCGTCGGGTTCGGGGTCGTAGGCGGGTTCATGAGGGCGCACCGTGCCATCGATCAGTAACTGAAGTAGGTTGGCGCGCAACATATCCCAGTCGTGATAGTGATCCTGCTGGCAATCGTCGCAGCAGACCACCAAGCCTCGAACGCCCTTGTGGGCCAGCAGCGCTTCGTAGACGGCGAGATCCGCGAGATCGGCCTCGACCGCTGACTGCTCCTGAGGATCCAGCGGCTGGCCCGGCTCGAGCGCATCGAGCGCGGCCGTGGGATCACAGGGATCGTCGGCGAATGGGTCCGGCGGCAGGCCTGGCGGAAGGTGGTCGCGCACGGCTCCACACTACGCAGCCCCGTTGGTGTCGCGCCAGCGGTTGCACCGCGTAGCGGACGCTGCGCCACAGGTCCGGGGCGCTGGGCCGATAGGATGGGAGGCACCACTCCAGCTGCTGATGGGGGCACCACCGAATGCCAAGAATTGACCATATCGACGGTCTTCACGCGCGTCTGGACCACGCCGGTGGAGCCGCGGTTCCCACCGGTGGTGACGACCCGCACAAGATCGCGATGCTGGGACTGACGTTCGATGACGTACTGCTCCTGCCGGCGGCATCCGACGTGATTCCCGCGACCGCGGACACGTCGAGTCAAATGACGAAGAAGATCCGGCTGCGTGTCCCATTGGTGAGCTCGGCGATGGACACCGTGACCGAGGCCCGGATGGCCATCGCCATGGCCAGGGCCGGCGGCATCGGGGTGTTGCACCGCAATCTGTCCATCGCTGAGCAGGCCGGCCAGGTCGAGACGGTCAAGCGGTCCGAAGCGGGAATGGTGACCGACCCTGTCACGTGCTCGCCCGAACACACGCTGGCCGAGGTCGACGCGATGTGCGCCCGATTCCGGATCTCCGGTCTGCCGGTGGTGAACGCCAACGGCGAGCTTGTCGGGATCATCACCAACCGGGACATGCGGTTCGAGGTCGACATGACCAAGCCGGTGTCGCAGGTGATGTCCAAGGTGCCCTTGATCACCGCGCAGGAGGGCGTGTCCGCCGATGCGGCTCTGGGATTGTTGCGCCGAAACAAGATCGAGAAGCTGCCCATCGTCGATGGGCAGGGCCGGCTGACCGGTTTGATCACCGTGAAGGATTTCGTCAAGACCGAACAGCATCCGCTGGCCACGAAGGACAGCGACGGACGCCTGCTGGTCGGGGCAGCCGTCGGCGTCGGCGACGACGCGTGGGAACGGGCGATGGCATTGGCCGACGCCGGAGTCGATGTGCTGATCGTCGACACGGCGCACGCCCACAATCGTCGTGTTCTCGACATGGTCGGCAAGGTCAAGGCCGAGGTGGGCGATCTGGTCGAGGTCGTCGGCGGCAATGTCGCGACGCGGAGCGCGGCCGCGGCCCTGGTCGAAGCCGGCGCGGACGCTGTGAAGGTAGGAGTCGGACCCGGCTCCATCTGCACCACGCGCGTGGTCGCGGGTGTCGGTGCACCGCAGATCACCGCGATTCTCGAGGCGGCCGCGGTGTGTGCGCCCGCCGGGGTGCCGGTGATCGCCGACGGCGGGCTGCAGTACTCAGGCGACATCGCCAAGGCGCTTGCCGCGGGCGCGTCGACGGCGATGCTGGGCTCCCTGCTGGCCGGAACCGCCGAAGCGCCCGGTGACCTGATCTACGTCAACGGCAAGCAGTTCAAGAGCTACCGCGGCATGGGGTCGCTGGGCGCGATGCAGGGCCGCGGGGCCGCGGGCGCGGCCACGAGGAGTTACTCCAAGGATCGATATTTTCAGGACGACGTGCTCTCCGAGGACAAACTGGTCC
This sequence comes from Mycobacterium sp., assembly GCA_046330895.1. Classification (GTDB taxonomy): domain Bacteria; phylum Actinomycetota; class Actinomycetes; order Mycobacteriales; family Mycobacteriaceae; genus Mycobacterium. The sequence continues at coordinate 117,042 of JAXLRY010000013.1, read as the reverse complement.
CGGAGGGAATCGAGGGCCGGGTACCGTTCCGCGGACCGTTGGCCACGGTGATTCACCAGCTGACCGGCGGTCTGCGGGCAGCGATGGGCTACACCGGCGCACCCACTATCGAGGCGCTGCAGCGGGCGCAATTCGTGCGGATCACCGCGGCAGGCCTCAAGGAGAGCCACCCGCACGACATCACGATGACCGCCGAAGCCCCCAACTACTACGCGCGGTAGGCGAATATGCGTGACATGGTTGAAATCGGCATGGGCCGCACCGCTCGCCGCACATACGAGCTCGATGACATCAACATCGTTCCCGCGCGGCGGACCCGCTCGTCACAGGATGTTTCCACTGCGTGGCAGCTGGACGCCTATCGGTTTGAAATCCCGGTCGTGGCGCACCCCACCGACGCGGTGGTTTCGCCGACGTTTGCGATCGAGATGGGTCGTCTCGGCGGTCTCGGGGTCCTCAACGGCGAAGGGCTGATCGGGCGGCACGCCGACGTGGAGGCGAAGATCGCCCAGGTCCTGGAGGCTGCGGCAAAAGAGCCGGAACCTTCGGCGGCGATCCGGCTGCTTCAGCAGTTCCATGCCGCGCCGTTGGACCCCGATCTGCTCGGTGAGGCGGTCAGCCGCATCCGGGATGCCGGGGTCACGACCGCTGTGCGGGTCAGCCCGCAGAACGCCCAGGCATTGACGCCCGCGCTCGTCTCGGCCGGTATCGATCTGCTGATCATTCAGGGCACCATCATCTCGGCAGAGCGGGTCGCTCAAGACGGCGAGCCGCTGAACCTCAAGACCTTCATCTCCGAACTCGACATCCCGGTGGTGGCCGGCGGCGTATTGGATCACCGCACCGCACTGCACCTGATGCGAACGGGTGCGGCCGGCGTGATCGTCGGATACGGCTCCACTCGCGGGGTGACCACGAGCGCTGAAGTGCTGGGCATCAGCGTTCCGATGGCCACCGCTATCGCCGATGCCGCGGCCGCCCGTCGTGAATACCTCGACGAGACCGGCGGGCGCTACGTGCACGTGCTGGCTGACGGCGACATTCACACGTCCGGAGATCTGGCCAAGGCCATCGCCTGCGGCGCCGATGCGGTGGTGCTCGGCACTCCGCTCGCGGAGTCGGCCGAAGCGTTGGGCGACGGCTGGTTCTGGCCCGCGGCCGCCGCGCACCCGTCGCTGCCACGAGGTGCGTTGCTGCAGGTTGCCGAGGGGGAGCGACCGTCGCTGGCCCAAGTGCTCAACGGCCCGTCGGACGATCCGTTCGGCACCTACAACCTCGTCGGTGGTCTTCGCCGCGCGATGGCCAAGGCCGGCTACTGCGATCTCAAGGAATTCCAGAAGGTCGGCCTGGCTGTCGGAAGCTGATCGCCGGGTTGCGTTGCGTTGTGCGAGCAGTCACAAAAGTCCTTGAACACGCCGGTGAATTGGAGCTTTTGTGTCTGCTCGGCGGGGCAGATTGGACCGTCGGACAATGGCCGTCGGACTAAGGGTCGCCTTTCTGGTCGTCTGAACCGGTCGCGTCCATACTGAACCGATGGAGCCGGATTTCGATGTGCTGGTAGTCGGTTCGGGCTTTGGCGGCAGCGTCAGTGCGCTAAGGCTCACCGAGAAGGGCTACAAGGTCGGTGTGTTGGAAGCCGGCCGCAGGTTCGCCGACCACGAGTTCGCCAAGAACTCGTGGCGGCTGCGCGAATTCCTGTGGGCGCCCAGGCTGGGCTGCTATGGCATTCAGCGCATCCACCTCCTGCGCAACGTGATGATCCTCGCCGGTGCGGGCGTCGGCGGGGGCTCGCTGAACTACGCCAACACCCTCTACGTTCCGCCGGATCCATTCTTCAACGACCCGCAGTGGGCGCACATCACCGATTGGCGCGCCGAGCTGATGCCGCACTACGACCAGGCGCAGCGGATGCTCGGTGTGGTCACGAACCCGACCTTCACAGATGCTGATCGCATCATGAAGGAAGTGGCCGACGACATCGGAGTCGGCGATACGTTCACCCCGACGCCGGTCGGAGTGTTCTTCGGCCCCGACGGCACGAAGACGCCGGGCAAGACTGTTCCCGATCCGTTCTTCGGCGGTGCCGGCCCGGCGCGCACCGGCTGCATCGAATGCGGCGAATGCATGACCGGGTGCCGTCACGGCGCCAAGAACACGCTGATCAAGAATTACCTGGGCCTTGCGGAAAGTGCTGGGGCACAGATTATTCCGATGACGACGGTCGCCGGATTCAAACAGCGCGCAGACGGTCTCTGGGATGTTGATACCGTCCGCACCGGGCGTTGGGCGCGCAAGGACCGGCGTACCTATACCGCGCGTCACCTCATTCTGGCGGCGGGAACCTACGGAACCCAGAGTCTGCTGTTCAAGATGCGCGACTCGGGCAACCTGCCCAAACTGTCGTCCAAGCTCGGCGTGCTCACCCGCACCAACTCCGAGTCGATCGTCGGTGCCGGTCGGCTTGAAGCGAAGCCGGATCTCGACCTCACCCGCGGCGTGGCGATCACGTCGTCGATCCATCCGACGCCTGACACTCATATCGAGCCGGTTCGCTACGGCAAGGGTTCCAATGCGATGGGTCTGCTCCAGACCTTGATGACCGACGGCACGGGGCCGGAAGGCACCGACGTCCCGCGGTGGAAGCAGTTGTTCGACAACGCGCGGGAAGACCCGCGGGCGATGCTCAGGATGCTCAGCCCGCGCCGGTGGAGCGAAAGAACCGTCATCGCATTGGTGATGCAGCACCTCGACAACTCGATCACCACCTACACCAAGCGCGGCGTGCTGGGATTGCGATGGATGACCAGCAAGCAGGGCCATGGCGAACCCAATCCGACCTGGATTCCCGTCGGCAATGAGGTCACCCGCAGGATCGCCGACAAGATCGACGGTGTGGCGGGCGGAACGTGGGGCGAACTGTTCAACATCCCGCTCACCGCGCATTTCCTCGGCGGCGCGGCCATCGCGGACAACCCCGGCCAGGGCGTCATCGACCCTTACCAGCGGGTGTTCGGCTATCCCACGCTGTATGTGATGGACGGCGCGGCAGTCTCGGCGAACCTGGGTGTCAACCCGTCGTTGTCGATCACGGCTCAGGCCGAGCGGGCCGCGTCGCTGTGGCCTAACAAGGACGAGGACGATCAGCGGCCCGTCCAGGGTCAGCCCTACCTGAGGATGACTCCGGTGGCGCCGAAGAACCCCGTCGTCCCCGTCTCCGCTCCGGGGGCGCTACGGAACCTCCCGATCGAACCGGTCCGCTCGGGAGGCTGACCGGCACACCTACACTGTGCCGGTGGAATCCGCATCGCCCCGCCCCGTCTTGGTGGTCGACTTCGGCGCACAATACGCCCAGCTGATCGCCCGTCGAGTTCGGGAGGCCAGGGTTTTCTCCGAGGTCGTCCCGCACACCGCTTCTGTCGATGACATCAAGGCGAAAGACCCGCGGGCGATCGTTCTTTCGGGCGGGCCGTCGAGCGTGTACGCGGAGGGCGCGCCCCGACTCGATCCGGCGCTGTTCGATCTCGGTGTTCCGGTATTCGGCATCTGCTACGGATTTCAGGCCATGGCGCAGGCGCTGGGCGGCACCGTCGAGCGTACGGGCACCAGTGAGTACGGCCGCACCGATCTGGAAGTCCTTGGTGGCGAACTGCATTCGGGACTACCCGGGACCCAGCCGGTGTGGATGAGCCACGGTGACGCGGTTACTGCCGCTCCCACCGGCTTCGAGGTGGTGGCCGCTAGTGCGGGCGCTCCGGTAGCGGCCTTTGAGGATCGCGCCCGCCGGTTGGCCGGTGTCCAGTACCACCCGGAAGTCATGCATTCACCGCACGGCCAGCAGGTGCTCAGCCGATTCCTGCACGATTTCGCAGGAATCGGCGCCACTTGGACACCGGCGAATATCGCCGGCGCGTTGATCGAGCAGGTTCGTGATCAGGTCGGCGACTCCCAAGCCATCTGCGGGTTGTCGGGCGGTGTGGATTCCGCGGTGGCCGCAGCGCTTGTGCAGCGCGCGATCGGCGATCGCCTGACATGCGTCTTTGTCGACCACGGACTACTTCGCTCGGGCGAACGTGCCCAGGTGCAAAGGGACTTTGTTGCGGCGACCGGAGCGCGATTAGTGACGATCGACGCCGAGGAACGGTTCATGACAGCGCTGTCGGGAGTTCGCAGCCCCGAGGGCAAACGTAAGATCATCGGCCGGGAGTTCATTCGGGCGTTCGAAGGTGCTGTGCGAGATGTGCTGGCGGACAGTGGTTCTGACGAATCTGGCGACATCGACTTCCTGGTTCAGGGAACGTTGTACCCCGACGTGGTCGAATCCGGCGGAGGCGCCGGAACAGCCAACATCAAGAGCCATCACAACGTTGGCGGGCTGCCGGCCGATCTGAAATTCAAGCTCGTCGAGCCCCTGCGCCTGTTGTTCAAAGATGAAGTGCGGGCCGTTGGGCGCGAGCTCGGCTTGCCTGAGGAAATCGTTGCGCGCCAACCATTCCCGGGGCCCGGGTTGGCGATTCGCATCGTAGGTGAGGTGACGGCGGATCGTCTGGACACATTGCGTCGCGCGGATTCGATAGCCCGTGAGGAATTGACCTACGCGGGGCTGGACTCGCAGATCTGGCAGTGCCCAGTGGTGTTGCTCGCCGAGGTCCGCTCGGTTGGTGTACAGGGTGACGGCCGAACCTATGGGCATCCGATTGTGCTTCGACCGGTGTCGAGCGAGGACGCCATGACGGCCGACTGGGCCCGGGTTCCCTACGACGTGCTCGAGCGCATTTCGACCCGGATCACCAATGAGGTGCCCGAGGTCAATCGGGTGACGCTGGATGTGACCAGCAAACCGCCAGGCACCATCGAATGGGAGTGATGGGCGCAGCTTTTCGGCGCCGCGCGGGGAGTCGGGGTAAGTTTCGCCCGCCTCTGCGCGACTCTTTTCATCGACTCCGGATCGCTTATCGCCGACAGTAACGCCACGGCGGAATTCAGGCCCGAACGACGCCGTGGCGTTACTGTCGGCGGCTCTGCCCGCCCAGCCAATCTGCGCCCGTCGATCAAGGTTGAGATTGTCGCGCGAAGCCGGGCAATTATTACCCCTCAACTTATGGGGCGTGCGGCACCGTGGTTGACGCTTGTCACCCGTCGGGTGTTTACTCGATACATCGAACGTATGTTCTAAAAAATGGGCGTTGACCTTCAGTTGGAGGCAGGGGATGGTGGCTGCGAATGCCTTGGAGATTGGGCACCTCGACCGTTCTGAACAGCTGAAACATCTCCGTCGTCAAATGGCGGCGGTATCCGGGAAGGTCGGGGGCGCTCGCTGTGCCATAGCGCATGCCGCTGAGGTTTTGCCAGCGTCAGAAAGTTTGCTGCCGATCCCGGAATCGCTGGCAGACGCAGTCCCTGGCGGGTTGCCGCGAGGGTCGGTGGCGGTGCTGTCGGGAGCCGGTTCGCTGTCGGTGAGTATGGCCGCCGCGGCCACGGCCGCAGGTGGGCACGCGGCCATCGTCGGGCTGCCGGATTTCGGCTTGTTGGCCGCGCAGGAAATGGGTGCGGATCTAAGCCGGATCGCGGTGATCCCCGAGCCGGGTACCGACCCGATCGAAGTGGCGGCGGTGCTGATGGACGGGATGGATCTGGTCCTGCTCGGGCTCGGTGGCCGCTCGGTATCCGCCACCCGGGCGCGAGCGGTGGTTGCGCGGGCCAGGCAGAAGGGATGCACTCTGCTGGTCACACGGGGGACGTGGCAGGGTTCCGCCATCCGTCTTGCGGCCAGACTGCATGGCTACGAGATCACCGGTGGGCGCCAAGGTGCGCCCATGGCGGGACATGGCCGTATCAGCCGGGTGCGCTTGTCGATGTGCATGCGCGGCCGGCAGTGACCAGTCGCGTTTTGGCGGTGTGGTGCATGGACTGGCCCGCGGTCGCCGCTGCGGCAGCCGCGGGACTAACGGTGACCGAACCGGTCGCGGTCACGCTCGCCAACCGGATAGTCGCGTGTTCGGCCGCGGCGCGAGCGGCAGGAGTAAGACGGGGCCTGCGCCGGCGCGAGGCGCAAGCGCGTTGCCCGCACCTGCATGTCGCCGCTGCGGACCCAGCGCGTGAGGCCCGATTCTTCGAACGGGTGACACTGGCGGTGGACGACGTGGTCCCCCGCGCCGAGGTGCTGAGACCGGGCCTGCTGGTGTTGCCGGTGCGGGGTGCCGCTCGTTACTTCGGTTCCGAACAGGCGGCCGCCGAGCGGCTGGTCGATGCCGTCGCGGCGACCGGGGTGGAATGTCAGGTGGGAATTGCCGACCAGCTGCCGACTGCTGTCTTCGCCGCGCGGGCGGGCGAGATTGTCGAACCCGGTCGGGATGCGGCATTTCTGTCCCCGCTGTCGATAACGCAGTTGTCCACGGAGCCAAGCCTTTCCGCGCCGGGTCGCCAAGAGCTGGCGGATCTTCTGAGAAGGATGGGAATTCGGAACCTCGGTCGGTTCGCCGCGTTGTCGCGCACCGATGTGGCTTCCCGGTTCGGGGCGGATGCGGTGACAGCGCATCGCATTGCGCGCGGCGAGCCGATGCGAGGCCCGTCGGGAAGCGAGCCGCGGCCGGAACTCGATGCGGTGTTGCACTGCGATCCACCAATCGAACGTGTCGATGCGGCCGCCTTTGCCGGCAGAACATTGGCCGTTGACTTGCACCGCAGTCTCGAAGGCGCGGGCGTTGGATGCACCCGGCTGGCCATTCATGCCGTCACCGTCGACGGTGGCGAACTGACCCGGGTGTGGCGGTGTGCCGAACCGTTGACCGAGGACGCCACGGCTGATCGAGTGCGATGGCAGCTCGACGGTTGGCTGAACTCCCGGGCCCTCGGAAGCCAGGCACAGGTGGGTCCGGTAGCGACGCTGAGGTTGCAGCCTTTGGAACTCATTTCCGCTGAGGCGCTTCAGCTTCCGCTGTGGGGCGGGCTCGGAGAAGAAGATCGGATACGGGCCCGCCGGGCACTGATCCGGGTTCAGGCTCTGCTGGGGCAGGAAGCGGTGCAACTTCCGGCTCTCAGCGGTGGTCGCGGCCCTGCTGAACGCATCACGCTGACCCAGTTGGGTGATGAGATCGTGCCCAAGGCCGACCCCGGTCATCCGTGGCCCGGCCGATTGCCGGAGCCGGCGCCCACGATATTGATAGACGAACCGGTGGAACTGCTTGACAGTCAAGGGGATCCGGTTCGGATAACCGCGCGCGGCATGTTCACAGCCGAGCCGATGCGCCTGAGCGGTGAACGGTATCGGGGTGCACTGCGCTGGTGGGCCGGGCCGTGGCTGGCGGATGAACGATGGTGGGGCCCAGTGGAAGATTCCAATCGGACAGGCCGCGCCCAGGTACTGGTGAAGGGAGATCCGGACATCGCACTGTTGCTGTGCTACCGCCGATCCCGCTGGTATCTCGAGGGCGTCTACGAATGAGCGATGCGCCGGGCGAAAGGTCCGACCCGGTCGACGAACCTCTGGAAGAACACGTCGGGATCGACGTCGACTCCGACGCGGGCGTTGGGACACCGGCCCCAGCGGCCGTCCCAGTCGGCGATCGTCATTCCCCGCGTCAATGTCCCGGTCAGTTCGACGTCGACCGTGGTGAGGCGAGTGGTGATCAAGCCGGGATCCAATGCCACCGCAGCGGCCAGCGGGTCGTGTAAGTGGGCCAGAAAGCCGTCGCCGTCGTCGAAATGGAATTCGAAGTAGAACCGCATCGCATCTTCGAGCACCCGGATCAGGGGGTTGTCGGCCACCGAACGGGTGCCCCTGGCGTCGCAAACTTTCATAGCCGCCGATGTCGATCCGGCCGCGGCGGCCAGGCACTCCATGATCGCCGGAGTCATCATGACGTTCTCGGTCATGTTCAGCCCGCAGGTGATCGGAAGGTGCTGGGCATCAAGGCTTTCCGTGGCGCGTCCCCAGGCGGCGTACACCTCGGCGGCGGCGTCGGGATCGACACTGGTGTTCCACTCGGCAACCGGCGTGGTGTTGCCGCGATACTCGAAGGAGCCCCCCATGATGACGAGCCGCCGCAGCAGCCTGGGCAAGTCCGGTTCGAGGCGCAGTGCCAGCGCGAGATTGGTCAGGGGGCCGGTGACCAAGCCGATCAGTTCGCCGGGATGAGCCCGTGCCGCCAGCACCCAGGCCGTCGCGGCGTCGTGGTCGGTGGGCGTACCCCGGTGCGGCGGCAGCTGGGCGTAGCCGAGTCCGAGGGGTCCATGCGTGTCTTCCGCGGTGCGCAGGGGCGCACTCAGCGGCTGTGTGGCGCCGAGCGAGACCGGAACGTCCGGGGCCAGGCACAGTTCCAGTAGCCCCAGGTTGTTCCGGCACACCTGCTCGACCGGAACGTTTCCGCCGGTCGAGGCGACACCTACCAGGCGCGCATCCGGGCTGGCGAGCAGATACACCAGCGCCATCGCATCATCGACTCCGGTGTCGACGTCGGCGAAGACGGGCAGCGGCATGCGCTCGATTCTGCCGCCTTCGCTCAGAAGCTGGTGATGCCGTCCCAGTCGACGAGCCTCCACCCGATGGCCGGATTACCGGTGATCACGATGCGGCCGGTGTTCGGCAGGGGGTGATCGGTCAGCAGGCTGGTTTTCGGGTTGCTGACGTTCATCAGCGTCCACACCATGATCGAGGTGCCACTGGAGAATGCGACGGGCTTGTTGTCGCCGCTCTCGTAGATGCGCTGCACCGCCCCGGTGAACTTGCCGTTGAACTCGTTGCCGTCAACGCCGCCCGGGATGGCGAATTTACGGTTCCCGTCGACCCAAGCCTTCGGCGCCACCATGAAGGTGGCGTCGGCTCGGTCGGTGCGGCCTCCGTCGTACCAGCCGGCCCCGACCTCGTCCAGGCCCGGCAGCACATTGACCGGCTCATTCATGGTCTTCGACATCGGGGCGGCGGTCTGCTGGGTACGGACGAGCTGTGAGGCGTAGATCCCGTCGTACTTCTCGGCTTTCAACCGGTTGGCCAACGCGGTGGCCTGCTGGACGCCGACGGGGGTGAGCGACGGGCCGGGCGGTGTCGTGTCGATGACACCCGATGAGTTGCCTTCGGTCTCGGCGTAACGGATCAGGGTCAAGGTGATTGTGCGGTCGTTGGGCTTCTCATCACTGCATCCGGCAAGGAGTGCGACGGAAAGCAGGGCGGTCACTGCGGCAACGATCTTGCGGGCACGGGAAAGATGCATGCGCATAGAGTGCCTTGTCGATCGCCCTGGCGGGTGCGATTTCGCCAGTGCGACGATGAGAGCCTCATCCACGAGTCAGGAGTGTGGTCATGGCAATCGATCCCACAGCGGTTGGCGCAGTCACCGAACCCCATCGCGTCGACTGGACCGAGCGCGACACCATGCTCTATGCCTTGGGCGTCGGTGCGGGGACCGCGGATCTGTCGTTCACCACCGAGAACAGTCACGAAATCACTCAGCAGGTACTACCTACCTACGCCGTGATCTGCTGCATGGGGTTCGCGGCCACGGCCAAACTCGGCTCGTTCAACTGGGGAATGCTGCTGCACGGCTCGCAGGAAATCCGGCTGTTCGCCCCGCTTCCCCCGGCGGGTTCACTGTCTGTGGTCGCCGAAGTCGCCGACATCCAGGACAAGGGTGAGGGCAAGAACGCCATTGTCGTGCTGCGTGCCCGCGGCACGGATCCGGCCAGCAATGAGGTTGTCGCCGAGACACTGACGACGTTGGTGATCCGCGGTGCCGGAGGTTTCGGTGGAGAGCCGGGCCGGCGTCCGGTCGCTCCGGAGTTTCCGGATCGGGAGCCGGATGCTCGAGTCAGTTCAGCGACGCGGGATGACCAGGCGCTGATCTACCGCCTGTCGGGGGATCGCAACCCGTTGCACAGCGATCCGTGGTTCGCCAGCAAGATGGCCGGCTTCGAGAAGCCGATCCTGCACGGGTTGTGCACCTACGGATTCGCGGGCCGGGCACTGTTGGCGGAACTTGCCGGTAACGATGCGGCCAAGCTGGCGTCGATGACGGCGCGCTTCTCGGCGCCGGTGTTTCCCGGGGAGACGCTCACCACTTCTATCTGGCGCACTGAGCCGGGACGTGCGGTCTACCGCACGGAGGCGAGTGGTCCTGACGGCTCGAACACGCGGGTCGTTCTGGACGACGGCGTGGCTGAATACGCCGACTGAGTGTGAATCCTTGGCGCCGAGTGTGAACTGGTGGTGCTGAAACCGGCGACTTTCCCGCCGTGCGTTCACTATCGAAACCAATCATTTCGAACACGCGTTCGATAAACTGGGGTGGTGGGCTGGCACAATGGACCGCCGAGCTGGGCCGAGATGGAGCGGGTGCTCAGCGGTAAGACGCCTGCTCCGGAAGAAGTCCCTGCCCGGGAAAAGCCTCCGGCCGTCAAACGCCAGCGCTCAACTGTGCCCTACGCCGAACTGCACACCCATTCGGCATACAGCTTTCTCGATGGGGCAAGCACACCGGCGGAACTGGTCGAGGAGGCTGTCCGGCTGGATCTGCGCGCCATCGCTCTGACCGACCATGACGGTCTCTACGGCGTGGTCCGGTTTGCCGAGGCGGCCAAGGAACTCGGTATGCGAACTGTCTTCGGCGCCGAGCTGTCACTGAGCGATGTCCCGCGTACCGAGTTGCCCGATCCTCCGGGTCCGCACCTGCTGGTGCTGGCGCGCGGCCCGGAAGGCTATCGGAGGTTGTCCCGGCAGTTGTCCGCCGCGCATTTGGCCGGCGGAGAAAAGGGGAAGCCACGATACGACTACGACGCTCTCACCGAGGCATCGGAGGGCCATTGGCATATCCTCACCGGTTGCCGCAAAGGTCATGTCCGCCAGGCTCTTTCGAGAGGCGGTCCGGAAGCCGCGGCAGAGGCGCTGTCGGATCTGGTGGACAGGTTCGGCCGCGACCGGGTGAGCATCGAGTTGACCAGGCATGGCCACCCTCTCGACGACGAACACAATGCTGCTCTGGCCGCACTTGCTCCCCGGTTCGGGGTGAGCGTCATCGCCACCACTGCAGCGCATTTCGCGAATCCGGGCCGCGGTCGGCTGGCTATGGCCATGGGGGCGATCCGGGCACGACAGTCGCTGGATGATGCCTCCGGCTGGCTTGCGCCACTGGGGGGATCGCATCTGCGATCCGGTGATGAGATGACCCGGCTGTTCGGGCAGTACCCCGAAGCGGTCTCGGCCGCGGCCGATCTCGGCGAGCAGTGTGCATTCGGGCTGGCCCTCATTGCACCGCGGTTGCCGCCGTTCAAGGTTCCGGACGGGCACACCGAAGACAGCTGGCTGCGAGAGCTGGCCATGGCAGGCGCGGGCGGCCGCTATGGATCGAGGTCTGAAGCGCCCAGGGCTTACTCGCAGATCGATCACGAGCTCGACGTCATCAAAGCCCTGAACTTCCCCGGCTATTTCCTTGTGGTGCATGACATCACCCAGTTCTGCAGGCGCAACGACATTCTGTGCCAGGGCAGGGGGTCTGCGGCCAACTCGGCGGTGTGCTACGCGCTGGGAATCACGAGTGTCGACCCGATCAAGGAAAATCTGTTGTTCGAACGGTTCCTGTCGCCGGTCCGCGACGGTCCGCCGGACATCGACATCGACATCGAATCGGACATGCGGGAGAGGGTGATTCAGTACGTTTATGATCGCTACGGTCGCGATTATGCGGCCCAGGTGGCTAACGTCATCACGTATCGAGGACGCAGCGCCGTCCGCGACATGGCCCGCGCCCTCGGCTTCTCCCAGGGGCAACAGGATGCCTGGAGTAAGCAGATCAGTCGGTGGAACGGTTTGGCCGACTCGCCTGACATAGATGGCATTCCAGAGTCGGTGATCGACCTGGCCGCCCAGATCAAAAACCTGCCGCGGCATATGGGAATTCATTCCGGAGGCATGGTGATCTGTGATCGCCCGATCGCCGACGTGTGTCCGGTGGAGTGGGCCCGTATGGCGAATCGCAGTGTGCTGCAGTGGGACAAAGACGATTGCGCGGCAATCGGTTTGGTCAAGTTCGACCTCCTCGGTCTCGGCATGCTGTCTGCACTGCATTATGCGATCGACCTGGTGGCCGAGCATAAGGGTGTGCAGGTGGACCTGGCCAAGCTTGATCTCGCGGACGCCGCGGTGTACGAGATGCTGGCGCGCGCCGACTCCGTCGGCGTGTTTCAGGTGGAGTCCCGGGCTCAGATGGCCACCCTGCCCCGGCTCAAGCCGAAGAAATTCTATGACTTGGTGGTCGAAGTCGCATTGATCCGCCCGGGGCCCATTCAGGGCGGTTCGGTACACCCCTACATTCGCCGGCACAACAAGCTGGAGAAGTCCGATTGCGACCATCCGTCCATGGAGGCGGCACTGAAAAAGACGTTGGGAGTTCCTCTTTTTCAGGAACAACTGATGCAGCTGGCGGTGGACTGTGCCGGGTTCTCGCCCGCCGAGGCCGACCAGCTGCGCCGGGCTATGGGATCCAAACGCTCCACCGAGAAAATGCGTGAGCTGCGGGATCGGTTCTTCTCCGGAATGCAGAGACTGCACGGCATCACCGGTGAACTCGCCCACCGGATATACGAAAAGCTGGAAGCCTTCGCCAATTTCGGGTTTCCAGAGAGTCACGCTCTGAGTTTCGCCTCGCTGGTGTACTACTCGGCCTGGTTCAAGCTGCACCATCCGGCGGTGTTCTGTGCGGCTCTTCTGAGGGCCCAGCCGATGGGCTTCTATTCACCGCAGTCGCTGGTGGCTGATGCGCGTAGACACGGGGTGATTGTGCGTGGGCCCGACGTCAACGCCAGTTTGGCTCACGCGACGCTGGAGGATGAGGGTACTTCCGTCAGGTTGGGTCTCGGCGCCGTTCGCAATATCGGAGAAGAACTGGCGCAGCGCATCGTCGACAATCGGAAGATCAACGGCGCGTTCACATCTCTGATTGATCTGACCGGCCGCGTGCGACTGTCCACGCCGCAGACCGAGGCGCTGGCCACCGCCGGTGCGCTCGGTTGTTTCTCCATCAGTCGTCGAGAAGCGTTGTGGTCGGCAGGTGCTGCTGCGGCGGAACGGCCGGGCCGACTTCCTGGAGTCGGGTCGTCATCGCATGTCCCGACATTGCCGGGAATGACCGATGTGGAGTTGGCCGCGGCCGATGTCTGGGCCACCGGCATCTCGCCGGACAGTTACCCAACCCAGTTCCTGCGTTCAGATCTCGACGCGATGGGAGTCATCCAGGCTGACCGGCTTTTGGAAGTCCCCGACGGCAGCAGGGTGTTGATCGCCGGTGCGGTGACGCATCGGCAGCGGCCCGCGACGGCACAGGGTGTGACGTTCATGAACATCGAGGACGAGACCGGGATGGTCAATGTGCTGTGCACACCGGGGGTGTGGGCGCGGTACCGCAAACTTGCTCAGACCTCGTCTGCCTTGGTCATCCGCGGCCAGGTGCAGAACGCCACCGGCGCTGTCACGGTGATCGCCGAAAGGATGGGCAGCCTGACACTGCGGGCGGCGTCGAAGTCGCGCGACTTTCGTTAGGTCTGAAGGCAATCGGTGTAGAAAGAAATGCATGGCAAAGACGTGGTCTGGCAAGGTTTCAGTCGACATCCGAGATTCCGAGCCGGACTGGGGGCCGTTTCTTCAGCCGACAGCTCCGGAAGGGTCTCCCAATGTTCTGATGATCGTCTGGGACGACGTCGGTTACGGAGCTTTGGAACCCTTCGGTGGTCCCATCGAGGTGCCGACCATGCGCCGAATCGCAGACAGCGGCGTTCGGTTTTCCAACTTTCACACCACCGCGCTGTGCTCACCCACGCGGTCGAGTCTGCTCAACGGCCGCAACGCCACATCGAACAACATGGCCTGCATCACCGAAGGCTCGGCCGGTTTCCCGGGCTTCTCGGCCCGGATCCCGTTCGAGAACGCGATGATCTCCGAGGTCCTCAATGCCCAGGGCTGGAACACGTATGCGATCGGCAAATGGCATCTGACCCCAGCCGATGAGTGCGATGCATCCGCGTGGCGCGGACGTTGGCCGTTGGGAAGGGGATTCGAGCGCTTCTACGGATTCATGGGTGGCGAGACCAACCAGTGGTACCCGGATCTGGTCCACGACAACCACACCATCGATGCGCCGGGAGGGCCCGAAGACGGCTACCACCTGTCGGCCGATCTGGCGGACAAGGCCATCAGGTTCGTTCGGGATGCCAAGGCGGTCAATCCCGATAAGCCGTGGTTCATGTATTTCTGCCCGGGCTGCGCCCATGCGCCGCATCACGTGTTCGCCGAATGGGCCGACCGCTACAAGGGCCGCTTCGACGAGGGTTACGAAGAGATCCGGGCCGGAATCCTGGCCAAGCAGAAACAGATGGGCCTACTGCCGGATGACGTGGAACTGTCCAAGATAAATCCGCACGGTGAGCCGAACATCACCAGCCCGGATGGAAAGCCTTGGCCGGGGCTGGATTTCGTTCGTCCGTGGGGATCGCTCAACGACGATGAGCGACGACTCTTCGTCCGGATGGCCGAGATCTATGCCGGATTTGTGACGTACACCGACGACCAGATCGGCCGGCTCATCGACTACCTGGAAGACTCGGGCCAACTGGACAACACCATAATCGTGGTCGTTTCGGACAACGGCGCCAGCGGTGAGGGTGGCCCGAACGGGTCGTTCAACGAGAACAAGTTCTTCAACAACATTCCGGACACCATCGAGGTCAACCTCGCCAGAATCGACGAACTCGGCAGCCCGTCGTCGTACAACCACTACAACACGGGGTGGGCCTGGGCGCTCGACACGCCCTTCCCGTATTGGAAGAGATTCGCGGGATATGAAGGCGGAGTTGCTGATCCGCTGATCGTCTCGTGGCCGGCGGGTATCGCCGCGCGAGGCGAGATCAGAGATCAGTACGTGCACGCCGTCGATGTCGTCCCCACCCTCTACGACCTCATCGGAATCGCCACGCCGGACGTACTCAACGGATGGACGCAGAACCCGATCGAAGGTCACAGCTTCGCCCCGTCCTTCACGGATCCGCAAGCGCCGGGGCGGAATTCGCAGTTCTACTCGATGTTGGGCATGCGTGCGCTCTATCAGGACGGCTGGCTGGCAACCGCCATGCATCCACCTATCTCAGGATGGGGCAGCTTTCATAAGGATGTCTGGGAGCTGTACCACTTGGACACTGACCGGACCCAGATGAACAATCTGGCCGACGAGCACCCGGACAAACTCCAGCAGCTCAAAGATCTTTGGTTCTACAACGCCGGCGTCTACAAAGGATTGCCACTCGATGACCGAACGCCCGTCGAGATCCTGAACTCGCCACGGCCCGAAGCCGGGAAACCCAGGTCGCAGTACATCTATTACCCGGATACCGCGGACGTTCCAGAGTCTGTTTCGGTGAACATCCGCCGGCGTTCCTACTCGATCGCCGCCGGGGTGACGGTCGATGGCGCTGATGCCCAAGGAGTGCTTTTCGCACACGGCGGAGTCGCTGGTGGCCACAGCCTGTTCATCAAGGACGGGCGGCTGCACTACGTGTACAACTGGCTTGGCGAGCGGGTCCAGACGGTGAGCTCCGCCGATCCGATCCCCACCGGACGGCATGTGTTCAGCGCGGAATTCACGAAGACCGGCGATGAGGAATCCACCGGCAGCGCGGCCGGCACGCTGACCCTGTATGTCGACACCGTAGCCGTCGGTAGCGCCGAAATCGTCACTCAGCCAGGGCCGTTCGCACTTGCTGGTGACGGGCTGTGTGTTGGTCGTGACAGTGGTTCGCCGGTGGCCGGCTACACGGCGCCCTTCGAATTCGTTGGCGGAACCATCGACAGGGTGGTGGTCGACGTCAGTGGTGACCAGTACGTCGACCACGAGAAAGAGGTTCTCGCCTACTTGGCTAGGGACTGACGCCGCCAGTTCAGGCCGTAGGCGTCGTCCATATCTTTTCGATCCTGATTCGGAGGCGTGTGTTGTAGTCGGCCATCGCTTCAGGCAGATTGAATTATTCTGCGAGAGTGGCATTTCGGCCACTCTGTGGATGACGACATCGGTACCGTCGAAGTGGAACCACACCAACTTCGGCACCGGTTGCCCGGACCTGGTGATGGTGGTCAACCAGCCGTAGTCGTCGGCATTGAGTCGCGCGGAAACGCCTTGGGTCAATTCAATTGCCATGAAACGAATGTAGTCTCCAGCTATGACGCTGAACCTGACCGTCGACGAACTTCTGACCACCACCCGGTCGGTCCGCAAACGGCTCGACTTCGACAGGCCCGTGTCGCGTGAAGTTCTGATGGAATGCCTGGAACTTGCGCTGCAGGCTCCCACCGGTTCGAATGCCCAGGGCTGGCAGTGGGTTTTCGTCGAGGATCCGCTGAAGAAGAAGGCGATCGCGGACATCTATCGGGCGAACGCCACCCCCTATCTCGATCTGCCCAAACCTGTCCGGGGGGACATCCGGGACGGCCAAATGGACGCGGTGATGGATTCCGCCAAATATCTGAACGCGAATCTGGAGAAGGCGCCGGTGTTCCTGATTCCGTGTATTGAAGGCCGGCCTGACGGCGCCCCGGCGGGAATGTCGGCGTCGTTCTGGGGTTCGCTGCTGCCGGCGGTGTGGAGCTTCATGCTCGCGCTTCGCTCGCGGGGGCTGGGCTCGGCGTGGACGACTCTGCATTTGATCGGTGATGGTGAGAAGCAGGCCGCAGAGCTTCTCGGGATTCCATTCGAACACTTCGCGCAGGGTGGTCTCTTCCCGATCGCCTACACGAAGGGGACGGATTTCAAGCGGGCCAGGCGGTTGCCGGCGGAGGAGCTGACTCACTGGGACCAGTGGTGATCACAGCTCGGCCGCTCCTGTGAATCCGTGCTGCCGCCAGGCCTCGTAGGCGGCAACCGCCGCGGCGTTCGAGAGATTCAGGGAGCGACGGCCGGCGAGCATCGGGATTCGAACCCGGTCCGTTATGCGTGGATCGGCCAGCGTGGCTTCGTCCAGGCCGGTGGGTTCGGGGCCGAAGAGCAGCACGTCGCCGGGCTGATATGCGACGTCCGCGTACGACTTCTGCGCGTGTGCGGTGAACGCGAAGACACGCGCCGATCCGATTGCGGCCCAGGCGGTAGCCAGAGAGTCATGCACGGTCACCGATGCGAGGTCGTGGTAGTCCAGACCAGCGCGCCGCAGCTTCGGTTCGGACAGATCGAAACCCAATGGCTCCACCAGGTGCAGCTCACAGCCGGTGCCCGCGACCATACGGATCGCGTTTCCGGTGTTGGGCGCGATGCGGGGCGAGTAGAACATGATCTTCCACATGCCCGAAAGATATCGGCGACAGATGGCTTGGGACCCGCGTCCTAGAGGACTTCCGTCACTACCGGCGGTTTCCCGTCCAGACAAGACTCAGATCATGTCCGATGAGACCAAGCCCGCAGCTCGCGTGAATCGCTGGCGTACTAGCGGTCGGATGATGAACCACCCCGGGTTTCGTGCACACCTTCTTTTGTGGGAAGGATGGCACGATGCCAAGCAAGTACGACCCGGAGACCAAGGCCAAGGCGATCCGGCTGGTCAAGGAGCATCGCGACGAGTACGAGACCGAGTGGGCGGCGATGAAGGCCATCTCCTCGCGGTTGGGGATGAACACCGAGACGCTGCGCAAGTGGGTCCGTCAGGCCGAGATCGATGAGGGCCAGGCGGCGGGGACCACGACGCAGGAGTCCCAGGAGCTGCGTGAGCTCCGAAAGAAGAACCGCGAACTTGAGGAGACGATCGAAATCCTCAAGGCAGCAACGACTTTCTTCGTGCGGGAGAGCGACCCGCGACATCGTTGATCTGTACGTTCATCGCCGAGCATCGTGCTCGGTTCGGGGTCGTTCCGATCTGCCGGGTGCTCACCGAGCACGGATGTGCGATCGCCCCGAGAACGTTCTACGCCTGGCTCAACCGAGAGCCCTCGAAACGGGCCCTGTGGGACATGACGATCACCGAGGTCCTGGCCGGCTACTACGAGCCCGACGAACACGGCCGACGCGCCCCGGAGAGCCTCTACGGGTCCACCAAGATGTGGGCCCACCTGCACCGGGAGGGCATCGAGGTAGCCCGATGCACCGTGGAGCGGCTGATGCGGGCCAATGGCTGGCAAGGGGTGGTACGGGCGAAGAAAGTCCGCACCACCGAACCTGATCCCGGGGCCACCCGGGCTCCGGACCTGGTGGACCGCCAGTTCACGGTTCCGGCTCCCAACGTGCTCGTTGTCGCCGATTTCACCTACGTGCGGCTGTCAACCGGGGCGTTCGTCTACACCGCGTTCGCCATCGATGCGTTCGCCGGGCGGATCGTGGGCTGGCAGTGCAGCGGCAGCAAACACACCGTGTTCGTGGAGTCCGCGATCCGCCAAGCCGCGAGCTTGCGACGGATGGATGGTAAACCATTGACCGGCAGCACTATTCATCACTCGGATGCGGGCTCTCAATACACCTCTGTGCGATTTTCAGAGACCCTCATGCTGGCTGGGCTAACACCCTCGATCGGGACGGTGGGGGACGCCTACGACAACGCCCTGGCCGAGACGACGATCGGGCTCTACAAGACCGAAGCAGTGCGCAAGGACTCACCCTTCCGGCGGGGCCCACTGGACCGGCTGGCCGACGTGGAACTGCTCACCGCGGACTGGGTCCATTGGTACAACACCAGCCGGCTGATGCACCGCCTGGGGCGCATACCCCCAGTCGAATACGAGGCCGCGTACTACGCTCAGCGTGCAACCGCAGAGACGGAGGCACACCAGTAACCGAGTGTGCACGAAACCCGGGGCGGTTCATGATGATTCAACTCGCCACGCTGGCTGCTGTAGCACTCAACGGGATGGTGGTCTTCGCGCGTTCCACGGCTGAGGGCGTTCGGCGGGAGCGCCGTGAATCGCGCGAATGGGTCGCTCTGTACCAAGGCGTGATGGTCAATCAGCATCAGCAGTCGTGGGCGCCACTGCGGAACGATCCGTCGGCGGCCTTGCGGTCCGGCGACATCTGGTGTGCTGTCAAGGGAGCCGACTCCATGGACCGGAGGCTAGTAGGTCAGTTGGCGGACTGACCGCGGAACACTTTCACCGCCAGTATGGGCAGCGTCGTAGATCGCGGTGGTCGTTTGGTGGCCAGAGCCACGGCGAGGTGTACTGCTCCGGTCAAAGCGTTCGCGGCGACGAAGACGATCAGCGACAACCCGACGATCGGATGCGAGGCGGTCAGGCTCCAATCGCCGTGTTGTTTGACCAATGTGGCGGCTGTCAGCGCCCAGAGGGCGATGGCGCCCGCGCCGGCGATCGGTTTTCCGAAGGTGGCGTTGATCATGCGAAATGCGGTTTTCAAGCCGAGATCTCGGTAGATGCGGATCGGTTCACCGGCATGGCGGGCGAACTGCCGCAGGGCGTCCCAGTTTGTGCGTGCTGCCTGCTTGACCCATGCGGCAGCGTTCTCGACCGCCGTCTTTTCGGTGGGTGAGTCCAGGATGCCGATGCGGTAGCCGTTGCGGGCGAAGCGGATTGCCAACTCGAGATGTGCGCAGGGTTGGGTGGAATCCCAGCCGTCGATCTCGCGTAGCAGGGACGTGCGGATGTGGTGGGACGATTCGGACAGCGGCACTGCGCAGTCGTTCCGGATCATCGCGGCAGCGCGGTTGAACCATTGGTTGTAGCGGGTCGACTGCCACCGGTTGAGCAGCCGCTGTTGCGGGTTTTTGCACTGGAGTCTGGCCTGTAGCGCGGCGACGTTTGTCGGTTCGGTGGCGAACGCGGAGGCGGCTCGTCGGAGTTGCAGCCGGTCGGGAAGGTCGCTGGAGTCGTAGACGGTCATGTAGTCGCCGCGCGCGGTCGGCAGCGCCATCACCTGATTGCACACCCGGGCGTAATTGTGGGGTGTCTGCAGCTCAAGAATGTGGACGCGATTCAGCGTGTCCAGACCGTCCGTTGCGATGGTGTCGGCATGACCTTCGGGGACGGCCAGGTAGACGTCGAGTTTGTCGGCCGGGTAGTCGATTCGCCGCACCGGTTCGATGGCGGCGGCGAGGGTGGTCGGATGGTCGGACGCCACCACGACGACGGTGTAGCGGGGTAGGTCCTCGTCGGCGATCAGGTAGTCGCGGCTTTTCGCATTGGCGAACCTCCGGCTGTCGGCGAAGCTGCGGAACGTGAGGTAGCCGCGATCGAGGGTGGAGGTGACCACGTAGACGGTCGCGATTCCGATCAGAGCATCGACAAGGGGCGGTGAGGCCAGAATCGCGCCTACCGCAGCAAATCCCAGAACGCCGTACACCCAGGCGTGTGAGTGCCGACCGCTTCGCTGCCAGGGCGTTCCCGAGTGAGCGCTCAGCGTGAGCTGACGGCGCTTCCCTCCGGTGGCGATTACTGTCGACATGATTTGCTCCACGAAATTCAACGGCATTCATTCGCCGACTATTTTTGGCGGCCTTGCGAAATTGAGTGACTCGTAAATTAATTTGAAACAGCGAGTGGGGTGATGGCGGGCAGGCCGTACCGTCCCGCTGGTATCCGGGGGGCCGGTATCCGGAGGGGCCGGTTACCGGCCGAACAGGGTGCGGGGTGGGGGGATGCTGATTGTCGGAAGCCTCTCCACGCCCAGCCTTGATAATTGCTTCCGGCTGATGAAATGCAGAAAAGGAGCCAGCTCGCGCATCGTGAGCGATTCGTGACCGCCCGGTCGGCGTTGTATTTCAAGTGGCGGCGTCTCGCGCGATCCCAGTGGGCGCGTAGTGGGCGAAGTGGCTGCCCGAGGGTGGGCGATATAAAGGGGAATTCCGAACCTGCGCATAGCTTCACCTGTTAGTAAATACCGAACTGTGGATTACCAACAGTGCAAGCACGGGTCTTCGACTTCCACCGCTGTTGATGTTGCTAGCCGTACGAGTGAATCGTAGGTACAAGCAAATGGTACGTCGATTCTGTGAGGATTCCAATACTTGTAGCAAAACTATCTAGGGCCAAAAGGCCCTACTTGCCCGAGTCGGGTGTCATTTGGTGTGGGGCCACGATGCTAGCGCTCCTGACCTGCGAGAGGAGCTCAGCTACCATCGTCGGGTGCGCTGGGTCGATCAGGAATTCACCCGCCACGACTTCCGCGAGGAAGACCTCGCCGGCCTGCGAACCGAGCGGGTGGTCTTCACGGAATGCGATTTCTCGGGGGCGAATCTGTCCGAGTCGATGCATCTGAGCTCCGCGTTCCGGAACTGCCGCTTCGTACGTGCGACGCTATGGCAGAGCACCTTCCGCCAGTGCAGCCTGCTGGGTTCGACGTTCGAAGACTGCCGGCTGAGGCCCATCGTGTTCGAGGACGTCGACTTCACTCTCGCCGTACTGGGCGGCGCTGACCTACGAGGCGTGGACCTTTCCGGCTGCCGACTGCGGGAAGCCGGCCTGGTCCAGGCGGATCTCCGAAAGGCTGTGTTGCGCGGAACCGATCTCTCCGGGGCGCGTACTACCGGCTTGAGACTCGAAGGGGCGGATCTGCGTGGCGCACGGGTGGACGCCACGATGTGGACCACCGCTCAGTGCCGCGGTGCGCGAATCGATGTCGCGCAGGCGTTGGCGTTCGCCGCCGCGCACGGTCTCGCGATCGACGGCTAGTGCTTGCTGGTGTGACTACCCAGACGGATCTTCCACCGCACCGCGGTCAAGTAGCTCACGCTGATCAAGCCCAGCATCCCGATGTTGAACCACCACGTCGAGGCTGTGTGGTCCCAGTGCCGGTCCTTTGGCGTCAACGGCCCGGGCACCAGTTTGATCAGGTCAATCGTCGACGCCGAGGACGCGAACCCCCATCGGGCCGGCGTCAGCCAGGACATCTGGTCCAGGACGAGCCTGTCCGTCACCGGGATCATGCCGCCCGAGAACACCAGCTGAGACATGACCGCGGCGACCAACAGCGGCATGATCTGTTCGTTGGACTTGGCGATCGCCGACAGCAGCAGGCCGACCATTGCCGATGCGACGGTCGTGGCGCTCATTCCGATGAACAGCTCGAGTGTCGGGCTGCCGAAGCTGACCGCGCCTTGAGTTGGTGTGCCCTTGCCGAGGATGGTGATTCCGGTGGCGATCGAGGATTGAGCGATGGCGAACACCGAGTACACGCACACCTTCGCCAGCAGATAGGCGGTCGTCGACAACCCGACGGCCTGTTCTCGTCGGAAGATGGCGCGCTCACCGATCAGGTCCCGAATTGTCAGCGTGGTGCCCATGAAGATGGCTCCCACGTTGAGGAGCACGAGGATCTGGCCGGGCTCGTTGGGTGCGTCGCCGCGAGGATCCGGGACTCCGAAGCCGACGGTGCCGGGAACCGACAGCGATAGCACGCCCATGATGAAGGGCAGCATCGCCAGGAACACGAAGTACCCGCGATCCGAGACGATCAGCCTGGCCTGTCGGCGACAGATGGTCCAGAACTGGCGGAGCAGGCTGGTGTGAGTCGGCTCGCCGATGTCGGAGGGTGTCTCGATCGGGGGTGGTGGCGGCGTAGGCCCCACCAGCGCCTGGTATCGATCGTTGGCGGCCTGTGGATCGCCTGCCACCGCACTGAAGATGTCTGCCCAGTTGGTGGTGCCCATCGCGGGACCGATCTGGCTGGGCGGTCCGAGGAATGCCGTCTTTCCGCCGGGCGCCAGCAACAGAACCTGGTCGCACACATCGAGGTAGGTCAACGAGTGGGTGACGACGAGCACCACGCGGCCCGCGTCGGCGAGCTGGCGCAGCATCGTCATCACCTGGCGATCCAGCGCCGGATCGAGCCCCGACGTCGGTTCGTCCAGGATCAGCAGGGAAGGGCCGGTCAGCAGTTCCAGCGCCACCGAGGCACGCTTGCGTTGCCCGCCGGAGAGCTTGTCGACGCGGGTTTCGGCGTGCTGGGTCATCTCGAGTTCTTCGAGTGCTTGCGCCACCACCTCCTGGCGGTCTTCCTTCGTGGTGTCCGGCGGCAGTCGAAGTTCGGCCGCGTACATCAGGGCTTGGTTCACGGTCAGTTGACCGTGAACGACGTCGTCCTGCGGCACCATGCCGATCCGGCTCCGCAGCGAGGCGTACTCGGCGTGGATGTTGTGGCCCTCGAAGGTCACGGTGCCGTTGGTCGGGTGGGTGTAGCCCGCAATCAGCCGGGCCAGCGTGGACTTGCCCGCCCCCGACGGTCCGATGACGGCGGTGAGAGTGCCCGGCCGCGCGGCGAGGGTGATGTTGTCCAGCAGGGTCCGGTTGTGTTCGATCGTCCAACTGACGCCACGGACCTCGAGACCGCCGGTGGCAGTCGCGGCCTCGGTGTCGGTGCGCCGAACCAGGGTGCCGTCGTTGAAAGACAGGTCGACGTTGCCGATGGTGACGACGTCGCCGTCTTCGAGCATGGCCGTCTCGACCCGGGTGCCGTTGACGAACGTGCCGTTGATGCTGCGGTTGTCCCGGATTTCCGTGCCGCCGGGTGTGTCGATCAGCGAGGCGTGATGCCGGGAGGCGAGAACGTCGGGTATCACGATGTCGTTGTCGGTGGCGCGGCCGATCTTGATGGCGCCGGCCGGGGCTTCGGGCACTGCGCCGGGCCGCAGGATCCGCAGCATGGATGTCGCGATGTTCGTCGATCCCGCCGGCCGGCCCGCAACCGGGCGCATCTGCGTGGGCATCGCGGCGGGTGGCGGTGGCGGCGGTGGCGTCGCGACTTGCTCGGCGGCCGGGGACGTGCGGTGCGGCGAGGGATAGGTGGGCTGGGGGCGCGCCTGCGTCGGCCAATTCTCGACCGTGCTGGGGCCCTGACCGGGTGACGCCGGTGTCGGTGTTGCCGGCCGAGATGGCGAGGACGGGGGAGGGGGCGGTGATACCGGTACCGCAGGTGTCGATGCCGGCGCCGGTGTGGTGGCGGTCGACGGAGGTGTCACGACCCGCGTCGACGACGTCTGCGGCGGCCGACCGACCTGGCCCTCCTGCTGGGCGCCCAGTTCGAATGACAGCCGCGGGCCGTCGGGGTTGCCGATGTTGAGGTCGAGGCCGTTGCTGATGTCGACCGCCGGAATGCGGCGGCCGTGCACGAACATGCCGTTGAGCGAGCCGTTGTCGATAGCCAGCCATCTGCCGTGGTCAAAACGAAGCAGGAGGTGCGCCCGTGAGATCAGGGGATGGGCGATGCGGACATCGGCACGCAGGTCGCGGCCAACCACGACGTCGTGTCCTGCTGCGAAAGTGCGCTGTGATCCGTCGTACCGAACGGTCAGCACAGGTGCGGCTGGTTGACTCATCGATGCCAACTCTATCGGTTCGTCCGCCCCGCCTGGGTTTAGCCCGGGCCGCCTGTCACGACGCAGTGGGTGCGCGAGTAGATGGTGGGCATGCACTGATTGCAGTGTGTGCACTTCGATTGGACGGCGAGCTCGTTCCGCTCCGCGGCGATCCGGTTGATCAGGTCGGGTTCGGCAAGCAGGGCCCGGCCCATCGCCACGAAGTCGAACCCCTCGGCCATTGCCCGTTCCATCGAAGCTCGATTGGTGATGCCGCCGAGCAGGATCAACGGAATCGACAACTCCTGCCGAAATCGCTGGGCGTCACGCAGTAGGAACGTTTCCCGATACGGGTACGTGCGAAGGAACCTCTTCCCCACCAGCCGCATACCCCAACGCAGTGGGGGCTTGAAGGCGGCAGCGAACTCCTTGACGGGCGCGTCTCCCCGAAACAGGTACATCGGGTTGACGAGCGAGCTGCCGGCGGTCAGCTCGATGGCGTCGAGCCCGCCGTCGTCTTGCAACCATCGAGCCGTCTGCAGTGACTCGTCGAGATTGATGCCGCCGCGGACCCCGTCGGCCATATTGAGTTTGGCGATGACCGCGATCGGCGGTGTGCCGTCGCGTTCCACTTCGCGACGCACCGCCCTCACCACGCCACGTGCCACCTTCGCCCGGTTCTCCAGGGATCCCCCGAATTCGTCTGACCGGCGGTTGATCAGCGGGCTCAGGAACGAGCTCGCCAAGTAGTTGTGCCCCAGGTGTATCTCGACGGCGTCGAAACCCGCGTCGATGGCGTGCCGCGCGGCCGTGGCGTGAGCGTTCATCACATCTCTGATGTCGTCGCGACTCGCACGCCTGGCGAACTTCATGGCTATCGGATTGAAGAACCGCACCGGAGCCAGGGCCGCGGCCCGGTTCGATCGGGAATCGGCGACGGGACCGGCATGGCCGATCTGGGCGCTGACCGCCGCTCCCTCGGCATGGACCGCGTCGGTCAGGCGACGCAGGCCGGGCACGGCTTCGGGCCGCATCCAGATCTGTTTTCCGTCGGTACGCCCGCCGGGGCTGACGGCGCAGTACGCGACGGTCGTCATCCCGACACCACCGGCGGCGTGCGCGCGGTGGAACTCGATCAAGTCGTCGGTTACCAGTGCGTCGGGCGTGCGCCCCTCGAAGGTGGCGGACTTGATCGTCCGGTTGCGCAACGAAATTGGGCCGAGTCTGGCCGGAGTGAATACATCGGGCGCACTGCTCGTTGCCTCGAAGGTCATTGCCTCGAACGTAGTGGAACCAAAGGGGTGGAACAATACGGCGCGTGGGAGCTATCAAGCTGGACGGCAAGATCACCCGTGACGAGATTTTCGTCGACCTGACCGAACGTGTCGCGGCACTGACGGCCGCGGGCCGTACACCCGGGCTCGGCACGGTCCTCGTGGGCGACGACCCGGGCTCGCACGCCTATGTGCGCGGAAAGCACTCCGATTGCGCCAAGGTCGGCATCACGTCGATTCGCCGCGATCTGCCCGCCGATGTCAGCCAGGCCCAGCTCGATGACACTCTCGATGAGCTGAACGCGAACCCGGACTGCACGGGCTACATCGTCCAGCTTCCGCTTCCTCGCCATCTCGACGAAAACGCCGCCCTCGAACGCATCGACCCCGCCAAGGACGCCGACGGTCTGCATCCCACCAACCTCGGCCGACTGGTGCTGGGGAAATCGGCGCCCCTTCCCTGCACGCCGCGAGGGATCGTTCACCTGCTTCGCCGCTACGACGTCGAGATCGCCGGCGCGCATGTGGTGGTGATCGGCCGTGGCGTGACGGTCGGCCGGCCGATCGGACTGCTGCTGACCCGACGCTCGGAGAACGCGACAGTGACGTTGTGCCACACCGGAACTCGTGACCTGGCGGCACACACCAGGCAGGCCGACATCATTGTGGCCGCCGTGGGTGTCCCGCACATGCTCACCGCCGACATGGTGGCCGCGGGCGCTGCAGTGGTGGATGTCGGCGTGAGTCGCACCGACGCGGGTCTGGTCGGTGACGTACACCCCGATGTGTGGGACGTGGCGGGCCATGTTTCGCCGAATCCGGGTGGCGTGGGCCCCCTGACGCGCGCGTTTCTCCTGACCAACGTCGTCGAGCTCGCCGAAGCCGCGGGCCGATGACGCCACGGCGCGCGCATCGTCTTCCCACGCGCGCCGAAGTCACGGCATTCACCCGGAAACTAGTTCGGGAGCAGTGGCCGCTGTTGTGTGTGGTGGTGATCTTCGTGATGGCCTTTGCGCTGGTTGCGGCGGGATACTGGCGACGTGGCGCGATGCTGATCGGCATCGGTGCCGGGGTTGCGGCCGCGCTGCGCCTGGTGCTGTCCGATGATCGCGCCGGGCTGCTGGTGGTACGGACGAAGTCGCTGGACTTCGCGACGATGGTCACCTTCGGTGCGACTTTGGCCTACGTCGCCTCCACGATCGACCCGCTGGGGACCAGCTAGCCCGACAGTGTCGCGCCGATGCACACCGTGATGTAGGGCAGCGCTAGACCGCCGGACTGAGCAAGCGCGGGATGCGTCGCCAGCAGTTCACGGACCTCGTGCAGCGTGCGGGTGCGAACCTCCGCAGGCGAGGTGATGCAATAGCTGCGCGACGCGACGAGGTCGATCAATGCCTGCGGCGTGAGGTAGCTCGTCCATTCGACGTGATGCCGCGCGACATCGGTGAACGGCGCGGGCAGGGTTACCGTCTCGCTGAACGGGTCGTCCTCGTGGCCGATCACATCCCCGAGATCCTTCACCCAGCCCATACGCTCGTCTCGCGTGTTCCACACCAGCCCTAGCCGGCCGCCGGGACGCAGTACCCGCGCAACCTCGGCGACGGCCCGCTGTGGATCGAACCAATGCCATGCCTGAGCCACCAGAACGGCGTCAACACTGTTGTCGGGCAAGGGTATTTGCTCGGCGGTACCCAGCAGAGCCGGGGTGTCGGGCAGTGAGTGGGTCAGCAGTTCCAGCATCTCAGCGATCGGATCGACGGCGACGACATCAAGGCCCCGTTCGACGAGGCGGGTGGTCAGCTTTCCCGTCCCGGCACCAAGGTCCAGCACATCCCGGGCATTCGGCGGCAGCAGCCAATCGATGGCTTCCGGTGGATACGACGGACGGCCGCGTTCGTACGCGGCGGCCTCTGAACCGAAGGACAGTGAGCGTTCCCGCGGGGTTCCGGCCATCCTCAGGAGCCCTTGCGATCGGCTATGTCCAGTGTTCGCCGGATCAGCTTGCCCACCTTCTCCGTTTCGACGAGGAAACCGTCGTGGCCGTAGTGGGATTCGACCACGTTCAGTCCGTCGCAGCCGGGCAGCAGGTCGGCCAACTCTTGTTGCAGGCGCAGCGGATACAGCCGGTCGGTGGTGATGCCGCCAACTACCGCCGGTACCGGGCACGAACCGAGAGCGGCGCGCACACCGCCGCGGTTGCGGCCGACGTCGTGATTGGACAACGTCTCGGTCAAGGTGACGTAGGTCCCCGCATCGAAGCGCGAGACCAATTTGGCGCCTTGATGTTCCAGGTAGCTCTCGATGCCGTACCTGCCACCGCTCAACGGATCTTCGTCGCCTTGGCCGTCATTGGCGAATCGCTCGTCCAGTTCCAGCTCACCGCGGTAAGTCAGGTGAGCGAATCTGCGCGCCAGTTGCATGCCCGAATCGGGAGACCTGCCGGTGCCGTGATAGTCGCCGCCGAGCCAGTCGGGGTCGGATTTGATTGCCGCGATCTGCGAGCTCTGGGTCCCGATCTGGTCGGCGGTGGCACGCGCCCCGACCGCCAGCACCAGGGCGGCGCGAACGCGCTCGGGATACTCGACGATCCACTCGAGCGCGCGCGCTCCGCCCATGGAACCTCCGATGACCGCGGCGACCTCCGTCACACCCAAGGCGGCCAGCGCGGCCACGTCGGCGTTCACCTGATCGCGCACGGTGATCATCGGAAACCTTGAGCCCCAGGGCTTTCCGTCGCGGGCCAGCGATCCGGGGCCGGTCGATCCGCGGCATCCGCCCAATACGTTCGTAGCGATGGCGCACCAACGATTCGTGTCGATCGGCGCGCCCGGCCCGGCTACCCCGTCCCACCATCCGGGAGTCGGGTGGCCGGGACCGGCGGGGCCGGTGATGTGCGAATCGCCGGTGAGCGCATGGAGTACGACCACCACGTTGTCTCGGGCCGGAGACAACTCTCCCCATCGCTGGATCGCAATCGAGACGTCGTCGATGACTGCTCCGCTTTCCAGGGTCAGCGGTCCGATATCGACTATGCCGACGGTACCTTCTTCGGGCAGCGTCACGGCGCGCTCGTCAGAGAGTGTCACGTCCGGTTCCCTGCGCCGCGGCGAAGCCTCTCTCGAGGTCTGCGAGGATGTCGTCGATTCCCTCGAGGCCGACTGCAAGTCGGACCAGGCCGGGTGTGACTCCGCTGGACAACTGTTCCTCAGGCGAAAGTTGTTGGTGCGTGGTGGATGCCGGGTGAATGACGAGCGATCGGACGTCTCCGATGTTCGCCACGTGGCTGTGCAGTCGTAACGCGTCGACGAACGCCTTGCCGGCGGCAAGTCCACCGACGATTTCGAACGACAGCACCGCGCCGGTTCCCTTGGGGGCGAGTCTCCTCGACTGTTGGAACCACGGGGAGCTCGGCAGCCCAGCGTAATTCACCGATGCCACGCTGGGGTGGTCGGCGAGGTAGCCGGCCACGCGTTGCGCATTGGCGACATGTCGTTCGATGCGCAGGCTGAGAGTCTCGAGCCCCTGGGAGATGAGGAACGCGTTGAACGGTGAAATCGCCGACCCGAGGTCGCGCAGCAATTGGACCCTTGCCTTGAGTGCGTATGCAGGCGCGCCCAATTCGGCGAAAACGACTCCGTGATAGCTCGGATCGGGATCGGTGAATCCTGGGAAGTTTCCGTTGGTCCAGTCGAACCTGCCGCCGTCGACGATCACGCCCGCTATTGCTGAGCCATGTCCGCCAAGGTATTTGGTGGCGGAATGCACAACGATGTCGGCGCCCTGGGAGAGCGGCTGAATGAGGTACGGCGTCGCGATCGTGTTGTCGACGATCAACGGAACACCGTGGTCGTGAGCCACTTTCGAGACGCCGGGCGTGTCGAGGATATCGATCTGCGGATTGGAGATCGTTTCCCCGAAGAACGCTTTGGTATTGGATCGCACAGCTCCGGACCACGAGTCCAGATCATCGGGATTCTCCACGAATGTGGTCTCGATGCCCAGCTTCGGCAGTGTGTAGTGGAGCAGATTGTAGGTACCGCCGTAGAGGCGCGGTGACGACACGATGTGGTCGCCGGCGCCGGCGATGTTCAAGATCGCGAACGTCTCCGCGGCCTGACCGGAAGCGAGCAGCAATGCGGCCACGCCGCCCTCGAGGGCCGCGATGCGCTGCTCGACGGCATCGGCCGTCGGGTTCATGATTCGGGTGTAGATGTTGCCGGGTTCGGCCAGGCCGAAAAGTGCCGCGGCATGATCGGTGCTGTTGAAGGTGTACGAGGTCGTCTGGTAGATCGGCAACGCTCGGGAATTCGTGGCGGCGTCGGGGTTTTGGCCCGCGTGGATCTGTTTCGTCTCGAATGACCAGTGTGCGGAAGGATCGTCCGGTTCGGGTGTGCTCACGGTGATAGTGCCCCTGTTCTCATCCGGGGCCCGTCATGGCGGACCCGCGCTTGCCGTGCAGCCGATCTCGGCTGCTCAACCCGGTCATCACCCGGGGCACCCCACCGCGGTTGGAGGGTTGCCGGCCAGCAAGCCGGGGCTTGTCGCTGGCACTCATGACCTGTCGAAAGATTAGCGCACGTCCCGTATCGGGGGCGAATGGGTTATGTGCCGATCGACCCATTCGATGATCAATGCGGTGACGCGGTCCGGGGCTTCGAACATCGGGATGTGACCCACTCCGTCGAGGTGCTTGACGTCGATGCCCGGCACGTGGCGGACGAATCGCTTGCTGAACCGCGGGTGCGGCAGGACCCGGTCGCGTTCGCATACCACCAGCTGGGTGGGGATCTGATTTTCGGTCAGTTCCAGGAGGCCGGGTAGCAGGAGCGCCTTGAGCAGCAGTTGGTAGTACGCGGGGCAGTGCGTGACGTCGTCGATGATTTCGAGGTACTCCTCGTCGGAGACGCCGGCGGCGGTTGCGCTGATCGGTACGCTCGCCAGTTGGCGGGCGAAGGGTAGCCGCAGTGCGCGGCGGCCGAGCAGTTTCGCGGTCAGCCACACCGGCCCCCCGGCGACGAACTTGCCGACGATCTCGTACTTCACCGGCGACCAGCGGTGCCAGCCGCCCGCCGGGGCTATCGCGGTCAGGGTGCGGGCTCTGCCACGTCGTTCGAGCTCGAACGCGACCCAGCCCCCCAGCGAATTGCCGACGATATGCGCCGTCTGCCAGCCCAGTTCGTCGAGCTGACGTTCGACGTGGTCGGCAAGGACATTCGTGTCGAGAAACCAGGAGCGATTCCTGGGGCCGCCGTTGTGACCCGCCATGGACGGCGCGAATACCTCGAATCGTTCGGTGGCCGCCAGCTGCGGCGCGACACTATGCCAGACGTAGGACGACATCAGGAACGGGTGCAGTAACAGGACCGGTTCGCCGGCCCCGAGGTGGATCGCTTGTCGGGATCCCATTCCTCGACCGTAGAGGCGGGACAGCGTGCCTCGCAAGATAGGTTTCACCGGTGATCGTGACCACCATCAACGTCAACGGTGCGCGTGCCGCGGTGCGTGAGCGTTCCCCGGAGAACCTTGGACTGCTGCACTGGCTGTCCACCACGCCAACTGATGTGGTGTGTCTGCAGGAGACCCGCGCCGACGACGAGCAACTCGCCGACGCGTTGGCGCCGGCGCTGACGGACGGCTGGCACCTGGCTTCGGCCCGTCCGTTGCTCAAAGGCCGCAGTGGTGTCGCGATCCTGAGCAGATCACCGTTCAGTTCAGTCCGAATCGGCCTGGCGGCAACAGAATTCGAAGATCATGGCCGCTATCTGGAAGTCGATGTCGACGCGCCGGGCGGGAAGATCACCGTCGGCAGCGTGTATGTCCATACCGGCGAGGCCGAAACGGATCGGCAGTTGGAAAAAGAACGGTTCATGGCGGCGCTGGCCAAGCGGATGGCCGGATTGGTCGCGGCCGGCGGCGACGCGGTCGTCTGCGGCGACTGGAACATCGCTCATACCGAGAACGACATCAAAGCGTGGAAGGCCAACGTCAAGAAGTCAGGGTTCCTGCCCAGCGAGCGCCAGTGGCTTTCCGAGCTCATCGATTCGGGGTGGGTCGACGTGGTCCGGGCCGCACACCCGGATGTCGCCGGTCCCTACAGTTGGTGGTCGTGGCGGGGCAAGGCATTCGACAACGACGCCGGATGGCGCATCGACTATCACCTGGCCAGCCGGGGGCTTGCCGCACGGGCCACGTCAGCTCGGGTTGAGAGGCCCGCGGCGTATGCGCTGCGCTGGTCTGACCACGCGCCCGTGACGGTGGAGTTCGCCTGACTACTTGGCCGGGCAGCCCTCTCGGTTCGGGCCGTCCAGGGCGTTCGGCGCGTTCTGGATGGCGTTGTGCACCGTCTCGAGCACCTGTGGATCCCAGGTGAGCGCGGTCTTCCAGTCCAGCCCCGCCAGGTTGGACACGAAGATGCTGTGGGTGTCGTCGAAGGTGTGGCAGCGCCGGTGCGGGAGCACCGGGTCGCTGACGTCCTTGGCCAGCGCACTCTGTAATGCGACGAGACCGTCGTTGGGCCACACCGCCGGGTTGGCCTGGCCGGGCTTGGTGAACTTCTTGCCGCCGATGAGCACCACCGGAATCTTGTCCAGCACGCCGCCCTGGTATTCGTTCCAGCCGTTCTTCCCCATCAGGAAGCCCTGGTTCACCTCGCGCCCGGAACCCGACATCAGACGCTGGACTTCATCCCGCATGCCCTTCATGGCTGTCTCGCAGAAGGCGTCGCCGAGGCAATCGGTGAGCGGCACGATCCCGTTGGCGAAGTCGGACAGGTAGGACCCCTGCCACGGGGTTCCGATGGTCGTCAGCGAGCTCACTTTCACCGGGGCGCCGGTGGTCGTGAGGACCCGGATGGCCGAGCGGGAGTACAGGCCACCCATCGAGTGGCCGACCAGGTCGACTTCGGTGACACCTTTCTCGCTGTGCAGGTAGTTCAGGAAACGGGCCAGATGTTCGCCGGCCAGGTCGATGCTCCCGGTGGAGTCGACGGTCATGTTCTCGGGCAGCGTCACCGGGCACACCCCGAACGGGCCGAAACCGGTTTGGTCCACGACCTGTCCGCGTCCGGCCATCGCGGGAGAGGTGTAGACGTTGTGGCCCTGTTTGAGCAGGTATTCGCGTAGCGCGGTATCGGTGTTTCCCGCAGCCAGGCCGGTGGCGCACGCCTGGTCCGGGGTGGTGAAGGGGCTCGTCGCATCACCGCCGGACACGATCACCACCGCGTGGGATGCGGGCTTTTTCTCTGGTGCCGCGGGTTCGTCGTCGCCGCAGCCCGCGATCGTCGCCGTCATCGCCATCATTGCTGCTGCCGTCAGGACGCTGAGTCGTCGCATGAGCGCTGATGTTATCGGTGCGTCGCGCCGTGACAGGATTGTTCGATCATGAACACTCCATCTCGCCGTGTCGTCTTTTCCGGCGTGCAGCCGACGTCCGACTCCTTGCATCTGGGGAACGCGCTGGGCGCTGTCGAGCAGTGGCTGCGGTTGCAGGACGACTACGACGCGTTCTTCTGCGTCGTCGATCTTCATGCCATCACGGTGCCGCAGGATCCCGCGACGTTGCGGAGGCGAACCCTGGTGACCGCCGCCCAGTATCTGGCGCTGGGTATCGATCCGGCGCGGTCGACGATCTTCGTCCAGAGCCACGTGCCGGCGCACACCGAATTGGCTTGGGCGCTGGGCTGTTTCACCGGTTTCGGTCAGGCGTCGCGAATGACCCAGTTCAAGGACAAGTCGCAGAAGCAGGGCGCGGACGCCACCACGGT
The DNA here is from genome assembly GCA_046330895.1 of Mycobacterium sp. GTDB lineage: Bacteria > Actinomycetota > Actinomycetes > Mycobacteriales > Mycobacteriaceae > Mycobacterium. The sequence continues at coordinate 83,763 of JAXLRY010000013.1, read as the reverse complement.
AGGTCTCTTCACGTATCCGGTGCTGATGGCGGCTGACGTGCTGCTCTACGACACCGGTCTGGTGCCGGTGGGTGAGGATCAACGTCAGCATCTGGAATTGGCGCGCGACGTCGCGCAGCGGTTCAACGCGCGGTTCCCGAAGACGTTCGTCGTTCCGGAACCGATGATTCAGAAGGCGACGGCGAAGATCTACGACTTACAGGATCCGACCGCGAAGATGAGCAAATCGGCTGCCACCGAGGCCGGTCTGATCAACCTGCTCGACGATCCGAAGGTGTCGGCCAAGAAGATCCGGTCCGCGGTGACCGACAGCGACCGCGAGATTCGCTATGACGTTGAAACCAAGCCGGGGGTTTCCAACCTGCTTTCCATTCAGGCTGCCGTAACGGGCGTCGACATCGACGCCCTCGTCGAGGGCTACGCCGGGCGCGGATACGGCGACTTGAAGAAGGACACCGCCGACGCCGTCGTCGAATACGTCACTCCGATCAAGGCGCGAGTCGACGAGTTGGTCGCCGACCCGAGCGAGTTGGAGGCCATCCTCGCGAAGGGTGCGCAGCGCGCGCGAGATGTGGCTTCGAAGACGATCGGGCGGGTATACGAGCGGTTAGGGTTCTTGCCGTCGGTCAGGTGACGGGTGCCGGGTGCCGGATGACGGTGCCGGGTGCCGGGTGCCGGATGACGGTGACGGGTGACGGGTGATGGTTGACGCAGGGGAGGCGTGATGGCGGAGGCGGAAACGCAGGAGGAGGGCCGACTCGCTCGACTGCGGGCGCGCTACCCGTGGCTTGACCACCTGGTCAGGGCGGGAGTGCGCTATGACGGCGCGAAGGGCGACTTTTACGCGGCGGGCATCACCTACTTCACCATTTTCGCGTTGTTTCCAATGCTCATGCTGGGATTTGCCGCTGCCGGAACCCTATTGGCCAACCGTCCGCGTGTGATGGCTGACATCGAGCAGCGGATCCGGTCGACGGTCTCGGGTGAGCTGGGCCAGCAGCTGGTCCAATTGATGGATTCGGCGATCGATTCGCGAACCTCGGTCGGTGTGATCGGGCTGGCGACGGCGGCGTGGGTCGGCCTGAGCTGGATCGGGAACCTTCGCGAGGCGTTGAGTCAGATGTGGGAGCAGCGCGGCGAGGCCGAGAGCTTCGTCGCGACGAAACTGTCGGATCTGGCGGCGCTGGCGTCGGCTTTCGGCGCGATTGCGCTGACCATCGCGTTGAGCGCACTGGCGGACGCGGCCTTGATGACCAAGGTCCTGGAATGGATGGGTATGCCGGACGCTCCGGGGCTCGGAACGTTGTTGCAGTTGGTGTCTCGGGTTTTGTCGTGGGGGGTGTCGTGGCTTCTCTTCACCTGGATGATCGCGAGGCTCCCACGTGAGTCGGTTAGTTTCCGCAGCAGCGTGCGCGCCGGGCTGATGGCGGCGGTCGGTTTCGAGTTGTTCAAGTTGGCTGGTGCCATCTACCTGCGCGCGGTCCTGCATGGCCCGGCCGGCGCGACGTTCGGGCCTGTACTCGGTCTGATGGTGTTCGCCTACATCACCGCCCGGTTGGTTCTCTTCGCCACCGCGTGGGCGGCCACCACTTCCGCACGAAGCGAGATGGTCGACGGGTCCGTTTAGCGTGTTTGGGGCCGCCGATTCATCGACCGCGCGCCCATGATCAGACCGAGCACGATGAGGCTCCCGATCAGGGCGACGCCGATGCGTACCGGCAGTGCGTCGGCCGCGGGAAGCAGCGACGCGGCGTTGGCGGCCACTGCGTCGGCGGCCTCGGGCTTGGGCGGTAACAAGGACGGATCGGGCTCGATCAATGTGCCGATCTTGGTACCCGGCGGGGTGGCGAAGCCGTAGTCCAGCAGGCGCGCGGCCTGCTCCCACGGTGCGATCGGTTGCCGCGTTCCGCGAAGCAGCACCGCGACCAGCCGTCGGCCGTCCCGGTTGGCGGCGCCGACGAACGTCTGACCGGCGTCGTCGGTGTATCCGGTCTTGCCGCCAAGAGCGCCGGGGTAGTTATAGAGCAGCTTGTTGTCGTTCTCCAGCTGGTATCCCGGATGGTCGGAATCCTCGCCGGGCTTGGCCGGATGCCCCGGGAAGTCATAGGTGCGGGTGTTCACGATTGCCGCGAAAGCAGGGTTCTGCCAGGCGTATCGGTAGAACAAGCCGATGTCGTACGCTGACGTGCTCATACCCGGGCCGTCGAGGCCGGAGGGGGTGGCGGCGCGTGTATCGCGTCCGCCGAGTTTGCCTGCCAGCGCGTTGATCTTCTGCAGCGCGACGTCCATGCCACCCAACTGAACGGCGAGGGCGTGCGCGGCGTCGTTGCCGGAATGCATCAGCAGCCCGTGCAGCAGATCGTTGACCGTGTAGCGGCCCCCGGCATCGACCCCGACGCGGGTGCCCTCGGCGTTGGCATCGTCCTGGGTTCCCTCGACGAGCTTGTTGATCGGCAGTTCGTTGAGCGATTGCATGGCGACCAGCACCTTGATGATGCTTGCGGGGCGGTGCCGGCCGTGGGGGTCTCGTGCAGCGATGACGTCGCCCGAATCGATGTCGGCAACCAGCCAGGCTTCGGCCGAGACGTCATCCGGCACGGGACCGGTGTTGGCCGCGACGATCACTCCGCAGCCACTCAGCGCGTCGCCTCCCACGGGCTTCGCGGGCACCGGCATCGGTTGTGGCGGATCGCCGGCGGTCGGAACCTCCGAAGAGTCCACGGCCGGTGGTGTCGAGACCCGGTACGGGCAGTTGTCGCCGGGGCCCGGCTCGGGTTCGGCCCAGGCAACGGCCGGAGCTGCAGCGACGCTCAGTGTGACCGCCAAGAGGGCGGCACACCGGGTGAGCGTTCGAGAGGTCCCCATCGAGACGCAGAGTAGGGCATCTCATCGCTGGAAGCCGGGAGCCGCGCTGTGGCTGATGTGGCCGGAGTGAATTTTGTTATAAATCGGCACGGGCGATCGACAGCGGCCCCGGCGCATCGGAGCGACCGGGTCCCGTCGTGCGCGACGAGGCCTTCTCGCCCGTCACAACAACCGGCCGGCTTCTCCCAGCACGCCGTGCAAGATGTCGTAGATCGCATCGAATTCGGCCGGTCCGCTGATCAGCGGGGGAGCGAGCTGGACAACCGGGTCACCGCGGTCGTCGGCGCGGCAGTAGAGACCCGCCTCGAACAGCGCGCTGGTCAAGAATCCGCGCAGCAGTCGCTCGGACTCGTCGTCGTTGAACGTTTCGCGGGTCTCTTTGTCCTTGACCAGTTCGATTCCGTAGAAGAATCCCTCGCCGCGGACGTCGCCGACAATGGGTAGTTCCAGCAACTTCTCCAAGGTCGATCGGAAGATCGGGGCATTCGTCTTGACGTGGTCGTTGAGGCCTTCGCGCTCGAAGATGTCGAGATTGGCCAGCGACACCGCGGCCGACACCGGATGCCCACCGAACGTATAGCCATGGGGGAACGAGGTCTTGCCGTCGTCGAACGGTTCGAAGAGGCGATCGCTGGCGATCATCGCCCCGATCGGCGAGTAGCCGGAACTCATGCCCTTGGCGCACGTGATGATGTCCGGGGTGTATCCGAAGTCTTCGCAGGCGAACATCGAGCCGATTCGTCCGAACGCACAGATGACCTCATCGGAAACCAAGAGCACGTCGTATTCGTCGCAGATTTCACGCACCCGCTCGAAATATCCGGGCGGCGGCGGGAAGCAGCCGCCCGCGTTCTGCACCGGCTCCAGGAACACGGCCGCAACGGTGTCCGGCCCCTCGAACTCGATTGCTTCGGCGATCCGGTCGGCGCAGTACCGGCCGAATGCCTTCTCGTCGTTTCGGTATCCGGCCGGTGCCCGGTAGAAGTTGGTGTTGGGCGCCCGAAATCCACCGGGTGTCAACGGCTCGAAGGGCTTTTTGATGTCGGGCAGGCCGGTGATGGCCAACGCGCCCTGGGGTGTTCCGTGGTACGCGATCGCGCGGGAGACGACCTTGTGTTTGGCCGGCTTGCCGGTCAGCTTGAAGTAGTGCTTGGCAAGCTTCCACGCGCTCTCGACGGCCTCGCCGCCGCCGGTGGTGAAGAACACCCGATTGAGATCGCCCGGCGCGTAGTGTGCGAGCCGCGCGGCGAGTTCCACCGCGGGTTCGGTGGCGTATGACCACACCGGGAAGAACGCGAGGGTTTCGGCCTGCTTGGCCGCGACCTCTGCAAGTTCCTTCCGGCCGTGGCCGACTTGCACGACGAAGAGGCCGGACAGCCCGTCGATGTACTCCTTGCCCTGGGCGTCATAGACGTGTACGCCTTCGCCGCGCGTCATTATCGGTGGTGTGATGCCCTTCCCATGCCGTGAGAAGTGGCCCCAGAGATGCCTGCTGGCCTTGTCGGAGAGATCGGCGGAAAGTCCCTGAGATGTCATCGCGTGCCCCAATTGTATTGTTGTTTAACGAGTTTCAGATAAACCAAGGTTTCGGTGGAGATGACTCCGGGCACCGCCCGGATTTCGGTGTTGAGCAATTCGAGCAGTTCCGCGTCGTTCTCGCAGACGACTTCGATGATCGCGTCGAAAGTTCCCGCGGTGAGGACCACGTAGTCGACTTCCGGTATCTGAGCCAATTTGTCGGCGATCTTCGAGGTGTCGCCCTGGCACCGGATGCCGATCATCGCCTGGCGGGCGAAACCGAGTTGCATCGGGTCGGTCACGGCGACGATCTGCATCACGCCGGACTCGGCGAGTCGCTGAACGCGTTGCCGCACCGCCGCCTCGGATAGTCCAACCGCCTTGCCGATTGACGCGTACGACCGGCGGCCGTCCTGCTGCAGCTCCTCGATGATGGCCTTGGACATGTCGTCCAGTGGCTCGCGCATCATCCGATTGTGCACGTAATCAGTTGTTTTTATCAATCGAGACGATCAAATTCGTCGTCTGTAGCCGTTCGAAACTTTGAAATACGCGGCGCCCGGTAGGTTCGCCTGATGAGTTCCTTCAGCAGCTGGATCGCCGGAGCGCCTGTGACGACGGACGGGGCACCACACCAGGTGATCAATCCCGCCAACGGCAACGTCATCGCGGAAATGGCCCTCGCCACGCCGGCCGACGTCGATGTCGCGGTGGCGTCGGCGCGCGCGGCGTTCCGCGATTGGTCGACCGCTACGCCACTCGACCGCAGCACGGTCCTGGCCAGACTGGCCGAACTCGTGGCCGAGCATGCCGACGAATTGGTCGCCGAGGAAGTGAGCCAGACCGGAAAGCCGGTCCGATTGGCAACCGAATTCGATGTTCCGGGCAGCATCGACAACATCAGGTTCTTCGCTGGAGCCGCCCGGCATCTCGAAGGCAAGGCAACCGGCGAATACTCCGCCGACCACACGTCGTCCATCCGCCGCGAGGCGGTCGGTGTGGTCGCCACCATCGCGCCGTGGAACTATCCGCTGCAGATGGCGGTGTGGAAGGTGATCCCGGCGCTGGCGGCGGGATGTTCAGTGGTCATCAAGCCGGCCGAGATCACCCCGCTCACAACTCTGACGCTGGCTCGGCTGGCTACCGAAGCGGGCCTGCCCGACGGTGTTTTCAACGTCGTGACCGGGCTGGGACACGACGTCGGAGCCGCCCTGTCCGGTCACAAAGACGTCGACGTGGTGACGTTCACCGGATCCACCCCGGTTGGCCGGCGGGTGATGGCCGCCGCTGCGGTTCACGGTCACCGCACCCAGCTCGAGTTGGGCGGCAAAGCACCCTTCGTCGTCTTCGACGACGCGGATCTCGACGCCGCCATCCAGGGTGCCGTCGCGGGATCGCTCATCAACTCGGGGCAGGACTGCACCGCCGCCACCCGCGCTATCGTCGCCCGCAGTCTGTATGACGATTTCGTCAGTGGCGTAGGCGAATTGATGAGCAAGATCGTTGTCGGCGATCCCCATGACCCCGACACCGATTTGGGTCCTCTGGTCTCGATGGTGCACCGTGACAAGGTCGCCGGGATGGTGGCCCGTGCCCCGGGGCAGGGTGGCCGCATCGTCACCGGAGGTGAGATACCCGATCTGCCCGGCTCCTATTTCCGGCCGACGTTGGTCGCCGATGTGGCAGAGGATTCGGAGATCTACCGCGACGAGATCTTCGGACCGGTACTCACCGTGAGGCCGCACGACGGCGACGACGACGCGATCCGCCAGGCCAACGACTCCGACTTCGGATTGGCGGGCTCCGCGTGGACTCGTGACGTCTACCGCGCCCAGCGGGCGTCACGTGAGATCAATGCCGGTTGTGTGTGGATCAACGACCACATTCCGATCATCAGCGAGATGCCGCACGGTGGCTTCGGCGCGTCCGGCTTCGGCAAGGACATGTCCGACTACTCGTTCGAGGAATACCTCAGCATCAAGCACGTGATGAGCGATATCACCGGCGCGGCCGAAAAGGACTGGCACCGAATCATTTTCACCAAGCGAGGCTGACGTCTCCTCGTTGTGGACGTCTACTCGTTGTGGGCGCCTACTCGCTGCGGGGGGTCACGACCACGGGTCCGTCGAAGCCGGCGAGGATTCTGGCGGCCGTTGAGCCGAGGAACAGCCGCCGCGGCGCGCCAAGGCGGCTCGACCCGATCACGAGGATGTCGGATTCGTTCCAGCGAAGCTTGCGCAGCGCGGACTCCAACGTGATGCCCGCTGCGACAACGGATTCGATCTCGGGGGCATCGGGAAGCGACTGGGCCGCCAGCTTCATGTTGGACTCGGCGTGCTCGATCTGAACCTGTCGCAGACTCCGGTAGTAGTCGGCGTCGTACAGGCTGTCGCCGGAAACCAGTGAAATCATCCGCAGGCTCAGGCCGGCCGCGCTCGCCAACGTGAAGGCGAACGGGAGCGGGTTGTCGTCGGCGGCGTTGTTGGGGACGGCGGCCGTCACGGCCGTCAGCTCATCCGGAGGATCGTCCGCGTAGCCGGCCGGTGCCAGGATGACGGGCACCGAGGAGCTGTACAGCAGTGCGGTCGCGACCGGTCCGATGCCGTGACGGCCGAAGAAGCCATCGCGTGCACCGCCGATGACGATTCCGTCGGTGTTCTTCTCCTCGGCAAAGTGCAGGAGAGATTCGGCGGTTTCGCCGACCAGCACCGTGGAGTTCGCCGTGACGCCGTGACGCTCAAGCTTCTTGACCGCGCGGGCCACCCACTCTTCGCCGCGGTCGACCAGGAATTGCTGGTACTGGCCGCGACCCGGATGACCGTCCGGAAGCTCTTCCCGAACCACCAGTACGACATCGACGGTGGCGTCGAAGGTCTTGGCCATGGCGGCCGCCAGCGCGACACCGTCTTCCCCCGTGGGGGTTGCCAGGTACCCGACTGTCAGATGCATTGCGATACCCGCGCTTTCGATTTCTTAGTAGACGTCCGGCACTTTGGTTTCGGTGGTGGCGTTGAGTGTTTCCCCGCGGTAGAACCGCTTCGTTCCGAACGCGAAGCACAGCAGCATGAGTGGAACGCCCAGGACCAACATCCCGACTCCGATGACGAAGACGCCGCCGATGGAGCCGAATGTCGTGTAGCCGTAGTCCGGGTTGATCATGTCGATCGCGCTCTTGATGAACGCCCACGCCATAACGAGGCCGCCGAGTAACGGAAACAGCCCGCGGATGAAGAAATGCCGAACGGAGGTGAACAACGTGCGGCGGAAGTACCAGGGGCAGCTGAATGCGGTGATGCCGTAATAGAACGCGACTGCCAAGCCCAGCGACGAGATCGAATCCGCCAGCGCGTTCTGGGATAGGAACGCCAGCAGCACGTAGAAACCGAGAGCCGACACCCCCATCACGATGGTGCCGAAGGCGGGAGTCATGTAGCGCGGATGGACGTTTGCGAACCGCTTCGGGATGGCCTCGTACACGGCCATCGACAGGGTGCCGCGTGCGGTCGGCAGAATGGTCGACTGCGTCGAGGACAGCGCCGAGATCGACACGGTGAGCAGCAGCAGCGAAGCCACGATGCTGCCCGCCACCGGCTTGCCGAGAATGGTCAGCACGTCGTCGACGTTGTCGGGGTTGTTCAGCCCGATGCCGTCGTCGCCGAACCCGGCGAACGCCTGCACCGCGTAGGTGACCAGCACGTAGGTGAACAGCAGCATCAACGTGGTGATCATCGCGGCGATACCAGGGGTGCGCGTCGAGTCTTTCGTCTCCTCACCGACGGCGAGGCATGCGTCCCAACCCCAATAGATGAAGATGCAGAGGATCAACGCCGCGGCGATCTGCGACCCGCTCAGCCCAGCGGGCCACAGCCAGTCCCACTCGGGCATGACCGCCTGCGGACCCGCATTTCCCGCGAATACCCGCACGAGCGCCCAGATGCTGACGAGGATCAGCATCACGAACTGGATACCCATGAGAATGTTCAGGAATATCTCGGACACCACGATTCCGCGTGCGCTGATCAACGTCATTCCGATGATGAACAGCGATCCCAGAATCACTTTGAATGTGAGGTTCTGGGCCAGCTCCCCCTGGCCGAGGAATTTGAGGAGATAAACCGCAGCGATCTCTGCGACATTGGCCAGCACGATCACCGCGGTGACCGCCAGCCCCCAGCCGCCGATCCACCCGATCCACGGCCCGAATGCTTTGGTGCCCCAGGTGAACGTCGTTCCGCAGTCCGGAGTGTCGGCGGACAGTTCCTTATAGGCGAACGCCACCAACAGCATCGGGATGAAGGCCAGGACGAACATCGACGGCGCCTTGTCGCCGACGCCCGCGATCACGAGGCCCAGGGTGGCGGCCAGACTGTACGCGGGCGCAACCGCGGACAACCCGATGACGACATTGCCGACCAAACCGATCGCATTGGCCTGCAGGCCCTTTTCCCCTACGGCCGGGGTTACATGCTCCGAGACAGCCATGCGCAGGAATATACGTATCTGTTGCGTTTACAGCAGGACTTCGGCTGAGTCTTTGTATTACCGCTCTGTTACCGCGCTGGATCCTATTTGCGCGCTTCCTCCGCGGATCGTGCCGATCCGCATCGCGTCATCGTGCCGTTCCTCCTCGGCCCTGGCGGGCCGCATCGTCACGGCACGGTCAGCGCGCGAACATCAGCGCGCGCTTGACTTCCTGGATCGCTTTGGTGACCTCGATGCCGCGTGGGCAGGCCTCGGTGCAGTTGAAGGTCGTGCGGCATCGCCACACACCGTCGACCTCGTTGAGGATGTCCAGACGTTCAGCGGCCGCTTCGTCTCGGCTGTCGAAGATGAACCGGTGGGCGTTCACGATCGCCGCGGGCCCGAAGTAGGTGCCTTCGTTCCAGAAAACGGGGCAGCTCGTGGTGCAGCACGCGCACAGGATGCATTTGGTGGTGTCGTCGTAACGTGCTCTGTCCGTTGCGCTTTGGATGCGTTCACGGGTCGGTGGATTGCCTGTGGTGATCAGGTAGGGCTTCACGGCGCGATATGCGTCGAAGAACGGCTCCATATTGACCACCAGGTCCTTTTCCACGGGCAACCCGCGGATCGGCTCGATGGTGACAGTCAGGGGCTTTCCGTTCTTGGGCAGCAGGTCGCGCATCAGCACCTTGCAGGCCAGTCGGTTGACGCCGTTGATGCGCATCGCGTCCGAACCGCACACCCCGTGCGCGCAGGATCTGCGGAATGTCAGGGTGCCGTCGAGGTAGCTCTTGACGTAGATCAGCAGGTTGAGCATCCGGTCGCTGGGCAGGCACGGCACCCGGAAGCTCTGGAATTCACCGGTGCCGCCGTTGGCGTCCGGCTTCTCCGGGTTGAATCGCGCGATCTTCAGTGTGACCATGACCGCGCCGTCGGGGACGGGAGGGAGCGGCGGGTCTCCGGCTTCGGGCTTGTCCACAACAGCGGTCATCAGTACTTACGCTCTTTCGGTTCGTAGCGGGTTTGTACGACGGGTTTGTATTCCAGCCGAATGTCGCTGAGGAGGTCGGTACCTTCTTTGAACGCCATGGTGTGGCGCATGTAGTTGACGTCGTCGCGGTTGGGGTAGTCCTCGCGTGCATGCCCGCCGCGGGACTCCTTTCGGTTGAGAGCCCCGACGACGGTGACCTCCGCGAGTTCGAGCAGGAAGCCGAGTTCGATTGCTTCCAGCAGGTCGCTGTTGTAGCGCTTTCCCTTGTCGTGCACGGAGATCCGGGAGTATCGCTCCTTGAGGGCGTGGATGTCCTTTAGTGCCTGCTTGAGTGTTTCCTCGGTCCGGAACACCGCCGCGTTGTTGTCCATCGACTGCTGTAGTTCGCCGCGGATGTCGGCGACGCGTTCATTGCCGTGTTCGCTGAGGATGTTGGCCACCCATCCGACGACCATGTTCGCCGGATCGGCGGGCATCGGCACGAAGTCGTGGCTCATCGCGTAGTTGGCCGCGGCGATACCGGCGCGACGCCCGAAGACGTTGATGTCCAGGAGCGAATTGGTGCCCAGTCGGTTGGCGCCGTGTACCGAGACGCACGCGCATTCGCCGGCCGCGTAGAGCCCCGGCACCGTCGTGGTGTTGTTACGCAGGACTTGGCCGCTGATGGTCGTCGGGATCCCGCCCATTACGTAGTGGCATGTCGGATAGACGGGCACGAGCTCCTTCACCGGATCGACGCCCAGGTAGGTGCGGGCGAATTCGGTGATGTCGGGCAGTTTGGCGTTGAGCACGTCTTCACCGAGGTGCCGAACGTCGATGTACACGTAGTCCTTGTGCGGCCCGGCGCCGCGTCCTTCGAGGACTTCGAGAACCATCGAGCGCGCGACGATGTCGCGTGGCGCAAGGTCGACGATTGTCGGCGCGTAGCGCTCCATGAAGCGTTCACCGTCGCCGTTGAGCAGACGGCCGCCCTCGCCGCGAACGGCTTCGGAGATGAGAATCCCGAGTCCGGCCAGACCTGTCGGGTGGAATTGGTGAAATTCCATGTCCTCCAGGGGGAGTCCCTTCCGGAAGATGATTCCCAGCCCGTCGCCGGTCAGAGTGTGCGCGTTCGAGGTGGTCTTGTACATCCGGCCGGAGCCACCCGTCGCGAAGACGATGGCTTTGGCGTGGAAGATGTGGATGTCGCCGGTCGCCAGCTCGTATGCGATGACGCCGGTGGCAACCGGACCGCTCGGCGTCTGGGTGAGCGCCAGGTCCAGGGCGTAGAACTCGTTGAAGAACTCCACATCGTGTTTGACGCAGTTTTGATAGAGCGTCTGCAGGATCATGTGCCCCGTGCGGTCCGCGGCGTAGCAGGCCCGGCGCACGGGGGCCTTGCCGTGGTCGCGGGTGTGGCCGCCGAACCGGCGCTGGTCGATCCGTCCCTCCGGGGTGCGGTTGAACGGCATCCCCATCTTCTCCAGATCGAGGACGGCGTCGATCGCCTCCTTGCACATCACCTCGACGGCGTCCTGGTCGGCGAGGTAGTCGCCGCCCTTGACGGTGTCGAACGTGTGCCACTCCCAGTTGTCTTCTTCGACGTTGGCCAGTGCCGCGCACATGCCGCCCTGCGCCGCGCCGGTGTGGCTGCGGGTTGGGTACAGCTTGGTGAGGACCGCGGTTCGTACCCGGGGGCCGGCCTCGACTGCGGCGCGCATTCCGGCGCCACCGGCGCCGACGATGACGACGTCGTAGCGATGTTCCTGGATCATCTAGTTCCTCGTCGGTTACGAAGTGAAGTCGGTTACGAAGTGAAGTTCGGTTACTAAGTGAAGTTCGGTTACGAAACGATGTTGGCGTCGAAAGTGACCAGCACGTAGCTGCCCAGCACCACGGTGAATCCTGCGGCCAGCAGCAGCAGTGAGTTCAGCCAGAACTTGGTGGTGTTCTTGCGGGCGTAGTCGCCGATGATCGTGCGCATGCCGTTGGCGCCGTGAACCACCGCGAGCCACAGCAGCGCCATGTCCCAGATCTGCCAGAACGGGGAAGCCCAGCGCTGCGCCACATAGTTGAAGTCGATTCGGTAGACGCCGCCGTCCCACATCAGCCCGATGAACAGGTGACCGATCGCCAGCACCACCAGGGCGACCCCCGAAAAGCGCATGAACAGCCAGGCGTACTTCTCGAAGTAGGGGATTCCTCGCGGTCGGCGCGGTGCGCGCGGATGGTCGAGGCTGGCGGGGCGGTCATGCTCCTTCTCCATGATCGGTGCTTCGCGGCCCTCTTTGTGGTGGGGCGTCCACGCGCCCTCTGCGCCGGTCACAGGAAACGCTCCGCCATATGGGTGCCCATAACCACGAGGGCCGGAACCATGACCACGAGCCACACCGAGGCGACGGCCCACAGCATCTGCCGCTGGTATCGCGGGCCTTCACTCCAGAAGTCGATGAGGATGAGCCGGACTCCGTTGAGCGCGTGATAGAGCACCGCGGCGACGAGCCCCATCTCCATGAGTCCGACGATCGGCGTCTTGTAGGTTCCGACGACCTCGTTGTAGGCCTCCGGGCTGACCCTGACCAGAGCGGTGTCGAGGACGTGGACAAGGAGGAAGAAGAAGATCGCCGCACCGGTGATGCGGTGCAACACCCACGACCACATACCCGGGTCGCCCCGGTAGAGGGTTCGTCTACTCATCAGGCCTCCAACACCTTCGGTGGGCAGTCGGCCTGACTTTAACCCCTTTGTGTTCTCCGGATGCTCACGTTGCGATGACACAAGTCGGCACAATGGGGTTCTGATGAGCACACCACTGACGTTCGAACTGATCCAGCAGGCTCCGAAAGCTCTACTGCACGACCATCTCGACGGTGGATTGCGGCCGGCGACCATCATCGAGATTGCCGACCAGGTGGGTTACGGCGATCTGCCCGCGACGGACGAGGCGGCACTCACCGAGTGGTTCCGCACTGCGGCGCACAGCGGTTCGCTGGTCCGCTACCTCGAACCGTTCGCCCATACCGTCGCGGTGATGCAGACGCCGGAAGCGCTGCACCGAGTCGCTTTCGAGTGTGTCGAGGATCTTGCCGCCGACAACGTGGTCTATGCGGAGGTGCGGTTCGCGCCAGAGCTCCACATCGACCGCGACCTGTCGCTCGATGAGGTTGTCGACGCGGTCCTGGCCGGCTTCGCGGAGGGAGAGAAAGCGGCCGCCGCGCAGGGGCGATCCATCACGGTGCGCTGCCTGGTGACCGCGATGCGGCACGCCGCGAGGTCCCGTGACATCGCGGAGCTGGCCATTCGATTTCGCAACAGGGGTGTGGTTGGGTTCGACATCGCCGGCGCCGAGGCGGGCTATCCGCCCACCCGTCATCTGGATGCGTTCGAATACATGCGAAGCAACAACGCGCGCTTCACAATTCACGCCGGTGAGGCATTCGGCCTGCCGTCCATCCACGAGGCCCTGGCCTTCTGCGGTGCCGACCGGCTTGGCCACGGTGTGCGCATCGTCGACGACATCGGCGTGCTGCCGGACGGCACCGCGAAGCTGGGTCAGCTCGCGGCGATCCTGCGTGACAAGCGGATTCCGCTGGAGATGTGCCCGAGTTCCAATGTTCAGACGGGTGCGGTCGAAAGCATCGCCGACCATCCGTTCGACCTGTTGGCGCGCTTGCGGTTCCGCGTCACCGTGAACACCGACAACCGGTTGATGAGCGACACCACGATGAGCCAGGAGATGCTCCGTCTCGTGGAGGCGTTCGGCTACGGCTGGAGCGATCTCGAACGATTCACCATCAACGCGATGAAGTCCGCCTTCCTGCATTTCGATGAGAGGCTGGCCATCATCGACGAGGTGATCAAGCCGCGCTACGCCGTGCTGATCGGGTAGACGGCGTTGATCGGCTAGCCCTCGCGGCGCATTCGGGACTCGAGGAACCTCTCCAGTTCCTCCCACGCCTTGACCGCGGCGGCGTACGGCGGGCCCGGCTTTTTGACGAAGTCGGGGTCGAGAACGTGGTTGACCAGCTTGCCCAGCGCGTGGTCGTCGGCGAGGAGTGTGTCCACGGTGTCCTCTTCGGAGTACACGCCGATGTCGCGGATCAATTCGACGGCGAGATGGAGTTGTTCGCGATCGATGGCGTCCGGACCCCCCGCGATGTCATCGACCAAACCGGTCAGGACGTAGACGTTCTCCTCGGTGACGAAGGCTCGGAGGGATCCGTCGGTGGCCGCGGTGCGAATGTCGTCGTAGGTGACCAGGTCCGCGAGGTCGTGGTCGTGTTCGTCGGCGAGGTAGCGGGTGAGGGTCCGCTCCGACGGGAACACGCTGACCCGGCCATTGCGGCCGAGGAACCGGGGCTCGTCCTCGGGGTAGTAGCACCGCAGCGTGTAAAAGGTGCCTGACGTCATGATGATCCGAATCGGATCGATGCCCACGTGCTCCCAGAATTCCGGGTCAGCGCCGTGAATCGCGTTGTCGGCCTGCGGCGAGACGTCGGCCTCATCCTCGTCGGCCTCGTCCTGGTCGTCCTCGCCGGCATCCTCGAGGCTTTCGATATCGTCCTCGGTCTCCACCGCGATGGGTTCCGCTTCGTCCTCGAACGGCTCATCGAGTTCCTTGGCGGCCTCACGGACAGCGTTCGCGTCGACGTCGGGTGTGGTGATGGCGTCGGCGACCGCGGTGATCACGTCGTCCCAGCTGCGGCCTACGATCTCGCCGACCGTGTGCCATCGCTTGCGGCCGGCTCGTCCGGAGAACTGGTCCATGCCGCCGGACAGCCAGCCGAGGTTCGGATTGCCGTTGAAGAACCGGTTCACTGTCGGAAGTTCGCACGCCGTACCGAGAGATGAGATCAACGCCATCACACCCGCCAGCGTCCTGACGGACTCTTCGCTGGGCTTTTCGGCCAGGATTTCCGTGACACCGATCAAGTCGATATGCCGATCGTCGGCGGGCTGGAGTTTGTGGGCGTTCGCCTTGACCAACGCTGCCCAGGCGGGGTGATCACCGAGGTCGTGATCGCTTTCATTGCGGACGAAGGCGACCAGGTCGGCGACGGAGTTGAACGCGAACAGGTCCTCGTCTTTGCCGAGGAACGCCTCCCACTCGTCCCCGTCTTCGCGCCAGCGCGGCGCCCACATGGTGTAGAGGTCCTCTTCGGAGACAGTCAGGCGGATCGGAACTAGCTCAGCAACCATGGCCGACAGCCTAGCCACGGCAGTTGTGGGGCTATGCACAGGCAGCGCCACCTACAGTCTGTGCCTATGGATGTGTCTGTCATCAGCCACCCGCTTGTTGCTGCCCGGTTGACCACACTGCGCAACACGAACACCGACAACTCGGCCTTCCGGGCGGCCCTGCGTGACCTCACCCACATGCTTGTATACGAGGCCACCAGGACTGCGCCATCCGAGCAGATCACTGTCCGGACCCCGTTGGCGCAGACGGCGGGATTCCGATTGGCCAAGCCGCCGCTGTTGGTACCCGTCCTGCGCGCCGGGCTGGGCATGGTTGACCAGGCGCACGCGCTCATCCCGGAAGCCCAGGTGGGCTTTGTCGGCGTGGCCCGTGATGAGGCCACCCATCAGCCCACGCCGTATCTGGAGTCGTTGCCCGCCGATTTGAGTGACCAACCGGTGATGGTGCTCGACCCGATGTTGGCCACCGGCGGCTCGATGCGCTACACCGTGGAGCTCCTGCACAAGCGGCATGCCGCTGACATCACCGTGGTGTGCGTCGTGTGCGCGCCCGAAGGAATTGCGGCCCTTGAGGAAGCAGCGCCGGAGGCCAGACTCTTCACCGCTGCCGTCGACGAAGGCCTGAACGAGGCCGCTTACATCGTTCCCGGTCTTGGTGACGCCGGCGACCGGCAGTTCGGGCCCCGCTGATCTACAGGCCCGACACGACGGCAGCCAGCAGCGCACCGATCGTGGTGGCGGACCGCCGTCCTGCTGCCAGCACTTCGTCGTGGCTGAGCGGATCTCCGGTCATGCCGGCGGCCAGGTTTGTCACGAGGGAGACACCGAGAACCTCGGCGCCGAGCGCCCTCGCCGCGATCGCTTCGTGGACCGTCGACATCCCAACGAGGTCCGCGCCCAGCGTGCGCAGCATCCGGATTTCGGCGGGTGTCTCGTACTGCGGGCCCGAGAGCCCCGCGTACACGCCTTCGGTGAGTGCCGGATCGACGGACCGGGCCAGCGCTCGCAGGCGTGGCGAGTAGGCGTCGACGAGATCGACGAACTGTGGACCCACCAGTGGCGTTCGGGCGGTGAGGTTCAGATGGTCGCTGATGAGCACCGGTTGCCCGACTCGATGGTCGGGTCGAAGGCCGCCGGCCGCGTTGGTGAGGATGACGGTTTCGGCGCCGGCGGCGCACGCGGTCCGGATGGGGTGGACCACGGCGGATATCTCGTGCCCCTCGTAGGCGTGAATCCGGCCCAACAGCACCAGGACTCGATGGCTGCCGATCGGGATGGACAGCACGCTCCCCTGATGGCCGAGCGCGGTCGGTGTGGAGAAGCCCGGCAGTTCCGCCATGGGGATGACGGCGGCCGGTTCGCCGAGGGCTTCGGTCGCGGGGCTCCAACCGGAACCGAGGACCACCGCGACGTCGTGTGTGGGGACGCCTGTCCGTGCGGCGATCGTCGCGGCTGCGTTCTCGGCGTCTGGGTTCTCGGCGTCCGACTCCACGGATGCCATACTGCCAGGATGCCGACCGCCACAGCGTCGAGCCTCATCGCGCTGGAGCGCCGATGACCCTCGCCGATGTCACCGAATCCTGGCTGGCTTCCCGCTACGACGACCTTGTTGCCTGGCGTCGTCACATTCACCGCAATCCTGAACTCGGCCGTCAGGAATTCGCCACCACCCAGTTCGTGGCCGATCGTCTCGTCGAGGCGGGCCTCAACCCGAAGGTATTGCCCGGCGGAACCGGGCTGACCTGTGACTTCGGCCCCGACCACGCTCCGCGAATCGCGTTGCGTGCCGATATGGACGCGCTCCCGATGCCCGACCTCTCCGGGGCGCCGTACACGTCGATCGTGCCCGGGGTGGCTCATGCATGCGGCCATGACGCGCATACCGCGATCTTGTTGGGCGCGGCCCTGGCGATGGCGTCGGCTCCCGAGTTGCCGGTCAGCGTGCGCCTGATCTTTCAGGCTGCCGAGGAAGTCATGCCCGGGGGAGCGATCGACGCGATCTCGGCGGGAGCTTTGGCGGGCGTCTCGCGAATCTTTGCCCTGCATTGCGATCCCCGCCTCGCGGTCGGCCGTGTCGCGACCATTCCCGGGCCCATCACGTCGGCCGCGGACGCCATCGAGATCACGCTGTATTCGCCGGGTGGGCACACGTCACGCCCGCACCTGACGTCGGATCTGGTCTATGGCATCGGAACCCTGATCACCGGTCTACCGGGGGTTCTGTCGCGACGGATCGATCCCCGGCATTCCACCGTCATGGTGTGGGGTGCCGCCAACGCGGGTGTCGCCGCCAACGCCATTCCTCAGATCGGAACTCTGGCTGGGACGGTCAGGACGGCGAGTCGCGACACCTGGCTGATCATGGAAGATCTTGTGCACGAGATTGTTTCAGGTCTCCTGGGCCCGTTGGGAATCGAGCACACCTTGCAGTACCGCCGCGGAGTTCCGCCCGTGGTGAACGAAGAGCGTTCGACCCAGATCCTCACCCACGCGATTGAATCGGTGGGTCCCGAGGTGCTGGCCGACACCCATCAGTCGGGAGGCGGGGAGGACTTCTCCTGGTACCTCGAGGAGGTGCCCGGTGCGATGGCGCGGTTGGGGGTGTGGGACGGAGTCGGTCCGCAACTCGACCTGCATCAGCCGACGTTCGACATCGATGAGCGCGCGTTGGGGATCGGGGTGCGGGTGCTGACCAACATCGTCGAACAGGCCGCGAACTTCTGAGTCGATCGGCGGTTAGGTTCCGGGACCGATGTTGCGGGCGGGCTTGGTCCGGATGTCGTGGACATAGTCGGCCGGTGCGCCCGCAATCTCCGCGGCGTCCGCCATGACGCCGAGGTAGCGCGCCGACGGAAGTCCGCCCTCCCAGGCATCGAGGACGTACAACCACGCCAGCACGGGATCCGTTGTGGTGTCCGAGGATTCGCGGTCGATGCGGCACCGGATCTTCTTGTGGAAACCCAGTTCGGAACCTTCCCACCGGTCCAGGTTCATCTCGTCGGCCGATGTCATGTCGTAGAGCACCACGAACACCTTCGAGTCCGGGTCTTCCACAACCGTCGCGAGTGCACCTTCCCAGCCGATGTCCTCGCCCGCGAAGGTCAATCGCCAGCCGTGCAACCAGCCGGTCCCGGCCATCGGGGAATGCGGGGCCCTCTCGAGCATCTGTTCTGGATGCATGTTGGAGCCATAAGCGGCGTAGAGCGGCACGGGAAGAGCCTAGATCGGTGATTAGATATGCGCGTGACAACGCGCATCGTGATCATTGGGGGCGGCCCGGCCGGATACGAAGCGGCCCTGGTCGCGGCAGCGAGCGGAAAGAATGTCGCAGAGGTCACCGTCGTGGATTCCGACGGCATCGGCGGCGGCTGCGTCCTTTTCGATTGCGTTCCGTCCAAAGCGTTCATCGCGTCGACGGGTGTGCGCACCGAGCTGCGCCGTGCGGCGGGTTTGGGCTTCGACATCGGCATCGACGACGCGAAGATCACGCTGTCGCAGATCAATAACCGTGCCAAGACATTGGCTCGCTCGCAGTCGGCCGACATCGGCTCGCAGTTGCTTCGCGAGAAGGTCAATGTGGTTCCGGGGCGGGGCGAATTGATCGACGCCGTGCCGGGCATGGCACACCACCGGGTGCGCGTCACCACGCATGACGGCAAGGTCGGGGTCCTGAAGGCCGATGTCGTGCTGATCGCCACGGGAGCGAGCCCCCGGGTGCTGCCCGGCGCGGTGCCCGACGGCGAGCGAATCCTGACGTGGCGGCAGATTTACGACCTGACCGAACTGCCGGAGCACCTGATCATCGTGGGCTCGGGTGTCACCGGCGCGGAATTCTGCAACGCCTATACCGAGCTCGGGGTGACTGTCACGGTGGTGGCCAGCCGGGACCAGATCCTCCCGCATGAGGACAGCGATGCCGCCGCGGTGCTCGAGGAGGTGTTCGCCGAGCGCGGCGTGACACTGGTGAAGAACGCCCGCGCCGATTCGGTGACGCGCACCAAATCGGGTGTCCGGGTCGCGCTCGCGGACGGCCGGGTTGTCGACGGCAGCCATGCGCTGATGACGGTTGGATCGGTGCCCAATACGCGCAACCTGGGTTTGGAACGGGTAGGGATCGAGCTCGGGCCCGGCAATTACATTCCGGTGGATCGGGTGTCGCGCACCACCGCCCCCGGCATCTACGCGGCCGGGGATTGCACGGGCCTTCTGCCGTTGGCGTCGGTGGCAGCCATGCAGGGCCGTATCGCGATGTATCACGCTCTCGGCGAAGGTGTTTCACCGATTCGGCTTCGCACGGTTGCGTCCGCGACGTTCACCCGTCCGGAGATCGCGGCGGTGGGGGTGCCCCAGACGGCGATCGACGACGGCACGGTGCCCGCTCGCACCATCATGCTTCCGTTGACCACGAATGCCAGAGCCAAGATGTCGTTGCTGCGACGTGGGTTCGTCAAGATCTTCTGCCGTCCCGCAACGGGTGTGGTCATCGGGGGCGTGGTTGTCGCGCCGATCGCATCCGAACTGATCCTGCCGATCGCACTGGCGGTGCAGAACCGGATCTCGGTGACGGACCTGGCGCACACCCTGTCCGTTTACCCGTCGCTGTCAGGCTCGATAGTCGAGGCAGCGCGCCGCCTCATGGCGCACGACGATCTCGATTAGCCTTTCGATACCGGCGAGTAACCCTGGAGGAGCTGCAGTGGTATTTCTCGGACCTGCCCAACGAGCAGAAGCCTGGCAGAGGTTGGGCAGTGAGCAGTTCGACGTTGTGGTGATCGGCGGTGGCGTTGTCGGCGCCGGATCGGCGCTGGATGCAGCGACCCGTGGACTCAAGGTCGCGCTCGTCGAAGCGCGTGACTTCGCGTCGGGCACGTCGAGTCGCAGTTCGAAGATGTTTCACGGCGGTCTGCGGTACCTCGAGCAACTCGAATTCGGTCTGGTGCGTGAAGCGCTGCACGAACGCGAGCTGTCGCTGACCACTTTGGCTCCGCACCTGGTGAAACCGCTGCCATTCCTATTCCCGCTGACCAAGCGGGTGTGGGAGCGGCCCTACATGGCAGCCGGAATCTTCCTGTACGACCAACTGGGTGGCGCGAAATCCGTTCCAGCACAGAAACATTTGACAAAATCCGGGGCTCTGCGATTGGCGCCCGGCTTGCGGCGGAGCTCGCTCGTCGGCGGGATCCGCTACTACGACACCGTCGTCGACGACGCCCGCCACACCATGACCGTCGCCCGGACCGCCGCGAACTACGGCGCAGTGGTGCGAACCTCGACGCAGGTTGTGGCACTGCTCCGCGAGGGTGATCGAGTCGTCGGTGTACGCGTCCGGGATTCCGAGGACGGGTCGGTGACCGAGGTGCGCGCGCACGTCGTCGTCAATGCGACGGGCGTATGGACCGACGAGATCCAGGCCCTGTCCAAGGAACGCGGGCGGTTCCGCGTGCGCGCCTCCAAGGGCGTGCACATCGTCGTTCCTCGCGACCGAATCGTCAGTGAGGTCGCGATCATCCTGCGAACCGAGAAGTCCGTGCTGTTCGTCATCCCGTGGGGGACGCACTGGATCATCGGCACCACCGATACCGACTGGAATTTGGACCTCGCCCACCCGGCAGCCACCAAGGCGGACATCGACTACATCCTGGACCACGTGAACACCGTCCTGGCCACACCGTTGTCCCACGACGACATCGACGGGGTGTACGCGGGGCTTCGCCCCCTGCTAGCGGGGGAGAGCGACGAGACGTCCAAGCTGTCGCGAGAGCATGCGGTCGCCGTCCCATCGCCCGGGCTGGTGTCGATAGCGGGTGGCAAGTACACCACCTACCGAGTGATGGCCGCCGACGCCATCGATGCCGCCGCGGAATTCGTTCCGTCGCGGGTGGCTCCGACGATCACCCAGAAGGTGCCGCTGATGGGCGCCGACGGCTACTTCGCCCTGGTGAATCAAACCCAAAGTGTCGGCGCCCCATACCAATTGCACCCCTACCGAGTGCGCCACCTACTCGACCGCTATGGCTCGCTGATCGATGAAGTCCTCGAGCTCGCCGCGGATCGGCCGGAGTTGCTGGAACCCATAACCGACGCGCCCGTCTACCTGAAGGTCGAGGCCGCCTACGCCGCGGCCGCCGAGGGCGCACTGCATCTGGAGGACATCCTCGCCCGGCGCATGCGCGTGTCGATCGAATATCCGCACAGAGGGGTCGACTGCGCACGTGAGGTCGCCGAAATCGTTGCGCCGACCCTCGGTTGGTCTCAGGAGGACATCGACCGCGAAGTCGAAACCTACGTCGCCCGCGTCGAAGCCGAAGTGCTCTCGCAGAGGCAGCCCGACGATTCCTCGGCTGACGCGTTGCGCGCCGCCGCGCCGGAAGCGCGCGCCGAGATTCTCGAACCGGTTCCCCTGAAGTGAAACGTCCCCTGAATTGAGGCGGCCCCCGCCGTTGCCGATGCGCGACGGTTTGGGGCCGGCCCGGCTTCGGCTTGACGGCGGGAGCGTTCTCGACGAATTGACGCGCCGGTTCGGGGCGGCCGGCACGGCGAAAATCCTTGCGGGCGAGGTGGTCGACGCCGACGGTCGTGTTGTCGATGGGTCTTCCGTGCTTGCGCCCGGATCGGTTGTCTTCCTGTATCGCGACCTGCCCGACGAGGTCGAGGTGCCCTTCGGCATCCCGGTGATCTATCGCGACGACAACATCATCGTGGTCGACAAGCCGCATTTTCTGTCCACGATGCCGCGTGGCCGGCACGTAGCCCAGACCGTCCTGGTGCGTATGCGCCGGGAATTGGATATGCCGGAGCTCAGCCCCGCGCACCGACTGGACCGACTGACGGCCGGAGTGTTGATGTTGACCACCCACCAGGCGGTGCGCGGTCGCTACCAGATGTTGTTCGCCGCCGGCTTGACCGCGAAGACCTATCTCGCCAGGTCGGCCGGAGTGCCCAATGTGCTTCTCCCGCATACTGTCTCGAATCGAATTGTGAAGCGACGCGGGTCGCTGCAGGCGAGTGTCGAGCCCGGCGAGCCCAATTCAGAGACCGTGATACACGAGATCGGGGGAGGGCTCTACCGCCTGGAGCCGAGGACGGGACGAACGCATCAGCTGAGGCTGCACATGGCATCGATCGGGCTCCCGATCGACAACGATCCGCTGTATCCCTCGGTGATTCCCGCCGGCGACGAGGACTTTTCGGCGCCTCTGGCTCTGCTGGCCCAGAGCCTGGAGTTCGTCGACCCGATTTCAGGTGAACGTCGCCGCTTCGAGAGCAGCCGCGAACTCTAACGTTGGCAGGACGGGCACCAGTAGGTAACCCGTTCGCCGGTGATGCCCGATGCCCGTGCATATTCGATCGTGGTTCGGCAGTGTCGGCAGGGTTCACCGCCTCGCCCGTAGACCCACAGCCGCTGGCCGATTCTGCGATTGCCTGTTGTGGTCCTCTCCGGCCGATTGCGGTTCACCCACAGCATGTCTCGCGCGCGGGCGACCACCCGTGCCGGATCGCTGAGGCTCCCGACCACACTGGTGGGGAGCCGGCCGAACAGGAAGCACAGTTCATTGCAGTACACATTCCCGATGCCGGCCATGACCCGCTGATCGAGTAGTGCCTCGGCGAGGGGCCTGCTCGGGTCGGCCGTCAGATTGGCGGTGGCCAATTCCGGATTCCAGTCGTCTCCGAGCAGATCGGGACCGAGGTGATCGACAACCTCGTGATCGCGAGACCGATCCAGAATCTCCAGTACTCCCAAGTCGATGCCCACCGCATGAACAGGGCCGGCCTGCAGAATAATTCGAATCTTATAGGTCTGCTTGCCGAGCTGCCCCGGATGCGCGATCCGCCAACTGCCCTCCATTTTCAGATGTGAATGGATGCTTGCCGGGCCGACCCGGATGAACAGGTGTTTGCCGCGGCTGATCACCTCATCGACTGTTTCGCCGGTCAAATCGACTGTCGCATAACGGGGAACGCGAATGTCGCAACCGGTCAGCATTTTTCCTGCCAGCGACTCGCGGAGGTTCGTGGCGGTACGGAAGACGGTGTCGCCTTCAGGCATACGGCGAGTCTAGAACGGCGGCGCGTTCCAGTGGGCGCGTTGGTTCGGGGACTTGGTGGGGTCGATGCCGAGTTGGGCTTCGTTGATGGCCCGTTCTTGGCGTATCCGGTTGGCGTGGTCGGCATTTCGGGTGTGTTGACGGGTCGGCATCATCAACCCACGGTCCGATTCCGGTGCAGGGCTGCTGGGAACCACGAGTTCTTCGGTGGTGGTGGCCATGTGCGGGAAGAACAGCAGCCCGCCGGGCTTGGTGGTGTAGGTCCGACCTGTCGGGGAGGTCCATTCGATCGTGCCGTCGGCGAACTGGCGATCACTCCATCCCGCCGGGCCCGACCAGAACGTCTTCAAAAGATGATGATGACGGCATAAAAGCCGAAGATTCGACGGGTGCGTCGGCCCACCCGGGAACGGCACCGCATGATCCAGATCGCACACCTCCGCCGGGCGATCACAATTCGGGAAACGACACGTCAAATCCCGACACCGAACGAACTCCGCCAACGCCGCCGAGGGCCGATACCCGGGCTCTGCGCCGAGTTTGGCTGGGTCGATCACCGGACGCACCCGCGCACGCACGCTCGTGGCGAGGTCGCGCACCACCTCAGCCGGGATGCCGCCGTAGCCGGGCACCACCGCCGGGGAATCAGACTGGCCCGCGAGCGTCTCGGCCGTCGCGACCACGTGGATCACCGCCGCCGCGGGGGCGGGGTTGTCGGTGGCGGGGCAATCCGGGTTGTCACACCCACACACCAACGATTGCGCACCAGCAGCCAACGCACCCACCGCGTCCGCGCGACGCTGCCGCACCGTACGCGGATCATCGGCACACACACTGGCCGCCAACGTATCCAGACGGCGATCCAATACGGCCGCGTCGGTGGCCCGCAACTTGCCCCACAAATCGGCCATACCGTCACCCGCGGGAGCCATCTCCACATGGCGGCCTTCGTCGGCTTGCCGGGCCACCCGCACAGCTGCCGGATCGACGTCACGCACCAGCCAGTCGACCACTTCGATCAGCTTGGTGTGCGACAACCCATTCCAGCTCGGACACGATGCCGCCAACCGTTCATCGATCTCGGCCTGCAGCTCGGGATCGGTGATCAATGCCGTCCGGAACAGGATCATCGAAATCACCCGATAATCCACCGCCCCCGACAGGAAGACCGCCGTCAACGCGGGGAAGTGCTCGACCAGATCCAGGCCATGATGCATCTGCGAAGAGGCCCGACCCCGACTGATCCCCAACTCCGCCCCTACCTCAGCGGTCAACGCATCCCAGTTGTCGATACACCACTGCGTACGCTCATCACCCGCTTCAGCCAGCCGCCCCTGACAAAACCGACCCGCCGCGACCAACCGCTGCGCTATCGCCACCCGCTCACGACGCTGACCACCACGCATCTCATCCAAAAGATCGGAGTAAGAACAGGATTGGGGCATGTATCTGATTGTGCCATCGCCCACCGACAAGTTCGCTCGCCTCTAGCGTGCCCTCATCCGCAATCCGCCCGGCGTCCGGGAGAAGCCCGCTTCGATCAGTGCGTCCGAAATGACCTCGTGGTCGTCGCGCGTAACGGCATCCAAAACAGCTATGCCATCGAGTCTTTCGATCAGAAATCCGCCGATCCGGCCGCTGCCGATGAGCTCGGCAAGCGAGCTCGCGGCGCACCGCAACATCTCGGGGTCGGCGTTGAAACTCAGAAGCGAACGCCCACCCCGCTCCAGGTACCAGACGAGCTCACCGTCGACGAGGACGACGAGCGCACCGGCCTTCCGGCCCGGGCGGTGGCCGATCTCCGCATCGTTGCGAATCGGCCAAGGTAACACTGCACCATAGGGATTCGCTGGGTCGCTGGCGGCGAGAACCACGGTCCGATACTGTCCAGTGCCGTCCACGTGGGCGCGGAGTCGATCGACGGTCGATGCGAGAGCGAACTGGGAGCCGCCCAGGGATTCGACGAAATAGCCGCGCTGACATCGCCCGGCCTCCTCGAATCCGGTCAGCACCTTGTACAGGGTCGCAAATCCGCCCGGAACCCCTTCGGCGGCGACGGCCCCGCGGGTCAAGACGCCGTAGCGGCTCAGCATCAACTCCGCCCAAAAGTGGCTCCGGACGGTCGGATCGAGTTCGGGAGCAGGAACGGCTGACCACCGCCCGCCCACTGAGGGGTCCGCAGAGCGGGACTGAGGCTGCGCGACTGAAAAGCGGCCGAGCCGAGGTCGACGGGGATGCCGGTGCGCGGGAGTCGCGGCACTTCGTGTCCCCGGCTTTCGGCCGGCTGTCAGCATGGAGCGTACCGGCGCAAAGGTGTCACCGGTGACCCATCCGCTCCAGATCAGTTCCCACAGGGCAGTTTTCAAAGCCTCATCGGTGACCGCGGTCTGGCCGAGTTGGCGAAAGAAGAAGGCACCTCGTGATTCGCCGGGCATGCCGAGGACTTCGAGAATGGCGCGGTGGGTGTCGGTGAATTCGATCTCGGTCGGTGCGGCCACAGTCAGGGGAGCGGTATCTGTGCGGTGGAACGCGACCCATCCGTCCGCGCCGGAAATCGAACCCGCGCCCGTCCACGTTATCTCGCCGGCCGCGAGGAGTTCGTCGAGCATCGCCGGCTGGTATCCCACCACCCGTGGCGCAAGTATCAATGGTTCGACGGCAGACGCTGGAACCGGAACTCCGGCGAGTTGGTCGATGACTTCGGCCAAGCCGTCCAAACCCGACGTTGCAGAGGATCCGACGAGTTGCCATGCCGGTAGGAACCGCGCATAGGTGTCCGCACTGACGGGCTCGACCTGTGCGCGCAACGCGGCCAGGGATCGGCGGCGCAGAATGCGCAGCACGTCGACGTCGCACCACTGTTCACCCGCATCCGCCGGTGAGCTGACGAAATCGCCTCGTATCAGCTTGCCGTCTACCGCCATTCGGCCCAGCACATCAGCGGCAACGCGAAGTCCTAGGCCGAATCGTTCTGCGGCCGAACGCGTGCTGAACGGCCCCCGTGTGCGGGCGTAACGCCCCAGGAGCTCGCCCAGGGGGTCGGGAACCTCCTCGACGAAGCTGGCGGGAACGCCCACCGGCACCGCTACCCCAACCGCGTCGCGCAGCCGCCCGATGTCCTCGATCGCGGCCCACCAGGTTCGACCCGCGTAACCGACCTGCAATGCCCGCTTGGAGGCATGCAACTGGACGAGCCAGGGGCCGGCATCAGCCACGGCCGATCGCGCGGTGACTTCGTCGGACGTGAGCGGGCCGAGTAACCGCAGTAAGTCGGCAACACCTTCGGCATCCTTGGCCTGACGGTCTTCGGGAAGGTGCTGAAGCTGATGCGAGGTCGCTTCGACGATGTCTGGGTCCAGCAGCTCGCGAAGCTCGACGCGGCCAAGCAGTTCCGCGAGCAGTGTGGTGTCCAACGAGAGGGCGGCCGCACGGCGCTCGGCCAAGGGGCTGTCGCCCTCATACATGAAGGCACCCACGTAGCCGAAGAGGAGTGCCGCCGCGAACGGTGAGGGAACCGGAGTCTCGACCTCGACAAGTCGCACCCGGCGTTGTCCGATCCGAGTCATCAGATCGGTCAGGGTCGGTACGTCGTAGACGTCCTGGAGGCACTCGCGCACAGTTTCCAGAATGATGGGGAAATCCGGGTATTTCCTTGCGACGTCGAGCAATTGGGCCGCTCGCTGACGTTGGTGCCAGAGCGGCGACCGTTTGCCTGGATGCCGCTTGGGGAGCAGCAGAGCGCGTGCGGCGCACTCCCTGAAGCGTGAGGCGAACAGCGCCGAACCGCCTACCTCGGCGGTGACCAGCGGTTCGATGTCGTCCGGCTCGAAGACGAACAGTTCGGCTCCGGGCGGGCTCTCACCGGATTCGGGCACCGCGTCGGGAAGTCGGACGACGATGCCGTCGTCTGACGCGGTCGGCTTCTCGTCGATCCCGAATCGCTCGAGGAGGCGCCGGCTTACCGCCAGTGCCCATGGTCCGTTCACTTTGAGGCCGTACGGGGAGTGCAGGATCAACCGCCAGTCGCCGAGCTCGTCGCGGAAGCGTTCCACCAGGAGCGTTGCTTCGCTGGGGACAACATTGGTCACGGTTCGCTGATCGTCGAACAGCTGCCAGAGGTTCTGCGTGGCATAGTCGGCGAAACCCAGCTCGGCACATCGCTGTTCGAACGATGAGCGATCCAGGCCCGCCAGCTCGCCGGTGAACTTCCCGATGGCCTGGCCGAGTTCGGCGGGTCGTCCCGCTTCGTCGCCCCGCCAGAAGGGCAGCCGGGCAGGTTGGCCTGGAGCCGGGACGACCAGCACTCGATCATGGGTGATCTCGGTGATACGCCAACTGGTCGCGCCCAACGAGATCACATCCCCGGGACGGGACTCGTAGACCATCTCCTCATCGAGTTCGCCTACACGGGAGGGCTTTTCGGAATCGGTGGCGAGATACACGGTGAACATCCCGCGATCGGGAATCGCGCCGCCCGAGGTGACGGCGAGCCGCTGCGCGCCGGGCCGGGCGGTCAACGTCCCGGTGTCACGGTCATAGACCAGGCGCGGGCGTAGTTCGGCGAAATCCGTCGACGGGTACTTCCCGCTCAGCAGATCCAGAGTTGCTTCGAAGGCGCTGCGCGGCAGGGTCGCGAATGGCGCACTGCGCCGGACGATGTCGAACCAGGCTTCGGCGTTCACAGGTTCCAGAGCGCACGCGGCTACGGTGTGCTGCGCCAGGACATCTAACGGGTTGGCGGGTATCCGCATGGTTTCGATCTCGCCCGCGATCATGCGCTGCACGCTGACAGCACAGCCGATGACGTCGGTGCGATGTTTGGGGAACAGAACCCCCTGAGATATCTCACCTACCTGATGCCCGGCCCGGCCGACACGTTGCAGGCCGCTGGCGACCGAAGGCGGGGCGCCCACCTGTACCACCAGATCGACGCTGCCCATGTCGATGCCGAGTTCGAGGCTCGACGTGGCTACGACGGCTTTGAGCCGCCCGGTCTTCAGGTCGTCCTCGACAGCGGCTCGCTGTTCCTTGCTGACCGAACCGTGATGTGCGCGCGCCAGCACGGGTTCGGCGCCGTAGGTCTGGCCGCTGCCCATGATGTGTGCGGGGGGACCGCCCGGTACTTCCCGGTTTGGTGGAGCGTTCAACACGATTCCGGATCGCTCGGCGTGGATCTCGTTGATACGGGAGGTGAGCCGTTCGGCGAGGCGGCGTGAATTCGCGAACACGATCGTCGAATTGTGCGCCTCGATGAGGTCGACGATCCGTCCCTCCACATCCGGCCAGATGGAGCCGCCTTGCAGATCGGCCATGTCGGGCACCGGAACTCGGACGGAAAGTTCGAAGGTCTTGGCTGCGGGCGGGGCGACGATCGTCGCGGGCCGTGCGCTACCGGTGAGGAACCGAGCCACTTCCTCTGCCGGCTTGACCGTCGCCGACAGCCCAATGCGTTGCGCCGGCCGCGGGAGCAGAGCGTCGAGCCGCTCGAGCGACAGAGCCAGGTGCGCACCGCGTTTCGTCCCCGCCACGGCATGAATCTCGTCCACGATCACCGTCCGGACGCCGGTCAGCGTTTCGCGTGCCGCCGATGTGAGCATCAGAAACAGGGACTCGGGTGTGGTGATCAGAATGTCGGGTGGCTTACTGATCAACTCACGTCGCGCAGTCGCGGTGGTGTCGCCCGAACGTACCCCGACACGGATGTTGGGAGGGGGCAGGCCCTCGCGCTCGGCAGCCCGGATGATGCCGTTCAAAGGGGTGCGCAGGTTGCGCTCGACGTCGACCGCGAGCGCCTTCAGCGGGGAGATGTAGAGGACGGTTGTGCCAGGTGAAGGGGGCGCCTCGGAGGCCAGTCCGTCGATGGCCCACAGGAATGCGGCCAGAGTCTTACCTGAGCCGGTCGGCGCGACGACAAGAGTGTTGTCGCCGTTGGCAATTGCCGACCACGCATCGCGCTGCGCCGGTGTCGGCTCGGGAAATGTCCCGTTGAACCAGGCCTGGGTCAGCCGACTGAACCGGGGCATCTCAGTCGGCATGTTGACGACAGTACCTGCGGCGATCAACCGAAATGGACGCCCTGAGCCAGTGGAAGCTCCGAGGAGTAGTTGACGGTGTTGGTCGCCCGGCGCATGTAGGCCTTCCACGAGTCGGAGCCTGATTCGCGCCCGCCGCCGGTCTCTTTCTCGCCGCCGAACGCACCGCCGATCTCCGCACCGGAGGTACCTATGTTGACGTTGGCGATACCGCAGTCCGAACCGTCGGCGGCGAGGAATCGCTCGGCCTCACGTACGTCGGTGGTGAACACCGCAGACGAAAGGCCCTGCGGTACAGCGTTGTTGAGCGCTACGGCTTCTTCGAAAGTCTCGTATGTCATGACGTAGAGAATGGGGGCGAAAGTCTCGTCGTGGACGACATCGGTCTGTGACGGCATGCGGACGACGGCGGGCGCCACATAGTAGGCGTTCCCGCCCGCGGGTCCGCCGATCTCCTGCCGGTCTCCGCCGATCACCTCACCGCCGTCGGCACGAGCCCGATCGAGCGCGCTCACCATGTCCCGATAGGCCGTTCCGTGGATCAGCGGACCCACGAGTGTTCCGCCGGCCGCGGGGTCGCCGACGGGCAGCTGGCGGTAGGCCGCGACTATCCGGTCGACGAGGTCTTCCGCCACCGACGTATGAACGATCAACCGCCGCAGTGTCGTGCAGCGCTGGCCGGCGGTTCCGGCCGCCGAGAACACGATCGCCCGGACCGCCAGATCTAGGTCGGCCGACGGTGTGACGATGGCGGCATTGTTGCCGCCCAGTTCCAGCAAGACCCTGCCGAATCGTTCGGCCACCCGCGGACCGACCTGCCGGCCCATCCGGACCGATCCCGTTGCCGAGACGAGTGCGACCCGCGGGTCGTCGATCAGCCGCTCGCCGACATCCCGACCGCCCTGTACCAGGTTGCTTACCCCGGCGGGAGCCCCCACGTCTGCTGCGGCTCGCTCGATCAAGGCCTGGCAGGCGATGGCCGTCAGGGGTGTCAGCTCCGAGGGCTTCCACACAACTGTGTCGCCACAGACCAGCGCGACCGCGGTGTTCCAGGCCCACACGGCGACCGGGAAGTTGAACGCGGTGATGACACCGACCACGCCGAGAGGGTGCCAGGTTTCCATGAGTCTGTGCCCGGGCCGCTCCGATGCGATCGTGCGTCCGTAGAGCTGACGCGACAAGCCCACTGCGAATTCGCAGATGTCGATCATCTCCTGGACTTCGCCCAGGGCTTCGGACGTGATCTTGCCCGCCTCGATCGTGACTAGCGTGCCCAAGTCCTTCTTGTGCTGAGTGAGCAGCTCACCCAACCGTGCGATCAACCGGCCACGGATCGGCGCCGGGGTGGTGCGCCATGCCGAAAACGCTTCCGCGGCTTTCGAAATAGCGACGGCGGTGTCCTCGGCCGTCGTCGGGGCCACCGTGAACAGGCAATCGCCGGTGAGTGGGCTCCGAGCGGCGAGGCCGGTAGCGCCGGGCTCCCCGAGTTGGGTTCGTGCGCCTATCGAATCAAGGGCACTCAATGCACGTTCCCGCAGTTCCCCGGTAGTGGGCAGGCCGGGTGCATGGCCGGGTGCATGGCCGGGTGCATGGCCGGGTGTATTTGTAGTGCTCATCGGGGCGGCTCCTGTGTGTGGAAGTAGCTGGATATCGGATTCGGTGCACTGGGGTGCTCGGGTGCGCTGGGGTAATGTGCGGCGGTGGCCGACACCGGAGACCAAGTCCGTGATCTCGATGAGATCGATCGCACACTGGTACGTGAGTTGGTTGCGGACGGCCGTTCGACGCTGGCGCAACTCGCCGCCAGCACCGGCCTGTCGGTTTCGGCGGTGCAGTCGCGTGTGCGGCGGCTTGAGGCGCGCGGTGTGATCACCGGATACACGGCACGAGTGGACTCCGAAGCGTTCGGGCAGATGCTTTCGGCATTCATCGCGATCACTCCCTTCGATCCGTCGCAACCCGATGATGCGCCCGCGCGGTTGGAGCACATAGCCGAAATCCAAGCCTGCTACTCAGTAGCAGGAGACGAAAGCTACGTCCTGTTTGTGCAAGTCGCGTCTGCGCGGGAGTTGGAGACGCTGCTTCAGCAAATCCGAACGGCCGCGAATGTGCGTACTCGAAGCACCATCATCCTAAACACATTTTACCGAGACAGGGTCTACCTGCCGTAATTATTACGACGGATTAGGCTCTCCGGGCTGGATATTTCTCGCCTGGAGGTCGGATAGCTGACGCGATACGACGGTCGAACCGGCACCCATGACCAGTGCCACCGGCCAGTCGATGAGTTCGAACGCGACCAGCGCGCCCAGCGCGCCCAGGAATGCCAGCTGATCGGGCGGCGGCACCGGGACCGATCCGATCAGCGGCAGCTTGAGTGAAAATCGTTGCGCCTGGGCCACCCGCTCAGATGCCTCGCGCTGGCCCGCCAACAATGACCGTGTCATTGAGAACATGTTCGTGTCCTGTTCAGATTCGTGACCCGCATTGGTTACGAGCTTGAGTTGTCCTTAGAGGCGTGACCGACGACGTCGTGGCCCTGGGTGCTCGGCTCTTGACCCCCCCGTTCCGGGAGATCTACGCGATCCTCGTCCGGGCCGGCATCATCGTCGTCGACGACGTCGTCGACGAGTCCGTCGTTGACGGTCGCGTCGCCAGCTGAGCGATAGATCGCCGCACCGATGCGTTCCAGCGCGGCCGGCGCGAGTGCCGACAGGGTGGTCGCCACTGCTGTGGCAAAGAACGCCTGGCCCCACCCCAGCGGGTCGACCGGAGTGCAGCCGAACAGCTGACTGACGCCCGGCGTACTGATTACCGCGGCGAGCATCAGCAACGAGCCGCCCGCCGTCGCCACCACCAGCGGTCCATGTGAATCGACCAGCGTTTGTGCCAGTTGGGTGGAAACCAAACCGATCAGCCCGATTGTCGCGGCACGACGCTGCGGACCCGTCATCCGGCCCATGAGCCATGCCAGTGTGGCACCGGTCGTCGTGGCCGCACCGCGGATCGCGATCGCGCGCCACATCGCCGACTCGTCCCGATCGAGTGTTTCGGTGACCTCCTGGGTGCTCACCGCCAAGGCTGCCGCCGGCAGGGCGTCCGTGAGCATGTTCACCAACAGCATCTGGCGCGCGTTCAGCGCGGAGCGTCCGGTCAGCAGACTGGTCAGCAGGGCGAAACAGACCTCGCCCGCGTTGCCGCCGAGCAACATCGACACCGCGGATTGGACCCTGCGCCAAAGCTGCTCGCCCTCATCGAGGGCATGGGTGAGGGCTTCGATCCTGCCGTCCAGCAGCACGATATCCGCGGCCGTCCGGGCCGGATCACTGCCACGGGAGGCGACCCCGATACCGACGCTGGCCGCGCGGATAGCGGCGGCGTCGTTGGCTCCGTCGCCAACCATCGCGGTGACGAGGCCGGCACGCTCCAATGTTTGGATGACGTCGATCTTGTGTTGCGGGGTCATCCGCGCGAAAACGATGTGATTCAGAACCGCTTCGGCGCGCTCGTCGGCTGATAGCGCCTCCCATTCGCCGCCGGTGATGACCTGCTCCGGTGCGATGTCGAGACCCAGTTCGCCCGCCACGACGGTGGCGGTGATCGGGTGATCGCCGGTGATCACCCGAACGCCTATTCCGCGTCGGGTGAGATCGGAGAGCAGCTGGCGGGCGGCCGGCCGTGGGGTGTCGGCAAGACCGAGCAGCCCGCACGGCGTGAGATCGCTGCGGCACAGCTTTTCCATCTCCGCGCCGCTCGCCACCGCCGCGGCCGCCTGGTCGGGTGTGAGTTCACGCTCGGCGACGGCCAGCACACGTAAACCCTTGGCGGCCATGCCCGACATCGTCGAGACCAACTTGGCCCGGCTATTCGGGTCTTCTCTCAGCGCGGAGGACAGGACCTCGGGCGCGCCCTTGATGGTCAGCCGGGTGCCGGTGAGAGCGGCCGCAAAGGGACGACCCGACTGGAAGGGCAGGAACGCATCGCGGACAGCGAGCGGCTTCGGCTCTGCGGCGCGGTGGATCGCGTCGTCGGTCGCATGCTCGATCCGATGGTTGTGGCGCGAATACGAAGTCGACAGCGCGGTGTCGAGGACTTCCGCCTTCGAGTAGCCGGTCATCGGGCGCACCGTCTTGACCTGAAGCCGGTTCTCGCTCAGCGTTCCGGTCTTGTCGAAACAGACGACGTCAAGGCGAGCGAGCGCCTCCACCGAGTTGGCATTGCGAACCAGGACCGATTCATTGGTCAGCCGCCGGGCCGCCGACAGTTGGGCCAGCGTCGCCACCAGTGGCAGACCCTCGGGCACTGCCGCGACAGTGAGCGCGACCGCGCTGTCCACCGACTCCCGGAGCGGAGTGCCGCGCATCAGGCTGAACAGTCCCACCAGGCCCCCACCGGTCAGACTCCACGGCAGCGCCCTGCGGGTGATCCGGCTGAGCTGGCGGGAAAGCCCGATCTCGCGGGACCTCCGTGGTGCCATCGCCATGGCTCGATGCATCTCGGTGACCGGCTCCACCGCGGTGACGATCGCCAATCCGGAGCCGGCCACCACGGTTGTGCCGGCGTAGATCATGCAGGCCCGTTCGGCCAGCGGGGCACCCGGCGTGGCGTCGCACTGTTTGGGCAACGGCAGTGACTCGCCCGTCAGAGTGGACTCGTCGACTTCGAGGTCGCCCGCTTCGATCAGCCGGCCGTCGGCCGGGACCACATCCCCCGCATGCACCTCGATGAGATCGCCCGGGCGCAGCGCCTTGGCGGCGACAGTCTGAGTGCGTTGCTCGTCGGCGATTCCCACCCTGCGCCGGGCCGGCGGATCCTGAACCGCGAGTAGGCGACGGAGCACACGCTCGGCATGCACCTGGCGTTCGGCGGACAACGCGGCGTTGGTCAGCAGCACACCGCCCACCAGCGCGGCATCCAACGGTGAGCCGAGTAACGCGCTTGCCAGGGCGCCCGTCGCGAGTATGGGTGTGAGCGGATCGCTGAGGTTGGTGCGCATCTCGCCGGAGAAATCGGAGAGGAGCGACCAGGCTGAACGGCCCGCGCCGTCGAGGAGCCGAATGGGCACCATCAGGATGTTCTCGGACTTCGCGGGCTGCTCGTGCTCGTCCGGTGGTCGCGGCAGCAGTCGTTGAACTTCGGCGATTGGTACCGAATGCCATTCGAGGCCGGGCTCGGCGATCGGCACGGGCTCTCCGAATACCTTGTCCCCGCCACGGAAACCGAGCCAGAGTGCCGCCAGCACACCACCGTTGATGGATGCGGGCCCATTACCCGGTACGCCGGGGATGAGCATGAGGGCGCCCAGTGCTGTGCTCGACATCGACAGCTGCACTCCACGCGAACTGGCGGACTTCGCGGCGGGGATGGCCTTCAGGAATCGCCACATCGCTTCGAGGTCTGGAACGAAAACGTCTGCGCCCCAGGGGGGATTGGGTCCGCGTTGGAGGCCGACCGTGATATCGGCATCGTGTTCGGCGGTCATCTCCGAGGTGGTCAGCAGCGCGACGGTCGACCCGTCGGCCCGCAGGTTATCGACAACGCCGGCGATTGCGTCGTCGAGCGACCCGGAAGCTGGGAAGAGCGTATCGAAACCCCTTGCCAGGGAACGCAATCCGTCATCGTCGACAGACACCACCCGAGCCCCTGCCCGGCGGGCCTCGGTGACCACCGCGGTGGCCAGGGGATCCCGAACGGCGCTCACGAGTGCGTGTCCCGTCCGTCCGGCACCGTTGATGGTCCGCAGCGCGTGCCAACCGGGTCCCAGATCGCCCGCGGCGAGCGCCGCCCGCGCGGCCTCCCACGCCCGGGTTCGGTTCGCGCTGGTCACCCCCCGCACCCTGCTCACCATCAACTCGTCGGCATGAAGGCAGCGCGGATCGATGACGATCGCATCGACGCGGTCCAGCACGCGCAAAGCGCGAGGGCGGATGATCAGCGCGCCATGACGGCCGGTCAGGCCACGGGTCATGGCGCATCCAAAGGCTTCTTTGGCTGCTCGGCTGGGTTTGGGCGCGGCGACCATCGCCGCTGCGCCGGCGACGGTCGGATTACCCGACAGCGCCCCGATGGCTGCAGCGGCGGCCAGTCCGATCCAACCGAACTTGTTCGCGTATTCCTCAACGGGACCGTCGGCGAACTCGGTAGCGCCGCGAATCGGCGGACGGCCGTCCGGACAGGCTTCGTACAGTGTGGGCTCATGTCGCTGCCACGCCAGGCGGGCATTCCATGCCTCGGCCGCGAGCATCGTCCGGATACCCAACTCCGCCGCCGCCGAGGTCGGCGACACTGTGAGCGCTGCCGTCACCGAATTGGCAACGGAGAAAAGAAGATCCGCTCCCTCGTGACCCAGCCGGCGATCGAGTTGCTTCCGTACGGCCGGAACGTGATCCGCGATCGTGGGAATCACGGCAACCAGTTCGGGCAGGCGGGGAACTCGCATGACCTGGCCCGCCACGGAGAGTCCAAGTCCCACGGTGGCCGCTGCCGCCCCGATCGTCCGGGCGAGGAGGACCTCGTCGTCGCCGGGAAGGGTGTGTGCCCGGTGCCGCGTGGAAACTGGTGCGGACCGTGCCCGCTCTTCCGCAGCCTCGACGACCCGGGCCAGATCTTCGGATGCGCCGTCGGGCCCGACGGTGACGATGACGCGGGCGACCGCCGTGTTGACGACGGCGTCGAGGACGCCTGGTACTGCCCGAATCGCAGTGAGGACTTCCTTGGCGATCGCATCGGCATCAGTTCCGGCGAGGCCGCGGACTTCGATCCAGTGTCGTGAATCCTGCCGGCTGGTGCGGCGCGCGGGGGTACCGCCGACCGCCTCGGCTCCCAGGTCGAGGGCGCTGCGCGCGATGGATTGAGCTGCGGTGAGCAGGCCGCCCAGACCGGGGATCGGCGGCCTCAATTGCATGACCTCGACCGTACCTGTTGGGATCGGGGCTTACCTGGGGCAACCTGGAACTAACCAAGAATGATCGAAGTGGAAATCTTATCTAGAGGGTGGTGATTTGTCGTAAATTTGTCGCTAGTATCGAGGGATGGCCGAACTGTTGACGAGAAATCAAGCGATATCGACCACTTCGTCCGGTTCACCAGGGGTCTCGAGTTCGATGATTCATCCCGCCGATGTTCAGCAAGTTCTCGGCCGCAGCATCCTCGCCGACGGCTACGACCTGGTGCTTGATCTCGAACGGTCGTCGGGCTCCTACCTGGTCGACGCCCGCGACGGCACCCACTACCTCGACATGTTCACCTTCTTCGCATCGTCCGCTCTCGGCATGAACCACCCCGCATTGGTCGCCGACGAAGCCTTCCGGGCGGAACTGACGCAAGCCGCCCTCAACAAGCCCTCCAACTCGGACATCTATACCGTCCCGATGGCACGCTTCGTCGACACCTTCGCGCGCGTCCTCGGCGACCCGGCGCTGC
This sequence comes from Mycobacterium sp., assembly GCA_046330895.1. GTDB lineage: Bacteria > Actinomycetota > Actinomycetes > Mycobacteriales > Mycobacteriaceae > Mycobacterium. The sequence goes on along the minus strand of JAXLRY010000013.1, from coordinate 47,248 downwards.
CGCACCTCTTCTTCGTCGACGGCGGCACCCTGGCCGTGGAGAACGCCCTCAAGGTCGCCTTCGACTGGAAGAGCCGCTACAACGAGGCCCGGGGGATCGACCCGGAACTCGGCACCAAGGTGCTTCACCTGCGCGGCGCCTTCCACGGCCGCAGCGGGTACTGCCTCTCTCTCACCAACACCGACCCCAACAAAGTCGCCCGCTTCCCGAAGTTCGCCTGGCCGCGCATCGACGCGCCGGCGATTCGCTCGGGAATGAGTGACGCCTCCATCGCGGCGATGGAGGCCGAATCCGTGCGGCAGGCCCGCGCGGCCTTCGAAGCCAACCCGCACGACATCGCCTGCTTCATCGCCGAGCCGATCCAGGGCGAGGGGGGCGATCGCCATTTCCGGCCGCAGTTCTTCGCGGCGATGCGAGAGCTGTGCGACGAATTCGACGCGCTGCTCATCGTCGACGAGGTGCAGACCGGTTGTGGCATCACCGGTACGGCCTGGGCATACCAGCAACTCGGTATCGAACCCGACGTGGTCGCCTTCGGCAAAAAGACGCAGGTGTGCGGCATCATGGCCGGGCGGCGCGTCGACGAGGTCTCCGACAACGTGTTCGCCGTCAGTTCGCGGATCAATTCCACCTGGGGCGGCAATCTCGCCGACATGGTGCGTTCCCGGCGGATTTTGGAGGTCATCGAATCTGAAGGGCTGTTCGCCCGCGCGGCGGAGATGGGTGCACACCTGCGGGCCGCTCTCGACCAACTTGGCGACGAACTGCCCGGCGTCGTCCGCGACGTACGGGGCCGCGGTCTGATGTGCGCGTTCAGCCTGGACGGGCCGCAGCGTCGTGACGCCGTGCTGGGAGCGCTGTGGCGCCGCGGTGTGATCGCGCTCGGCAGCGGATCCGACAGCATTCGCTTCCGTCCGGCGCTGACAGTGTCACGGGCCGAGATCGACGAAGCCGTGACCGCCATGCGGGAGGTTCTGCTCGCGGGAGAGTAGCTCCGATTAGCCTTGGGGGATGCGGCTGCTCGCGGGCTTACTGGTCTCGATGGCTGCCGTGCTGACCGGCTGCACCCACAGCGTGGCGGGGACTGCGGTGTGGAACCCCGCGCAGTCCCTCAGACCATTGCGCGCCGACGACGCCGATCAAATCCTGATCGGGCCCGCGCAGTTGCGCGACGTCGTCGGGGTGAAGTTGCAACTGGACGCCGATCAAGCAAAGCCGATATCCGGATCGTCAGCGGTGCCGGCTTGTTCGGCGCTGGACGCCACCGGCATGGCCGCCTTCGTCGGCGACACCTGGTCGGGATTTCATGTTCTGCTGTTCACCGATGGGGACAGGCATGAGAACGTCGTGGCGGAGGCCGTCGCCATCTACCCTGAATCACGCACGGCGACAACGGCATTCGCGCAAGGAACGAAAGATGCGAAGGCGTGCGACGGACAGCGTGCGCTAAGCACCGGTGGCGACGCGGCCTGGAAGTTCTCCGTCCCGGAATCGAATGCGGACACCGTGCGCTGGAGCAAGGAACAGATCGGGATACCGATGTCCTGGAATTGCTACGGCGAAGCCCGACTTCGGAACAACGCGGTTGTTCAGGCCATGGCCTGCGCCGCCGACGACGGCGGTCAGACGACGGTGACGACGATGACCGATCGGATGTCCGCGACGGTCTGGGAACTCTCGGACCGCTAGTCGGGCAATCTCAGGTCGAGCGCGGCCGCGGCGAATCGGCGCACCGAATCGGACGCTGTCGTCGCGGCGATGTCATGGCCCGGCCGTGCCCGGGAATGCAGACTCTGCGCGACGGGATCCACGATCACCTCCGCCAGCAACTCGCCGGTGGTCGGTTCGCAAACAGCCCACGAGTAGCACACGTCAGACCCCCACTGACCGGTTCGCATCGCCACGTACTCGGGATCGGTCTCGCCGAGTTCGACGAGCATCGGACGGTCATCCATGCGGTCGTCGGCCCGTAAGGCACGCAGGTACCACGCGCCGGCGTTGATTTCGACCGGATCCAACCTCAGTCTTTGATCTCGGCCATGACCGCGCCCTGCGTGATCGCCGCACCGGCTTCGACGGACAGTCCGGTCACGGTGCCGTCCTTGTGGGCGGTGACAGGATTCTCCATCTTCATCGCCTCGAGGACCACGATCAGGTCGCCCGTCGACACCTGCTGGCCTTCTTCGACGGCCACCTTGACGACCGTGCCCTGCATCGGTGCTGTCACGGCATCTCCCGACGCGGCGTTGGCGCCCGCATGGCTTCCGCGCTTGCGTGCCTTCGGCTTGCGGCGGATCACACCGGAGTCGCCGGCGCTCCCGTTGCCGAGTGCGAGATCGCCGGGCAGCGACACCTCGATGCGCCGACCGCCCACCTCGACAACCACCTTCTGGCGAGCCTGAACTTCGGAATCCTCGGCATCGCCGCCTGCGCCGCTGAACGGGTCGATGGTGTTGTCCCACTCGGTCTCGATCCAGCGGGTGTGGACGGTGAAGCCGTCATCGTCACCGATGAACGCCGGGTCGGACACGACAGCGCGATGGAACGGAATGACCGTGGCAAGTCCCTCGACGGTGAACTCGTCGAGTGCCCGCCGGGCGCGCTGCAAAGCTTCCGCGCGGGTGGCGCCGGTGACGATCAACTTCGCCAGCATGGAGTCGAACTGACCACCGATGACCGAACCGGATTCGACACCAGAGTCCAGTCGGACACCCGGGCCGGTCGGTGGCTCGAACTTCGTGACCGGGCCGGGCGCGGGCAGGAAGCCGCGACCGGCGTCCTCGCCGTTGATCCGGAATTCGATGGAGTGGCCGCGAGGCTCCGGGTCTTCGGAGATATCGAGGACTTCGCCGTTGGCGATGCGGAACTGCTCGCGCACCAGGTCGATTCCCGACGTCTCCTCGGTCACCGGATGCTCCACCTGAAGGCGGGTGTTCACCTCGAGGAACGAGATCAGACCGTCCTGGCCGACTAGATATTCGACGGTGCCGGCACCGTAATAGTGGGCTTCCTTGCAGATGCGCTTCGCGGACTCGTGGATCTCCTTGCGCTGAGCATCGGTGAGGAACGGCGCGGGAGCCTCCTCGACCAGCTTCTGAAAACGGCGTTGCAGTGAGCAATCGCGCGTGCCGGCCACCACGACGTTGCCGTGCTGATCCGCGATCACCTGCGCTTCGACGTGGCGGGGCTTGTCGAGGTAGCGCTCGACGAAGCATTCACCGCGACCGAAGGCGGCGACTGCCTCACGCGTCGCCGACTCGAACAGCTCCGGGATCTCCTCAAGCGTTCGAGCCACCTTCATACCGCGTCCACCGCCACCGAAGGCGGCCTTGATGGCGATCGGCACGCCGTACTCGCGTGCGAAGGCCACCACTTCGTCGGCATCCTTCACCGGATCGGGCGTTCCCGGAACCAGCGGAGCGTTCGCGCGGGCCGCGATGTGGCGGGCGGTCACCTTGTCCCCGAGATCGCGGATGGACTGCGGGCTCGGACCGATCCAGATCAACCCCGCGTCAAGGACGGCCTGCGCGAAATCGGCGTTCTCAGAAAGGAATCCGTAGCCCGGGTGAATCGCGTCGGCACCGGACTTCTCCGCGGCGCCCAGAATCTTGGCGAAGTCGAGATACGACTCGGCGGAGGTTTGACCACCCAACGCGAACGCCTCGTCGGCCAACCTCACGTGCGGAGCGTCGGCATCCGGCTCGGCGTACACCGCCACGCTCGCCAGTCCCGCGTCTTTCGCTGCGCGGATCACTCGAACTGCGATCTCGCCGCGGTTGGCGACGAGAACCTTCGAAATGCTCTGGCCGGCGTGACTTGGCACTATGCCTCCTTTGAAGACAGGTTCGCTGGCAGTGTATGCGGCGAGGGTTTGGTGATGTTTCCTGGGACGGCTTCAGCCGGCCAGCCGGCGTTTGATCCGGGTGAGCATTGCGGCCATGCCGCGGAGACGAAGAGGACTGATCAGCGCGCCGAGTCCGAGCGCGGAATAGAAGTCGTCGGGAACCGCCAGAATGTCGGCAGCGGGCTGCCCGTCGAGGCCGGTGGCCAATATCGAGGCGAATCCGCGAGTCGTGGGCGCTTCGGGCGGCGCGCTGAAGAACAACCTGACTTCCTGGATATCCGAAGCGTCAACGTGCAAGAACAGAGGTGACTGACACTCCGGCACCGGTTCCATCGCCGCTTCTTCGAGTTCCGCGGGTAATGGGGGCAACTCGTTGGCGAACTCCAACAGCAGAGTCAGCTTGTCCTGCCCCTGCACCGCGGCGAAATCCGACACCACCTCCGCCAGGGCTGACGGCATCGTCACGGGGCGCCGCCAGGTGCGTCACCGGTCGCGATGGGAACCCGGACGGTGTTGCCCCATTCGGTCCACGAGCCGTCGTAGTTGCGAACACCCGGAATGCCGAGCAGATAGGTCAGAACGAACCACGTGTGGCTGGACCGCTCTCCGATACGGCAATACGCGATCACGTCGTCGCCCGGCCGGACGAACGAATAAACCTCGTCCAACTCCGCCCTGTCCCGGAATCGGCCGGTCTCGTCGGCTGCTTTCGCCCAGGGAACCGAGAGGGCAGTCGGGATGTGCCCGCCGCGCAACGCGCCCTCTTCCGGGTAGTCGGGCATGTGAGTCCGTTCACCGGTGTATTCCTGCGGCGAACGCACGTCGATGAGCGTCGATCCGCCCAAGGAGTTCAGAACCTGATCCTTGTATGCCCGGATCGGTGAGTCGTCGCGCTCCACGACCGGGTAGCCACCGCCCGTCTTCGTTGGAACATCGAGCGTGAGATGCCGGCCCTCAGCAATCCACAGATCGCGCCCGCCGTTGAGCAGTCGGACGTCCCGATGCCCGAACAAGGTGAACACCCATAGCGCGTAGGCGGCCCACCAGTTGCTCTTATCGCCGTAGATCACCACCGTGTCGTCGCGCGAGATGCCCTTGCGGTTCATCAGATCTGCGAACTGCGCTCCGTCGATGTAATCGCGGACGCGGGCGTCGTTGAGGTCGGTATGCCAGTCGATTTTCACCGCGCCCGGGATGTGACCGATGTCGTAAAGCAGGACGTCTTCATCCGATTCGACGATCACCAACCCCGGTGTGCCCAGGTTCGCGGAGAGCCAATCCGCGGTGACGAGGCGTTCGGGGTGCGCATACGCACTCAAGGTGGGACTGGGATCTGCGGGTATCGGCACGTTCCGAGCCTACCGAGCGGCCCGCCAGAGGTCGGATACGGCAACACCCGCACCGCGGAGCAGGCGGCGAAGCAGTGGGAGGCTGATCCCGATGACGTTCGACGGGTCGCCGTCGATGCCGTCGACGAACCAGCCTCCCAGGCCGTCCAGAGTGAAAGCGCCCGCCACCTGGAGAGGTTCGCCGCTGGCCAGATAAGCGTCGAGATCCCCGGGTGGGGGGATGGCGAACCGCACCGATGTGGCTGCCGTTCGCGTCTCCTCGTGGGTCGGCACCCCGTTGTGGACGCGGATCACGCTGTGCCCGGTGTGCAGGACTCCGGTGCGCCCCGCCATCTCCCGCCAGCGTGCACGGGCAACCTCGACGGTTGCGGGTTTGCCCCAGATGACGTCGCCGAAGGCGAGCATCGAATCACAGCCCACCACAACGCAATCCGCGGCCACATCGGCCGGGAGCCGGGACGCCGACTCCATCGCCTTGGCGGCCGCCAGCAGTGTGACGACGCGCTCCGGCGAGGCCCCCGGGTGCTCGGCGATCAACGTGTCCTCGTCGATGTTGGACACGATGACAAGCGGGTCCACACCAGCCTGCCGAAGAACCGTGAGGCGCGCCGGGGACGCAGACGCGAGCACTAGCCGCGTCATCGCCGCATGTGCATCCGCTCCGCCAGCGTGACCCGCTGCCAGCTGGCGACGTGGTAGCGCAGGCCGTCGACCGGGTGCCCCCACAGGTCCCGATCGGTCGCCGCGGCCCGCTGCGCAGCACTGGCCGCGGACGCCAGGACGGAAACGAGGGCAGCCAGTTCAGCGTCGGTCGGCTTACCCTTGAGGACCTCGATCCGCGGGTGTGCCTCGGGTATTGCGGTGTCGTCGGACATCTGCCCGTCCTTAGATCAGAGAGGAATGTTGCCGTGCTTCTTGGGCGGAATCTGGGTGAGCTTGCGTTCGAGAAGCCGCAATGCGGTCGCGATGTAACCCCGGGTATGTGACGGCGGGATGACGGCATCCACGTATCCACGCTCGGCCGCGACGTACGGGTTCACCAGGGTGTCCTCGTAGTCCTGCTGTAACTGGAGGCGCAGGGCATCGACATCATCGCCATTCTTCGCGGCCTCGTTGAGTTGGCTGCGATACACGAAGCCGACTGCGCCCGAAGCGCCCATCACCGCGATCTGCGCGGTGGGCCAGGCGACGTTGACGTCGCAGCCCATGTCCTTCGATCCCATGACGCAGTAGGCCCCGCCGTACGCCTTTCTGGTGATCACGGTGATCTTCGCGACGGTTGCCTCGCCGTAGGCGTAGAGGAGTTTCGCGCCGCGCCGGATGATGCCGTTGTACTCCTGCTCGGTACCCGGCAGGAAGCCCGGAACGTCCACCAGCATCACGATCGGAATGTTGAACGCATCGCAGGTACGGACGAATCGGGCCGCCTTCTCGGAGGCGTTGATGTCCAGACAGCCGGCGAAATGTGTCGGCTGATTGGCGACGATGCCGACCGGCCGGCCGTCGATGCGACCGAAGCCGATGATGATGTTGAGTGCGTAACCCGCCTGGACCTCGAGGAATTCGTCGTCGTCGAGGATGCGGGTGATGACCTCATGCATGTCGTACGGCTGATTCGGGGAGTCCGGAATCAGCGTGTCGAGTTCGAGGTCTTCGTCGGTGAGGTTGTCCTCGATGGCGCCCGGATGCGGCGGCGCCGGCTCCCGGGGCGGATCGGCGTAATTATTGGGCGGTAGGTAGCTGAGCAGGTCGCGGACGTAATCGAAGGCATCGTGTTCGCCCGATGCGACGTAATGCGCGGTGCCAGATTTGGCCATATGGGTGTGGGCGCCGCCCAACTCCTCCATCGTGACGTCCTCGCCGGTGACCGTCTTGATGACGTCCGGACCGGTGATGAACATCTGGCTGGTCTGGTCGACCATGACGACGAAGTCGGTGAGTGCGGGGGAGTACACGTGTCCGCCCGCGGCCGCGCCCATGATCAGCGAGATCTGCGGGACCACGCCCGAAGCCAGGATGTTGTTGCGGAAGATGCGGCTGTAGAGGCCGAGCGACACCACGCCCTCTTGAATCCGCGCCCCGGCGCCGTCGTTGATGCCGATGATCGGGCGACCGGTTTTGATCGCCAGTTCCTGGACCTTGACGATCTTCTCGCCGTAGACCTCGCCGAGGCTGCCGCCGAACACGCTGGCGTCCTGGCTGAAAATGCAGACGTCGCGACCGTCGATGGTGCCGTATCCGGTGACCACGCCGTCGCCAAGCGGCCGGTTCTCACTGAGCCCGAAGTTGGTGCTGCGGTGTTTGGCGAGCGCGTCGAGCTCGACGAAGGAATCCTCGTCGAGCAGAGCGTAAATCCGCTCACGTGCCGTGAGCTTGCCTTTGGCATGCACTTTCTCGACGGCGGCCTCGCCGACGGGGTGCAGCGTCTCCTCGGTGCGCCGACGCAGGTCGGCCAGCTTGCCGGCCGTGGTGTGGATGTCGATCTGTTGCTCCGTCGACGGTTCTTTGACGCTCGTCATGGACACCGATGCTAACGGCCGACCGGCCGTGGCCAACCTGCGGCCGCCCGCAAGCTGTTATCGCGTGTCCATTTGACAAAAGACTCTATTCACTACCTCTTGACGTGTGACAATTTGGATCCAGTAGTTCAGCCCATGAGCTTCCGGGGGGATTCTGATGGTCAGCCTTTCAGTGGTGACGGGGGGGAGATCCTCCCCGTCCGGGGATCGGCCATCACCCGTTGGCGTAGCCCGGTACAAATGGGAACGCAAGATCCGCAACTGGTGGTTCCTCTCCGACTTCGCCGTGGTGCTCGGAACGGTGGTTTCGGCGCAGGTTGTGCGGTTCGGCGAGAACACTTCAGCAGCCGCGTTGCGCTACTCGTTTCTGAACTACTCAGTGGTCTCGGCGATCATCGTCGTGGTGTGGATGGTCACTCTGGGCATCTACGGAACCCGGTCCACACGGATACTCGGTAACGGACTTGAGGAGACCCGGCGGGTCCTGGCCAGCACGGTGTCCGTATTCGGTGTGATGGCCGTGTTTTCGATGATCTTCCAGGTGGACATCGCGCGGGGATACCTGGCGCTGGCACTGCCGGCGGGTTTGATCGGGCTGGTGTTGAGCCGGTTGGTGACGCGACGCTGCATCCAGCGGGCGCGGATTCGGGGCCGACTGTCGAGCGCCGTGCTGGCCATCGGCAATCGGGCCGCGCTGCACAACCTTGCGGAATCGTTCGCTCGCAACCCGGCCGACGGCTTGAGACTGGTCGGGGTGTGCGGGCCCGGAATCTCGCCGGATGAAGTGCTGGCACTGACGCCGGGCACACGCGTGCGGGTTTATTGCGACGACAGCGACGACAGCATCGTCGCGGCGGTTCGCCGGTGCGGCGCGGACACGGTGGTGCTGGCATCGGGGCACTTGAGCCCGGAGGAAATCCGCGACCTGTCATGGCAGCTGGAAAAGCTCGACGTCGAATTGATCGTCGCCCCCGGAATGGTCGATGTCGCCGCGCCCCGGCTGACGGTATGGCTGGCCGGTGGACAGCCGCTGATCCGCGTTGAGAAGCCGCGCTACAACGGGGCGAAGTGTTTCCGGAAGCGGGCGTTCGACATCTGCTTCACTCTGGCGTTCCTGCTCTTGGCCGCACCGGTTCTTCTCGTGTCTGCCATCGCCATCAAGCTGACCAGCCCCGGACCGGTCTTCTACCGTTCCGAACGCGTGGGACTGGCCGGCAAGTCGTTCCAGATGATCAAGTTCCGCACGATGGTCGTGGACGCCGACCAGCGGTTGGCTGAAATCGCGCATCTGAATGAATCCGACGGGTTGCTGTTCAAGATGAAGCGCGATCCGCGTGTGACGACGGTTGGGCGAATCCTCCGTCGGTACAGCTTCGATGAAATCCCACAGTTCTTCAACGTCCTGCGGGGTGAGATGAGCGTGGTCGGCCCCAGGCCGCCGCTGCCCAGTGAGACGCAAGGCTATGACCATCGCACCAGTCGCCGGCTTCTCGTCCGGCCCGGAATCACGGGGCTGTGGCAGATCAGCGGTCGATCCGACTTGTCGTGGGAAGACTCGGTACGGCTCGATCTCTCCTACGTCGAGAACTGGTCGATGATGAGCGATCTCGTGATCGCGGCCGGCACCGCCAAGGCCGTGTTCAGCGCGTCGGGTGCGTACTGACGCTCAGTCGAGAAGCCCGAGAAGATATCCGCCGTATCCGGACTTGAGCAGCCGCTCGGCCCGCTCCCGAAGCTGATCGTCGGTGATGAAGCCACGTCGCCACGCCACCTCTTCAGGAACGCCGATTTTCAGTCCCTGGCGAGCCTCGATGGTGCGGACGTAGTTGCCCGCGTCGAGCAGCGAATCGAAGGTTCCGGTGTCCAGCCACGCCGTCCCGCGCGGCAAGATCGACACGGCGAGATCGCCACGCCGCAGGTACTCGATGTTGATATCGGTGATCTCGTACTCGCCGCGCGACGACGGTCGCAGCGAGGCCGCGATGTCGACGACGCCGTTGTCGTAGAAGTAGAGGCCCGGTACGGCGTATTTCGACCGCGGATTTTCGGGCTTCTCCTCGAGTGAAATCGCCGTGCCGTGTTCGTCGAATTCGACGACGCCATACGCGGTCGGATCGGAAACACGGTACGCGAATATCCGGCCACCGCTGATGTCGGTGAATTGCATGAGCCGGGTACCGAGCCCGGCGCCGTAGAAGATGTTGTCGCCGAGAACGAGGGCAACCGATTCGGATCCGATGAAGTCCCGGCCCACGACGAACGCCTGAGCGAGCCCGTTGGGTGACGGCTGTTCCGCATAGTCGATCGAAATGCCGAAACGCGAACCGTCGCCCAGCAGTCTCACGAATGCTGCCCTGTCCTCCGGCGTGGTGATGACGAGAACCTCGCGAATACCGGCCAGAAGCAACGTCGACAGCGGGTAGTAGATCATCGGCTTGTCGTAGACCGGCATCAGCTGTTTGCTGGCGCCCAACGTGAGCGGGTGCAGCCTGGAGCCGGTCCCACCAGCCAAGACGATTCCCCGCATGCTCAGGAAGTGTGCCAGAACTCGTTCGGCGATAGGGCTGGTCCTTGGCCGCCCCGAGGTCTAGGTTTCCCCTCGTGGGCTATCCCGACAACGTCCTGGCCAAAGACGAACAGGTGGTGCTCCACCGCCATCCGCACTGGAAGCGTCTTTTCGGTCCGGTACTGATATTGATCCTGGTCACAGCCGCTGCGTCGTTCGCCGCCGCCTACATCAACTCGTTGGCCTGGGCGGAGAACGCCAAATCAGTGGTGTCGATAGTGATCGCCGTGCTGTGGCTGATCCTCGTCGGATGGCTGACGCTCTGGCCGTTTCTGGGCTGGTTGTCCACGCATTTCGTGATCACCGACCGCCGGGTGATGTTCCGGCATGGATTCTTCACGCGGAGCGGTATCGACATCCCGCTGGCGCGGATCAACAGCGTCGAATTCCGCCACGGATTGATCGATCGGATGCTGCGAACCGGCACGCTGATCATCGAGTCGGCGTCACAGGATCCGCTTGAATTCCTCGACATACCGCGGGTTGAGCAGGTGCATTCCCTGCTCTATCACGAAGTCTTCGACACTCTTCGGTCGGAAGAATCACCGAGCTGACGCTGGCCCCGGCGGCGCAGCGGCGTGACGACCCCGTCGCCGTTGCGGCGATTATGCCGGGCTTCGTACTCGTCCTCGAAGACTTCGGCGAATCCGCCGACGGTGAGCGACTCGAGTGCGCGCTCCGGATCGCGGCCGACCTCGTCGGGGAACACCCATCGGCGGAACACCCAGAACCGGAACGCCATTTGCAGCAGGTTGCCGATGATGTAGGCGGACACGAAGTCGGCCAGGTTCTCCATCGTCAGTGACACATTGGGCACGCGCAGCTGCAAGACGTAGCTGGAGAACCACAGGGGCGCCATCGAGAGCAAGACCCCTACGCCGCTGAACGCGAAGAAGAGCAGGGCTTCGTGGTGGCGTTCGCGGCCACCACGGTCCCGGAAACTCCATTCCCGGTTCAAGATGTAGGAGGCGATCACCGCGACAATGCCCGCGATGATCTTGGCCGTCACCGGCTTGGGTTCCAGGACGGTCAGCTTGAGCGTGTAGAAGATCGCTGAATCGATCACGAACGTCGTTGCCCCGACGATCGCGAATTTGATCAATTCGTGATGTCGCTCGGCGAACGGTCGGACCGGGCGGGGCAGCCGCGCGATCGTGGCATCTGCGAAGGACACAACTAACCACTGTACGGACGAGGCGGCTGGTGTGCGTAATCGCAGCTCAACCGTGACACGATGAACGCCGTGCGGAGACCCTCGGTAGTTGACATGCCCGTGGTGGCCATGGTCGGCGGTGGACAGCTGGCCCGGATGACTCACCAGGCAGCGGTGGCGCTTGGTCAGTCCCTGCGGGTTTTGGCTGTTGATCGCGGCGATCCGGCCGCTCAGGTGACCCCGGACGTCGTCCTCGGCGAGCACACGGACATCGATGCGCTTCGCCGCGCTGCCGACGGCGCGACGGCGCTGACCTTCGACCACGAACATGTCCCCACCGAACTGCTGGAGACATTAGTCACAGCCGGCGTGAACGTCGCACCGCCTCCGCAAGCGCTGGTACACGCTCAGGACAAGCTGTTGATGCGCACCCGGCTGGCCGCGCTAGGCGTGCCCGTGCCGCGGTTTAGAGCTGTCGAGACGATCGACGACGTCACGGACTTCGGGCGCGAGCTGACCGGTGGTGTGGTGCTCAAAACCGTTCGCGGCGGCTACGACGGGCGGGGCGTCGTCATCGCCGATGATCTAGACCAGGCGGTAACCGCTGCTGGCCGCTATCTGGAGGCCGGTGTGCAGGTTCTCATCGAGGAGCGGGTTGCGCTCCGGCGGGAACTGGCCGCGCTGGTCGCGCGCTCGCCGTTCGGTCAGGGTGCGGCCTGGCCCGTCGTCGAAACGGTGCAGCGCGACGGCATCTGCGTCGAGGCCGTCGCCCCCGCCCCCGGGCTCTCCGAGGAGGTCGCCGCCTCCGCGCAGCAGCTCGCGCTTCGGCTGGCCGCCGAACTGGGTGTCGTCGGCGTGTTGGCGGTCGAATTGTTCGAATCCTCCGACGGTTCACTGCTGGTCAACGAGCTCGCGATGCGGCCGCACAATTCGGGCCACTGGACGATGGACGGCTCCGTCACCAGCCAGTTCGAGCAGCATCTACGGGCCGTACTCGATTATCCGCTCGGTGACACCGCCCTGATCGCGTCGACGACGGTGATGGCCAACGTGCTCGGAGCGCCCCAGACCCCGTCGATGGGAGTGGACGAGCGGTTGCATCATCTGTTCGCGCGCATGCCCGACGCCAAGGTCCACCTGTATGGGAAAGCCGAGCGGGCGGGCCGCAAACTGGGCCACGTCAATATCGTGGGCAGCGGCGACGAGGAGGTGGCAGGCCTGCGCGAGCGGGCGCGCCGCGCTGCACACTGGTTGTCCCACGCGGAGTGGACGGACGGATGGGATGAACATGGGACCTAGGGTCGGGCTCATCATGGGCAGTGACAGCGACTGGTCGGTGATGGTCGACGCTGCACAGGCCCTTGCGGAATTCGAGGTGCCGTTCGAGGTCGGTGTCGTCTCCGCGCACCGGACCCCGCAGCGGATGCTCGACTATGCCCGTGACGCCGCGGGCCGGGGAATCGAGGTCGTCATCGCCGGGGCAGGGGGAGCCGCGCACCTGCCAGGGATGGTCGCTTCGGCCACTCCGCTGCCGGTGATCGGGGTGCCGGTGCCACTGGCCAAACTCGACGGGCTGGATTCGCTGTTGTCGATTGTGCAGATGCCTGCCGGTGTGCCCGTGGCCACGGTGTCGATCGGTGGTGCCAGGAATGCCGGCCTGTTGGCGGTGCGCATTCTCGGAGTTGCGGACGCCGCGCTTCGCGATCGGATGTCGCGGTTCCAGACCGATCTGGAGGCTGTGGTGCTGCAGAAGGATGAAGCGCTGCGTTCACGTCTGCTGGGTGACGGCCGGTAGGGTAGTCCGACGAGTAGCGAGGAGTACATCATGGCCGGCTGGGGAAACCCTTCATTCGATCTGTTCCAGTTGCCCGAGGAACATCAGGAATTGCGGGCGGCGATTCGTGCCCTGGCGGAGAAGGAAATCGCCCCGCACGCGGCGGACGTCGATGAGAAGGCCCGGTTTCCGCAGGAGGCCCTGGATGCCCTGACCGCATCGGGTTTCAACGCGATCCACGTTCCCGAGGAGTTCGGTGGTCAGGGTGCGGACTCGGTAGCGGCCTGCATCGTCATCGAGGAAGTCGCGCGGGTGGATGTTTCCTCGTCGCTGATCCCGGCGGTCAACAAGCTGGGGACCATGGGCCTGATCCTGCGCGGCTCCGACGAACTGAAGAAGCAGGTCCTGCCGGCGCTCGTCGACGGACAGATGGCGTCCTACGCGCTGTCGGAGCGTGAGGCCGGCAGTGACGCTGCCTCGATGCGCACCCGCGCGAAGGCCGACGGCGATGAATGGATCCTCAACGGCGCCAAGTGCTGGATCACCAACGGCGGGATCTCCACCTGGTACACCGTGATGGCCGTGACCGACCCCGACAAGGGAGCCAACGGGATTTCGGCGTTCATGGTGCACGTCGACGACGAGGGCTTCAGTATCGGTCCCAAGGAACGCAAGCTGGGCATCAAGGGTTCGCCGACCACCGAGCTCTACTTCGAGAACTGCCGCATCCCCGGCGATCGGATCATCGGTGAACCCGGCACGGGCTTCAAGACCGCCCTGGCGACACTGGACCACACCCGGCCGACGATCGGCGCACAGGCGGTCGGTGTCGCGCAGGGAGCGCTTGACGCCGCGATCGCCTACACCAAGGACCGCAAGCAGTTCGGTTCGGCCATCAGCGATTTCCAGGGTGTCCAGTTCATGCTCGCCGACATGGCGATGAAGGTCGAGGCCGCACGTCTGATGGTGTACTCGGCTGCGGCACGCGCCGAACGCGGCGAGCCGAACCTCGGATTCATCTCGGCGGCGTCGAAATGCTTTGCGTCCGACGTCGCGATGGAGGTCACCACCGACGCGGTTCAACTGTTCGGCGGTGCCGGATACACCGTCGACTTCCCGGTGGAGCGGATGATGCGAGACGCGAAGATCACGCAGATCTACGAGGGCACCAACCAGATTCAGCGGGTCGTGATGTCCCGCGCGCTCCTGCGCTAGTCCGTCGCTGGACGCAGGTGCACGACATCGCCCGCGGAAACCCGGGCGGTTTCCGTGCCGGTGTCGATGCTGAGGCGGCCCAGATCGTCTATGGCGCAAGCTGTTCCGGTGACCTCGCGGCCACCCGGGAGGATCGCCCGTACTTGAGCGCCGAGAGTCGCGCTGCGATGCCGATAGTCGCTCATCAGCTCGCTGTCTCTGCCGCCGGCGGATCGCCACTGCTCGATGCGGGAGATGAGTTCCCCCAGAATGCATTTCAGAAGGAAGTCGCGGTCGGTGTTCGGTGAACCCAGCATCGACAACGATGTCGCGCGTGGATCCGGTGCTTCCCCGGCGGTCAGCGTGACGTTCACTCCGAGCCCGACGACGATAACCGGCTCGGGGGCCGCAACCTCGGCGAGAATTCCCGCGAGTTTGCCGTCGCCGACCAGAACATCGTTGGGCCACTTGAGAAGTGCCTCGACGCCGGTCGCCTCCCGAATGGCGTCGACGAGCGCCACGCCGGTGAGCAGCGGAAGCCAACCCCAGTTCGCCGGTGGGACGTCGGCCGCATCGACGCCGATTGACAACGCGATCTGTGAACGCGGTGGTGCGGACCAACTGCGGCCATGACGTCCACGGCCCGCGGTCTGATGTTCGGCGACCAGGACCGCTCCCCGGATGTCGTCCCCCGCGGCGTGCCGGGCGAGCAGGTCGGCGTTGGTGGAGCCGGTGGTCTCGACCACGTCGAGTCGGCGCACCGGGAGGCCGGGCGGCGCGTTGAGCGGTCGCCTGTCGGGGGAGCTACTCATATGACCGAGCGTGCGCCAGTCGACTGTGCGCTCAGGGCGGGGATTGCACGCGGATCACCGCCCTCAACGCACACTCGACGCCACCGTTTCACAGTCGATTCGCCGCCGATCACGAGGCATACCTGATGAACGTGTCCATGCCGGCTTCCGCGTGATAGGTGTTGTGGCAGTGGACGATCCAACTGCCCGGATTGTCCGTGTCGAAGTCGACCTCAACGGTGCGCATCGGTGCCACCAGAACAGTGTCCTTGCGTGCGAGAGCGGACCCGTCGGTGGCCCGAACCTCGAAAGTGTGCCCGTGCAAGTGAATCGGGTGGAACATCATCGACTCATTGATCAGCCGCAGCCTCACCCGCTGTCCCGCGGTGGTTTGCAGCGGATTGTTGGGCGGATCGTAGAGTCGGCCGTTGATGGGCCAGGTGTACCCGTTGACGGGTCCCGAAAGACGCAGATCCAGCACTTGTTGTGGCGTCTTGGCCAGCAGCTTCACGCCCGGTGCCGGTCTCAGCGCCGCGGTGTCGAGGACCACCCTTTCGCGGACATTCGCCACAAATTTCGGCACGTCGACCGTGGCCGGCTTGTTGTGCACCCTCATGTGCAACACGGCGAAGCCGTCCTTGCGTTCGGGCACTGCCACTACCGGAACCGATGTCTCGCCAACGGTGACGATTGCGTCTACCCGTTCGCCCATGCCGAGGATCACCGAATCCACCCGTTGCGGCACCACCGGAAATCCATCGGTGTGTGTGACTTCGAGGATGCTGTCGGGTACTGCCACCCGGAAGGCCGTGTCCCCGCCGGCGTTGATCACCCGCAAGCGAATGCGCTGTCCGGGGCGGTAGTCGACGGTCTGGGCGTCTCTCGGGATCTTGCCGTTGATGAGGAAATACGGGTAGGTCACGTCGCCGCCGTCATCGCCGAGCGGGGTTGTGGGGGAGACACCCCCTCCCGGGCCCATCTCCATCGGCTTCATCCCTTTCTTCCGCAAATTGGCGAACACCTGGTCTGGGTCGGTTCCGGTGCCGTCGATCCAATCGTCGATGACAACCACCAACTCGTCGTCGTAATCGGCATGCTCGTCAGGATCCTCGATGATCAACGGCGCGTAGAGGCCGCGATCGATTTGCGTCCCCACATGCGAATGAGCCCAATATGTGCCTGCATCGGGTACGACGAAGTCGTACCGGAACGACCCGCCGGGCTTGACGGGATCCTGCGTCAGTACCGGGACGCCGTCCATCTGATTGGGGATGGCCAGCCCATGCCAGTGCACAGTGGTATCGGCAGGCAGATCGTTGTTCAGTTCGGCGGTGAGCCGCTGGCCCTTCCGTAGGCGTATCTCTTTGCCGGGCAACTGGTTTCCCCACGTCCAGGTGCGAACGGTGACACCACCGAGATCGATGTCGCCCACCTGCGCGGTGAGGTCCAGATCCAGTGCGTTACCCGCACCGCTTCGAGGTCGGGAGCAGGCGCTCAGGAGGCCCGCTGACGCCAGCGCGACACCCCCGGCCCGCAGAAATTCGCGACGGTCGATCACCGTCACAGACTGACACTTCAGCGCAGGTCGCGGGTGACCTTCTCGGATTCGCGACGCCGCGCAAGCAGCGAGTGCTCTGGGTTCGAAACCTGCACCAGGGATGCGCCGACGGCGAAAACCGCGAGCAGGTTGTCGATGATGTCGCGCTCGGTTGACCACATGGCATCCGACATCACCCGGTCGCTCGCAGTCAGATTCTGTGTCTGCGCCGACTGCGCTGCATCGGCGAGCACATCGTCGGTGGATCGTCCGGACAGCGCGGCCCCGGGACGTGGTTCGGGGGTGAACTGGTCGCCGTGGACGCGGACAGCGGTTGCGTAGTCGGTGACGCCGATAGGCAGATCGGGGGCCGGCTTGCCGAACGGATCGAGCGATAGCACCGCCACCTCACCGCCGTTGACCGCCTCATCGGCTTCGCTGAGGAGTCCGCGCGTGCAGAGCGCTACGTCGGCGCCCGCCGATGCCGCGTCCGCGGGCACGACTTCAGCGCCTGCCCACCAGACACCGAGTAGCACCGCGGCGGTCTGCCAATGCGCCGGTAGGAGGACGGCCACCCGGCTATCCGGACCGACACCCAGTTCGTCGCGTACGAGGTTGGCCGTTTTGGCCGCCCAATTGGCCAGCGTCACCGACGACAACTCGATGCGCTCGCCCGTCGCGTCGTCGTAGTAGGTGATCCGCGGACCCATCGGGTTCATGCCCGGAGTGTTCGTACCCAGTAACGGGCCGAGCAGTGCTTGGGTGAGGTTCGTCAATTGACGCATTTGGGATCGTCGGACCCCGCTGTGATCACCGGCGATGCTTGCGGTGCCTCCCCGATTTGAGCGGATGCCTCGTCGACGGCCGCCGCGGTGGGAAGCGACCCGTCGAGACCTGAGCCGGGGCCCGAGTAGTCCTTGGCGAGTACCACCCGCACCGTGCCCTCGGGCACCGATGAATCGACCTTGATCGGCAGCCCGCCCAGTTCTTTGGCGACCGCCTCTGCGCCGAGGTCGTCGGCCGCCGCCGCCTGCACCTGGCTTTCGCTCACGTGGTCCTCTTCGCTGTTGCCGATGTTCCCGGCTGCGAAACCCTTGACGCCCAATACATCCGACACCGCAGCAGCAAGACCGTTGATATTCGTGTCGTTCATGACATCGACGGTGGTCTTGTCCGGCGAATAGGCGACCTTCTCGATCTTGCCTTCATCCTGGTCGTGCAGGAGGCTGCCGACCCAGTCCTTCACCTGGGCTGCGTCGACACGCACCACCGACTGCATGCCATCGTCGCTCCATCCGGCCTCGTCGAGAACGGGAATGGTGGCGAACGCGATATTGCCGCCGGAGAGATTCTCGAGTTGCTTGACGAAATCCATGATGTCCCAGCCTTCGGAAATCACCACCGAGCGCTGAATCGCGTCCTGAATCCGGTTCAGGGTCGTCGGGCTGGTGAGTGTCTTTCGCGAAACCACTTGGTGGGCAAGCGAAGCCATCACGACTTGCTGACGGACGACGCGGTCGAGATCACCGCGAGGCAGGTCATGGCGCTGACGCACGAAGCTCAAAGCCTTTGGTCCGTCGAGCTTCTGCCAGCCGGCCGGAAAGTCGGCGCCCGAAAGGGGTTCGTAGACGGCGTCCTTCAGGCAAACGTCGACGCCCCCCAGGGCATCGGTGATCAAAGAGAAGCCGAGCAATCCGATTTCGGCGTAGTGATCCACCGTCACGCCGGTGAGATTCGCGACGGTCTTGATGAGTGCCTCGCGGCCGGCCTCGACGGCTTTCGGTTCGGCCTTGGCGGGATCCATGCCCTCGTTTTCGACGAGTTCCTTCATCTGCTCGAGCTTCACCTGGCCGAAGACACCGTTGATCTTCGTCTTGCCCATTCCGGGCGCCTCGACGTAGGAGTCGCGTGGGATGGAAATCGCAGTGGCCGACTTCCCGTTGTTCGGAATGCGAACGAGGATGATCGTGTCGGTATTGGTGGACACGTCGTCGCCGGCGTGAAGCGTGGCGAGCTCTTCCTCGGACAGCGGGTTGCCGTGGGCGTCCGTGCGGCTGTCCATCCCCACCAGCAGGATGTCGATGGCCCCGTCCTGACCACCGCCGCCCAGCGCGGAGGTGCTCAGCCGGAAGATTCCGTCCTCGAATGATCGGATCTTGCCCCAGGCCATGCCGGTGCCCACGACGATCATCACCGCGACAAGCGCGATCAGGGCGCGCGTCACCCGATGGGCGCCCGTCACCGAGGCCGATTCGGGGTCGATTGGCATCAGCCCAGGCTACTGGCGAGACGCCCGCATTCCGGGTAGCGGGAATCGGCGTGCCAGACTCAGTATCCGTGCGGGCGCGAATTGTCATCACCGGTGCCGGCGGCCAAGTGGGCGGGTTTCTGGCGGTCGAAGCCGCCCGTCGGGGCTGGGAGGTGAGCGCCTGGTCCCGCCAGGATTGGGACATCACCGACCCCGCCGCGGCTGAGCGGGTCGTCCGGCCCGGCGACGTGGTGATCAATTGCGCGGCGTTCACCAACGTCGACCGTTCGGAAGCCGAACCGGAAGCGGCCCACGCCATCAACGCCGTCGGCCCGGGTCACGTCGCCCGAGCCTGCGCCGCCGCCGACGCGCGCTTCGTCCACATTTCGACCGATTATGTCTTCGGCGGTGGTCAGAACCGTCCCTATGAGATCGGCGACCCAACCAATCCACTCAATACCTACGCGCGTACCAAGCTCGCGGGTGAGCTGGCAGTTCTGGCGGCGCTGCCGGGCGCGCAGGTGGTTCGGACGTCATGGGTCTACACAGGCGGCGACGGCGACGACTTCGTGGCGGTCATGCGCCGGGCGGCCGCCAGTGATCGAACGCTCGACGTGGTCGACGACCAGATCGGGTCGCCCACCTACGTCAAAGATTTGGTGGACCTGCTTCTGGAGCTCGCCGACAGCGATGTTCGGGAGCCGATTCTGCACGCGGCCAACAGCGGGGAGGCCAGCCGTTGCGAACAGGCACGTGAGGTCTTCGCCCTGGCGGGTGCCGACCCGCGACGCGTGCGACCGGTGACTACAGCCCAGATGCCGCGCCCGGCACACCGACCCGACTACTCTGCGCTTTCGATGTTGTCGACGGCGCGAGCCGGCATCACCCCGCTGCGGCCCTGGCGGGAAGCGTTGGCCGCGTCCCTCGACGAGCACCCCCTGAAGGAGCACCCGCTGTGAGCGACTCGCCGCGTTTGACCGTGGTGCCGCGTTTGACCGTGGTCACTGTGACCTATTCACCGGGGTCGCACCTCGACCGTTTCCTGTCCTCGCTGACTGTCGCCACCGACCTGCCCGTGAATGTGGTGATCGCCGACAACGGCTCGGTCGACGGTGCGCCAGAGGAGGCCGTCGAGCGTTACCCGAACACCCGACTGCTGCGCACCGGCAGCAACGTGGGGTACGGCAGCGCAGTCAACCGTGGCGTCGCCACCGTGCCGGCGGATGAAGAACTCGTCATCGTCGCGAACCCGGATGTCGTGTGGGGCCCGGGAAGCATCGATGAGCTGCTGGAGGCCGCGCGCCGTTGGCCGCAAGCGGGCACGCTGGGCCCGTTGATCAGAGATCCCGACGGATCGGTGTATCCGTCGGCGCGCCACCGGCCCGGGTTCATCCGCGGCGGCATGCACGCCGTCGTGGGTTTCGTGTGGAAGAACAATCCGTGGACGAGGAATTACCGGCAGGAGCACATCGAGCCGAGTGAACGGGCCGTGGACTGGCTGTCGGGTTCGTGTTTGCTGGTGCGCAGAAGTGCCTTCGACCAGATCCGCGGTTTCGATGAGCGCTACTTCATGTACATGGAGGACGTCGACCTCGGCGACCGCCTGAGACGCGCCGGATGGCTCAACGTCTACGTTCCGTCGGCCGAGGTTCTGCACGACAAGGGGCATTCGACAGGGCGAGACCCGGCACGCAATCTCCGTGCGCATCACACGAGCACGTACATATATTTGTCCGACCGCCACCACGGATGGTGGCGTGCTCCCTTGCGATGGACGATGAAGGGCGCCCTCGAGCTGAGGGCGCACGCGGCGGTACGGAGGTCCCGCCGCTTGAGTGGCAGGAAGGGTTGAGGTCCGGTGACCGAAGCTGTTGGCAGTGTGGACCCGGCCAAAGTCGATGCAGTCGTGTTGGTCGGAGGCAAGGGAACCCGGCTTCGACCGTTGACCCTGTCGGCGCCGAAGCCGATGCTGCCGACCGCGGGTCTTCCGTTCCTGACCCATCTGCTCTCACGTATCGCCGCGTCCGGGGTGACGCACGTCGTGCTCGGGACGTCGTTTCAGGCGGAGACCTTCGAGAAGGAATTCGGCGACGGCTCGGCGCTCGGACTCGAAATCGAGTACGTATTCGAAGAGGAACCGCTGGGAACCGGCGGTGGCATCGCGAATGTGGCGCCGAAGCTGCGCGGCGACACCGCATTGATCTTCAACGGCGACGTGCTGTCCGGTGCGGATCTGGGCCGGCTGGTCGCCACCCATCAGGAACGCGAGGCGGACGTGACGCTGCACCTGGTGCGCGTCAGCGATCCCCGGGCGTTCGGGTGTGTCCCCACCGATGAGGAGGGCAACGTGCTGGCCTTCCTGGAGAAGACCGAGGACCCGCCGACGGATCAGATCAACGCCGGAACGTACGTCTTCAATCGAGAGATCATCGACCGCATCCCGCGGGGCCGGGAGGTGTCGGTCGAACGCGAAGTATTCCCCGGCCTGCTGGCCGAGGGCGCGCGGGTATGCGCCTACGTCGACTCGACCTACTGGCGGGACATGGGAACTCCGGACGACTTCGTGCGGGGCTCCGCCGATCTGGTGCGGGGTTTGGCGCCTTCGCCGGCATTGGGCGGTCGGCGCGGTGAGAGCCTGGTGCACGACGGGGCTTCCGTGGCTCCGGGCGCGGTGCTGATAGGCGGAACCGTCGTGGGTCGCGGAGCGGAGATCGGCCCGGGCGTGCGTCTGGACGGCGCGGTGGTCTTCGACGGGGCAAAGATCGAAGCCGGTGCCGTCGTCGAGCGGTCGATCGTGGGCTTCGGGGCGCGTATCGGTCCCCGTGCTCTGCTTCGCGACGGGATCATCGGCGACGGCGCCGACATCGGCGCGCGCTGCGAGCTGCTCCGTGGTGCGCGGGTGTGGCCCGGTGTGGTTCTGCCGGATTGTGGAATCCGCTACTCCAGCGACATCTGACTCACCCGGCTTCGGGCATGGCCGATCAGTGCGAGCAAAGCCGCGTCGGTGCCCGCGGGGAGCTCGTCGAAGTCCCACCAGCGCAGATCGAGTGATTCGTCGCTGATCTCGATGACAGCGCCAGTCGGTGCGTGAGCGACGAACTGCAGATCGAGATGGCGGGTCGGCACACCTAGCGAGCAGGTGATCGGATGTACGTGGATGGACGCCAGGTCGGGGTCGATCCGAAGGCCGCTGATACCGGACTCCTCCGTGGCCTCCCGGAAGGCGGCCGCAAGGATGTCGTGGTCGGATTCCTCACAGTGCCCGCCGAGCTGTACCCAGCGCCGTATGCGCGGATGCAATGTCAGCAATACCCTCTGGCCGGCGTCGTCGACGATGATCGCCGACGCGGTGATGTGTCCGGGAACGCAGCGCCTCAAGCAGGCGTCGTCCTTCGCGTCAAGGAAAGCCAACACGCAGTGGCGCAAGGCATCCTGAGCCGAGTCGGGCGGCACCCAGGCGGTGAGCAGTTCGACTGTCGAGCGGTGCAGCGTCATCTGCGCACCAGCAGGTCGCCCACCGCGGCGGGGTGCCGCGGTTCGGCCGGATCGGCGGGATAGCCGATCGCGATCGCGCCCAATGGCTCCCAATCATCTTGCAGCTCAAGGGTTTTACGAACGACCCCGGGGGCGAAGATCGTCGACCCCACCCAGCAACTGCCCACTCCGCGGACCGCCAGCGCAACCAGCAGGGCCTGCACGGCCGCCCCGGCAGCGACGGTGAACATGGTGTGCTCGGCCTCGGTCCTGACGGGGTCCGGATAGTCGTGGGCGCCTTCGGGTACGAGGAACGGAATGAGCACTTCCGGTGCGTCGTAGAGGATCTGCCCCCGCGCCAGTCGTCTCTCGATCGACTCGGCCGACTTCCCGTCGGCGGTGAGATCGTGGCGCCAGGCTTCTTTCATCCGTTCCAGAAGTGCCACCCGTCGGGTGGCATCCGTCAGCCACACGAAGCGAACCGGCCGGGTGTGGTGAGGGGCGGGTGCGGTGAGGGCTTCGGCGACCGCGGCTTCGATGAGAGCGGGAGCCACCGGCTCGGCGGCGAATGAGCGGACTGATCGCCGCAGCAACTGCGCCTGCAGGCGACCTGCTTCGAGCGCCTCCGAGGTGCCAAGCCAGAACAGGTCGTCCTCGCCGCCCCGCAACAACTGGACGGCCGTCGATCCATCGTCGGCCAGTGACAGGCCACGGACCACAGCCACCGGGACCGCGGTCAGCTTTCCCTTCACCAGATCGGCGGCGGCTGCGATCTCGTCGGCGACGCCGACCTCAGTCACCAACAGCTCGTTGCCGTGACTGTCCACGGCTCCCGCGTAGCTGTGCAGCACAGGCAATCCCGACGAACCGATCGCCGCGTCCGTCTGTCCGTTGCGCCAGGCGCGGCCCATGGTGTCGGTGATCAGGACTCCCACGGTGACGCCGAGCCTGCTCCGTAGGTCCTCGCGGAGCCGGGCCGCGCTGCGATCCGGATCGTCGGGCAACAGAGCCAATTCGGTTGATCCGACGTTGGACCCGTCGACTCCCGCGGCCGCCTGCACCAGGCCCCATCGGTTAGCCGTGATCAGGGTGCGTCCCTTGCGCGCCAGCACTCTAATCGCCTCCGCGTCGATCAGCTTGCGCCGCAGAGCATCCCGTTCATCGGGGTCGGATGGCGATGCGACGATGCGGCCCTCGCACTTCGACACCGCCTTGCTGGTGACCACCACCACGTCGCCATCTCGAAGCCATGGCGCGGCGGAAGCGATTGCCTTGGCCAGATCGTCTCCGGGCCGGAATTCCGGTAGTCCCTTGATCGGAAGGATTTCGATTCGTTCGGCGGTGCCGTGTTCGATGGCGCCCTGCTCCGGCGTCATAGGGTCACTCCCGCCAGTTCCGTTCCCGCACGCACCATCTGGGCTGTCGCGTCGGGGTCCGACATGAGTAACGGAATCGCCTTGACCGTCACGCCCGGTACCGCGGCCCGATCGCCTTCGTGGATGAGCCAGTAGTCCAGGATCCCGGTGGATGACCGCGCCCCGTAGTGTTCGGCGACGGCCTCTGACGTCGATTCGATGCCCGCGACCCGAAGGCATTCGTCTGCCATGCCCCGCAACGGTTTTCCGGCAATGATCGGGGAGTAGCCGATCACCGGAGCCGGCGTGGAACGCAGCGCGGCTCGTATGCCGGGGATGGCGAGGATCGCTCCGATGCTGACGATCGGATTGGACGGCGCGAGCATGACGACATCGGCCGATGTGATCGCGTCGACGACACCGGTTGCCGCAGTCGCCTTCTCGGAACCGATGAAGGCGAAGCTCTGTGTGGGTACTTGAGCCCGGTAGCGCACCCACCACTCCTGGAAATGGATCGCCTTGGGGTCACCGCTGTCGGGATCCGTTATCACGACATGGGTTTCGCAACGGTCGTCGCTGACCGGCAGGAGGGTGGCTCCGGGAGACCAGCGGCGGCACAGCGCCTCGGTGACCTGTGAGAGTGGATACCCCGCACGGAGCATCTGGCTGCGGACCAAATGCGTTGCGAGATCGCGGTCGCCCAATCCGAACCAATCCGGCTGTACGCCGTAGGCCGCCAATTCCTCCTTGGCGTTCCAGGTTTCGTCTCGATGCCCCCAGCCGCGTTCGGGGTCGATGCCACCCCCCAGGGTGTACATGCAGGTGTCCAGGTCGGGGCAGATCCGGACGCCGTACATCCACGCGTCGTCACCGATGTTGACCACCGCTGTCAGTTCATGATCAAGATCGCCTGTGGCAGCGGATATCTCGGCGCCGAACTGCCCGAGCCCCAGTAGTCGCTGCACGCCCAACAGGAACCGGGCGCCACCGACCCCGCCAACCAGAACCGTGATCTTCACAACGTCCGACACTAGGCGGTGGGGTGAACTCGCACGTCACGCGGTCACGATCGGATCACTGCCGAGACACGCCGGGAACTCGACTCGCCGAATATCTACGGGGCAGTGGTATGCAATTCGGTCGAACCGCTTGACCCGGCCATCGAAGGCGTGTCTAATCACACCAGTGTCATTTCCGGGCCTACCAGCCGATTTTGGTGTCGCAGACCAGGATTCGACCAAATGTTCGAAAACAGGTTTGTCGCCGACTTCATCAGTGGCGAATCCAGGGGATCACAAATCTCAAGTGAGGAGGCGGAAATGTCCTTTGAGCATGTTCTCGGAGTGATGGGTGCCCCGCATGCCGTTTCAGACCCGACGCAGATGGAAATGGATTCCGCGGTGCGCACTCACTTGAGTCTGGTACCGGATTTGGTCGAGATGTCTCCACAGGAGGCGGATGACCAGTGGCAGGAGCGGGCGTTGTGCGCCCAGACCGACCCGGAGGCGTTTTTCCCCGAGAAGGGCGGATCCACCCGGGAAGCCAAGCGCATCTGCCTGGGTTGCGAGGTTCGCGACGCATGCCTCGAGTACGCACTTGCCAATGACGAGCGGTTCGGCATCTGGGGTGGGCTCTCCGAGCGCGAGCGTCGCCGCCTCAAGCGCGGCATCATCTAGACCGTCAGTCGTCGTCTATGGTCGGATCGATGACCGACGGTTCGACGCCGAGGTAGGTGGCGACTTCCGCCACCAGGATCTCGTGAAGCAGGTCGGTCAGATCGAGCGAGTCTTTCGCTCTCCGCTCAATTGGCTTACGAAACAACACGATTCGAGCTCGGGTGGCATTGCCCCTGACGTCGACGCCCGCCGGGATGAGCCGGGCCAGTGCGATCGGGCCGTCGGCCACCACTTCCGGTGGCCACTGAATGTTGTCGGGATCTTTGGGGGCGATCCGCGGAATTTCGTCGACGGCGATGTCCAGCCCCGTCAGTCGCTCCTGCCAATGGCGCTCGATCGGTTCATAGGCCTCGAGTACCGCCATGTCGAACCGTTCGGCGCGGCTGCGCCAGCCGGGCACCGTCGGCGGCAGTAGCGGGCCCCTCATCTCCCTGCCGCGCCGTGACCCTCCTGCCGTGCCTGACCGGCCGCCTCGCCGGGAGCTGCGGGAATCTGCCACTCTCGGATCGTAGGGGATTCGTAACGGTTGGACATCGGGCTGCGCGTGTCCGCCTTTCCGCGTCTGGTTGCGCGCGATAGCCTCACGGACGTGAATGTTCCCCGTCGCTGCTGCCGGCCCGGCTGCCCTCACTTCGCGGTGGCGACGCTGACGTTCGTCTACTCGGATTCGACCGCCGTTGTCGGGCCGCTCGCGACCGTTCGCGAACCGCATTCCTGGGACTTGTGCTCCGGTCATGCCGGCAGGATCACGGCCCCGCGCGGCTGGGAGCTGGTGCGTCACGCCCGTCCGCTGCCCACCAATCCGGACGAGGACGATCTGGTGGCTCTGGCCGACGCTGTTCGCGAGCGGGATCGCACGTCGGCGGCCGCGTCTTTCACCGGTTTCGGCGATCCGGCCGGTGCCGCGCATGCGACGGTGCCGGGGCCGGGCATGATGGCCGGGGCGATGACTCGTCCCGCAGCGGCTGGCCGGCGGCGAGGCCATCTCCGCGTGTTGCCGGACCTCAACGACTGACGTTGAAGCAGCCCGTACCGGGCGATCTGAGCGGTTAGGCTGACGGCCAAGTGTCACCCTCGGTGAGGAGATCCGTCATGGCCAGGCCCGCTGCCGCGGTTGAGCGTGTGATCAAGGCTTATGACGTCCGCGGTCTGGTTGGTTCAGAGATCGATGAAGCCTTCGTCGCCGAGGTGGGGGCTGCCTTCGCGCGATTGATCCGCGAAGAAGGGGTCAGTTCCCGGGTCGTGATCGGACACGATATGCGGGCGAGTTCCCCGGAATTGGCCGCGGCCTTCGCGGCCGGCGTCACCGGGCAGGGTCTCGACGTGGTGCAGATCGGTTTGGCTTCGACCGACCAGCTCTATTTCGCTTCGGGGCTGTTGGACTGTCCGGGCGCGATGTTCACCGCAAGCCACAACCCGGCCGCCTACAACGGGATCAAGCTGTGCCGGGCCGGCGCCAAGCCGGTCGGTCAGGACACCGGGCTGGCCGCGATCCGCGCCGAGGTCATCGACGGGGTGCCGTCCTTCGACGGTCCGCACGGGACGGTTGAGGACCAAGATGTCCTTGCCGACTACGGGAAGTTCCTGCGTTCGCTGGTCAATCTCGCCGATGTGCGTCCGCTTCGGGTTGCCGTCGACGCGGGCAACGGAATGGCCGGCCACACCACGCCCGCGGTTCTGGGTGTGGTTTCGGCGCTGACGGTGCTGCCGCTGTACTTCGAGCTCGACGGCACGTTCCCGAACCATGAGGCCAATCCGCTGGAGCCGGCCAACCTGGTGGATCTGCAGAAGTTCGTGCTGTCGACGGGTGCCGACCTGGGGTTGGCATTCGACGGGGATGCAGATCGCTGCTTCGTCGTCGATGAACGCGGTGAACCCGTTTCGCCGTCGGCGGTGACCGCGCTTGTCGCCGGGCGTGAATTGAATCGGGAAATCGGTGCGACGATCATCCACAACCTGATCACGTCACGCGCGGTCCCCGAGTTGGTCATCGAGCGCGGTGGAATGCCGTTGCGCTCGCGAGTCGGCCACTCCTACATCAAGGGTCTGATGGCCGAATCCGGAGCGATCTTCGGTGGTGAGCATTCGGCGCACTACTACTTCCGGGACTTCTGGGGCGCCGACTCCGGGATGCTGGCGGCACTTCACGTGCTCGCCGCGCTGGGCGAGCAGGACAGGCCGTTGTCGGAGCTGATGGCCGACTACGAGCGGTACGAGTCTTCGGGTGAGATCAACTTCCGGGTCGAAGATTCCGCGGCCTGCGTCGATGCGGTGCTGCAGACGTTCCTTCGACGGACCGTTTCGCTCGACCATCTCGATGGGGTGACCGTTGATCTCGGTGATGGCGCGTGGTTCAACCTGCGGACGTCGAACACCGAACCGCTTCTGCGTCTG
Organism: Mycobacterium sp.; assembly: GCA_046330895.1. Taxonomy (GTDB): domain Bacteria; phylum Actinomycetota; class Actinomycetes; order Mycobacteriales; family Mycobacteriaceae; genus Mycobacterium. Next base: position 19,374 of record JAXLRY010000013.1, on the reverse strand, counting down.
AATGTCGAAGCACGGACCCGCGAGCAGGTCGATGCGATCGTCCGCGAAGTCGGGGATCAGATTGCTCATCAGGGTGAGGGTGGTCCATGAGCGCTGCCCACGTCACCGTCGACCTGGACGACACGGAAGGTCTGCTGAACGCTGATCGCGACGGTCTCCTTCGAGGTGCCGCGATGGCGGGCGCGCAGGTCCGGGCCGTAGCGTCGGCGTTGGCGGAGGGTGCGCTCGATTCGGTGGCGGATGGTCAACGTCCGCGATCGCTGGTCTGGGTCGGGGGCCGCGGAGCGGCGGACAGCGCAGGGGCCATTCTGGCGGCAGCACTGGGCGGCGTGGCTTCGGAGCCGATTGTCGTCGCGCCGGAAGTGCCGCCATGGATCGGGCCCCTCGACGTGGTCATTGTGGCCGGCGACGATGCGGGTGACTCGGCGCTGGTGGCGGCGGCTGCGATGGGGGTCCGCCGCGGCGCCCGAGTTGTGGTCGCCGCGCCCTTCGAGGGGCCGTTGCGGGACGCCACGGCCGGCCGCGTCGCGGTCTTCGAACCCCGCATGAGGGTGCCTGACGAATTCGGATTGAGCCGTTATCTCGCGGTGGGCCTGGCGACGCTGCGTGCCGTGGATCCGGGGTTCGACATCGACCTTGAGGCGTTTGCCGACGAATTGGATGCCGAGGCGCTTCGCAACAGCGCCGCCCGAGATTCATTCACCAATCCCGCCAAGGTGCTTGCGGGCCGAATGTCGGGCCGGCGGGTGATTTTGGCGGGGCAGGGCCCGGCGACGATTGCGCTCGCGCGGCACGCCGCGATGTTGCTGGTACGACTGGCCGGTGTGACGGCTGCGCCGGTCGGGTTGACCGACGCTCTGGTCGCGTTGCGCATGGGCATGCCGGGGCAGTTCGACGACCCGATGCAGGCCCTGTTCCACGACGAGGAACTCGATGGGCCGCTGCCGCACAGGATGCGGGCATTCGTCTTGATGCTGGAGTCGGAGCGCCCCGTTGTCACGGCCCGCGTCACCGGAATCGACGATGTGGATACGGTTGGTATCGAAGGCGCGCCGGAGGCCGCGGAGCCGGGCACTGCTCCGGACCTGCCGCGTCGAACCGAACAGCAGTTGGCCATCTTGGCTGTGCGGCTCGAGATGACAGCCGTCTATCTGAGACTGGTAGGGGGATAGCGGACCGGTGGAACTGCTACACGGGGCGGTGCGCACTTATGCGTGGGGATCCCGCACAGCCATAGCCGAATTCACCGGGCGGCCGGCGCCCACGGCGCATCCTGAAGCCGAACTTTGGCTGGGCGCCCATCCCGGTGATCCGGCCTGGCTCGAAACACCAAGTGGCAAAACGTCGTTGCTCGACGCTGTCGCCGCAGACCCGGAAGGTCAATTGGGGTCGGCGGTGCGGGAACGCTTCGGTGATACGTTGCCCTTCTTGGTGAAGGTGCTTGCGGCCGAGGAGCCGCTTTCGCTACAGGCGCATCCGAGCCCGGGCCAGGCGCAGGAGGGCTACAACCGCGAGGATTCGCTTGGCATGCCGGTCAATTCACCGGTTCGCAACTATCGGGACAGAAGCCACAAGCCGGAATTGCTGGTTTCATTGGGTGAATTTCATGCCCTTGCCGGATTCCGGCCGGTGACACGGACCATCGAATTGATGCGTGCCCTGGCGGTTTCGGACCTCGATCCGTACATTGCGCTGCTCAGCGGTCAGCCGGATGCTGAGGGCCTGCGAGCGTTGTTCACCACGTGGATAACCGCCCTGCAATCGGATCTGGACGTATTGGTGCCGGCGGTGCTCGACGGCGCGGTGGCCTACGTGCGAACGGGCGCAAAGGAGTTCGCCGCCGAGGCCAGGACACTTCTGGAACTGGGCGAGCGCTACCCGGGGGATGCCGGTGTCCTCGCGGCGCTGTTGCTCAACCGGGTGAGCCTCGGGCCAGGGGAGGGGATCTACCTGCCCGCAGGCAATCTTCACAGCTATCTGCACGGCGTCGGTGTCGAGGTGATGGCCAACTCCGACAACGTGCTTCGCGGTGGGCTGACTCCCAAACACGTGGATGTTCCCGAGCTGCTAAGGGTGCTCGACTTCAATCCCGCCCAAGAGGACTGGTTGCGGCCCAAGCAGGTTCGCGACGGCATCGAGACGGTGTACGAGACACCCGCCCCGGAATTCGCGACGTCGGTGTTGAACTTGGACGGCGATGATCTCGGACACGACGTCGATGTCCCGGCGCGGCACCGGGGTCCGCAGATCCTCTTGTGCACGCGGGGTTCCGCTCTGGTTCGCTCGGATTCCGCTGAGGTGAAGGTCGATCGGGGGGCATCCGTGTGGGTGGCCGCGGACGACGGACCTCTGCGTCTGCTCGCCGATGAGCCCACTGAAATATTCCGGGCCACCGTCGGCCTGTAGACAACCGAGGAGATCACCGAATGTCAGCAGGCGGGAGCACGCGCGCAATCCTGGCGGCGTTGTTGGCCAACGCAGGGATTGCCGTCGCGAAGTTCGTGGGCTTCCTGGTCACGGGGAGCTCGTCGATGCTTGCCGAGGCTGTGCACTCGGTCGCGGACACGTCGAATCAGGGGTTGTTGCTGTTCGGTCAGCGGCAAGCGCGCAAGCAGGCCGATGATTTGCACCAGTTCGGATTTGGGCGGAGCCGATACTTCTACTCGTTCGTGGTCGCGTTGGTGCTGTTCTCTCTCGGCGCTGTGTTTGCGCTGTACGAGGGCTACCACAAGATCGTTCATCCTGTCCCGCTGAGTTCTCCGGTTGTGGCCATTGCGATTCTGGTGGTGGCAATCGGGCTGGAGGGGTTCAGTTTTCGGACGGCTGTTGTCGAGTCGAGGCCGCTCAAGGGGGCGAGTACCTGGTGGCAGTTCATTCGTCGGTCGCGTAACCCCGAACTTCCCGTGGTGCTGCTCGAGGACACCGGGGCGCTGATCGGTTTGGTACTGGCTCTCGGCGGCGTCGGACTGACCGTGCTCACCGGGAACCCGGTCTGGGATGGTGTGGGCACCGTCGCCATCGGTGCTCTCCTCGGCGTCATCGCCGTGGTGTTGATGACCGAGACGCATAGCCTGCTGATCGGAGAGGGTGCGACTCGAGAGGACTGCCGAGCCATCCGTGCCGCGATCGAGGAGACCCCACATGTCGACCGGGTGATCCACCTTCGCACGCAATATTTGGGGCCGGAAGAGATGCTCGTGGGGGCAAAGATCGCGCTCGCTCCGAAGACTGACCTGCGGATGGTCGCGGCCACCATCGATGCGGCGGAAGCCGCCATACGTGCCGCTGTGCCCGCCGCGCGTGTCATCTATCTGGAACCCGACCTGGATCGCGCATCGAAGTAGGGAGACTCAGCCATGGCCCGTAACTGGCGGACCAAGTCGGTGGAGCAATCCATCCTCGACACCGACGATCCGGATACCCGGTTGCGTAAGGATCTGACCTGGTGGGACCTCACGGTCTTCGGGGTCTCCGTCGTCGTCGGCGCGGGCATATTCACCGTCACCGCGTCCACTTTCGCCAACATCACCGGACCGGCCATCTCCGTGTCGTTCGTCATCGCGGCCGTCACCTGTGCGTTGGCGGCGCTGTGCTACGCGGAATTCGCGTCTACCATTCCGGTCGCCGGTAGTGCATACACCTTTTCGTATGCGACGCTCGGCGAGTTCGTCGCCTGGATCATCGGCTGGGATCTGATCCTCGAGTTCGCCGTTGGCGCCGCTGTTGTCGCGAAGGGTTGGTCGAGCTATCTCGGCACGGTTTTCGGTTTCGCCGGCGGGACGTTGACGCTCGGTGCCTTCACGTTCGATTGGGGCGCCCTGCTCATCATCGGAATCGTGTCGACTCTTCTGGTGCTGGGCACCAAACTGTCGTCGAACTTCTCCGCCGTGATCACCGTCATCAAGGTGGGCGTGGTGCTGCTGGTGGTCGTCGTGGGTTCGATGCATTTCAAGGCATCCAATCTGACACCGTTCATCCCGCCGTCGGAATCCGGTAAGGGTGCGCCGGGAACTGGCGTCGACCAGACCGTCTTCGCCCTGATGACCGGAGCGCACGGCAGTCATTACGGCTTCTACGGTCTACTGGCGGGCGCTTCGATCGTGTTCTTTGCGTTCATCGGATTCGACGTGGTTGCGACGACCGCAGAAGAGACCAAGAATCCGCAGCGCGATGTCGCCCGTGGCATCCTCGCTTCGCTGGCGATCATCACGGTCCTGTACGTGGCGGTGGCCTTTGTGCTGTCGGGCATGGTGCGCTACAGCGATCTGCGCGATGCGGGTGAGCATCCCAACCTGGCGACGGCGTTCGGGCTCAATGGCGTTCACTGGGCGGCGACGGTGATTTCGATCGGAGCGCTGGCCGGTCTCACGACAGTGGTGATGGTTCTGGTTCTCGGGCAGTCCCGGATCATCTTCGCGATGGCGCGCGACGGACTTCTGCCGAACAGCCTGGCGCGGACCGGATCGCACGGAACGCCGGTGCGGGTGACGGTGATGGTGGCGGTGCTGATCGCGATTGCGGCGACGGCCTTTCCGGTGTCGAAGCTCGAGGAGATGGTCAACGTCGGGACGCTCTTCGCCTTCGTTCTGGTGTCGGCGGGCGTCGTGATTCTCCGGCGCACCAGACCGGATCTGGAGCGGGGTTTCCGCGCGCCCTTTGTGCCGGTGCTGCCGATTCTCTCGATCGGGGCGTGCGTCTGGCTGATGCTCAATCTCTCGGTTCTGACCTGGATCAGATTCCTGGTCTGGATGGCGCTCGGGGTCGTCATCTACGTGGCGTACGGGCGTCGGAACTCGGTTCTGGGGCGCCGGGCAGCGGCCGAATGAGAACTTTACAAACATAGACTATTTGTCTAGACGAATGACAAAGTCAGTCTTATAGTCAAAGTATGACGTCTCATTTGGAAGCCGCGGGGGCGCGGCACACAGACCTCCAATGGCGCGACAAAAAGCGCTACCTCTGGCTGCTGGGGCTGATCGCCCCGACGGCGCTATTCATCGTCCTGCCGTTGGTCTGGGCGTTCAACCAATTCGGTTGGACCGCGACCTCGCAGGCGTTCTTCTGGATCGGTCCGTTCCTGATCTACATCCTGTTGCCGGCCCTGGACCTCAAGTTCGGTCGTGACGGGCAGAACGCGCCGGAAGAAGTCATGGAGTACCTGGAGAACGACAGGTACTACCGCTACTGCACCTACATGTTCATTCCCTGCCAATTCGCCAGCGTGATCTTCGGCGCCTACCTGTTCACCGCGACGAATCTGAGCTGGCTTGGATACTCCGGCGGGTTGGGCTGGGCAGCCAAGATCGGCTTGGCGCTAACGGTCGGAATGCTGGGCGGCACCGGCATCAACGCCGCCCACGAGATGGGCCACAAGAAGGATTCGCTAGAACGCTGGCTGGCCAAGATCACGTTGGCGCAGACCTGGTACGGCCATTTCTACATCGAACACAACCGCGGCCATCACGTCCGGGTGGCAACGCCCGAGGATCCGGCATCAGCGCGCTTCGGCGAGACCTTCTGGGAGTTCCTGCCGCGAAGTGTGTGGGGCAGCGTCCGGTCGGCGCTGAAGCTCGAGGCTGCACGCATCCGCCGCCAGGGCAGGAGCCCGTGGGATCCGCGGACCTATCTGTCCAACGATGTTCTCAACGCCTGGCTGATGTCGATCGTCCTGTGGGGGGCGCTGATCGCCGTGTTCGGCCCCGGGCTGGTTCCGTTCATGGTGATCCAGGCGGTCTTCGGGTTCTCGATGCTCGAAGCCGTGAACTATCTGGAGCACTACGGGCTGCTGCGTCAGCGCGGGGAGAACGGCCGATACGAGCGATGTGCGCCGCACCACAGCTGGAATTCCGACCATCTGGTGACGAACCTGTTCCTCTACCACCTCCAGCGGCACAGCGATCACCACGCCAACCCGACACGGCGCTACCAAACCCTTCGCAGCATGGACGGTGCGCCGGAGTTGCCGAGTGGCTACGCGACCCTGATCGGAGTGACCTATCTGCCCTGGGTGTGGCGCAGGATGATGGACCATCGCGTGCTGGAGCATTACAACGGTGACATCACCAAAGTCAACATAGATCCGCGGCGCCGGGAGAAGATACTGGCGAGGCATGGCGCAGGGGCGATCCAGGCATGAGCGCCTACCGGTGCCCGGTGTGTGAGTACGTCTATGACGAGGCGAAAGGTGATGCGCGGGAAGGATTTCCGGCGGGCACCGGTTGGGCTGATGTGCCGGACGACTGGTGCTGCCCGGACTGCGGTGTAAGGGAAAAGGTCGATTTCGAACTTCAGGAGGTCAAACGATGAGTGACGACGACTTCAAGTTGTATGTCTGTGTGCAGTGCGGGTTCGAGTACGACGAAGCCAAAGGCTGGCCGGAGGACGGCATCGCGCCGGGCACCCGCTGGGACGACATCCCCGAAGACTGGAGCTGCCCCGATTGCGGCGCGGCGAAATCCGACTTCGAGATGGTCGAAATCGCCCGCCCCTGAAATGCCCGCCCCTGAAATTCTGGGATCCTGCGAATTCCGAGAACCCGTGAGAATTAGAACTACCCTCGTCCTGTGAAGAGGGTCCTGTGAAGAGGTCGGCGCCGTACGCCGAAGCGTCCCGTGTGCTGCTGCGGGACGTCGTCCTCGACGCGATGCGCACCGAACTCCTGGCGAAGGACTGGTCTGCGATCACGTTGTCCGACGTCGCTCGGACGGCCGGTATCAGCCGACAGACGATCTACAACGAGTTCGGCTCACGACAGGGTCTTGCACAGGCGTACGCCGTCAGGGTGGCCGACCGGATGGTCGATGCCATCGGCGCCGCCATCGATTCCAACGTCGGCAACGTCTATGCGGCGTTCCTGGAGGGCTTTCGAATGTTCTTCGCCGAATCCGCCGCCGACCCGCTCGTCATCTCCCTGCTGACCGGGGCGGCCAAACCCGATCTGTTGCAGATCATCACGACCGACAGTGCGCCCATCATCAATCGGTCCGCGCAGCGGCTGACCGATGTATTCCTGGGGAGTTGGGTGGGCGCGAGCGCCGACGACGCGGGCGTGCTGGCGCGCTCGATCGTCAGGCTGGCGATGAGCTACGTGTCGATGCCGCCGGAAGCCGATCACGACGTCGCCGAAGACCTTGCTCGTTTGCTGACACCGTTCGCCGAGCGATACGGGGTCGCCGAACCGGGCTGACCAGCGCCCGATAGCGTGTACGCCATGACGCTTACTGCTGACACGCGCAACGGCATCGACTACAAGGTTGCCGACCTGGGAGAGGCCGAGTTCGGCCGCAAAGAGATCCGGCTCGCCGAGCACGAGATGCCCGGCCTGATGGCACTTCGCCGCGAATACGCGGACGTGTTGCCGCTCAAGGGCGCACGGATCTCCGGCTCGCTGCACATGACCGTCCAGACCGCGGTCCTCATCGAGACGCTGGTTGCGCTCGGTGCTGAAGTTCGGTGGGCGAGCTGCAACATCTTCTCCACTCAGGATCACGCGGCGGCCGCCGTGGTCGTCGGCCCGTACGGAACCCCGGAGGAGCCCAAGGGCACTCCGGTCTTCGCCTGGAAGGGCGAGACCCTCGAGGAGTACTGGTGGGCCGCCGAGCAGATGCTCACCTGGCCGGGCGAACCCGCGAACATGATTCTCGACGACGGCGGCGACGCCACCATGCTGGTGCTGCGCGGGGCGCAGTTCGAGAAGGCCGGCGTGGTGCCCCCCGCCGACGAGAACGATTCGGCCGAATACAAGGTTTTCCTGAACCTGCTGCGTGAACGGTTCGAGACCGACAAGAACAAGTGGAGCACCATCGCCAAGTCGGTCCGGGGCGTCACCGAGGAGACCACGACCGGCGTTCTGCGCCTCTACCAGTTCGCCGCCGCTGGGGAGCTGTCCTTCCCGGCGATCAACGTCAACGACTCGGTCACCAAGTCGAAGTTCGACAACAAGTACGGCACCCGGCATTCGCTCATCGATGGCATCAACCGCGGCACCGACGTGCTGATGGGCGGCAAGAGTGTGCTGATCTGTGGCTACGGCGACGTCGGTAAGGGTTGCGCGGAGTCCCTCAAGGGGCAGGGCGCCCGTGTCGCGGTGACCGAGATCGATCCCATCAACGCGCTGCAGGCCCTGATGGAGGGCTTCGACGTGGTGACCGTCGAAGACGCCATCGCCACCGCCGACATCGTCATCACGTCGACCGGCAACAAGGACATCATCACCCTCGATCACATGAAGGCGATGAAGGACAAGGCCATCCTCGGCAATATCGGCCACTTCGACAACGAGATCGACATGGCCGCGCTCGAGAGCTCTGGCGCCAAGCGAATCAACATCAAGCCGCAGGTCGACGAGTGGGAATTCGACAACGGCAAGTCGATCATCGTGCTGAGCGAGGGCCGGCTGCTCAATCTCGGTAACGCGACGGGCCACCCATCGTTCGTGATGAGCAACAGCTTCTCCAACCAGGTCATCGCCCAGATCGAGCTGTGGACCAAGAACGACGAGTACGACAACGAGGTCTACCGCCTCGCCAAGCACCTCGACGAGAAGGTCGCGCGGATCCACGTGGAAGCATTGGGCGGCGCTCTCACTCGCCTGACGAAGGAGCAGGCCGAGTACATCGGCGTCGATGTCGAGGGCCCGTACAAGCCGGAGCACTACCGCTACTGAGAATTGGCCGCCGAGTCTGCGTCCAGATCGCGATTCCGGGCGAATTGGCGATCTGTGCGCAGTCTCGACGCGAATATTTAGGTTGCCACGGTGCTTATTGCGATCGAGGGTCTCGACGGGGCGGGCAAGCGCACGTTGACGGGTGGATTGCTGCGCGCCTTCGAGACCGCCGGCCGATCGGTGACGACGCTCGCGTTCCCAAGGTACGGGGCGTCCCTCCACGCCGACCTGGCCAGCGAGGCACTCCACGGCAAGCATGGTGACCTTGCCGCGTCCGTCCATGCGATGGCGGTGCTCTTCGCTCTCGATCGCGCTGCCGCGATCGGCGATATCGCCAGGTTGTGTAGCGACTACGACGTCGTCATTCTCGACCGCTACGTCGCCTCCAACGCCGCATACAGCGCGGCCCGGCTGCATCAGGATGCGTCCGGGGAGGTCGTGGCGTGGGTCGGCGAACTCGAGTACGGGCGGTTGAAGCTGCCGCCGCCCCAACACCAGATTCTGCTGTCGGTCCCGGTCGAGCTGGCTGCCGCGCGCGCTCGGCACCGCGCGCGGACCGAGTCCGATCGAGGGCGCGATGCCTACGAGCGGGACGACGCCCTCCAACGCCGGACCGGCGCCGTGTACGCCGAACTGGCCGCGGCTGATTGGGGCGGACCGTGGACTGTGGTGCCGCCGGGTACCGATCCGGAACAGTTGGCCGCCTCGCTGCTGCAGTAGTTCGCAACTCGCCCGTGTGGGAGCCGGGGATTATCACAATTCGGTGCCACCATGGACAACATGAGGCAAAGGATTCTGGTAGTCGACGATGACGCATCGCTCGCCGAGATGCTCACCATCGTGCTTCGCGGCGAGGGATTCGAGACGGCCGTCGTCGGCGACGGTTCGCAGGCCCTGACCGCGGTGCGTGAATTGCGCCCCGACCTAGTCCTGCTGGACCTCATGCTGCCCGGCATGAACGGCATCGACGTCTGCCGCGTGCTGCGCGCCGACTCCGGTGTGCCGATCGTCATGCTGACTGCGAAGACCGACACCGTCGACGTGGTGCTCGGGCTGGAATCCGGCGCGGACGACTACGTCATGAAGCCGTTCAAGCCCAAGGAACTGGTCGCCCGTGTTCGGGCGCGTCTGCGCCGCAACGACGACGAGCCTGCGGAGATGCTCTCGATCGCCGACATCGACATCGACGTCCCCGCCCACAAGGTCACACGCAACGGCGAGCAGATCTCGTTGACGCCTTTGGAGTTCGACCTTCTGGTGGCACTGGCTCGCAAGCCGCGCCAGGTGTTCACTCGTGAGGTGCTTTTGGAGCAGGTGTGGGGATACCGGCATCCCGCGGACACTCGTCTGGTGAACGTCCATGTGCAGCGACTGCGCGCCAAGGTCGAGAAGGATCCCGAGAATCCGCAGGTGGTGCTGACCGTCCGGGGCGTGGGATACAAGGCCGGACCTCCGTGATCCGAGGCTGGTACTGGTAGATGTGGGGCTCGAGGCGACGCATTCGTGGGCCGTGGGGGCGTTCCGGTCCGCTGCTGCGTGGCACGAGCGCTCTGGGTCGGGCCATCGCCCAGGTGTGGCGGCGTTCCCTGCAGTTGCGGGTCGTCGTACTGACACTTGGCCTTTCCGCCGCGGTGATTCTGGTCCTCGGATTCGTATTGACGAGCCAGATCACGAATCGTGTTCTCGACGTGAAGGTTCGGGCTGCCACCGAAGAGATTGATCGTGCCCGCAACACCGTCGGCGGGATCGTGAGCGGCGAAGAAGCCCGCTCGCTGGACAGCAGCCTTCAGCTTGCGCGAAACACCCTGATATCCAAGACCGGCCAGACTTCCGGAACCGGGCTGGCGGGAACCTTCGACGCCGTTCTTGTGGTTCCCGGCGACGGTCCGCGGGCGGCGACCGCCGCCGGACCCGTCGATCAGATTCCGCGGTCACTGCGCGACTTCGTCAAAGCGGGTCAGGTCAGCTACCAGTATTCGACGGTGCGCACCGAGGGGTTCTCCGGTCCAGCCCTGCTGATAGGTACGCCTGCGCCGTCCCGCGTCACGAATCTTGAGCTCTACCTTGTCTTTCCGCTGAGCAGCGAGGAAACGACGATAACGTTGGTTCGCGGCACCATGGCGACCGGCGGACTGGTGCTGCTGGTTCTGCTGGCCGGTATCGCGGTGCTGGTGTCGCGGCAGGTGGTCGTTCCGGTGCGGTCGGCGTCGCGTATCGCTGAGCGATTCGCCGAGGGATATCTCTCCGAACGAATGCCGGTTCGCGGCGAGGACGACATGGCAAGGCTGGCGGTGTCGTTCAACGACATGGCGGAGAGTCTGCAACGCCAGATCACTCAACTGGAGGAGTTCGGCAACCTGCAGCGCCGGTTCACCTCCGATGTCAGCCATGAGCTCCGCACCCCCCTGACGACCGTGCGGATGGCCGCTGACCTCATCTACGACCACAGCAGCGATCTCGACCCGACACTGCGGCGATCGACGGAACTGCTTGTCGGAGAGCTGGATCGGTTCGAGACGCTGCTCAACGACCTGCTGGAGATATCCCGCCACGACGCGGGCGTGGCCGAGCTGTCGGTCGAAGCCGTCGACCTTCGCTCGACCGTGAACAGTGCCCTGAGCAACGTGGGACACCTCGCCGACGAGACGGGCATCGAACTCCAGGTCGAACTTCCGGAGCACGAAGTCATCGCGGAGGTCGATGCGCGGCGCGTCGAGCGGATTCTGCGCAATCTGATCGCCAACGCGATCGACCATGCCGAACACAAGCCGGTGCGCATCCGGATGGCCGCCGACGAGGACACCGTCGCCGTCACCGTTCGGGACTATGGCGTGGGCCTGCGGTCGGGGGAGGAAAAGCTGGTGTTCAGCCGCTTTTGGCGTTCGGATCCGTCGCGGGTCCGGCGATCCGGGGGAACGGGCCTGGGACTGGCCATCAGCATCGAAGACGCCCGGCTGCATCGGGGCAGGTTGGAAGCCTGGGGTGAGCCCGGCAAGGGGGCGTGTTTCCGGCTGACCCTGCCGCTGGTCCGCGGGCACAAGGTCACCACGAGTCCCTTGCCGATGAAACCTGTTGCCGCCGAACGCCAACGCGCCCGTGCCGGGGAGATGCTGTGATTCGCCGGCTGGTGATCGGGACCATGGCCGGGCTGATCGCGGTGTTGCCTGCGGGCTGCGCGGGTGTGCCGAATTCGTCTGCGCCGCAAGCGATTGGGACGGTGGAGCGGCCAGCGCCGAAGAGTCTTCCCGAGCCGAGCCCGGCGATGGATCCGGATGAGGTGCTCCGTGAGTTCCTGAAGGCCACGGCTGATCCCGCGAATCGTCATCTGGCTGCACGTCAGTTCCTCACCGAGTCGGCGTCGAAGGAGTGGGACGACCAGGGCAGCGCCCTGTTGATCGACAAGGTGGTCTTCGTGGAAACCCGTTCGACGGAACAGGTTTCGGTGACCATGAAGGCCGACATGCTGGGATCGCTGTCGGACACCGGCGTGTTCGAGACGGCCGGGGGGCAGTTGCCCGATCCAGGGCCGATGGAGTTGGTCCAGACCGCCGGCGGATGGCGTATCAACAAGCTTCCCAACGGGGTCTTCTTGGACTGGCAGCAATTCCAGGCCACCTACAAGCGGAACACTCTGTATTTTGTGGATCCCACCGGCAAAACCGTCGTCCCCGATCCGCGATATGTCGCGGTGTCCGATCCGGAGCTGCTGGCCACCGAACTGGTGACCAAGCTGATCGCCGGCCCCCGCCCGGAGATGACCAACACGGTGCGCAATCTGCTGGGGCCACCGGTCAAATTGGTCGGTCCGGTGACTCGTGCCGACGGCGGCAAGACCGGTGTGGGGCGCGGGTATGGGGGAGCGAGGATCGAGCTGCAAAACCTCACGACCACCGACCCGCACAGCCGGCAACTCCTTGCGGCTCAACTCATCTGGACGCTCGCGCGCGCGGATATCAAGGGTCCCTACGTCATCAATGCCGACGGGGCGGCGCTGGACGATCGCTTCAAGGACGGCTGGAACACCACCGATGTCGCGTCGACCGATCCCGGCGCGGCAGACGGTGTCTCGGCTGGTGTGCATGCCCTGATGGGCGGTTCGATGGTGTCGCTGGACGGTCAGCGCGCAACGAAGGTACCCGGATCTTTCGGATCCATCGGCGACCAGAAGTCGGCATCGTTCTCGCGTGCGGGTCACGATGTCGCCTCGGTGGTCGTGCTGCGAGCGGGGTCGCCCGACGCGGTCGCGTCGCTGTGGGTCGGCCCCAACGGCGGTCAGGCGGTGGAAGCCACCGACGGGAGAACTCTGTCCCGGCCGTCATGGGCGCTCGACGACGCAGTGTGGGTGGTTGTCGACGGCAACAGTGTCGTTCGGGTCATTCAGGAGGAAGCGTCTGGTCAGCCGGCGCGCATCCCGGTGGATTCGGCCGCGGTCACCGCCCGATTCCCTGGGGCCATCACCGAATTGCAGATATCGCGTGACGGAACCAGGGCCGCCATGGTCATCGACGGCAAGGTGGTGCTGGCCGAAGTGGAGCAGACCCCCGGTGGGGAGTTCGCGCTCACGTACCCGCGACGGATCGGATACGGCTTGGGAAGTTCGGTGGTGTCACTGTCCTGGCGAACCGGCGACGACATGGTCGTGACGCGGACGGACCCTGTGCATCCGGTGTCGTATGTGAACCTGGACGGGGTGAACTCGGACGCTCCGAACACCAATCTGGTGTTGCCGATGGGACCGGTCGCCGCCAATCCGTCCGCGGTCTACGTGGCCGACTCCAGAGGCGTGCTGCAACTGACCGGCACCAACGCCGACAAGGTTCAGACGTGGGCGGAAGTGCGTCCTCTCATGATTCCCGGGACCATCCCCGTGCTGCCGGGCTGACTTGACCGGTCGCCTGCACGCGGCACACTGCGGGGATGCTCGACTTGGTGCTCTCGCTGGAATGTGGCGGATGCGGGGCCCCGTCGACCCGGTGGTGTGACGGATGTGCCGCCGCATTGCGGGTCCACCCCGACGAACCGCATGTGGTCAGCCCCCGGATGGACCCGGGCGTCCCCGTCTTCTCGCTGGGCCGCTACGCCGGCGCCCGCGGGCGTGCCATCGTGGCGATGAAGGAGCACGGCCGTCGTGACCTCACCGCGCCGCTGGCGCGGGCATTGGCATTGGGGATTCACCAGCTGATTCGCTGGGGCATCGTGGAGACACCGTTGATGGTGGTGCCGGCGCCGACCAGGCGGGCTGCCGCCAGGCGGCGGGGAGGTGATCCGGTGACCAGGATTGCATCGACCGCCGCGCGCGGTCACCCGGACATCGGTGTCGTGTCCGCGTTGCGGACGGCCGGCGCGGTCCGCGACTCTGTCGGGTTGAACAGTGCCGCTCGTGAGCGCAATCTGGCCGGCCGCATCCGGTTGATCAGGCCCGTGCACGGCGATGTCCTGCTGGTCGACGACATTCTGACCACCGGTGCCACCGCCTGCGAAGCGGTGCGAATGCTGCACTCTTCAGGAGCCCGGGTGATGGGTGTTCTGACCGTTGCGCATGCGTGACGCCTTCAGTGCAGATCTGGTGCGGTAAAAGGTGGCACGGCCGGGTGAACAGCGACTACCGTCGGGGCCAACGGACCGTGAATCAATCAGCCGACACGGTAGGAGGTGAGCCTCTCGACCCAAGGCACCGGCTGGTGAGCGCAGCTGATCCACTCCGGTGCATTGTTGTTTCAGATCAAGGCATGTCCGCGGGCATGCAACTCCGGAGTAGAAACGAGTTGTCAAGAATGTCAACCCAATCCGTGAACTCCAGCGAACTGCTGACCGAAGAGGGCACCGAACCCGGTGCGGGTTCCGAGGTCGTGGTGTCGGGACGGAACGTCGAGATCCCCGACCACTATCGCGTGTATGTCAGTCAGAAGCTCGCTCGTGTCGAAAGGCTGGATCGCACGATCTACCGTTTCGACGTCGAGCTCGAGCACGAACGTAACCGCCGCCAGCGTAAGAACTGCCAGCATGTCGAGATCACCGCGCGTGGGCGCGGCCCGGTTGTCCGGGGTGAAGGGTGTGCGGACAGTTTCTATGGCGCTTTCGAGTCGGCGGTCAACAAGCTGGAGAACCGTCTTCGGCGCAGCAAGGACCGGCGCAAGGTCCATTACGGCGACAAGACTCCCGTTTCCCTGCACGAGGCCACAGCCGCCGTGCCCCCACTCGACGTGGACGAGGCATTCAAGCCGGAACATGCACCTGCCCCGGGTAGTCAGGATGGGGCCGCAGAAGCCCATGAGCCTGGTCGCATCGTGCGCACGAAGGAACACAGCGCGAACCCGATGACGGTCGACGACGCGCTCTACGAGATGGAATTGGTAGGGCACGATTTCTTCCTGTTTCATGACAAGGAATCGGATCGACCGACGGTGGTCTATCGCAGACACGCATACGACTACGGCTTGATCAGATTGGCCTGATCGGGTCGTCCTGAGCGGACCCGGCAGTTCGGCTCGCTGCGCGTTGCGGGGCTGCCGCCCCGCGTCGCCTAGGATGGAGGTCACCCAAGACTCCAATTCCTAGGGGAACATACTGTGCTGTCGAAGTTGCTGCGCCTTGGCGAAGGTCGCATGGTCAAGCGCCTCAGGGGTGTGGCCGACTATGTGAACACCCTGTCGGACGACATCGAGAAGCTCAGCGATGCTGAGCTTCGAGGCAAGACCGCTGAATTCAAGCAGCGCATCGACAACGGCCAGAGCTTGGACGACATCCTGCCGGAGGCGTTTGCCGTAGCCCGGGAGGCGTCGTCGCGGGTCCTTTCGCAGCGCCACTTCGATGTGCAGATCATGGGTGGCGCGGCGCTGCACTTCGGCAACGTCGCCGAAATGCGTACCGGCGAGGGCAAGACCCTGACCTGTGTTCTACCCGCTTACCTGAATGCGCTCGGCGGCAAGGGTGTGCACGTCGTTACCGTCAACGACTACCTCGCCAAACGTGACGCGGAGTGGAT
Organism: Mycobacterium sp.; assembly: GCA_046330895.1. Taxonomy (GTDB): domain Bacteria; phylum Actinomycetota; class Actinomycetes; order Mycobacteriales; family Mycobacteriaceae; genus Mycobacterium. Next base: position 3,724 of record JAXLRY010000013.1, on the reverse strand, counting down.
GGGGCGTGTGCATCGCTCACTCGGACTCACCTGCGGGGTGATTCTGACCGGTCTGACGCCCGACGAGCGCCGAGCCGCCTATGCCGCCGACATCACCTATAGCACCAACTGGGAGCTCGGCTTCGACTACCTGCGCGACAACATGGCGCATTCGCTCGAAGAACTCGTGCAGCAGCGTGGCCACAATTACGCGATCGTCGACGAGGTCGACTCGATCCTGATCGACGAGGCGCGCACGCCGCTCATCATCTCCGGCCCCGCCGATGACGCGTCGAGCTGGTACACGGAGTTCGCCCGGTTGGCGCCGTTGATGGAGAGGGACGTCCACTACGAAGTCGACCTGAAGAAGCGGACCATCGGCGTTCACGAACTCGGCGTCGAGTTCGTCGAGGATCAGCTGGGCATCGACAATCTCTACGAGGCCGCCAATTCACCGCTGGTCAGTTACCTCAACAACTCGATCAAGGCCAAGGAACTGTTCGAGCGCGACAAGAACTACATCGTCCGCAACGGCGAGGTCCTGATCGTCGACGAATTCAGCGGCCGCATGTTGATCGGCCGCCGCTACAACGAGGGCATGCACCAGGCGATCGAGGCCAAAGAAGGCGTCGAGATCAAGGCCGAGAACCAGACCCTGGCCACCATCACGCTGCAGAACTACTACCGCCTCTACAACAAGCTGTCCGGTATGACGGGCACCGCAGACACCGAGGCAGCGGAGCTTCACGAGATCTACAAGCTCGGTGTGGTGCCGATCCCGACGAACCGTCCGATGGTCCGTATGGATAAGAGCGATCTGATCTACAAGACCGAGGAAGCCAAGTTCATCGCTGTCGTCGACGACATCGCCGAGCGGTACGAGAAGGGCCAGCCGGTCCTGATCGGCACCACCAGCGTGGAGCGGTCCGAATATTTGTCGCGCCAGCTCACCAAGCGCCGCATCCCGCACAACGTGCTCAATGCGAAGTATCACGAGCAGGAGGCCGGGATCATCGCCGAGGCCGGCCGGCTCAACGCGATCACCGTCGCGACCAACATGGCCGGCCGTGGTACCGACATCGTGCTGGGCGGCAATGCGGACTTCCTCCTCGACCGCCAGCTTCGCGACCGCGGCCTCGACCCGGTCGAGACCGCGGACGAATACGAAGCGGCCTGGCACGAGGAACTGCCCAAGGTCAAGGCTCAGGTCGCGGCGGAAGCGAAGGACGTAACCGCGGCGGGGGGGCTCTACGTTCTGGGCACCGAACGGCACGAGTCGCGCCGTATCGACAACCAGCTGCGCGGCCGTTCGGGTCGCCAGGGCGATGTCGGCGAGTCCCGCTTCTATCTGTCCCTGGGCGACGAGTTGATGCGTCGCTTCAACGGCGCCGCGCTCGAGTCTCTTCTCACACGGCTGAATCTGCCCGACGATGTGCCGATCGAGGCGAAGATGGTCACCCGGGCCATCAAGAGCGCCCAGACCCAGGTCGAGCAGCAGAACTTCGAGATCCGCAAGAACGTGCTCAAGTACGACGAGGTGATGAACCAGCAGCGCGTGGTCATCTACAAGGAGCGCAACCGCATTCTCAAGGGCGAGAACCTCAAGGATCAGGCGATCGGCATGGTCGTCGACGTCGTCACCGCCTATGTCGACGGTGCCACCGCCGAGGGTTATGCCGAGGACTGGGACTTCGAGGCGCTGTGGAGTGCGTTGCGCACCCTCTACCCGGTGGGCATCGATCACCACGATCTGATGCACTCCGACGAGGTGGGTGAACCCGGTGAACTGACCCGCGATGAACTTCTCGCCGCGCTGATCGAAGACGCGGAGGCGGCCTACGCCAAGCGGGAAGCCGACATCGAGGCTCTGGCCGGTGAAGGTGCCATGCGTCAGCTCGAACGCAACGTTCTGCTGAACGTCCTGGACCGCAAGTGGCGCGAGCACCTCTACGAGATGGACTACCTCAAGGAAGGTATCGGCCTTCGGGCCATGGCTCAGCGCGATCCGCTGGTCGAATACCAGCGCGAGGGCTACGACATGTTCATGGCCATGCTCGAGGGCCTCAAAGAGGAGTCGGTCGGCTTCCTGTTCAACGTTCAGGTCCAGGCGGCGCCGCAGACCGCGCCGGTTGCTCCCGTCGCGACGCCGGAAGGGTTGGCGAAGCTCGGGGGAGGGGCCGCGGCGGAAGGCGCGGTCCAGCCGGGGCTGCACGCCAAGGGCGTCGACGACGACTCTCGGCCGCTGACCTACTCCGGCCCGGCAGAGGACGGGTCGACCGAGGTGCGCCGCGATGGTGGACAGCAGTCGGTCGGTGCCCCCGCATCACGTAAGGAACGCCGTGAATCGGCGCGCAAGGAAGCCAAGGAGAAGAAGGCGCTGCGCCGGGGTTAGCCCGCCCGCAGCTGCGAGCCACGTGTCAACCCAGGTGTAGCGCCACCAGCTGCCACCGAACCCCGGTCAGTGTCTTCACGAGTTCGGCGCGGCAGGCGATGGCACGGACCCGGCCCGCACGGGTGTAGCTGCCGGCGATCTCGACGGCGGGCGTCCGGTCGCCGCCGCGCGGAATGGCCTGCACCCGAATTCGCCGTAGCTGAGCCACGCCCGAATTTCCCTGCAGCGCCGTTGCGTGCAGAAGCGAATCCACCAGGCCCGCCGCGAGTAGCGGCCGCAGTTGCGCGAGCGGCCTGCGCCGGTCGATGACCTCCAGAACTCGGCGCAACGCGGCGTCGGCGAACGCACCCGCAGCACGAATATGCGCTCCGTCTGCTGCCGAGAGCGCGTGGGGTCGGGAACGGGCCGGTCTGCGAGCAGGCGATGTGCGGGGCTTTGGCGACTCGTAGTCGATGACGCGCACGACGGCGCAGTTCTGCTGCATCAGGGCACTCCGGGATCGGTCGAATGGGACCGGCCGCTGGAGAGGTGCGTGCCGACGCGGGCAATGATGGCACAGTTCAGGGCGCGATGTGTGCACCCCCGATGCGCCGATCACCGCGCTGCGGTTAACGTGTCGGGCAGGACCGGACGGCGATGGCGGTGGCGGGAACGAGAGGGAGAAATCGCGACGATGGTGACTCGACTGTCAACATCGGATTCGGCCTTCTATCACCAGGAGAACACATCGACGCCGATGTACGTCGGCTCGCTGTCGATACTCCGCAAGCCGCGGGGTGGGCTCAGCTACGAGACGATGCTCGAAACCGTCGAGCGTCGGTTGCCGCAGATTCCGCGTTACCGCCAGAAGGTTCGTGAGCTCACGCTGGGGCTGGCGAGGCCGGTGTGGGTCGATGATTCCGAATTCGACATCACTTACCACGTGCGTCGCTCGGCATTGCCGTCGCCGGGCAGCGACGAACAGCTGCACGAGCTCATCGCCAGGATGGGTGCGCGGCCGCTCGACCGGTCGCGGCCCCTGTGGGAGATGTATCTGATCGAGGGGCTGTCCGGGAATCGGTTGGCCATCTACACCAAGTCGCACCAGGCGCTCATCAACGGGATGACGGCACTGGAGATCGGACACGTCATCGCCGACCGGACTCAGCGTCCACCGCAGTTCGGCGAGGACATCTGGATTCCTGGCCGCGAGCCGAGCAATGGTCGGCTGGTGGCGGGTGCCATCGCGGACTGGCTGGCCAGGCCCGGAGTGCAGCTGCAGGCGGTTCGTTCCGCGGTTACCGACGTCGTGACAAACGGCGGTGAGTTGGCCGAGCAGGTGCGCAGGATGACGGACGTGGTCCGAACGCTGGC
>JAXLRY010000012.1:0-149088 GCA_046330895.1 Mycobacterium sp. | reverse complement strand
GGGGCAGTCGGGATTCTCGCACCCACACGCCAAGCTTTGCGCACCCGCGGCGAGTGCACCCACCGCATCGGCACGACGCTGGCGGACCGTCCGCGGATCGTCACGACACACGCTGGCCGCCAACGTATCCAAACGCCGGTCGAACACCGCGGCGTCGGTGGCGCGTAGCCGTCCCCACAGATCGGCCATGCCCTCGCCGGCCGGCGCCATCTCGACATGGCGTTCGTCGTCGGTCTGCCGGGCAACCCGCACCGCAGCGGGATCGATCTCGCGCACATACCAGTCCACGGCCTCGATCAACTTGTTGTGCGACAGCGCATTCCACCCAGAACACACCCTGGCCACCCGCTCATCGACTTCGGCCAGCAGTTCAGGATCGGTGATCAACCCGGTGCGGAACAGGATCATCGAGAGAACCCGAAAATCGACCACACCGGTCACGAACACCGCTGCCACCGCAGGGAACCGTTCGATCAGCTCCAGGCCGTGATGCATCTGCGCCGAGGCGCGGCCCCGGCTGATCCCCAGCGCCGCTCCTACCTCAGCAGCAACGGAATCCCAGTTGTCGATACACCATTGCGTGCGCTCATCCCCGGCCTCCGCCAGCCGCCGCTGACACAACCGCCCCGCCGCCAGCAACCGCGCTGCCACCGCCACCCGCTCACGACGCTGTTCACCACGCATCTCATCCAAGAGTTGTGCGTCGGAACAGTTCTCGAACATGTGTTCGATTATGCCACGGGGGGTCTGACAATTTCGGTGATCAGGCTATCGGGCGACGATAACCGATGAACCGTGGCCGAAGAGGCCCTGATTCGCGGTGATACCCACTGTGGCGCCTTCGACCTGGCGGCCCATCGCCTGGCCCTTCAGCTGCCAGGTCAGCTCGCATACCTGGGCGATGGCCTGCGCGGGAATGGCTTCACCGAAGCATGCGAGCCCGCCCGAGGGATTGACCGGGACCCGCCCGCCGATCGATGTGGCACCGCTGCGCAGCAGCTGCTCCGCGTCGCCCTTGTCGCACAGGCCGAGATGTTCGTACCAGTCGAGTTCGAGTGCGGTGGAGAGATCGTAGACCTCCGCCAGCGACACGTCGTCGGGCCCGATCCCTGCTTCGGCGTAGGCGGCGTCGATGATCTGATCCTTGAACACCCGCTCCGGTCCTGGGGCAACGGCAGTGGAATCGGTTGCGATATCGGGCAATTCGGGTAGGTGCTGCGGGTATCGCGGTGTCACTGTGCTGACCGCGCGCACCGACGGAACGCCTTCCAGTGAGCCGAGATGCTCCCGGGCGAACTTGGCGCTCGCAACGATCAGCGCGGCCGCCCCGTCGCTGGTGGCACAGATATCGAGTTGCCGGAGGGGATCGGACACAACCGGGCTGGCGAGTACGTCCTCGACCGTCGACTCCTTGCGGTAGCGGGCATTCGGGTTCTGCAGCCCGTGGCGGGAGTTCTTGACCTTCACCTGGGCGAAGTCCTCGGAGGTCGCCCCATGGAGGTCCATCCGCCGCCGGGCCAGCAGTGCGAAATAGACCGGATTCATGGCGCCGATCAGATGGAAACGCTGCCAGTCGGGATCGTTCTTGCGTTCCCCGCCCACTGGCGCGAAGGCACCCTTGGGCGTGGTGTCCGCGCCGATGACCAGCGCGACGTCACAGAACCCGGCAAGGATCTGGGCGCGGGCACTTTGAAGCGCCTGCGAGCCGCTGGCGCACGCCGCGTAGCTGGAGCTCACGGGTACGCCGTTCCAGCCGAGCTTCTGAGCGAACGTCGAGCCCGCGATGAACCCCGGATACCCGTTCCGGATGGTGTCCGCGCCGGCGACGAGCTGGATCTGACGCCAGTCGAGGCCGGCCTCGCGCAAAGCGGAACGGGCTGCGACAACACCGTATTCGGTGAAGTCCCGGCCCCACTTGCCCCACGGGTGCATTCCCGCTCCGAGGATGTACAGCGGCTCGCTCATGACGCGATCTTCCACGCGTAGACGGTCCGTCGCGCGCCGTCGTCGTCGACGTAGAGCGGCATGGTGGTGAGCTCCATCTCGATGCCGACTTTGAGGTCCGCCGCCAGCGTGCCCTGCACCACTTTGCCCAACACGATCAGGCCTTCGGCGGCCAACTCGACCGCCGCGATGGCGAACGGCTCGAACGGCTCCTGCGCGGGATACGGCGCCGGCGGCGGGTAGCGATTCTCGGTGTAGCTCCACAGCGTGCCGCGGCGTGACATCGGCACCTGCTCCAGAACGTCGCTATCGCAGGCGGGGTTGGGGCAGTTGGAGGCCCGTGGCGGAAACACGTATGTGCCGCAGTCGGGACATTTGCCGCCGATCAGGTGGGGCCGTCCGGCGTCATCGCATTCCCACCATCCGTCGATTGCCGGTAGTTCGGTGAGTGCGTCAGAAGAAGCTGGCACGCGGCCAGCCTACGTGAATCAACGTGCAGAACTGAAACCTGTTGCAGTTTTGTCGCTGGCATAGGGTGATTGCCGTGACCCCCACCACCACCGATGAGAAGCCGACCCTGCTGCTTCTGGACGGCAACTCGCTGGCGTTTCGGGCCTTCTACGCACTGCCCGCGGAGAACTTCAAGACCAAAAACGGGCTCACCACCAATGCGGTTTACGGATTCACCTCCATGCTCATCAATCTGCTCCGCGACGAAGGACCGACGCACGTTGCCGCCGCGTTCGACGTGTCTCGGCAGACCTTCCGCTCGGAGCGGTACCCGGAGTACAAGGCGAATCGCAGCTCGACACCGGACGAGTTTCGGGGGCAGATAGAGATCACCAAGGAGGTGCTCGCCGCACTGGGCATCACGGTGCTGGCCGAGCCCGGTTTCGAAGCCGACGACATCATCGCGACTCTGGCCACCCAGGCCGAGAGCGCCGACTATCGGGTTCTTGTCGTCACCGGAGACCGCGACTCGCTGCAACTCGTCAGCGACAACGTCACCGTGCTGTATCCGCGCAAGGGTGTCAGCGACCTCACCCGATTCACCCCCGACGCAGTCGTCGAGAAATACGGATTGACGCCGAAGCAGTACCCCGATTTCGCGGCGCTGCGGGGCGATCCCAGCGACAACCTGCCCGGCATCCCGGGCGTGGGGGAGAAGACCGCGGCGAAGTGGATCATCGAATACGGCTCTCTGCAAGGCTTGGTCGACAATGTCGAATCGGTCCGCGGAAAAGTCGGTGATTCGTTGCGGGACAACCTGTCCATTGTCATTCTCAACCGCGAGCTGACCGATCTGGTCAAAGCCGTGCCGCTGCCGCACACACCCGACACGCTGCGGTTGCAGCCCTGGGATCGCGACGGCATCCACCGGTTGTTCGACGATCTGGAATTCCGCGTACTGCGCGATCGATTGTTCGACACACTCGCCGCCGTCGAACCCGAAGTGGACAGCGGCTTCGAGGTTCGTGGCACCGCGTTGGCCCCCGGCGATCTTGCCGCCTGGCTGTCCGAACATGCGGCTGAAGGTCGATCCGGCCTCACCGTTGTCGGGACCCGGACGGTATATGACGGCGACGCAACGGCATTGGCCATCGCTGCGGCCGACGGCGATGGTGCCTACCTCGACACCGCAAACCTGACCCCCGAGGATGAAGCCGCACTCGGGGCCTGGCTCGCCGATCCCACCCGGCCGAAGGCATTGCACGAAGCCAAGATCGCGATGCATGGGCTCGCCGGAAGGGGTTTGCAGCTGGCCGGCGTCACGTCGGACACCGCGCTGTCCGCCTACCTGGTGCGTCCGGGTCAGCGCAGTTTCGCCCTCGACGACCTTTCGGTGCGTTATCTCAAGCGAGAACTGCGAGCTGAAGAATCTGCGCAGCAACAACTTTCGTTGCTGGATGATGATTCCGGAGTCGATGACCAGGCGGTGCAGACAGCGATCCTGCGGGCCCGCGCCGTTGCCGATCTGGCCGACGCTCTCGATGAAGAGCTGGCCCGCATCGATTCGTCGGCTCTGCTGGGCAGCATGGAGTTGCCGGTCCAGTCGGTTCTCGCCGAGATGGAAACAGCCGGAATCGCAGTCGACCTCGAAACCCTGGGGACGCTGCAGGGGGAGTTCGGCGAGCAGATTCGCGCCGCGGCCGACGCCGCGTACGGAGTCATCGGAAAGCAGATCAATCTCGGCTCACCCAAGCAGCTGCAGGTCGTGCTGTTCGACGAGCTCGGTATGCCGAAGACCAAACGCACCAAAACCGGCTACACCACTGACGCGGACGCGCTGCAATCCTTGTTCGATAAGACCGGTCACCCCTTCCTCGAGCATCTCCTGACGCACCGGGACGCGACCCGGCTCAAGGTGACGGTCGACGGCTTACTGAAATCCGTTGCAGCCGACGGCCGTATCCACACAACCTTCAACCAGACCATCGCGGCGACGGGCCGGCTGTCCTCGACCGAGCCGAACTTGCAGAACATCCCGATCCGTACCGACGCCGGCCGCCGGATTCGTGATGCCTTCGTCGTCGGATCGAGTGAGGGCGTCGAATTCGTCGAGCTGATGACCGCCGACTACAGCCAGATCGAGATGCGGATCATGGCCCACCTGTCGAAGGACGAAGGTCTCATCGAGGCCTTCCGGACCGGCGAGGATCTGCACTCTTTCGTGGCATCACGAGCCTTCGGCGTTGCCATCGACGAGGTCACGCCGGAGTTGCGGCGGCGGGTCAAAGCCATGTCGTACGGATTGGCCTACGGCCTCAGCGCCTACGGGCTGGCGCAGCAACTGAAGATCTCCACAGAAGAGTCCAAGGAGCAGATGGACCAGTACTTCTCCCGGTTCGGCGGTGTGCGCGACTACCTGCTCGACGTCGTCGACCAGGCTCGGAAGGTCGGCTACACGTCGACGGTTCTGGGTCGTCGCCGTTACCTGCCCGAACTGGACAGCAGCAACCGCCAGCTGCGGGAGGCCGCCGAGCGTGCCGCATTGAATGCGCCGATCCAGGGGAGCGCGGCCGACATCATCAAGGTGGCCATGATCGATGTCGACCAGGCGCTTCGCGAACAGGGACTCAAGTCGCGAATGCTGCTCCAGGTGCATGACGAGCTGCTACTCGAGATCGCCGCTGGGGAGCGGGAGACGGTCGAGCAACTGGTGCGCCAGAAGATGGGCGGCGCCTATCCGCTCGATGTGGCGCTTGAAGTTTCGGTCGGGTACGGCCGCAGCTGGGATACGGCGGCGCACTGATGCAGATGCCGCGCCTGGGTCAAGCAACCGCTTCGATCGCCGATTAGGCCCGTGAGGACTATGGAATTCCTTGTCGTAGTTGGTGTAGCTGTAGCGGCGACTGTTGCGCTCATGGTGCTACGCCGTGCCCGGCAGCGCCGCATCGCGATGCGGCGGTTACTCGCCGAGCGAGGGTGGTCGTCGGTTCGCGATGGTGAGACCACGATTATCACCCCCGCTGACAACGCCTGGGCGCTGCGCATGACCCAGTCCTTTGCCGCTCAGCAGAACAGTTCCACCAGGATCGTGACGACTACATGGTCCGCAGCGTCACCGTGTTCTTCCGGCGGAGCGGTGATAGCCGGCCCAACGCCGGCGGAACCAATGCGGCAGCTGGCTGTGCAACTGATCGGATCAATCCCACCAGATAGCAAGGTGGGCGGATGGCTTGGCCTGGCCCGAGTAGGGAACGGCGAGCCGCTGCGGCATCTCCCATCTGTGGACGCGAGACTGCTGGCCCTGGCAACGGGTGCCTCGGTGCCACTTGGATCGCTCAGCGGTGTCGCAGACGCCGTGCAGTCGTGGACGACGTCGTACTCCAGTGAACGAGCTCAGCCGACAATCACCTTCGACAGCCGGGGAGTGCTAGTACGTGTCCGCGTCGACGTCCTCAAATCCGTCGATCAGCTCGTAGCATTCGTTGACCTCGCCAAGAGCTGCGCTGCCTCGCTCGCAACCTCTGCGCGGTGATGCTCGCCGTCGCATGGGGCGCCACAGTCATCGTCGCCGGGGTGCTGTGTTACCGATGGCGCGACCGTGTCTTGAAGGTCGGTGGAGTGATAGTCGCCGCTTCCGGTGCGTTGGCGGTGACATTCCTGGTGACGGGACCCAGCACTACCTACATTTTCGAGCAAGCGGCCGCCCGCTTCGGCGGGACAATCATCGTGGGGGTGATCAGCGCCGCGGGTGTCGCCCGCATCCTTCCGCGGCTGCACAGCAGACGCGCGAGGCGGAACGGGCTTTTGCTGTGCATGATTGTGGCGGTTATGTATTCCGCTGTTGGATTGTCGCTGTGGCGCACCGCTGACGATGGACTTGAATTGGCCAGTCTGCCGGTGGCAAAGACGCGTGATGATGTGCTGGCATTAAGGGGACAGCCAACCGTTCGGGTATTTGGAATGCTCGTCGAAGCGCGCCTCGGTGACCTCTCCGGACATTCATCGCCCGCGACCCGCTCAGCGCCGACGATGTTTCTCATGTGCCGGGATGCGATTCGCCTCGGGTCGTCGATTGACGCCTTCTTTCCGTCGTTGTTCACCGTCACGCTGGCAGACGATTCAACGGCACTGGTGCAGGGGATCACTTCGGTTCGCCAGGCTGAGGGGTGGCCTCGCACCGGGCGGAGAATGGACGAATGCGGTTTGGCCGATGGTGATCCGGTGGTGATCTGGGGCGATCCTGGTGCGACGCGCGGCGTCGGCAGCGATCGGCGGAACCCGGCTGTCAACTCGGTGCGGCTGATCGCCTACGGCGACGTCGCTGAGTTTCGGCGCACGGTGGGGGCGGCCGCCAAACGTACGGGTCGGGCGACCGTCGCACTTGCTGTGCTCAACGGTGGGCTGGCCATCGCTGCGGCGGTGCGGGGACTTGCCATCTATCGGCGGCTCGACAGCGACGACACAGGCTATGCCCAGGCGTGAGCCACTGTGCGCCAGCGGCGCAGGCAAGCGGTGGCGTGACATCGAACAAGGGCTAGTTTGTCGGGCGTTAGCTCGTTCAAGTAGCATCGTCGCTGGTACCCGTGTGGATGAATCGCGGGCACAGCAGCAAATCCAACCTATCCCTGCGATGAAACCTGTCCGGAGCACCCCAACAACATGCCCAGTCCCACCGTGACCTCGCCGCAAGTAGCCGTCAACGACATCGGCTCGGCCGAGGATTTTCTCGCCGCCATCGACAAGACCATCAAATACTTCAACGATGGCGACATCGTCGAAGGGACCATCGTCAAGGTCGATCGTGACGAAGTCCTTCTCGACATCGGTTACAAGACCGAGGGTGTCATCCCCTCCCGCGAACTTTCCATCAAGCACGACGTCGACCCCAATGAGGTTGTGTCCGTCGGCGATGAGGTGGAAGCCCTCGTCCTCACCAAAGAGGACAAAGAAGGCCGCCTGATCCTGTCCAAGAAGCGCGCGCAGTACGAGCGCGCATGGGGCACCATCGAGGAGCTCAAGGACAAGGACGAAGCCGTCAAGGGCACCGTCATCGAGGTCGTCAAGGGCGGCCTGATCCTCGACATCGGTCTGCGTGGCTTCCTGCCCGCGTCGCTGGTGGAGATGCGTCGTGTCCGCGATCTGCAGCCGTACATCGGCAAGGAGATCGAGGCCAAGATCATCGAGCTCGACAAGAACCGCAACAACGTGGTGCTGAGCCGCCGCGCCTGGCTGGAGCAGACCCAGTCCGAGGTGCGCAGCGAATTCCTCAACCAGCTGCAGAAGGGCGCCATCCGCAAGGGCGTGGTGTCTTCGATCGTCAACTTCGGTGCGTTCGTCGACCTCGGCGGGGTCGACGGCCTGGTGCACGTCTCCGAGCTGTCCTGGAAGCACATCGACCATCCGTCCGAGGTGGTCCAGGTGGGCGACGAGGTCACCGTCGAGGTGCTCGACGTCGACATGGACCGCGAGCGCGTGTCCCTGTCGCTCAAGGCCACCCAGGAAGATCCGTGGCGCCACTTCGCCCGTACCCACGCAATCGGTCAGATCGTTCCGGGCAAGGTCACCAAGCTGGTGCCGTTCGGTGCGTTCGTCCGTGTCGAGGAGGGTATCGAGGGCTTGGTGCACATCTCCGAGCTGGCTGAGCGTCACGTCGAGGTGCCGGATCAGGTTGTCGGCGTGAACGACGACGCCATGGTCAAGGTCATCGACATCGACCTGGAACGTCGCCGGATCTCGCTGAGCCTCAAGCAGGCCAACGAGGACTATCTGGAAGAGTTCGACCCGTCGAAGTACGGCATGGCCGACAGCTACGACGATGCGGGCAACTACATCTTCCCCGAGGGCTTCGACTCCGAGACCAACGAATGGCTCGAGGGCTTCGACAAGCAGCGTGCCGAATGGGAGGCCCGCTACGCCGAGGCCGAGCGTCGCCACAAGATGCACACCACTCAGATGGAGAAGTTCGCCGCTGCTGACGCCGCGGCTGCCGCTGAGGGGCCCATCGACGGTGTGACGACCTCTTCGTCTTCGTCGAGCTCGGGTGAGTCTGCCGGCGGCTCCCTTGCCAGCGACGCCCAGTTGGCCGCGCTGCGCGAGAAGCTCGCAGGCAACGGCTAACTCGCTGAACATCGCGGTTGAAACCACGCACGTCAGGTCTTCGGACCGGCGTGCGTGGTTTCGTTCTGGCGGGAATGACTTCTGGGGGTGAATGACGGATGTTGCGCGTGGGCCTGACCGGCGGTATCGGCGCCGGAAAGTCGACCGTGTCGGCGACGTTCGCCGCGTGCGGCGCCATCATCGTCGACGGCGACGTGATCTCACGCGAGGTCGTTGCGGTCGGCACTGACGGGCTGGCGGCGCTCGTCGACGAATTCGGATCGCACATCCTCCTTCCCGACGGAGCACTGGATCGGCCCGCGCTGGCCGCCATCGCCTTCAGCGATGACGGCAAGCGGCGCGCGCTGAACGGGATCGTCCATCCCTTGGTCGCCCGCCGGCGGTCCGAACTGATCGCTGCGGCCGCTGACGACGCGGTGATCGTCGAGGACATCCCGTTGCTCGTCGAGTCCGGGATGGCGCCGTTGTTCCCGTTGGTCGTAGTGGTCCATGCCGACATCGATGTGCGGTTGAAGCGTCTGATCGAGGTGCGGGGTATGGCCGAGGCCGACGCGAGGGCCCGGATCTCGGCGCAGGCGACCGAAGCGCAGCGGCGACTGGTTGCCGACATCTGGTTGGACAACGCTGGCACCGAGGGCGAACTCGTCGAACGTGTCCGTGAACTTTGGCACCAGCGGATCGAACCCTTTTCGCACAACCTCGCCACCCGCAGCCGGGTGAAGGCGCCACCGCGACTGGTCGCCGCCGACCCGACTTGGCCGGATCAGGCTCGCCGCATCCTGGCCAGATTGAACACCGCCTGCGGACATCGAGCACTTCGGATCGACCACATCGGATCCACCGCGGTGCCGGGCCTCGACGCCAAGGACGTCATCGACATTCAGATCACAGTCGCTTCGCTGGAAATGGCTGACGAGCTTGCAGATCATTTGCTCGGAGCAGGCTATCCGCGGGCTCAATCGATCACTACCGATGTAGCGAAAGCCGACGGCCGCAGCACCGACGCGGCATTCGATCACACGAAGGATAACCGCCTGTGGCACAAGCGGTTCCATGCATCGGCCGATCCTGGACGCCCAACCAATATTCACATCCGGGTGGCCGGCTGGCCCAACCAGCAATTCGCGCTGCTGTTCCTGGATTGGTTGAGCGCTAACCCCGGCGTCAAGGCCGATTATCTGGCGACCAAACGCATCGCGGCCGAACACCACGACATCGATCTGTACGTCGAGGCGAAGGAGCCCTGGTTCCTCGACGCCTATCGGCGAGCGTGGAACTGGGCGGATGCGACGGGCTGGTCACCGGGTTAGGCAGTCGGGTTAGGCAGCAGGCGGGGGATCGACGCCGGGCGGAAGATTGTTCGGCGGGTTGGCGGGATCGGCCCCGGGTGCCGGAACTTCGGGTGCCGGAACTTCGGGTGCCGGGGTATCAGCTGCCGGGGTATCGGGTGTGACTCCGACGGGATTGATCAGCGGTGCCCCGCATTCCAGTGCTCCGTAGTCGGGATCGTCCCTGGCCGGCGTCAGGCGCGGCGCGATGAACGTGTCCGCCTGGGCGACGATGGCGTCGTCGACCAGGATCTCGCAGTGCAGATTCGCCGAATACGGCCATTGGATGGATATCTGCATCCCGGCCAGCGTGGGGTCGGTGAGAACAGCGTTCGCCTCGAAGGTTCGGCCGGGAAGCATCGTGGGGTCAGCGCTGCTGACCTGGGTGTCATTGATCTTGTAGGTGATCAGCGCGCCGCGGGCTATGCCGTCGACTCTGGCTCGGTAGGTGACGTTGTGCAGGTCGTCGGCCACCGCAGCGGCCGGCATCAGCTGTGCTGAAGTGATTCCCAGCGTCAATGCGGCAGCCGAGGCAGCCGCACACCGCTTCAAACCCATGGGGATGGAGCGTACGCCCTACTTCCAGACCAGATCCATTCCGTTGCTGGCCAACCACGCGGTCAGATCGTGGTTGTGCCTGGCCAAACCACCGACTGCGGTGACGGATCGTTGGATCGCCAATTCGGCCGATGCGTCGCTCACCAGGCCGTGGCGATGCGCTTCGAGCAGTTCGTCCACGTCGATGAGTTCAGTGCCGACCCCTGTCCTGACCACGAGGTCGACGTAGAGATCCCTGGTTTCCCAGACGTCGTTCGTGGTGGTGATGTCTGCGACATCGAGGTAGTAGTCCTGGTCGCGTTCGTGCCCGGGGTTGAAGTGGAAAATGCTTGCGCGCAAGCCCAACGACGGCAGTAACCACGACTCGAGGTAGTGGAATTGAGCCCGCCCCGGTGTCGGGCGGGCCATGTACAGACCCCACGGTCGCGCCGAGTACACATCGACGGTTCGCTCGATGCCCTTGGGATCGGTGTTGGTGCGTGCGACGAGGTCGAACGTCTCGTGTTTTGGTGGGTGGATGCGCTCAGCTTAGGGCCGACACCAGCGCGGCGGACCGTTTGTCGGGGTCCGCGCATACCCTGGACGGATGGCGTTCGCTAGCGAAAGACCGGTTATCGCCCATTCGGAGTACCGCGCCATCGAGGATGTCGTCCGTAGTGGGGCCCGGTTCGAGGTGGTCAGCGAACACCGTCCCGCAGGCGATCAGCCGGCCGCCATCGAGGAACTGGAACGGCGCATCAGGACCGGGGAACGCGATGTCGTCCTGCTCGGGGCGACCGGAACGGGCAAGTCGGCCACCACGGCGTGGCTGATCGAGCGGCTGCAGCGGCCCACCCTGGTGATGGCGCCCAACAAGACCCTCGCCGCCCAGCTCGCCAACGAGTTGCGAGAGATGTTGCCGCACAACGCGGTCGAGTACTTCGTCTCCTACTACGACTACTACCAACCCGAGGCGTACATCGCTCAGACCGACACGTATATCGAGAAGGACAGCTCGATCAACGACGACGTGGAAAGGCTGCGGCACTCCGCGACGTCCAGCCTGCTGTCGCGGCGCGATGTGGTGGTCGTCGCTTCGGTGTCCTGCATCTACGGCCTCGGTACGCCCCAGTCCTACCTGGATCGGTCCGTGGAGTTGCAGGTCGGAACCGAAGTGCCGCGCGACGGGCTCCTGCGGATGCTGGTCGACGTGCAGTACAACCGCAACGACGTGTCGTTCACCAGGGGTTCGTTCCGGGTGCGAGGCGACACGGTCGAGATCATCCCCTCGTACGAGGAGTTGGCCGTCCGCATCGAGTTCTTCGGCGACGAGATCGACGCGCTTTACTACCTCCATCCGCTGACGGGTGACGTGGTCCGCAAAGTCGAATCGGTGCGGATATTTCCGGCCACGCACTACGTCGCAGGGCCGGAGCGGATGGCACAGGCCATTTCGACGATCGAACAGGAACTCGCAGAACGATTGGCGCAACTGGAGAGCCAGGGAAAGCTTCTGGAGGCGCAGCGATTACGGATGCGCACCAGCTATGACATCGAGATGATGCGCCAGGTCGGATTCTGCTCTGGAATCGAGAATTACTCCAGGCACATCGACGGGCGGCCCGCCGGTTCCGCGCCCGCGACGCTCCTCGACTACTTCCCGGAGGACTTCCTTCTGGTCATCGACGAATCCCATGTCACGGTGCCGCAAATCGGCGGCATGTATGAGGGAGACATGTCGCGTAAGCGCAATCTCGTCGACTACGGCTTCCGGCTCCCGTCCGCTGTCGATAACCGGCCGCTGACGTGGGAAGAGTTCGCCGAGCGGATCGGGCAGACGGTCTATCTGTCGGCCACCCCCGGGCCGTATGAGCTCAGCCAGACCGGTGGCGAATTCGTCGAGCAGGTGATCCGTCCCACCGGCCTTCTCGATCCGCAGGTTGTCGTCAAACCCACCAAGGGACAAATCGACGACTTGATCGGTGAGATTCGTGCGCGGACCGACCGGGACGAACGGGTGCTGGTGACGACTCTGACGAAGAAGATGGCCGAAGACCTCACCGACTACCTCTTGGAGATGGGCATTAGGGTTCGTTATCTGCACTCGGAGGTCGACACGCTGCGCCGCGTGGAATTGCTTCGCCAATTGCGCTTGGGCGAATACGACGTTCTGGTCGGTATCAATCTGCTGCGTGAGGGTCTGGACCTCCCCGAGGTGTCGCTCGTGGCCATTCTGGACGCCGACAAGGAGGGCTTCCTGCGATCCACCCGAAGCCTCATTCAGACGATCGGCCGCGCGGCGCGCAATGTTTCCGGCGAAGTTCACATGTATGCGGACAAGCTCACTGATTCGATGAAAGAAGCCATCGACGAGACGGAGCGTCGCCGAGCCAAACAGATCGCCTACAACGAAGAACGCGGAATCGATCCAAAGCCGTTGCGCAAGAAGATCGCTGACATTCTTGACCAGGTGTACCGCGAGGCGGACGACAACGAGGCCGTCGAGATCGGCGGGTCCGGGCGGAATTCCTCGCGTGGCCGCAGGGCGCAGGGAGAACCGGGTAGAGCCGTCAGCGCCGGCATCATCGAGGGGCGCGACACCACCGGCATGCCGAGAGCCGAGCTGGCGGATCTCATCACCGATCTGACAGCGCAGATGATGGCGGCTGCCCGTGACCTCCAGTTCGAGTTGGCTGCACGGATTCGCGATGAAGTCGCAGACCTCAAGAAGGAACTGCGTGGCATGGACGCGGCCGGGTTGCGTTAGCTCCAGCAGCATTCGCGACAAATGACGGATACGACGGGGCCGCCCGCGCCCGGGTGGGGTGAGCTACTCGGCCGACAGCACGCCGGCGTCACCTCGGTGCTTGCCGGCGGTGTCGCGATCTATGCGGTCAACGAGTTCGTGACGATCAGTCTGCTCCCGGACGTGGTCGCGGACATCGGCGGAGAACGGATCTACGCCTGGGTCACGACGGTCTATCTGGTGGCGTCGGTTGTTGCCGCGACAACAGTGAGTCCAGCGCTGCAGCGTTTCGGTCCGCGGTGGTCGTACCTGGGTGCGCTGAATTTCTTCGCGGTCGGAAGTGCCCTGTGCGCAATGGCACCCAGCATGGCGACGTTGTTGGCGGGGCGTCTGATTCAGGGTCTAGCCGGAGGAATGCTGGCGGGATTGGGCTATGCGGTCATCAGCGTCGCTTTGCCCAAGCATCTGTGGACCCGCGCGTCGGCGGTGGTGTCCGCGATGTGGGGCGTGGGCACGCTTGTCGGGCCCGCCGCGGGTGGTTTGTTCGCCCAATTCGGTTTGTGGCGTTGGGGATTCGGGTTACTCGCATTTCTGGCCGTGGCGATGTGTGGACTGGTGGTGTTTTCCGTGCCGGTCCGTGAACGACATCGCGGGCAGGGTTGCGCGCGGACGGGGATTCCCGTGTTGTCGCTATCCATACTCGGATTTGCGGCACTGGCGGTGAGTGTTGCCGTGGTTCCACGCAATCGGATGGGCACGGCCTTGCTGCTGGCGCTCGGGGTAGCGCTGGTCGTGGCGTTCCTGGCGATCGAACGAGCAACTGATCGGCAGTTGTTTCGGGGTCTGCGGTTGCTTCGGGGGAGGGTGTTGCCGCGCGGCGTCTTCGGCCCAGGCCCGCTCAAGTGGATCTACCTGACGCTCGGACTGCTGATGGCGGCCACGATGGCCGACATGTATGTGCCGTTGTTCGGACAGCGACTCGGCGCCTTACCGCCGGTCGCGGCGGGCTTCCTGGGGGCCGCGCTGTCGGTCGGCTGGACGGTGGGGGAGATCGGCAGTGCGTCGATAACCAGCGACCGCCACATTCGGCGGGTCGTGTCTGTTGCGCCGGTGGTGATGGCCGTGGGCCTGCTGGCCGCCATGCTGGTTCAGAGCGAAAAAATCTCGACCGGTGCCGTATTCGGCTGGGCGGCCGCGCTGGTTCTCAGCGGAAGCGGTATAGGTGCCGCCTGGCCGCATCTGTCCGCGTGGGCGATGGGATCTGTCGATGACCCGGCCGAACAATCCATGGCGGCTGCGGCGATCAACACGGTTCAGCTCATTTGCGGGGCTTTCGGTGCCGGGTTTGCGGGTGTTGTGGTGAACCACTGGAATGCGCCGGCCGCCGACGCGGGACGCTGGTTGTTCTGTTCGTTCGCGGTGCTGGCCGCATTGGCATGGGTGTCAGCCCGCCGGGCGTGCGAGACCTGAGCCCGCCAATGCCATGAGGGCCGCTATTCGTCCTTGTCTTCCAAACGTCGAACGGAAGTCACTCCGTCAATCCCGGCGATCGCGCTCGGAGCATGCCTGATCCTGGCTCCGGCCAGGGTCATGAACACGCCGCCACCGGGATCCTTGGTGAGATCGGACAGCGCCCACTGGTGACTGTCGCACAGTGCAAGGATGCGGGACAGTACACCGACGCTTTCGACGTAGCCGATGTGGAGTTGCACAACACCCGCCAGCCGCGCGGTGATTCGCTTGGTCATCGGCGTGAAGCCGAGCACGATCACGAAATGTAGCGCCGTGACCAAGACGGCCAGCTTGACCAGTCCGGCCGCGGAGGCCATGCCGATCGCGGCGCATTCCCATATCGCCGCGGCCGTGGTGAGTCCGTGGACCGCTCCCTGGCGCGTGATGATCAAGCCGGCCCCGAGGAATCCGATGCCCGAGACGATCTGCGCCGCGACACGCGAGGGATCCAGTGCGACGGTGCCCGGGTGCAGCACGTCGGAGAAGCCGTACTTACTGACTATGAGGATCAGGGCCGACGCGGTGCCGACGATCGTCTGGGTGCGCAGGCCGGCGCTCTTGCCGTGTATCTCTCGTTCGAGACCGATGAGTGCTGTGAGTCCGAAGGCGATCAGGAGCTCGATTACCTGACGATTTCCTTGACCCGGGCCGCCGAACAGCGGCGCGTCGGCTAGCCAGCTCTGCATGGGGACACCGTATGTTGTGCGAACTGGACACGGCCATCATCTGCCCCGGAACGGTGGCCTCTTCGTTTCCGCGTAACTGCGTTGCCACTGCTTTGCAACAGTTCGATAACCCCCAAATTGTCGCCGCGGAACTCTACTTACACGGCTGTAGTTTCGGCTTCATACCTCTCCACTGAATGGGGGAACCATGTCACGGACCACCAATCGCTTGGCGGCGACGACCGCTATGGCGACTGCGGGGTTTTTCTGGACTGCTCCGCTGCTCAGCATCCCTGCTGGCGCGAATGTCGGAAGCCCCGGCGTCCCGTGCATCGGCATCATGCAGACGCTCCTGACCTCGCCTCCGAACCTGAACGAGGGCATTCCTGCGGCAGCTTCGTCCGTCATCAACGGCACTCCGCCGGTGGCGGGCGGGCCGATTCCGCCGGCCACCGGTCCCGCCGGTGTCCAGCTTCCGCCGGCGAGTCTGCCAGGAGCCCCCGGCACTCACACCCCCGCGGCCGCGGCGATTCCGCCCGCGTCCGTCCCGGGCGTGCCGGGTTCCGGCGCCGCGGGCGCGGTACCGGTCCCGCCGGCTTCTGTTCCCGGCGTCCCCTTTCCGGGTGGCGGCGGTGGTGCGGTGACCCCGCCTGCGGCGGTGCCTGGTGTTCCTGGTGTTCCGGGTGGTGGTGGTGTGGTGACGCCGCCGGCGGCGGTGCCTGGTGTTCCTGGTGTTCCGGGTGGTGGTGGTGTGGTGACGCCGCCTGCGGCGGTGCCCGGTGTTCCTGGTGTTCCCGGTGGTGGCGGAGTCGTCACTCCGCCGGCGGCGGTGCCCGGTGTTCCCGGTGTTCCGGGTGGCGGTGGAGTATTGACCCCGCCGGCTGCCGGGCCCGGTCTGCCCGCCGGAGCGGGCGGGGGTCCCGCCGGTGCAGTGGGTGCACCAATTGCTGATGCCGCGGGCGCTGTTCCCCCACCGGCCGCGGCGGGTGCCGCAGGTGCACCGATTGCGGATGCGGCGGCGGGACTTCCGGGCGCTGGCGGCGCTGGAGCAGGCGCTCCGGGTGCGGGCGGTGCGGGTGCGGGCGGTGCGGGTGCGGGCGGTGCTGGTGCGGGCGGTGCTGGTGCTGAAGTGCCGGCGGCCGTGGCGGCCGTCCAGGAGGGCGGCGCGCTCGGTGCGGCGGGCGCACCCATCGCCGACGCGGCGGGTGCCGCGATCACCGACGCCGCAGGGGCTGTGCCTCCCGCGGCCGCCGGACTTCCGGCAGCACCCATAGCTGATGCGGCTGGGGCGGTCCCACCCCCGGCGGCAGCTGTCCCGGGCGGGCCCGCCGGCGGGGGCGTTCCCGGTGTCCCGGCCCCACCTGCGGTTGTGCCGGGTGTGCCGGCGGGTGGTGGCGTTCCTGGTGTTCCGGCTCCGCCTGCGGTTGTGCCGGGTGTGCCGGCGGGTGGTGGCGTTCCTGGTGTTCCGGCTCCGCCTGCGGTTGTGCCGGGTGTTCCGGCTGGTGGTGAGGTGCCTGGTGTTCCGACCCCGCCTGCGGTTGTGCCGGGTGTTCCGGCTGGTGGTGAGGTGCCTGGTGTTCCGACCCCGCCTGCGGCTGTGCCGGGTGTTCCGGCTGGTGGTGAGGTGCCTGGTGTTCCGACCCCGCCTGCGGCTGTGCCGGGTGTTCCGGCCGGTGGTGAGGTGCCTGGTGGCGTCACGCCGCCTGCTGCCGTGCCGGGAGGTTTGGTTCCCGGTGGAGCGGGGACTCCTCCCATGCCGGGTGCAGCTGTTCCGGGTGCCCCGGCTGCGGCCGCGGTCGACACACCGGGAGTTCCGCCGGTGGCTAATCCCGGTGCGGCAGTGACCGGTTCGGTCGAAACTCCCGGTCTGCCGGGCGGCGGGGCGCCGGGTCTTCCGGGGGCCGCCGCGGCTGAATCGCTGGCGACCCCGCCGATTGCCAACCCGGGGGCCGCGATCTCTGACTCCGCTGCGACACTGCCGCCCCCGCCGATTTCGGTGCCCGGCGTGTCTACCCCCGGCGGCATGCTGAACGTCCCGGGAACTGAGCCCATCACGATCGGTGGACCGCCGGCCGCAGCATCGGTGCCGGGTATCTCTACGCCGCCCGCGGCAATCCCCGGCACGCCGGGAATTCCGGCGGCAGCGTCGGTGCCGGGAACTCCGATTGGTGTGCCCGGCGCTCCGGCCGCGGCCGCGGTCGACGGGGTTCCCACACCGGGGACCTGGATTCCGGGTACGCCCGGCGTCCCGGCGGTCGACGGTGTGCCGACTCCGCCCGCAGCGGTTCCAGGTGTTCCCGGCGGCGGGGGAGTCGAAGGTGTCCCGACACCGCCGGCGGCGGTCCCCGGCACGCCGGGCGGAGTGGGACTTGAAGGTGGCTCGACTCCTCCTGCGGCCGTTCCCGGCCTTCCGGGCGCTGGTGGCGGTGAGGGTGTGGTGACTCCGCCGGCCGCGGTGCCCGGTGTTCCGGGGGCAGCTGGTGGTGAGGGTGTGGTGACTCCGCCGGCCGCTGTCCCGGGTCTGCCCGGTGCTGGTGGTGGTGAGGGTGTGGTGACTCCGCCGGCCGCGGTGCCCGGTGTGCCGGGGGCCGGCGGTGGTGAGGGCATCGTGAC
This sequence comes from Mycobacterium sp., assembly GCA_046330895.1. Classification (GTDB taxonomy): domain Bacteria; phylum Actinomycetota; class Actinomycetes; order Mycobacteriales; family Mycobacteriaceae; genus Mycobacterium. The sequence goes on along the minus strand of JAXLRY010000012.1, from coordinate 131,176 downwards.
GCCTCCGGCTGCTGTTCCGGGTTTGCCCGGCGGTCCCGCGGGCGGAGTGGTTCCGCCTCCCGCTGCGGGAGTGCCGGGTCCGCCTGCCGCCGCGGTCGTGCCCGCGGCGGGTGACGTCGCCGGCGGCGCCCCAGCGGCGGCGCTCGCGGACGCGTCGGGAATCGTGTCCGATGCCGCCGGGGCTGTCCCAGCTGCTGGGGGAGCTGGGGGAGCCGGTGCTGGCGTTGGTGGTGGCGGCGGCGCTGCCGCTGGAGCCCCGGTCGCCGACGCCGCCGGCGTCTTCCCCAACCCGGCTGCCGGAGTTCCGGCCGAGGCTATTGCGCAAGCAGCAGCTGGTCTACCGGCGCCTGCTGCCGCGATCCCCGGTCTGCCTGCGGGTGCCGGTGTTCCCGGCTTGCCGTCTCCGCCGGCAGGAGTTCCCGGCATCCCCGCCGGTGGCGGCTTGCCGGGCGTTCCGACGCCGGGCGCTGCCGTTCCGGGTGTTCCCGCCGGTGGCGGCTTGCCGGGCGTTCCGACGCCGGGCGCCGCGGTGCCCGGTGGCGCTGCCGGAGTTCCGGTTGTCACGCCTCCCGCACCGGGGGCTGCCGTTCCGGGTGTTCCCGCTGGTGGTGGCGTCCCTGGTGTTCCCACACCGGGTGCGGCGGTACCGGGTGGGGCGGCTGCGGTTCCGGTCGCCACGCCCGGCACTCCGCCGGCGGTTGTGCCGGGTGTTCCGGCTGCCGGAGGTGGCGGTGGCGTCCCGAATCCGGGTGCGGCGGTTCCCGGTGCACCGGCAATCCACACCGCCGGTACGCCGCCGACTCCACCCGTCTTCGTCCCCGGAGCGCCGGCTGCCCCAGCGGCGGCCGCTGTTCCCGGACTTCCGGGCCTGATCCCCGCTGCACCGATCGCCAGCGCTGCCGGCAGTCTGCCGACGCCGCCGGCCGGTGTGATCCCGGGGCTGGCCCAGGGGGTCGCGACGTTGCTCTCGCCTCCCCAGGTGACGATTCCCGGAATTCCGGGATTCGGGATTCCGCTGCCGAGCACCATCTCGGGTCCGCAGGACCTGGTGTGCGCCGCGTCGGGATGGTCGGCAACGGCGCCGGGCTCAGCCGGTGCGCCGGCAGGCGCGCTGCTCGGTGCCGACCTGCCTCCGGGTGACCGGTGGTTCGGCGCGCGGGAAGAGGGGCGCTAAGCGCTCAGCCGGTCGAAGATCTCGCGGAAATGCAGGTGAGCGAGGAAGTGACCGCCAGGTCGTCTCAGCAGGCTTGCGCCGGGGATGCGGCGGGCGAGTTCCGGCAGCCAGTGTGGGTTGATCAGCTGGTCCTGCTCACCCGCCCACACATCCACCGGCACGGTGAGGTCCTCGGGCCTGAATCCCCAGGGCCGGACCCACGCCCGGTAGTCCTCGGCGACACCGTCCGTATTGCGAAGAGCTTCGGCCGACATGTGGGCGAACGTCGAAAGCCCCTCCGCGCGAAGCACTTCAGCGTCGGCAGATCCTAACTGGCGTGCAGCCAGTCGCCCGTACCAACCGGGAGCGAGGCGTGCCGAGACGGCCATCGAGCCAAAGCACGCGCGCGCCAACATCGGCGAGTGCTGTGACCACCGCGTGTAGTAGCGATCGAAGGCGGGGAGACCGGCAAAGACGCGGGGTTCGGTCAACGGTAGGACGCCCGCGATTATGGCGACGCGTCGTGTCCGCGAGGCCAGAGCGTGGCCGACGGCTGCCGCGTACTGTCCGCCCATTGACCAGCCCATGACGGAGAACGATTCGACCCCCAGTAGCGCAGTGAATTCCCCGATGTCGTCGGCCCAGTCGAGGATGGTGCGGCCCGGTTTCGGGTCGGATCCGCCGATCCCTGGGCGATCCGGCGAGATCAGACGGACACCAGCCTCGCGGGAGATGGAGTCGGCTGCCGCGACATCAAGCCGGCAGGCAAGGCCACCGTGCGCATTGATGACGGGGAACCCATCGGGCGCGCCGTACTGTGCAAAACACAGCGCCCGGCCGTCGCTGAGCTGCACTACCCGGTGCTCGTTCGTTCCGTCCGTACGCATTTGACCCGCCTTCGTGGTGGTGTGCCTACCGGGTGGACTTGACGACCTGGGCGAAGCTGAATTGCCAGCGTTCGACCACATGAAAGCCGAACCGGCTCGGTACCTGGAAGGCCATCGCCCGGGCCAGTCTCGGCCCGGGACCAAGATCGGGACCCTGCTGATGATCCGGCAGCGTGGCGTCTCGTTCGGAAACCGTCCACAGCGTGGTGCAGCCGGGCAATTTGTCCGCCCACATCCAGATGGCGGTGTGCCCGTCCCACAACATGTCGCGATCAATGGAGCTCCGGCCCCGACCGTAGTCATGCAACTTTGCGAAAGCTGCCGGCCGTGCCGCCAGCATCGGCCGGATCGGGCCCGGCTTCCACGCGGCAGAGTTGTCCATGACCAGGCAATCGCCGGGTGCGGCATAGCGTGTGATGACGTCTGCGACGTTGCTGTAGTCCATGTCTTCTTTTGCGTACGGACCACGCTGGGCGAGGTAATTCGGCACGGCGGCGCAGGCGAAGGCCAATACCGCCACGGTGATTCCGACCCGAGATCTGATGGCCACAACTACGCAGAACCCGATGAGCAGAGCCATCGCCGGGGTCGTGAAACTCAGATAGCGGGGATAGTAGATAGGTTGTCTCAGGGCGGAATACGCGAACATGATGACCGTCGGGAGCGCCACCCAGACGGCTGCCACGACGACCACGCGCCACGGACGATCTGAGGCCAGCTGCCCGTGCCGGGGCACGGCGATCAACCCGGCGAGGATCGCGATTCCCGCGATGATCGCGAAAACCTGTGCGCGGTCGAAGTATTGGTCTCGTGTGATCGAGACCAGCGGATTGTCGGTCAGGGTGGTGATCCACCTGACCTGGAACAGCTGTGTCTGGGTGAACAACAGAAATGGCGTGATGGCGGCGAGGCCGGCGCCCGCCGACGCCGCCCAAGCTCGTCGCACCGCTTTCGATCCCGGCGCGGTTGCCACCACCACGGCGTGGACCGGGACGATGAGGACCAGGAACACGTTCAGCAGTGCACCCGCGACGACGAGTGCCGAGTAGGCCAGCCACCACCGAAGCTTGTTGCGCCGAGCGGCTTCCAGAACGAGCACGGTCATCCAGACGGCCAGCACCATCGACAGCGCGTAGGAACGCGCTTCGATTCCGGCCCACGTCACACGGGGCAGGATCGCGAACACGACGCCCGCGGTGATCGCCACTGAACGCGAAGCGAGCCGCTTGGCGAGGACCACGACTCCGGCCGCCGCAACGCCGACAGCCATCGCGCTCGACAGGCGCGACCAGAATTCGGTGGGGGGAAAGATGGCGAACCAGCCGTGCATGACCAGGTAGTACAGGCCGTGCACCGCATCGATGTTCCCGAGCATCCGCCACAGTTCGGGCACCGTCCGGGTCGATGCCGAAATCGTGGCCGCCTCGTCGAACCACAACGACGGCCGCGCGCCGCCGGCGATGCTGACGATCGTGGTCATCACCGCGATCCAGACGGCGTCGAACGTGCGTGGAGCCCGTGGCGGTCGGCTCGACACCGCAATCTCGCCGATAGCGGGAGCGTGCCCGGGGGATGTGGTCGCGCTGATCACTGCATTCCTATGGTCGTGGTCGAGAAGTAAGGTAACCCGGCCACGACCCGAACGCGCGAAATCGCATCGGTGTCAGCTAGCTCACCAAGGCGTAGAAATCTGGATTTACGCAGGTAGAGTCTCGTGTAGAAGCCTGCGGGCTCTGCCACGTGCAGGTTCCACCTTGCGGTGTCAGCGGCACCTTGATGTTCGCGGCGATGCTGCAACCGAAGACTGGAGGGTACGAATGGGCGGTTACAAGACCGTTGTCGTCGGCACGGACGGCTCGGATTCATCGATGCGCGCGGTCGACCGAGCGGGCCAGCTCGCGTCGGGCCCGGATTCGAAGGTCATCGTCGCGACTGCTTACCTGCCGTCGCAGGAGGACACTCACTCGGCCGACGTCCTCAAGGACGAGGGATACAAAGTCACTGGCAGTGCTCCGATCTACGAGGTCTTGCGCGACGCGCGTGACCGTGCGACCGCGGCCGGCGCGGCCAATGTCGAGGAACGCGCGATCGTAGGTGCTCCTGTCGACGCACTGGTCGATCTGGCCGTCGAGGTCGGCGCCGACCTGCTCGTCGTCGGCAATTTGGGTCTCAGCTCAATCGCGGGACGTCTGCTCGGATCGGTGCCCGCCAACGTGGCCCGTCGCGCTAAGACGGACGTGCTCATCGTCCACACGACCGGTTAGGCCGGACGACGAGTTCCAGGGATGCCGTCCAGACCCGGTTCTGGGTCGACGGCGTTCTGAAATCGCAGGACTTTCCGATCGCGGAAGTTTCTGATCGTCTGAGTCGTGAACGCGGCTTGGTCTGGGTCGACATGTGCAATCCCGACCACGATGTGGTGAGTCGCCTCGCCGATGAACTGGGCTTCGACCAACACGCGGTCGAAGATGTCGTCGAGCACGGGGAACGGACCAAGGCGACGCGGTATGCCACCCACACGTTTCTCACCGTCTACGCGACTGCGCTCGGACCGCAAGCCGACAACGATCTCGCCTCCCGGTTGCTCACCGCGCGCGTGTCGATATTCGTGCTCCACGACGGGAAGTCCCAGGGCGGAATCGTCACAATCCGACACGAATTGGATTCGGAGCGGCCGGTATTCGACATCGGGGAGGTGGTGCGCCGGTGGGACGACAACTCCGATCTGTTGCGACTCGGCAGCCCCGCATTGCTGCATGGTCTGCTCGATGTCATCGTCGACGGACAGTTCGACACCATTCAGCAACTCGACGACGCCATCGAGGCGCTTGAGGATGACCTTTTCAACGACCATGCGCAGACGCGCGCCATTCAGCGCAACACGTACCGGCTTCGTAAGGAATTGGTCGAACTTCGGCGCATCGTTCTCCCGATGCGTGAGGTGATCAACACGATCATGCGTCGCCGGGCGGAGCAGGGCGAAACTTTCGAGTTGGACAGCTGGTACTCCGACCTCTATGACCACGTGATCCGGGCCGCCGAATGGACGGAGTCGCTGCGGGACATGGTCACAACGGTTTTCGAGACCAACCTCTCGCTGCAGGATGCCCGCTTGAACACGATCATGAAGAAGCTCACCGGCTGGGCGGCCATCATCGCCGTACCGACCGCTGTCACGGGTTGGTACGGCCAGAACGTCCCCTATCCCGGCTTTCAGACCACGGCCGGCGTGCTGACCAGCGCCGCGATCATCCTCGTCGCGTCGACACTTCTCTACGTCGCGTTCAAGAGGCGAGGATGGATCTGACGCGATTCGGTTCGCGAAAGCGGCTTCGAAAACCCCTGTCCGAGTGGCGCTTTGGGGCTCAGCTACGGCTGTAAGTCATCCGCTTACGTACCGCTTCGCGAACTTCGCCTTCGGGTAGGTCCACGCCGGTCGCCTTCTTGTACCGCTCGATAGCCAGGACGACGGCTTCGTCTTCGCTGAGGTCGTGGCGATCCTGTCGAGTCTCGCTGGCATGGTCGATACTTCCGCTGATACCCATTAGCCGAATTCCTTTGTGTAAGCATCGCTATGACGCGTGGGTCGGTGATCGACTGCACGTCGGTTACGCGGATCGGTTACCCGGGCGGTTCAGCCGGTAAACCACTTACACGGATGTGTGCACGTCACTCAGGGGATGCCGATCTCAACCAAAAGTGAGCAGTTGGACACGTAGCGGGTGCCGCGGCAATACCATTTTTCTCGCGCGGGACCGGGCGAATTTGGAGGAGATCAGTGGGGCGGTCGGCTGTGTTGCGGTGCGCAGGGGTGAGCGGGGTTTGCATAGCCATCGCATTCGCCGGGGTGGCGGCGGCTGACACGCATGGGGATCCGGTGGGTGGGTCCGATGTGTGGAGCCAACAAACACTGGACGATTGCGCGCTGATGGCCACCGCACATTTGATCGGTATGTTCACCGGCACTACGCCGACAGAAGAGCAGATCGTCGCGCTGGCGTCGTCGACGCCCAGCGAAGAGCATTCGGGACGTCCGATCTACCACCTGCCAACTGATCTTGACCATCCCAACGAAACCGGGGACGGCGCTGCGACCGAAGATATGCCGCTATTGATGGCGCATTACGGGCTTACCGGAACGTATACGGATGACGATGTCGCGTCCGAGGTCGGCCTCGCCACAGGGATGGCGGCGCTGCGCGAATATCTGGATATCGGTAAGGCGGCGCTCGCTGTGGCGGACGCCGACATTTTGTGGGATGAGCAGGGCGCCCAGTACGGTCCACACGCCGTTGTGGTGACCGGGATCGACGACACGACAGGCATCGTTCACATCAATGACAGTGGCCCCGACAACGGAGCCGACGAGCAGGTGAAGATCAAAGACTTCGAGACCGCGTGGGGCCGATACGGCCACCAGTTGATAGTCGTCACGGAGTAGCCGCGAGTCACCAGCCGCGTTTGCGCCATTCAGTCAAGTGCGGGCGCTCGGCACCGAGAACGGTGTCGTCGCCATGGCCAGGATAAACAACTGTGGCGTCGTCGTAAGCGTCGAAAACGCGACTACTCACGTCGCTCAGGAGTTGTTCGAATTCGCCCGGCTGCCAGGTCTTTCCCACGCCGCCCGGGAAAAGGCAGTCACCCGTGAAGAGTTGGGTTGCGGGGCGGTCCGCCGTCGGCCGCAGTGCCAGCGCCACCGATCCTGGGGTGTGGCCCCGCAGGTGAATGACGTCGAACACCAGGTCTCCGACGGCGATGGTGTCACCGTCTGAAAGGAATCGCGCCGGTGGGACGGGGAGCGGTCCCGCGTCCAGTTCGTGCGCTGCTGTCGGGGCTCCGGTGGCATCGGCGACGGCTTTCAGAGCCTGCCAGTGGTCGCCGTGCTGATGGGTCGTCACTATCAGTTCCACGGTGGGTGCATGTGCGTCGACCAGCCCGATGAGCTGTTCAGGGTCGTTGGCCGCGTCGATCAGCAGCGTTTCGCCGGTACGGGAACAGCTGACCAGGTAGGCGTTGTTGTCCATAGGGCCGACCGACGTTTTGATGATCGTGGCGCCCGGCAGCGTGCGCCGGGCGGCCGTTCCTGGCTCGACGTGACCGGTGTAGGTGTCCGCGACGTCTGTCATGGTGGTCACGTTACTTGCCCGGGGTGCGTCGTCGTGGGCGGGAATTAGCATGGTGGGCGGATTCGCCCCGAGCGGAATGTGGAAGGGGAGCTGGTGGCTGACCGGCTGATCGTCAAGGGTGCGCGCGAGCACAATCTGCGTAGCGTCGATCTTGACCTGCCCCGCGACAGCCTCATCGTGTTCACCGGGCTTTCCGGGTCGGGCAAGTCGTCGCTGGCGTTCGACACGATCTTCGCCGAGGGGCAGCGCCGGTACGTCGAGTCGCTGTCGGCGTATGCCCGTCAGTTTCTGGGGCAGATGGACAAGCCGGACGTCGACTTCATCGAGGGACTTTCACCGGCGGTGTCGATCGATCAGAAGTCCACCAACCGCAACCCTCGTTCCACGGTCGGCACCATCACCGAGGTGTACGACTACCTGCGGTTGCTCTATGCGCGCGCAGGCACACCGCACTGCCCGATATGCGGGGAGCGGATCGCGCGCCAGACACCCCAGCAGATTGTCGATCAAGTCCTCGCGATGCCGGAAGACACGCGATTCCAGGTCTTGGCTCCCGTGGTCCGAACGCGCAAGGGCGAGTTCGTCGACCTCTTCGACAAGCTGAACACCCAGGGCTACAGCAGGGTTCGGGTCGACGGCGTGGTTCATTCCCTGACCGACCCACCGAAACTGAAGAAGCAGGAGAAGCACGACATCGAGGTCGTCGTCGACCGGCTGACCGTCAAAGCCAGTGCCAAGCAACGGCTTACGGATTCCGTCGAGACTGCGCTGAACTTGGCGGACGGCATCGTGGTCCTCGAGTTCGTCGACCGGGAAGACGATCACCCGAATCGCGAACAGCGGTTCTCCGAGAAGCTCGCCTGCCCCAACGGTCATGCGCTCGCGGTCGATGATCTAGAGCCGCGGTCGTTCTCGTTCAACTCACCGTACGGCGCCTGCCCCGAATGCAGCGGTCTGGGCATTCGCAAGGAAGTCGATCCGGAGCTCGTCGTCCCCGATCCTGAGCTGACTTTGGCGCAGGGCGCGGTGGCGCCCTGGTCGATGGGACACACGTCGGAGTACTTCACCCGGATGATGGCAGGCCTCGGCGAAGCCATGGGCTTCGACGTCGACACCCCGTGGAACAAGCTGCCGGCCAAGGCGCGCAAGGCGATTCTCGAGGGCTCCGACGAGAAGGTGCACGTCCGCTACCGCAATCGGTATGGACGGACACGTTCGTACCATGCGGAATTCGAGGGTGTGATGGCCTTTCTGCAGCGGCGCATGGAGCAGACCGACTCCGAACAGATGAAGGAACGCTACGACGGGTTCATGCGCGACGTGCCGTGCCCGGAGTGTCAGGGCACCCGACTGAAGCCCGAGATCCTCGCGGTCACACTGGCGGCAGGGGAGCACGGCGCGAAATCGATCGCCGAGGTATGCGAGCTTTCCATCGCCGACTGCTCGCAGTTCCTGAACGCGTTGACCCTGGGGCACCGCGAGCAGGCCATCGCAGGACAGGTCCTCAAGGAAGTCCAGTCCCGGCTGGGATTCCTGCTCGATGTCGGCCTCGAGTACCTTTCGCTCGCACGCGCGGCCGGCACGCTGTCGGGTGGTGAGGCCCAACGCATTCGGTTGGCTACCCAGATTGGTTCCGGGCTCGTCGGCGTGCTGTATGTGCTCGACGAGCCTTCGATCGGGCTACACCAACGCGACAACCGAAGGCTCATAGAAACCCTCACGCGGCTCAAGAATCTCGGCAACACGCTCATCGTGGTCGAGCACGACGAAGACACCATCGCGCACTCGGACTGGGTGGTCGACATCGGTCCCGCCGCGGGTGAGCACGGTGGCCAGGTTGTCCACAGCGGTCCGTACAAGGACTTGCTGAAGAATCCGAAATCGATTACCGGCGCTTATCTTTCGGGTCGGGAGCGGATCGATGTCCCGGCCGAACGCAGGCAGGCCGATCAGCGCCGTCAGCTGACCGTCAAGGGCGCTCGTGAGCACAATCTGCGCGGCATCGACGTGTCGTTCCCGCTGGGGGTGCTGACCTCGGTGACGGGGGTGTCCGGTTCGGGCAAATCCACGTTGGTGAACGACATCCTGGCTTCGGTGTTGGCCAACAAGCTCAACGGGGCGCGTCAGGTGCCTGGGCGGCACACCCGGGTTACCGGCCTTGAGCACGTCGACAAACTGGTGCGCGTCGACCAGTCGCCGATCGGGCGCACCCCTCGTTCGAACCCGGCGACTTACACCGGGGTTTTCGACAAGATCCGAACGCTGTTCGCGGCCACCACCGAGGCGAAGGTACGCGGCTATCAACCGGGCCGATTTTCGTTCAACGTGAAAGGTGGCCGCTGCGAAGCCTGTTCGGGCGACGGGACCATCAAGATCGAGATGAACTTCCTGCCCGACGTCTACGTCCCCTGTGAGGTGTGCCAGGGCGCACGGTACAACCGCGAGACGCTCGAGGTGCACTACAAGGGGAAGACCATTTCCGAAGTCCTCGACATGTCGATCGAGGATGCGGCGGAATTCTTCGAGCCGATCGGCGGGATCCACCGATATCTTCGGACTCTCGTCGACGTCGGATTGGGCTATGTCCGGCTAGGTCAACCCGCACCCACGCTCTCGGGTGGTGAAGCGCAGCGCGTCAAACTGGCGGCCGAGTTGCAGAAGCGATCGACCGGCCGCACCGTCTACATTCTCGACGAGCCCACTACCGGCCTTCATTTCGAAGACATTCGCAAGCTCCTGAAGGTGATCAACAGCCTTGTCGATAAAGGCAACTCGGTGATCGTCATCGAGCACAACCTCGACGTCATCAAGACGTCGGACTGGATCGTCGACATGGGGCCCGAGGGCGGCGCGGGCGGCGGAACGGTGGTGGCCGAGGGCACGCCCGAAGATGTTGCCGCCGTGCCGGAAAGTTACACCGGCAAGTTCCTGGTCGAGATGCTTGGGGCTGCGCAGCCGGCATCGAAGAGGACGGCCCGCCGCAAGAAGGTCAGCGCCTAACTCTCCGAGCGCATCGACTCGCGAATCTGCGCCAGTCGCTCGGCAGCTGCCCGCTGACGTGCCTCGTACTGCTGCTCGACGGCGTTTGCCTCGGCGGTTCCGGCGTCCAATTCGCTTGCGCCCAAGGCTGTTTCGACACGGTTCTCGATCTTTTCGCGGACTGCGTCGAACGTCGGAATTCCTGCAGAGGTGTAGCCGGGATCGACATCGGCCTGCGGGATTGATGGATCGTCGGGCATGCGGCCACCGTACTCCGTTGGTCCGGTGATCAGCTCAACGCGGCTTGGCCAGCGGGAAGGGCAGTGTTTCGCGAATGCTGCGCCCGGTGATCATCATCACGACCCGGTCGACGCCGACCCCGAGCCCACCGGTGGGCGGCATGGCGTATTCGAGGGCTTGCAGGAAGTCGTCATCGAGTTCCATGGCTTCCGGATCGCCCCCGGAAGCGAGCAGCGACTGTTGTTTGAGTCTGCGTCGCTGTTCCACCGGGTCCGTGAGTTCGCTGTAGGCGGTGCCCAGTTCGACACCCCAGGCCACCAGGTCCCAGCGTTCGGCCAGGCCAGGCTTGCTGCGGTGTGGCCGAGTCAGGGGGGACACGGACGTCGGAAAGTCGGTATAGAACGTCGGCGCCTCGGTGCGGTCTTCCACCAGATGCTCGTAGAGTTCCAAAACGATTGCGCCGTTGTCCCAGTGGGTGACGTAGGGGACTTTAGCCGCGTCGCACAGGCGTCGCAGTGTGTCCAATTCGGTTTCGGGCCCGATGTGTTCGCCGAGTGCCTCGGAGACGGCGTCATGGACGCTCTTCACGCGCCATGGTCCCGAAATGTCCACCGGCTCGAGGGCGGCGGCATCCTCATCGCCGGTGGGACGCATGATGACAGTCGAACCGTTGGCGGCTATCGCGGCGTTCTGGATCAGTTCGCGGCAGCCGTCGATCCATACCAGGTAGTCGGCATGTGCTTGGTACGCCTCCAGAAGAGTGAACTCGGGGTTGTGGCTGAAGTCCACGCCTTCGTTGCGGAATGCTCGGCCCAGTTCGAAGACGCGCTCGACACCGCCCACACAGAGTCGCTTGAGGTAGAGCTCGGGGGCGATCCGAAGATACAGATCGAGATCGTAGGCATTGATGTGTGTTTTGAACGGTCTGGCGTTGGCGCCGCCGTGAATCTGTTGCAGGATAGGGGTTTCCACCTCCAGGAAGCCCTTTGCGACGAGGGTTTCCCGAATGGAGTGGAGCACATTGCTGCGGGCCCGGATCAGGCTTCGCGCCTCGGGGTTGATGGCCAGGTCGACGGACCGTGCGCGCACCCGTGCCTCCGGGTCTGTCAAACCCTTCCACTTGTCGGGAAGCGGGCGAAGGCACTTCCCGAGCATCCGCCACTGTTTCACCAGAAGTGAGCGGGTTCCGTTCTTGCTGTATCCCATGGTCCCGGTCACCTCGACGAGGTCGCCGAGATCGACGCTGGCGAAATCGGTTGCGGCACCGTCGAGTACGGCGCGGTCTAGCAGCAGCTGGATGTCGCCGGTCCAATCCCGAAGGGAGGAGAAGAGTACGCCGCCGTAGTCGCGAATGCGCAGGATTCGCCCGGCGAGGGTGACTGTCACATGATCGTCGTCAACGATCGCCAGCGCCTCGGCGACGCTGTGACTCGGCGGATTCGCGACGGGATATGGGTCGATTCCCTTTTCCTGCAATATTTTCAGCTTCGCCATCCGAACTCGTACCTGATCCGGCACGCGGACGTCGTCGGTCTGAGTCGTTTGGGGGAGCAGACTGCGGATGTTGTCCGGAGACGACCCGTCGGCATGGAGCTCTCCGGTCGCCAGGATGTCTTGGGGAACCGCGGAATGGTGGCCGGTGTGGCGGCGCTTGCGCCCGGAGAACGGCAGGACGAGGAAGCCCTCGGCGATCACCGAGGCGACACCGACCCGGGGGATGAGCCGTGCGTCCTCGAAGCAGGCGTAGCGGGGCACCCACTGGGGCTGGTATTTCATATTCGATCGGTACAGCGTTTCCAGCTGCCACCAGCGGGAAAAGAAGACGAGCAGCGCTCGCCAGAGTCGGGCCACAGGTCCGGCGCCGAGTTGTGCCCCTTGCTCGAACGCTGATCTGAACATCGCGAAGTTCAGCGAAACCCGGCTTACGCCGATGTCGGCGCCGTTCTGGAGGAGTTCGCTGACCATCAACTCGATGGTGCCGTTGGGGGATTCGGGCGAACGGCGCATGAGGTCGAGCGACAGTCCGTTGTTACCCCAGGGGACGAGAGACAGCATCGCGACAACCCGGTCCTCGTCGGTTTGTACAGCCTCGACAAGCAGGCAGTCGCCGTCGGCGCCATCGCCCAGGCGACCCAGTGCCATCGAGAATCCGCGCTCTGTCTCGGTGTCGCGCCAGGCGTCGGCTCGCTTGATCACCTCGGCCATTTCGTCGGCCGAGAATTCTCGATGCCTGCGCATCCGGACCGACAATCCGGCTCTGCGTGCGCGGGTAACCGCCTGCCGTACTGCCCGCATGTCGGAACCGGAGAGATGAAACGCTTCGGGGTACAGGATCGCTTCGTCGCCAAGCTGAAATGCGTTGAGACCTGCCTCGCGGAAAGCCTGCGCGGCGGTGGAGCTGGCTCCCATCACGCCCGGGGCCCAACCGTAGGCCTCGCACAGTTCGAGCCACGCGCGGATCGCTTGCGGCCACGCCCGCGGGTCTCCGATCGGATCACCGCTGGCCAGGCAGACTCCGATTTCGACACGGAATGTGACTGCTGCCCGTCCGCTGGGTGCGAACACCACCGACTTGTCGCGTCGGGTGGCGAAATAGCCGAGGGAGTCGTTCTTTCCATATGCCTGGAGCAGCCCTCTGATCGCTGACTCGTCCTCACCGGTCAGTGCGTTCTCGGCGCGTTGCGATTGGAACAGGACGACTGCCGCCGCCATGAGTGCGAGTGCGCCGAACAGGCCGAAGATCGCGTTCAGCAGAACGTTCGGACGCCCGTCGAACAGGTCGGGATCCGCTACCGCGAAGCCGCTGACGCGGTTTATCGCGTATGCGAGCCGATAGTCGGGTTCCAGGGATCCGGGGAAAAGGACCAGAAGGCCCCAGGCGAGCAGAATGCCGATCGTGTTGCCGGCGACCAGGGCGACGAGCGCCTTGAAGAGGGCTCCCCGGCGCACTTTCGCCCAGAATTCCCGGTAGCCGAGCAGGAGCAGGGCGATCGCGGTCAGGTGGAATGTCAGGCCGAATATCTCGCCGGCGGTCTCGATGCGGGTTTCGTCGCCGCCGACGAGGTAGCTGACGTTGACCGCGACGGCGATCATCAGGTTGATGAGAAGCGCCCACCATGCGATGCGTTTGCGAGCCGCCAGCGCTCCTGCGAGCAGGGCCAGCACAAACGCCCAGGCGAAGCTGGTGTCGGGAAAGTTGAACAGGTAGTTGTCGATGAATTCGCGCGGGACCCTGATCGTGTGCCGGATGAACGTGGACACGCTGGAAAGCAGGGACAGGGTCGCGATGGTTCCGACGATCCAGCCGGCGGCGGGCGGCACCCAGTGGAACGCGGACCTTCGCCGAGTAATCGTCACGGTCATAGGGCCGCAGGATATTAGGTCTTGCGGCCGAGGGTGGTGTTACCCGACCGGCCCGGTGTACTTCTCGCCCGGACCGTGACCGGGATCGTCCGGTGCGGCGGAGGCTTCGCGAAAGGCCAGTTGCAGGCTTTTCAGTCCGTCGCGTAGCGGCCCGGCGTGCGGTCCGAGATACTCCGTGGTGGCCGTGACCAGTCCGGCGAGGCCCGTGATCAGCCGCCTCGCCTCGTCGAGGTCCCGGTACTCACTGGTGTCCGGATCGGGGGAGCCGAGGCCGATTTTCTCGGCTGCGGCGCTCATCAGCATCACTGCCGCCCGGGTGATCACTTCGATTGCCGGGATCTGGGCGAGTTCGCGGACCTGTTCTGCCGCGGTGGGCGAGAGTTCGGGACTATCCGTCATGGCTGTTAGACTGGCACGCACGACCGTCCCGGCTTACGCCAGGGACAGCAAGTGGAGTCCCACTCCCACCGTTGGCCTCGGATTTCCGAAGGCTCATCGGTCCGGTCACGGATGCTCTCTGAGTATCCGTTCTGTATGACGCAGGCGACAGCAGTCGCGATCGGTCGGCATTGGGCCCTGCTTCATGCAGGGCCTTTTCGCTGATGTTTGGGTTTCCCGCGCTGGCCCCGATGTTTGGCCGCGGATGGTTCAACGAAAATCGAACCAGGGAGGGCCCATCAGCACTGAGACCCGCGTCAATGAGCGCATTCGCGTACCTGAAGTCCGTTTGATCGGACCCGGTGGTGAACAGGTAGGCATCGTGCGCATCGAAGATGCATTGCGCGTCGCCGCGGATGCCGATCTTGATCTTGTCGAAGTAGCTCCGGATGCCAAACCGCCGGTTTGCAAAATCATGGACTACGGCAAGTTCAAATACGAGACGGCGCAGAAGGCGCGTGAGTCCCGCAAGAACCAGCAGCAGACCGTCGTCAAGGAACAGAAGCTTCGGCCGAAGATCGACCCGCACGATTACGAGACGAAAAAGGGTCACGTGATCCGCTTCCTCGAAGCAGGGTCGAAGGTCAAGGTCACCATCATGTTCCGTGGTCGCGAGCAGTCCCGGCCGGAACTCGGATACCGACTCCTGCAGCGGCTGGGCGCCGACGTAGCGGATTACGGATTCGTCGAGACCTCTGCCAAGCAGGACGGCCGCAACATGACGATGGTGCTGGCACCTCACCGGGGCGCGAAGACTCGCGCCAAGGCGGCCCAGCAAGCAGGAGGTTCACCGGTGGAAACACCGCAGGACTCCGACGTGACACAGCCCGAGAACGAAGCAACCTAAGAACTGATTGGAACTGAGGAACCATGCCCAAGGCCAAGTCCCATAGCGGGGCCAGCAAACGCTTCCGCAAGACCGGCACCGGGAAGATCGTGCGGCAGAAAGCCGGCCGTCGCCACCTTCTCGAGCACAAGGCCACCAAGCGCACTCGTCGTCTGGACGGTCGCACCGCAGTGGCGGCGAGCGACACCAAGCGTGTGAACGCGATGCTGAACGGCTAATCGCCGCACCCCTGAACGTTTTTGAACTCTCGAGAATAGGAACACCCCATGGCACGCGTGAAGCGCGCACTCAATGCCCAGAAGAAGCGCCGTACAGTCCTCAAGGCGTCCAAGGGCTACCGCGGCCAGCGGTCCCGGCTGTATCGCAAAGCCAAAGAGCAGCAGCTGCATTCATTGACTTACGCCTACCGGGACCGTCGTGCCCGTAAGGGCGAGTTCCGCAAGCTGTGGATCTCCCGGATCAACGCGGCGGCCCGCGCCAACGACATCACCTACAACCGGTTGATCCAGGGTCTCAAGGCCGCCGGTGTGGAGGTCGACCGCAAGAACCTTGCCGACATCGCCATCACCGACGCTGCGGCATTCGCCGCTCTGGTCGAGGTGGCCAGGGCAGCCTTGCCGGAGGACGTCAACGCTCCCGCGGGAGACGCCGCCTGACGTCGGCACTGACCGAACGATCCGCCCGGGTGGTCGCTGCAGTAAAACTGCAGCGCCACGCCGGGCGGCGTCATTCGGGGCGCTTTCTTGCTGAAGGGCCCAATCTTGTCGGGGCCGCCGCGCGTCGAGGACTCGTCGACGAGGTGTTCGCCACTGAAGCCGCAGCGGAGCGCCACGCCGCCATCCTGGCCGGTCTAGCCGTTCATGCTGTCACGGATCGGGCCGCGAAGGCGCTGTCGGAAACGGTGACGCCCTCGGGCCTGGTTGCGGTCTGCCGCACACCATCGATCGAGTTGGACGCCGTACTTTCCGGCAGTCCGGCGTTGGTTGTCATAGCCGTCGATCTCTCGGAACCTGGCAACGCCGGTACCTTGGTCCGACTGTCTGACGCAATGGGCGCTGCCGCAATCATTTTCGCGGGGCACAGCGTGGACCCCTACAACTCGAAATGCCTGCGTTCCTCGG
The DNA here is from genome assembly GCA_046330895.1 of Mycobacterium sp. GTDB lineage: Bacteria > Actinomycetota > Actinomycetes > Mycobacteriales > Mycobacteriaceae > Mycobacterium. The sequence goes on along the minus strand of JAXLRY010000012.1, from coordinate 115,022 downwards.
CGGGCAGTATTTTCGACGTACCTGTTCTCACCGTTCCGGACACCGCTGAGCTGGTTAAGCAATTGCGCGAGTCCGGGATGCAAGTTCTGGCGACGACGCTCGATGGTGACGTCAGCCTCGACGACGGTGACGAACTGTTGAAGTCGCCGACGGCATGGCTCTTCGGTTCTGAATCGCATGGGCTTCCGGCCGATCTCGCCGCGCAGGCCGATCATCGGATGAAAATTCCGATGGCCGGGGGTGCGGAGAGCCTGAATGTGGCCACGGCAGCGGCCATCTGCCTCTACCAGACCGCCCGTGCGCAACGATCAGCCGCTGAGTAGGCCCCTCGCCACGTGGGTGATCTGGACTTCGTTGCTGCCGGCGTAGATCATCAACGACTTCGCATCTCGCGCGAGTTGTTCGACCCGGTATTCGGTCATGTATCCGTTGCCGCCGAAGATCTGCACTGCTTCCATCGCGACCTCGGTTGCCGCCTGAGAGCAGTAGTACTTCATGGCCGATGCCTCGGCCAGCGACACCGGAGTGCCCGTCTGCCCGCATTCGATGACGCGAAAAAGCATGTTGCGCACATTCATTCGCGCGACTTCCATGTTGGCGAGCTTCAGCTGGATGAGCTGGAACTGGCCGATCTCCTGGCCCCACAGTGTTCGGGTCTTGGCATAGTCGACGCACAATCGAAGGCATTCTTCGATCACGCCGAGTGCCATCGAGGCGACGCCGATCCGTTCGGCTGCGAAATTGGAGCGGGCGCTGTCGCGGCCGTCGCCGGAGGCGTTGTCCTCGGATTCCCCGAGCAGTCGGTCGCGTCCGAGCCGGACGTTGCTGAAGAACAGTTCCCCTGTTCGAGAGCTGTGAATGCCCATCTTGCGGAACGGCTTTGACTGAACGAAGCCCTCCATACCGCGGTCGAGTACGAAGGTCAGGACTTTGCGGTCTCGTTTGTCGACGCTGCGATCGCCCTCGTCCAACTTGGCGTACACCACGACGATGTCGGCGTCGGGACCATTGGTGATGAATGTCTTCTGCCCATTGAGGATGTAGTCGTCGCCGTCGCGGACCACGTATGACTTCATCCCGCCGAACGCATCCGAACCGGAATCCGGTTCGGTGATCGCCCAGGCGCCCACCTTGTCGTAAGTGACCAGGCCGGGCAGCCAACGCTCTTGCTGGACAAGAGTTCCGCGCGACGCGATGGTCGGAACCGTGAGTCCCATACTCACGCCCATCCCGGTCACGAGTCCCATGCTGACCCGGCACAGTTCACTGACGAGCACGAAACCCATTCCTGCCGAGCCCCCGTCGCCGAACATGCCGCCGGACTTCGGTGCGCGTGCTGTGCGGCCAGCCGCTTGATCCTCGCGCATGCGTGCCAGCCGTTTGTGGAGCGATTCGAGCGCCATCTGGCCGATTCCGAAGGTGGAGAACAACTTCCGGATGATCGGATACGGCTCCATGTCGCCGCTCTCCAGTGCGTCGACATGGGGCCGAACCTCTTTGTCGACGAACTCGCGGACGGCTGTCTGCACGGCAAGGTCGACGTCGGACCATTCGATCATGGATTCTCCGGTTCAGGCGGCGGCCCGGCGTCCGCGGGCGGGACGAAGGCCGGCGAGGGAAAACGTGGTGTGGACGAGCGATCCGGCGCGTTCGACGAGGCTCTTGTTTCGCCGTCGCGGCGCATAGTGCATCGGCATTCCGCGCCGGTCTTTGGGCGGGTCCATGAACCCGGGTGCTTCCACGAGGGGAGCGTCGGCGGGGATCTCGCCGGCTTCGCGCCGATACGCCGAGAGTGCGCGCGGGTGTAGCCGGATCTCATCCGGGAGCGCCCAGAAGGCGACCTCGACCGCCTTTCCGAGCAGGCGCAGCAGTACCTCGTCCCCGGCCGTCCACCGCATTCCCGCTTTTTCCCGCACCGCGGGATCGAACAGTCCCGCGGCGATCCAGCGTTCGCCTGCGACCAGCGGCTTGAAGAGTTGGTCCCATATGGGTGTCGGCATCAACACGAATTTCGGCTTGGGAATTCGGATTTGGAAGATGTCGCGGGTGGCGCGATTGATTTCGAGTTCGTCGCGGCAGACGCGGTCCCAGTATTCGCAGAAGTCTTCCCAGGTCTCGGGGACCGGCCGCATGCTCATGCCGTACATCCGGTACCACTGGACGTGCTCGTCGAAAAGCTGGCGTTTGTCGGCCTCCGTGAGGCCGCCGCAGAAGTACTCGGCGACTTTCAGGATCAGCATGAAGAATGTGGCGTGCGCCCAGTAGAACGTTTCGGGGTCCAGTGCGTGATAGCGGCGGCCTGCGGAATCGACACCTTTGATGGTGTTGTGAAACCCCTTGATCTGTTCGCCGGTCTGCCGCGCGCGTTCGCCGTCGTAGACGACACCCATGATCGGATAGACCGATCGGGCGACCCGCTGTAGCGGCTCGCGAAGCAGGATCGAATGATCTTCTACGCCGGCGCCCAATTGCGGATACATATTTTGAAGGGACCCGATCCACACACCGAGCAACCCGGTGCGCAGATCGCCGAAATATTTCCAGGTGAGCGAGTCGGGCCCAAGGGGCATCGCCTCGCCGTCGGGTGCGGTGGAGTCTCGTGTGGTCTTCGTTGACCTCATCGGGTACCTCGGTTCTGTGCAGAAGCACACAGGCGGGCTGATGATGCCCCCACGATAATGTTGACAACAGGTGTTGTCTACGTCCGAAGGTCCCTATCGGCGAGCCGCGACAAACCTGTGACCAGTCTTTTGACGCGGCGAGACCGCGTGTCGCCGATCAGTGCTGAGACGTTCGCCACGCCGTGTCCCATTGGCCAGGTCAACCATCGTTCCCTACCCTGAGGTTGTGGACGTCGACTCGGCCAGCGGTCGACCAGAACTCCCCGGTGACGTCGTCGCGGATCTCTCCGCGCGCTCCCGCGGCAGGTTCGGAGACTGGCTGCGCGATACCAATCACAGCCCCCGGGTGATCGCACTGGTTCGAAATGCCCGACGGGCGCTTCCTGGTGATCCGGAATTCGGGGATCCGCTGTCGGCTGCCGGCGAAGGGGGTGCCCGCGCGGCCGCGCGGGCGGCGGACCGGTTGTTGCGTGACCGGGAGGCGGCCACGCGGGAAGTCAGCCTGGCGACGCTGCAAGTCTGGCAGGCGATCACCGAACGGGTGTCCGGACGGCCCGCCAATCCAGAAGTGACCCTGGTATTCACCGACCTTGTGGCGTTCTCCGATTGGTCGCTTGCAGCGGGTGACGAGGCGACGCTTCGGTTGCTGCGAAAGGTCGCGCAACTGGGCGAGCCGCCGATCCTCGATTCGGGGGGCCGGATCGTCAAACGTATGGGCGACGGCATGATGGCGGTCTTCGACGATCCGTCGACGGCAATCCGCGCCACGATGGCCGCGCGTAAGGCGGTCGAGGCCATCGATATGGATGGCTACGCACCGCGCGTTCGTGCCGGAATCCACACCGGGCGGCCGCAGCGCATCGGATCCGATTGGCTCGGAGTCGATGTCAACATCGCGGCCCGGGTGATGGAGCGCGCCACCCGCGGAGGATTGATCGTGTCCGATCGGACGCTGTCGAAGGTGTCCGCCGATGACCTCGAGTCGTTCGGCGTCACGGTCAAGCGGGTCAAAAGACAGGTCTTCGGCTCCCGAGTGGCGGGCGTGCCCGCCGATCTGGTCATGTACCGATTGAGGGCTCGAAAGGACGCCGCCGGCGATGACGATGCAGATGAGGCGTACTCGCAGGCATAGTGGGTGGTGATGGTTCTCGTCGCGCTGTCGCGTCTGGCCCGCATCAGGGTGACGCTCGGTTACACCGCGCTGCTGGCGGCGGTGGCGACGGTGCTGTTCTTGCTGGGCCCGCATGTCCGCGACAAGGTCATCCGATTGGCGAGCACGAATCTCCACAATCTTTCCGATGGCCGTATCGGCACCCTGCTCGGTAGTGCGTTCGTCACGGAGCCCGGGCCGGTCTACATCTGGCTACCGGGGCTGGTGGCCCTGTTGTCGTTGGCCGAATTGATTTGGCGCAGTGGCCGGTTGGTGATCGCGTTTCTCGTGGGCCACATCGGCGCGACGTTGTTGGTGGCGGCCGGGCTGGCGGCTGCTCTTGGCGCCGGATTTCTCTCCCATTCGGTCAGGTACCTCAGCGACGTGGGAATGAGCTACGGCGCGGTGGCGGTGCTCGGAACATTGACTCCGGCGATACCGGTCAGATTGCGCGGCGCGTGGATCGGCTGGTGGTTGGCCGTTGCCGTTGGCGCGGCGGTGTTCAGCGGGGGCGATTTCACGAACGTCGGGCACGCGGTTGCGCTGATGCTGGGCATGGGCGTGGGAACCCGGTTCGGCCGCCCGTCCCGATGGACTCCGGGCCGCTATTTCTTGCTGGCTGTCGCAGCGGTGTTCTGCTACCTGATCTTCGTCGGCACCGACCCGGTGATCGTGCCGACCATGGGTCTCGGCGTGTTGGCGGCGGTGCTTGCCAGTCGAATCACCCGCAGGCGGTTGGTGAACAGGACGCTCGCACTGGCCGCCGGCCCTTGATGACCCGCTTCAGCGAAACTCGTCGGACGACGCTTCGATCCAGTCCGACCGCCACGATTCCGGCTGCGGATCCTGGAGCAGTTCGCCGGGCATCAGCCACTCGTAGATATCGGCATACGTGCTTGTCCGCTGGCCCTCGATGCGGCGATTCAGCATGGACGGCTGCAATTCGTCGAAGCAGGTGAGCCCCATGGAGGCGATTACCTGCCCGGCACTGGATACGGTTGCGCGCTGGTAGTTGGCGACCCGGTCGATCTTGTCGGGCACGTACAGCGCCCGTGCCAGGGCCTTGTCCTGAGTGGCCACGCCGGTGGGGCACCTGTTGGTGTGGCACTTCATCGCCTGAATGCAGCCGATCGCAAACATCATGGTGCGGGCAGACAGGGTGAAGTCGGCACCCTGAATGATCCGCTTGACGATGTCGACGCCGCTGGCCACCTTGCCCGAGGCGCCGAGGCGGATTCGGGGTCGCAGGCCGGTGCCCACCAGGCAGTTGTGGACGAGCATCAGACCTTCCGTCAACGGCATACCGACGTGGTCCTCGAATTCCTGGGGGGCCGCGCCGGTGCCGCCCTCAGCGCCGTCCACGATGATGAAATCCGGTGTGATTCCTGTTTCCAGCATCGCCTTGCAGATCGACAGGAATTCGGTGCGCGCCCCGACGCACAGTTTGAAACCGATGGGTTTACCGCCGGAAAGTCTGCGCAGTGTGGCGATGAACTCGACGAGTTCGAGGGGAGTGTGGAAGGCGGTGTGCGCGGGCGGCGACACCACCGTCTGTCCTTGTGGCACTCCGCGTGTCGCCGCGATTTCCGCGCTTACCTTCGGGCCCGGAAGCACACCGCCAAGCCCGGGTTTCGCGCCTTGCGAGAGCTTGATGGAAATCGCTTTGACCGACGGGAACGCGGCCTTCTTCTCGAATGTCTCGGGATCGAATTGTCCGTGGCTGTCGCGGCAGCCGAAATAACCGGAGCCGATCTCCCAGATGAGGTCGCCGCCGTGCTTGAGGTGATATGGGCTGATCCCGCCTTCGCCGGTGTCGTGGGCGAATCCACCTTTTGCCGCACCGCCGTTGAGGGATTCGATGGCATTGGCCGACAGCGCACCGAAACTCATCGCTGAAACGTTGAGCAGAGCGATGTCGTAGGGCTGCTGACAATCCGGACCGCCGAGACGCACCCTCGGCTGGTTGTCATTGGTCATCTTCTCGGCGAGACGCGCGCGCATCGAGTGCCGGAGGAATTCGTATCCGACGGCTGTGACATCGCGCAGGGTGCCGAACGGCTCGTCGCTCTTGGTGCCCTTGGCGCGCTGATAGACCATGTCGCGGGTCTCGCGGTCGTACGGGGTCGCCTCGGTGTTGGATTCGACGAAGTACTGGCGGATCTCGGGCCGGATCAGTTCGAAGAGAAAGCGGAAATGTCCGAGTATCGGGTAGGTCCGAAGAATCGTGTGGGAGGTCTGGATCAGATCCCACGTGCCCAGAGCCGCCAAGGCGGCCAGCAGGATCGCGACGCTCCACCAGTCACCGATGATCCACCAGTCGGTCTTGACGAACACCGCGAGTAGCGCGGCCGAGACGGCCGACATCCAGATGGCGGCGATGATGAGCGGTCTGAGCATCCTGGCCTTCCTCGTCGAAGGACATTCACGGTAGGGCGGTGTCGGGTCCTTCGCGGGCGAATTGCCCCCGAAGCGTGAATTTGGCATCACCTATGATCGGCACTTGCGTCACACCCGTGACGCGATTGCCCAGCCCAAGGAGAGTCCGGCTGCGTGGGTGAGTCATCCGCTGATCTGTTGTCGTCCGATGCGCTGACCAAGGCAATCGGGGCGGCCGAACACGCTTTCAGTGCCGCAGGCGATCTCGACGCTCTGGCCCGGGCCAAGACGGACCATCTCGGCGACCGATCGGCAGTGGCCCAAGCCCGCCAGGCGCTGGCGACCCTGCCCAAGGACGAGCGAGCCGATGCCGGAAAGCGGGTGAACCTCGCCCGGGGCGAGGTCCAGGCTCATTACGACAAGCGGCTTGGTGTGCTTCGCGCCGAGCGGGACGCCGCCGTCCTCGTCGCGGAGGCAATCGATGTGACGCTGCCGTCGACGCGGCAGCCTGTCGGTGCCCGGCATCCGATAACCATCCTGTCCGAGCGCATCGCGGACACCTTCATCGCGATGGGCTGGGAATTGGCCGAAGGCCCGGAAGTCGAGACGGAGCAGTTCAACTTCGATGCTTTGAACTTCCCGCCCGATCACCCCGCGCGAAGCGAGCAGGACACCTTTCACGTCGCACCCGAGGGCTCACGGCAGCTGCTGCGGACCCACACTTCGCCGGTGCAGGTGCGCACACTGCTGGAACGCGATCTCCCGGTCTATATCGTGTCGATCGGACGAACATTTCGTACTGACGAACTGGATTCGACCCACACCCCGGTGTTCCATCAAGTCGAGGGGCTCGCGGTGGATCGCGGCCTGACGATGGCCCATCTGCGCGGGACTCTCGACGCGTTCGCCCGATCTGAATTCGGTCCTGACGCGCGCACTCGGATGCGCCCGCACTTCTTCCCGTTCACCGAGCCGTCCGCGGAAGTCGACATCTGGTTTCCGAACAAGAAGGGCGGACCCGGATGGGTCGAGTGGGGCGGCTGCGGAATGGTCAATCCGAATGTGTTGCGGGCCGCGGGTATCGATCCTGAAGAGTATTCGGGATTCGCGTTCGGCATGGGGCTGGAGCGAACGCTCCAGTTCCGCAACGGCATCCCGGATATGCGGGACATGGTCGAGGGTGACGTCCGGTTCTCCCACCCGTTCGGGGTGGGTGTCTGATGCGTCTTCCCTATAGCTGGTTGCGCGAGGTCGTACAGGCGGGTGCGCCGGGTTGGGACGTGCCCCCGGCGGATCTCGAGCAGGCGTTGATCCGGGTCGGACATGAGGTTGAGGACATCATCAATCTCGGGCCGGTCACCGGGCCGTTGACGGTGGGTCGGGTCACCGCGATCGAGGAGCTCACGGAGTTCAAGAAGCCGATCCGGGCATGCCGGGTCGATGTCGGTGACGCCGCGGACCGCGACATCGTTTGTGGTGCAACCAATTTCGTCGTCGGCGATTTGATCGTGGCGGCTTTGCCCGGAACCACCTTGCCGGGCGGTTTCCATATTGCGTCGCGAAAGACCTATGGCCGGTTGTCGGACGGAATGATCTGCTCCGCAGCGGAATTGGGCCTGGGGGCGGACCATTCGGGAATCCTGATCCTGCCGTCCGGCACGGCGTCCCCGGGCGCCGACGCAATCGCGGTCCTCGGCCTCGACGATGTGGTTTTCGATTTGGCGGTCACGCCGGATCGGGGATATTGCCTGTCCGTTCGCGGTATCGCCCGCGAAATCGCCTGTGCCTACGATCTGGAGTTCGTCGATCCCGCCGATCTCCCTCGCCTGCCGGCCGACGGCATCGCTCTTCCGGTGACGGTCCAACCCGGAACAGGTGTCAGCAGATTCGCGTTGCGACCGGTCTCGGGCATCGATCCTGCGGCGCAGTCTCCGTGGTGGCTGAAAAGGCGCCTGATGCTGAGTGGGATCAGGCCGATTTCGCCGGCGGTCGACGTCACCAACTACGTGATGCTGGAACTCGGGCATCCCATGCACGCTCACGATCGCAGTCGGATCCGCGGCGACTTCGCTGTCCGGTTTGCCCATCCCGGGGAGACTGTCGTCACGTTGGACGACGTCGAGCGCAAGCTGGATCCGGGCGATGTCCTGATCGTCGACGATGTCGCGACCGCCGCGATCGGCGGTGTCATGGGCGCAGGGACTACCGAGATCGATCCGAATTCGACGGACATCCTGTTGGAGGCCGCGGTCTGGGATCCGGCCGCGGTGTCGCGAACGATCCGTCGTCTTCATCTGGTCAGCGAAGCCGGCCGCCGCTACGAGCGGTCGGTCGATCCCGCGATTTCGGTTGCGGCGCTGGATCGCTGCGCATCACTGCTGGCCGATATCGCCGGCGGCCGGGTCGAGCCGACGCTGACCGACTGGCGTGGTGATCCGCCTCGGGAGGTTTGGTCGCCCGCCGCCGTTCGGATGGCAATCGACCTGCCGGACCGGATGGCCGGTGTCCGGTACCCGAACGGTGCAACCGTTCGCAGGCTTACTCAGGTCGGTGCTCATGTCGACCTGGGACCTGGCGACGGCGTGCTCACTGTGACTCCACCGAGTTGGCGTCCGGACATGGTCCAGCCGGCGGATCTGGTGGAAGAGGTTCTGCGGCTCGAGGGCCTCGAAGTCATCCCCTCGGTGTTGCCCAGCGCGCCGGCCGGTCGCGGGCTGACGGCATCTCAGCGCCGCCGCCGCGCCGTTGGCAAGTCCTTGGCCCTGTCCGGTTGCGTGGAGGTGTTGCCCACCCCATTCCTTCCCGCCGGAATCTTCGATCAGTGGGGCCTAGCCCCCGACGATGCGCGTCGGATGACGTCGACCGTCCTCAATCCCTTGGAAGCCGATCGTCCGCATTTGGCGTCCACGCTTGTCCCTGCTCTGCTGGAGGCGTTGTCGCGCAATGTTTCTCGCGGCTTCGGTGATGTCGCCCTGTACTCGATCGCTCAGGTCGTGCATCCGCACGACCAAACCGGCCCCGTGGAGTTGATTCCCACCGATCGCAGGCCGACGGATCGGGAGATCGCGACCCTCAACGGATCGCTCCCGGTGCAACCGGTCCATGTCGCGCTGGTGCTGGCCGGATTGCGGGAACCTCGCGGGCCGTGGGGGCCGGGACGCCCGGTGGAGGCTGCTGACGCGTTCGAAGCGGTGCGAGTGATCGCCCGGGCCTGCGCGGTGGATGTGAGTCTTCGATCGGCGCACTACCTGCCCTGGCATCCGGGACGCTGCGCTGAGGTGGTCGTGGACGGCCGGGTGGTGGGACATGCCGGGCAGCTCCATCCGGCGGTGATAGAGCGCTGCGGGCTGCCTAAGGGGACGTGCGCGGTCGAGATCGATCTCGACGCCATCCCGATCGTCGAGCTCCAACCGGCACCCAGGGTTTCCCCCTTCCCCGCGGTATTCCAAGACGTCAGTCTGGTGGTCGCCGCGGACGTGTCGGCCCAGGCCGTCATCGACGCGGCACGTGTCGGCGCTGGTGAGTTGTTGGAGGACATCGCGCTGTTCGACGTCTACACCGGTCCACAGATCGGTGCGGGGAAGAAGTCGCTCACCCTGGCGCTGCGCTTTCGCGCGCCCGATCGGACGCTCACGGAGGACGAGGCGAGTGCGGCCCGCGACGCCGCGGTGGCAGCCGCAGCCGAGGCCTGCGGGGCCGTCCAGCGTCGTTGAACGGTTGCGTCTTCTTGCGTGAGCAGACGCTCATGTCACCGATTTGCGGGGTTTCGGGGGCCGGAGCGCCTGCTCGTCCATCAATTTATTTGCATAGGAGTGCATAACCATGCAGAATCGCGGGATGACTTCGGTAGCCGTGGCCGGTGCCAGTGGCTATGCCGGTGGCGAGATCCTGCGCTTGCTGCTCGGCCATCCCGCCTACACCGACGGGCGCCTGAGCATCGGTGCGCTGACGGCAGCCGCCAGCGCGGGCACGGAACTCGCCGAACACCATCCCCACCTGATGCCTTTGGCGCAACGAGTCCTCGAACCGACCGAATTGGAAAGGCTGGCCGGGCACGACGTCGTGTTCCTCGCGCTGCCGCACGGTCATTCGGCGGTACTTGCGGAGAAGCTGGGCGATGAGACCCTGGTGATCGATTGCGGTGCCGATTTCCGGCTGACCGACAGCACGGCCTGGACGCGTTTCTATGGAACGCCGTATGCGGGCAGCTGGCCCTATGGTTTGCCTGAACTCCCGGGGGCGCGGGATGCGCTTAGAACAACCAATCGCGTTGCGGTACCTGGTTGTTACCCGACGGCCGCGCTACTGGCATTGCTTCCGGCCGTAGCGGCGGGCTTGATCGAGCCAGCTGTCACCGTCGTCGCGGTGAGCGGTACATCCGGTGCGGGCCGGGCTGCCAAGGTCGACCTTCTCGCCGCCGAGGTCATCGGTTCGGCGCGGGCCTACAACATCGCGGGCGCGCACCGGCATACGCCGGAAATAGCCCAGGGACTGCAGCGGGTCACAGACGAGCACGTCACGGTGTCCTTCACCCCGGTGCTGATTCCCACTTCGCGTGGCATTCTGGCGACCTGCACCGCGAAGACGACGGCGACGCAATCAGAGGTACGCGCCGTCTACGAAAAGGCTTATATGGATGAGCCATTCGTGTACCTGCTACCCGAAGGACAGTTACCCCGCACGGGTGCGGTGGTCGGCAGCAATGCCGCTCAATTGAGCGTCGCCGTCGATTCCGATGCCGGAGTGCTGGTTTCGGTGTGCGCGATCGACAACCTCGTCAAGGGCACGGCGGGTGCGGCGGTGCAGTCGATGAATCTCGCGCTGGGATGGATGGAGACCGAAGGATTGTCGATCGTGGGAGTGGCGCCGTGACTGTCGGGACGACGAGATTGCTGCGCAATCAAGGTGTGACCGCGCCCGCGGGATTCCGGGCGGCTGGGATCGCCGCCGGAATCAAGAAGTCCGGGAAGCCTGATCTGGCGCTCGTCTTCAACGAGGGTCCCGATTACGCCGCCGCCGGTGTATTCACCCGCAACCAGGTCAAGGCCGCACCCGTCTTGTGGAGCCAGCAGGTCCTGAAGGGGGGAAGCCTTCGCGCGGTCGTGCTGAATTCCGGCGGCGCGAACGCCTGTACGGGAACGCAGGGCTTCCAGGACACGCACGCCACCGCCGAAGCGGTGGCCGCGGCACTCTCGGACTGGGGCACGTTGACCGGCGCCATCGAGGTTGCGGTGTGCTCCACGGGCTTGATCGGGGACCGGCTGCCGATGGATGCGGTGCTGGCCGGCGTCGATGAAATCGTCCATGAGTTGGCCGGCGGGTTCACCGGCGGCGACGACGCGGCGCAAGCCATCATGACTACCGACACGGTTCCCAAACAGGTTGCGCTGCATCACTCTCTCGATGCGGATCAGAACTGGACGGTGGGCGGCATGGCCAAGGGGGCGGGCATGCTCGCTCCGTCTCTGGCCACGATGCTGTGTGTGATCACCACTGATGCGGTCGCGGACGCGGCGGCGTTGGGGACCGCCCTTCGGCGTGCTGCTGCAAAGACATTCGATCGCCTCGATGTCGACGGCAGTTCGTCGACGAATGACACCGTCCTGCTGCTTGCGTCGGGTGCCAGCGAAATCCGGCCGAGCCAGGCAGATCTCGACGAAGCGATTCTGCGGGTCTGCGACGACTTGTGCGCTCAACTGCAAGCCGACGCCGAAGGGGTCACCAAACGTGTCGCTATCAGCGTTGTCGGCGCGCCTTCGGAGGCGGACGCGCTGAGCGCTGCGCGGATCATCGCCCGAGACAGTCTGGTCAAGACCGCACTGTTCGGTTCGGACCCCAACTGGGGACGTGTTCTCGCGGCGGTCGGTATGTCGCCGTTTCCGCTGGACCCGGATCGGATCACCGTGTCTTTCAACGGCTCCCCGGTCTTCGTCGACGGTGCCGGTGCGGCCGGGGCACGCGATGTCGACCTGTCGGGTCCGGATATCGAGGTGACGGTCGACCTCCGGCTGGGATCCGGATGCGCGACCATCCGAACCACGGATCTGTCGCACGCCTACGTCGAAGAGAATTCGGCCTACAGCTCATGAGCGTCACCACGGCCGCGGAGGCGGAAGTGCTTGCCGCGGCCTTGCCAGGACTGAAGCTGTTGCACGGCAAGATCGTTGTGGTCAAGTACGGCGGTAACGCGATGACCGACGACGCGCTCAAGGCCGCGTTTGCCGCCGACATGGTGTTCCTTCGCACCTGCGGCATTCATCCGGTCGTGGTGCACGGCGGCGGGCCGCAGATCAGTGCGATGCTCAAACGGCTCGGCATTCCCGGGGATTTCAAAGGCGGCTTTCGCGTGACGACGCCCGAGGTGCTCGATGTCGCGCGGATGGTGCTGTTCGGCCAGGTCGGTCGGGAGCTGGTGAACCTCATCAACGCCCATGGTCCATTCGCGGTGGGAATGACGGGGGAGGATGCGCAGCTGCTGACGGCGGTGCGGCGCAGTGTCACCGTCGAAGGCGTGCTTACGGACATCGGTCTTGTCGGTGACGTCGACCATGTCAACACCGGTGCCGTCCTGGATCTCATTGCGGCGGGCCGCATTCCGGTCATCTCGACCATCGCGCCCGACGTCGATGGCGTGGTGCACAACATCAATGCGGATACCGCGGCAGCTGCGGTGGCGCAGGCGCTCGGTGCTGAGGCGCTGCTGATGCTCACCGACGTCGAGGGTCTTTACACCCGTTGGCCAGATCGTGACTCGCTGGTCAGCGAGATCGACACGGGATCATTGAGCTCGCTTCTGCCGACGTTGGAGGCGGGGATGGTCCCCAAAGTGGAAGCGTGCATTCGAGCGGTCGAATCGGGCCTGCCCAGCGCGCACATCATCGACGGCAGAGTCGCGCACTGCGTGTTGGTGGAACTGTTCACGGCGACAGGTAGTGGCACGAAGGTGGTGGCCGCGTGAGCGACGTGTTGGACCGGTGGCCGTCGGTGATGATGAACACCTACCCGACGCCACCGATCGAGCTTGTGAGCGGTAGCGGCGCCGTCGTCGTGGATTCGGACGGCAGGGAGTATCTCGACCTCCTGGCGGGTATCGCCGTCAACATTCTCGGCCATCGGCATCCCGCGGTGATCGATGCTGTGACTCGGCAACTCAATAGCCTGGGGCACACGTCGAATCTCTACGCGACGGCTCCGGGGGTGGAACTGGCTGAAGAACTCATCCGGCGGCTTGGTGTTGACGCGCCCGCCAGGCTTTTCTTCTGCAATTCCGGTACCGAGGCCAACGAGATCGCCATCAAACTGACCCGGCTGACCGGCCGCACGAAACTCGTCGCGGCACAGGGATCCTTCCATGGTCGGACGATGGGGTCGCTTGCGCTCACGGGTCAGCCTGCCAAGCGGCAACCGTTCGAACCGTTGCCGGGCCACGTGACTCACGTGCCGTATGGCGACGCCGATGCTCTCGAGGCCGCCGTGGGCGATGACACCGCGGCAGTCTTCCTGGAGCCGATTATGGGCGAAGGCGGGGTCGTGGTGCCCCCGGACGGTTACCTGGCAGCGGCCCGAGCGGTGACGAGCCGGCACGGCGCGCTACTGGTGCTGGATGAGGTGCAGACCGGAATCGGCCGCACCGGAACCTTTTTCGCGCACCAGCATGATGGAATCACGCCCGATGTGGTCACCTTGGCAAAGGCTCTGGGCGGTGGTTTGCCGATCGGCGCGTGTATCGCGATCGGTCCGGCCGCCGATCTGATCACACCGGGCCTGCACGGCAGCACATTCGGCGGCAATCCGGTGTGTTCGGCTGCCGCGCTGGGGGTGCTTCGCGCACTTGACGAAGAGGGCCTGGTGCTGCGAGCACAAACAGCGGGGGACAGGTTGAAGGCCGGCGTGGAGGGGCTGAAGCACCGGCTTGTGGACCAATTGCGCGGCCGTGGGCTGTTGCGCGGCCTCGTTCTGACGGCGCCGCGCGCCAAGGAGTTCGAAGCGGCAGCGCGTGACGGGGGATTCCTGGTGAATGCGGCTGCGCCGAGTGTCGTTCGGCTGGCGCCGCCGCTGACCATCACGGATTCTCAACTGGACACCTTCGTCGCTGCCTTGCCCGGCCTGCTCGACGCGGTAGCGGCAGACGCCGACGGGGACGGAGTTACGACATGACCCTCCGGCATTTCCTCAGAGATGACGACCTGTCTCCGGCAGAGCAGGCGGAGATCCTCAGTCTCGCAGCGGAATTGAAGAAGGCGCCTTTGGGCCGTCGGCCCTTGGAGGGGCCGCGCGGCGTGGCGGTCATCTTCGACAAGAATTCCACCCGGACCCGGTTCTCCTTTGAGATGGGCGTCGCGCAACTCGGCGGGCACGCCGTAGTGGTCGACGGCCGCGATACCCAGCTCGGCCGCGAGGAGACGCTGGAAGACACCGCTCGTGTCCTGTCGCGGTATGTCGACGCGATCGTCTGGCGCACGTTCGGTCAGGAACGCTTGACAACTTTCGCCTCGGCGGCGTCGGTGCCGGTGGTCAACGCGCTGTCCAACGAGTTCCACCCGTGCCAGGTGCTGGCGGATTTGCAGACGATCGCCGAGCGGAAGGGTTCATTGCGGGGTCTGCGATTGACCTATCTAGGCGATGGAGCCAACAATATGGCGCACTCGCTGATGCTCGGCGGTGTGACCGCCGGTCTGCATGTAACCGTCGCTGCGCCAACAGGATTCGAGCCTGATCCCCAGGTGGTCGCGGATTCCCGTCGTCGTGGCGACGAGACCGGCGCCTCCGTCACGGTTACCAACGATCCCGGAAAGGGAGCAGCAAATGCCGACGTCCTGGTCACCGATACCTGGACGTCGATGGGACAGGAAGACGACGGTCTGGACCGGATAGGTCCGTTTCGCCCGTTTCAGATCAACGACGAGCTCGTCGCATTGGCGGACTCGGAGGTGCTGGTCCTGCACTGTCTTCCCGCGCATCGCGGCTACGAGATCACCGACTCGGTCATCGACGGCCCGCACAGTGTCGTCTGGGACGAGGCCGAGAATCGGCTGCACGCTCAGAAGGCGCTGTTGATATGGCTGCTGGAACAGCTATGAGACCCAACAAGACGGCAGTCCAGCACGATGGCGTGCACGTGACCCGGGTCGCCCGCCAGGCGCGGATCGTGGCTTTACTGTCGACGCGCTCGGTGCGAAGCCAGGGCGAGCTCGCGTCGTTGCTGGCCGCCGAAGGCATCGAGGTCACGCAGGGGACGCTGTCGCGCGACCTCGAAGAGCTCGGCGCTGTGAAACTCAGGGCCGCGGACGGTGGTGTCGGGGCGTACGTCGTTCCCGAGGACGGCAGCCCCGTGCGGGGCGTATTCGGCGGTACCGATCGGCTGTCGCGGCTACTCGGTGACCTTTTGGTCGGAACCGATGCGAGCGGGAATCTGGCAGTTCTGCGCACACCACCGGGTGCTGCCCATTATCTGGCCAGCGCGATCGATCGCGCCGCGCTGCCCGACGTCGCCGGCACTATCGCCGGGGATGACACCATCTTCGTGCTTGCCCGCGAACCCATGACGGGTTCGGAGCTGGCCGCCATGTTCGACAACATTCACTGACCATCCGCGGATGCGGCGAAATGAAGGAGATGTTTGATGTCCGAGCGCGTCATCCTGGCGTATTCCGGCGGTCTGGACACTTCGGTGGCCATCAGCTGGATCGGCAAGGAGACCGGCCGTGAGGTGGTGGCTGTTGCCATCGACCTCGGACAGGGCGGCGAGGACATGGATGTCGTGCGCCAACGTGCCCTGGACTGCGGTGCGGTCGAAGCGGTGGTGGTCGATGCCCGCGACGAGTTCGCCGAGCAGTATTGCCTTCCCGCGATCCAGTCGAACGCCCTGTACATGGATCGGTACCCATTGGTGTCGGCGCTGAGCCGACCGCTGATCGTGAAGCATCTGGTGACGGCGGCACGCGAGCACAACGGCGGCATCGTTGCCCACGGATGTACGGGAAAGGGCAACGACCAGGTTCGCTTCGAGGTTGGATTCGCTTCGCTGGCACCGGATCTCGAGGTTTTGGCGCCGGTGCGGGACTATGCGTGGACGCGTGAGAAGGCCATTGCCTTCGCCGAGGAGAATGCGATTCCGATCAACGTGACCAAGCGGTCGCCGTTCTCCATCGACCAGAACGTGTGGGGCCGGGCCGTGGAAACCGGTTTCCTGGAACATCTTTGGAACGCGCCCACGAAGGACGTGTACGACTACACGGAAGACCCGACACTCAATTGGAATACCCCCGACGAAGTCATCGTGGGATTCCGCGGCGGAGTTCCGGTGTCGATCGACGGCCGGGATGTGAGCGTTCTGGAGGCCATTGTCGAGCTGAACGCCCGGGCGGGTGCTCAGGGCGTCGGCCGGCTCGACGTCGTCGAGGACAGGTTGGTCGGGATCAAGAGCCGGGAGGTCTACGAGGCCCCAGGCGCCATGGTCCTCGTCACGGCGCATACCGAACTGGAGCACGTGACACTGGAGCGGGAACTCGGTCGTTACAAGCGAGGTACCGACCGCCGGTGGGGGGAGCTGGTGTACGACGGTCTCTGGTTCTCACCGCTGAAGGGTGCGCTTGAGGCGTTCGTGGCGAAGACGCAGGAGCGTGTGACCGGGGAGATCCGCATGGTGCTGCACGGCGGTCACATCGCGGTGAACGGTCGCCGCAGCCCGGAGTCGCTGTACGACTTCAACTTGGCCACCTACGACGAGGGTGACAGCTACGACCAGTCCGCGGCCAAGGGTTTCGTGCACATCCATGGCCTCTCATCGAAGATCGCCGCCCGCCGTGACCTGCAGCTCTGAACCGCGAGCAGACATTGAGGTCCCCGAAATGCGGCGTGTCGCTGGACTTTTGCGTCTGCTCGCGCGAGGGAAGTTGACATGACCACCAACGAGGGGTCGCTGTGGGGCGGACGCTTCGCCGAGGGCCCAGCGCCCGCGCTCGCGGCGCTCAGTAAATCGACTCACTTCGACTGGGTGTTGGCGCCGTACGACGTCGCGGCCTCGAAGGCCCACGCGAAGGTTCTCCATCGCGCCGGATTGCTCTCCGACGACCAACGCGACGGATTGCTGGCGGGCCTCGACAGCCTTGGGGAAGACGTCGCGGATGGCAGCTTCCTTCCGATCGTCACCGACGAGGATGTGCACGGCGCACTGGAACGCGGTCTAATCGACCGGGTGGGAGCCGACCTCGGCGGGCGGCTTCGAGCAGGCAGGTCGCGCAATGACCAAGTTGCGACGCTGTTCCGGATGTGGCTCCGTGACGCAATGCGCCGGGTAGCCGCCGCTGTGCTCGACGTCGTTTCGGCGCTGGCGGGACAGGCGGCAGCCCATCCGACGGCCATCATGCCCGGTAAGACTCACCTCCAGGCTGCGCAGCCGGTCCTCCTGGCGCACCACCTGCTCGCCCACGCACACCCCCTGCTGCGGGACGTCGATCGAATAATCGACTTCGACAAGCGTACGGCGGTGTCCCCGTACGGGTCTGGCGCGCTGGCCGGATCGTCGCTCGGCCTGGACCCCGACGCCATCGCCGAAGAGCTGGGATTTGAAGCGGCCGCGGACAATTCGATCGATGCGACAGCGGCAAGGGACTTCGCCGCCGAAGGTGCATTCGTCGCGGCCATGATCGGCGTGGATCTTTCCCGTCTGGCGGAGGACATCATCCTCTGGAGCACAACGGAATTCGGGTATGCGACCCTGCACGACTCATGGTCGACGGGCAGCTCGATCATGCCGCAGAAGAAGAACCCCGACATCGCGGAGTTGGCTCGCGGAAAGTCCGGCCGGCTCATCGGCAATCTTGCCGGTCTGCTGGCCACGCTGAAGGCTCAGCCGCTCGCCTACAACCGTGACCTTCAGGAAGACAAGGAGCCTGTCTTCGATTCCGTTGCCCAACTGGAGTTGGTGCTGCCGGCGATGGCGGGTCTGGTCGCGACGCTGGAATTCGATACCGACCGGATGGCGGAATTGGCCCCCGCGGGTTTCACTTTGGCGACCGATATCGCGGAGTGGCTGGTGCGCAGGGGTGTGCCGTTCCGGGTGGCACACGAGACGGCGGGCGCTGCGGTCCGCGCCGCGGAGGCTCGGGGTGTGGGGTTGGACGAACTCGACGACGACGAATTGGCCTCTATCAGTGCGGATTTGACGCCGGAGGTTCGGGAGGTCCTGCGAGTCACCGGTTCCGTCTCATCTCGCGACGCCCGAGGCGGGACGGCCCCAGTTCAGGTGGCCAAGCAGCTCGACGCCGTCCGCGAAACGGCGGCGCAACTGCGAATCCGGTTACGGCGCTGACTAGTCGAGCAGTTCGGAGAGTTCGAGCCAGCGGCTCTCTTTCGCGACCACTTCATCCTCGAGGGCGCGAAGCTCCTTGGTCAGGTTGCCGAGTCCGACATGGTCGGACTGATCATGCTCGGCCAACTCGACATGCTTGGCGCCGATCCGATCGGACAGACGTTCCAACGCCCGGTCCAGGGATGCGATTTCCTTTTCGACGTTGCGTAGTTCGGCTCCGCTGAGAGCGGGTGTCGGTACCTTCCGTTGCTCGGCAGCGGGGGAGGCGATACGCCGGCTCTCAACGATCCTGAGGTACTCGTCCACACCGCCCGGAAGATG
Source organism: Mycobacterium sp. (assembly GCA_046330895.1). GTDB lineage: Bacteria > Actinomycetota > Actinomycetes > Mycobacteriales > Mycobacteriaceae > Mycobacterium. Next base: position 96,241 of record JAXLRY010000012.1, on the reverse strand, counting down.
ACGGAGTCGGCCGTCGAGGATCGCGTACTGCTGGTCGGTGACCCGCTCGAGTAGGTATCTGTCGTGGGACACCACGATGAGGGTTCCGGGCCAGGAATCGAGTAGATCCTCTGTGGCGGAGAGCATGTCGATGTCGACGTCATTGGTGGGCTCGTCAAGAACCAGAACATTGGGTTCTTCGAGCAGGGTCAGCATCAGTTGCAATCGGCGGCGCTGGCCGCCTGACAGTTCGCCGACTCGTGAGGAGAGGTGTTCGCGTCGGAATCCCAGACGTTCCAACAACTGAGCTGGGGTGAGTTCACGGTCGTCGACCAGGTAGCTGGTCTTCAGTCTGCCGAGGACGTCGCGCACGAGATCGCCGGCGATGTCGTTCAGGATTCCGGCTTGCTGATCGAGAGTGCCGAGTTTAACGGTCTTTCCGCGTTTGACCCGGCCCGAGGCCGGGTCGAGGGTTCCGGATATCAACGCCAGCAAGGTGGACTTTCCGGCGCCGTTAGCGCCGACGATGCCAGTTCGTTCGCCCGGGGCGATCCGCCACTCGATGTCACGCAAAACCGGTGTCGTACCGAAAGTCACTGACACATCGAGCAGATCGATGACGTCTTTGCCCAACCGCGAGGTCGCAAGTTTGGCCAGTTCGACGGTATTTCGAATCGGCGGAACATCCTCGATCAGTTGATTGGCCGCCTCGATGCGGAACTTGGGCTTCGAGGTGCGGGCGGGCGCGCCCCGGCGGAGCCAGGCCAGTTCCTTGCGCATGAGGTTCTGCCGCTTGGCTTCTGCGGCGGCCGCCACGCGGTCCCGCTCGACCCGCTGCAGAACGTAGGCGGCATAGCCACCGTCGAAGGGTTCGACGATCCCGTCGTGAACCTCCCATGTAGTGGTTGCGACTTCGTCGAGAAACCAGCGGTCGTGGGTGACGACCAGCAGTCCGCCGGATGTGCGTGTCCACCGTTGTTGCAGATGCCGGGCAAGCCAGGTGATGCCCTGGACATCCAGGTGGTTGGTCGGTTCGTCCAGTGCTATGACGTCCCAGTCGCCGATCAACAATGCGGCGAGCTGTACGCGGCGGCGCTGACCGCCCGACAATGACCCGATCGGCGAATCCCATCCGATGTCCGACACCAGGCCGTCGACCACCTGCCGGACTTTGGGATCGCCCGCCCACTCGTGATGCGGTCGGTCACCGACAAGGGCGACACCGACGGTGTGGGAGGGATCGAGCGTGTCCGCCTGGTCGAGGGCGGCCACTCGAAGGCCGCTGCGACGCGTGACCCGTCCGGAGTGCGGCGGGACCTTGCCGGTGAGCATTCCCAGCAGGGTGGACTTTCCGTCGCCGTTGCGCCCTACGATGCCGATGCGGGCGCCTTCGTTGATGCCCACGGTGACCGAGTCGAACACCACCTGCGTTGGATACTCGAGGTGAAGGGCTTCGGCCCCCAGCAGGTGTGCCACCGGCACGAGGTTACAAAGCGGTGTCAAACGGCCAAGCGTGGGGATGGCGGTATGCCATGCTGGGCTGGCCTCCGGGGCCGCAGCAAATGGAAGTTCGACGGGAGAGCAGCGGTGGATTTGAATTTGTCGGCGGTCACTCGACCCGTGGAACGCCTCTTGGCGACGGCACAGAACGGTTTCGAAGTTCTGCGCTGGGGCGGGCTCGAGACCGGTGCCATCCCTTCGCCGTTCCAGATTGTCGAGAGCACGCCGATGTACAAGCTTCGGCGCTACTTCCCGCCGGACAGCCGCAAGGGCCAACCGCAGCCGGGACCGCCGGTGCTGATGGTCCATCCGATGATGATGTCGGCGAACATGTGGGACGTCACCAAGGCGGACGGCGCGGTCGGCATCCTGCACGACGCCGGCCTGGACTGCTGGGTGATCGACTTCGGTTCGCCCGATGAGATCGAGGGCGGCATGGACCGCACCCTCACCGACCACATCGTCGCTCTCAGCGCTGCAATCGACACGGTTCGGGACGCCACCGGCCAGAGCGTGCACCTCGCGGGCTACTCCCAGGGCGGGATGTGGTCGTATCAGACCGCTGCCTATCGGCGCACGAAGGATGTCGCGAGCATCGTGGCCTTTGGTTCTCCGGTGGACACGCTGGCCGCGCTTCCAATGGGTATCCCGGCGAACTTCGGTGCGGCGGCGGCCGAATTCATGGCCGACCACGTGTTCAGCCACATCGATATTCCCGGCTGGCTGGCACGTGTCGGATTCCAGATGCTCGATCCGTGGAAGACCGCGAAGGGACGCGTCGATTTTCTGCGTCAGCTGCATGACCGCGAGGCGCTGCTGCCCCGGGAGCAGCAGCGCCGGTTCCTCGACAGTGAGGGCTGGATCGCGTGGTCCGGCCCGGCGATCGCGGAGTTGCTCAAGCAGTTCATCGCTCAGAACAGGATGATGACGGGCGGCTTCGCCATCGACGGCGTGCTGTCGACGCTCACTGACATCACCTGCCCGATTCTGGCTTTCGTCGGCGAGGTCGACGACATCGGTCAACCGGCGTCGGTGCGTGGGATAAAGCGCGCCGCGCCGAACGCCGAGGTGTACGAGGTCATGATTCGTGCCGGCCATTTCGGGCTCGTTGTGGGTTCCAAGGCGGCCGCGACGACATGGCCGACGGTCGCGGACTGGGTGCTCTGGGTGGCCGGACAACAGCCGAAGCCCGCCAACGTCGAACTGATGGAGGAGTATCACGCCGAGTTGTTCGAATCCGGCGTCCCGCTGAACGCTCGTCTGATGCACGGTATGGCCGATGCCTCCGGGCTGGCTGCATCCCTGGTGCGGGGCGCGGCGAATGCGGTCGTATCGGCCAACAGGTCGCTGAAGACGCTGGCCGTGGAGACCGCTCGAACCCTGCCCCGGCTGACCCGTCTCGGTCAGATCAACGATCACACGCGAATCTCGTTGGGGCGCATCATCGGTGAGCAGGCCGCGGCGTCACCGAACGGCGAGTTCCTGTTGTTCGACGGCCGGGTGCACACCTACGAGGCGGTCAACCGCCGAATCGACAACGTCGTCCGCGGCCTGATCGATGTGGGCGTCCGGCAGGGCGCACGGATCGGTGTGCTGATGGAAACCCGGCCCAGCGCACTGGTTGCGATCGCCGCGTTGTCACGGCTGGGCGCGGTGGCCGTGCTGATGCCGCCGGACTCGGACCTCCCGCGGGCGGTCCGCCTCGGCGGGGTGACTCAAATACTGACCGACCCGGGTCATCTCGAGGCGGCAAGCACCCTGTCCAGGCAGGTCCTGGTTCTCGGCGGCGGCGAGGCCCGTGATCTCGATCTGCCCGAGCACGGCGACGTCATCGACATGGAGAAGATCGATCCGGATGCGGTGAGCTTGCCGGGGTGGTACCGGCCGAACCCGGGCCTGGCGCGCGACCTCGCATTCGTGGCGTTCAGTTCCGTTGGCGGAGAATTGATTCCGAAGCAGATCACCAACTATCGGTGGGCGTTGTCGGCCTTCGGGACGGCGTCGGCCGCGGCGTTGAACCACAACGACACGGTGTACTGCCTGACGCCGTTGCATCACCAATCGGGTCTCCTCGTCGCCCTCGGCGGAGCTGTGGTGGGTGGCACGCGGATCGCGTTGTCGCGGGGTCTTCGTCCCGATCGATTCGTGGCGGAGATCCACCAGTACGGCGCGACGGTCGTCTCCTACACCTGGGCGATGTTGTGCGATGTCATCGACGCTCCCGGATTCACACTGCAGGGCAACAACCCGGTTCGGTTGTTCATCGGTTCGGGAATGCCGACCGGATTGTGGCAGCGGCTCGTCGATGAATTCGCGCCGGCCAAGGTCGTCGAGTTCTTCGCCACCACCGATGGCCAGGCAGTGCTGGCCAATGTGGCGGGTTCCAAGATCGGGAGCAAGGGACGCCCGCTGCCCGGCGGTGGCGAGGTCGAATTGGCGGCCTACGACGCCGAGCTCGACCTGATCCTGGAAGACCACGAAGGTTTCGTTCAGGTTGCCGAGGCGGATCAGATCGGTCTACTGCTGGCACGCCCGTGGGGTCCGATCGACCCGACGGCGTCGGTCAAGCGGGGCGTGTTCGCCGCGGGCGACACCTGGATTTCGACCGAGTACGTGTTCAGTCGCGACTCCGACGGCGATTTCTGGCTGCTCGGTAACCGTCGCACGTTGATCCGGACGGCCCGCGGTGTCGTATTCCCGGAAGCCATCACCGACGCGATCGGCGTGGTCAACGCGGCCGAATTGGCGGTGACCTACGGCGTGCGGATCCTGGGGGAGACGATCGCCATCACGGCGCTCACGGTGCAGCCCGGCCAATCGGTCACGGCGGCCGACCTCAGCGAAGCGATCGCGGATATGGCCGCTGGATTGCCGCCCGACATCGTGCATGTCGTCTCCGAGTTGCCGCTCAGTGCCTCGTACCGCCCGACCGTGTCGGCGCTGCGGGCCGAGGGCCTGCCGAAGCCGTCCCGTAACAGTTGGTACCTGGATGCCGATACGGGTGAGTACAAGAGGTTCACGGCAGCTGTGCGGTCGAAGATGCTGGGTACAGCGGGTCCGCAGTCCTGAGATCCGCCCCGGCGATCTGCATGGCGTCGTGTCGCACTGTTAGGCTCGCCGTAAGTTCGGGTGTACACGCGTCGGAGGATTTGCATGACAACGCAGGCCACACGAAACACCGTTACAGGATGGCGTCGTAAGTTCGCCGGTGGCCTGATCAGCGCCGCGTTGGCGGCGGGCTTGGCGCTGGGGGCGGGTCCCGCTCCGGCCCGGGCCGACGTCCTCGATGATCTCGCCCAGGAGTTTTCTGTGGGCTCTGGTGCGGGTCAGGTGGCCAACCTCCTGAAGGCGACCCTCAAGCTGCGGGCGCAGGGATACCGGCCGTCGAGGGCGAATCTGGATGAGATCACGAAGGCGCTGAGCTACCGGCCGAATCAAAAGCCGTTGATCGAAGCGTTGGGGGACACGTTGTCCTACCAGCAGAAGATCCGTGCCCAGTCTTCGATCCTCACTGCCGGCCAGAATGCCAATAGCGCGGTCATGGGAGCCGGTCAGATGCCCGCCGACAGCCGTCCCGTTCAGGCGGCTCCGCCGCCTGCGCCTGCCCCCGGCCAAGACGCGCCCCCGCTGCTGTTTCCGTAGCGGCCATGATCGACCAGAAGTTGTTGGACATCCTGGTGTGTCCTGCTGACCGGGGAACTCTGCTGCTGGTCGGCGACCGACTGCTCTACAACCCGCGTCTGCGCAGGGCATACCGAATCGATGACGGGATTCCGGTTCTGCTCGTCGACGAAGCTGTCGACATCGATCCCGATGAGCATGAGCGGCTGCTGGCGGAGGCCGGCGGCTAGGGCAGTTCGGGTAGTTCGCCGGTGAGGTAGCGCTGCAGGTTGGGCGCGATGGTCTTCGCGATCTGTTCGGGCGGTAGCGAAGCGAAGGGCTCGAGGCCCACGATGTAGCGGGCCATGATGACGCCCACGAGCTGCGAGGCGACGAACTGGACGCGGATCGGCCCGGTCCCGGTGGGGTGGTCCACCCGGGGCGCGACCTCGGCGACGATCACGTCTTGAAGGAATGATCGGAAAAGACTCACGTCGGATCCGGTCAGCAGCGACCGAATCGTCGCGATCAAGCTGTCGCCCATCTCTGAGTCCCAGAGCGGTACCAACAGCATGGGCAAGACGTATCCGAGCTCATCGATCGGCGTTTGACGTATCGGTTCCAGAATGACCGCCGGGTCGACGGGAATGTGGATGGCCGCGGCGAACAGCTGTTGCTTGGTTCCGAAGTAGTGATGGACCAGTGCGGAGTCGACGTCGGCCGCCGCGGCTATCGCTCGGATCGAAGTGTTGTCGATTCCGTTGCGGGCAAACAGTTCTCGCGCGCTGGACAGAATTCGTTCACGGGTATCCGAACTTCCCGCGGGACGGCCCGGGCGCTTCCGGTCTGAATTCGTCACGTCGTGCGCCTGCGCAGCGTCGCCGCGGCCAGCGCCAACGCTCCCGCCGCGAATGCGAGTACCACCACCATGTCTCTGATCGCGGTGTCGGTCAGGACCTCGTGCCTGTTCACTTGCTGCAGTGCTTCGAGGGCGTAGCTGGCCGGCATGGCGTTGCTGACCCATTGCAGCCATTCGGGCATCTGGCTGCGGGGAACGATGATTCCCGCCAGCAGCAGCTGCGGCACTATGACCACCGGCATGAACTGGACCGCCTGGAATTCGGTTCGCGCGAAAGCGCTTGCGAGCAGTCCCAGTCCCACGCCGAGAACCGCGTTGAGGATGGCGATGATGAACACCCAGATGGCGCTCCCAGCCGTGGTGAATCCGAGCAGCCAGAACGAGACCACGCAGGCCAGTACGGCTTGGGCTGCTGCGGCGATGGAAAATGCCGTGCCGTAGGCGGCCAGCAGATCGAACCGTCGCAGCGGTGTTGTCATTATCCGCTCGAGCGTTCCCGACGACCGTTCCCGCTGCATGGTGATCGATGTGATCAGGAACATGATGAACAACGGGAACAGTCCGAGCAGTATCAGGCAGGTCGTGTCGAAGGGGGTCGGCACGCCGGGTCGTGTCGGGACGTTCTGAAACATGAAGTACATCAAGGTGATCACCGCGCTCGGCACCACCAGGATCATCGCGATACTGCGATGATCGCCGGCCAACTGGCGCAGAATCCGGCCCGTGGTAGCCAGATATGCGCGCGGGCTCAGCCTGCTGGGGCTGCGATGGTGCGCCGGATGGTTGACAGGAACGCTTGCTCCAGTGACGTGCATCCTGTGTCCTCTCGTAGTCGAGTCGGCGTGGTGTGGGCCAGCAGTCGGCCCTCGCGCATGAGAAGTAGCTCTGCGCAGTGATCCGCTTCGTCCATGACGTGGCTCGAAATCAACAGCGTGGTGCCGCGCCGCGCCAGTGCGCCGAACTGATTCCACAGGTCGGCCCGCAGGACGGGGTCGAGTCCGACCGTCGGTTCGTCGAGCACCAGCAGATCGGGTTGGCAGACCAGTGCGCAGGCGAGGGAGACTCGGGTGCGTTGGCCCCCGGAGAGGTTGCCGGAATAGTCGTCGCTGTGGTCGCTGAGTCCGACACTGCGAATCGCGTCGTCAGCGGCGCCGGGTGCGATTCCGTAGAGCGCCGCGAAATACCGGACGTTGTCGATCACCTTGATGTCGCTGTAGATGGTCGGTGCCTGGGTGACGTAGCCGACCCGGCGGCGCAGGGGTGGGGAACCTGCGGGATGCCCGAGGACGCTCACCGTTCCCGACGCCACGATCTGGGTCCCGACGATGGCACGGATGAACGTGGTCTTGCCGCATCCCGAGGGGCCGAGCAGGCCCGTGATCGTGCCTCGCGGGATCCGGACGGACACGTCGTCCAATGCGAGCCGCTTTCCCCGGATCACCTTGAGATTCTTCGCGACGACGGCGAAGTCGCTGTCATTCGCCGATAATTCATCGACTGATGAAGTCATCATGTGGTGAATAATCCTCGGCCGCGAGGTCCGTGTCAACGCATTCGGCACAATGCTTGCGTGAGTGTCGAGTTGCTGGCCGTCGATCCGATGTCCGCGGCGCAGCGTCTGCTCGGGAGCACGATCACCAGTCGCGGGGTGAGCGCCACGATTGTGGAAGTCGAGGCCTACGGAGGTCCGGAGAACGGCCCGTGGCCCGATGCGGCGTCGCACTCGTTTCGAGGTCCAGGTGTGCGGAACGCGGTGATGTTCGGACCGCCCGGACGGCTCTACACGTATCGAAGTCATGGAATTCACGTGTGTGCCAACGTGTCTTGCGGCACGGATGGAACGGCGGCGGCTGTCCTCTTCCGGGCGGCCGCCATCGAATCGGGCGTCGAGATCGCCAGAACTCGGCGCCTGGGAGGAACCCGGACGTCGGCGCTGGCCCGAGGTCCGGGGAATCTCTGTGCGGCACTGGGGATTTCGATGGAGGACAACGGAATCGATATTTTCGCCGCCGATTCCCCGGTCGTCTTGGAACTCGGTACACCGGAGCCGTCGTCGCGCGGTCCCCGGGTGGGTGTCAGCCACGCCGCGGATCGTCCGTGGCGCTTCTGGCTCGCAGGGAGGCCAGAGGTCTCTACGTACCGCCGAAGCCCTCGTGCGCCAGCGCCGGGCGGCAGCGACTAGCTTCGCTCGATGCGCGAAGATCTACTCATGGGCACAGCGATTCTCGATGAGCTTGGATGGCGCGGACTGATCGCGCAGTCCACCGATATCGACGCGCTGGCCGCGGCGACGACGCCGGGTCCGCTGACGGTCTATGCGGGTTTCGATCCGACGGCGCCGAGTCTGCACGCCGGAAACCTGGTGCCGCTGCTGACATTGCAACGATTTCAGCGCGCCGGTCACCGGCCGATCGTGCTGGCCGGCGGGGCGACCGGGATGATCGGCGACCCGCGGGACGCCGGCGAACGATCGTTGAATACGTCGGACACCGTGCAGGAGTGGGCACAGCGAATCCGGGGGCAGTTGGAGCGGTTCGTCGACTTCGATGATTCGCCGACGGGTGCGATCGTCGAGAACAACCTCAACTGGACTTCCGGCCTGGGCGCGATCGAGTTCCTGCGGGATGTCGGCAAGCATTTCTCGGTGAACGTGATGCTGGATCGCGACACAATTCGCCGGCGGCTCGATGGCGAGGGCATCTCGTACACGGAGTTCAGCTACATGCTGCTACAGGCCAACGACTACGTGGAATTGCACCAGCGCTACGGCTGCTCGCTGCAGATCGGCGGGTCTGACCAGTGGGGCAACATCATCGCCGGGGTTCGACTCGTGCGGCAGAAGCTTGGAGCCGCGGTGCACGCCCTCACGGTCCCGCTGGTGACCGCGGCGGACGGAACGAAGTTCGGAAAGTCGACGGGCGGTGGGAGTCTCTGGCTGGACCCCCAGATGACCAGCCCGTACGCCTGGTACCAGTACTTCGTCAATGCCGCAGACGCTGACGTGGTCCGCTACCTGCGGTGGTTCACGTTCCTGTCGGCCGACGAATTGGCCGAACTCGAGGCGGCAACCGCCGAACGCCCGCACGAGCGGGCCGCTCAGCGCCGGCTCGCGCAGGAACTGACCACACTCGTCCACGGTGACGCCGCCACCAGATCCGTGGAGCTTGCCTCGCAAGCGCTGTTCGGTCGTGGGGAATTGTCTGAACTGGACGAGCAGACGCTGGCGGCGGCGCTGAGGGAGACCGCGGTGGCCGGCCTGAAGCCGGGCGAGCCGGCCGGGATCATCGATCTACTGGTCGCCACCGGGCTATCGGCGAGTAAGGGCGCTGCGCGCCGCACCATCTCCGAAGGCGGAGTGTCGGTGAACAACCGGCGGATCGAGAACGAGGACTGGTCGCCGCAGCCGACGGACTTCCTCCACGGCAACTGGCTGGTGCTGCGGCGCGGTAAGCGGAATATCGCCGGGGTGGAACGGGTTTAGACACTGGTGGTGATGGCACAGAGCGGCTGTCCCCGAACAGCGGAAATCTCGTCAATCCACCCTTCTACCAGGCGATTTGACTCCGTGTTTTCCCTGACGTAACTTTGTCGAGTCGCTGCGGCGCGGGAAACCGCAAAGCGCGGCGACATCCTCACGGAATGTCTCCGGAAACGGAGTGTTCCAACTGCCCGCTCTAGCAAATTCGCGGCGAAAGTCGCGGGTTAGCTTGCGCGGTCAGGCCGAGGAAATGCAGGTCTGTTGTTTGAGAACTCAATAGTGTGTTTGGTGGTTTTTATTTGTTGTTTTTTGCCATGCCTCGTTTTCTCGTTTGGGGGTGTGGTTTTTGGATGCCAGTTTTTGGTGTCTTGTTTGGTGTCAAATTTTTCTGATTTGAATTCTGCCCTGCGCTTTGGTGTGGGGGGTTTTTGTTTGGAGAGTTTGATTCTGGCTCAGGACGAACGCTGGCGGCGTGCTTAACACATGCAAGTCGAACGGAAAGTGCTCTTCGGAGTGACTCGAGTGGCGAACGGGTGAGTAACACGTGGGTGATCTGCCCTGCACTTTGGGATAAGCCTGGGAAACTGGGTCTAATACCGGATAGGACCGCATGGACTTCATGGTTTGTGGTGGAAAGCTTTTGCGGTGTGGGATGGGCCCGCGGCCTATCAGCTTGTTGGTGGGGTAATGGCCTACCAAGGCGACGACGGGTAGCCGGCCTGAGAGGGTGTCCGGCCACACTGGGACTGAGATACGGCCCAGACTCCTACGGGAGGCAGCAGTGGGGAATATTGCACAATGGGCGCAAGCCTGATGCAGCGACGCCGCGTGGGGGATGACGGCCTTCGGGTTGTAAACCTCTTTCAGTAGGGACGAAGCGTAAGTGACGGTACCTATAGAAGAAGCACCGGCCAACTACGTGCCAGCAGCCGCGGTAATACGTAGGGTGCGAGCGTTGTCCGGAATTACTGGGCGTAAAGAGCTCGTAGGTGGTTTGTCGCGTTGTTCGTGAAAACTCACAGCTTAACTGTGGGCGTGCGGGCGATACGGGCAGACTGGAGTACTGCAGGGGAGACTGGAATTCCTGGTGTAGCGGTGGAATGCGCAGATATCAGGAGGAACACCGGTGGCGAAGGCGGGTCTCTGGGCAGTAACTGACGCTGAGGAGCGAAAGCGTGGGGAGCGAACAGGATTAGATACCCTGGTAGTCCACGCCGTAAACGGTGGGTACTAGGTGTGGGTTTCCTTCCTTGGGATCCGTGCCGTAGCTAACGCATTAAGTACCCCGCCTGGGGAGTACGGCCGCAAGGCTAAAACTCAAAGGAATTGACGGGGGCCCGCACAAGCGGCGGAGCATGTGGATTAATTCGATGCAACGCGAAGAACCTTACCTGGGTTTGACATGCACAGGACGCCGGCAGAGATGTCGGTTCCCTTGTGGCCTGTGTGCAGGTGGTGCATGGCTGTCGTCAGCTCGTGTCGTGAGATGTTGGGTTAAGTCCCGCAACGAGCGCAACCCTTGTCCTATGTTGCCAGCGGGTTATGCCGGGGACTCGTAGGAGACTGCCGGGGTCAACTCGGAGGAAGGTGGGGATGACGTCAAGTCATCATGCCCCTTATGTCCAGGGCTTCACACATGCTACAATGGCCGGTACAAAGGGCTGCGATGCCGTGAGGTGGAGCGAATCCTTGTTAAAGCCGGTCTCAGTTCGGATCGGGGTCTGCAACTCGACCCCGTGAAGTCGGAGTCGCTAGTAATCGCAGATCAGCAACGCTGCGGTGAATACGTTCCCGGGCCTTGTACACACCGCCCGTCACGTCATGAAAGTCGGTAACACCCGAAGCCGGTGGCCTAACCCGCTTGGGAGGGAGCCGTCGAAGGTGGGATCGGCGATTGGGACGAAGTCGTAACAAGGTAGCCGTACCGGAAGGTGCGGCTGGATCACCTCCTTTCTAAGGAGCACCACGAGACCCCGGCCGGCCCGCATCGTGCGGATCAGCTGTGATCGGGGCGATTCGTTGGATGGACCGCACCTGTAGTGGGTGGGGTTCTGGTGCACGACAAGCAAAGTGCCCCCTCGGGGGTACCACCAACACACTATTGGGCTTTGAGACAGCAGGCCCGTCACCTCTTCGTCCCGAGTGTGGGAAACCGGGGGTGTGCGTGCTGTTCCCGGTGAGGGGGCAGTGGGTTTGATGTCGCTCCATCTTGGTGGTGGGGTGTGGTGTTTGATTTGTGGATAGTGGTTGCGAGCATCTCGCATCAATGGGATTCATCCTCACGGTTGTGGGGGTGGGTTTTTTGTTGGTGTGGATGTGCAATTTCATATTTCTGTTTTGTGTTGTAAGTGTTTAAGGGCGCATGGTGGATGCCTTGGCACTGGGAGCCGATGAAGGACGTAGGAGGCTGCGATAAGCCTCGGGGAGCTGTCAACCGAGCGTGGATCCGAGGATGTCCGAATGGGGAAACCCGGCACGAGTGATGTCGTGTCACCCAACGCTGAATGTATAGGCGTTGGGGGGGAACGCGGGGAAGTGAAACATCTCAGTACCCGTAGGAAGAGAAAACAAGTAAGTGATTCCGTGAGTAGTGGCGAGCGAAAGCGGAGGATGGCTAAACCGTGTGCATGTGATACCCGGCAGGGGTTGTGTGTGCGGTGTTGTGGGGTTCATCGTCTCAGATCTGCCGGTCTGGGCGACAGTGAGAAAAGATCGTGTTAGTCGAAGTGGCCTGGGATGGTCTGCCGTAGTGGGTGAGAGCCCCGTAGGCGAAAACATGGTCTCTGTTGTGATGAGTTCCCGAGTAGCAGCGGGCCCGTGAAATCTGCTGTGAATCTGCCGGGACCACCCGGTAAGCCTGAATACTTCCCAGTGACCGATAGCGGATTAGTACCGTGAGGGAATGGTGAAAAGTACCCCGGGAGGGGAGTGAAAGAGTACCTGAAACCGTGTGCCTACAATCCGTCAGAGCCCTCCCTTGTGGTGGGGTGATGGCGTGCCTTTTGAAGAATGAGCCTGCGAGTCAGGGACATGTCGCGAGGTTAACCCGGGTGGGGTAGCCGTAGCGAAAGCGAGTCTGAATAGGGCGTATCCATCCCGTGGGGGGTGGTGTAGTGGTGTGTTCTGGACCCGAAGCGGAGTGATCTACCCATGGCCAGGGTGAAGCGCGGGTAAGACCGCGTGGAGGCCCGAACCCACTTAGGTTGAAGACTGAGGGGATGAGTTGTGGGTAGGGGTGAAAGGCCAATCAAACTCCGTGATAGCTGGTTCTCCCCGAAATGCATTTAGGTGCAGCGTCGCGTGTTTCTTGTTGGAGGTAGAGCTACTGGATGGCCGATGGGCCCCACAGGGTTACTGACGTCAGCCAAACTCCGAATGCCGACAAGTCAAAGTGTGGCAGTGAGACGGCGGGGGATAAGCTCCGTGCGTCGAGAGGGAAACAGCCCAGATCGCCGGCTAAGGCCCCTAAGCGTGTGCTAAGTGGAAAAGGATGTGCAGTCGCAGAGACAACCAGGAGGTTGGCTTAGAAGCAGCCACCCTTGAAAGAGTGCGTAATAGCTCACTGGTCAAGTGATTGTGCGCCGATAATGTAGCGGGGCTCAAGCACACCGCCGAAGCCGCGGCAATACTGCAAGGTATTGGGTAGGGGAGCGTCCTGCATCCGGTGAAGCCACAGAGTGATCTAGTGGTGGAGGGTGTGGGAGTGAGAATGCAGGCATGAGTAGCGATAAGGCAAGTGAGAACCTTGCCCGCCGAAAGACCAAGGGTTCCTGGGGCAGGCCAGTCCGCCCAGGGTGAGTCGGGACCTAAGGCGAGGCCGACAGGCGTAGTCGATGGACAACGGGTTGATATTCCCGTACCCGTGTGTGAGCGTCCCTGACGAATCATCGGTACTAACCGCCCAAAAGGTGGCTGACCAATCCCTTCGGGGTGCGGGAGACGGGGGCTGCGTGGGACCTTCGGTGGTAGTAGTCAAGCGATGGGGTGACGCAGGAAGGTAGCCGTACCAGTCAGTGGTAATACTGGGGCAAACCCGTAGGGAGAACAGTAGGCAAATCCGGTGTTCACAATTCCTGAGAGGTGATGCATAGCCGAGTGAGGCGAATTCGGTGATCCTCAGCTGCCGAGAAAAGCCTCTAGCGAGTACGCACACGGCCCGTACCCCAAACCAACACAGGTGGTCAGGTAGAGAATACCAAGGCGTACGAGTGAACTATGGTTAAGGAACTCGGCAAAATACCCCCGTAACTTCGGGAGAAGGGGGACCTCCTACTGTCAAGGCCCTCGCGGCCGGCAGCGGTGGGGGGTGGCACAAACCAGTGAGAAGCGACTGTTTACTAAAAACACAGGTCCGTGCGAAGTCGCAAGACGATGTATACGGACTGACGCCTGCCCGGTGCTGGAAGGTTAAGAGGACCCGTTAACTCGTAAGGGTGAAGCGGAGAATTTAAGCCCCAGTAAACGGCGGTGGTAACTATAACCATCCTAAGGTAGCGAAATTCCTTGTCGGGTAAGTTCCGACCTGCACGAATGGCGTAACGACTTCTCAACTGTCTCAACCATAGACTCGGCGAAATTGCACTACGAGTAAAGATGCTCGTTACGCGCGGCAGGACGAAAAGACCCCGGGACCTTCACTATAGCTTGGTATTGGCGTTCGATACGGTTTGTGTAGGATAGGTGGGAGACTGTGAAACTCGCACGCCAGTGTGGGCGGAGTCGTTGTTGAAATACCACTCTGATCGTATTGGACTTCTAACCTCGAACCGTCATCCGGTTCAGGGACAGTGCCTGGTGGGTAGTTTAACTGGGGCGGTTGCCTCCCAAAATGTAACGGAGGCGCCCAAAGGTTCCCTCAACCTGGACGGCAATCAGGTGTTGAGTGCAAGTGCACAAGGGAGCTTGACTGCGAGACTGACACGTCAAGCAGGGACGAAAGTCGGGACTAGTGATCCGGCACCCCCGAGTGGAAGGGGTGTCGCTCAACGGATAAAAGGTACCCCGGGGATAACAGGCTGATCTTCCCCAAGAGTCCATATCGACGGGATGGTTTGGCACCTCGATGTCGGCTCGTCGCATCCTGGGGCTGGAGCAGGTCCCAAGGGTTGGGCTGTTCGCCCATTAAAGCGGCACGCGAGCTGGGTTTAGAACGTCGTGAGACAGTTCGGTCTCTATCCGCCGCGCGCGTCAGAAGCTTGAGGAAACCTGTCCCTAGTACGAGAGGACCGGGACGGACGAACCTCTGGTCCACCAGTTGTCCCACCAGGGGCACCGCTGGATAGCCACGTTCGGACAGGATAACCGCTGAAAGCATCTAAGCGGGAAACCTCCTCCAAGACCAGGCTTCTCACCCATCAAGTGGGATAAGGCCCCCCGCAGACCACGGGATCGATAGACCAGACCTACAAGCCCAGCAATAGGTGCAGGGAACTGGCACTAACCGGCCGAAAACTTACAACAACAAACAACACGTTTGACAAAACCAAACACACACAAGTTGTTGTACAACAAAGCACATTGACGCCACGCAACCACACCCACAAACCACACCCACCCCACCACCAAAACACCCCCCAACACGGGGCCCAACAAAATAAAGTTACGGCGGCCATAGCGGCAGGGAAACGCCCGGACCCATCCCGAACCCGGAAGCTAAGCCAGCCAGCGCCGATGATACTACCCACACGGGTGGAAAAGTAGGACACCGCCGAACACACACAACAGATTCACCCCCCACCACAATGGGGGGTGAATCTATTTCACAAGGAATTTCCCTGAATTCAGAATTCGGGGATTTCGCATTCCATTTTTGTTCGTCCCAATTCGGGTGAACTGAGTCGTGGCCGTATCCTTGACCCGGTACGGGTCGGTGAATTGAGCGGAAGGCGCGAGTGGTCGACGACAGGGAAAGCAACAGGCGCGGCGGCTCCGATCGTGATCGCCGGCCGTCCGCACCGCGGCGATCGGGGCCGGGTCGGGCTCGTCAGGCGCAGCCGCGGCCGTCAGCCGATGACGACGTTCCTCGTCGACCCAGCGGCCCGCCGATTCCGGCGGATGTCGAAGCCAAACAGTTGGCGCCCGAGATCCGCGGCGAGCTATCGACTTTGGATCGAACCACGGCCGACACTGTGGCTCGGCATCTGGTGGCTGCCGGCGAGCTTCTCGAGGAGGATCCGCAGGCGGCGTTGGCGCACGCACAAGCGGCGCGGGGCCGAGCGGGCCGGATCGCTGCGGTCCGAGAGGCTGTTGGGATTGCGGCCTATCAGGCCGGCGACTGGGCTCAGGCGTTGTCGGAGTTCCGCGCTGCCAGACGGATGGGCAGCAAGTCGCAGTTGCTTCCGTTGATCGCGGATTGTGAACGCGGAGTGGGTCGGCCGGAAAAGGCAATCGAACTGGCGCGGGGCCCCGAGGCTGCGCAACTCACCGGTGACGATGCCGATGAGCTTCGTATCGTTGCGGCCGGGGCACGCCTCGATCTCGGCCAGTCCGAACAAGCCCTGAGCTTGCTGTCGAGCCCCCAGCCCGATCCCAAAAAGGCCGGTTCGACCGCTGCTCGTCTCTGCTACGCGTACGCCGAAGTATTGCTGGCGCTGGACCGCACCGGTGAGGCGCTGCAGTGGTTCATGCACGCAGCTTCGGCGGACGTGGAAGGTGTGACGGACGCCGAAGATCGCCTCGACGAACTCGCCTGACATGAAACAACTTGTCCAACAGCACGATTGCTTATTGTTGGATCTCGACGGTACCCTCTTCCGCGGGCATGCGCCGACGGTGGGCGCGGTCAGCACGCTTGAGGCTGTCGAGGCGCACAAACTCTTCGTCACCAATAACGCTTCGCGTTCGGCGGAGGATGTCGCCGCTCATTTGCGCGAATTGGGTTTCGTTGCCGATGCCGACGATGTTGTGACCAGCGCCCAGACCGCTGCCGGATTGCTGGCGCGTCAACTCCCCGCTGGATCGCGGGTACTCGTTGTTGGGACCGATGCTCTCGCGGACGAGGTCGCGGCCGTCGGCTTGTTGCCGGTAAGGACGTTCGATGACGAGCCGGTGGCGGTGGTCCAAGGTCACTCGACAGCTACCGGTTGGCCCGATCTCGCGGAGGCCGCGCTAGCCATTCGCGCCGGAGCGGTATGGATGGCGGCGAATGTCGATCGCACGTTGCCGACTGAGCGGGGGCTGTTGCCGGGCAACGGATCGATGGTGGCGGCCTTGCGCGCCGCGACCGATGCCGAGCCTCAGATTGCCGGAAAGCCGTCCGCGACGCTGATGTCTGATGCGTTGACGCGCAATATGTTTCGTGCGCCTCTCGTTGTCGGTGATCGTTTGGATACCGACATCGAGGGGGCCAACGCTGCGATGCTTCCGAGTCTGTTGGTGCTCACCGGGGTGAGCACTGCCGCGGAGGCTGTACGGGCAGAGCCGGCCCGGCGCCCCACGTACATCGCGGCCGATCTCCGCGGGTTGATGGACGATCCGGAGTCACTGCGGATTGCTGAGCAGCCGGGCTGGCGGGTGGAACTGCGAGCGGACACCGCCACGGTGACGGCCGTCGGCGGCGAACCCACCGAAGACGATCTATCGATCGTTCGGGCTGTTTCTCGCGCGGTCTGGGATGGCGACGTCGATCCGCGAGTGCTTGCGGTAGCGGCGGGCGACGACGTTGCTCGCCGCGCACTGCAGCGCTGGTCGTTGTTGACGGGGGAGGATCGGCTAGCGTGAATGCCACGATGAACACCGATCCCCAGCAGATTCGAGCCGACGTCGACGCCCTTCTGGCTGATTTGCCGGATGCAGAATCGGGCGAAGTCGATGTCGAGATGGTCGGGCGGCGACTCGAGGAAGCGCACCAGGTTCTGGTTCGTGCGCTGGAGTCGGTGGAGAAGGGCTGAGCTCAGGTGACGCGGCGTGCCCGGGTTGATGCTGAGCTGGTCCGTCGAGGGCTTGCTCGGTCACGTCAGCAAGCCGCGGAGTTGATCGGTGCGGGGCGCGTCAGCATCGACGGGATGCGCGCGGTCAAGCCGGCGACGGCAGTGGCTATCACGGCGGCTCTTACCGTCGACACCGATGACGAGCGGTCGTGGGTGTCACGTGGTGCGCACAAGCTCATCGGTGCGCTGGATGCTTTCGGTATCGATGTGGACGGTCGCAGATTCCTCGATGCGGGGGCTTCGACAGGTGGCTTCACCGAGGTGTTGCTGGACCGGGGTGCGCGAGAGGTTGTGGCTGTCGATGTCGGATACGGCCAGTTGGCCTGGTCGCTGAGGTCCGACGACCGGGTGAAGGTCATCGAGCGGACAAACGTCCGCGAGTTGTCCCCGGGCATGATCGGTGGACAGGTGGAGGGCATTGTCGCCGACCTGTCGTTCATCTCGCTGGCTACGGTGCTCCCCGCGCTGACCACGTGCGCGTCGCCGGACGCCGACATCGTTCCGATGGTCAAACCCCAGTTCGAGGTCGGCAAGGATCAGGTGGGTGCCGGCGGCGTGGTCTCCGATCCGGAGCTACGGAAACATGCGGTGGTGTCCGTTGCGGCACGTGCCGCGGCTTTGGGCTGGCATACCGTCGGAGTCGCAGCGAGCCCACTGCCGGGACCTTCCGGCAATGTCGAATACTTCCTGTGGTTACGTTCGGAGACCGACCGAGCGCTACAGGGTGATGAACTGGCTGCCGCGGTGAACCGTGCTGTAGCGGAGGGGCCGCAATGACCCACGAACGGGTGATCCTGCTCGTTGTGCACACGGGGCGCGACGAGGCGACTGAAACTGCCCGGCGGGTTCAGAAGGTGTTGAGCGACAATGGGATACGGCTTCGCGTGCTTGCCCCCGAGCCGGTCAATAGAGGTCACCTGCATATAGAACCGGTCGACGTGCGGGCGTTGGGTCTCGACATCGAAGTCGTCCAGTCCCACGGGCGGGCGGCTGACGGCTGTGAACTCGTGCTGGTGCTGGGGGGCGACGGCACGTTCCTGCGTGCCGCGGAACTCGCCCGTAATGCCGAGATTCCGGTGCTGGGCGTCAACCTGGGGCGCATCGGCTTTCTCGCCGAGGCCGAAGCCGAGGCGATCGATACCGTCCTCGAACACGTGGTGGCTCGCGATTACGCGATCGAGCATCGGATGACGCTCGACGTTGTGGTCCGGGTCGCCGGTGAAGTTGCGAATCAGGGCTGGGCTCTGAACGAGGCCAGCCTGGAGAAGGGGCCTCGGCTGGGCGTGCTGGGTGTCGTGGTGGAGATCGACGGCAGACCGGTTTCGGCGTTCGGTTGCGATGGTGTGCTGGTCTCAACTCCCACCGGCTCAACTGCCTACGCCTTCTCGGCCGGCGGGCCCGTGGTCTGGCCGGCGTTGGAAGCGATCATCGTGGTGCCGAACAACGCCCACGCCCTGTTCGCGCGACCGATGGTGACGAATCCGAATTCGATGATCGCCATCGAGATCGAGCCCGACAGCCATGACGCGCTGGTCTTCTGCGATGGCCGCAGAGAGATGCGGGTGCCGGCCGGTGGGCGGCTCGAGGTCACCAAATGCGGCACGCCACTGAAGTGGGTTCGGCTCGACAGCGCTCCGTTCACCGATCGGCTGGTGCGCAAGTTCAGGCTGCCGGTCACCGGCTGGCGGGGGCAGTAAGCAGCGATGCTCGACGAGATCAGGATCGAGTCGCTGGGCGCAATCAGCAGTGCCACAGCTGAATTCGGCCGCGGTTTGACGGTGCTGACCGGTGAGACCGGGACCGGGAAGACCATGGTCGTGACCAGTCTGCTTCTGCTGAGCGGAGCCCGCGCTGATGCAACCCGTGTTCGGAGCGGCGCCGAGCGCGCCGTTGTCGAAGGAAGGTTCAGCACCGAGGACCTGAGTGCGGCAGCGGCCGCGCATGCAGAAGAGGTCCTCAATGCGTCGGGTGCCGAACGGGACGAGGACGGAAGCATCATCGTCATGCGGTCGGTGAGTCGTGACGGTCCCTCGAGGGCTTATCTGGGCGGACGAAGCGTTCCGGTCAAGTCGTTGTCCACCCTGTCCGCCGGCCTGCTCACCCTTCATGGGCAGAACGACCAGCTGAGGCTGATGAAGTCCGAAGAGCAGCGCGCCGCTCTGGACCGATTCGCCGGTAGCGACGCGGTGTTGGAGCGCTACAAGAAGGTTCGTGACGAATGGCAGGTCGCTCGCCGCGATCTCATGGACCGCACCGACCGTGCGAGAGAACTTGCTTTGGAAGCGGACCGGCTCAAATTTTCGCTCAACGAGATAGACAGCGTCGACCCCATGGCTGGGGAGGACGACGCACTGGTCGCAGACATCCGGAGGCTGTCTGAACTCGATGCGCTTCGCGAATCGGTCGCGGGGGCGCGAGCGGCGCTGAGCGGCACCGATGACAAAGGCGATGGGTGGCAGTCGGCCACCGACCTGATAGGTCGGGCGGTCACGCTGCTGAATTCGACAGACGACAAAGCCCTGACCGAATTTGCGTCGCAGCTGGTCTCAGCGCTTGCGGTGGTCGGCGACACCGCACGGGAATTGGGGGCATTCCTCGCGGAACTACCAATGGACGCAAGCACATTGGAGACCAAGTTGGCGCGCCAGGCGGAACTTCGAAACCTCACCCGCAAGTACGCGGCAGACGTCGACGGGGTTCTCGAGTGGGCCGCGAAGTCACGAGCCCGGCTGGCCCAGCTCGACGTCTCGGAAGGGGCGCTGGAAGGGCTCGCTCGTCGGGTCGACGAGTTGGCGTCCAAGGTCGCGGCGACTGCGCTCGATCTTTCCAAGAAGCGCACAAAGGGCGCGAAGGGACTTGCCAAGGCCGTGTCGGAGGAGCTGTCCGGGCTGGCGATGGCCGATGCGGACTTCACGGTGAAGGTCGGCCTGATGCCGGCCCGTGAGGATGACGGCTCGCCTCTGCGTTTACCCTCCGGCGAGCTGGTGCACGCGGGAGCGGATGGGATCGATGTCGTCGAATTCGGCTTCACCGCGCACCGCGGTACCGATGTCCTTCCGCTCACCAAGAGTGCGTCCGGCGGTGAGCTGTCGCGCGTGATGCTGGCGCTCGAGGTGGTGCTGGCCGGTTCGGGGCAGGGCGTCACCATGGTTTTCGACGAGATCGATGCCGGCGTCGGTGGGCGTGCGGCGGTCCAGATCGGTCGTCGATTGGCGCGGCTTGCCCGCAGTCATCAGGTGATCGTGGTGACGCACCTGCCCCAGGTCGCCGCGTTCGGCGATGTGCATCTCGCGGTCCACAGCGGGGGCAGAACCAGTGAGGTTCGGCGATTGGACGACGACGAACGCGTTGCCGAATTGGCCCGAATGCTGGCCGGTTTGGGCGAGTCGGACACGGGAAGGGCCCATGCCCGTGAGCTTTTGGAGGCTGCGCAGAAGGAACGCGTCCCCGGGTAAGTCAACGCCGAAGTTGTTACGAATGTGACAAGAGATAACTTATGAGGCCACTGTTACGGCGCGCCTCCTTTGATACAGGCCGAGAAGTCGCAGAATCGCCCCATGAAGATGTCAGCGCTTCTCTCGCGTAATTCCAGCTCACGGCCCGGGGTTGTCGGAACGGCCCGAGTGGATCGCGACATTGATCGGCTGCTTCGACGGGTCGGGCCCGGCGACATCGTCGTCATGGATGCCCTGGACCTCGATCGCATCACCGCAGACGCACTTGTCGAGGCGCACATCGCGGGTGTCGTCAACGCATCCCCGTCGATTTCGGGCCGCTACCCGAACCTGGGACCCGAGGTACTGGTGGCGAACAACATCACGCTGATCGACAGCACGGGCCCGGAGGTCTTCAAGAAGATCAAGGACGGATCCAAGATCCGATTGCACAGTGGCGGTGTGTATTCCGGCGATCGTCGCCTCATCCACGGTGTCGAACGCGACGACGAAGAAATCGCCGACCTCATGCACGACGCCAAGACCGGCCTGGTGGCGCATCTGGAAGCCTTCGCGGGCAACACGATTGAGTTCATTCGCAGCGAAAGTCCTTTGCTGATCGACGGAATCGGCATCCCGGATGTCGAGGTCGACCTGTATCGGCGGCACGTCGTCGTGGTGACCGACGGACCGGGCGCGGAGGACGACCTCAAGGCGCTGAAGCCGTTCATCAAGGAGTACCAGCCGGTGCTGGTCGGAGTCGGCGGCGGTGCTGACACGCTGCAGAAGGCCGGCTACCTTCCCCGGTTGATCGTGGGCAACCCCGAACAGATGAGTGCCGAGGTTCTCAAGTGCGGCGCCCAGGTGGTGCTGCCGGCCGACTCCGATGGGCACGCCAATGGACTCGAACGCATCCAGGATCTCGGTATCGGGGCGATGACCTTCCCCGCCGCGGGATCCGCCGCCGATCTTGCGCTGCTGCTCGTCGACCATCATGGCGCCTCGCTCATCGTGACCGTCGGCCACTCGGCGAGCATCGAGGAATTCTTCGACCGCTCGCGGCAGCAGAGCAACCCCTCGACGTTCCTCACCAAGCTGAAGGTGGGGGAGAAGCTCGTCGACGCCAAAGCCGTTGCGACACTGTACCGAAACAACATTTCGGGCGGTGCCATCGCGATGCTGGTGATCGCCGTGCTGTTTGCCATCGTCGCCGCGCTGTGGGTCTCACACGCCGACGCGATCGTGTTGAACTGGATCACCACCTATTGGGATAAGGTCTGGCACCTTATTCATGGCTGGGTGACATAGCCGTGATATCGCTGCGTCACCACGCGATTTCGCTCGCGGCGGTGTTCTTGGCCTTGGCTGTCGGGATCGTCCTGGGATCGGGTGTCTTGTCCGACACTCTGCTCTCGGGACTCCGCACCGAGAAGCAGGATCTGCAGACGCAGATAACCACACTCACCGATCAGCGTAACGCGCTGAATGAAAAGCTCAGTGCGGCAAGCGAATTCGATACCCAGATGGCGAGCCGGATGGTGCGCGACGCACTGTCCAAGAAGTCGGTGGTGATCTTCCGAACCCCTGACGCGGAAAGCGGCGATGTGGACGCGCTCGCCCGGGTCATCGGGGATGCCGGCGGCACCATCACCGGCACCGTCTCGCTGACTCAGGAGTTCGTGGAAGCCAACTCGGCGGAGAAGCTGCGGTCGGTGGTCAATTCCTCCATCGTTCCTGCCGGCGCGCAGTTGAGCACGACGCTCGTCGACCAGGGTTCGCAGGCTGGTGATCTGCTCGGAATCGCGTTGCTCATCAATCGCAATCCCGCGGTCAAGCCTGCTGACGACGCGCAGCGCGACACCGTGCTGGCGACTCTCCGGGACACCGGATTCGTGACCTATCAGGGTGACGGACTGGGCGCTTCGGATACCGCGATCGTCGTCACGGGTGGTCGGCTGGGTGACGATGCAGGAAACCAGGGGGCGACGGTGGCGCGATTCGCGGCCGCGATGGCGCCCCACGGTTCGGGAGTTGTCCTCGTGGGCCGGGATGGTTCGGCGTCGGGAACGTCGGCGGTGGCGGTGGCGAGGGCGGACGCCGGAATGGCCGCTGCTCTGTCCACTGTCGATGACATCGGCGCCGAGTCGGGCCGGATCACCGCGACCCTCGCACTTCAGAATCTGATCCGCGGCGCGCAACCCGGCCAGTTCGGCATCGGTCCGGGCGCTGCCGCGGTGACTGTTCCCCAATAGGTCAAATCGGCGGGCGTCTTAGCCGGTTCTTGTCGGCGTCGGTGTTAGGGTGAGTTTCCGTGGGTCAGCAGGCCCCGAACTAGGTGAATCCTGGAAAATCAAGTCCTGCGACGTCGTCACGGAGGTAGCTCTTGCCACAGTTGCGCAAGCACACGCAGACCGCTACCAAGCATCTCTTTGTCAGCGGCGGTGTCGCTTCCTCGCTGGGTAAAGGCCTGACGGCGAGCAGCCTCGGCCAGTTGCTCACGGCGCGCGGTCTTCAGGTGACGATGCAGAAGCTCGACCCGTATCTCAACGTCGACCCCGGAACCATGAACCCGTTCCAACACGGTGAAGTCTTCGTTACCGAGGACGGGGCCGAAACCGACCTCGACGTTGGCCATTATGAGCGCTTTCTCGACCGGAATCTCTCGGGCTCGGCGAATGTGACCACGGGACAGGTCTATTCGGCGGTGATCGCCAAGGAACGTCGTGGCGAGTATCTCGGTGACACGGTGCAGGTGATCCCGCACATCACCGACGAGATCAAGTCCCGAATCCTGGCGATGGCCCGGCCCGACGCCGACGGAAAGCGGCCGGACGTGGTGATCACCGAGATCGGCGGGACCGTCGGCGACATCGAGTCGCAGCCATTTCTGGAGGCCGCCCGCCAGGTCCGCCACGAAGTCGGACGGGAAAACTGCTTCTTCCTGCATGTCTCGCTGGTGCCCTACCTGGCGCCGTCGGGCGAACTCAAGACCAAGCCGACCCAGCACTCGGTGGCCGCACTGCGCAGCATCGGCATCAGCCCCGACGCGCTGATCCTCCGATGCGACCGCAATGTGCCGGAACCGCTGAAGAACAAGATCGCGCTGATGTGCGACGTGGATATCGACGGCGTCATCTCAACCCCCGACGCGCCGTCGATCTATGACATCCCCAAGGTTCTACACCGCGAGGAACTCGACGCGTTCGTCGTCCGCCGGCTCAACCTGCCGTTCCGCGACGTCGACTGGACCAACTGGCATGACCTTCTGCAGCGTGTGCACGAGCCGAAGGAAACCGTCCGCATCGCACTGGTGGGCAAGTACGTCGACTTGTCCGACGCCTACCTCTCGGTCGCTGAAGCGCTTCGTGCCGGTGGGTTCGCACACCGCGCCAAGGTCGACATCCGCTGGGTGGCCTCCGACGATTGTGACACCGAGCATGGAGCAGCCGCGGCGCTCGGCGACGTTCACGGTGTGCTCATTCCGGGCGGATTCGGTATTCGCGGCATCGAGGGCAAGGTCGGTGCCATCCGGTATGCGCGCCAGCGGGGCATCCCGGTTCTCGGGTTGTGCCTGGGCCTGCAGTGCATCGTGATCGAGGCCGCGCGTTCGGCCGGTATAGCGAACGCGAACTCCGCTGAATTCGAGCCGGCGACAACGGATCCGGTGATTTCGACGATGGCCGACCAGCGCGACGCCATAGCCGGCGACGCCGATCTTGGTGGCACGATGCGGCTGGGCGCCTACCCGGCGACATTGGAAGCCGGGTCGATCGTGGCGGAGGCCTACCAGTCGACGCACGTCTCCGAGCGGCACCGGCATCGGTTCGAGGTCAACAACGAATACCGCGAGCGGATCGCCGCCAGCGGTCTCCGGTTCTCCGGGACATCGCCTGACGGTCATCTGGTGGAGTTCGTCGAGTACCCCCGCGACATTCATCCGTTCCTGGTCGGCACGCAGGCGCATCCGGAACTCAAGAGCCGGCCGACTCGGCCGCATCCGCTGTTCGTCGCCTTCGTCGGGGCCGCGATGGACTACAAGGCGGGGGAACAGCTTCCTGTCGAGATTCCGGATCGGTACTCGAACGGCATGGACCATCTCGATGGCAGCGAACATCTCGCGGACGCCATCCCACCGGGAGCGGAGCACTTTTCAGAGCACACAGCCCGTGGCTGAGCACGACTTCGAGACGGTCGGTTCCCACACCGTTTACAGCGGCAGGATTCTGGCCTTGCGCACCGACGACGTGATTATGCCGGGCGGGAAAGTCGCGAGCCGGGACATCGTCGAGCTTCTCGGAGCGGTCGCGGTGGCGGCGGTCGACGACACTGGTCGTGTGGCGATGATCTACCAATATCGCCATGCGTTGTCGCGCCGGCTTTGGGAGTTGCCGGCTGGATTGCTCGACTTCGCGGGCGAAGATCCGGCGGTCGCGGCGGCTCGCGAACTGCGTGAGGAGACCGGACTGACCGCGCAGCATTGGAGTGTCCTGGCCGACATTGCAACGTCGGCCGGCTTCTCCGATGAGACGGTGCGGATCTATCTGGCGCGTGATTTACGCGACGTGGGCCGCCCGGAGGTCAGGGAGGACGAAGAAGCCGATCTGACCTTGCATTGGATCGACTTAGAGCAGGCAGCTGCTCAGGTGCTGACCGGAGAGATTGTGAATTCCATCGCCGCGGTGGGGGTGCTGGCCGCGCGGGAAGTGATCGTTCGCGGAGAAACACCCCGGCCGATCAGCGCGCCGTGGCCCGACCGACCGCAGGCCTTCGCCGCCCGCCAGGATCCGTCGTGACGACCGGCGCCCCGGCGGTATGGACTGCCCTGGACGGACAGATGCAGGGGTATCTCGACCATCTGACGATCGAGCGTGGTGTCGCCGCGAACACAATCAGTTCCTACCGTCGCGATCTGCGGCGCTATGCCGAGCACCTCAGTGAACGCGGAATCGACGACCTGCGCAGCGTCACGGAGAACGACGTGAGCGATTTCCTCGTAGCTCTGCGGCGGGGCGACCCGGAGAACGGCGTCGTAGGTCTCTCGGCGGTATCGGCGGCTCGCGCGGTCATAGCGGTACGGGGATTTCACCGCTTCGCCGCGGCGGAAGGAATCATCGATCTCGATGTCGCGCGGTCGGTCAAGCCGCCGACGCCGACCCGCCGACTGCCGAAAAGCCTGACTCTGGATGAGGTGCTGGCACTCCTGGAGGGTGCTGGCGGAGATGACCCGTCCGATGGGCCGCTGAGCCTGCGAAGCCGGGCATTGCTCGAACTGCTGTATTCCACCGGGGCGCGAATCTCGGAAGCCGTCGGCCTCGACATCGACGATGTCGATACCGAGGCGCGCTCGGTGCTGCTGCGAGGCAAGGGCGGCAAGCAGCGGCTGGTCCCGATTGGCCGGCCCGCGGTCGCCGCCCTCGATGCTTACCTGGTCAGAGGTCGTCCGGAGCTCGCCAGACGTGGCCGTGGAACACCGGCGATCTTCCTGAACGCGCGCGGTGGCCGACTGTCGCGGCAGAGTGCCTGGCAGGTGCTGCAGGACTCGGCTGACCGTGCCGGTGTGACATCGGCGGTGTCGCCGCACACGCTGCGGCACTCGTTCGCCACCCATCTGCTCGAAGGTGGGGCGGATGTCCGGGTGGTTCAAGAGTTGCTCGGACATGCCTCGGTCACGACAACGCAGATCTACACATTGGTCACCGTGCATGCATTGCGTGAGGTCTGGGCGGGAGCACACCCGAGGGCGTGATCCTGCAGGGTTCGCGTTTCCTGGTCTAAACGCATGGCTAGACTTGCGCCGATGTTCGCCATGCCGCCGATTCGCCTGACCCTCGCGGGCAGCCGTGGAGTTGAGGCGTGACCGAAGATGCGGACCAGAGCGCAGCAGTCGGCCTGACCGGCCGCCCGCCGCGCCACATCCCGGAGCCCACCCCGCTGACCTCGCACGGTCCGGCGGCCGTGATCTCGATGTGCAATCAAAAGGGCGGGGTCGGAAAGACGACCTCGACTATTAATCTCGGTGCGGCCCTGGCCGAATACGGCCGTAGGGTCCTGTTGGTGGACCTGGACCCGCAGGGTGCTCTTTCCGCCGGTCTGGGGGTCCCGCACTACGAGCTGAACTCCACCGTCCACAACTTGCTCGTCGAACCGCGGGTTTCGATCGACGAAGTGGTGATTCCCACTCGCGTTCCGGGCATGGATCTGGTTCCCAGCAACATCGACCTCTCCGCGGCTGAGATCCAACTCGTCAACGAGGTCGGCCGCGAGCAGACGTTGGCACGCGCCTTGTATCCCGTCCTTGACCGCTACGACTTCGTCCTCATCGACTGTCAGCCGTCGCTCGGGCTGTTGACGGTGAATGCATTGGCCTGCTCAGAGGGCGTGATCATCCCGACCGAGTGCGAATATTTCTCTTTGCGCGGTCTCGCGCTGCTGACGGACACCGTCGACAAGGTGCACGACAGGTTGAACCCGCGGCTGTCGATCAGCGGCATCGTGATCACCCGATACGACAGCCGCACCGTGAATGCGCGGGAAGTGATGGCTCGTGTCCTTGAACGGTTCGGTGACCTGGTTTTCGACACCGTGATCAGCCGAACAGTCCGCTTCCCCGAAACCAGCGTCGCGGGCGAACCCATCACCACCTGGGCGCCGAAATCGACTGGCGCACAAGCTTATCGCTCGTTGGCCCGTGAGGTCATCGACCGATTCAAGAAGTGACAGTCGATTCACCACCCGAGAAGGGCTTTCGGGTTCGGCTGACCAATTTCGAGGGGCCGTTCGATCTGCTGCTGCAGCTGATCTTCGCGCACCGCCTAGATGTCACCGAGGTTGCGCTGCATCAGGTGACGGACGAGTTCATCGCGTACACCCGGGAAGTCGGGCCGACTCTGGAACTCGACGAGACCACGACCTTTTTGGTGATCGCGGCGACCTTGCTGGATCTGAAGGCGGCTCGACTGCTGCCGACAGGGGAGGTTCACGACGAGGAGGACCTCGCGCTGCTCGAGGTCCGGGACCTGCTGTTCGCCCGGCTGCTGCAATACCGCGCGTTCAAGCACGTCGCGGAGATGTTCGCCGAATTGGAGGCAGCTGCCTTGCGCAGTTACCCGCGTTCGGTGGCCCTCGAGGACCGATTCTCCGAGCTTCTGCCTGAGGTGATGCTCGGGGTCGATGCCGAGACTTTCGCTCAGATCGCAGCGGCAGCGTTCACTCCGCGGCCGGTTCCCGTCGTCGGGCTCGATCACCTGCATGCCGTGATGGTCTCGGTTCCCGAACAGGCGCAGCGGTTGCTGGCTCTGCTGGAGCAACGCGGCGTGGGGCAATGGGCGTCGTTCTCCGAATTGGTCGCCGACTGCGCGGTGCCGATCGAGATCGTCGGGCGCTTCCTCGCGCTTCTCGAGCTCTATCGGTCCAGGGCGGTAGCATTCGACCAGTCAGAACCGCTTGGTGTGCTCCAGATTTCGTGGACCGGAGATCGTCCGACGAACGACGAGCTGGCCAGAGCCGAGTTGGAAGAGCAAGGGCAACAATGACCGAAGAAGTGTCCGATGTCGACCTGGGCATCGACGTTGCGAATGCCGAGCTCGACGACGACGAATTGACGCGCGTTCTGGAAGCGCTGCTCCTCGTTGTGGACACCCCGGTGGCCGCTCAGACGCTGGCGACAATCACCGAACAGCCGATCAACCGGATCACCGACAAACTGCAGCAGATGGCGGCCGAATTGATCGCGCGGGATAGCGGGATCGAACTGCGGGAAGCCGGCGGCGGTTGGCGGATGTATACGCGCGCCCGGTTCGCGCCGTATGTCGAACGACTGCTGCTCGACGGTGCACGGTCGAAGTTGACGCGCGCCGCGTTGGAAACGTTGGCTGTCGTCGCGTACCGCCAGCCCGTCACGCGGGCTCGGGTCAGTGCGGTGCGCGGAGTCAACTGCGATGCTGTCATCCGGACTCTGGCTGCCCGTGGACTGATCATCGAGGCCGGAGCTGATTCCGACTCCGGTGCAACCATGTTCGCGACTACCGAGCTGTTCCTCGAGCGGTTGGGCCTGACCTCCTTGACTGATCTGCCGGATATTGCACCGCTTCTCCCGGACATCGACGTGATCGACGATCTCAGCGAAAGTCTCGACAGCGAACCACGTTTCGCCAAGCTCGCCGGGGTGAAGCCCGCCGAACCGCAAGCCGCATTCGACGTAGATCAGGATCAGAATGGCTGACGCAGACGGAGTACGACTTCAGAAGGTGCTGTCGCAGGCGGGAGTCGCATCGCGACGGGTGGCGGAACGCATGATTGTCGACGGACGGGTTGAGGTCGACGGGCACATCATCACCGAACTGGGCACCCGGGTCGATCCCGGCGCGTCGGTGATCCGCGTGGACGGTACTCGCATCACCGTCGACGACTCGATGGTCTACCTGGCTTTGAACAAGCCGGTCGGAATGCATTCGACGATGTCGGATGATCTGGGACGCCCCTGCGTCGGAGACCTGGTGGCGCAGCGGGTTCGGGGCAACAAGAACCTCTTTCACGTGGGCCGGTTGGATGCGGAAACCGAAGGGTTGCTGCTGTTGACCAATGACGGTGAGCTTGCGCACCGGCTCATGCATCCTTCGTACGAGGTGCCCAAGACGTATGTGGCGACGGTGACCGGAACCGTCCCGCGCGGCCTGGGAAAGACGTTGCGCGCCGGTGTTGAACTCGACGACGGACCGGTCCGCCTCGATGACTTTGCGGTTGTCGACGCTGTGCCCGGCAAGACGATGGTGAAGGTGACACTGCACGAGGGGCGGAATCGGATTGTCCGACGTCTCCTGGCAGCGGCCGGATTTCCAGTGGAAGCGTTGGTGCGCACCGACATCGGCGCGGTCTCCCTGGGTGATCAGCGGCCGGGAAGTCTTCGTGCGTTGACCCGCAAGGAAGTTGGCGATCTCTACAAGGCGGTGGAAATGTGAGCCGCGACGCGGTAGTGGTTGCAGTCGATGGGCCGGCGGGGACCGGGAAGTCCTCGGTATCAAGGGGTTTGGCGCACCGGCTGGGGGCTCGCTTCCTGGACACCGGGGCGATGTATCGCGTGGCGACCTTGGCGGTGCTGCGGGCGCGTGTGGATCTCGACGACGCATCTGCGATCGCCGCGGCCTCCGACGTGCAGCTGGCGTTGAGCCACGACCCGGATGTCAATCGGGCTTTCCTTGGGGCCGAAGATGTTTCGGTGGAAATTCGCGGCGACGCGGTGACCCGCGCGGTGTCCGCGGTGTCCGCGGTTCCGCAAGTCCGTGCGCGGCTTGTCGACGCGCAGCGCGAACTGGCTGCCGGCGAGGACAGCGTGGTCGTCGAGGGACGCGATATCGGCACTGTCGTGTTGCCCGACGCCGATGTGAAGATATTTCTGACCGCGTCGGCGGAGACGCGAGCCCGCCGGCGTAACGATCAGAACATCGCGGCCGGATTGCCGGACGACTACGAGACAGTCCTGGCGGATGTCCGCCGGCGTGACCACCTCGATTCCACCCGCGCGGTCTCACCGCTCCGACCTGCCGACGACGCGGTCATCGTCGACACGAGCGACATGAATCAGGAGCAGGTGATCGCACACCTGCTCGATCTAGTCCAACAGAGAACCGGGGTGCCGCAATGACGCAGGACGGTACTTGGTCAGACGAAAGCGATTGGGAAGTCGCATATTCGGATGGGCTCATGGATGACGAGTCCGATGCGGGGCCGCCGCCCGTCGTTGCGGTGGTGGGTCGGCCCAACGTCGGAAAGTCGACGTTGGTGAACCGCATCCTCGGCCGGCGCGAGGCCGTCGTGCAGGATCTGCCCGGCGTGACTCGCGACCGTGTCTCGTACGACGCTTCGTGGACCGGGCGGCGATTCATGGTGCAGGACACCGGCGGGTGGGAACCCGATGCCGCGGGCCTGCAGCAGTTGGTCGCCGAACAAGCGTCGGTGGCCATGAAGACGGCTGACGCCATCATTCTGGTGGTCGACTCCGTCGTCGGAGCGACGTCTGGTGACGAGGCCGCCGCGAAGATTCTGCAGCGGTCCGGAAAGCCAGTGTTCCTGGCGGCCAACAAGGTTGACAACGAGAAGGGCGAGTCCGATGCGGCTGCCCTGTGGTCTTTGGGGCTCGGTGAACCGCACTGCATCAGCGCGATACACGGCAGGGGAGTGGCCGACCTGTTGGACGAGGTACTGGCTGTTCTGCCGGCGGTGTCCGAGGTGGCCTCGCCCGGCGGTGGACCGCGTCGTGTGGCGCTGGTCGGCAGGCCGAACGTCGGTAAGAGTTCGTTGTTGAATCGCTTGGTGGGATCCGAGCGTTCGGTGGTTCACAATGTGGCGGGCACGACGGTTGACCCGGTGGATTCACTCATCGAATTGGGCGGAAAGACATGGCGTTTCGTCGACACGGCGGGGTTGCGCCGCCGTGTCGGGCAGGCCAGCGGCCACGAGTTCTACGCCTCGGTGCGCACGCATTCCGCGATCGACGCCGCCGAGGTCGTCGTCGTCCTTCTCGATGCGTCCGAACCCCTCACCGAGCAGGACCAGCGGGTCCTCTCCATGGTGATCGAAGCGGGCCGCGCCCTGGTGATCGCCTACAACAAGTGGGATCTGGTCGACGAGGACCGGCGGTATCTCCTCGACAAGGAAATCGACCGCGAACTTGTCCAGATCAGATGGGCTCCCCGGGTGAACATTTCGGCCAAATCTGGCCGTGCCGTTCAAAAGTTGGTGCCGGCGATGGAGACAGCTCTGGCGTCCTGGGACAGTCGAATCTCCACCGGGCAACTCAACAACTGGCTCAAAGAGGTCGTCGCCGCGACGCCACCGCCGATCCGAGGCGGCAAATTGCCCCGAATCCTTTTCGCCACTCAGGCAACGTCGCGGCCGCCGACATTCGTTCTCTTCACGTCCGCGTTTCTGGAAGCCGGTTACCGGCGATTCCTCGAACGTCGGCTTCGCGAAACGTTCGGCTTCGAGGGAAGTCCGATCCGGATCAACGTGCGAGTGCGCGAGAAGCGTGGCCCTAAGTCGCGCTGATTCAGGCCTTCCAGGCGCGGTTGCCGTAGGTGTCGAGGTGCACAACATCTTCCACCGGCTTGCGGGTCGTCGGTCCGTAGCGCCCCTTGGGCCAACCCATCGGAACGATGCACATGGGCGTGACTGACAGCGGCAGACCCAGCGTCTTGCGGGCCGCCGTCACGCTCCACAGCGGCAGCGTTATCAGCGACGCGCCCAAACCCATTGCGCGAGCAGCCAATAAGAGGTTCTGAACGCTCGGATAGATCGAGCCGAAGTAGGAGGTCTCGCCGAAGAATGGCGACGGAGTGTACGGGAAACGCATGCCGCCCCGAAGGCACGGGATCACCAGGACCGGGATGTCGGCGAAGTTATCGACCTGCCACTGGACAGCTCTGAGGATCTTCATCTGCGATTCATCGTGGCCGATCAGACGTTTCGCGAGGGGGTAGTACAGGGACCAGGCTTGGGCGTAGCGCCTGCCGAAAGTCTCCTTGACCTTTCGGTCCTTGACGACGATGAACTCCCAATTCTGACCGTTCGAACCCGTAGGTGCTTTGAGTCCCAACTCGATGCACTTCACGATGATCGCGTCGTCGACGTCGTCGGGTCGAACTCGCCGGACCGCGCGCTGCGTCATCATCGCCTCTGCGAGAGGCATGCTGAGGCCGGCGAACGCCTCGTCGGTCGTTGGGATCGGGTGGCTCATGTTCCCGACGCTACTGGGCGGGCAGTGACGGCGATAGTGTTCCTGGGTGTCTCCGTCCCATGTGTTGCTGATCGTTCTTGCCGGCATGGGAGCCGGTGCGATCAATGCGATCGTCGGGTCGGGGACGTTGATCACCTTTCCCACACTGGTCGCCCTGGGCTATCCGCCGGTGACGTCGACAATGTCCAACGCGATCGGACTCGTGGCCGGCGGAGTGTCGAGCACCTGGGGTTACCGCGCCGAACTGCGAGGGCAGTGGGACCGGCTGCGCTGGCAGATTCCGGCGTCCCTACTTGGCGCATTGATCGGGGCGTTCCTGCTGCTGCACCTTCCCGAGAAGGTGTTCGTCGAGATCGTGCCGGTGCTGCTAGTGCTGGCACTTGGACTGGTGGTGCTTGGGCCTCGGATTCAGGCGTTCGCCCGCGCTCGCGCCGAGGAAGCCGGCCGCTCAGCCTCGCACGTGTCTGGGCGTCGGATGATTGCCCTGGTCCTAGGAACGTTCGCGGTCGGCATCTATGGCGGCTATTTCACCGCTGCACAGGGAATTCTGTTGGTCGGCGTGATGGGGGCGTTGCTGCCCGAAGACATCCAGCGGATGAACGCCGCCAAGAACCTGTTGTCTTTGCTGGTCAATGTTGTCGCCGCTGTCGCCTACATGACGGTGGCCTTCGATCGGATCAGCTGGGCGGCGGCCGGACTGATTGCGGTGGGCTCTCTACTCGGTGGATTTCTCGGAGCCCACTACGGCCGGAAGCTACCCCCGAATGTGCTGCGCGGGGTGATCGTGGTGGTGGGCCTGATCGGGCTGTATCGGCTGCTGGCGCTCTGAGGCTTGGGCGGTTCGGGATCTTCGAGGGTGCTGCGGTAGGCTTCTGAGCTGCTGCTGGTGGTACTAGGCAGCGGCGGGCTGTGGCGCAGCTTGGTAGCGCACTTGACTGGGGGTCAAGTGGTCGCAGGTTCAAATCCTGTCAGCCCGACCAAAAAACCGGCTCTGATCAGCGGTTTTCCTTTAGCCGCTTGCTGCCGATTCGGTCGTCCGAGTCGGTGTTGGGACCAATCCGGCTCCCACGGTTCCGCGAGGACGGTCGGGAACAGGGACTCTGGCGGCATTCGGCGCACCTTGTGCTCTCCAATGCACGTTAAATGCCCCTGTGCACGCGCCGTAACTCCGCCTGAAATCAGGGCCACTTGACCGTTGGTCAAGTGGGCCGTAGAGCCGCGTCGACACAACATGCTGTGTCCGGGAATGGAGATCAGTCCCATATTTGGTGTTACCAACGGCGTGTCGCCGCCTGATCGTCGGCCCCGTGCCCGATACTGAAGTCACCCGACGCCCCACCTCCGGCGTCGGGATGGCGACGATGGCCGATGGAAACAACCGAAATCGGCACGCAGGGAGAGGAATTCGCCGATTAAACATGCACCAAATGAGTGCTGGGTGGGCGCCTGCAAGCACCCACCCAGCCAATTCCGACGGCAGCAACCGTCGAAAACGTCCGATCAGCGCGGCAAAGCACAGAAGGGACTTCTGGATGGTAACTCGCCAACCCCGTCTCCGTAGTAGTGAAGGCCTCATCGAAGAGGTTCTCCGGATGCTCGTCATGGGCATGCCACCGTGGTTCCCATTTGGGGCCGAGGTAGTTACCGACTATCAGATCCCAGTCTTGCCCATCGTGCCAGTTGACGACATGCCTACGGAGATGCTGGCCTACGACAAGATCGGCAAGGCGACCGAACGCCGGCTTGCACTCGGGAACTTCTACGTCGACGAGACGAAATTGCGCCGACTGATCCGAAATCCGGAGCGGTTCATCTCCCAGTTCGAAGGGCTCTGGGGAATCACGTCTCCAGACTTCTCAATCTGGGATGAGGCGCCGCTGCAATTTCGTATCACGGCGACGTGGCTCAACCGAGCGCTCGGCCGACTGTTCGCCGACCATGGGATTCGTGTGGTGCCGAACCTGAGATGGTGTGATCACCGCGATTACGACCACTGCTTCGCAGGAGTTGCGTCGGGGTCGGTGGTCGCGATTTCTACCCACGGCCTGTGGCGAGTGGGGAAGCTCCGCCACGGCTTCATCCGGGGCCTGTACGAAATGGTTGATCGGCTCGCCCCGCCTGTAGTTATCCTCCACGGGACCGATCACCGCCACATTCGCCAGGCATTGGGTCCAGATGTCGAGGTCGTGCATTATCTGCCTGAACGTTCTCGCCTAAGGAAGGCTGCCTGAAGTGGGGCCGCGAATCGGAGGCGGCGCAAATGTGCGGGCCCACAACGCAATCAAAGCGAGCATCGACCGACTGGCCGATCATTTCCCGATATCACCGGGCGGGTACTTCGGCGATCCCGGAAAGAGCAGCAAGGTTCGAACGATCTCATCCGTGGACCCGTACGCCACGGCGGAAAAGTTCTGGCGGCTTCTCAAGGGAAACCTGAAAGCTGTGCCAACCGCGAACGGGAATGGTTCGCGGGTCGACTTTCCTGATCTGTCCATCGCCGTGTATCGGCGGATCACAAGCACGAACGGTAGTCCCGGCGTGACGCTCACGATAAAGACCAGTGGGTTGGGCGTAACGGGTTACCAGCGAATCCATTTCATCAAGAAGGGCGCCGACAAATGACATTCACCGCCAAGTTTCACCTCACTGATGGTTCCCTCGCGGCTTTACGGTCGCTGAAGGGAAAGCGCTGGCGACTAGCGACTGGTAAGCCCGCACCGGAAAAGCCAGGCCATCACTTCTCGTGGGACAACGTCATCGTCGCGACCGACGCCGGCGAGGTTCGCATTCACACTGAATTGACGGAGAGTGATTTTGAAGGCTACTCCGAAGAGTACGGGCAATTGTCACTGCACAGGGGCTCCGAAGGACTGGCCAAAGCTCAACGGGAGGGAGATGTCTATTTCCAACATGCGGGTGAGCAGATCACTGAGGTCTACGTGGTGCGGATCACGATCAGCCAGATAATGCACGGCGAGCCGACCTGGACCTACAGCAGCGATTACGGCGTGATCTTCCGCCTCACCGAAGGTGCTGCCGCAGTCTGCAAAATCGGTCACCATACCGATGCGCTTGACGTGTTCTTCGCCGATTCCGTAGAGGCGCTAGAGATCGACTACGGCTTCGACGAGTGGGACGTGGCCAACGAGTTGGGAGAAGATTACGAAAGTTCTCACGAGCTGATTTTGATCGAATGATCGGCGATGACAGAGCAGTCGGCCTACTCGCGGACCTCCTGGTGCTGATCATGTTGAGGTCTAAGACCGCCTGCCCCGTCATCGACGGTGACCTCGTCGATATGACGAACAGATTCGGCGCGATGCTCAGCGGCGACGTCAGCCTGTCTGTCGCCAGTGGTGGTTCTAGATGGTGCCGCGAATGAGTTCAGCTGCTTCTGTCATGTTGTATCGCGTGACGAGCCGGTCAACGAACTCTTCGAAGGTCAGTGGCGGAGTGATGAACCGGGACAACATGGTCGTGACGGCATGTCGCGCCACAGCAGGCGAGACGGACACGGTATCAGCGGCGAATTGAGCGGGAGATATGACTCGAAGCGGAGCGGGAATGCGTTGCGCAGGAAAGTCTTTGAGATTGCTGGTTACGATGGCCTGCGCTCCGCCGACGAGTGCGGCGGCGACAACATGTTCGTCATTTTGGTCCGGAAGTCCGAAAGTGCCGTCGAGGGGTTCCCAGTTGTCGACGCGCGAGTCCTCGAAAGCTGTTGACATTTGGTCAATAAGACGCCGCGATTGTCTCGCGGCTTCGTCTGGGTCGCGGCCGCGGTCAATGAGTTTTCGAGCCTCGTGGAACTGCAGTTCTTCGAGGATGGCCGATGACCACAGTGGGCGGTAAAGGCCTTCGATCGCGAGGGAGAGCAGGAAGTCGCGCTGCAGGCTAGGCCATAACACGGAAGTGTCCAGCAGGGCTGCGAACACTGTGTCGGTTAGCCTGCAGCGCTTGCGGCGCGGCGCTGCTCGGCGACGATTCGACGTGCCTCGCGAAGCTGTCGTCGTACGGTCTCGGGGTCGTCGTCGGCATCGACCTCGATCGCGGTGGCTGCCAAAGCTTCGTACTGGCGGGTGCGGCGTTTGTCGCGGTAGGCGAGGATGTCATCGAGCAGAAGGCGATGCCGATTTCCGATCCGCTCCGCCGGCAACGCTCCAGTGGTAATCAGGCGCACGACTGTGGGTCGGCTTACCCCAAGAAGATCGGCGGCCTGCTGAGTGGTGAGTTTCATCGACTGCGGAGCGATGGTCACCGCCTTGCCCGCGTGAAGTGCCGCTACCACCTTGGTTAACGCCTGATGTACCGAGCGGGGCAACTCGATCCGGTCATGCTCTTCGGCTCCCACGAGGGCATAACCTGGCGACGCTATGGTGCCGCGAAGGCGCTCGTGGGCCGCCAAGAACCCGACTACCGAGGCAAGTTCGTCAGGATTCTCGGGGATGAACGTCGTCGTCTCACTGGCTTCTGCAGTCATATCGCCATCCTTCGAACTATACGAAATCTGTTTCGCAACGTTCGAATAGTACCGCTTGCTGGTGACAAGAAACTAGCCGTCGGCCCGGGACCACTTTGGGACCACACGTTCTACTCGCGCCCGAACGACCTGCACGTTCATGCCCGATCCGTCGACCCCATCCTGGGGGTCAAGCGGTCGCAGGTTCAAATCCTGTCAGCCCGACGCAGGAAGTTGCAGGTAGATGGTGTTTTTGGGGTAATCCGGGGTCGCCGGGTTCTATACCGCCGGGGTATGGATGGCAACGGGCCGCAAGGGCGGCGATGGAGTCGGCTTCGCGGATAAATCGCTGCTGCTCAGTAGTGGTATCGGGCCTTCAATAATTTGACCTGGTGGTCATCGGCCCGGTACACGAGCCGATGTTCGTCGTCGATTCGTCGTGACCAATAACCGGATAGTTCGCCTTTGAGGGGTTCCGGTTTGCCGATCCCTGCGAATGGATCGCGTTGGATCTCGGCGATGAGTCTGGTGATGCGCCGGGCGGTTTTGCGGTCGGAGGCGAGCCAGAACAGGAAGTCTTCCCAGGCGGCAGGGTCGAAGTTGATGCCTCTCACTCCTGGCCGCCGGCCATCTCCTGGAGTTCGTCTATCGACGGGGTGTGTTCGCCCGCGGAGGGGCGGGCGGCCTTGTCTCGGGCGACGGCTTCCATGAGTCGGCGGGCGTTCTCCGGGGAACGCAGGAGATAGACGGTTTCTTGCCAAGAGTCGTAGTCGTCGGCTGACATGAGTACCGCGTCTCCGGCCTTGGAGGTGATGCGTACCGGTTCGTGGTCGGTGTTGACCTGTTCGAGGAGCGGAAAGAGACGCTGACGGGCTTCGCTGGCGCTGATGCTCATGGAATCCGTCTCCTTGTATGTACGGAAGTATCGTACAGATATCGTACTGGAAACTCGTACGAGACAACTAGTGCCGGATGCTGATCGAAATGGAGTCGTCAGGAGGGCTCGCCTCGGCGCGCAGTTGATCGGCCGCGACCTCCATCGGTATCCGTTCCTGCTCCAATCTCAGTCCGTCGCGGAGCAGCAGGTCCAGGGCCGCACGTTCGGCGGTCGTCAGGAGGTCGGTTTCTATGGACGGGGAAGTGGGGCACGGCACTGCCAGATCACGCCATCGCTCCACGGTGGCGCAATCCATCAACAGGCTCTCGCAGGGGCGTTTCGCGCGAAAACGAGCGAGGATCGCAAATCCGTCGGCGTCGAGATCGCCCCAGTAGAGGACGCGTGGCGCGTCACGCACCCAGGGGAAGTCGGCCACTGCCAGCGCATGGCCGCCCCAGCCGAACACGGCGACCGTGTCGGGTAGGTCGGGCAGCGCCTCCAACGTCTGCAGGTTCTCCACCAATAGAACCTGCGGTGGCGATAGATCAAGGGCCGCCAACTCGCGGTCCGGCGCTGCGAACAGACGTGGAAGGCCCTGGCGGAGCTCCGGATCGATGATCGCGATTGCGCGGAGCAGGTCGCGTTCCCGCAGCCCGAGATGCTCGGGTACGCCGAGGGGGACTGCAAGCGATGTCACCAGAACTCGATGGGCACCAAGCCATTTGGTGTCGACGCCAGGGATCGGCAGTTGCCGGATCAACAACCCGGATGCTGGATTTTGACGCAGCCATTCCAGCACAGCCAACAGGCGGTCGAAGTCGCTGTCGGTCAACACGCTCCAATGTCGGAATGTGCTTCGGAGAGTCGTTGTCCAGGTTGGAGTTTCGTCCAGTTCGTGAAGCCTGGCGCACCGCCTTTGGAGCGTCTGCCAATGTTCGGCGAACCCGCCTGCGGCAGCGATGGAATCGGGTCCGTCCAGTGTGACCGATACCGGTAGGCGCTGCCGGCCCAAGCTGGGCCACTGCCGATCCTCCCAACGGACCTCTAGGGGCGAGCGCTGCCAGGCCCGGACCCACGCCTCGACGGCAGCGCGATGCGCAGCGACGACCGCTTCGCTGGGGCCGCCGAGTCGCACTGTCAGTGACTCGGTGGCTTCACCAAACAGCCAGGACTTGAGTTGACGGCGCACAACGCGCTGGGCTTTCGCGGCCACGTCGGCCGGCAACAGAAGTCGTGGCGGATCAGTCATCGGAGGCCTCGACGATCGATGCAACGCCCAATCGTGAGGCTCTCGAATCGCGAATCGACACGGTTGCAACACCGCCGACGTAGTCCTGCAGCGTCCGTATCATCTTCAGCGGGGTCGCCAGGATGAGGTGAAATCCGAACTGGTCGAACACATCTGCTGCTCGGCGGGTGTACTCGGGGTCTGATCGGTCGAACGCTTCGTCGAGAATGACGGTGCCGTATGTCGGCAGGTCGGCGTCCGGCCCGACCAGCTGGTATCGAAGGGCGGCGGCAAGGCAGAAGAAGACGAGCTTCTGGGCCTGCCCACCGGACAGTGCGTCCGACGAGTCGTGGTGGTTGACGGCCACGCCCTCGGCGTCGAGCTCCACTCCCACGAACGTGACATGGCGGCGGGTATCAAGACAGCGGTTGCGCCAGACAACGTGGCCGGGATCTGATGAACCCAACTTGTTGAGCAGATCCCGCATGCGTTCGAACCGCTGCTCTTGTGCCTGACGATCGTCGGCGAGCAGCGATCTATCTTGGACTCGGGCGATATCGGCGAGGAATTCGGTTACGTCCGGATGCACGGAGTCGCGGACGTCGATCGTCAGGAATCGGTCGCGATCGAATTCCGACCGGGCCAGCGACGAATTGACCTCGTCAATCCGGCGCCGGATCTCGTTCGGTGCCCGGCGAATCCGCATTGCCAGCGTGCCGAGGTTCTGATTCGACTGCTTGTCGTTGAGTTCGAAGAACCGATTCTCCACGCTGGGCAGATCGTCGGCGCGAAGCCGGCGCAGGAATGTCACGGCGTCTGCGGCGTAGCTGGGTTCGGCGGCGAGCTCCGGGTGTGGCCAATCGGTCAGATACTTATGCAGCACCAACCGGATCTCGCTGTTCGTCTGTAGCAATAATCTGTCCACCGCCGAATGCGCGGACCGAATCTGTTTCGCCACAGATCTTTCCGCGGATGTGAACCCGTCGAGTCGCAGCGCGGCCCGCCTGCCGTCGGTGAAACGCGCACGGTAGCGGGCCGTCAATTCAGCTGAGGGTTGTGACGTCCGCGCAGCAGCTTTGCTGAGCGCCTCGATCCGGGTGGCGACGCGGTCGGCGTGCTCTTGAGCCGTGCGGAGCATGTCCCGTGCTTTGTGGTAGTCATCCTCGGCGTTCGCTGCTGCGGACTGCGTAGCGACGACGGCTGCCTCCAGTCGGTCGATTTCGGAGTTGCCACGCAGCGCTGCCAGTCGTTCAAACACCTCGACACGGTTGGCCTCGGCACCCGAAAGATCGATTTCTTCCCACTGGATCGCAAGGATCCCCGATGCAGACGCAATCCGATCCCGGCGAATGCCGGATTCGAGTGCGGCAGTCTTCGCTCGCCGGTGCGCCGACTCGGCGGAGGATTGAGCAGCATGCAGCGATTCACGGAGGATCTGCAGCTTGCTGTCATTGCTGGTGCCGAGCACGTAGTGGGTGCGGTCATCGATTGCGGAACGGTCGTCCTTGATGTGGCGATCACCGCTCTTGGTCTGACCGGCGCGGGTTACCGCCTGCTGGTAGCGCCCAAGCGCCCGGGCGTCTTCGACTCGTCGATAGTCGAACTTGGACGCGAGCTCGAAGTGCAGCCAGTGCCGCCAGGGTGAGTCGGCTACCTCCAGTACATTCACCAGCGAGCCGGCATCCACTGCCGGAACCCTAAGCGTTCGTTGCAGATTCACCCGCCGCCACACTAACCGCGTGCCCAGGTGAGCGATGTCAACCGCGGCAGCGACATCGGCGGCGTGTTCCTCGGCGACCAGCAGCGTGCGGCCCAGTCCGCCGAGTACGCGCTCGGCGGCCCCGGCCCACTCCGGATCGATTACGTCGATGAGTTCACCGGCGAATGGCAACGATCGGACGGGAAGCCCCGTGGATTGTGAAATCAGTTCACGCGCGGCCAGCAATTTGCGATCGAGATTCGACTTGACCCGCGCCAGGGCAGCGACCTGTTGCTTCAGGTCTTCGGCCTGTTCATCGGCTCGTGCAGAGTTCAGCATGAGGGCGCCGAAAGCGGCATCGTGCTCGGCGGCAGATTCGACGAGTTCCTCTGTCTCTCTGGCGATTTGCGAACGTACAGTGGCAAACTCCCCGGCGGTTTCCGGTAGCGCTGTGTCCCAATGTTGCAGCGCGCCGGCCAATCGGCTGCGCTGGGTCTCCACTCGCGCAATCCGTTCCTCGGCATAGGTCAGGGCGTCCGTTAGTTCACGCAGAGACTGATTCCCGTCGCGTGCCCGCTCGGCTTCCTTGAGCGCCGCCCTTGCTGCTTGATGCACGGCCAACGCCTGTTGCTCGCGGGTTGTGGCGTCGGCGCGTGCGGCCTCGGCATCGGTGCGCCAGCCTTGCGCCAGGTCGAGTTCAAAGTGGGCGGCCAGGGCGTCCAGAGCCTCTAATTCCTCGGCGAGCTCACGTGTTTCGCGCTCTGCGCGGTCACGGGTTGCGGTCATTTCTTCCAGCGGAGTGAGGGCGGCGATCTGATCGCGCGTCTGCACCACCCTTCGGTGAGCGGCATCCAGGTCGGCGAAGAATTCGACCGCGCGACGAGCCTCGGCGAACGTGTCCGGCTCGTCGAGCATGTAGTCGCGGAAGAGACGGTCAAGGCTGTCCAGCCCTTTGGCCGACATCGCGCGGTGCAGCAGCAGCTGGGCGTTCTCGTCGGCAATACCCAATCGCGCGCGCAACCGCTGCCCGAACTGGGGATAGCTCTTGTTGTAGAGCACTTTCGGCCAGCGCTTCTTCAGCGCCCGAACGTCGATGCCGTTGGTCACCACATGTCGCAGTTCGGTGATGTCCTGGTGATCTTCGAACAGCAGGAAGGCTCGGCCCGAATCCCCGAGGTCATTGCTGCCGCGCTTCAGATGGAACAGCGCCACCAACGTGGTGGCAGTGTCTAAGTCACCGGGTTGCGCGGTCGTCATGGTCAGGCCAACAGCGCTCCAGGTGGCCCCCTCCCGCAGG
Organism: Mycobacterium sp.; assembly: GCA_046330895.1. GTDB lineage: Bacteria > Actinomycetota > Actinomycetes > Mycobacteriales > Mycobacteriaceae > Mycobacterium. Next base: position 54,172 of record JAXLRY010000012.1, on the reverse strand, counting down.
TAGCGGCTTCGCAACTCTCGCGTCTCCGAATCGGATCCCCGGGCATAGGCACCGCGGATATAGGAGGCGACTGTGCGGCCACGGCCCTGCGCAGCGGCATTGAAGCTGAGTTTCGTCGGCGGCACCAGCACAGTGGCTATCGCGTCGAGCAACGTGGACTTTCCCGACCCCGATGGGCCGGTGATGAGAAACCCCCGGCGGGCGACGGGGAGGTCGTGATAGCCGTCGTAGGTGCCCCAGTTGAACAGCTGGATACGCGACAGCCGATGCTGCCCTTCACGCAGGAGATCCTTACCCATCGGTCTCGTCGTCCCCGATGTCATGGGTTTCTGTGTCGTCGTGGCTCTCCACCAGCCGCAGGTATTCGGCTTCGACCAGCGCAACTTCGTCGGCATCGAACAACTGACGCAACACCGGTGATACCTCGAATCGGCCCGGGGTATCGGCACCGGCGATGAGTGAGTATTTCTTCATCTTTTCCCATGAGGCGTTGATGCGCTTGCGAAAGCCCGCATCGTCGGTGGCGTAGCGACCGCGGTACGGGTCCATATCCGCGGCGATGTCGTCGTACTCGACGATCACCCGCTGGCCGGGGGGTGCCACCAGTAACTGGTAGCGCAAGGCAAGCACCACCAGGGTGTCCATGAAGGTGAGCGTCTCAGTTCGAAGTACTTGCGGGGGAGCGAGTTTGGGGTCATCCGGCGCCGGTTGCGGCCGAGTGAAGGCAATGCCGTCGTCTTCATCAAGGACCAGATCCAGAAACACATCGGCAAGGCGACGCTCGATTTCCTTGCGATGGGCCAGAATTGCCGTCCACTGCTGCCGGTGGGCTTCGTGGGTTACCACCGGCCCCCGGAGCAATTGCACGAGCGCACGTTTCGCATCGAAGGGAAAGGTCTCATCCGGGTTCATCGGTGATTCTCAAAAGCCTCGGTACGAAACGTGATGGTCGGAAGCGTCACGGTGCGCCGCTCCAACGCGACCTGCTCGGTGCCATCCTCGGCTGTCTCGCCGTGCTCGGCGCCGAGGACCATGAGACCCACGATGCTGGCCAAACCCTGGGTGGCCGGATGGTCGGCTAAGACCTGCGCCACGGTGACGGGTCGGCCGGCCTGTCGGAGGGTGGCGACAACGTTGCCGCGGAGCTCTTCGAAGTCGATATCGGATTCGTGTGCCTCGGCAGCGAGGGCCGAGAAGTCAACCTGCTCGGTGTCGTGCCGCGAGAATTCGCTGGGTACCCGGCCTTCGCCGGGGTTGTGCAGCTTCAGCGCACTGATCGAGCTGATCTGCATGCCAATTCGGACCAGTTCCAGGTTCATCGACTTCTCGGGTCGGTGGTGTCCACTCACCTGCACGGCCAGCGACTGACAACGCTGGATCAACTGACGCAGCCGCCGGTGCTCCTCGTACTGCCGCGACAGCACGAAATGTCGCAGTGAACGCGACAACAACAGCATTGTCTGCCGGACCGTGGCGGCTTCATCCTCCAAGCGGGCGAGCAGCGTGCTCAGGTCCGAACGCGCCTGGGCCGGCAGATCGGCGGCGAAATCACGCGACAGGATCGCCGTAATCGCCTCCTGAAGGCGTGCTGACTGCTCGGCATCCAAGATCACGTCGTAGAAACCGTTGACGGAACGGCCGGCCTCCGATTCGGCGAGCAAGTCCACTCCGCGGAACACATTGCTCAGCGTCGCCCCGCCCTCTGCGGTGTCGTCGAGAATTTTGGTCCGCAGCTCCCGGCTCAGCTCTTCAATCGTTGAGCGCACCCGCGCGAAGTCCACAGGTACTTCATGAGCCAGACCGAGCGTCTCAAAGACCCGCTCCCTGGCGGATTCGGAATCGAGGACTTCGAAATCGCCACTGTACACTTCCGCGATCCGCGCTTGCGTCGCGTCGCGTTCAGCCTCCAGCAACGCCAATCTCGTGGCCTGGTTGGGGTCCGAGTCTCGTTGTAGCGCAAACAGGTTGGATGCGATCGAGCCGAGTCGGGATGCTGATGCAGCGCGCTGTGGCGATTCGATACCGCTCACCATTGCCGTCGCGTTCAGGGCGGCGGCCGACGGCGCTAGAGTTTCGCTGCCGCGCGTCTCACCGGGGCGGCGGATCAGATAGCCGGCCGCTACCCAGCCGGCCACATATGCGGCGGCGGTGGATTCGAATTCGGCTCCTGCTTCACGCAGCCTCTCCAGATCCTGGTCGAGTTCGGCGATCAGTTCGGCCGCGGGACGAATCCGCCGCTCAGGGGGGAAATGTTCCTGAATCACCGCGACGATCAAGGCCGCGGTGCGGGCCCGCAGCAGTGACCATTCCGGCGCCTCCTGCTGAAGGCGCCGGTATCGCAGAACCGACGACGTCATTCCCACGTTGGGAAGGTTAGCCGCCGGGTCGGACGAGTATGGGGGACCAGGCCGCCGAGGGGTGTGGGCGTCGTCGAGTCCACCCCGAAATCCGCAGCGATCTCCTCACGGCGAAAGCACTGTGCCGTCCGGTAGCACTTGTGCTACCTTGTGGTATGGCGACAGTTGGTTTGCGTGAGCTGCGGCAGAACGCGTCTGAGTTGGTCCGCCGAGTCGAAGAGGGTGAAGAGATCATCATTACGGTGGCTGGCCGATCCGGTGCCCGCTTGGTGGCTGCGGTTCCTCACGCATGGCGGAGCTGGAATGACGTTGCTGAACTCTTCGCCGGCCCTGCCGACCTCGACTGGTCCGCCGATCAAGACCGGATCGCTCACGACGTGGGCGATCCGTGGGCGCAGTGTCCGTGAAAGCGATTCTGGATACCAGCGTCGTCATCGCGATGGATATCGGTCCGCTCGATGGTGAACTGGCGATCAGCTCAATAACGTTGGCCGAAATGCATTTCGGCGTATTGGTGGCGACGGGGCAGGCCGTTCGTGCCGAACGGCTACGCCGCTTGTTGGTGCTGCGGCGGATCTTTGATGCCCTGCCGGTAGACGAGCCGGTGGCCGAAAGCTACGGCCGGATCGCGGCTGCCATCGTCGATGCGGGCAGAAAGCCACGGGCGCGGTCCTTGGACTTGCTGATCGCAGCGACCGCTCACGCACACGAGGCCCGTCTTTACACCCGCAACGCTGGTGATCTACGCGGACTCGAGGATCTCATCGAGATCGTTTCAGTCTGACGGCCACCCAACGCTGCGGCCGTTAGCGACGTGCCTCACCTACTTTGAGCGCGTAGCAGGTGGCGGTGCCTCACGTACTTTGAGCGCGTAGCTGGGAAAGCTTGCCCGATGTGGAGGGCAAGATCGATATGGCTGCCAGGCGGCAGGTGACCAACAAATTGCGTGCTCAGTACCGGCGGGCGTCGAGGTCGGACAGGGGTGCGATCCTGGATCGGGTGGTGGCCACGACCGGGATGGGGCGGTCGACGGCGAGGCGGATGCTCAGCGGCCCCAGGCTGGCCGATCCGGTCGAGCAGGTCGATGGCCGCAGTCTGCGGCCGCGATCCTTCAGTGACGACGCCAGGGCACTGCTGGAGCATGTGTGGTTTCTGATGGGCATGCCGTGCGGCAAGTACCTCGTGGTCATGCTCGGAACGTGGCTGCCGCTTCTGGACGCCGCTGGCGATCTAGACAAGCTGTACGCGACCGGGCAGGCGCGCGGTGAGTTGCTGGCGATGAGCGCGGCGACGGTGGACCGGTACTTGAAGCCGGTGCGGGACCGAATACGGATTAAGGGTGTCTCGACAACGAAACCGTCTCCACTACTGCGGAATTCGATCACAATCCGCACGTGTGCCGATGAAGCACCGGATCGCCCGGGGGTGATTGAGGCCGACACCGTGGCCCACTGCGGGCCGACCCTGATCGGTGAGTTCGCCCGCACGCTGACGATGACCGACATGGTGACCGGCTGGACCGAGAACTGCTCGGTGCGCAATAACGCCGCGAAGTGGATCCTGGCCGGCGTGGAGCAGCTGACGGGCCGGTTCCCGTTCCCGATGGTGGTTGAATCGCCCCGAGTTCGATGCACACGTGGTTATGGGTGTGCAGCCTCTGGTTGGGCTGTGTTCGTAGCGTAGTAGAGGTTCTCGTATTCGATGGGTGGGATGCGGCCCAGGCGGTGCATGAGGCGGTCGGTGTTGTACCAGTGGACCCAGTCGGCGGTGAGTAGTTCGACGTCGGCCAGCCGATCCAGGGGTCCGCGCCGAAACGGTGAGTCTGCACGCACAGCTTCGGTTTTGTACAGGCCGATGGTCGTTTCCGCCAGAGCGTTATCGAATGCGTCGCCGACGCTGCCGATGGAGGGCACCAAACCGGACAAAGACAGGGTTTCCCCGAACCGCACCGACGTATACTGCGACCCCGCGTCCGAGTGGTGAATAGTGTTGCCCAACAATGGATTACCTTCATTGCATCGAAGTTGCGCCGCGTGCCGGATTGCCTGGCGGACGAACCGATCCTCCTTGCCGGCCGAGCAGGTCCAACCCAGGACCCGCCCGGCGTAGGCATCGATGGCAAACGCGGTGTAGACGAACACCCCCGAAGACAATCGGACGTAAGTGAAGTCCGCGACGAGCAGCATATTGGGTGCGGGCACCCGGAACTGCCGCCTGACCAGATCGGCCGCCCGCGCCGCTGCCGGATCAGCGATCGTGGTGCGGACCTTTCTGTGACGGGTCACCCCCTGCCACCCGTTTGCCCGCATCAGGCGTTCCACGGTGCAGCGGGCCACCGTGATGCCTTGGCGTTGCAGGTGGGCCCACATTTTCGTGGCCCCGTACAACGATTCTGGTGCGCGTCGGCCAGCCTGGTCTGGTTCGTAGTAGCCAGCCAGTACCTCGGTGATGACGGTGTCCCACAGTGTCCGCGCAGACGGGGGTCTGCTCAGCCAGGCGTAGAAGGTTCTCGGGGCGATCGTGCAGCCGTGCTCAGAGAGCACGCGGCAGATCGGAGCGACCCCGAACCGAGCCCGATGCTCGGCGATGAACGCACAGATCAGCGGTGTCGCGGGTCGCTCTCCCGCACGAAGAAACTCGTTGCCGCCTTGAGGATTTCGATCGTTTCCTCAAGCTCACGGTTCTTGCGTTTGAGCTCCCGCAACTCGCGCACCGTATCGGTGGGCACCCCGTCACGGGCCCCGGTATCGACCTCGGCCTGATTGACCCACCGGCGCAGCGTTTCGTAGGACATCCCCAACCGCTTGGACACCGCCACGATGCAAGCCGTGCGAGTGCTGTATTCCTCGCCATGATCGGTCACCAACCGGACCGCACGGACCCGGAACTCTTCGTCGTACTTCTTCGGCATGATGCGAACTACCTTCCCTCGAAAGAAGGTGTGCATCAAAGTCGTGGCGCTTCATGGCGCTTTCGGTGCTGCGGCCAGGTGCGGTGTCGGTGTGTGTTGCTGTGGTCTGCACCGTTGGTTTGGGCACCGCGCCGGGCGCCCACGCCGCCTGCGCATCATTTTTCGGTATCGGTTTTGGTGACAGTGCCCAATGCTCGGGAAACGCCACCAGCATTGCCATCGCAATCGGAAGTGGGGCCTCCGCAACTACGACTGGCTCCTTCTCGGCGGTGATCGCAGTGGGTGACGCTGCCGAGGCGAAGGCCTATGCGGGGTCGTTCCTCATCGCGACCGCATGGGGCCGAGGCAGCTCCGCCAAATCTCACGACGGCAATGGCAACATCGCCACCGCGCTAGGTGGTGCGCTGGCTGGCGCGGAATCCGGAAATTTCAACCTGGCGGTGTCGGTGGGGAACGGCGCGGGTGCCGGGGCCCAACAAGGCGACGGCAATCACGCGTTGGCTATCGGTAACGACAGTTTCGCGGTCACCATCGAGGGCGATGGGAACCGCGCAACTGTGATCGGCGCCGGAAGCCATGCAAACACCGGATTGGAAAGCAACGGAAGCCGGGTCAGTGTGTTCGGCAATGACAGCCTGGCTCTGGCGGAGTTGGGCAAGGACAACCGCGCGACCATCATCGGCGACGGCAATCAGGCTTACGTCGGCCAAGGTGACGGCAACCTTGCCGTGGTCACTGGAAGCAACAACACCGTCTTTGCTCAGGCAGGTAACCGCAATCTGGCGATTGTGAATGGAGCGGATAGCTACGCCTTTTCCGGTGCGGGCAACAGCAATGTCGCCAAGGTGCGCGGAAGAAGCAGCACCGCCAATGCCAATGAGGGCGACGGTAATCGGGCCGTAGTGCTCGGACACAACAGCACCGCTACAGCAGGTGGGCCGGGCAGTGGCTACCACATCACGGTCATCGGCGACGATGCTAACGGCAGCGCGCCCGAGGCAGCCGCTCACTCATCGCCAACGGAGGTTGGCCGTCGTTCTGCGGCGGGCGTTCCTAAAGCGGTCCGCCATTGACTGAATGGCGCAGTTGTCGACATGGGTGCTCGGCGGTGCCGTTGCCGCTCATGCCGACTGCGGCGAACTCATCTGGAATCGCCAGCAGCAGCGGGTATTTGGTCAACGATCACAGATCTCGGAAGGCCGTCGGCATCGCGCGCAACCTCGGTGGGGCAGATGGCGAAATATGCGCAGATTTTCTGCTCGCCGAGCGGGGTCCACACGTACACGTGGGCGACTCCGCTGCTGTCCGCGCGACGGGCATGAGCGATAAGCCAGGTGTTGAGAGGCTCCTTGCCGCAGTCCCTTTCGTGCGTCATCCATCTGATGGAGGCTGTCGATCGCTCAATCGTTCGGTGAATGTACGTACATGGCCCGCTTTGGTTGGTTTCCTTCTGGAGCCGCCTCGCTATGGCGTCTGAGCCACTCGAGGTGCAGGTGCGCATATTTTTTGGCGATCTTCTCCCGGTCTGGCGCAGCATCAAGTGCCTTGTTGAGTCGGCGGTGACGCTCGATGTCTTCCGGATTGGTGGTAGCAGGCGTGTAGCCAAACTCGGCGGCCAACTCACGCAGCTTTGTCAGGTCCGGCTCAGCCATCACTTGATTCCGCCAGTCGCCGTCGTGCTTTCAGGAAATGGGGCACCAACCGAAACGTAATTTCCGGGCTGAATGCGCGTCTCGCCTGTCCATCGATACGCCGTCATCGCGCCGCCGTTGACGGCGCTGAAGTCCACGCAGGCAGTTGCGTGTGATCACCTGATTTGGCCCCACTTTGGTCGGTGTTCTTCACCAATTTTGGCCCCGGTGGGTTGGTGATTTCTTCCGGCCGGGTGGGGCGGTGTGTCGTCACGGATTTTGGCCCCACCCTGGTTCAGATCGTTCCTGTCGGACCGTCTTCGTTGGCGGTCGTCAGGGAGGTCGGTGAGGATGCGGTCACGCGTGGAACTGTTCGAGAAGATCAGGAAAGACCGGCGGCGGGAGGGCTTGTCGATCCGTGAGTTGGCGGAGCGGCATGGCACCCATCGCCGGACGGTGCGTCAGGCACTTGCTGATGCGGTGCCTCCGCCGCGCAAGGCTTATCCGGTGAGGCCCCGGCCGGCGATCGGCGAGTGGGCGTCGGTGATCGACGCCTGGCTGATCGCCGATAAGCAGGCTCCGCGTAAACAACGCCATACCGCCCGGCGGATCTGGCAGCGTTTGGTTGCCGAGCATCAGGCCACCTGCGCGGAGGTGACGGTGTCGCGTTACGTCGCGCGGCGGCGGGTCGAGTTGGGGTTCGACCACCAGGAGGTGTCGGTCCCGCAGACCCATGAGGTTGGCGCTGAGGCCGAAGTCGATTTCGGGGAGTTCTACGCCAAGATCGCCGGTCTGGTGGTGAAGTGCTGGATGTTCGTGATGCGACTGTCCCACTCGGGCAAAGCCTTTCACGTCGCCTTTGCCACCCAGGCTCAAGAGGCATTCCTGGAGGGCCACGTGCTGGCTTTCGAGTACTTCGGCGGTGTGGCGGCCCGGATCCGCTACGACAACCTCAAACCCGCTGTCATCCGGGTCCTCAAGGGCCGTGACCGTGTCGAGACCGAACGATTCACCGCGCTGCGCAGCCACTATGGGTTCGACTCGTTTTTCTGCCGCCCAGGGGTTGACGGGGCTCACGAGAAGGGCGGTGTGGAGGGTGAGATCGGCCGCTTCCGCCGCCGCCATCTCGTCCCGGTCCCTGCCGTGGCTTGTCTGGCCGAGCTCAACGAGCTGATCGCCGCGGCCGACCGGCTCGACGACGACCGGGTGATCACCGGCCGCCCGATCACCGTCGGGGCGGCGTTCGCTATCGAAGCCACGGCTTTGATGGCGTTGCCGTCCGAGGGCTACGACTGCACGAGCCTGATGCACGCACGGGTCGACAATCGGGCCAGAGTGTCTGTGCGGCAATGCTTCTACTCAGTTCCGGCCCGCTACGCCGGGCGCCGTCTGCTGGTGCGCCTAGCCGCCCGGACCGTCGAGATCTATGACGGCCCCCGAGTGGTGGCCCGCCACGAGCGGGCCGTTGGACGCTACGTCGAGGTCCTGTGCCTGGATCACTATCTGGAGGTCCTTGCGACCAAACCCGGGGCGCTACCCGGAGCGACGGCCCTGGCCCAAGCCAAGACTCGCGGCGTGTTCACCGGCAGCCACCAAACCTACTGGGATGCCGCCCGCATCGCCCGCGGCGATGCGAAGGGAACCCGCGCCCTGATCACCGTCCTGCTGGCCCACCGCAACCTGCCCGCCGCGGCGCTGATCACCGCGATGGACCGCGCAGTGACCTCCGGATGCCTCGATCCCGAAGCGGTGATCATCGACGCCCGCCGTGAGGCCACCCCCCTGGCCCCCGTCGCCGCGATCGGCGCACTGGCCCGCTACGACCGGCCAGCACCCTCGCTGAGCGACTACGACGAACTATTGACCGGGAGCGATTCATGACCACCACAACAAAACCGGCGACCGCTGATGCCGCCGCGCAAGCCTCCATCGGCGCGGCCACCCGTGAGCTGCACCTGCCCACAGTGCGCACCGAAGCAGCCCGACTGGCCGAGATCGCCGACCGGGAACGCCAAACCCATCTGCGCTACCTCGCTGAGGTCTTGGCCGCCGAGGTCGACGACCGCACCGAACGGCGCCGCGCCCGGCGCATCAGCGATGCCAAGTTCCCCCGACTGAAACGGTTGGCGGAGTTCAACATTGACGCCGTACCCACCATAACCCCAGCCGTGCTGGGCCAGCTGGCCGCAGGCCACTACATCGACGCCGGCGAGCCGGTCGTGCTGCTCGGAGACTCCGGAACCGGCAAATCCCATCTGCTCATCGGGCTGGGGCTAGCTGCCTGCGAACAGGGCCGCCGAGTCCGTTACGTCACCACCGCCCAACTGGTCAACGAACTCGTCGAGGCCGCCGATGAACGTGTCCTCTCCCGCGTCGTGGCCCGCTACGCACGCCTGGACCTGCTCTGCCTCGATGAACTCGGCTACGTCCAAATCGATTCTCGCGGAGCCGAATTGCTCTTCCAGATCATCACCGAACGCGAAGAACGAGCTTCGGTGGCGATCGCCACCAACCTACCCTTCAGCGAGTGGGGCACAGTCTTCCCAGACCCACGCCTCGTCGCCGCCATCGTCGACCGCGTCACCTTCAACGCCCACATCCTCGAGACCGGCACCAAGTCATACCGACTACGCACCAGCAAAACCGCCACCCGAGCAAAACGCGCCAACTAAACCAGGGTGGGGCCGAAATTCATGACGACGGTGGGGCCAAATCACTTGACGAAACGCAGGCAGTGAAATCGGTCCAGTCGTGCCGGTGCGTCGGCGGACCTTGACGCCAATAGTGGCCGTAGATCACCGGGATCTGTTCGGCGTAAACGTGTGAGTGGTGCTCGACGGAAACTGCGATGTCGGGCAATTCGGGATAGATGGAGCCGTCGGCAGTGGTGAACTTTGCGCGCATCTCGGCGATGCCGCGCAGTGTCACTTCGCCGTCATGCCACCACCTGACGCGAGCCCGGTCGCGGGGGTGTCCGTCTTTGTCGAAGTACCGGTCTTGTCCGTAATCGGTCAGACTCACGTCGGGGCCCTTCAACAACGTCTCTACCGCGGTGAAAAGGGGGTCACTGTCCGTGGAAGCGCGTGCCAGCTGCTCCGGCGTTGTGAAGCGGCTACCGCCCAGTTCTCGATCACAGACGGCGATCGAATCGGCATGCCAGCAGGCATGGACAACCCGGAGATCGCCGAGATCCAGCCACAGCGGCAGCGTCCAGAACCACGCCAGATACCGTTCTCGATCCTCACCGACGACTTGTTCGAGGAACGCTTTGTGCTGCCGCTCGTTGCTGGCAGACCACGGATCACTCGGATCATCGTGCGGGCGCAAGAACTTTCCTGAATCCGCGGGCCACTCGGTGGCGTAGGCCATCGCGTTGAATTCATGGTTGCCCAGCACCATTTGGGCGCTGCCGGCATCGACCATGGCCTTCACCGTTTGCAGGACCCGAAGTTGCTCGGGCCCCCGATCGATCAGATCGCCAACGAAGATCGCCGACCGATCAGGATGGAGGTACGGCCCCTGAGCGCCGTTCCGCTCATAGCCCAATACGTCCAGCAAAGCCTCTAGCTGGCTGGCGCAGCCGTGAACATCGCCGATGATGTCATAGCCCTGTACGTCACATTTGCTCACACGAACTCCCTCACGCGGGCCGCTCCGCTGAGGGGCGGCACTCTTGCCCGACATCGGTTGATGCCGGGCCGCTTCTTCACCCGAGCCACCCAACGAGCATGGGGTTGGCGTGCCGCAAGTCGGAGCTTGGCGCGGCAACTCGTGAAGCAATGTCAGGTTAAGGCATGCCACCGACAGCGGGCGGTGCAATGCAGGCTGGACTGTCGCAGGCGGGAGATGGCCTGCGGCGTGAATGGGCTTTCACCAGTGGGGAACTCACGCGAATGTCAGCGGTATCTATGCCGGGCTGTATCAGCGGTTGGTGATCGATCAGTCAGGGAGAATTGGTTAACTCACTGTGTGCTGACCTATGAAGACTTCAGTTGGGCGTCGCCGGAGTGTTTGGCGGAGTGTGCGAACCGTGACTACCCGTGGCGGCACTACCTCGACACGGAAGTGCAGTTCGACGTCGGTGTCGTCCGACCTGCCGATGATGGTGATGGTCAAGAACCCCCATTCGGCCCGCTGCATGTTGTCACCGCGGTTCAACCGGACGCTGACCCCGATTCTGCCGAGAGTGCTGCGCGGGTGGGCATCCTGGACCAAGAACTCAAAGCCCGCGCGATTCGCGCGATTCCCGTCGTCGGGTCCAGTTTCGACGGCACTCACCGCGAGGAAAGCCGCGCGATCTTCGGTCTGACCGACGCGGAGGCTCGTGGACTCGGAACACGCTTCGGACAGGTCGCGGTCTTCGCCTGGCGGGGAGAGCACTTGTCAGTGTTGGCCTGCGCAAGCGAGCGGAGCACCCACCGCCGATGGCGCTGGGATCTGCGTGCCGCGGCCGATGCAGATCCTGGTGTCGGCCCGTCATAGGTGGTGTTCGAAACCCGGCCCGTGCAATGGCTTTCCGAAATGGGCATGAACGACATGCTCGACAAAAGCATTGAGGGTGGAGATCAGGCGCATGTCATCCACATCTCGCGCTCGGGTATCGAGTAGTTCGTTGGTGCACACGAGATAGGCCAGGCAGCGTGCCCGGCTGATCGCTACGTTGAATCTGTTGCGGGAGAACAGGAATTCGGGACCGCGGGTCATGAATTCCGCACTGGAGGTCGCCATGCTGAAGAACACCACGGCGGCTTCTTGCCCCTGGAATTTGTCAACCGTTCCGACGGGAACATCGGCAATGCCGGAATCTTCCTGCAATCGCTCGCGAATTGTCGTGCGTTGATCGTTGAACGGCGCCACGACCATGAAATCGGCCGGTGTCAAAGCTCGTTGAACGCCGTGTCGGTCGGTCCAGGGCGTGCCCATCAGTCGGGTGATCTCAGCCGCGATGAGATCAGCTTCCTCGATAGAGCTAGTGCTATTGCCCGAGTGGTGTGCGCGTAGCCAGCGCAGCCCGGTCCCCTCGACAGTGGACTGGCGGTCGCAACTGGGGTGACTCGTCAGGCGTCCTTGATAGATCTCATCGGAGATGAACCGGCAAATGTCTGGATGCATGCGCCATGATTGCGATAGGAAGACGCCGCGGTCTGCAGGCATCGTCGTGTCGTCGCCGAGAACATGGCCCAGGGCGCTTCGTCCCGAGCCGTTGGGGTGGTCGGCTTGTGAAACCTGTTCCAACTGAAGGGGATCTCCCAAGAGGATGAGGTTCTTGGCGGAGACCGAAGCAGCCAAGGCGTCTGCCAGAGCGAGTTGGCCGGCCTCATCTATCAGCAGCACGTCGACGGGCGAGTCGCGCATGGCTTGTGAAGCGAATAGCCACGGCGTTCCGGCGACGATGTTGAAACCGGGTTGGGCGCAACGGGTGATTTGTCCGTATGTGACTCCGGGCAATGTCGGCGCATCCTTGACGATCTTACGTACAGGGTTCGCCAGCGCTGGTTCGTCCGCATCGTCGAAAACCTGTAAGCATGCTTTCAGCAGATTGTCTATTGCGGCGTTGCTCATGGCTGTCAGGCCGACACGTTTGCCGGCAGAGATCAGGGTGTGAACCAAATGCGCTGCCGTGTAGGTCTTTCCGGCGCCGGGAGGCCCCTGGATGGCCACATAGCTGCCGTCTAGGGCGCCTACCCATTCGGTCATGTCAATCAAGCTGTCGGTGAAAGCGCCGCCCACCGGGCCTGCTCCGTGGAGAAACGCGGGCAGATCCCTTTTCAGCAGTGCAAGGGTGACGGGGTTGGGTGTTGCGCCGTCAGGATCGAGGAGGCGGGCTGCGAACTCTCCTAGCGCGTCTGCCTTGGGCTTGACGGGTACCCAGTCATGCAGCACAAGAGCCTCTGGTAGGTAACCCAGTTCAGCCTTTTCATCGCTCCAGACAAGGTTGAGGTCGCAGCTGTCGCGGTCTAGTTGTTCGATGCTCGCATAGCTCTTGCCTCCATCGGGTAGCAGATAGAAGGAAGAGCTCGTTGGCTTGGTGAATCCGTCGAGCGCCTGCGGTGGGAAGCTAAAGCGGTAGCGGGCAGCCTTCTGCATGCCGGATTTGGGGATCAACCCCGTAGGGCGCAAGCCGGCGATGACTTCGGGATCGTCCAACAAATCCGGAGGATCCGCTTGCAACTGAGCCTTTTTAGGCCCTAAGTATGCCCACCATTCTCGTGTCCAATAGCCGAGAACATCACCGAGAAAGTGTTCGGCAGTTCCGGGTTCGTAGGCGTGTAGTGCTGCGATTCGTTCGTCGAGTTCTGGATAGCCCGGGTCTGCTTCAAGGACGGCATCCCGCCAGGGTGTTTCGTGACTTCGCTGCTCGACCAGCCAATCTCGAAGTGCCCGAGTCGCTCGCACGTCGTCCTCGTTGTATGAGGCAATCGGCGCCAATCGGGCAGGGTCATGATCCTGCATGTAGCGCTCGTACTCGACTACCGCGCCGGCACCCTTATCGATGTCGTGTCCACGCGTGAAAGTGGTCAGTCGTTCGAGGTGCTTGAGTCCGTACGATTCAGTTCCGGCTTGAATCGCGTTGCGAGAGACCGGGTACAGGTCAACGAAAAGCCCGGTCTCGATTTGCCTGGCGAGCTCTGCTTCCGCCACCCCGTGTGTCGCAGTCAGAGCTTCCAGCGACGAGCGTTCGGTGTGGTTGTAGTGGTAGACATGCATCGACGGATACATGCGGCGCCGCTCTTCGATGTGATTGATCAATTCTGAAACCGCATCGGATTCCTCGACGAGGTTGTGCGCCCACCACTCTCGGTAGGACCACTGGCGGTTACCGTCCTGCTCCAACAGCCCAAACAGGAAAAATAAGCCCGTGTCCGCACGCCAAAAGGGATGGCCTTCGAAATCCAGGAAGACGTCGCCGTCGTCGGGCTGGGGGAGCTGCTCCAGGCCGTGACCCCATATCGGATCGTCACCAGGATCGATCAGACGAAACGGTGGCGACGACTCAGGAGCTCGCCTCGCCTCGACTTGCAATGCAGCCTGGTCAACCAACCGGGAAAGGCGTTTCGGGTTCACGGTCGCGCATGGTCCGTCGTGCTCGGCGAGCTGACCCAGCGTGCCTACGCCGGCCGCATTGAGTGCAGATCGGTCTGGTTTGCGGATCCCAGCCACGAACTGCAACGAGTCCTCCGCGCGCCACTGTTGCTCGCATCGTGCTGAGAATTCACAGAACTGGCAGTGATCGCATAGTTCAGCGACGGTGCCCTCCGATGGCCCCGCAGCGAGGGCGGTTGCGAGCTGCCCGCGCAGCCGCCTCCAGTAAGGACCGAATTCGTTGACGTTCAGCGTCTCCTGAACCCCTGAGCCAAGCCAAAGATGCATCGAGGTCGGCCGTACACCGGTGAGCGCCTCGACCGCGTCTGCGTAGAAACACAACTGCAGAACGTGGCCGGGCTTGGCGGCCTTCCTGGCCAGCTTGGCATCGACGGGCTCGTAGGCCACCGCGCCAGTATCGGGATCCTGCACTCGGACGAGAAAGTCTGCTATGCCACGAATCCCGTTGTGGATCAGCGGCATCTGGTAGATGACATCCCAATCGTCGTTCAACGGATTGCCGATTCGGCTCACCCAGTCCGCGAATCTTTCCTTCTCGTTCGCCCGCGGCACTTCGAAGATGGACTTTCCTTGTGCGCGGTACTCCGAAAGGCAATCGCTCTCATGCTGAAGGCCCTTGTCTGTAAGGAGTTGCGCGAACGACCCGAAATTCCGGTCGGGTGCGGGTATCTCGCCGGCATCGACCTGGTGCCGCAACGTGAGGTAGTGCGCACAGTCCAGCCATGCAGTCACTTTGGACGGAGTGATCAGAGCCTGAGCCATGGATCCCCTCTGGGAGCTAGGTGAGACCTCATTGAAGCAGGTGGGTCCGACACCTGCGGGTTCCAGCTAGCCAATCTCCGATGAGGCGAAGTATCCCTTCAGGCGTCGGTGTCGGTGCCAGAAGAATGCCCCGATGACGGCGCCGAGCAGCCGTCCAAGGCCGGGGATCGGCAGACGCGGGACCACGGTGATCGCATCAGTAACTCTGGTTCTGTCGCCGACGGGTTCCAGCGTGCGGAGGTGGATCCAGGTCCGCATCCCGGTCATCGCGGACTCCTCGCGGAACATCCGGCCCGGTTGTATCTGCGCAATGGTGATGTCGTCGTAGCCGAAGGGAATCACCCCGAACAGCAGGAGCAAGCTCTTGCCGACGTGAGTGCCTGGGCTCACATCGCCGATGGACTTGCCCCGGAACGACTTCGGCATCGTCATCTTGAGGTAGGGCCGCATCTCGTGGTTGATGCCCTCCTGGGTGATGAGCCGCCCCCAAACCTTGTCGACGGGGGCGAGCACCTCACTCGTCTTGCTGAAGGTTGGGATTGCTTGGCTCACCGCGCACTCCTCGTCGGTTCGGACTAATCATCGGGTGGACTTCGCGCTGCTGGTCGTCATGACGTTAAACGAGATGCTTCCGATGTTTTCCGGCCACGGCCGGGAACTGCGCAGTGTGCAGGCCAGCGGTGATCTGGGGGGAGGTGAATTCAGGTAAATGGCTCGCGCGAGCTTGTCTCGGCAGAAATTTGTCAGACCCAGCTGGTTTCCTGGCGCGATGGATATCAGCACGCCGTTCGCTTACATCGAGGACGCCGGCCCGTCGGAGAGCGGTGTCTGGCCTCGCGACCGTTTCTATGACCGCGCGGGCCGTGAGATTTCCGTCAACGAATGGTCGGAGCTGCGCCGCGAACGCGGATACGCGGTGATCGGTGACTGGCGTGGCGACGATGGCTCGGCGGTTCGCACCGTCTGGACAGGGTTCGGGTTCGACTACGGATGTTCCGAAACGCAGATCTTCGAGACGCACCGCCTAATGGGGGATCAGTCGTATTACGACACCTATTGCAGCGAAGCCGACGCCCTGATGGCCCATGATGACGCCGTCGCGAAGCTGTCTCGCGACAGCAAGCCGCTGGACGAAGACGCGCCGTCGGGGACTTGGCCCGGCGAGCACTCTTCCGGTTTCTTTGACCGCCAGGGCAATTCGATAACTTTGGCGCAGTGGGTGCGACTGCGCCGCGACCCTGATTACTGCGTGATCGGCCGGTGGCTCGGCGAAGGGGGTGCTCACGTGGTGGTTCACTGGATCGGGTTCAGCCCGTCAGGCGGCTTCGATGCCCGGCGAACTCTGTTCGGGCTTTCCGTAGCGGCGTTCGAGAACTGTCCGCTTCCCGACTCGACGTATCGATTCTTCACCGAGGCGCGGGCACTGGATCACTTTCGTCGCATCATTCCCCTGGTCGAACTGGGTATCCGCCCCTGGGACGACGACGAAGTCGAGGCCGCAGGATTCGAGCCGTTGGTCCTGCGTGCCTGGTGATGGCGTCGTGAGCTTGCTCCCAAGCTGTCGTACTGCTGCCCAGTGTTGGCGCTGCGAGTTTTGCTACGTCATCGGTAACGGACAACACCTGACATCGCTGCGCCGAGGCCACCATTCATTTTGTGCCGCAATGTATTACGCCTGATGTGCCGTCTGGGTTGTCGTACCCGGTCAGTCCTCATCCAGACGTTCCTTGGGCCGGCGTGGGCGCCGTAGTGGCGGCTGGGTCAGCCAGGCGCCACCTGCGCGGAACAACTCGGGCGGTCGGCCGCCGCGCTTGCTGGCCTTGGCCCGTTGGCCGGTCGGCTCGACGTAGCTCTGGGGTGTCGCATCCGCCGGCGACGGCGTGGTCAGGCTGCGACGGAAGTTGGCCGGATCGATCTCGGCTCGCCACAGTTCTTCGTAGACGTTCTGCAGTTCCGATAGTGCGAAGGTCTCGCCGACGAACGCCGTCGCTAGGTCGGTCTGCTCGAGTTGTTCAGCCGCTCGGTCGACGGCATCGGACAGGATCTGGTGGTGGTCGAATGCCAGTGGGAGATCCCGTATCGCTTCAGCGACCGGCCAGAACCGGGCTGCCGCGGCATCGGTGCCGGCGCGTGGGCTGCCGGGATCGGGCGTCACGGCTAGGTAGGCCACCGTCACCACGTTGGTGCGTGGGTCACGCCCGGGGTCGCCGTAGGCACCGAACTGCGCCAGGTGCTTGGGCGCAATCACTCCGGTCTCTTCGTGCAGTTCGCGCCAAGCCGCGTCGTCGAGAGTCTCGTCAGGCCGCTTGAATCCGCCGGGCAATGCCCACGCTCCGGCATACGGATCGTCGCCGCGCTGCACCAGCAGCACCTGCAGGCGACCCTCCCTCATAGTCAGGATGACTATGTCGACGGTGACGGCAAAGGAGGGGAAGGCCGAAGTGTCGTAACCCTTTGGGACACGGCGTCCTGACCGGCTCATATGGGCACATTAACGGGTAGTTGTCATAATGACAAATACTGGTTATGGTCAAAATGACCAATACGAGACTGAAAAAGGGGCCGCCATGACAAATCAGACAAGCACCGACGTCAACGAACTGCTTGCCCGGATCGCCAAGTTGGAGGCCCTGCTCGCTCAGCAGTCGGCCACCGACACCTCGCGCGCAGACATCTGGTACCTGCTGGATCGGTCCGGATCGATGGGTTCGATCGCCGAGTACGTCGTGCGGGGATTCGACGAGTTCATCGCCGAACAGTGCAAGGACCAGGGGCAGGCCACCATCACGCTGGTCCAGTTCGATAGTAAGGACATCCACGACGTACTCATCGACGCCAAACCGCTGGACCGGGTCCGTTCGATCGCCGGACGGTATGCACCCCGTGGGATGACGCCGCTGTACGACGCGATCGCAGTCATGCTGGACCGCGCCGAGGCGCACCTCGTGCACTCGGGTGGCGAGCCGGCGGATCAATTGGTCGTCATCATGACCGACGGGATGGAGAACGCCAGCCGACGCTGGACCGCCCCGGCGATCTTCGACCGCATCGAGGGCCTGCGAAAAGCCGGGTGGACCTTCGTGTTCGCGGGCGCCAACCAGGACAGTTACGCAACCGGCTCGGCGATCGGAGTGTCCGAGGGGAACACTTCCAACTTCACCGCCTCGCCGACAAGCGTGCTGGCCACCCAACGCGGCCTGACCCGGTCCGTGCGGGAGTGGCGGGGTAAGCCTCGAAGCGCTCGGCTCGCCGACGCCGACGACTTCTGGGGCGGCGTCAAGGAAGGTGAGGCAGAGGGCGCCGGCTGACGAATCGGAGCAAAAAGGTTGCCGTCCAACGATTTCGGGGACGTCTCCTTACGTCGGGACACGGACACACAGGAGGACCGAATGATGGGTGACGAAACCGGGGTGGGCGTCGGTGACGTTGCCTCAACGGTCATTCTGAGCCCCTGCGTGGGTGGATTGCTTCGCACCTGGGACGAATCGAACGAAACGACCCTGTGGTCGGTGCCTGACGCCGGCTTCCTTCTCTCGAGGCAGGGAAGCGGACTGCTGGGCCGTTCGCGTCGCGAAGAGCGCCGATTCTTCGAGGCGGGACTATTGGTGCCCAATCGCCAGACGCTGATGCTGCAGGGCCGCTTCCCGACGCAAACCAATGACGGCTCGATGCAGTTGGACGGATCGATGCTCAGCCTGGAACCAGCCACCGCTCCCGCTGACTCTGCGATCGACGACTTTCGAACCCTGCTGTCACAGGCAATTCGCCACTGCATCTCCAGTGGCGAGTTCCTGGTGTTGGAGAAGGGTGGCTGGGACGCACCCACAAAGCCCTACTGTCTTTTTGTCGCAGTACAAGAAGACGGCGGCAATCGGGTAAATGTCATTGAGACTGCGCCCCAGCCCCTTGCATCCGAAATGTGGTCGCCGCACTGCATTTCCGGCCAGGCGGGTGCGACTTTGCGGGCACCGATGACTCAGGAGACCATCGACGTGGCACCCTTGGTAATGATTGAGGCGATCGCGACATGGGGCCTTCAACCTTGGGATCTGGCACTGGTATTCGGCTCTCGGTGAGCTGTCTTGGATTGCTCTCCAAGGTATTTGGTAGATCTTTTGGTTCGATCTTGCGTATTTGCACGTCTCCGGCGTCGCCTTGGCCGTGATGGCATGCCAATGGCGGATTGGGCGAGATTGCACCGTTGCTTCTGTAATTGTCGGCGCTCACATTTAAGCTGGCCGGGCGCTCATCGTCGATGGCTGAGCCAGTTGCTGTGGCGCGCAGTTGATCAAGGAGGAACGCGTGAGGGACGTTGCTGATGATGATTTCCACTCGACTGTGGGTGAGGCACTGCTGGTTCTGATTGGTGGGGTCGCTCCGTTTGTTGAGCGCGTTTCCACAGCCGCGCTTCGAGATGGAGTCGAGTGGACCGACCTGCTCCGGAAGCAGGATCTTCAGCAGGGTCGTGCGACGGGCGACTACGAACGCCAGGATCTGTCCCTGATGCTGCGCGCCATGACTGAACGCCTAGGGCCGTCCGGTGATCTATTTGGCCGTCATATGTCGCGGCAGGCCCAGACCTATGCCACCGAACTCCGTGACGTTCGTGATCGTTGGGCCCGGAATGGGAGGTTCAACGCGCACGAGGCGCAGCGAGCGATCGACACGATGGAACTGTTGCTGCTTGCAATAGGTGCCGAAAAAGAAGCTTCCGGGGTGGCGCTGATCAAGGCAGGGGTGTCGTCAATTCCGAAAGCAGGGCCAACAGGTTCCGGAACTCCCGCTGGTAGTCAGTCAGCTTCGAATCCGCCGGGAGCGGGAAAGGCGCGCATCGAAATTCACGCCGTTTCTGACCTGAGCTACGCGATGGCACATTGCCGCATACCGGTAATCGATCACATCACTGTCGAGAACAGGCGCGGGGACTTGCCGGGCTGTGTTGCACGCATCGACGTGGTCAGCGCAGATGGAACGTATGCACTACCCCAGGAGATTCACCTGGACCTTGCCGCTGATCGACCTACGACGCTTCGTACCGTCGACGTGAAGCTCGATCCGGCATCGATGTTGACGGCTGAAGAGCAGCGTCCCGGTGAAATTCGGGTTGTCATCACCAGTCAAGCAGGCGATGTCATTGGTGAGGCGTCAAAGCACGTGAGCATCTTGGCCGCTAACCAATGGAAAGCAAATCCGCCACAACTGGCCCTCGAGATGCTGTCGGCACACGTTCAGCCGAATTCTGCCGCAATCGCAAGTCTGATGGTCGACGTATCTGATCGATTGCTCTCTGCCACAGGCAATTCCGCGATCGATGGCTACCAGAGCGATAATCCGATGAGGGTCGATGCGATTGCAGAGGCCGTTTTCAACGCGATGCGCGCACGCGACATTCGTTATGCAGAACCGCCGGCCAGCTGGGGCGCGGATGGCCAGAAAATCAGGACACCGGCCGAAGTCCTGGAGGGCCGCCTCGGCACGTGCTTGGACACTGCCACAACTATGGCGGCGGTTCTTGAGCAGTGCGGCGTCAATTCGACAATCTGGATTCTGTCGGGACACGCGTTCATCGGCTACTGGAGAACTGACTCCGCCCTGGAAACCGTGACGTCCACAGAAGTCGTTGACGCCGTCAATCAAGTCGAACTGGGCAATATCGCGCTCGTCGAGACGACGATGGTCACTCAACGTGCTTCTGACGTCACGTTCGCCGATGCGAGGCGAGATCCGCATGTCAAGCATCTGGGTGCAGACTTGTCGAATGTTGTTGGAGTGACTGACGTTCGGCAGGCCAGGTATGCGGGGATCTATCCGCTGCCGAGTCGATATGTCGGACCTGATGACGAGATCGTGGTGATCCACTACAAGCCTGCCGATACTCCCCTCATTGGTCCGTATGTGCCCAAGGGCGGGGAAGCACCAACTGTTGCTGTTCTGCCGCCTCGGGTCACCCAGTGGAAAAATGCCTTGCTCGACCTGAGCCTTCGGAACAAACTGATCAACTACACGGACCGAGCCGGATACAGGATCGAGGTGCCCGGTCCTGCACTCGGCCGATTTGAAGATGCAATCAGCGCTGGAGATCGCATCACCTTGGTGGCTTCCGACGTGGTGCAAAGCGTCGATGGAGCGCGCGGAATTCGATTCGGCAGAGAACTATCTGAGCAGGCCCGCGAGCTTCTCCTCGCGGACAAACATAGTGCCTACATCGACATCACCGAGGCGTCGTACAAGACGAAACTCCGATACCTCGCGAGCAAAGCGAGGACGATTGTCGAAGAGACAGGCGCCAACAATCTTTACCTCGCGTTCGGAATGCTCAACTGGCGCCTCAATGATCGAGACCTGCGGTCGCCACTGGTGCTGGTTCCGGTGTCACTGTCTACCGCGAACCGCGGCGAGCACTATGGAATCGCCATCGATGAAGCGGGTGCGTCCACGCCCAACTACTGCCTCGTGGAGAAGCTGCGGACTGAATTCGGACTTGAGATTCCGGGGCTGGCCAATCCAAGTGAAGATGCATCGGGCATAGACCTGGTGGGAACATTCAATGCGGTGAGACGGGCTATCACCGATGCTAAATTGCACTTCCGAGTCGAA
Organism: Mycobacterium sp.; assembly: GCA_046330895.1. Classification (GTDB taxonomy): domain Bacteria; phylum Actinomycetota; class Actinomycetes; order Mycobacteriales; family Mycobacteriaceae; genus Mycobacterium. The sequence goes on along the minus strand of JAXLRY010000012.1, from coordinate 32,810 downwards.
GAGTCCGTGCACTTGGCGATCCTTCAGTTTGCGAAGTTCCCGCTGTGGAAAGACCTCGACGAATCGTGGAATGAGCTGTCGCGCAATACCCTGGTCAAACATCTCATCGAGACACCGACCAATCCGTACGCTGACCAGGTCGCCGAGGCGCATGACGTCGACTTGGACGAACTGGGTGTCTCGGTCCCGGTTCCCGCCGACTCATCTCAGCTGATGGCGGTGGCTGACGCAGTGCATGGCCGCACTTTCGTCTTGGAAGGCCCTCCTGGGACGGGCAAGTCACAGACGATCACGAATCTGCTGGCTCACGCAATTGCGGAGGGGCGCCGAGTCCTCTTTGTGGCGGAGAAGCGCGCTGCCCTAGATGTCGTGAAGAAGCGGCTCGAGGCGGTCGGGCTGGGAGAGCTTTCGCTGGACATCCACGATAAGTCTGCGCGGCCTGCGGCTGTACGAGCGCAAATCAAGGAGGCGCTTGAACTGCGAATTAGCCACGACAAAGACCTCTTGAAGACGAATCTTCAAGTGGCGGAGTCGACTCGGCGGAGCCTAGCTCGCTATGCAGATCGGCTCCACGCGAAGAACGCCGCCGGCCAGTCGTTGTACACCGCGCGATCTTCGGCCCTCGCCGCGGACCAGGAAGTCACTCCACTGGAAGTGCCTTCGGCACTGGTTGCCGACGGTGCTCCTGAGACATTCGAGGCTGTCGGCCGTGCCCTGAGATTTCTCCCCGAGAAGGTTGAGCTTGCTCGTCCAAGGCGCAATCACCCGTGGGGGTTTCTCGACATACCCGCGGGTGGCGTCCTCGACGTCGATCGAATCTATTCGGCTGCAGTTGAATTCGACGCCGCTCTGGAGGAGTTGCTGCTGGCAGGACTTGAGCTCGATGAAATCACTCGGGCGGAGAACCCCACGAACTTCGCGAACTGGGCACAGCTCGCAAGTGAGCCCCGTTATCCGCTGGACTCGGTGGACTTCCTCAGCAGTGCGCAAGGCCGAGCGCAGCTGAACGTGATAGCGGACCAACTCGCCATTATCTCGTCGACGTCGCCCAGTTGGTCGGGGATCGCCGGCCCCGGCGCGATGGACCTTGACGTGGCCGGCATCCATGGCGCCGCGCTGGCGGCGGACCAATCGGGCTGGTTCGGAAGGAAGAAGCGACGCGGAGCCGTGCTTGCACGGCTTGCCGATGTTCTCACGGTTGACCCGAGTTCGATTGACCTGAAGACATTGTCTGCACTGACTGCGGAAATGGCGCAATCACATGCTCTGGCACAGGATCTCCGGGCCAGAGTTGCGCATCTGCCGGTAGCGCTGTTCGGACGCCCGTGGAACCCTTATGTCCCCGAGGAGTGTTCGTATCTTCAACAGAGTATCGCGAGCATCAGGCGCGTCGGCGAGCGACTTTCTCTGGCTTTGCAGAGTGCTCATTTGGTTGACTTGCGGCAGTTCTACGGCACAACTGCTGCCGGCGCGTTGGCAGCCCCTCTAGCCAGATTCGGTCGGGCCTGGACGTCCCTGTGCGAGGTCACCGGTGCATCACTCGCGCAACAACAGGCGTGGGCGGACCATGACTCATTCGCTGCGCGATGGTGGTCGACCCGTGATGTGCGAAAGTTGAATACCCAAGCCTCACTGGCCCATTGGATTGAGCTGCTCAATCACCTCGAACCCCTGAAGGTTTCGGGAATGCACGCCACCCGCGACGCGATCCTGTCGGGTGAAGTCGACGCGGACGATGCCGGCCTCGCATTCGATCGTGGCATTGCCATCGCATCAATAACTGAGCGGCTCGAGGCGAGTGAACTTAGTGAATTCGATGTTGCGGCACACAACAAGACGATCAAGCGCTACACCACCAGCGCGCAGACCATTCGGGGCGAATTGCGTCGGTCAACTCCCGCGAAACTTTTGAGCAACCGGCGATTTGATGCTGATTCTCAGAGCGGCCAGGTCGGAGGCCTTCGCCGTCAGCTCGAACGCAAACGTGGAGGCATGAGCGTTCGCCAGTTGATGGACAACTACGGTGAACTGATCACACAGATCATGCCCTGCACGTTGATGAGTCCCGACTCGGTAGCACGGTTTTTCCCTGCTAAGGCAGATATTTTCGACATCGTGGTATTCGATGAGGCGTCGCAAATTCGCGTAGCCGATGCGATCGGTGCAATGGGTCGGGCGAAGTCGGTAGTGGTGGTGGGGGACAGCAAGCAGATGCCCCCCACAAGCTTTGCCGATGCGAGCGCGTCCTTCGATGAAACCGAAGATCACAATCCTGACGTCGTGGCCGACGAAGAGTCCATCCTTACCGAGTGCGTGCATGCACAGGTCCCGCAACAGTGGTTGTCGTGGCACTACCGAAGTCAAGACGAAGCGCTGATTGCGTTCAGCAATTTCCACTACTACGGCGGTGGGCTCGCTTCATTTCCTGCACCACTTCCCGCCGCTTCCGGAAAAGACAGTGGGCATGGGATTTCGTTGGTCCGAGTCAACGGGCATTTTGAACGTTCTGGCAGCGGAAAGAGCCTGCGCACCAACAGGACCGAAGCGGAACGAATTGTGCAAGACATCAGAAGTCGTTTCGATAGGTCACCGAACGGAACACCATCGCTGGGTGTAATCACGTTCAACGCTCCGCAGCGTGATCTCATCGAGAATCTCCTGCGGGATGCCGGCGACGACCGTCTGTTGCAGGCGCTCGACTCACCGGATGGGCTCTTCGTCAAGAATCTAGAGAATGTTCAGGGCGACGAGCGCGACACCATTCTCTTCTCAGTCGCGTTCAGCGCCAACGAAAAGGGCGTGGTGCCGCTCAACTTCGGACCTCTTTCCCGGCCTGGCGGGGAGCGCAGGCTGAACGTGGCCGTAACGAGGGCGCGAACGGAAGTCGTTCTGTACGCGAGTTTCGATCCCGCCGAACTTCGAGCAGAAGAGACCGCTCAAGTCGGGACCAAACACCTCAAGGCGTACTTGGAGATGGCGGCCAAGGGAGTGCAGACAATCACTGACGGTGGACGTCGCCAGCCAGTGATTGACCGACACCGTGACGACATCGCCGATGCGCTGAGAGCAAGCGGATTCGCTGTCTCAACTGACGTTGGGCTCTCGGATTTCAGAATTGACATCGTGATCGCAGATTCGGAGAACCCGGAACAACCTCTTGTCGCCGTGCTCCTTGACGGCACCGAGTGGTTCTCACGGAAGACCGTCGCAGACCGCGACGGGCTGCCGCTCGACGTGCTCGCTAACCTGATGCAATGGCCTGCGGTTGAACGAGTTTGGTTGCCTGAGTGGTTGTCGAACCCAGATCAGACGGTTGACAGGTTGAGAGAAGCAGTTGCGGCTGCCAGGCAGAAGCTCGTGAGGGGCGAGGCGGATTCGTGTCCTGCTCCGGTGACTCGTCGCGCAGTGGTCGGCGGAAACGGACAGAAGAAGTTGGCCTCGTTGACGTTCGAATCGGCACCGCCCGCGACACAACCGCCGTCAAGATTAAGGCGCCATCCGATGATCGAGACCTATAGCGAGTGGAGCCCGCGCGAATGCGGGGACGTCAGTGTTCTGGATGCGTTGCCTAGTCCGTGGGCCGCCACTCAAGTGAGGAATATCGCTCACGCGATCATCGTGAAGGAAGCGCCAGTTCATCGGGATCGGCTAGCCCGACTCGTCGCGAGCGCTTTTGGCTTGAGCCGAGTAAACGAAGATCGACGCCGCGCCATTCAGCGCGTCATCCCTGTTGAATTTGAACGGGCGGGCGGTCACGGTTTCTATTGGCCGCACGGGGCCGATCCGCAGAATTGGCGAGTTGCCCGGCGTCCCGGTGATGGATCGTCCCGTGCCCTCGACGAAATCAGCCTCGTCGAGATCAGCAATGCGATGGCGATCGTGGCTGAAGAAACCGGCGGAATACAGCCCGAGGACATCAAGCGCGAGGCGCTGGCGCTATTCGGTGGGCGCCGGCGGACTCAAGCCATCAATGCCCGACTAGACGACGCATTGCGAGATGGAATTGCGCGAGGGTTGTTGAAGGAATCGCAGAGTGGAAACATCGTGGTGTCGGGGCGCTAGGTTCAAGGACGATCGCGAAGGAGGAACCATTTCCGCACCGACGACCGACCTCAACGTCGCGCCCGGCTCCATAGTGGTCGTCCGCGATGAGGAATGGTTGGTCACTTCGGCTGAGCAGGGCGCCGATGGATGGCTGGTCCGGGTGCGCGGGCTCTCGGAACTCGTCGCCGAGACGACGGCGGCCTTTTACTCCAGCCTCGACACGATCGAGGTCCAGGATCCGAAGCAGGCCAAGGTCGTCGCCGACGGCTCTTCCGGTTACCGCGAGTCGCGGTTATGGCTTGAGGCGCTACTCCGAAAGACGCCGGTCCCATACGGGGATCAGGCGCTCACGGTGTCCACGCGCATGCTGGCCGACGCCCTGGCTTATCAGCAGGCGGCAGTCGCCAAAGCTCTTGATCCGCAACATATTCGACCCCGAATCCTGATCGCCGATGCGGTCGGGCTGGGCAAGACCCTGGAAATCGGGATGATCCTGTCGGAGCTGGTCCGCCGGGGCAGGGGCGAAAGGATCTTGATCGTCACGCCCAAGCATGTGCTGGAACAGATGCAGCACGAGCTGTGGTGCCGTTTCGCTCTGCCGTTCGTCCGTCTCGACTCGACCGGCATCCAGAAGGTCCGTCAGAAGCTGCCCGCCACCCGAAATCCGTTCACCTACTTCAAACGGGCGATCATCTCGATCGACACCCTCAAGAGCCCCCGCTACAAGGCGCACCTGGAACGCCAGCAGTGGGACGCCGTTGTCATCGATGAATCGCACAACCTCACGAACACCGGCACCCAGAACAACGAGCTGGCCAGGGTACTAGCGCCTAATACCGAGGCGCTGATCCTGGCCTCGGCCACCCCGCACAACGGCAAGGAGGAATCGTTCGCGGAGCTGCTGCGTCTGCTCGATCCCACCGTCGTCAAAGCCGACGGAACCTTCGCCAGGGCCGACGTCGAGACGTTGCTGATCCGCCGGCACCGGCACAGCCCGGACGTGGCGGCCGAAGTGGGTAGCGACTGGGCCGAGCGCGCCGAGCCGGTGCACCTGCCGGTGAAGCCCTCGCCGGAAGAGGACGCGGTGGCCGCCGAGCTGTCCCAGACCTGGCTGCACCCGGCGACTGGGAGCTCGCCGTACTCCGGCGACACCAAGGCCTTGTTTCCCTGGATCCTGGCCAAAGCGTTTCTGTCATCACCGGCGGCGCTGGCCGAATCGATCAAGCAGCGCTGCAGCAAGCTCGACGCCAATGACCCGGCCCAGAACAGGGAACTGCAAGCGCTTCAGACTCTCCAGAATCTGAACGGCAAGGCTCTGGCTCAGCAGGCCGGCAAGTTCGCCGCCCTGGTGCAGTTGCTCAAGGACATCGGCGTGGGACGCGGATCACCCACCCGCGCAGTTGTTTTCGCCGAACGAATCGCCACGTTGGCATGGCTTCGCGACCACCTTCCGGCAGCCCTCGGCATCAAGGGCGAGCATGTCGAGATGCTGCACGGCGGTCTGTCCGACGTCGAGCAGCAGGAGATCGTCGACAGCTTCAAGCTGGAAACCTCACCGATTCGGGTGCTGGTCACCGGCGACGTCGCCTCCGAGGGCGTGAACCTGCATGCCCAGTGCCACCACCTGATCCACTACGACATTCCGTGGAGCCTGACCCGCATCGAGCAGCGCAACGGCCGGATCGACCGCTACGGGCAGAAGCATCCGCCGGTGATCTCCTCGTTGATCCTCGAGCCGTCCGACCCGGACTTCTCTGGCGACCTGCGGGTGCTCTCCCGGCTGTTGGAGCGGGAGAACCAGGCGCATTCGACGCTCGGCGATGTGGCCTCGCTGATGGGGAAGCACAGCGTCACCGAGGAGGAGAACGCGATCCGCGACGTGCTGGCGAAGGGCGCGGCATTCGAAGACGCGGTCCGCACCGCCGATCAGGTTGCCGACGGCAGCGATCTCGACGCCTTCTTCGCACAGTTCGACGTGATCGACGACGCCATGGCAACACTTCCCGCCTCGCCACGCCAGAGCCTGTACCCCGACGACCTCACGTTTCTGGACGAGGCGCTGCACGCGGCCTTCCACGACCTGCCACATGCGGCACCAGAGCGCGGTGGCGTCGGCTGGACCGTGAGCGCTCCGCACGGCATCGCCGAACTGACCCCGCCGCGCGATCTTCGTCAGCGGCTGGCCCAGCTCCCGCAGAACTATCTGCAGCACGGCCGGGTGTTTGAGCGGCTCAAGCTTGCCACCTCCACTCAGGTGGGCCATGCCCAATTGCGCCTGGCCCGAGAAGGCAAGGGCGTCAACAACACCACGTGGCCCGAGGCCCACTACCTGGGTCCGTTGCATCCGGTGCTGGATTGGGCCAGCGATCGCGCGCTCGCCGCGCTGGGCCGAAATCAGGTGTTTGCGATTCGCGGCGACGTCGACGCCCCGACCGTGCTGGTGATGGGAACGCTGACTAACAAACGGGGACAACTCATTTCGCGGGTGTTCTCCACCGCGGTGTTCCCCAACCAGGCCAATCCGGAGTTTTGTGTTGTCGAGCCGCTGGAGGACCTCGCGTTCCTCACCTCCGGAACCGCGCTGAAGCCCGGCTCGGCGAACCCCGGCCCGGTCGCCGACGCCGATGTTTATCAGGCGTTGATCCCGGTGGCCGTCGAACACGCGCGCCGCGAGATGCGCTGGGTTCTCGACGCTCAGGAGGCCGCCACCACCGAGCGTCTGGCGCAGTGGCGCGGGCGCGCCGATCGCTGGCATGCCGAGGCCGACCGGCTGGACTTGCGCGGAGCGCAGAAGTCGCGGGTCGGCTTGTTCGGCCAGCGGATCACCGACGAGCAGCGGCTGGCCGATTTGCTGGCGCCGACACAGCAACTGGTTCGCCCACTGCTGGTGATCGTCGCTGCGGACACCCCTGTCGCTGGACAGGAGGCCTGAGCCGTGCCCTCTTACGACTCCATCGTCGTCGGCGACGACTGGATCAGCGAGCACTACTTCACCACCGACTCAGTGAAGGAGTCGTTTCAGGGCAAGGTCATTGAGCTGCGTAAGCGGTGGGACGCCGAGGCAGCCGAGGGCCGCGACACGGTGCGTCGCCATGTGCTCGCCGCGGTAGGGGAGTTGCATGCTTCGCTGTCGGCGCTGGCCGAGCACCCCGATGGCGTCGGCGCCGCGCACGCACTGATTCGTCGCGTTCTGGGATTCCCCGGCGAACTGGTGGACTACACGGGGGAGCGGGCGGGTACCGAATTGCGCCTTCCCGCAGCCAAACTCGTTGGAATCGTAGACACGCTTTTCCTGCAGGCCGTCCCGGTCGACTCCATCGACGATCTGCTCGACCCGCAGACCGGTCGGCTGCTGGAGCCTGGCGTGGAGGACAACAAGCCCATTACAGCGGTGTCCAAGGCGGTGTCGGCGGCGTTCCGCGCCGACGAACCGCCCGCCTTCGTTGTGGTTCAGGCCGGGCAGTGGTTGTTGTTGGCCGAGGCGGAACGCTGGGCCGAGGGGCGCTATCTTGCCGTGGATCTGCTGGTGGTGGCCGAGCGCCGCGACGACAAACGTGGCGGCGAGATCGACCGGGTCGCAGCGATGCTGGGCCGCCAGGCGCTGGTGCCCGATGCCGACGGAAACATCTGGTGGACAGGGGTTTTAGAGGACTCGGTCAAGCACACCGTGGGGGTGTCGAAGGATCTGCGGGAGGGTATCCGGCTGTCCATCGAGATCATCGCGAACGATGTGCTGAGCCGCCGTGCCGAGCGTGGCTGGGCGTTGGAACAGATCGACGCGCAACAACTGGCCAAGCAGTCGCTGCGCTTCCTGTACCGGATCTTGTTCCTGCTCTACGCCGAAGCCTCCCCGGAGATGAAGGTGCTGCCCTCGGGTGCGCCCGAGTACGCTGAGGGTTACGGCCTGGACCGGCTGCGCGAACTCACCCTGACCGAACTGGTTTCGCCCACAGCCAAATCCGGCACCCACCTGTATGAGTCACTGGCCACCCTGTTCGAGCTGGTTGACCGGGGGCATCAGCCCGCGCAGCCGGCGGCCGACACCGCCGACGACCCGGCCCCCGGTCTGGAGTTCAACGCTTTGCGCGCCGACCTGTTCGCCCCGGCCGCCACGGCGCTGATCGATGAAGTCGGGCTGAGTAACGAGGCTACTCAGAAGGTGTTGCAGCACCTGTTGCTCTCGAAGGAATCCAAGGGGCGCAAGGGTTCCGACCGTGGTTTCATCTCCTACGCCGAGCTCGGCATCAACCAACTCGGCGCGGTGTACGAGGGGTTGATGTCCTACACCGGCTTCTTCGCCACCGAAGACCTCTACGAGGTGGCGAAGAACGGCGACCCGGAGAAGGGCTCGTGGGTGGTTCCGGTGATCCGTGCCGAACATCTGGCCAAGTCTGACTTCGTCACGATGCTGAACGAGGCCACCGGCGAGCAGGTCCCGGTGATCCACCGCGAAGGCTCGTTCGTGTACCGCCTTGCGGGCCGTGAACGCCAGCAGTCCGCCTCCTACTACACCCCGGAAGTCCTGACCAAGTTCGTTGTCTCCCAAGCACTTGAGGAGCTGCTCGACCAGGACGGCGGACGCACCACCTCCGACCAGATCCTGCAACTCACCATCTGCGAGCCGGCTTTGGGTTCCGGAGCGTTCGCGATCGAGGCGGTCCGCCAACTGGCCGCCGAGTACCTCAAACGCAAGCAGGAAGAGGTCGGCCAGGTCATCGACGCCGACCAGTACCAAGTCGAGCTGCAGAAGGTCAAGGCTTACCTCGCCCTGCACCAGGTGTATGGGGTCGACCTCAACGCCACCGCCGTGGAACTGGCCGAAATCTCGCTGTGGCTCGACACCATGGTCGCCGGCCTGCAAGCGCCCTGGTTCGGCCTGCACCTGCGCCGCGGTAACTCCCTGATCGGCGCCCGCCGCGCGGTGTACGCGCCCACTCTGCTGGCGAAGAAGGCATGGCTGACGGCCGTGCCCAATGATGTTCCGCTGGGCGAGGGCATCGGTTCGGGTATCCACCACTTCCTGCTGCCCTCGCAGGGCTGGGGTGCGGTGATCGAAACCGCCGAAGCCAAGACGTATGCGCCGGAGAAGCGCGAGGAACTGCGGCTGTGGCGCAACGGCATTCGCGGGAACCCCAGCGCAACGATCAAGAAGCGGCTCGCGGCGCTGGCGGAGCGAGTCGAGACGCTGTGGCAGTTCACGCTGCGTCGCCTGACCATCGCCGAATCGGAGATCCGCCGCGACATCGACCTGTGGGGCCAGCCGAAGGCTGCGGCATCGCAGAAACGGAAAGCGGTCTCCCGCGAGCAGATCGAAACGGTGTTGCAGGACCAGAACGGCGCCTACCGCCGTCTGCGCCGAGTGATGAACGCCTGGTGCGCGTTGTGGTCATGGCCGCTGACCACCGACATCGACCCGCCGGACTGGGACCAGTGGGTCGGGGGAGTGGAAGCGATCCTCGGTGTGCCACCCAAGGCCGGAAAGTTCGAGAAGTACGGGCAGACCAGCCTCGCCCATCAACTCGATTGGAACGAACTAGACCTCGCCGAAGACAACGACCGGGTTTTCTCCCAGTCACTTCCGATCCAGAAAGCGCTCGACGGTCTTCCATGGCTGACCGTCGCAGACTCAATTGCCAAGGTGCAGGGCTTCTTTCACTGGGAGCTGGACTTCGCGCCAGTGTTCGCCCACGGCGGCTTCGACCTCCAGGTCGGCAACCCCCCGTGGGTGCGGCCTGACTGGGACGAGGCCGGGGTGCTGGCAGAGTTCGACCCGTGGTGGCAGCTGACGGATAAGGCTGCCGAAGCGGTGATCCGGGAGAAGCGGGGGGCGACGTTGGGTGACGCGGGAGTGCTGAGCGTGTTCCTGGATGAGCGGGCAATGCAGGCCGGGGTGAAGGAGCACCTGGGGTCGGGAGTCGACCGGCCCGTGCTGACTGGTCTGCAACCGGACCTATACCGCTGCTTCATGGATCGGACCTGGCGGTCAATGGCGGTGAAAGGCATTGTCGGACTGATTCATCCGGAGAGTCATTTCACGGAGTTGCGGGCGAAGGGGCTGCGGCGGGAGACGTATCGGAGGTTGCGGCGGCACTGGCAGTTCAAGAACGAACTCAGTCTTTTCGAGATCGACCACGCCATTGTGTTCGGCGTTCATATCTACGGCTCAAACTCTGCGGTGCGATTCCTGAATGCGGCGTCGCTCTATCACCCGGATGCGGCGAGTCGGTCAATCGACCATGACGGTTCGACGGCGGTGCCGGGAGTGAAGGATACTGACGGCAACTGGGATCTACGCCCCCACGCGGAGCGGATCATCGAGGTCACCGAATCGTACCTCGCCGCGTGGGCCGCGCTGATCGACGAGCCCGGCACCCCGTTGGACGAAGCGCGCATGCTGTATGCGGTGAACCGGGCCAGCGCCGAGGTGCTCGACAAGATCGCCGCTGCTCCACGGCTCGGGGCTATCGCGTTCGAGTGGACCGCTGGGTGGCATGAGTCCGCTGACCGCAAGCTGGGCTATTTCCGCTCGGAGTCGGCAGTTCCCGAGGACTGGGCGAACGTCATCCTGCAGGGGCCGCACTTTACCGTGGCGACACCGTTGTTCAAGCAACCCAACGCCACAATGCGGAACAACCTGGACACCTCGGAGATCAACCTCGAAGCAATCGGCGAGGACTTCATTCCGCGAACCAGCTACCAGGTCGCGAAGCCGGCCGCCGAATACCTTGCCGCGTATCCGAAGTGGCACGGCGAGCCAAGTTCCAGCTACTTCCGGCTTGCATGGCGCGCGATGGGACAGCCAGCGAATGTTCGCACGCTTCACGCGGCGCTTGTCTGCCCCGGTCCAGCACATATACACGGCGTGCAAGTCTTGGCGGCCGAGTCCCACATAGACACCGTGTGCGCTGCGGGCGCATCGTCATCAATCGTTGTTGACTTTCTCTTCAAGGTGATGGGCATCACGAACGTCAATCGCGAGCCGATCGCCAAGATTCCCCACATCCGCAACCACCCCCTAGAACCCCAACTCATCCTCCGCACCCTGCGCCTCAACTGCCTCGTCCGCCCGTACGCCCCATTGTGGCAAGAGCTGTACGACGAGAATTGGCAACAGGATTCGTGGGTGCCGCACCTCGGCGTCGACTACAAAGACCGCGCACCACTCGGCCAGGTCACCCCGAACTGGCAGTGGTCAACCCCGCTGCGCCGAGCCGGCGACCGTCGTCAAGCTCTCCTGGAGATCGATGCCATCGTCGCGATCATGTTGGGCATCACCGCCGAGGAATTGTTGACCATCTATCGCACTCAGTTCCCGGTGCTGCAGAAGTACGAGCGCGATGCACTCTACGACACGAACGGCCGTCAGCTGCCGGGCAAGCTGGCCTCGGAATACCGCAAGGGTAAGGCGAAGCCCGAAGATTTCACCGTCGATGGCGTGACCTACGTCGAACCGTTCGCGGGCGTCGACCGTGAGCGCGATATGGAGTTGGCGCACAAGCACTTCAGCGGGCTGGGAATTCGTTAAGCCCCGGCCTCAAGCGTGACGCGAGGCCGGGGCCATTCGACTAGAGCACAGACCCGCAGGTCATCTCTAACGCCGGTCCCGAAGCCGTTTGTTTCACCGGCCGCATCAGAGTGCACTTTCCTCAGTGTAAGGGCCGCCGCTCAGTCGAGCGCCGGCCACACGCCGCCGGTGAACATCGCAGTCCCCGGGGTCACAGTGCCTGACATCCGTACCAGCAGTCGCGCGTGCCATGGCGCGGCAGGTCCGTTGTTCTGCAACAACTCTACGAAGCCGCCACCAATTCGAACTTGATGTGCGTACTCGACAAGGAGGTCCGGGATCCAACCCACGGGAGCGCCTTCAGAGGTTTCGAGAAGCAGCGCTCGCGGATTCGCCTCGTTTGTGGAGTCGTCCACGAGCGTGAGGCGATCGCCTGCTCGCAGCGATTCCGCAGCGGCTTCCGAGTCGTATTGGTGGACCGCATAGCTAACACCGCGAACCAGAAAGATCGCCTCGGTTGCGCCGTCGTCAGCAACTAACGGTGACTCAGCGAGAAACACACTGTCACCTTTTGGCTGCCCGCCGCTGCGGCTGAGTACATCGAGCGGGGATGCCGCGGTTGTCAGTCCAAGCCAGCGCACGTACTGCGGGTAGTCCGGCCGCTTTCGGTCCATCACACGTAGGTCGAAGAACGGCCACAGCCGCGCTGATTCGTAGATGCGGTTGAGCTCCGGGAATCCGATGAAAGGGCGGAATCCTTCAACAGCGCCGCCCACACCGTCGAGGTACCGGAATCGGTAGCCGATAGCCCGATGATCAAGTACGCCAACGGGGGTGATGAGTCGTCGTTGCCGATTTCGCCAGGCAACCGCAAAACGTCGCACCGCGCGGGTCGTCGCCGGTGAGAGCATCTCAGCTGAGGACATCAAGCAATCTCCCTCGATTGACCATGACCAATTCGGTAGTGAAGCGGCGGGTCACCTCAGACACCCCGGGTGCGGCGGCTACCAAGCCCATCACCGCATCAGAGTCGATCGACGTGATGCGCACGCGCCAGTAATCGCGTGTTGCCGGTTTGCACATCGATATCGCTTAAGCCGCCAGGTCCACGAGCGTGCGCCAGCGAGAACCGGCGCGGTGCTCGAACCTGTACGCCTTCCCGCGGCTTGCCCATCGGGGCACGGTCCCATCGCGCAAGTGGTCAACGCGGTTCTTGTCGGTCAGCGTGAAGCCCAGGCTTGCCGCATGATCGAACGACGGGCACAGCGCCTCCACTTCGTCTGATTCAAGCGGCGGCACAAGGATGGCCCAGTTGCGGTCGTGGCGATCACCATGAGCGATCAAGGCGTCAAACACGAGGTATCCGGCGAATGCGTCGAATGCGCGAAATGCGGCTGGCAGCATTGAACCGGGAGGCTTCGCGAACCTCGTTAGCGCTCGCTGGATCGTCTCCAGATTGTGCCCGCGGTGCTCCGGGTCGCCCGGGTCGTAGTCCGGCACGACTTCAGGAATGAGGGCCTGCCCGGCCTGAAGTTCCCAGTTCGGTAATCGCACGTCCTCCACCAACGCGCCCCGTACGCCGTGTCGGATGGCCAATTCAACCGGTGCCGCAGGTATCCCGACGAGCCGCGCCAATTCGCTGGCGATTTTCTCCGCTGTATCTTCGCTGAGCGATCGATCGCGAACCGGTCGCGCCGGCTTGAAGAGCCAGGTGCGCTTCTGCGAAGGATGCTTGAGCCAATTGTGGGGGTGCTGACCTTGGGTCTCAAGGCCCGCGACAGACCAATCGTCGGCGGAGACGATCGGCCATGAATTCAGCACGACCTCATTGTGCCGGGGTATCGGCACAGACCATGTATTGATCAGTATTCGATTCAGCAGCGAAGATCTGAACCAGCTCACGATTGAGCCACACCTCTATTTGGGTGGGCTGTGATCGGGGCGTTCCCGGCATTGGCGGTGCCGTTGAGTGGTGATGCGCGCCAGTGGGCGTGATGAACTCCGCGGTGTGCCGACCACCGGCGCCTACTTCGGCCGTGACCTGCCAACCGGCGACTTCCTTAACGTAATTGCACCTTTCACACAGGCCGAGCCCGTTCACCGCCGTGGTAGCGCCGCCGCTGCGGTGCGGGTCGGCATGATCGCGATGGCGGACGGGTGCGTCGCAGTACGGTGTCCGGCAGCACTGGTCACGCAGGCCGATGAAATCGGCTAACCCCTTGGGGAACAGCCGTGATCGTGATTCCAGTGCTACCAGCGCGCCGCTTGAGGGATTCGCATACAACCGGCGAAGTGTGGCTCGCGACCGCTCATCCGTCACCGCCTCGGAGATGATTCGCTGCGCGACTGAGGAAGGGACCGATCCGTATCCCGCGATCACGGCCGCGCTACTCTCGACACCTATCAGCGCCTGGTCGGACATCACCAGATTGACCGTTACCGGTACGGCCTCTGAGGCGCTGCGACCAGTGACCCGCTCGATCAGCGTGTCCGCCATGACTTGGCCCCGCGATCGTCCGTCGCTGCAAACATCGGCCTCGCGCTTCAGCGCGGCGTATACCGAAACACCCTGCGCGACAGGAAGAAGCGCCGTCACATAGGTCATCGTGTCGGGTGCGGGGCGGATGGTCACGGTGCGGTCAGCGCTAGCCTTTGCCGCCCGATCCACGACTGCGTGCGGGTCCAGGCGATAGGCGATCGATTTGGCCGCAGCTGCCAACATCCGGTTGCCCAAACCTTCCAGCGCCGCCATATCGGAGCACAACTCGGCGTCAAGCCGGCCCCGATCGTCGACATCGAGACACGCCGACTCGCGAACCACAATGGTGGCCCGCCACTCGTCGAGGGCACCAGCCTCCAACGCGGCCAGGGTGTAAGGCATTTCATGGACCAGAGCCTTCGCAAATCCGACATGCCGTCCGCCGCGGGCCGGCGAGTCCCGCCGAGCCAATGCCACCTCAGAACCGATTCCGCGTCCACGGCGCTCGGCCGGAACGCCCCGCGAAGCCTCGGCTGAACGCCGTGCCGCGTCGAACGCCGCTGTCAATCGAGCCTGCCTGGCGGTGGCCGCGGCCTTGACCCGTTCAAGTTGGGAGATGGCTTCGATGAGCTGGGCCTCGTCGGCGGTGTCATCGACCGATGAGAGCAATTCGAACATGTGTGCGATGCTACCAGCCTTCGGTGACATTTTGTGCTGTCCGCCAACATGATTCGGTACGAATCTGCTGAGGGTTTCAGCACCCGAGGCACGCGACGCCTTGCCCGGCGCGGTACCCTACCCTCGATGTCGGACGTCGACGTTATGGTCGCCCGATGCCACTTCAGAACCGGGTCAGTCCCAAGGGCGAGATCTTCGCGACGAACCCCAAGCAGTAGCGAATGTGACTGAACGGACATGCGTGGCACGGCGCGCTTGGGGGTCAACATCGTCGGATTCTTCGGTGAAGGCACCTGCATTCCTGATGTGATGGGGCTATGACGTCGACCTCCGTGGGTGAAGGCCGCTGCCAAATCGATCAGGTCGCGGCGCCGATGGAACGGATCTGATGGGCGCACTACTACCAACGCTGCAGGCAGAGCATCTACGTGAGGGTCTGACGGATTACCTGGCTACGACATTCGCGCTGACCGATCCTGACGCACGGGCGGCGCTGACCGATTTCGTCGGTGACCCCGACACCGGCATGTTCAAGGGGCCGTATGTTCGGCTGCGGCTGCCGTTTGCGCCGGCCGCCGATGACTGGGCGGATCACCTCGACTGGTGGCCTGAGGGTTTCACTCCCTACGGTCATCAGGCTCGTGCCTTCGAGCGGTTGTCCACCAAGCACCGTGACCGCCCGCAGCCCACCCTGGTCACGACGGGGACCGGTTCGGGCAAAACCGAGGCGTTCCTGCTGCCGGTTCTCGATCACGTTCTGCGGGCGCGGAAAGCCGGCGTCACCGGGATGAAGGCGCTGATCCTCTACCCGATGAACGCGCTGGCCAACGACCAGGCGGAGCGGCTGGCCGCCCTGATCTCCAGTGATCCCGCGCTGTCAGCGGTCACTGCCGGGCTGTACACCGGCGAGCAGTCCACCGGGGGGCGCACCCGAGTGTCGGCCGACGGCCTCATCACCGACCGGGCGCTGATGCACGATGCGCCGCCGGACATCCTGCTCACCAATTACAAGATGCTCGACCACATGCTGCTGCATCCCGGCCGCGCCGACATGTGGCGGCTGTCAGCTGAATCGTTGCAGTTCTTGGTGCTCGACGAGTTCCACACCTATGACGGCGCGCAAGGCACCGACGTGGCAATGCTGTTGCGCCGGTTGGGCCTCACTCTCAAGAGTCACTGGAATGCCTCCTCGAAAGTCACTGACGACGACCGTTCCCGTCCGCTGGGGCGGGTCACCCCGGTCGCCACGTCGGCCACACTAGGCTCGGGAAGCGCTCCGCTAGCCATGCTGGATTTCGCCCACACCGTGTTCGGCGAGCGATTCGAGCCGGATTCGGTAATCGAGGAGACTCGGCTCACCCCTGAGCAGTGGTTGACTCAGCGAAGCAGCGCCCGCGATGGCGACTTCGTTCCCACCGACCCGGCGCTACCCGAAGCAGTCGACCGGATCACCACCGCACAGCACGTTGCCGCCGACAATCACGCCATCGCTGCGGCCGTGTTCGACGAATTGTTCGACACCACAACACCATCCAGTGGTTCCCTGGCCACAGGGGAGATGCTCGATCAGATCAAGCGCCACCCCCTGATAGTCGAGGTACTCGCCCACAGCGTCGAAGCGAAGTCGCTGACCGATCTCGCTGAGCAGGTGTTCCCCGTCATCGCCGCCGATAGGGATGCCGCGCGAGTTCGGGCTCAGCGAATTCGCCTGCTGGAATACATCTTTGCGCTGCTGTCCCACATCCGCGCCGAAACGGGCCGCGCCGCCCTTGGCGTCGATGTTCACCTGTGGATCAGGGAACTCAGCCGAGTCGACCGGGCAGTCCGTTCCGCCGCAGCCTATCGGTGGTCGGATGACGGCGCGGTCGCCGACGAGAGTGAGCTGTTTCTCCCGGCCGTGTACTGCCGGCACTGCGGGCGTTCCGGGTGGGGCGCACGGCTGGCGCCCACCGGCAGCGCCCTGGACGTCACAGACGAAGCCATCCGCGCCGACCACGCGGCAGGTGCCTCACGCTTTAGGGCGCTGATTTCCGCGCCGGCCGAGGCGCAGGTGGCCACCGGGGTCGAAGGCCTGCGCTGGTTCCACCTCGACCACCGCGAACTTCTCGACACCACGCCCGACCCGGACAGCATGGAGATGCTCGACGGCCGGGTTCTGCCGGTGCTGACCCTCGTCGGACCCGACGCGGACGAACAGTCCACCCACGATATGTGTCCGGCGTGCGGAGCGGCCGACGGCATCCGGTTCATGGGAAGCGCGGTCGCCACCCAGCTGTCCGTCACGCTGTCGAACCTGTTCGGCGACAAGAATCTTGACGCCGGCGAGAAGAAGGCGTTGATGTTCACCGACAGCGTGCAGGACGCCGCGCACCGCGCCGGATTCGTCCAGGCGCGCTCCCACAGCCTCAGCTTGCGCACCGCGTTGCGCGGGGCACTCGGCGACAACGAACTCGACCTGACCGAGTTGGCCCAAGCGGTCGTCGCGCGCGCCGGAGGCGACCCGATGTTGCGATATCAGCTGCTGCCGCCGGACATCGTCGACCGCGACGAGTTCATCGGCTTCTGGAATCCCGAGGTCCATCCCAACACTCGACGGGCGGCGGAGAACAAGGCCAAACGGCGCCTGCAGTTCGACGTCGACATGGAGTTCGGGCTGCAGTCCCGCACCGGCCGCACACTGGAGCTCACCGGCAGCGTCGCCGCCGAGGTGTACCTCGGGGCGCCGGACCGGGCGCTCATCATCGGCCGCCGCGCAATAGACAAAACCGACTCCACACAATTTCCGCTGACAGGCCTGTCCGACAAGGCGTTGGCGCACTGGGTGCGCGGAACGGTTGAACGTGTCCGCACCCGGGGAGGGATCCACCATGACTGGCTACGGCCCTACCTGGAGAAGAACGCCAACCGCTACCACATCTGGGGCGGCCGGCCGCGCGGCCAGGGCATGCCGGCCTTTCCGAAAGGCCGTGCCGCACCGGCATTTCCCGCACTGAAGTCCGGAACAGGGGCGCTGCCCGAAGGATTCGATCCGATCACCTCGAACTCCTCGTGGTACGCCATCTGGACTTCCCGCTGCCTCGATATCAGCCCGCACGACGGCGCATTCCTGGTCAAAGCGCTATTCGCCGAACTCGCGCAACAGATGGTGCTCAGCACCGTCCTCACCGAAACCGGCTCCACCGTGTACGGACTGGCCCCGGCGACCGTCCAGGTGAGCGCGCCCACCGTCGAGGCGCTGCTCGGCGAGCGGCACCTGCTGGCCTGCGACGTCTGCCAGACGCCCGTGCCGGGGAGCATCACCACCGTCGACGAACTCGACGGCGCCCCGTGCGTGTTGACTCGTTGTCCCGGAAGCCTGCACCGTGCGCCCCGTGCCGACAACTTCTACCGTCGCCTGTACGACTCCACCGAGATGAAGCGAGTCGTGGCACGCGAGCACACCTCGCTGCTGCCCAACACCGTTCGGCTCGGCTACGAAAACGCCTTCAAGCGCGGCGGCACCGATCCGCAGGCCCCTAACGTGCTCGTCGCGACCCCGACGCTGGAGATGGGCATCGACATCGGCGACCTGTCAACGGTCATGCTCGGCTCGCTGCCGCGATCGGTGGCGTCGTATCTGCAGCGAGTGGGTAGGGCTGGGCGGCTCACCGGCAACTCGCTGGTACTGGCATACGTGCGCGGGAGAGGCGAGCATCTGCCGAAGCTGTTCGAACCGCTCTCGGTGATCCAAGGGGATGTGCGACCCCCGGCGACGTTCCTGAGCGCCGAGGAAATCCTGCAGCGACAGTACGTCGCCCACATCATCGACGGCTTTGCCCGCGATCCCCAGATGGAGGCACCCAAGGATGCCCGCGCAGTCCTGGGCGACCCAGGCGCCGAAAGCTGGTTGGTCCGCCTGATGGAGACCGCCGCAGCCGAGGCTGATGCACTCCTGGATCGATTTCTCGGTCAGTTCGGCGACCACCTGAGCGCGGATTCCGCTGCGGCGCTGAAGCACTGGGCCACTCCACCGCCGGATGGCGGTCAGAGCGGTCTGACCGAGCACCTGATGTCTGCCGCCTATCACTGGCAGCGCGATCTCGACGAACTGACTGCCCGGTTGGCCACGGTCGAGGCCGATCTGCCCGAATTCGAGCGGCGAGCCGCGTCGCCCGCCGCCACCGACGACGACAAACGCGCACTTCGGATCGCCAAGGGATCTCGCAAACTGCTTGGCGCTCAGATCAACTCGTTGACCCGCGACTACTGGATCTCGGTGCTCGAACGCTACGGCGTGCTGCCCAACTACACGCTGCTCGACGACACAGTCACCCTTGATGTCGGCGTCACCTGGATCGATCCAGACACCAACGCCTACATGGGTGAGGAACTCAGCTACCGCCGTGGATCCCGGGTGGCCCTGACCGAACTGGCCCCCGGCGCAACCTTTTACGCCCAGGGCTTGGCGGTGACCATCGACGCGGTCGATCTGGGCAGCGGCGAGTCGAATATCTATGCCTGGCAGGTGTGCCCGCAGTGCGGGTGGGCCAGGATCGGTCCGGTCACAAGCGGGGTGCCTGTCGTAGCCTCCTGCCCGCGTTGTCACAACGGCGGCATCGCCGATGTCAGCCAGCATCTGCACGTCGTCGAGATGACGCGAGTGTCAGCCGAGGTGCGTCGAGATGAGGCCGCCATCAACGACATTCGCGACGAACGCAAACGTGAACCCTTCACAGTCAGCGTGGCCGCCGACATCGATCCCGCCTACGTGGGCCGCACCTGGTTCCACGCCGAATCCGAATTCGGTGCAGAGTATCTGCGCCGCATGGACATTCGTTGGCTGAACCTGGGTAAGCGCACCTCACAGGGCAAGAAACGCATCATCGCCGGGCAGGAGACCGCCAGCGGATTGTTTCGGGTCTGCGCATCGTGCGGTCAGCTCGACGTGGCCGCCGGTCGCAATAACCGCTACGAACACCGCACCTGGTGCCGACTGCGTGACATGGCGACCGAGGATGTGCGCGAGATCGCGCTCGCGCGGAAGCTGCGAACCCAAGGTGTGCTGTTGCACCTCCCGCCGAAGATGGAGTACGACAGCTTCGCCCACCCCAGCCTGGCGGCCGCAATAATGCTGGGCCTCCGTCAGGTCATCGGCGGCTCACCCGAGCATCTCGCTGTCACCGCCATCAGCGACGCGGTTCGCGCGCCCGAGCGGCGTGCATTGCTGATCCACGACACCGTTCCCGGGGGTACCGGGTACCTCGCCGAGTTCTCCGACCATGCCAAGGTCTGGGCGGTGCTCGCCGAAGCGCGATGGGTCGTCAGGGAATGCCCGTGCCGAGACGAGGACCGGCTCGCATGCCACCGGTGCCTGCTTCCCTTCGCACCGCCACAAGAGATGGACAAGGTGTCGCGCGCCACCGCGCTGAAACTCCTCGAAGGAATCCTCGGCGTCGGCGCGCATGCCACCCCCGACCTCGACGACTGGACCGCCGGGGTCAGCGAAAAGGCGCCTCCGCCAACACCGATCAGTGACGAATCATTTTTGGAACGGGACTTCTACTTCTCCTTCGTCGAGCGGCTGAAGGGTATGGGCGCAGCCGTCGTCGAAAAACCCGGTGGCTACGGACCCTCGGCGACGATCACACTGCCGGGCCGGACGCCACGAAAATGGTCACTGCGGCCACAGGTTTCACTCGACTTCGTCAAGCCGGACTTCGTGCTACAAACCGCCGACCCCGACATCCCGCAGATCGCCATCTTCGCCGACGGCCGGGCGTTCCACGCGACCGCCGAGATCAACCGGGTTTTCGATGACGTCAACAAACGAGCCGCCCTACGAAGCGCCGGCTATGTGGTGTGGTCATTCGGCCACGAGGACCTGCAGCGTTTCAAGACCGGGGAATCGGCCGAACCCGCGTGGTTCGAGCAGAAGGCGGCCAGCATCGTCACCGGGCAGTTCCACGTCAAACCGAGCCTCATCCGACTACTGGCGAAGGACCCGGTTACCCAACTGCTGGAGTTCATGGTCGACCCGGATGTGGACGCCTGGGGAAAATTCGGCACTTACCTGCCGTTTCTCTTCGTGCGCAGTGATAATCGTGCGCGCTCCGACTCGGAGTCGATTGCTGCTGCGGCGACGGCCGCCCTTGATGGAATGGCACCGTTCGCGGCGGACGGATCTGACGTGTGCTGGGCCTTCGTTGAAGGCGGCCTCGCAGTGACGGCAGGAGTGCACACGATGAACGACCCGCCGCGCGCCGTCGTTGCGGTCGACGATCGCGACCAGCAGATCGGCAGCCTGGACGGTAAAGCCTGGAAGGAATGGCTGCGGCTGTCGAACTGGCTGGGCTTGAGCAGACGTCACCGGGTGAGCTCCTATTCCGTGTTGTCTTCGTCGCCGACCGAAGGCGCGGTCGCCTCCGATGAGGTTGCGCTGCCTGCGGAATGGGAACTGGTTCTCAATGAGGCGATCTCGGAGGCGGAACGCGACCTGATCCGAGCCTTGGCGGACGCCGGCGTGGCGGTGCCGGCCCTCGGTTACGAGACCGACGACGGCGAGGTCATCGACCTGGCCTGGGCCGAAGTCCGCGTCGGAGTGAAATTCGACACCACCATTGGTGCCGATGGGTGGACCCTCTGCCCGGCAGACGTTCCGCAGATCCTGGCGGCGTTGAAATCGAACGGAGTGATGTAGTGGCGAATCTGGTGATCGCGTCCAACAGCAAGGCGATGTCCAAGCTGGACGGCTCGATCAAGAAGAAGGTCTACGAGTTCTTCGAGAAACTCAACACCGACGACACCTCGCCCGCCCTGCACATCGAACCGATGCGAGTGGCGACCGATCCACGGGTACGGACTGGACGCGTCGATATCCACTACCGCGCAGTGCTTTTCAAGGTCGATGACAAATCCGGCACCCCGACCTACATCTACATGGGGACCTGGAACCACGACGATGCGATCAAGCTCGCCGAAAAGGCAACGCTGCGCGTCAATCCCATCAATGGAACCCTCGAGGGACTGATCGGGGACCTTGAGCCGGCTGCTCAGGAATCGGCGACTCAAGTTGCGCCCGAAGAGGTTTCTCAGCCGGAACTGTCCTATCTCGCCGGGGTCGGGTACACCCTGGAGGACCTCACGGATCGGCTCGGAATCTCCCCGGCGGTTGCCGCGAGGGCGATGGCCGCACCCGATGAATCGAGTCTGGTCGACGCTGCCGAGGGCGGAGTCGACTGGGAGGGCAGCGCGCTGCTCGACTTGGCGACCGGCATCTCTATCGACGACATCTGCGAGAAACACGGCTTCGCCGACGAGCCCGCCGACACCGGGCTTGATGAGGACCAACAGATCATCAAGGCCCTGGAACGGCCGGCCTCCAAAATGCAATTCGCGTTCATCGAAGACAACGAGGAGTTGCGTCGAGTAATCGAAGGCGGCGACTTCGCGGCCTGGCGGACCTTCCTGCACCCCGAACAGCGCCGCTACGTCGACACCGACTACAACGGCTCGTATCGGCTGTCCGGCGGGGCGGGCACCGGAAAGACCGTCGTCGCGATCCACCGGGCTCGCCGACTCAGCAGAGAGCGCCCCGACGCGCGGATAATCCTCACCACCTACAACGCCACCCTGGCTCAGGGACTTCGCGCCGACCTCGCCGCTCTGGACCCCGGACTGCGGATCGCAGCGAACCCCGGTGACCCGGGTGTGTACGTCGGCGGCATCGATGCGCTCGGCAAAGGGATCCTCGACCGTGCTCCCGAGAGCGTCCTAACGGAAGCCTCGTCAGTGGTATTCGGCAGCAGCGGAATCGAATTCGGATCTCGGCGCACCGCGTCCGACGCGGTATGGCGCGAAGTAGCCCACAGCGTCGAATCCGGGCTCGAAGCCCGACTAGCCGCCCCGTCGTTCCTGGAAAGCGAATACGTCGCCGTGGTGCTGGCCAATCGCATCACCAGGCTGGAGCAGTACGCGAAGGTGGCCCGCCCGGGACGAGGGGTGCGGTTGAGTCGGCCGCAGCGGATCGGGCTGTGGAAACTCGTCGAAGCGTATCGGCGACACAGCCAGATGGACGAGACGATCAGCTTCCCCGAAGTTCTGGCACTCGCTGCCGAAGTGCTGCGGATTCGCGCGGCAGGCGGTGGTGGTTACCTGGCCGACCACGTCCTCATCGACGAGGCGCAGGACCTGCACGCCACACATTGGGCGATGCTGCGGGCATTAGTGGCAGAAGGGCCCAACGATCTGTTCATCGCAGAGGACTCGCACCAACGAATCTACGGAAGCCCAATTGTGTTGAGCCGCTTCGGAATCAAGATCAGTGGCAGGGCCCGCCGGCTCACCCTGAACTACCGGACCACCGCGCAAAACCTACAGTTCGCGGTGGGCGTGCTGGCCGGCGCCGACTACTCCGACCTGGAACAAAACGATGAGACGACCCAGCACTACCGTTCCGCGCGCAACGGTCCGGCACCCGAACTCATTGCCTGCGAAAGCCAAGCCGCCGAACTGGAAGCCGTCGCCACCAAGATCAAGTCATGGCTCGCGGAAGGGGCCGTGGAACCGGAGAGCATCGCGGTACTGACCCGCAACCAGGACGACCGCGACCGATTCGTTCGCGGACTGGGGGAGAGGGACGTGGCCGTTCGGGCCCTCGACAAGAACGCGGCCTCGCCGGGGTATCCACTGGTCCTGACCATGCACCGGGCCAAAGGCATGGAGTTCTCCCGGGTGATCCTGTCGGGAGCCGACGACAAGCATGTGCCGTCGCCCGCGACATTGCGGAATGTGCCCGACGAGGAGCGGGCCGAGGCGCTGCTGCGGGAACGGTCGCTGCTGTACGTCGCCAGCAGTCGGGCGCGGGACGCGCTCGTGGTGACGTGGAGCGGAAAGCGGACAGCGTTGTTGGGATCAGGCGAATAGGGAGTATTGAAATGGGTCAGTGACCTCGACGCCGGGACCATGGAATGCATCGCTGACGAGCGCCGGCAGGCCAGCCTGGACGGCAACAACGGCACGCCGTGACCGGCCCAAAGAGTAGCGTGAGTGACTTCCATACGTAGCATGCGCCGCATGCATATCGAACGCCGGAGATTTCTCGCCGGATCGGCCGCCGTGACGGTTGCCGTTCCGCTGGCGGTCGCATGTGCAGGCGGTGGAGACAACTGGGACAGGTCCGTCGCTGAGGCGACGGCCGGAGCGGAGAAGATGACCAAGTCGATGATCGCCGAACCGCCGACCGGCGCGCCCGGCACTCTGCTGTCCCAGGAGCCGGTCGACACTGCGATCACCGGTGCTCGGGCCTGGCGGGTCCGGTACATCTCCCGCGACGTCAACGGCGTCGCCCACGAGGTGAGCGGTCTGGTCATCGCCCCGAAAACCAGCGGTGAACAACGGCCGATCTTCACCTGGTGCCACGGCACTACCGGGTTGGGTGACGCCGCCTGCCCGTCGGCGCAGCCCGACCCGGCCCGCGAACTCATCACCTACTTCCAGCCGGAGGCCACCCAGCAGATCGATTACGGGGTTCCTGGCCTGCAGGGCTTCATCGATGACGGCTGGGTGGTGTGCTCCACCGACTACCAAGGGCTCGGCACCCCAGGCATGCACCAGTACATGATCAACATCACCAACGCCCGCGACGCCGTCTACCTGGCACGCGCGGCGCGCACCCTCGACGTCGGGGCCGGAACCACGCTGGGATGTGCCGGGTGGTCGCAGGGCGGCGGCGCGGCGGCGGCGGTGGCCGAGCTCGACACGGAGGATTTCGGCGAGTTGAAGCTGATCGGCACCGTGCCGATGTCGCCCGGAGTCGGCCGGATCGCGCTGGAGCATCCCAAGTCCGTCACCGCTGCGCTGACCGACCCGAACATTCCCCCCGACTCGCATCTTGTGATGGTGCTCGCGGCTCACTCCGTCGCCAATCCCGCGAAACTGAAACTGTCGGAGATCTTCACGCCGTTGGGCGTTGAGCTCGTCGAGACAGCTTGGAACAACCAGCCGGTGCATCACCTCAACGACATGATCGCCCGGATGTTCCGGCTCAAGGGCGCGGTGCTCAAACCGAACCCGCTGAACTTCGCCGCTTGGAAAGACGCTATCGACGCCGGCTCGGCGGCCCAGAAGAAACCCATCGCCCCAGTGCTGGTGTGCATCGACGCCTTCGACGACGGGACCGTGGTGCCGGTTCTATGGCAGACCGCCTACGTTGACGCGGCGAAGAAACTTGGCGGCACCGTCCAGACCCGCGATTATCCGAAAGACGACCACTTCTCGCTACCGCGGAGCTGCGTCGGCGACGCCCGCGCCTGGCTGAATCAGCTGCGAGCCTGACCAACACCCGCGTTCTGCAACAGGTCGGATGTTTCCACCGCCCACGGCCTGAAGCGTCCCGCCCGTGAAAGCGGAACCTAATTGGGTGCCAATACAGGCAGAAATTCAATCACTCGACTCTGGGCGTACATCGGAATAGCTCAAAAATCTTGTGGCACAACAAATTCCCCTGCCAATTCGGTTGAAATTGGCCGAACAACGAGGCACCACTGACCGGTCGTAATGGAAGCATCGTGGTCCGACACGGCGAAACTTCCATTTCAAAAAAGAAAAAGAAATGGTCCAGGGACGTTAATAATTAAGACGGCCTAGGTGCTGCATCGCGATCTGAACGGGTTTAGGGGCTCTTCGAAGTTAACCGGGCAACTGCGCGGTGGTGAATCCGGTGCTGGCCCGCTGTGCGCGGGTGCAGTGGAAGCGTATCCGGCGCCGTGAGTTCTCGGTGTTGCGGAAGCCGCAGGCGACGCGTTTGACCTGTTTGATCAGCCGGTTGAAACCTTCGGTGCGGGCGTTGGTCAGGCCGGTGTGCAGGAACGCCAGGATCGCCGGCCACCAGGTCTCGATCGTGGTGGCCAGGCGGTGCAGTTCGGGGATATTGGTGGTGGCGCACCAGCTGTAGAAGCGGTAGAGCCGGGAGCGGATCTCGCCGTCGTCGCCGCGGCCGTAAGCAGCGGCCAGTAGCTGGCGCAGTTCCTCTTTGGCGATGTACGCGGCCAGGATCTGACAGCTGGGATCGTTGTCGATCAGGGCGTTCCACATCGTGGCGAATGCTCTGGGCGACAGGCGTTCTCGCGCTGTGAGCAGTCGGCGGCGGTTGGCCCACTCCGGGTCCTGTTTACGGCCGCGGCGACCGTGGGCGTCGAAGGTGACCCGACGGCGCACCGCAGTCAGCGCGTCGTTGGCGAGCTTGACCAGATGGAAGTGATCGACGACCAGCACGGCGTTGGGAAGCAGCTCGGTGGTGACCGCGGCGGCGTAGGCCGCCGACGGGTCGATCACCACGTGGGTGACTCCGGCCCGGAAGGTCTCGCTCTGCTCGCCGAGCCATTGGCGAACCGCCGCCCCGGTACGCCCTTCGACCTGTCCCAGCAGACCTTGGTCCCCGCCCAGATCGACGAAGCCGGTGTCCCAGGGATCGGTGCGCACCCAGCGGCCGCTGGCCTGATCGCGGGTCCAGCGGGGCTTGCCGCGGCGGGTCTCGTCGATGCCCAGCACCGCCACCGGCGCCACCTCGCCAAGGACGGTATCGGCGTGGGCCACGAACGCAGCGTGCGCCGTCGGCCAGGACACCCCCGCGCCGTCGGCGACCTCGAGAACCGAGCGGGCCGCATCCCCGACGCACCGGCCGATCTGGGCACGAAGCCGTGTCGTGGTGCGCCGCCGCGCCGGCACCTGGGGCAACGCTTCAGTGAAGCTCACCCGCGTGCAGGTCTCGTTGCGACAGCGATAGCGGGTCTTGTTCCAGCGCAGAATGATTGGATCATCCCCGTACCGGACATCGCGCGGGGTAGTGACCGCGTAGCCCTTGACCGAGGTCGAGGAGATCCCGCAGTCCGGACAGCGGGAGGCGTTCGGATCGGTAGTGATCACCTCGACCACCCGCGTGCGATCCGGCCGCCGGACCACTGAGCGGACCCCGAGTCCTTCCAGCCCCAACAACAACGACGTAGGCTCGACCATGCCCCTGGCTCTCCTTCGGATTCTGAGTGCTTCGCAACATCCAGATTCCCGAAAGCCAGGGGCGCCTCACCTCAACGACACGCCGACACCCTGACCTGGCACTGCCCGCTTAAGTTCGAAGAGCCGGTTTAGGGGGGCAGATGGCTGCTGCCGTTGGCGGGGGTGCGTCCCGGCCCAGTCACGGTCGCCGGCGTGCGGCCAAAGAATCGGTTCGCGTACGGCCGGTCGCATTCGCGGGCGACGTGGTGCTCAACCCAGCGGCGAATTACTCCAGTTACGTAGGACGCGTCGGCGCCTTGGCAGTGGCGCTGGGCATCGGCGTCGCGGTGGCGGCCTTGCCCGCGGTGGCCTTCGCCGATACGTCGGGCTCGGCAGGATCCGCCGGCAGGGCTTCGGGCTCCGGTGCGTCAGAAACGTCGGTTTCGTCGGGCCCCCCCAGCGTCGGCGGGGCAAACGCCCGCGGGTCGCGGGCGGCCGCCGGATCTCGATTCAGCAGCCCCTCGGCCTCGGGTGCGGCCTCGGATTCTTCGGCGGCTTCGGCGGGCACGCGCCGGCCCGGCAGATCCGAGTCGGGTAAGCCCGATACGGCCCTTGGGGGTGGCGGGCAGGATTCTCGGCATTCGTCGTCGAACCCTTCTAACGACTCGGCGGGATCGGGCGGACCGGCCACGCAGTCGTCGGAAGTGCCGGGAGGTTCCCGCGGCGCAATCGGGTCGTCCAGAGCTGTTCTGCCACAGGCGGAAACCCGTTCAGCACCGTCGAATGGTGAGACCGGCGCAGCGCCGTCGGGAGTGCTCGATGAGCTGGTCGTGGCGCCGGTGGCGTCCGTGCCGTGCGCAGCTGCCGTGGCGGCACCGGCGGGTCCAGTCCGCATGCGCTCGAAGCTGTTGGCGTGGCTCGGAAGTGCGGCCGCAGGAGACGTGGGCGGGTCGGGTGCGGGCGAGCCGCTGATGTGGGTGGGCCTGGGATTTGTTCGTCGGGAAGGAGCGCGCGACAAGCAGTCGGGCACCGCGGCCCCCGGCGCGGATCCTGCAGAGACGCCATCAGCGGCGGCAACCGTCGCCGCCGTAGGTTCGGCGGCATCGGCCACAGGCGGCATATGGAGCTACTTCTTCTCCAACGGAACAGCCGAACATCCCGACGGTGGAATCCTCATCGGCAACGGCTATTCCTACGACGCCGCATCATGCCCCGGGAGCAACCCGTGCAACGGCGGTAACGGCGGGATCTTCGGCTCGGGTGGCAACGGCTACAACGGCGGCAACGGCGGATCAGCCGGCTGGTTCGGGCATGGAGGCAACGGCGGCGCCGGGGTCACCGGAGTCAACGGAGGTGCAGGCGGCGCCGGCGGCACGGGCGGCCTGTTCCTCGGCAACGGCGGAAACGGCGGGGCAGGTGGCAACGCCGAATCACTTAGTGGCGCAGGCGGTTCCGGTGGCTACGGTGGTGACGGCGGCAATACCGGATTGCTGTCACTCTGGGGTCGGGGCGGTGCGGGCGGAGCCGGCGGTGATGGCGGCCAAGGCACTGCCGGCGCCGACGGTTCGGCCGCCGGCGACTCGGGCGAGTCCGGACTATCCGGCGGCGCGGGCGGTGACGGCGGCAATGGAGGCGACGGCAGTTCGGTATTCGGCGGGGGTGGCGCCGGTGGACTCGGCGGGCGCGGCGGCACCGGCGGTGACGGCGGCGACGCCGTCGGCGGTACCAACTCGACCACGGCAGGCGTGTCCGGCGGTGACGGCGGCGACGGCGGCAGCGGGGCCTCAGGCGGGGCCGGCGGTAACGGCGGCAACGCCGGGATGGGCCGGAAGCTGTTTCTCTGGGTTAGCAAGGGCACCAACGGTTCTGGTGGCGAAGGTGGTTCCGGCGGGCGCGCCGGGGCTCCCGGTGACGGCGGTGCCGGCGGTGCCGGCGATGTGGACACTCCCGACGGCGCCCCGGGCGGAGATGGGGGCGACCCCGGCGCGGCGGGCGGCGGCGGCGCCGGTGGCGCGGCGGGCAGCGGTGGCCAAGGCGGTGCCGGCGGGGCGTCCGGAAGTTCGGGTGCCCCGGTAACCGGGGCGGCAGCCAACGGCGGCAACGGCGGAGCCGGGTGGGGCAGTGCAACCCCGGGCGGTTCGGGTGGAATCGGCGGCGCCGGTGGCGACGGCGGAAAGTTCGGCAACGGCGGCAACGGCGGCGCCGGTGGCGGGGGCGGCCCATCCGGTGGTCGAGGAGGCGCGGGCGGCGCCGGCGGAAACGGTGGGTCAGCCAGCGGCAACGGCGGCAACGGGGGCGCCGGTGGTGCGGGCGGGGTGGCGACCTCATCCAGCAGTGGCGGTACCGGTGGTGCGGGCGGTGCGGGCGGCGACGCCGCGGTGGTCGGTAACGGTGGCGCTGGTGGTGCGGGCGGTGCGGGCGCGGCCGGGCTGCCCGGAGTGGACGCGACGACGCCAGGCGGCACCGGGACCGCAGGATCGGCCGGCGGACAAGGTGGCGCCGGTGGCACCGGCGGCGCCGGTGGCGTGGCAACGGGTAACGGCGGCAACGGCGGCGCCGGCGGTGCCGCCGGAATAGGCGGCGACGGTGGCCGGGGTGCCTCCGGGTCGGTGGGCAGTTCCGGTGGGGCCGGCGGACTCGGCGGCAAGGGCGGCACCGGTGGTCAAGGCGGCGATGCCGGCAAGGCACGGGGCAAAGGCTCGTCCGGGTTCAACGGCAGCGGTGGACAAGGCGGTCGTGGCGGCTCAGGCGGAGTCGGCGGCGACGGTGGCGGGAACACCGGAAGCGGGAACGGGTTCGCCGGCGGAGTCGGCGGAACCGGCGGCGACGCGGGCGCCGGCGGAGCGGTAGGCGCCGGAGGCCTCAGTGGCAGTTCGGGTTCCGGCGGCGACGGCGGCGCCGGGGGCGCTGGCGGTGTCGGTTCCAGCGGTGCGTCCGGAGCGGCCGTCTCGGGCTACGTCGACGGCAACCAGGGCGGCAACGGGGGCGCAGGCGGGACCGGCGGCGGTGGCGGATCGGCGGCGATCGGCGGAATCAACGGCAGCGGTGGGCAGGGCGGGACCGGCGGCAGAGGCGGATCCGGTTCCGCAGCGGGCTCCACCACAGATGTGGGAGCAGACGGAAAGGCCGGCGGCGCCGGCGGTGACGGTGGCGACGCCGGCGCGGGTGGTGCCGCCGGCAGCGGTGCGGGTAAGGCGGGTAAGGCAGGCAAGGCTGGTTCCGGAGGAGTGGGCGGCGCCGGTGGTGCTGGTTCCTCAGGGAGCACCGGTGGTGACGGTGGCGCCGGCGGAGCCGGCGGCAAAGGTGGTTCAGCGCCCACCGGCGGTGTCAACGGCGCAGGCGGAGCGGGTGGCGCCGGTGGAGCCGGCGGCGCCGGGTTCGACGCCGAGATCACCACAATCCCCGGCGCCACCGGCGACAGTGGTGGGCTCGGCGGTGCCGGAGGTACTGGAGGGACCGGTGGTGACGCGGGCACTGGGGCAGGCGCGGGCGGCAGCGGCGGTGCCGGTGGCCGTGGCGGTCGTGGCGGTATCGGCGGTTCGGGTGCAGCTGGGGCGAACTCGGCGACGGCGGGTGTGGCCGGTGGTGATGGCGGTGCTGGTGGGGATGGTGGTGTGGGTGGTGCGGGTGGTGCGGGTGGTGTCGGGTCGACTTCTGGTCTGACGGGTGCTGGTGGGGCTGGTGGCACTGGTGGTGCTGCTGGTGGTGGTGGTAGTGGTGCGTCGGGTACGGCGGTGGTGGTGGATGGGTCTCGTGGGGGTAATGGGGGTGCTGCGGGTAAGGGTGGTTCGGGTGGTTCGGGTTCGGTCAGTGGGGTTACCGGTGCCGGTTCTACGGCGGCCAGCAACGGCGGTAATGGTGGGGATGGGTACAGCTGGTCGGGCACGGGTGCGACGACGAAGTCCGGTGGCAATGGTGGTACCGGCGGTAACGCGGGGACGTACGGCAGTGGTGGTGCCGGCGGTCGCGGCGGGGTAGGTGATTCCGGCTTCACCGGTTCGGGTGGGACGGCTGCGGGGGATCCGGGGCAGTCCGGTGGTTCGGGTGGTGCCGGTGGTGCTGGGGGTAATGGTGGTGCGGCTGGGCTTGGTGGTGTTTCGGGTGCTGGTGGTACCGGTGGCACGGGTGGTCGTGGTGGTGATGGTGGTTCGGGTGTAGCTGGGGCGAATTCGGCGACGGCGGGTGTGGCCGGTGGTGATGGCGGTAGCGGTGGCGATGGTGGTGTGGGTGGTGCGGGTGGTGCGGGTGGTGTCGGGTCGACTTCTGGTTTGACGGGTGCTGGTGGTGCTGGTGGTACTGGTGGTGCTGCCGGTGGTGGTGGTAGTGGTGCGTCGGGTACGGCGTTGGTGGTGGATGGGTCTCGTGGGGGTAATGGGGGTGCTGCGGGTAAGGGTGGTTCGGGTGGTTCGGGTTCGGTCAGTGGGGTCACCGGTGCTGGTTCCACCGCGGCCAGCAACGGCGGTAATGGTGGGGACGGGTACAGCTGGTCCGGCACGGGCGACTCGGGCAAGGCCGGCGGCAAAGGCGGAGCCGGCGGCGACGCAGGCACCTACGGCTCAGGCGGCAAAGGCGGCTCCGGGGGCGCCGGCGACTCCGGCGTCACAGGAAGCTCCGGCGCCACCGCCGGGGATGCCGGCGTCGCGGGTGGATCAGGCGGTTCGGGTGGCGACGGCGGCGCCGGAGGCAAGGCCGGCATCGGCGGGACCACCGGCGCTGGCGGCAGCGGTGGCAGCGGCGGAAGAGGCGGCTCAGGCGGCACCGGCGCCGCAGGAGCCGATCGCAGCGGCGACACCGCCGGTGCCGTAGGTGGCACCGGGGGTGCAGGCGGTTCGGGCGGTACCGGCGGGGCCGCGGGCAAGGGCGGCACCGGTTCGACCACAGGCGGCGACGGCACAGCCGGTAGCGGTGGCACCGGCGGGCAGGGCGGTGCAGGCGGCAGCGGAGGCATCGGCGTAAGCCATGCAGGGCTCAGCGACGGGTCCGCCGGGGGCAGCGGCGGCGCCGGCGGAGCAGGCGGTGCCGGTGGCGCCGGCGGAGCGTCGGGCGCGGGCACGGGCGGCAGCCAGGGCGTCGGCGGACACGGCGGCGCTGGCGGTATCGGTGGGCCAGGCGGCACGGGTGCGGCGGGCGTAGACAACAGCGGATTCTCGGGCGGGGCTGCCGGCGGTACAGGTGGCGCTGGCGGCACGGGGGGCGCTGGTGGTACCGCGGGTGCTGCTGGCGCTGGGTCCGCCCCAGGCACTTCAGGGGCAAGCGGCACCGGCGGTGCAGGCGGTGCGGGTGGTACCGGCGGGACCGGTGCAGCCGGTTCCGCCGGCGTCAGTGCCGGTGATCCGGGCGGTACGGGTGGCGCCGGTGGTTCGGGCGGCGCCGGTGGTTCAGGCGGCGCCACGGGTGCGGGTGGAACCGGTGGCGGCGGCCAGGGAGCTGCGGGCACCGGTGGTGCGGGTGGCCGGGGTGGTGTGGGCGGCACAGGTGCCGTGGGCGTGGATAAGAGCTCCCTGTCGGATGGGTCTGCGGGTGGCTCCGGTGGTGCAGGCGGATCCGGTGGCGTGGGTGGTTCAGGTGGCGCGGCGGGGTCCGGCGCTACCGGAGGAGGTCAGGGAGCTGCGGGAAGCGGTGGCGCCGGTGGCGTCGGTGGTGCTGGCGGGACCGGTGCGGCGGGTTCCTTTGGGGCCAGTGCCGGTGACCCAGGCGGCACGGGTGGTGCCGGTGGCACAGGCGGTGCCGGGGGTACGGCGGGTGCTGCGGGGACGGGGGCGTCGCCGGGCAGTTCAGGAGCCAGCGGCACAGGCGGTGCCGGAGGCAAAGGCGGCGTCGGCGGTACCGGTGCGGCAGGAGCAACCGGTGCCAGTACAGGCGACGCCGGCGAAAGGGGCGGTGCCGGCGGCTCCGGTGGCATCGGTGGGGCCGGCGGGGCGACCGGCACCGGCGGCACGGGCGGCGGCGGTCAGGGCAAGGGCGGTGCCGGCGGTGCCGGGGGCAGCGGTGGCACAGGCGGCTTAGGTGTCGCAGGTGCTGGTGGCACTGCCGCTGGCCTCGCAGGCGACACCGGCGGAGCCGGCGGCACCGGAGGTGTCGGTGGCACCGGTGGTGGCGCGGGTACGGGTTCGTCTGCGGGAACCACCGGCGCCG
>JAXLRY010000011.1:0-155293 GCA_046330895.1 Mycobacterium sp. | reverse complement strand
ATCTCGCTTCCCCCAGGAACATCCCGGGATTGAGCGTGTCCAACACATGGGGTCAAGTCCCGTTCACTCTCGCGCACCGGGCGATGGCCGGGCACGACGAGGCCGACTACTCGGTGACCGACGGTGAACGTATCTGCAGCATGGCGATCGGGTGGAACTTCGGCGACGGCCACATGCACAACGAACAACTCATCGGTGCTCTGCAGCAGCGCTGCCATTTCGAACCCGGCGAGGTCCGGGTGGTGCTGCTCGATGCGCAGCCGATCCACCGGCAGCGACAGGAATACCGCTTGGTCGATGCCGCCACCGGCGAGTTCGAGCGGGGCCACGTCGACGTTGCCGACATGGTGACCAGGCAACCCTGGGACGATGACCTACCGGTGCACGTTTGGGAATCGAGTTTGCGCACAGATCGCGAAAACTCGTGAATCGACGATCTGAGCGCAGACTCGATCGCAGAGGAGGAGATATATGGACGCGGTGATTGTGGAAGCCGTGCGCTCGGCCGTGGGCCGGCGCAACGGTGGGCTGTCCGGTGTGCATCCCGCCGAACTGTCCGCACAGGTGCTTTACGGGCTCGCCGAGCGGGCAGGCATCGATCCCGGGATCGTCGACGATGTGATCTGGGGCTGCGTCATGCAGGCGGGGGAGCAGGCGCTCGACATCGCGAGGACGGCCGTCCTGACGGCCGGGTGGCCGGAGACGGTGCCCGGCGTGACCGTCGACCGGCAATGCGGCTCGAGTCAACAGAGTGTGCATTTCGCCGCCGCCGGCGTGGTCGCCGGTCACTATGACGTCGTGATCGCCGGCGGCGTGGAATCGATGTCGCGGACGCCGATGGGCTCGTCCCTCGCGAATGGCGGACGGCCCTACCCGGCGCGTTTCAAAGGCCGCTATGAGCGCACCCCTAACCAGGGCATCGGTGCGGAGATGATGGCCGAGAAATGGGGTCTCGACCGAACCGCGCTCGACGAATTCTCGCTCGCCTCGCACGAGAAGGCCGCGGCTGCACAGGATTCGGGTGCGTTCGACGATCAGATCGTTGCGATCAAGGACGACGAGGGCAACGTGATCCTCAAGGACGAAGGCATCCGTCGCGGAACGACCATCGACAAGATGGCCGCCTTGAAGCCGGCTTTCAAGGAGGACGGCGTGATTCACGCCGGCAACTCGTCGCAGATATCCGACGGCTCCGCGGCGTTGCTGTTCATGACCGCCGAGAAGGCCAAATCCTTGGGCCTCAGACCGATCGCGCGTGTCCATACCGCCACCCTCGCCGGTGCCGACCCGGTGATGATGCTCAGCGCCCCCATCCCAGCAACCCAGAAGGTGCTGAAGAATTCGGGTCTGAGCCTGGACGACATCGGCGTGTTCGAAGTCAATGAAGCGTTCGCGCCGGTTCCGATGGCGTGGCTAAAGGAACTC
Organism: Mycobacterium sp.; assembly: GCA_046330895.1. Classification (GTDB taxonomy): domain Bacteria; phylum Actinomycetota; class Actinomycetes; order Mycobacteriales; family Mycobacteriaceae; genus Mycobacterium. Next base: position 153,868 of record JAXLRY010000011.1, on the reverse strand, counting down.
GGTGCCGACGAGAAGAAGCTCAATCCGAACGGCGGCGCGATCGCGATCGGCCACCCACTCGGAGGATCCGGTGCCCGCATCATGACGACGCTGCTGTATCACATGCGGGACAAGGGAATCCGATACGGCTTGCAGACCATGTGCGAGGGTGGGGGCCAGGCCAACGCCACGATCCTCGAACTGCTCTGATGAGCGGAGTGCCATCCGCCGCACTGGCGGAACGACATGGACATGTCCTCGTCATCACCATCAACAGACCCGAAGCGCGAAATGCCGTCAACGGTGCGGTGAGCACCGCTGTGGGCGACGCCGTGCAACAGGCGCAGGACGACCCGGAGATCCGGACCGTCGTGCTCACCGGATCGGGTCGTTCATCATTCTGTGCCGGTGCGGACTTGAAGGCAATCGCTCTGCGGGAGAACCTCTTTCACGCCCAGCGGCCGGAATGGGGATTCGGTGGGTACGTTCAGCACTTCATCGATAAGCCGACCATCGCCGCGGTCAACGGTGCGGCACTCGGCGGCGGTACAGAATTGGCGTTGGCCAGCGATCTGGTGGTCGCCGCTCAGAACGCCAAGTTCGGCCTGCCCGAGGTCAAGCGCGGCCTGATCGCGGCTGCCGGGGGAGTGTTCCGCATCGTCGAACAGTTACCGCGCAAGGTTGCCCTGGAAATGCTGTTCACCGGAGAGCCGATCACGGCCGACGACGCGTTGAAGTGGGGGCTGATCAACAAGGTTGTGCCCGCGGGCCCGGGAAACCCCGCGCTTGAGGCGGCCCTGGCGCTCGCGGATCGAATAGCGGGCAACGCGCCGCTGGCCGTTCAGGCCAGCAAGCGCGTTGCCGTGGGCGCGGATGACGGCACCGTCACCGGCGACCAGGCCGGCTGGTCGCGCACCATGCGCGAAATCGTCCCGATCATGCGGTCCGAGGACGCGAAGGAGGGTCCCCGGGCCTTCGTCGAGAAACGTCAGCCGGTCTGGAGAGCCCGCTGAATCAGTTGCTCGCTCCGGTGGTGGTTGTCGCTGCCGCCGGCTCAGGCGTCGCGCTCGGCGTAGGCGTCTCCGAGGATGGGGTTGTCGACGTCGACGTCGACGTCGACGTGGAAGCCGAAGTCGTCGGGTTGGCGTCCGGCGCCTCGGCCGGGTCGAGCACGGTGTCGATCATGTAGATGGCCGCGCCCTTGGCGGTGATCCCGCCGCAGACCACCTTGGCGGTGTCGTTGATCTTGATATCGCCGCCCTTGCCCGTCACGTCGATCAGCTTGCCCTCTTGCGTGGGCATCTTGCCGTGCACGTCGTCGGGTCCGAGGAAACCCAGCACCATGTGGTAATACAGCACGCTGGTCAGCTTGGCCGGATCGTTCTTCAGGGCCTCGAGCTCCGCCGGATCCAGCTTGGCGAAGGCGTCGTCGGTGGGCGCGAACACCACGTACGGTCCACCGTCGAGGGCGGCCACGACGTTCACCGCCGGGTTCCAGCGGCCCGAGATCGCCGCACTGAACGTGCTCAGATCCGGGTTGCTGGCTATGGCCTGGGAAGCCGACTGCGTGGACATTCCGGTGAACGAACCGGCGCCGGTGGGCACGCGTTTGTTGTAGGCGTCGCAGCCCGGGCCCTGCGGGTCGGGCACCTTGGCTACCGGGACGGGGACGGTCGACGTCGGCGTCGGTGTCGGTGTCGAGGGTTCCGGATCGGCGTACGCCTGGATAGAGGTAGGAATGGCTACAAGGATGGCGGTGACAGCCGCCGCGGCGGCCATCGCCTTGAAGCCAGGGGTCTTGGGTCCCGGGGTTTGGGCTCGATTGTTCATATCGGCTCATCCTTCGAAAGTGGGATTCGGAGTCGTTCGCCGCTGCGCGCGGCGCGACATTCCAGTAGCGATTTTACGGGCAAACGCATAGCTAGCCCAAAATGCGGCACAGAACCGCAGCTCAGGGGCATCGTGCCGTGTCTCAGTTGAGCGGGTGGGCAATCTCGTCGTGGCGCATTCGCGCCGCGACCAACGCCACCCCCGCGAGCATCGCGGGAACGATTCCGGCGACCGCGAAGATGAACTCGACCGGAACGAACTCCGACAGCGGGCCCGCCAGCGCAATCGACAGTGGCATGAAGGCCAGCGAGACGAAGAAGTCCAGGCTCGAGACGCGCCCCAACATTGCGGTGGGTACCCGCCGCTGGAGCAGCGTGCCCCAGATCACCACGCCCACGCCGTCGGCGAAGCCGACCACGAACAGCGCCGCCGCCATGACCGGGAATGAGTGGGTCGCGCCGACTATCGCCAGCGGAAGCGAACCGGCGCCCCACATGACCATCATTACCGTCATATAGCGCCGCGGCAGCGGCCGTGACGACACGGCGAGGGCGCCGAGGGCGCTCCCGATTCCGAACGCGGCCAGCACGAAGCCATACATCTGTTCGCCGTACGGGAACCTGTCCCGAGTTATGAAGGGCAGCAGGACGTCGATCGGTCCGAGGGCCGCCAACACCCACATGCTGGCGAACAGCAGCGTCCACAACAACCAGCTGGTCCCTACCACAAATCGGAGTCCGTCGCGCAGATCGGCCAGCGGATGCGGTCGATCTGCCGTATCGCCCGCCGTTGCGGCAGGCCCGGGTTTCATCGCGGCCAGCATGACCAAGCCGAACGCGAAGAGCCCAGCCACCGTCGTGGCACCTAGCCACGGGAATGTGGCCCCCACCAGCATTCCCGCTGCGGCCGGACCCAACGCCTGCTGCAACGTCGGACGAATCGCGCCTTCGACGCCATTCGCGGCAAGCAGCTGATCCGGGGGCAGGATCCTCGGCAGGTAAGCGCTGTAGGCGGGGAAGAAGAATGCCGTCGCCGCGCCGAGCATCGCCGCCGCTACGGCCATATGCCACAAGTGCAAAGCGCCGAACGCACCTAGTGTCGACACCGCGGCGACGGCAGCCACGTTCACCGATTGGACGGCGATGATGATCGCCCGCTGCGAGACCCGATCGGCCACGATGCCGCCGACGAGAATGAACACCAGCATTGCCACGGCCAGGCACGACGCCACCAGGGAGAGTGCGCTGGGATCGTCTGCCAGGGCCATGACCTGGAGCGCCATCACCACCGTCCACATGCCCTCGGCGAAGATCGAGATCGACACGGCGGCAATGAGCAGCCGGTACTCCCTGAACTGAAACGGCGCGAACACACGCCAACCGCCGGTCCTTTCGGCCGGCTGCTCAAGATCGGTCGGTGCGCCCACTCCATCGATGGTGGTCGAATCCCGACCACCCGTCGAGCGAATTATCGGGTCAGGCGTCGGTGAACTTCGGGGAGCGGCGCTGCTGGAAGGCTCTTGTGCCCTCGGTGAAATCAGCAGATTCGATCAGCGTGAGCTGCCCCTCGGATTCCACCCTGATGGTGTTTTCGAGTTCCGTGAGCGTCGCGGCGTTGATCGCCTGCTTGGTCTTCCGCAGTGCGACGGCCGGCCCGGACACCAAAGCGTCGATCGCCTTCGACACCGCGGCGTCGAACTCCTCAGCCGGATGGACTGCGCTGACCAGACCGAACTCGAATGCCTCGGCCGCCGAAATGCGTTCGGCCAGAAGGGCCATCCGCATCGCGCGGATTCGGCCGACAGCAGCCGCGACGAGAGCCGACGCGCCACCGTCGGGCATGAGACCGATCCTTGTGAACGCTAGGAGGAAAAACGCCTTATCCGAAGCGATTACGAGATCGGATGCCAGCGCCAGCGAAACTCCAACTCCGGCTGCGGGCCCCTGCACCACCGCCACAACGGGCTTCGGGAGGCTCACGATGGACCGTACAGCCCGGTTCGCCGCGTGCAACACGTCCTCGGGTGTCATTGCGGCGCAGGTGGTTTGGTCGTCCTTGCCAATGCCGGCACCCGAACTGAAGCCCCGCCCGGCCCCGCCGAGCCGGACCACCCTGACTCGTGGGTCCGTGGCGGCCAGCGTCAATGTGTCGGCCAGTGTGTCGAGCATCGGGGACGTGAGTGAATTCAGACTGTCCGGCCGGTTGAACGTCACCGACAGCACGCCGCCGCCCAAACTCACGGCGAGATCTGGGATGGCCTTGTAGTCAGCGGGTGAATCCAAGCTGGTCATGGCTGAACCCTAAGGTACGTAAGTGCCGGCGTTGGCCGGCGATCACGCGATTGTCAAGCGGAGGGCGGGCAGGCTGATGGCGGGACCACTGGAGGGTTTGCGAGTCGTCGAACTGGCCGGAATCGGGCCGGGCCCGCACGCCGCCATGATCCTCGGCGACCTGGGAGCGGACGTCGTTCGCATCGACCGCCCGAGCAAATTCACCGGTAAGCGCAACGACTACCTCCTGAGGAATCGGCGCTCGGTGGCAGCCAATCTCAAGGACCCCGCGGACCGTGAGCTGGTGCTCGGCCTCATCGCCAAGGCGGACGTGTTGATCGAGGGCTTCCGGCCCGGCGTCACCGAGCGGCTCGGGCTCGGGCCGGACGACTGCGCCAAGGTCAACGAGCGTCTCATCTATGCGCGGATGACGGGGTGGGGTCAAACCGGACCTCGCAGCCTGCAGGCGGGCCACGACATCAACTACATCTCGCTGAACGGCATCCTGCATGCCGTCGGCCGCGCCAATGAGAAGCCGGTGCCGCCGCTTAACCTCGTCGGCGACTTCGGCGGTGGCTCCATGTTCCTGTTGGTGGGGGTGCTTTCCGCGTTGTGGGAGCGGGAGCGTTCCGGCAAGGGGCAGGTCATCGATGCGGCAATGGTCGACGGCGCAGGCGTTCTGGCCCAGATGATGTGGGCGTTCCGCGCCAGCGGCATGTGGAGCGACGAGCGCGGCACCAACATGCTCGACACGGGTGCCCCGTACTACGACACCTACGAATGCGCGGACGGGCGATACGTCGCGGTCGGCTCGATCGAGCCGCAGTTCTATGCGGAACTGCTCGAGAAGTTGGGCCTCGACCCCGCCACCCTGCCCGACCAGAACGACGTGGCGCGGTGGCCGGAACTTCGTGAGCGGCTGGCGGCCGCGATCGCGGCCCACGACCGCGACCACTGGACCGCGGTTTTCGCCACCAGCGACGCCTGCGTCACGCCCGTGCTGTCGTTCGCCGAGGTCGAGTCTGAACCGCACAACACCGAACGCGATGCCTTCTACCGCGACGACGTCGGAATCTTCCCTGCACCCGCTCCGCGGTTCTCGCGCACGGCCACAGCGTCTCCCACGCCGCCGGGAGCGGTCGGTGCCGACACCGAAGCAGTTCTCCGTGACTGGGGCTGTCCTCCGGCTCAGGGCGTCACGCCGGTATAGTCCCAACCAACCAGTAGGTCGAAAGGAAGACGTCTTGGAAATCAACAACGCGGTCGCGGTCGTCACCGGCGGAGCCTCTGGGCTCGGACTGGCAACCACTCGGGCACTGTTCGACAAGGGCGCGCTCGTCGTGATCCTGGATCTCCCGACTTCCAACGGCGAAGAGGTCGCCACCGAACTCGGTGATCGGGTTCGGTTCGCCGCGGCTGACGTCACCGATGAAGAGGCCGTCGCCGCGGCGCTCGACGTCGCCGAAACGCTCGGTCCGGTGCGCATCGTGGTCAACTGCGCCGGCACCGGCGACGCCATTCGTGTGCTCGGCAAGGGCGGCGTCTACCCGCTGAAGAAATTCGCTCGAATCGTCAACATCAATCTCGTGGGCACCTTCAACGTGCTTCGGCTGGCGGCCGAGAGGATCGCCAAGACCGAGCCGATAGGTGGCCCCGACACCCCCGAGCGCGGCGTCATCATCAACACCGCATCGGTCGCGGCATTCGACGGCCAGATTGGTCAGGCCGCGTACTCCGCCTCGAAGGGCGGCGTGGTCGGCATGACCCTGCCGATCGCGCGCGACTTGGCGGACAAGGCCATTCGAGTGGTCACCATCGCACCGGGGCTCTTCGACACCCCGCTGTTGGCAGGGCTGCCCGAACCGGCGAAGCAGTCGCTCGGTGCGCAGGTTCCGCACCCCTCGCGCCTTGGCAAGCCCTCGGAATACGGCGCGCTGGCCGCGCACATCGTCGAAAACCCGATGCTCAACGGCGAGGTCATTCGCCTTGACGGCGCCATCCGCATGGCCCCGCGTTAACGAGGCGGCAACCGACATGACGAGGAGGTTGGTATGACCCTGTCCACAAAATTCACCGAGACGTTCGGGATCGAACACCCCGTTGCACAGGGCGGTATGCAATGGGTCGGTCGTGCGGAACTGGTTGCGGCCGTTGCCAATGCGGGCGGTCTCGGCTTTCTCACCGCGCTGACCCAACCCACTCCCGGCGATCTGGCCAACGAAATTGCGCGCACCCGGGACCTCACGGATAAGCCGTTCGGGGTGAACCTGACGATCCTTCCGGCGATAACGCCGCCGCCCTACGACGAATACCGTCGCGTCATCGTCGAAAACGACATCAAGATCGTCGAGACGGCCGGCTCCAACCCCGCGCCCCATCTTCCGATGTTCCACGACCACGGCATCAAAGTGCTGCACAAGTGCACCTCGGTGCGCCACGCCGTGAAGGCGCAGAGCCTCGGAGTCGACGGCATCAGCATCGACGGATTCGAATGTGCGGGCCATCCCGGCGAAGACGACGTCCCCGGGCTCGTGCTCGTCCCTGCCGCTGCGCAGCAGATCGAGATCCCGATGATCGCCTCGGGCGGCTTCGCTGATGCACGCGGCCTCGTCGCGGCACTGGCGCTCGGCGCCGACGGCATCAACATGGGCTCCCGATTCATGTGCACCGTCGAATCCTGCATCCATGAGAACGTCAAGCAAGCGATCGTTGACGGCAACGAGCGCGGCACCGAACTGATCTTCCGCAACCTGCACAACACCGCGCGAGTGGCCAGCAATGCGGTGTCACGTGAGGTGGTGGAGATCCTTAACAGCGGCGGACAATTCGGCGACATCAAGGACTTGGTCGCCGGCGTACGCGGCAAGCGCGTGTTCGACGAGGGCGATGTGGACGCGGGCATTTGGACCGTGGGAACCGCCATGGGCCTCATCAACGACATCCCGACGGTGGGAGAACTGATCTCGAGGATCGTCACCCAGGCTGAGGAGATCATCGCCGGCCGACTCACCGGAATGATGCGCTCCAACGCAAAAGTGCCCGCCTGAGATCAGGCGGGCACTGGCGCGCTACATCGGTCGCGCAAAGCCATGTCAGCAACCAACGGCAAGCCGTTGACCGCTGAAGAACTCAGCTGGCGTTAGCGAGCGGGGGCCGGTCGTCGAACTGCTCCGATGTGTCGCCCTCCACGAGGAAATCGCCGTGGTAGAGAGCTTCGAAGTCAACTTTGATGACATCGGCACTGGTGTCGTCGATCCACATGTAGATGAGCGTATGCGTAACCATTAAGGAATCTTTGAGTCACGTTTCGGAAAATGATGGCAATTCTTACTCGCGAGTAGGTCGGGTCGGGTTGGTCCTGGCAAGGTGAATTGGAACCGGTCAAGAAGGGACACCAGATGGCGGAACAGAGGCTCGACAACCCGTTCTTCGCACGGATCTGGACATTCATGTCCAACCATGAGACCGACCTGCTTCGTGGATTGCGCCGAGAAACACTGGCCGGCCTCTCCGGGAGGGTTTTGGAAGTGGGCGCGGGAACAGGGACCAACTTCCAGTTCTATCCCGAAACGGTCAACGAGGTCGTGGCGCTCGAACCCGAGCCGCACCTGGCCACCAAGGCGCGTGCCGCGGCAACCGACGCGTCGGTGTCAGTCACGGTGCTGCCCGCCACCGTCGAAGCGATGGCAGACGGCCAGCCGTTCGATGCGGCGGTGTGCTCGCTGGTGCTGTGTTCGGTTGACGATCCCGAAGCGGTGCTGCGCAAAGTGCACTCCGCGCTGAAGCCCGGCGGTGAATTGCGATACCTCGAGCATGTGGCCAGCACCGGGCTCAGGGGCAAGCTCCAGCAGGTCGCCGACGCGACCGTGTGGCCGCGGCTGGTGGGCAACTGCCACACGCATCGCGACACCGAATCAGCCGTTGCAGCAGCCGGGTTCGCGATCGATCGAAGCCGTCGCCAGGCTCAGTTCCCGGCGTGGGTGCCGACTCCGGTGATGGAGGTCGCGCTCGGACGGGCGGTCAAAGCGGCCTAGCGGCCCAGCAGCGCCGGCAATCGGTGCATCAGGCGGGGCAGCGCGGTGCTGGCACTTTCGCGAATTGTCTCCGTTGCGTTCGGCGACAGCGGCGTCGGTTCCGGATTGATTTCGATGACCACTGCACCGCTGGCCAGCGCGACATCGGGTAGCGCGGCTGCCGGATAGACGAGACCCGAGGTGCCGACCACCACCATGGCGTCGCAGGTTGCGGCGGCGTCCACACTGGCCTGCCAAGGTTCGTCGGGCAGTTGTTCGCCGAACCACACGATCCCCGGCCGGATGAGTCCACCGCATACGCACGTGGGCGGCATCTTCTCCAGCTCAGGGTCGGGCATTTCCGGCAGCGGCCCGTCATAGTGGGAATTGCATGTGGCGCACCAGAATTCGAAAAGGCTGCCATGAAGGTGATGAACCGTCTTGCTGCCGGCCCGCTCGTGCAAGTCGTCGACGTTCTGAGTGATGACGGTGACCTCGGAGTGGTCCTGCCAGTCGGCGACGGCCCGGTGCCCCGCGTTCGGCTCCACTCGGCCTACCAGATGGTGCCGCCACAAATACCAGGCCCACACCCGTTCCGGATTGTTCGCCCAGCCGTCCGTGCTGGACAACTCGTAGGGGTCGTACTTCGCCCACAAACCGGTCGCGTCATCCCGGAAGGTGGGCACACCGCTCTCCGCAGAGATGCCCGCCCCGCTAAGCACTGCGATACGCACACCCCAAAAATAGCCGCACTCGCCGATACTGATCTCTGTGGAGCGCAGTGAATGGCTGAAAGTCGACCCCGAAGCCGGTAGGCCGCCTTTCGAGCAGCTGAGAACCCAGATCATCGACGGCGTGCGTGACGGGCGGCTCACCGCCGGGATGCGCCTGCCAACGGTGCGTGAGCTCGCCGGCCAGTTGGGGCTGGCGGTCAACACCGTGGCACGTAGCTACCGCGAGTTGGAGTCCGCCGGCATCGTCGAAACGCGCGGCCGTTCGGGGACCTTCGTCGCAAGCATCGACGCGTCGGGCGCGGCGATGGCCGCCGCGGCGCAAACCTATGCGGGTGTCGTCCGCTCCCTGGGTCTGACCAAGAGCGATGCGGTGCGGTACCTGGAGGCTGCCTTCGGCTGAGCTACAGGCTGCTGGCGACCCGCGAAGCGATCATGACGTCTGGTGATGCTTGAGAAGGGGCTCGATCGCTCCATAAATCCCCTGGCCGACGGAAATGAGACCAATCAGGCCGGCATAGGTGAGTAGGCCGACGTCAGCGGCCCACGGCATCAGGATCGCGTTGACGAGCCCGCCGAGGATGTCGCCGCCGAACATTTGCTGCACGCCATCCAGGAACAGATCGAGGTTGTAGGCCGGCAGCACGGTCACAACGGCGTTGACGATGTCGGCGAGCGGAAGCAGTGCCGCGTACACCGACGACGCCCCATTCGATACGAATTCCGCCACGCTCTGAACGGTCGTCTGCACGGCCGAAATGACGTTGTCGACAAACGACTGCACACTCGTCAGCCCGCCGGTCGAACCCGACGGTTCCGGCGACGAATTCGAGTGCGAAATCGGTGATGTCAGGGCCCCCAGGTCCTGCCAGAACGATCCGCCCGCGCTGAAATCATTGATGAAGTCGTGGATGCCCTGCTGGACACCCGCGACGAGGAGGTGCACGACTTCACCCCAATCGACATCCGGGAGTACCGAGAACGTCTGCTGCTCGTTCGCGAAGCCGGTGTTCGTCCATCCGTAATTGGGGTCGCCGTAGCCCAGATTCACGATCACCCTGAGGGCCGGCTGCAGCAGATCCGCAATGGGATTACCGATCAACGGAATCATCCGAATCGGTTCCAGCAGAGGCAGATCCGGGTGAGGAATGATGTAGTACTTCTGCGTCTCCGACGACGTCGGCAACTCGATCGCCGCCGCCACCTGCTCGTCGGTCAGTTTCGAGTACGTCGTATGCACAAACGCCAGGCCCAATCCGGCGTTCAATACGGAGAGGAAGTTGCCCGGGTATTTCGGGAAGTCAGCGAAACCGTCGTATTCGAGTGTGTAGTTCGCTACCGAGAAGGCATCCGCCGGCGTCGCACCGTAGAACGGGATACCCAAGCTCGGCATGGCGAAGTTACCGGGGAAGCGAGAGAGGAAGCCCCCATTGGGGTTCATCTCGTTACCCACCAAGACGAAATTGATAGGTGTGGTCGGATCGAGACCACTCATGACGAGCGACGAGATGATCGCGCTCTGCGAATACCCGAACACCGTGATGGTGTCGCCCGCGTCCAACGAATCTTGGATCGCACCCTCGAGGATGGTGTTCCCCTGATCCACCGAGGTATTCAGGGGCAGGCTCTTCACTCCCGTGATCGGGTAGAGCCCCTCAGGGGTCACGAGGCCCTGGGTGACCGTGCCATCCGGGCTGTTGGCCGCAATGTACAGGTTGTAAACAGCTTGGATGTAGTCCGCCGACGGGATCGGATCCCCACTGGGACCCATTACCCACGCGACATTCTGACTCGCCTCAGCCTGGGCATTCGCCGTTCGCGCCGCGGCCGCGAAGCCCGCCGCCGGGGCGATCGCCGCAGCCGGCGCAAGCCCCGCGACGTTCGTCTGGCGGCGACTGAATTCCAGCAACGCCAACTCCGTCATCGAACCGAACGGCGATAACGGATCTGTGTTCGCCCGGCCGTCCAGCTTTCCTGCGGACGCCGCCTGCGGCACATCATTGATCGTTTGCTGTGCGGCGACAGGTGCCGCAGCAGACGCCGACGGGTCGACCGCATCGTCGGGTACGGATACAGCCACGGCTGCGGCGCCCGGCCCCGACGGAGCCGACGACTCGCGATCGGCATTGGAGATCGCAGCCAAGTCCGGCGCTGCCACCGGCTTGCCCTTCGACGCCGCAGAGGGAACACCGCCGGCCACCTTCGATGCTCTAGGGCCCGAATGCTTATTTGCGCGCTGCGCGCCACGGCCGGCGTCCACCGAACTGTCTGACCCGCCATGCGCCGACGATGATCCGACCGAGGGGCTGTCAGCCCACGCGACGGAGGTCCCACCGAATGCGAGGGCACCCACTCCTAAGGCGACCGCCAATCCACCGATTCGTCCCACGAAATGCGACGCGCTCATTTGAATTCCCCCTCGTAACCAAGATCACACAAGGCAGTAATCGGCCGAGACTAGCGCGCAGCGTGCAGTCATCGCTGGCAAATACCTGGAAGTGCCGTCCGACAGCTAGGGCGTGTCTCCCATATGTAGGTGGCATTTGACGGGATGCTGTCGAGATGGCGACGGTTTCTCGGTTTCGATTGTTGAATGACGTTCAGTGGGAGTTGATTTCGGGGCTGTTGCCGTCGAACGAGGGTCGGCGTGGTCATCCTTTCGGGGATGATCGGCGGGTCGTGGAGGGCATCATCTACCGGTATCGCACCGGTGTGCCGTGGCGGGATCTGCCGCGTTCGGAATTCGGCCCGTGGCAGACGGTGTGGAAACGACATCGCCGCTACGCCGGCGATGGCACCTGGGATCGGGTGTTGATGAACTTGTTGGCTATTGCCGATGACGTCGAGGCGCTGGACTGGACGGTCTCGGTGGACGCCACGATCAACCGTGCTCATCAGCACGCGACGAATACAACCCGCCCTGATCAGGACACAGGGGGCACTGTCGAATTACAGGAATCTGCCACTGGCCGATACTGAACCCGCAGGTCACGGGGTTGGGCGCTCCCGTGGAGGGCTGACCACCAAGGTCCACACCGCCGTGGATGGAAAAGGGCGGCCATTGGCGGTCGTGGTCACCGGCGGTCAACGCAATGACGGCGCGATGCTGGCGACGGTGCTCGACGAAATCGTGGTGCCCCGCATCGGGAAGGGCCGCGCCCGCAGCCGTCCCGAGGCCGTGATTGCCGACCGCGCCTACACCAGTGGAGTCACCCGACGCCTGTTGCGGCGCCGCAAGATCATCGCCGTCATCCCGCAGAAACGCGACGAAATCGCCGCCCGCCAGCACCGCGGATCAGCCGGCGGCAGACCACCGGCTTTCAACGAAACCCTCTACAAGAAGCGCAATCTCGTCGAGCGATCATTCGCCCTACTCAAACAATGGCGGGCTCTGGCCACGCGCTACGACAAGCTCGCCATCACCTACCGCGCTGCCGTTGTCCTCAGCGCCTGCATCACCTGGGCCCGCCATTTAGGAGACATGCTCTAGATCTGTGCCTCGACAGGCCGGCTCGAATCGGTCTGCCCCCGTCGGCTTCTGTCCTTGCCGTCGTTCTTGGCCTGACGCATCAGAGACTCGGCTTGGCCCATGAGGGAGTCGAGGTCCTCGACAGACTCGGTGACCACGTAGCCGAGGCTCGCGGTCAAGAGCAGATTCGCCGGCAACGACTCAGCCGGCGAGGTCTTGATCGCGTCGACGAAAGTCGCGGCCAGGCTGTCAGCATCATGCGAAGTCCGTAGCCCCTGGACTATGACGACGAATTCATCCCCGCCGTAGCGAACCACCAGGTCGGTGTCGCGCACGGCTTGCTCCAGTGTTCGGGCCACGACCTTGAGCGCAGCGTCGCCGACGTCGTGAGAATATTCGTCGTTAATTCCTTTGAAATTGTCCAGGTCAACGAAATAGACCGCCGTATAGCCGGACTCGCGGACGTCAGCGACTGCATCAGGCGCTGAGAAGCGTGCATCAAGACCCCTGCGGTTCAGGCAACCCGTCAGCGGATCCGACTCGGCAGCTTTGCGCAATTCTTCAGATTTCAAAAGCCGCTCCCGCACACGCAACGAGGTCAGACTGCGCGACTGGGCCGCAACCTCGGCAAACAGCACCACCATGAGCAACGCCACCGTCAGGGAGCCGAAAATCCTGGGCACGTACCAGGCGACCTGCCAACGGGCGGTCGCGAACATGTGGATCAGCACGTCCGCCGCAACCAGGGAAAGCACGACGAGAAGCCACCAGCGCAGGCGTGATTGTGTTCGGATGGCCGCAACCACGACCACGGCCCCGACGCCCGCCCCGACGACGATGACGACGACGCTCAGCACGTCATAGAGCCGATTGGGAACTCCCTCATCGATCAAGACGGGCAGCGTCTGCTGCAAATGAATCGCCCAAACCGAAACCGACACCCCGATCAACACGCCCAAGGGGACATCCCACCACCGCTGGCTCCGGTCTCGGATTCGGACAAAACAGCTGATGCCGATCCCGACGGCCGTTCCTAGATGCACCGCAAAGTACAACCAGACCGAACTTTGTGCACCACCAAGCCATGGCGCATCGGGAAATATTGCTCCGGGGAAACAAAGGAAGAAAGCGGGGTAGACGACCGTCAAATAGGCGTAGGTAGCGGCCAACGTGGATAGACCGCGGCTGTTCTGTCCCCTCGACTCCTGCCACAACAAGGCCGCCGAGGCGCCGGCGGCCAGTGTCAGGACCCCGACACTGAGCCACACAAAACCCGGAAGTGCCACCCACACGGCGTCAGCGAAGGCGATCGACACGACAGTCGCCAGGACAATCGCAATCAGGCTCGCCCACGCCGTGAAGCGAAGAGTGGCGGTCGCGCCCTCGTCTTCATCCAGACCTCGGCGGTCCAACTCCCGGCGCAGCAAGGCCGAATCGGATCTCGCGACCGTCACGACGCAACAGTAACGAGGTCAAGGGCAACAACCCCGGGGAAACGAGATTGTGCGGAAATTCCGGCCCTGTGCCGACATTCCACACATCGGTGCTCTGGCGAAACGCAGTCAGTCGAATTCCAGCACCGTGTAGGCGCCCCGGAACGGCTTGAGGGGTCCGAAGCGCCAGAGGGTCGGAACCACGGCGCCGAACAACAGGCCGCGGCCCTTCGGCATGGGTACATCGTGAACGGCGCGCACACCGGGAACCGTGTTCACGAGGTTGGCGAGTTGCTTGCTGGAAACAGTGAACGGCATCGGCGGCCACCGGTAGTGCTTCGACAGCTTTGCGCCCTTGGGCATCATCTTGATGATGGTGGGCGGCAGATCGAAGACCATCTGGCCCCCGGGAAAACGCTTGGCGCACTGCGCAATCAGATCCATGGCCTCGGATGGCTGCAAGTACATCAGCAAGCCCTCGGCTGTGACGACCACGCCCTGGCCGGCGTCGATCCCGTCCATCCATCTGTAGTCGAGTGCAGACTGCGCCAGGTTCGTGACTCGCGGTGACGACGGTAACAGGCGTTCGCGCAATTCCACGATGGGGGGGAAATCGATCGATATCCATTTGAACTGAGCATCGGGCAGCGCGTGGCTCAGCCGCCAGAAACTTGTCTGCAGGCCTTCGGCCAGGGCGACCACCGTGGCGTTCGGGTGTTTTTGCAGATACCGGTGCACACAGCCGTCGAAAGCCAAGGCGCGCAGCGCGAATTCCTGACCCTGCTGGCTGCGGCCGAACTTGCCGAAGTCGAAGTCGATGGCGTCGACGAGTTTCGCGGCCACCGGATCGTGAATGAGGGGATTCGGGAGACCGGCTTGATACGCCCTGCTGTTGAGCGTCGCCAGTGCGGTCTCGGAGACGCCGCTCAGTTGATTGGCGTCGACTCTCTTGTCGGCGGGGCCGGAGGCCGAGTTCTGTCCTGGCTCATTCATCGGGGCAACCCTAATGCTCAGCGCAGCACTTTGGCCAGCGTGCGCAGGTTGCGGGTGGTTGTCGACGACTTGTAGCGCTTCTTGCCCATCGTCCTTCCGATCGTCGAATTGAGGGTGCCCGATTTCGTCACCTGCCAGTACAGCACTCCATCGCCGCGCGCGATTTTCTCGTCCGGTCCGGCATCGTCGATCAGAGCGGCGAGCTCGTCGAGCACTTCCGGGTCGCTCACGAAGGTCACATACGAATGGTGACCGTCGACTTCGGTCTCGAACGGGAATCCGGCGGCGATCTCACGAACCTCGTCCAGCTCGTAGACCAATACCCACGCCTCGTAGCCGAACGAATCCCGAAGCACCCTCTCGGCCTTGGCCCGCACCGCAGAACCGGTGAGTTCGGAATCCAATACGACGTTGCCGCTGGCCAGGACCGTGCGGACGTCGGCGAATCCGGCCTCACCCAGAGCCGCGGTCACGTCGGCCATCTTCATCGTGACGCCGCCGACGTTGACTCCGCGAAGGAATCCGGCGTAACGGGTCATACCTGCGATGGTAGGTCGACCGCCGAGGGCGGGTCGGGCGGTCAGGGGCCCATCGCGGAAGCACGTAGGGTCGATCACATGCGCGACGCGTTCGACGACAAGCTTCTGGCATTGATCGCAGGCAACTCGTTAGGAGTCTTGGCGACCGTCAAGCGTGATGGCCGTCCGCAGCTGTCGAATGTCAGCTATCACTGCGACTCCCGAAATCTCGCGATCGAGGTTTCAGTCACCGAACCCCGGGCGAAGACGCGGAACCTTCGCCGCGATCCAAGGGCGTCGATTCTGGTCAGCTCCGACGACGGCTGGTCGTACGCGGTCGCTGAAGGAAACGCCATTCTGAGTCCGCCTGCCGCATCGCCCGATGACGACACCGTCGAGGCGTTGGTCGCTCTGTATCGCAACATCGCCGGCGAACATCCCGACTGGGACGAGTACCGCGAAGCGATGATCGCCGATCGGCGGGTCCTGCTGACCCTGCCGATCTCCCACCTGTACGGGATGCCGCCCGGCATGCGCTGACCGCTTCGGTGACCGCGGGGGACCCGGCGAGCTACCCTGCCAGCATGGCTGATTCAGAGACCGATCCGCAGGACGAGACCAAGCGCAGGTTTCGGGAGGCGCTGGAACGCAAGAACGCCAAATTGGCGGGAGGCGCCGCGCACAAGGACGGCGGCGACAAGCAGTCCCGCGCCCACGGCCCACTGGAGAGCCGCCGCGAGTTTCGTCGCAAGAGCGGCTGACACTCCTAAATCTCAGTGCGGCGCCGCCTTCTCCGCGCCGATGCCCGTCAACGCGCGGACTTCCATCTCCGCATTGAGCGCAGTGTCACCCCGGTCGGGCGACATCAGGGTGCCCACCACACCGAGGACGAATGCGAGCGGTATCGAGACGATGCCCGGGTTGGACAGCGGGAACCAGGCGAAATCCGCTCCCGGAATCATCGCCGTCTTGGTCCCGGACACCGCCGGCGACATCACGATCAGAACGATGCAGCTGATCAATCCCCCGTACATGCTCCAGAGCGCGCCGCGGGTGTTGAATCGTCGCCAGTAGAGCGAATAGATGATCGTCGGCAGGTTCGCCGACGCCGCCACCGCGAATGCCAGCGCCACCAGGAACGCGACGTTCTGACCGTTTGCCAGGATGCCCAGCCCGATCGCCGCGACTCCAAGGACGACGGCCGTGATCCGGGAAACCTGGACCTGCTCGCGCTCGGTGACCTGATGTCCCTTCATCACGCTCGCATACACGTCGTGGGCGAATGAGGCCGAAGCGGTGATGGTCAATCCGGCGACGACGGCGAGGATCGTCGCGAAGGCCACCGCGGAGATGATGCCAAGCAAGACCACGCCACCCAGCTCCAGCGCCAGCAGGGGAGCGGCGGAGTTCTGGCCCCCCGGTGCCTTCAGAATTCGGTCGGGCCCCACGATCGCCGCCGCGCCATAGCCGAGCACCAGAGTGAACAGATAAAAAGCGCCGATGATGCCGATCGCCCAAACAACGGATCTGCGCGCTTCTTTCGCGGTGGGAACCGTGTAGAAGCGCATCAGAACGTGCGGCAGCCCCGCCGTGCCGAGCACCAGCGCCAGCCCCAGCGACAGCAAATTGATCTTCGAGGTGACCGATCCGCCGTACTGCGCGCCCGGTGCCAGCACGTCGCGATCGGCCAGCCCTTTGCCTGCGGCCTGGTGCATCATCGTCTGCGCCGAGCCGAGGATGTCCGAAAAGTTGAATCCGAACTTGGCCAGCACCATGACGGTCATCACGGCGGCGCCAGTCACCAAAAGCACGGCCTTGATGATCTGAACCCAGGTGGTGCCTGCCATCCCGCCGACCAGAACGTAGACGATCATCAGGACGCCCACGACGGCGATGACGACGGACTGGGCAAGGCGGCCGTGGATGTCGAGCAGCAGGGCGACCAGGCCGCCCGCGCCGGCCATCTGGGCAAGAAGATAGAACAGCGACACGGTCATCGTCGATGCCGCTGCTGCCAGGCGTACCGGCTTTTGTTTGAGCCGGAAGCTCAGCACGTCGGCCATCGTGAATTTGCCTGTGTTGCGCAATAATTCGGCCACCAGGAGAAGCGCCACCAACCAGGCGACGAGGAAGCCGATCGAATACAGAAAGCCGTCGTAGCCGTAGATCGCGATCGCTCCGGCGATGCCGAGAAAGCTTGCGGCGGAAAGATAGTCACCGGCGATCGCGATGCCGTTCTGCGGACCTGAGAAGGCTCTCCCGGCGGTGAAGAACTCGGTCGCGGTGGTGTTGCGGCGGCTGACCCGGATGACGATGAACAATGTCGCGACGACGAACGCCGCAAAGATGCTGATATTGATCGCCGGATTGCCGACCGTGTCGGCGGCCAGAAACGACATCATCGATGCGCGCCTTCCAACCGTGACCGAATGGCATCTGCCCGCGGGTCCAGCTCGCGGTTGGCGAACCGCACGTAAAGCCCGGTGATGACGAACGTCGTGAGGAACTGGCCCAGCCCGACGATCAACCCGACGTTGATGTTCCCCCACAGCTTGATCGCCATGAATTCGTGGGCGAAGGCGCCCAGCAGGACATAGCTCGCGTACCAGAGGAGGAAGAAGATCGTCGTCGGGATGACGAAGCGTCGCAACGCGCGTCGGAGGTCGTCGAATTCGACGCTGTTCTGGATGTCGACGTAGTTCTGGATGTCGACGTAACCCGCGGCGCTCGGAAGCGGCGGCTGTGATGGGTCATCCGTGGCTGACACAGGTTGCTCCTGTCGTGGGTGACTGACAGCGTATTGAATTAGTCTCGGGGATATGACGGCGAAGCTCTGGCTGGCACAAGATTCCGAAGCCGATCAGCTGTTGGCCGACGATCCCTTCGCACTCCTGGTGGGGATGTGCCTCGATCAGCAGATTCCGCTCGAGGTGGCGTTTGAAGGCCCTCGGAAGATCGTCGACCGTCTCGGCGGCCTCGATCCGCAGGTGATCGCCGACTACAACCCGGAGAAGTTCGCGCAGTTGTGTGCACAGAGTCCCGCGGTACATCGCTTTCCGGGTTCGATGGCCAAGCGGATCCAGGGCCTGGCCCGCGAGATCGTCGACCGCTACGGCGGCGACGCCGCGCAACTGTGGATCGATGGCTCGCCGGACGGTGCCGAGGTGCTGCGCCGCCTGAAGGCCCTACCTGGGTTCGGTGAGCAGAAGGCCAAGATCTTCCTGGCTCTGCTGGGCAAGCAATACGGTGTCACACCCGTGGGTTGGCGCGCCGCCGCGGGCGACTATGGCAAGGCCGGTGTGCACATGTCGGTCGCCGACGTCCGCGATTCCGAGTCGCTGGATCAGGTAAGAGTCCACAAGAAGAAGATGAAGGCCGCGGCCCAAGCGGCGAAGTCTGGGCTTGCTAAGTCTGGGCCTGCTAAGTCTGGGCCGGCGAAATAAGGCACACAAGAGAGGTCACACATGAAGACACATCTCAACTGCCCCTGTGGCGAAGTGATCAGCGCAAAGGATGAGGACGAGTTGGTGGAGCTTGCGCAGACCCACCTCTCGCAGTCGCATCCGGGCCGCGAGTACGACCGGGATGCGATTCTCTTCATGGCTTTCTGAGCCGGCCCCTTCACGAACAGACGCAGAGGTCCCCGAATGCGCGGCGTTTCGGGGACCTCTGCGTCTGTTCGTGAGGAACGTTGGCTACGGCATTCGACTTAAGTCACTTGGCTTACGGGACTACGGAAGAGCCGATCGTCGGCATGAAGGTGCACTGCTTCTCTGTAGTGGTCACCTGGCCGAAGATCGTCGACATGATGCTCCCCGAGCCGGTGTCGACGATTGCCGTCAGCGTCGTCGGACCCTGCGGATTGATGGCCGGGTTCGGCTTGAGCGTCGCGCTGCCCGACTTGCCGGTGGTGAGGTTGACCCACGTGACGTTCAGCGGAAGTTTCTGCTCAGCGGCAGGAGCCGGGGTGCCGACGGCGGTGAATACATATGCGGTTTGCCCCGGACCCGGGCCGGGAGCCGGAATCTTGGCCGGACCCGCGACGGACAGCGCGGTTGCGATGACGTTCCCGCCGTCCTTCAGGCAGCCGTTGCTGATCGACGGGTACATGAAGTCCTGAGTGGGTGGGCTGTTCGGATCGAACTTCGGTGCGGCGTCGGGAGCCGGTGACGGCGCGGGTGCCGGCACTGCGGGATTGGCCATGGGAGTTGCGGTGGTGGCCGCCGGGGAGGTGACCGGTGTCGGCACCTCGGGCATGGCGGCCGCCGCCGGTCCCACTGCGTTTTCCGGGTTGATGCCGATTGGCAGGTGCGCATCGGTTCCGGCGACGACGCCTTGCTCGGGAAGATGCTGGGGCAGCGGTATGGGTCCGTTGCCGCTGCCGGGGGTCAGCAGGGGCATTGTTCCGTGTGCGACGCCCGCCATTTCCTGGGTTGGTGCCGCAGCGGGGGCGCTGATCGACGGCCCCGCCGCCCCACCCTCCTGTACGAACTTCGCCACCGAATTGGCCAGCGCGGCCGAACCGGCCGGGGTTGTCGCGTTACCGGCCAACTGTGACGCCGCGGCGAGCAGCAGTTGCTGTGCGGAGGCCGGATTGGCGGCCGCCTGCTGAACCACCGGGCTCAGGTTCTGTACCGCCTCCAGACCCGGGAGCTGGCCCGGATCCAGTGGAAGTGCCGGGTCTGCGGCAGCCGTCGGGCCTAGCGCCAGCTGGGTGGCGGCGACGACCGCCGCGGCGGTCAGTCCGGTGGCCAGCTTGGTGGTTCGGCTAGCGATCTTCGCCACGATCTGTTTCCCCTGTCGATTGGGTGTGGGTCAGGCAGCGGGGGCGGTGAGGCGAAATCAGGGCAGGGCCGCGAGCGGCAGTAGCTGCCCGATGCCGGCCCCACCGGGTGTGGTGGGCGTGATTGCCGGGTTGGTGGCCGGCGGAACCGCGCCGCCCGGGTTGATCGGTGCCGGTGCGATTCCCGGCTGATCGCCGATCGCGATCGGGAAGGGCATGTTGTGCGGTGTCAGGTTGGCGACGTCGCCAGGCAGGCCCAGCTGGTTCAGCAGCTGAAGGGGGAGCAGGGAGGTTCCGGAGGACTGGGCAGGCATTGCCGCCGGTGCCGGGGCACCGGGCAGCGGCGCGGTGTCCGGTGCGCCGACGATCGGCGAAACCGGCAGTGTTGCCGGAGCTCCGGTGAGTTGCGACGCGCCACTCCCCACTGCCGTGGCCGCCGTTTGCAGGAGTGCTGCTGCCCCGGCGGGGTTGGATGCGAATTGCTGCAACATGTTGAGCGCTGGCATGACGGGCATCGCCGGATCGACCGGCGGGAACGCCGGGTCTGCGGAAGCGGACGGGCTGAGTGCGATTGCGGCCGAAATCAGTCCGGTGGCCGCAATCGTGTTGGCGGCGAACAGATTTGTGAAACGTGACATGGTGCTCCCACTTCCTTGTTGCAGGTCTGAACCCAAAGGTAGTCGGTTACGGGAGTTACTCAAGTGACACGTGAGGCGGTTACTCAACCGTTACTGACGTGATGACGACCCGAAATGATGGCCGGTGGATTGCGGCCTGCGCCGTTGAATGCCGGCGGAAACGTACAGTCGCACAATGGACACGCGCGCCGGCATGGCCAGACTGGCGCCCGCGCTGCTCTGTGTCAGCATTGTCGCCCGGCTGGCCTGGACCTACCTGGTGCCCAATGGCGCAAACTTCGTAGACCTCCACGTCTATCTCGGCGGGGCGGCCGCACTCGACCATCCGGGCACGCTTTACTCCTACGTCTACGCCGACCAAACCCCTGATTTCCCACTGCCTTTCACCTATCCGCCGTTCGCGGCGCTCGTGTTCTACCCGTTGGCACTGCTGCCGTTCGGCGTGGTGGCGCTGTGCTGGCAGCTTGGAATCATGGTCGCGCTTTACGGCGTGGTCCGCATGAGCCAGCGCCTGCTCGGTGTCGCCAAAAACGCCGGCCGTTACGCCGCGATGGCGTGGACGGCGATCGCCATCTGGATGGAACCCCTTCGGAGCACGTTCGACTACGGGCAGATCAACGTCTTCCTGGTGCTCGGTGCCATGTGGGCGGTGTACAGCAGTCGATGGTGGGTGTCGGGCCTGCTGGTCGGTGCGGCGGCTGGTGTGAAGCTGACACCGGCGTTCACGGGTCTGTACTTCCTTGGTGCGCGCCGCTGGGCGGCCGCCGCATTCTCGGCGGTCGTATTCGCGGCCACTGTGGGGTTGTCGGTAGCCGTCATAGGCCAGCAGGCACGCTTCTATTTCACAGATCTGCTGGGTGACGCCGCCCGCATCGGTCCGATCGCTACCTCCTTCAACCAGTCCTGGCGAGGCGGCATCTCCAGAATTCTCGGTCACGACGCCGGCTACGGGCCGCTCGTCGCCTGCGCTATCGCGGCGACCGCCGTGCTGGCCGTCCTGGCGTGGCGAGCGTTGAGCGACTGTCCCGATGGCCGGGATCGGCTCGGCTCGCTGTTGGTGGTGCAGCTTTTCGGTCTTTTACTCTCGCCGATTTCCTGGACGCACCACTGGGTTTGGCTGGTGCCCTTGATGATCTGGCTCCTGCAGGGTCCGTGGCGTGAGCATTCCGGAGCGAAGCTGCTGGGCTGGGGGTGGATTGCGCTCACGGTGGTCGGCGTGCCCTGGCTGCTGAGCTTTGCGCAGCCGACGATCTGGCAGATCAGCCGGCCCTGGTACCTCGCCTGGGCGGGGTTGATCTACGTCGTCGCCGCGCTGGTGACACTGGGCTGGATTGCGGCTACCGGGCGCGCACAATCCCGTCGATATCCGCCGCCATCTGTACGTCCTTAGCTGTGATTCCACCTTCGGAATGCGTGACGAGGGCGAAAGTGACTGTCCGCCAACGAATATCGATGTCCGGATGGTGGTCCGCGCGCTCGGCGTGTTCCGCGACGCGCCGGACGGCTTCGATGCCGTCCAAGAACGTCGGGAATTTCACCGAGCGGCGCAGTGCGCCGTCCTCACGTCGCCACCCGTCGAGACTTTCGGCGGCGGCGTCAACTTGCTCATCGGTTAACACGGCCATCCTTCGACGGTATACCGTCACGCCGTGTCCACCCAGATCGTCGTGGCCGGCGCCCTGATCGTCGGCGGTGAACTGCTGGTGGCTCAACGGCAGCATCCACCGGAACTGGCTGGTCTCTGGGAATTGCCCGGCGGCAAGGTTGCCGATGGGGAGAGCGACGATGCCGCCCTGGTGCGCGAACTACGCGAAGAATTAGGTGTCGACGTGGCGGTGGGGGAGCGTCTCGACGGCGATGTGACGATCGGCGCGGGTGTCCTGCGGGCCTACTTCGTCCGCTGCCTCGACGGCACCCCGCATCCGCACGAGCACCGGGCGCTGCGGTGGATCGGTACTGCCGAACTGACCGAACTGGCCTGGGTGCCCGCAGATACCGCGTGGCTTCCGCAATTGGATGCGGCGTTGCGGCGAACCTGACCGCCGAGCAGTCGGTAGTCACTACCCTGCCAGTCCATGGCGGTACTCCGATTCCTGTGGCGGCAGGTGCTCGCCTTCGACCGGATCGGGTCACGCATTCCGCAACTCATTCAGATCTGGCTGGCGGAACTCTTTTTCATCATGCCGCTGGCGTTCTTCATCGGTAAGGCGATCGACATCCACGGCGCATTCGGAGTGCCGGGGACCGCCGAGCCGATGCCCGGCACGTTCTGGGGAGCGCTAGCGGTCGCGTTGTTCGCCGGGTTCTTCTTCGTGCGATCGCTGGTCAAGCCGCGAATCGTGAAGGGTTCGTGGGCGCCCGTCGTCAAGGTCGGTGCGGGCGACTTCACGGTAGCCGCCGTCAACAACCGGGCACGCGTCGACTACGTGTACCTGACGAGCCACCCGTCCTACGCGCTGTTGTTGTTGATCACCGCGCCGATCCCGGGAGTGATGGTGGCCGCCACGCTGGATCAGGGCGACAGCACGTTCTATTGGCGGGTCACCGGCATCGTCGGCCTCATCGTCATCGCGGGTATGGCGTTGGCGCGCGTATTGGCTTGGTACGTCTTCAGGTTCGGACGTCGTCAGCTCGATGATCGGCTCGCCGATATGCGGGTGTCGCCGCGCCGGCTTGGCTGGGAGATCGCTTGGAAGCCAGTCCTGATGCTGGTGGTGATGATGTACGCCATCGTGTGCATCCCACTGGGATGGATGTGGCTCGACGAGAAACACACGATCGCGAATCTGCCCGAGGTCGCCGTCGCCGACAGTCAGACTCATGTCGGGGAATACCGGCGGGTGGACGGCCGTCTGGCGGGCTCCCCGGCCTACTGGGCGCCCAGGGGGACCGGTCGGGGTGGAAACAACTATGCCGGCGCCGGTGTTTTGGTGGATCTCGCCGACGGCGGTCAGGTGCTGCTCCTGGCGGAGTCGCTGTCTGTCCCGGACTTCCGCGGCGTCATGAAAACGGTGGACGGCGGACACCTGAGCGCCACGGGCAAGGTGATCGACGCGATCACCGCCGATCAAGTCCGTTACTACGGCTTCCCGGACGACGACGGCATCGCCGAGTTCGGGCCTCCGCCACCCGGCGGGCGGGTCATGATGCTTCTGTCGTACCCCTGATCGCGGTTACCGCCCGGTGCTGTGGTTTCCCAAAAGGGCTTCGGCGCTGCCACAATCACCGGCGTGAGTTCGCCCAAACCCAATTTTCGCAATGTCGCCATCGTGGCGCACGTCGACCATGGCAAGACGACGTTGGTCGACGCCATGCTGCGCCAGTCCGGTGCGCTGCGCGAACACGGCGAAAGCCAGGAACGCATCATGGACTCGGGTGACCTGGAGCGGGAAAAGGGCATCACCATCCTTGCGAAGAACACCGCGGTCCACCGGCACAACCCGGACGGCAGCCTGACGGTGATCAACGTCATCGACACACCCGGGCACGCCGACTTCGGCGGCGAGGTGGAGCGTGGTCTGTCGATGGTCGACGGCGTCGTGCTGTTGGTTGACGCCTCCGAAGGGCCGCTGCCGCAGACCCGGTTCGTCCTGCGTAAGGCGCTGGCCGCCCATTTGCCGGTGATTCTGGTGGTCAACAAGACCGATCGGCCGGACGCGCGGATCTCTGAGGTCGTGGAGGCCAGTCACGATCTTCTGCTCGACGTCGCGTCCGACTTGGACGAAGAGGCCGCGGCTGCCGCAGAGCACGCCCTGGGTCTGCCGACGCTGTTTGCGTCAGGCCGGGCCGGGGTTGCGAGCACCGAACAACCGGCGGATGGCGAGAATCCATCCGGAGAGAACCTGGATCCGCTGTTCGACACGCTGCTCGAGCACATCCCGCCGCCCAAGGGTGATCCGGAAGCCCCTCTGCAGGCGCTCGTCACCAACCTCGACGCGTCGCCGTTCCTGGGCCGACTTGCCCTCATCCGCATCTACAACGGCAAGCTGCGTAAGGGCCAGACCGTCGCCTGGATGCGTTACGTGGACGGGTCCCCGGTGGTGACGTCGGCGCGTATCACCGAATTGCTGGCCACCGTCGGGGTTGAGCGAAGCCCCACTGACGAGGCGGTTGCCGGCGACATCGTCGCTGTCGCGGGACTACCGGAGATCATGATCGGCGACACTCTCGCCGATCCCGACCACGCTCACGCGCTCCCCCGCATCACCGTCGATGAGCCCGCGATCTCGGTAACCATCGGAACCAATTCGTCGCCCCTCGCCGGCAAGGTGTCCGGCCACAAGTTGACCGCACGCATGGTCCGCAGCCGCCTCGACAGCGAACTGGTGGGCAACGTTTCGATCCGCGTGGTCGACATCGACCGCCCCGATGCGTGGGAGGTGCAGGGCCGTGGCGAATTGGCGCTTGCGGTGCTGGTCGAGCAGATGCGCCGTGAAGGGTTCGAGCTCACCGTCGGCAAACCGCAGGTGGTCACCCGGACCATCGACGGCAAGCTGCACGAACCGTTCGAAGCGCTGACCATCGACTGCCCCGAGGAATTCGTCGGTACCGTCACGCAGCTGATGGCCGCCCGTAAGGGCCGGATGGAAGAGATGGCCAACCACGCCGCCGGCTGGGTGCGAATGGACTTCATCGTGCCGAGCCGCGGCCTCATCGGATTCCGGACCGACTTCCTCACCGAAACGCGCGGCTCGGGCATCGCCAACGCCGTCTTCGACGGCTACCGGCCCTGGGCGGGCGATATCCGGGCGCGGCACAGCGGCTCGCTGGTGTCGGACCGTTCCGGCGCGATCACGGCCTACGCATTGACGCAGCTGGCCGACCGAGGGCAGTTCTTCGTGGAACCGGGGGATGAGACCTACGAGGGCATGGTCGTGGGTATCAACCCTCGCGCCGAAGACCTCGACGTCAACGTCACCAGGGAGAAGAAGCTGACGAACATGCGCTCCTCCACGGCGGACGTGTTCGAGACGCTCGCCAAGGCGATCGAGCTGGATCTGGAGCGCGCCATGGAATTCTGCGCGCCAGACGAATGCGTCGAGGTGACGCCCGAGGTCATCCGCGTCCGGAAGACCGAACTGGACGCCACCAGTCGGGCGCGCAGCAGATCGCGCGCAAAGGCCGCGGGTCGCGGTTGATCCGGTCGGATCGCCAGCTGGTCGATACCCTGATTCGCATGCCCAACGGATCGCGCGGTCTGCAGATCGTGGGCATGCTGCTCTCCGTTCTGCTCGCCGCCGGCTGCACCGTCAGCCCGCCACCGGCCCCGCAAAGCACCGAGACGAGGGACGTTCCCTCGACCGCACCGCCGCGCGCGACCCAGATCATCGTTGCGATCGACTCCATCGGAGCCGGATTCAATCCGCATCTGCTGTCCGATCAGTCTCCGGTCAACGCGGCGATCAGCGCACTGGTACTCCCCAGCACCTTCAGACCGATTCCGGATCCGTCCACGTCGACCGGCTCACGCTGGGAGATGGACTCCACGCTGCTGGTATCCGCTCAAGTGACGAACAACAGCCCCTTCACCGTCACCTACAAGATCCGTCCCGAAGCGTCGTGGACCGACAATGCGCCGATCGCGGCGGACGACTTCTGGTTCCTCTGGCAGCAGATGGTCAGCGAGCCGGGTGTCGTCGATCCCGCCGGCTACGACCTCATCACCGGCGTGCAGTCGATCGAGGGAGGGAAGACGGCGGTCGTCACCTTTTCCGATCCCTACCCGGCGTGGCCGGAGTTGTTCAACGACCTGTTGCCGGCGCACATCGTGAAGGACGTACCCGGCGGATTCGCCGCGGGGCTTGCGCGGGCGCTTCCGGTTACCGGCGGCGAATTCCGCGTGGACAACATCGATCCGCAGCGCGACGAGATTCTGCTGGCCCGCAACGACCGGTTCTGGGGTGCGCCCGCTGGACCGGACCAAATCCTCTTCAGGCGCGGTGGCGCGCCGGCTGCCCTCGCTGATTCGATTCGCAACGGCGACACCCAGGTGGCGCAGGTCCACGGCGGCGCTGCGGCGTTCGCCCAGCTGTCGGCGATCCCCGACGTCAGGACTGGGCGGATCATCACTCCTCGCGTCATGCAGCTGACGCTGCGCGCGCAGCAAGACGAACTGGCCGACCCCAATGTCCGGAAGGCGCTGCTCGGACTCATGGACGTCGACCTGCTGGCCGCCGTCGGAGCGGGCAGCGACAACAGCGTCACCCTGGCTCAGGCGCAGGTTCGTTCGCCGAGCGACCCCGGCTATGTCCCGACGGCTCCGCCGGCGCTCGGCAGAGACAAGTCCCTGGCACTACTCGAACTTGCCGGGTACCAGGTCGATCGAACTCCTACCGAATCACCCTTGCCTGCGCCGCCGACGACGAGCTCCGGAACCTCGCAACAACCACCGCCGCCCGAGATCACCCGAGGCCGGATCAGCAAAGATGGCGCCGCGATGACCCTGGTGATCGGCGTGGCATCCAACGACCCGACATCGGTGGCCGTGGCCAATACGGCCGCGGACCAGCTCCGCAGCGTGGGCATTGCCGCAACGGTGCTGCCGTTGGACCCCCCGACGCTGTACGGCGATGCGTTGCGCACCGAACGGGTTGACGCGATTGTCGGCTGGAGGGCCGCAGGAGGCGATCTGGCCACCGCGATGGAGAGTCGATACGGCTGTCCGGCCCTGGAGTCCGCGCCCGTGTCGACCTCAGCGGGGCCGACATCCGGCGCGGTACCCACTTCGGGCAGTTCTGCGCCACCTGCGACGACGCCGGCCGGATCGACAACGGCGGTTCCAGGCGCGGGACAACTTGTACGCGCGCCGTCGAACCTGACGGGCATCTGCGACCGCGGCCTCGAGCCGCTGTTCACGGCGGCGCTCACCGGCACGACACCCATCGGTGACGTCATCGCCGCTGTCGAGTCCCGGCTGTGGAACATGGCTACGGTGCTGCCGATTCTGCAGGACACCACGATCGTCGCGGCCGGCCCCAGCGTGCAGAACGTGAGTCTGACCGGTGCTGTGCCGGTCGGAATCGTGGGCGATGCCGGCCGGTGGGCCAAGGTGTCGCGCTGAGCCTGGACATGCCTGGGGCCTGGGCATGCCTGGGCCTAGACATGCCTGGGCCTAGACATGCCGGGGCCTGGACATGCCTGGGCCTAGACATGTGAGTGGGGCCTTCCCCCGGAGGAGAAGGCCCCACTCACATCGCCGTCGCCGCTGTCAGTCCGCGGATCGATTCCGCTTCGAACCGCCGACGCCGTGCTTGGCCGCGCGGGAGTCTCCCGACCTAGCGGTCGACTCCGATGACTTGCCCGAGCCGCTTCCCGCATCTGCTGAGCCGGACTCGTCCTTGGGTGAACCGGCCGTGGCGGAGGAATCGTCGGAATCGTCAGCTGCAGCGACAGCCGCGGCGGCCTTCAAAGCCGCTGAGGGAGCCGCCGGTGCGTCTGAATCCAGAGTTGGGATGGGCGACGTCGTTGCTTGGGGGCCGGAGCCGAGCAGGTTGTAGAGGTCGGTCCGGTTGTCGCCCACCATAGTGACGAGGTCCGTGCGGGCCGTGTCGATGGCGTCGATGATCGGTGCCACACCTACCTCCAGCGCTGTGCTGAACGAACCCGATGCGGCGAGCACCTGCGCGAACGTCTGCAGGCCCTCGACGACACCTCCCGCGATACCGATCGGTCCGGTGATGAATGCCTGAACGCCGGTGTCGTAGATGCTGTTCAGCACCAGCTTGATGGCCCCTAACGTGCGGGTGAGGGTGTCTTCCAGCTGATAGCCGCCATAGGGTTCGCGGTCCGCCTGGATCAGCGCAAACGTGTTGGTGATCGGTGTCTGAACGGCCATGCCCGCTTCGCCCAGCGCCTCGATAAGTCCCGATCCCGACGCGAGTGCGGTGAAGAATGCGGGGAAGCTGTTGAGCATGCCGACGGTGATCCCGATGGCGCCCCACCCGGTGTAGGGGATCGAGTTGATGCCCGGTGCCGGGCCCAGGCACACGGTGCACTGTTGGGTGCTGCCGATCACGATCGGTGTCGAGGCCATGAAGTTGCCGAGCTGATTGACCATCACTTGGTACAGGTTCGCGCCGAAGGCGGGCGCGGCCAGTAGTTCCACCGCTGGGGATTGGACGGTTGGCAGGTGGATGTCGGGCGTCGGCGTGACGGGGCTGACGGCGATGACGCCGGCACCCGCGAGGGCGACGCCTGCGGTGAAGACAGAGCGTATTGCAGCGGGCATTTGGAGCTCCTTTGCCGTGGTTACCTCAGACGGCAAACTACCTGAGAGCAAACTGAGTGAGCGGGCAGTTGGAGGTGAAAGTCGCATTTCTTTGCGATCGCAAACACGACGTGTTCGGTGTGGCCTTGCTTGCCCAGGCTTCAGCAAAGAGCTGGTACTGCGGTGACAGCGACATTGTGGGGGTCTGGCAATGGTTGCTCGGGTCGGGGGAGTTGGCGACTCTGACCGATCGATTAGTAATTTCGCAATCTTTGGTGAGTTGATTACGCGCAGGCGGGTGCCCGTCCCTGGTACGGGGTGGCGAATCCGACTGGTCGGCGATGTGTACCCAAACGAAAGCCGGCCCCCTCTTCGTTTCCGAAGAGGGGGCCGTTCCCCCCTGGCGGTTTACGAACCCGCGTGACTCATTGTGTTGAGCCGCGCCGGGTCGACTCCCGCTTGGAGCCCCCCTTACCGTTCGCCCCCCCGGGCGTAGACCTGTTGTTGGGCGCCTTCGATGCCGGGCCTCTGTCGGGATTGCCCGAGCCGCTCTCTGCGTCAGTGCTCGGTGCGGCCGACTGCTGGGAATCTTCGGTCGGCGCCGGGTTTGTCGGCGTCGGGTCGGACGGCAGAGTTCCGGATGGCGGTGTCTCGGATGGCAGTGTCTCGGGCGAAAGTGTGGCCTGAGGGGCGACGCTGGCCGAGGCTTCGCGACCGCTGCCCGCGGCTGCCTTTGTGCCGGCGGCGGGATTGGGCGTTCCCAGTCCGTCTGTCTCGGCTTGCACCGGCGCGGCGGTGCTGGCCGCGACCAGTGCAGCTGACGAACTCGCGGCGGAGCCGGGTGACTTGGGAGGCATTGGAAGCCACTCGGGAAGATCCAGCGCGGTCTCGACGTCTATCCGGAATTTGTCCACGGCAGCGAAGACGGCCCCGGCCTGTTCACCGAGGGCGTGTTGGACATTGGCCAATCCGTCGGTAACCGCCTGGAGGATTCCGGCCGGGTCGAGCGTGGTCGCAGCTTCGACCACGACCCGGACGTTGTCGATGAGCGTTCCGACGACCGATCCGGCTGCGGAGACGAGGGTGAAAGCGATTTGCGGTAGGTCGGTGAGCGCCGCGCTGAGGGTCGCTGTCAATCGCGAAAGTGTGGCGATGGTGGCCTTGAGCAGATAGCTGATGACCGGCTCGACCGCGTGGCTGGCGAAGTCGGCGATGTCCTGGACAACCTGGAACAGACCACCGACGATCTCGGGGATGATGCCGGCGCCGTCGGGTGCGCCTTGTGCCGCGATGATCAACTGCATGGCGTCCTGCAGCGACGAAATCGACGGCAGTGTGCCGGTCTCGGGCAGGTCGGTCGGAAGATGGTTGATGTCAGGGAATTGATGATCGAGGAACTGCTCGACGATGGGAAGTAGGCCGTCGACGCCGCTTTCGATGATCTGCTGAAGCGTCGGCAATTGGTAGGTGAGTGCGTCCGTCGCGGCCTGAACCCATTCGAAGTAACTGGGCAGCGCGGCGAGTTCCAGCGTCGGGGTGGTGATCGACGGAATCTGGACGTCGGGAAGGCTGGGGGTGAAGGGTGCCGTGGCGATTACGCCGGCGCCGGCGAATGCGATACCCGCCATGAGAATGGGGCGGATGGCAAGTTGCATTCGATCCCTCCTCATGGCTGGTCGACTCGGACTTCCTTAACGTACCTGAGAAGAAGCTGAGAGGCCAACTAATCAGGCCGGGTATTCCCGATTATGGGGTGAGGTAGTTGCGAACGCAACTACCTCACCCCGCGGGTGTGCGCATCGGGGGGAGCATCCCGACGTGGCGGCTGACCTGCGTGGGCTCGTGTGGCAAACCTCACATCCACTAAAGCCGCATGTCAGAGCTAACAATTTATCGACTGGCAATCATGCAAGGCTGGGAGGGGAGGGGACTCCCTGCATTGCGTTCCTCCGCTGTGGAGCATCTCGATCTCAATATTCCCCTGAGTAACAGTGGCCACATCGGCGTGTCAGTCGTCGCCGGGAGAGCCGCATTTGGGTTTGCTGAAATACGCAATCTGAGTCTCTCGTTACTGGAGTCGCATGAGTAGCCTGCCCAAAATGTGGGCGGCGGCGGCCGCGAGGAAGACGACTGGCAACACGGGCCTCGGCCCCAGCGGGTGACCTGAACGAACGGTGTGCCACCGGAACTCGCGGCGGTCTGAGTCGGTAGGGTTGCGCCGATGGCCCTACAGGTGGATGCATGACGGTGTCACCCGGAGCGGATGTTCCCCGGTTGTTGTTCGTGCATGCTCACCCTGACGACGAGACCATCTGCAACGGTGTGACCATTCCCTATTACGTGGCGCGCGGCGCCGAGGTCACGGTGCTCACCTGCACCCTCGGCGAAGAGGGCGAAGTCGTCGGCGACACCTGGGCGCAGCTCGCGGTCGATCAGGCAGACCAACTCGGTGGCTATCGAGTCGGCGAACTCACGACCGCGCTGCAGGCATTGGGATTGCGGCGGCCGAGGTACCTCGGCGGCGCCGGAAGGTGGCGCGACTCCGGGATGGTCGGGGCGCCTGATCGTGGTCGCACGAAATTCGCGGAAGCCGACTTCGACGAGCTGGTCTCAGAGCTTGTCGACGTCATCGCTGATCTGAAGCCCCACGTAGTGGTCACCTACGACCCGAACGGGGGATACGGGCATCCCGATCACATTCAGGCTCATCGGGTGACCACCGCCGCTGTCGCGGCGGCTGCGCCCAGGTGGCGGATACCCAAGTTCTATTGGGTGGTGATGTCGACGACCGCGGGACGTGCCGCCCTCGACGAACTCGAACCGGGGGATGTCCTGGGCGACTGGATATTGCCGACGCCCGACATGTCCTTCGGTTTTGACGAGAGCCGCATCACCACCGTCATCGATGCACCCCAGCACCTCCCGGAGAAGGTCGCGGCGATGGCGGCGCACGCCACTCAAATGACGGTCGGCCCAACCGGGCGGACGTTCGCGCTGTCCAATAACCTGGCACTTCCGATCCTCGGTGAGGAGCACTACGTTCTCGTGCAAGGGGAGCGCGGGCCCGTCGACGGCAGCGGTCGCGAAACCGACCTGCTCTCCGGGTTGCATGTCGCGATCCCGCACAACGGTGGTGCCGCGAACTGAGCGAAACTCGCGACGTCGTCCGCTATGGCGTTCTGGTGATGCTGGCCGTCGACGGTGTCATCTCTGCCGTGCTGGGGGCCCTGTTGATGCCGATCTACCTCGGGTCGGTGCCGTTTCCCGTCGCTGCGGTGATCAGCGGGCTGCTGAATGCGGCATTGGTGTGGGCGGCGTCGGCCTGGACCGATTCGCGACGTATATCTGCGTTACCGCTGCTGGTCTGGCTGGCGGCGTCCGCGATTCTGATGTTGGGCGGCCCCGGAAACGACATCGTGTTCGGCGGTCCGGGTCTGATGGCGTACTCCGTGCTGCTGTTCCTCGCCCTGGGGGCGGCTCCGCCGCTGTGGGTGCTGCGCAACGTCCCGTGAGCGGGTGGCGCCTGGGCGGGGTGGTGTTTCAGCGCCGGCTTTCGGCGCCCCGGTCGCCCCGGGTGGACTTCGCCGGGGACGAGCCGACGGACTTGCCGGTGCGCGCGGTCGGCTTGTGCGCTGCCCGCGGACCAGCGGACCGACTGGGCGCGTTCGATGCGGTCGAATCTGAGCCGGATACAGCATCGTCGCTGCTCGACGAGTCGACGGAAGTCGATGAGGGCGTGTCATCCGATGCCGGTGATGGCGCTTCCTCGGTGACAGGGGCGGAAAGCTCGTCGGCCTGGCCGGAGTCGGCCGACGCCTGAGCGGGTACGGCATCGTCGGTTTCGGCGCTTCCGGACTCCATGCGGAGACTGCTGGACGGGGCCGTGCGGGCGGAGCGACCCGTAGCGTCCGGGTCTGCCTCGATGCCGGACGCCGCGGATTCGGGGGCTGAGGTCTCGGCGGCCGCGGTGCTGGCAGCCGCGACCGCCGCCGCAGCCGGCGAGACCGCCGCACCGAACACGGAGCCGATCGGCGGCAGTGGTGGGAAGAAGCTGAGAACCCAGGCGATCTCGCCCACGATCAGGTTGTTGACCGATGCTTGCAGACCGCTGATCAGCGTGGGCCCGATCAGCGAGAACTCGCCGTCGAGCAGGTAGGCGAGGCTGTAGACAACCGCTCCGATGGGGGGCTCGACGGCGTCGTAGATGATGTTGATCTGCTGCGCCAGCGCTCCAACGACCCAACTGGCGGCCCACGCGACGACCTCCCAGCCCCACTGGAACCACGGTTCCACCGCGTTATAGATGTTGATGATCGCGTTGCCGATGGATTGTCCGTTGATCGACGGAGGAGTCCAGTCGGGAAGAGTGGGAGCGGCGGTGGCGGATGCCGTCGCCGCGGCCTGCGGTTGCGTCGTGGCCGCTCCGAGTGCGGCTGCGGCGTTCTGAACGGGTGCGATCAGCGGTTGCACCGCCGCGCTCAGGGTGAAGGAACGTGCCGCCACTGCGATCGCCGGTGCGGGTTGGATCGGTGCCGCCACGATGGCACCCACCGTCGCCGCGGCGATTCCCGCAGACAGATATGAACGGATCGAAACGTCCATCACAACCCCCGAATTTCTGTACCGGCCAGTGTCGGCAAGTTCTGTTTCCCCGCGGTCTACGTTACAACTGCCTGGTCAGAGCCGATCGAAAACGCGGCGCGGCGGTGATCGCGACGTGTCCGCCGACGGCGGGTCGCTGCGGACTAGGGTGTGAAAGGTGCGGATCAATTTCGCGCTGACTGTCGTTGATGGAGAGTGGCCCTGAATCCGCCGTCCGGCAGTCCGCTGCCCACACCGGTTGTTCCGCCGACGCCCGATGCCGTGAGCCCCACCGCATTGAAGAGGGTGTTGCGCCGCGCGCGGGATGGTGTGGCGCTCAACGTCGACGAGGCCGCGATCGCCATGGCGGCTCGGGGTGTCGACCTGGCTGACCTGTGTTCCAGTGCCGCCCGCGTGCGGGACGCCGGATTGGCGGCCGCGGGCCGGAGAGGCCCCGGCGGCCGTCTTCCGGTGTCGTATTCGCGAAAGGTCTTCATCCCGGTGACGCACCTGTGTCGGGACACCTGTCACTACTGCACCTTCGTGACAGTGCCAGGTAAGCTGCGCGCCGCGGGCCTGGGCATGTACCTGGAGCCCGATGAAATCCTCGACATCGCTCGACGCGGTGCTGAGATGGGTTGCAAGGAAGCGCTTTTCACGTTGGGCGACCGTCCGGAGGCGCGCTGGCCGGAAGCCCGGCAATGGCTTGACGAACGCGGGTACGAGTCGACGCTCGACTACGTTCGCGCTATGTCCATCCGTGTCCTCGAGGTGACGGGCCTACTGCCCCATCTGAATCCGGGCGTCATGAGCTGGGTGGAGATGTCACGGCTCAAGCCCGTGGCGCCGTCGATGGGCATGATGCTCGAGACCACGTCGCGACGTCTCTTCGAGACCCGGGGGATGCCCCATTTCGGAAGTCCGGACAAGGACCCGGAGGTGCGCTTGCGGACGCTGACCGACGCCGGTCGGTTGTCGATCCCGTTCACCACCGGACTTCTCGTCGGTATCGGCGAGACGCTCGGCGAAAGGGCCGAGACGTTGCACGCGATCAGACGACTCCACAAGGAATTCGGTCACATTCAAGAAGTGATCGTTCAGAACTTCAGGGCCAAGGATCACACCGCCATGGCCGGTTCCCCGGACGTCGGTTTCGACGACTTCGTCGCGACGGTGGCGGTGGCACGGTTGGTTCTCGGCCCGGCGACCAGGATCCAGGCCCCGCCCAACCTGGTCTCGCGCTCCGAATGTCTTGCGCTGCTTGGTGCCGGCGTCGATGACTGGGGTGGCGTCTCGCCCGTGACCCCCGACCACGTCAATCCGGAACGTCCTTGGCCGGCGCTGGACGACCTGGCTGCGGTCACTGCGGAAGCTGGCTTCGACTTGGTGCAGCGTCTCACCGCGCAACCCAGATATGTGCAGGCTCAGGCGGCTTGGATCGATCCGCGGGTGCGCGCGCACGTTGATGCGCTGGCCGATCCGGACACCGGTCTTGCGCGCGATGTCGTTCCCGTGGGCCGACCGTGGCAGGAGCCCGACGAGGCCACTGAGTCGCTGGGGCGCACCGACCTGCATGTCGCCATCGACGGCGAAGGCCGGCGGACCGAAAGCCGAAGTGATTTGGATAGTGCGTTCGGGGATTGGGAATCCATCAGGGCGCGAGTCGGGACTCTGGCCGACGGCGCGCCGGAGCGGTTGGACGCCGAAGTCGCGGCGGCCCTGCGCGCCGCGGAGAGCGATCCCGGAGGCTGTAGCGACCGGGAGTATCTCGCCTTGGCGAACGCCGACGGTCCGGCGCTCGAAGCTGTTGCCGCACTGGCCGATTCGCTAAGGCGGGATGTGGTCGGCGACGATGTGACATTCGTCGTCAACCGGAACATCAACTTCACGAACATCTGCTACACGGGCTGCCGATTCTGTGCCTTCGCCCAGCGCAAAGGTGACGCCGACGCTTTCTCGCTTTCGACGACGGAGGTCGCCGACCGGGCGTGGGAGGCGCATGTGGCCGGAGCCACCGAGGTGTGCATGCAGGGCGGCATCGATCCCGAACTGCCGGTAACCGGCTACGCCGACCTGGTGCGGGCCGTGAAGCAGCGCGTGCCGTCGATGCATGTGCACGCGTTCTCTCCGATGGAGATCGCGAATGGTGCCACCAAAAGCGGCTTGAGCGTTCGTGATTGGCTTATCAGCCTCCGCGAGGCGGGATTGGACACCATTCCCGGCACGGCCGCGGAAATTCTCGATGACGAGGTGCGCTGGATACTCACCAAGGGCAAGCTGCCCACGTCGCTGTGGGTCGACATCGTCAGTACCGCGCACGAAGTGGGCCTTCGTTCGAGTTCGACCATGATGTACGGCCATGTCGACTCGCCGAAGCATTGGGTCGCGCACCTCAATGTTCTACGCGGCATCCAGGATCGAACCGGGGGCTTCACCGAGTTTGTGCCCCTGCCGTTCGTTCATCAATCGTCGCCCCTTTATCTCGCCGGTGCGGCTCGGCCCGGTCCGACTCATCGAGACAACCGCGCGGTGCATGCGCTCGCGCGAATCATGTTGCACGGGAGGATCTCTCAAATCCAGACCAGCTGGGTCAAGTTGGGGGCGGAACGCAGCCAGGTCATGTTGAACGGCGGCGCGAACGACCTGGGCGGGACGCTGATGGAGGAAACCATCTCGCGGATGGCCGGCTCCGAGTACGGCTCGGCCAAGACGGTGGCCGAGCTCGTGGCCATCGCGGAGGGAATCGGCCGGCCGGCGCGCCAGCGGACAACCACCTATCAGACGCTGGCGGCGTGAGCCGCGTCGAGCGTGAAACCCTCTGCGAGGAATCGCGCAGAATCTCGCAACAGGTTCACCTTCGCGACGCTAGAGGCGCGCGGCCAATTCCGTGCCCTGTTTGATCGCGCGCTTGGCGTCGAGTTCGGTGGCCAAGGCGGCCCCGCCGATTATGTGCGGCTCGATTCCCTTGTCCCGCAGCGCATCGCTGAGGTCGCACACCGATGTCTGCCCTGCACAGATCACCACGGAGTCGACCGGCAAAACCTGGGGGCGCTGACGTTCGGACCCGAAGCTGATGTGCAGACCGGCGTCGTCGATCCGTTCGTAGTTCACGCCGGAGAGTTGGTGAACACCCTTGGCTCGCACCGACGCCCGATGCACCCATCCGGACGTCTTGCCGAGCCGCTTGCCCTGCGAACCTTTTGTGCGCTGCAGCAGGTAAACCTCACGGGCGGCGGGTGCGGGAATCGGAGTCACCAGCGCCCCACGCGCCTCCTGGGGATCGGCGGCGCCCCACTCGGCCTTCCATTCCTTGAGATTCAGCGTTGGGGACTCATCGGTCACGAGAAGTTCCGTGACGTCGAATCCGATTCCGCCGGCGCCGATCACCGCGACGGCTTTACCGACGGGCTTGGCTCCGGTGATTGCTTCGGCGTAGCTGAGCACCATCGGGTGGTCGATACCGGGGATCGGCGGCACCTTGGGAATCACCCCGGTGGCCAGCACCACGTCGTCGAACCCGACCAGATCGTCGACGGTCGCCCTGGTGCCCAAGCGGACGTCGACGTCGTACTTGGCCAGCATGGTGGTGAAGTAGCGGATGGTCTGGCTGAACTCCTCCTTGCCGGGGATGCGGCGGGCCAGATCGAACTGACCGCCGATGAAGCCGTTGCCCTCGAACAAGGTCACCCGGTGGCCGCGTTCGGCGGCGCTCACGGCCGCCGCCAGCCCAGCCGGTCCGGCACCGACGACGGCGACGGACCGGGCTCGGCGGGTGGGGGAGAGCACCAGTTCCGTCTCGTGGCAGGCCCGCGGATTGAGCAGGCACGACGCCGTCTTGTGTGAGAAGGCGTGGTCCAGGCAGGCCTGGTTGCACGCGATGCAGGTGTTGATCTCGTCGGCGCGCCCGTCGGCGGCCTTGACGACCCAGTCCGGATCCGACAGCAACGGGCGGGCCATCGAAATCAGCTGTACCCGGGTGTCGGCGAGGATCTGTTCGGCGGCCTCCGGCATGTTGATCCGGTTGCTGGCGACCACCGGAATGGAGACGTGGTCGGCTACCGCATTGGAGATGTCGACGAATGCGCTGTTGGGCACCGACGTGACGATCGTGGGAATGCGTGCCTCGTGCCATCCGATTCCGGTGTTGATGACGGTCGCTCCGGCGGCTTCGATTTCGGTGGCCAGGGCGATGATCTCCTCCCAGCTTTGGCCGTCCTCCACGAAGTCGGCCATCGACATCCGGTAGCAGATGATGAAATCGGGGCCGACCGCCTCGCGGGTCCTGCGGACTATCTCGACGGGAAAGCGTCGGCGCTTTTCCGGTGTCCCGCCCCAGGCGTCGGTGCGTTTGTTTGTGCGTGGCGCGAGGAACTGGTTGATCAGATAGCCCTCGCTGCCCATGATCTCGACGCCGTCGTAGCCGGCTTCGCGCGCGAGTCGCGCGCAGCGGACAAAGTCGTCGATGGTTCGCCGGACGCCGCGCGTCGACAGCGCGCGCGGCCGAAACGGGTTGATGGGCGCCTTGATCGGCGAAGCGCTGACCGAGAAGGGGTGATACGAGTAGCGGCCCGCATGCAGGATCTGGAGCAGGATCTTGCTGTCGGCGGCGTGCACCGCACCGGTGATTCGCCGATGTCTGCGCGCTTGCGCGCGACTGATCATCTGGGCGGCGAACGGCAGCAGCCAGCCCTCCCGATTGGGGGCGTATCCGCCGGTGATGATGAGCCCTACGCCGCCGCGCGCCCTCTCCGCGAAGTACTCGGCGAGTCGGTCGATGTTGGCCGCTCGGTCTTCGAGTCCGGTGTGCATTGATCCCATCACCACCCGGTTTCGCAGCGTTGTGCAGCCGATGTCCAGGGGCGACAGCAGAGTCGGATAGCGCTCGGTCATGTGTCCTTCCTCGCCGGTCCCGGACGCACGATTCGTGTGGGGTCGCGGGGGGCGGCTAATGTATGCGACGACCGGTAGCAGTAACCGGAGAAGTTAGGCGACACTGAGTCGGCACTATCGGAAGCGCTACCCGATACTGCCATCTGATAGCTGTAGCGGACACCTGACCTTCCCAGCGCTACCGCGACACGCGCAGCCCACCGAGCAGCAGAGCGAGGAGAACCTTCGTGACGTACGTGATTTCCGAACCCTGCGTCGACATCAAAGACAAGGCGTGCATCGAGGAATGCCCCGTCGACTGCATCTACGAGGGTGCCCGGATGCTCTTCATCCACCCCGACGAGTGCGTCGACTGCGGTGCTTGCGAGCCGGTCTGCCCCGTCGAGGCGATCTACTACGAAGACGACGTGCCGGACCAGTGGTCGCAATACACCCAGCTGAACGCTGATTTCTTCGCTGAGCTCGGTTCGCCCGGCGGTGCCTCGAAGGTGGGCATGACCGAGAACGACCCG
This sequence comes from Mycobacterium sp., assembly GCA_046330895.1. Lineage (GTDB taxonomy): Bacteria > Actinomycetota > Actinomycetes > Mycobacteriales > Mycobacteriaceae > Mycobacterium. Next base: position 115,022 of record JAXLRY010000011.1, on the reverse strand, counting down.
CAGTCCGTCAAGGACCTGCCGCCGAAGGGCGAGTGACGTCCAAGGCTCGCCGGCCTGAGCGCGTATCCGCGCGCTTGCCGGTATTCCCGTGGGACACCATCGCTGACGCGGCCGCGACCGCGCGGGCACATCCCGGCGGGATCGTCGATCTGTCGGTGGGAACCCCCGTCGATCCTGTGGCGCCGCTGATCCGCGAGGCGCTGGCGACCGCGGGGAGCGCGTCGGGTTACCCGACGACCGCGGGTACCGAGGAGTTGCGGGACGCTGTCGTCGCCGCGCTGGCGCGCCGTTACGGAATCACCGGGTTGACCGAGGACGCGGTCCTGCCGGTCATCGGTACCAAGGAACTCATCGCGTGGCTGCCCACCCTGCTAGGGCTGGGTGCGGGCGATGTGGTGGTCATCCCCGAATTGGCCTATCCGACCTACGAGGTGGGGGCGCGCCTGGCGGGCGCCCAGGTGTTGCCCGCCGACTCGCTGACGCAGTTGGGCCCGCAGTCGCCGGCACTCGTGTACATCAATTCGCCGGCCAATCCGACCGGCAAGGTTCTCGGCGTCGAGCATCTTCGCAAGGTGGTCGATTGGGCGCGGCAACGCGACTCGGTGGTCGTGTCCGACGAGTGCTATCTGGGTCTCGCCTGGACGGCCGAGCCGATCTCGGTCCTGCATCCAAAAGTCTGCGGAGCAGACCACACCGGGCTGCTGGCCGTCCATTCGCTGTCGAAGAGTTCGTCGCTGGCGGGTTATCGAGCGGGTTTCGTCGCCGGTGACCCGGCCCTCGTCGCGGAACTGCTCGCGGTTCGGAAGCACGCGGGAATGATGGTGCCGACACCGGTTCAGGCGGCGATGGTTGCCGCCCTGAACGACGACGCCCACGAGAACGAACAGCGTGCCCGCTACGCACGGCGGCGTGAGTCCCTGCTGGCGGCGGTGCGCAACGCGGGATTCACCGTCGACCATTCGGACGCGGGTCTGTATCTGTGGGCGACCCGCGGTCAACCGTGCCGGGAGACCGTCGAATGGTTTGCGAAACGAGGGATTCTTGTCGCCCCCGGCGAGTTCTACGGTCCGCGGGGTGCGCGTCATGTGCGAATTGCTCTGACGGCTACAGATGAACGTGTGAAAAGCGCAGTGGAGCGGCTGGCATAGCCAGCCGCTCCACTAGCGCGGGATGCAGAGAAGTTTCAGTTCATGTTCCAGGGTTCGCCGTAGGTGGTGACGCTGTCTCCGGCTTTGGAGATGAGTCGGGCGAAGGGGCGTAGCAGCACGCCGCCTGCTGCGCCGGTCACGGTGCCGTGGGCGTTGGCCACCGCGACCGAACCGTTGGGGCCTTCGACGTCGACGGAGAAGGTGGCGACTTCCTGGATGCCGGGGCCGTTGCCCAGGTCGGAGCTGATCGACACACCCGGGAACAGGTTCGGGGTGATGACCGAGCCCAGCGGGTTGAAACCCGTGGGGGAAAGGTCGGCGTCGTCGAGCAGGATGTTGGGGGTGGTGTAGCTGAAGTTGATGCCCACGCCCAGTGACCAGGGGAAGCCCACCTGGTAGCCGAGTTCCAGGGTGCCGGCGAAGTCGTCGGCGCCCGGGCCGACAACGTTGTAGACGGCCTTGCCGGAGTGGAACCACTCACGGGTCAACCGGTTGCGGTCCAAGGGGAACACACCGTCCAAGAACGTGTCCCACTGCTGAATCGTCATGGTCCGGCCCCCGCCGTCGACCAAACTCATCTGGTTGTCCATAGCTGCCTGCGAGCTACCGGTTCCCACGAAAACCAAAGCGATGGCGGCGAGTGTCGCCATCAGCACCCGACCCATGAACTTCATGCTGACCCCTTAGCTTCGACGGTGTGTCACGGGTCCCGCGCTGGACCCGAGGTTCTACCGAAGGTTTTCTCGTGTGCGCCCGTCCTGGACTGCACAGATTCCTCATCGGCAACAGCAAGCACTCCGTTACCGGATTCGCCGAAATAATTTTCCGGGCGTCGTTCGGCTGCTGTCAGGCGAGCGCCCGCAAGCTCAGCGACAGCAGCAATCGGACATCCGGATCGGCCAGTGACGTGGACATGAGCTTCTCGATTCGGCGCACCCGATAGCGCACCGTGTTGGGGTGAACGTGCAGAGCTTTCGCGGCCACCGACATCTCGCCGAAGCTGTCCAGATACACCTCTAGCGTTTCCGCGAGCACCGGTTCGCGTTCTCGTAGCGACCGCACCCGGGGATCGACGAGGCGGGCGTCAGCTGCGACCAAGGTGACGATCTCGTCGAGTAGGACCGTGGTGCGGGCTTCGTTGAGTGTGGTGACGTGACCGAACGCGATCGGGTGACGCTCCGCACTGTCGAGAACCCTGTCAATGTCGCGACGGGTCGCAGGCACGGCCGCCAATCCGGCGATCGGGGAGGCGATCACCGCGCGCAGGTCGAGGGCGAGTTCGGCGCGGAGGGCGGTGATGGTTCCGCGAATCCACGACACGACGGTTCGTGGCTTCCCTGAGTCCGGCAGTAGGACATACACCCGCGTGCCCATGGCAGCGACCTGAGCGTCGGGCCGGAATGCGCTGGCACTCAATGCCAGGACGTCGGCGAGGTGGGGGTGGTTGCCGTGGGTGTCGTAGCCGATCAGTGCCGCGCCGATCAAAGCCGCACTGCCGTCGACCGGAATGTCCAGACCCCGTGCGAGGGCGACGATGTCGGCGCCTTCCCGATCAGCGAGACCGAGTACTTGCTGGACGTGAAGCAGATGTGCTGACGGGCGTGCGGCAAGCCGCGCCAGTATGCGAGCGGCGAGGACGGCCGCGCCTCGGAGGATCTCGTCGGCGTCGTCGGCCAGCGGGCGCGACCCCTGCTGAACCCAGATGCTTCCCACGAATCCGGGTCTCACGAATCCGGCTCCCACGAATTCCGGCTGTTGATCGGTGTCGCGCCGATGTATGCCGGTCGCGAGCCGTGGGCGCAGCCCCAGTTCGGGACGTTCGTCGACCCGGACGACCTCGTCGCCCGCCCGAAGGATGTCGAAGACTCCCCACTGCGCGATCAAGCGCAACTGTTCGGGCGGGCCGGCCCGGCCAAGGATCGACTGTCGTCGCAGTTCGTCCGCTTCATCGTTCGATGCCGAATACGCGAGCACATGGGATTGGGCGTCTTCGATGCTGACCATGCCGTGGGTGCGGTCCGCGATCGACTGTGCGAGTGCAAACAGGTCGGTGGCGGAGTCCGAAAGCCGGTCGGCGCCATCACCGCGGTGTTCGAAGACGTGGTTCACCAATCGATAGAGCAATTCCCACCGGGCTCTCGGTTCGACCGACACCACCGCGACCCCGGCCTCCGACGCGCGCGCCACGATGGCGGGTGATGGCTCCTTGACGAAGATCGCGGCCGGACTGCCGTGAGTGTCGGTCTGCCGATCGATCCAGGTGATGATGTCGGGATCGCGGATGCCCAGCAAGAAGAAAACGTCCGCCGAACCGGCGCTGATGGACAGGCCCAGCCGCACGTCGTCGCTATCGATCAGTGCGGCTGACCGGACGGGGACGTCGAGACCCCTCGGCGCCGCAACGAGTCTCACCAGGGTGGAGTCGAGTGCCAGTACCAGCTGACCCAATCCGACCCCGGGTTGTCGGCCCCCGGGTTGTCGGCTGCCGGGTTGTCGGCCGCCGGGTTGTCGGAGCCCGGACTGCATGTTGTCTGATCCTACTATCGGGTCCGACAACTATTGGCTGATCGACCAACGGATCTGATGGTCTGCCCGGTCATCCTGAGACGCATGGATGCGCTGACCGATGTTCCGCTGCCAGTCAACGAGCCGGTCCATGAATACCGGCCGGGATCGAACGAGCGGGTTCTGCTGACCGCAGCGCTGCGCGATCTGGCCGCAGAACCCATCGATCTGCCCCACGTCATCGGCGGACGTCACCGGATGGGCGGCGGTGAGCGAGTCGATGTGGTTCAACCTCATCGTCACGGAGAGCGTCTCGGCGTGCTGTCCAACGCCGGGCGCAGCGATGCCGTGGAGGCGGTAGAGGCCGCGATGGCTGCGAAATCCGATTGGGCCGCCACACCGTTCGACGAACGCGCGGCGGTGTTCCTTCGAGCGGCTGAATTGCTGTCCGGGCCGTGGCGTGAGCGAATTGCCGCCGCGACGATGCTCGGTCAGTCCAAGACGGCGTACCAGGCCGAAATAGACGCGCCTTGTGAGCTCGTCGACTTCTGGCGGTTCAATGTCGCGTTCGCGCAACAGATTCTGGCTCAGCAGCCACAGAGCAGCCGCGGGGTGTGGAACCGGACGGACTACCGTCCACTCGACGGGTTCGTCTATGCCGTAACGCCTTTCAACTTCACCGCGATTGCCGGGAATCTGCCGACCGCGCCAGCCCTGATGGGAAACACGGTGGTATGGAAGCCGTCGGTCACCCAAACCTTCGCCGCGTACCACACGATGCAGCTGCTGGAGGCGGCCGGTCTGCCGCCCGGTGTCATCAACATGGTGACCGGAGACGGTCTTGCGGTTTCCGATGTCGTGCTGGCAGATTCGCGTCTTTCGGGTATTCACTTCACCGGATCGACCGCGACTTTCCAGCACCTGTGGCGCGAAGTCGGTTCGCGGATAGCCGACTACGACAGCTACCCCCGACTGGTGGGTGAGACCGGGGGCAAGGATTTCGTGGTTGCGCACCCGTCGGCTCAACCCGATGTGCTTCGTACCGCCTTGATTCGGGGCGCCTTCGACTACCAGGGACAGAAGTGCTCGGCCGCCTCACGCGCATTTGTCGCACGATCCGTGTGGCGGCGGATGGGCGACGACTTCTTGAGCGCGACGGCCGACCTGTCCTACGGCGACGTGACAGATCTGACCAATTTCGGTGGTGCGGTGATCGATTCACGCGCATACGCGAAGAACGCCGACGCGATCGAGAGAGCAAAGGGAGCCGCGGGTGTGACGGTGGCAGTCGGTGGCGAATACGACGACAGCGTGGGCTACTTCGTCCGTCCCACCGTGCTGTTGTCGGACGATCCGACCTACGAGGCCTTCAGTACCGAATATTTCGGTCCGATCCTGGCCGTTCACGTCTATCCCGACGAACGATTCGACGACGTTCTCGACATCGTCGATTCGGGTTCGAAATATGCCTTGACGGGTGCGGTCATCGCCGATGATCGGGCTGCCGTGCAGGCCGTCGCGGGCAGATTGCGTTTTGCTGCGGGCAATTTCTACATCAACGACAAACCGTCGGGTGCCGTCGTCGGACAACAGCCCTTTGGGGGTTCGCGCGCCTCCGGTACCAACGACAAAGCCGGTTCGGCGCAGAATCTGCTGCGCTGGACCTCGGCGCGCTCGATCAAAGAGACATTCGTTCCCCCCGTCGATCACACCTATCCGCACATGAAGGAGGGCTGATAACCGATGTCAGGAGCTTTTGCGAGGGTCGTTCGTCCCGCGATCCTGGCAGCGGCGCGGTCGAACAGGCTGCGGCGCAGTGCTGAACAGTTGCCAGTGACCCGTAATGTGGTGCGCCGCTTCGTTCCAGGCGAAACGGTAGAGGATGCGATGTCCGCCGTCACCGAGATCCGGGCGTCGGGCAGGCTGCTGTCCATCGACTATCTCGGGGAGGATGTCACCGATGTCGGCAGCGCCGAACAAACGGTGACCGCATATCTTCGGCTACTCGATGAGTTGGCGGATCAGCCCATTGCTCCCGACTGCGTCATCCGTCCGCTCGAAGTCTCGTTGAAGCTGTCGGCGCTGGGCCAGGCGTTGCCGCGCGACGGAGACAAGATCGCGTGCGCGAATGCATATGCGATCTGTGAGAGAGCGAGCAAGGCGGGCGTTTGGGTGACCCTCGATGCCGAGGATCACACCACCGCCGAATCGCGAATGGCTATCTTGCACGAGTTGCGGCGCGAATTCGATTGGGTGGGAACTGTTTTGCAGGCTTATCTCAAGCGAACGGAGGCGGATTGCCGTGAATTGGCCGGCTCCGGGGCTCGCATCCGGCTGTGCAAGGGCGCGTACGACGAGCCGTCGTCGGTGGCCTATCGATCTCCCCGTGAGGTCAACGAGTCCTATCTGCGCTGCCTGGAGATTCTGATGGCTGCGACCTGCTATCCGATGGTCGCTTCGCACGATCCCGGAATCATCTCGGCGGCCGGCCACCTTGCGCGTGAATTCGGCCTTCGGGCAGATCAATTCGAATATCAGATGCTGTACGGCATCAGTGACGCCGGGCAACGCCGCCTGAATGCCGAGGGCAACCACGTGCGCGTCTACGTTCCATTCGGTACTCAGTGGTATGGGTACTTCGTCCGCCGACTTGCCGAGCGGCCGGCCAATCTGACGTTCTTTCTGCGTGCTCTCGCGGAGCGGCGGATGCGACAGCCTCAGGCTGCCGGGAAGGCGGCCACCGGCATTACGACCGTGCCGCGGCAGGGGCCCGCGGAGATGTCGGTCTGCCAGGTCCCCCTCAGCGACCCGTCGGGCTGCGGCGCGTAGAAGGCCCACGACGTCGCCGGACTCCACTGCTTTTGCGACGCGTCACCCAGGAAACAATCCCAGACCCAGTCGTACTGGGTGTACCACTGCGACCCGTTCCATGTGTAGCGCGTGGGCTGCGGAATCGTCGGGTTGCTCGGCGCCGGGCCGCTGACCACGGTGGCCACGCATGTTGCGGCCGAGCACGCCGTCGAAAGGGTGAAGTCTGCGCCGAAGTCGCTTTCCTTCTGCCGGGTCGCCGGGCTTGTTCCCGCCTTCTGTGAGGCGTAGGTGACCATCTGGTAGTGGCCGCTCCAGGCTGGGGGTTGTGCCAGCGCGGAGGCCGGGCTCAGCAGCGTGGCGGCGCACGCCATCGCCGCCGTGAAGACGGTGCCGATCGAACCGCCGGACTCCATGGTGCCTCTCACGTTGCGCCCTGTGAACAACTCAGCCTAGCTGTCAGAAACCTCACCAGTCGCATCTGTCACATGACGCGCCGAGGCAAATGCGTCAGAGCTGGGACAACAGCAGTTGCGCGTAGGCCGCGATCGATTGTGCGTCCGTGATCTCACCGTCGCGGATCATCCGCTCGATCTCGGCGCGGGTGAACCATTCGCTGTGCATGTCCTGCTCTTCGTGTTCGCGGGCCGCTTCGCCCTCTTCGATTTCGGTGGCCAGGAATACCCGGCCGCGTTGGCTGGACATCCCGGGTGCGACGTCGAGTTGCCCTATGGCGACCATCGAGCCCGCGAGCAATCCGGTCTCCTCGCGGAGTTCCCGGAACGCGAGTTCGGTGGGCTCGAGTTCGGCTCTCCCCGGCGCCGTGCCCTGGGGGAACTCCCAACGGCGTTCGCCGACCGGATATCGGAATTGTTCGACGAGTCGGAGACGATCGCCGTCCGCGGCGATGATCAGCGCATAATTCGGTTTGTCGACGACGCCGTAGATGCCGAGCGAGCCATCCGGGCGGCGAATCTCGTCCTCGCGCACAATCATCCAGTTGTTCCGGTACACCTCGCGCGATGTGATCTGGCTGATGCGTTGCACCTGGCAAGTATGGCGGCCCGCGCCGGGTAGCCTCGCTGGCGTGTTGCTGACCTCATTGAATCCGTCAGCCGTTGCGGCCGGAGCCGACCTTGGCGATGCTGTCCGGATCGCGGGGGCAGCGCTTTCGCGTAGCGATCTCGTCGGGGCGGCGACGTCGGTGGCCGAGCGTGTCGGCGGCGCGCGGCGAGTCGCGGTACTGGCGACGCCGACGCCCGCAACAGTTCTGGCCGTGACCGGTTGTCTGATCGCCGGAGTCCCGTTCGTGCCCGTCCCACCGGACGGGGGTGTCGCGGAGCGGTCGCACATGCTCATCGATTCGGGAGCGCAGGCGTGGCTCGGCGAACCACCGCCCGATCTGATCGGCTTACCGCACATTCCGGTTCGGCTTCATGCCCGCTCGTGGCACCGATACCCGGAGCCGGATCCGGAGGCGACCGCGATGGTGATGTACACCTCCGGTACCACCGGGCTTCCGAAGGGCGTCGTGATAAGCCGGCGTGCGATTGCCGCCGATCTGGATGCACTGGCGCACGCGTGGCACTGGACTCCCGACGACACGCTTGTCCATGGGCTGCCGCTCTTCCATGTGCATGGCTTGGTGCTGGGGCTACTGGGATCGCTGCGAGTCGGAAATCGGTTCGTGCACACCGGAAAGCCCACTCCCGAGGCGTATGCGGCAGCGGGGGGCTCGTTGTACTTCGGTGTTCCCACGGTGTGGTCGCGGTTGGCCGGCGACCCCATTGCTGCCGCGTCCCTCTCGTCTGCTCGCTTGCTGGTTTCGGGTAGCGCGGCATTGCCGGTGCCGGTGTTCAGTCGGCTGGTCGCTCTGACCGGCCACGCCCCGGTGGAGCGCTACGGATCCACCGAGTCGCTCATCACGCTCAGTACCCGGTTCGATGGAGAGCGACGCCCGGGCTGGGTCGGGCTTCCCGTCGACGGGGTGCAGAGCCGCATCGTGGGCGACGATGGGTCGCCGGTTGCGAGTGACGGTGAAACCATTGGGCGCCTTCAGGTTCGGACGCCCACGTTGTTCGACGGCTACCTGAACCGTCCCGATGCGACGGCCGAGTCGTTCGATGCCGATGGCTGGTACCGGACCGGCGACGTGGCGTGTGTCGACGATGCCGGCATGCACCGAATCGTCGGCCGCGAGTCGGTCGATCTGATCAAGTCCGGCGGATACCGGGTGGGTGCAGGTGAAGTGGAGACCGTGCTGTTGAGCCACGCCGGTGTCTCGGAGGCGGCCGTGGTAGGGATTCCCGATGCGGATCTGGGGCAGCGCATCGTCGCTTTCGTCGTTGGCGATGCCGCGCCGGAAGATCTGATTTCTTTTGTCGCCCGGCAGCTTTCGGTGCACAAGCGGCCGCGCGAGGTGCGATTGGTCGACTCGCTGCCACGCAATGCGATGGGCAAGGTGGTCAAGAAGGAACTGATGGGCTAGTTGGCGTGCAGTGCGTCGTTGAGGGTGATTCCGGTGCCTGCGCGGTTGACGACCTCGACGGCGCCCGTCGACGAATTGCGCCGGAACAGGAGGTTGTCGGCCCCAGAGAGTTCGCGGGCTTTGACGGTATTGCCGTCGGGAGTGGTGACTTTCGTGCCTGCGGTCAGATAGAGGCCGGCTTCGACGACGCAGTCGTTGCCCAACGGAATTCCCAGTCCCGAATTGGCGCCAAGCAGACAACGTTCTCCGAGCGAGATCACTTCGGTGCCGCCGCCCGACAGGGTTCCCATGATGGACGCACCGCCGCCGACATCGGATCCATCGCCCACGACGACGCCCGCCGAGATTCGGCCCTCGACCATCGACGTTCCCAGCGTGCCCGCGTTGAAGTTGACGAAGCCCTCATGCATCACTGTGGTGCCGACCGCCAGGTGTGCGCCCAGGCGGACACGGTCGGCGTCGGCGATCCGGACACCGCTCGGGACGACGTAGTCGACCATTCGCGGAAACTTGTCGACCCCGTAGACGGTCACTGGGCCGCGCCGGCGGAGGCGCAGCCGGACATCCTCGAAACCCTCGACACGGCAGGGCCCGTGATTCGTCCACACCACATTGGTCAGCACGCCGAAGATGCCGTCCAGGTTCACAGCATGCGGCTTGACCAGACGGTGCGAAAGCAGATGCAAACGCAGGTATGCGTCGTAGGTGTCGACGGGCTTGTCGGCCAGCGAGCCGATCACCGTGCGGACTGAGACGATTTCCACGCCGCGTTCGGGGTCGGGCCCTGCCAGCGCGGAGAAGTCGGCGGGGACGTCGGCACCCGATAACCGGCTGGTGCCGGTCGGTTCGCTCGAACCCAACCCGGGGCTGGGGAACCAGGTGTCGAGCACCGTTCCGTCGCCGCATACGGTTGCCAATCCGATTCCCGCCGCAGAAGTCACGGTGCTACACGCTAGCCGATGGGTTGGGGCCGCTAGCCTGGTCAGTTGTGCTCGACCTGACCGCAGACCCGGTGGCTCTGACGGCCGCCCTCATCGACATACCCAGCGTTTCGCGCGGTGAGGCGCGTATCGCCGACGAGGTGGAGGCCGCGTTGCGCAAGCAGGCGCCCGGCTATGAGGTGATCCGCAACGGCAACGCCGTGCTGGCCCGTACGGCCTTCGGGAAGCCGACCCGGGTGCTGCTCGCGGGGCACCTGGACACCGTTCCGATCGCCGACAATGTGCCGTCCTGGCGGGACGGCGACCGCCTGTTCGGATGCGGAACCTCGGATATGAAGTCCGGCGATGCGGTGTTCCTGCATCTTGCCGCCACGGTGACGGACCCGGCCCACGACGTCACGCTGGTGTTCTACGACTGTGAAGAGATCGAATCGTCGGCGAACGGGCTGGGACGCATCGAACGCGAACTGCCGGACTGGTTGCGTGCCGATCTGGCCATCCTGGGAGAGCCGACCGACGGACAGATCGAAGCAGGCTGCCAGGGAACGTTGCGAGTCCTGATCTCGACAACGGGCACCCGTGCGCACTCGGCACGATCCTGGTTGGGCGACAACGCAATTCACAAGCTCACCGCTGTCCTCGATCGCTTGGCCGGCTATCGGCCCAGGCAGGTTGACATCGACGGCTGCACCTACCGCGAGGGCCTGTCCGCGGTCTGTGTCGACGGGGGAGTCGCGGGAAACGTCATCCCGGACGCCGCGTCCCTGACCGTCAATTTCCGGTTCGCGCCGGATCGCTCACCGAGCGACGCATTGGCCCACGTGAAGGCAGTATTCGACGGGCTGGACATCGACCTGCGGCAGACCGACGTCGCGGCGGGGGCGTTGCCAGGGCTTCGAAATCCCGCTGCCGCCGCCCTCATCGACGCGGCGGGAGGGTCGGTGCGCGCGAAATATGGCTGGACCGACGTGTCGAGATTCGCGGCCCGCGGGGTCGCGGCGGTGAACTACGGGCCTGGGGATCCGAACCTGGCGCACCGCCGGGACGAAAGCGTCGACGTCGGCCGGATCGTCCAAGCCACTGAGATTCTCCGGAACTACTTGACGATGCGCTGAGCCTGCTCGGCGACATCGACGGCGGCTCCCGAAAATCCGGCTGCGCCCAGGCGTTCGGCGATCGCGTGCAACCCCGCGGCGTCGCCGGCGGTCAGCGCGGTCGCGTGATCCAGTGCCATCCTGGAGAATTCGCAGTCCACCGTCGCGCACAACCCGGTGAGGCTCTCGACTGCTCGGGTGTCGCCGAGGCGCGCCGCCTCGTGCCACGCGAAGACCGCGATCGCGCGCTGTCCGGTCCGCTCCGCCATCCGTGCCGCGTCTCGGGCCGCGGTGATCGCGCCGTGCGGGTCGCCGATGGTGGCCAGGCGCCATGCTCGGGCGATACCCAACTCCGGCGCGAACAACGCCGATTTGGTGCCGTGCCGGGATTCGGCACGGCTGAGCGCTTTCGCCGCGTCGGCGATCAGGCCCTGGTGGGCGAACGCCGTCGCGAGATACATCAGCGACAAAGGACCCCATGAATAACCGGTCCGCTCCAGCGTCACCGACGCCGGTCCGAGAAGTTCGGCAGCTTCGGCCGGTCGACCGCGCGCGATGAGGACCTGCGCCAGCAGAACTTCGCCGATGGCCCGGCCCGGTTGGGTCAACTCAGCGAAATCCGTGAAGCGACTTGCCGTTTCGTAGGCCGCCTGAGCTTGACCGGACATCAGCAATGTCGTCGTCTCGGCCAAACCGACGGTGAATCGCAAGAGTCCCGGATGTTCGGCTCCCAGTGCCCGGTCCACCATTGGTCGCACCTGATCGAAGCGGCCCATCCGTGCCGAGCACAACGCGGCCGAGCTGGCGGCCCACGCCACCGCCATGTCTTTGGCATCAGGAGAGGCCAAGACCTCGGTGGCAACATCTACGGCCCGCGAGACGTTGCCCGCGTTCATGGCGAACGTCGCGGAAAGCGCTTCGAGCGTGACACGGGACGACGACGAGCCGATTCGGTTCTTCGTGTTGTTCAGGAAGATGGTCGCCCGTTCGGGTTCGGACAGCATGAAGAACTGGTTCGCCGCGCGGGGCAGCGCCCACGCCATCACCTGATCCTCCGTCAGACCTTCCAGGTCGACCGCTCCCAGCACGGATTCGGCTTCCCGTCCCCGACCCTGATACGCCAGCGCATTCGCGAGCGCCAACCGGGCGTCGAATCTGTCGCTGCGATTGACTGCCGCTGCGGCCAGACGTTCACTCAGGCGCAGGTCGCCGAGTCGCAGCGCTCCCTGCGCGGCGGTCACCACCGTCTCGACGTCGTCGGGATTGTCGCTGTCCAAAGCGAGAACGGCCCGACCGAGTCGCTCGCAGAGGTGCTGCTGCGGATGCGCCGCCAGCCGTTCGGCGACGGCGCTTCGCAGACTCCGCGCCCGCGTGGGGTCGGTGTTGGCGATGGTGCGCGCGGTGAAGGTGGGATGCCCGGCGTAGACCGCTCCGCCGATCACCCGGAGCGCGCCGACGGCCTCACCCTCCGAGATGACGTCGGCACCGACGAGCGCATCCAGGTCGGATGGCGACAACGGCTCGTAGGCGCTCAGATGACCCAGCGCGTCACGCACCGAAGGAGCCAGATCGGCCAGGAACATGTCCAGCAGTTCGACCAGCGTCGGCTCGACCACCCGGCCCGCGGTGGCGGTTCGTTCGGCGAGCAGACGCAGATACAGCGGGTTGCCGCCACTGCGTCGGTACAGCTCGACGGCTTCGATGTCGGGCCCGACGCCCGCGAGGGCCGCCATCGCTTCCTCGGGTCCGAATGACGTGACGTCGATTCGGCTCAGCAGCCCGTCGTTCCACAACGCCGGGACCGCCTCCGGCAACACGGAATCCGGCCGGACGGTCACGATCAGCCGGTCGGCGGCGGAGCGGGCGAGCTGATAGACCAGCGTCGCCGACAGTGGATCGAGAAGGTGAGCGTCGTCGACCACCACCGGTGCGCCGTCGGCCTTCGAGAGCAGCGATTCCAGGGCGGAGCGAATCAGAGCCGCCGGCTTGCCTACCTCGGCGATGTCGACCAGTGGACCGAAGGCGCCGAACGGCACCGAACTCTGGCTCGCGGTCCCCACGATCCGCACCGCGGGCCTGTCCGCGAAGCCCTCGCATATCTCTTCGGCCAGTGTCGTCTTTCCTACGCCGTCGGGACCCACCAGGACGACGCCCGGGGGCGCCGCGGGAATGTTCAAGGCGGGCAGGCGGGGCACCGTTGTCCAGGGAATCGGCATAGCCGGGACTTTATGCGGCTGACGGTCCGCGGATTGGCGGGTTGCGGGTTTGAGGGTTGCAGGTTTGAGGCGACGGTAGGTTTCACCTGTGCGGCACGATTCGGCGGTTCGGGAATTCGCGGTCTGTGTGTACTGCGCGTCCGGGCCGCAGCATGCCGGGCTGCTCGAGTTGGCGCACGAGATCGGCGAACAGATCGCAGAACGTGGCTGGACGCTGGTTTCCGGTGGGGGAAACGTGTCGGCGATGGGCGCGGTGGCGCTGGGCGCGCGGTCCCGGGGTGGTCGGACCGTCGGCGTGATCCCGAAGGCGCTGGTCCATCGGGAACTCGCCGACGTCGATGCGGACGAGTTGATCGTCACCGACACGATGCGGCAGCGTAAACAAGTGATGGAAGACCGCAGCGACGCGTTCGTCACACTGCCCGGTGGTATCGGAACCCTCGAGGAGCTGTTCGAAACCTGGACGGCCGGCTATCTGGGAATGCACGCGAAGCCCGTTGTCCTGCTCGACCCGACAGGCCACTACGACGGCCTCCGCTCCTGGCTGACGACCCTGGTCGAACCCGGCTACGTCTCGCGGGAGGCGCTGGATCGGTTGGTCGTCGTCGACAATGTCGAAGCAGCCCTCGACGTCTGTTCGGGCGTGGAGAGATCGCCCCAGGGTTTAGTCTGACCGCCGACTGCGACGACCGGGAGTGCGCGTGAGCGGCGGGAAAACAGAATCTTCACAGGGCGCACGCCATTCGGTGAGCCTGCTGGAATTGGCTTCCCGGATGCCGGGCGTGCTGATGGACGCACCGGTGATCCTGCGCGGCGCCATGACGGGACTGCTCGCGCGTCCGACGACCAGAACGTCGATCGGCAAGGTGTTCCAGGACCGGGCCGCAAGGCACGGCGATCGCAATTTTCTGCGGTTCGGGGCCGAGAAGCTCACCTACCGGGAGGCCAACGAGGCCGTCAACCGGTACGCGCATGTTCTGACGCAACGAGGCGTGCGTCGCGGCGACGTGGTGGGCGTCATGCTGCGCAACTCGCCGCACGCGGTTCTGGTGACGTTGGCGGCGGTGAAATGCGGTGCCGTCGCCGGAATGCTCAACTACAACCAGCGCGGCGACGCCCTGGCGCACAGCATCGGCCTTCTGAACGCGAAAGTGATTGTCGCCGAGGCTGATCTGGTCCACGTGATTGGCGAATCCGGCAGCTCCGGTCCGGAACCGATGGCCGTCGAGGACCTCGAACTGCTCGCTGTCGGCGCCCCGACAGGCAATCCGGTGTCGTCATCGGAGGTTCAGGCCAAGGACGTCGCCTTCTACATCTTCACCTCCGGCACCACTGGGCATCCGAAGGCCAGTGTGATGACACACCATCGGTGGCTGCGTGCACTGGCGGCGTTCGGCGGTATCGGGTTGCGCCTGCGGGGCAGCGACACCATGTACTGCAGCCTGCCGCTCTATCACAACAACGCGCTCACGGTCGCGCTGTCGTCGGTGATCAACGCCGGCGCGACGCTGGCCCTGGGCAAGTCTTTCTCGGCCTCGCGGTTCTGGGACGAGATCATCGCCATGGAGGCGACGGCGTTCATCTATATCGGTGAAGTTTGCCGTTACCTACTCAACCAGCCGCCCAAACCCACCGACCGCGCGCACCGGGTCCGCGTCATCGCGGGCAATGGGCTGCGCCCCGACATCTGGGAACAATTCACCACGAGGTTCGGGATCGGGCGGGTGTGCGAGTTCTACGCGGCCAGTGAAGGCAACACCGCGTTCATCAACATCTTCAACGTGCCGGGCAGCACCGGTATCGGTCCGCCGATGTTGGCGTACGTGGAGTACGAGCCCGAGACCGGCGAACCCGCCAGGGACGCATCGGGCCGGGTGCGCAAGGTGCCATCGGGCCAGCCGGGTCTGCTCCTGAGCCGGGTGAGCAAGCTGTCGCCTTTCGACGGATACACCGATCCGGCCGCGACCGAGAAGAAGCTGGTTCGGAATGCCTTTTCGGATGGTGACGTGTGGTTCAACACCGGCGACGTGATGTGCCCGCTCGGAATGGGGCATGCGGCATTCGTCGACCGCCTGGGCGACACCTTCCGGTGGAAGGGCGAGAACGTCGCGACCACCGACGTCGAGGCGGCCCTGTCGACCGCTGACTGCGTCGAGGAGTGCACCGTTTTCGGGGTCGAGGTGCCCGATACCGGCGGCCGCGCCGGGATGGCGGCCATCAAGGTCGCCGACGGCGCGTCATTCGATGGGTTGGCGGTCGCGAATGCCCTGTATTCCCGGCTTCCGGACTACGCGGTGCCGTTGTTCGTTCGGCTGGTCGATTCGCTGGAGGTGACTTCGACGTTCAAGAGCCGCAAGGTGGACCTTCGCGAGCAGGCGTACGGCTCGAAAGTGGACGATCCGCTCTACGTCCTCGCCGGACGCGCAGATGGTTATGTGCCCATCTATCCCGAGTATCCCGGCGAGGTGTCCGCGGGCCAGCGCCCTCGCTGACCGCTTTCCCAACGCCCAAACGTGAGTTCGGGCGGAAATGTGCGAAGGGATCCCGCCGATTCGTCGAGTTCGCGAGTGGGCGCGTCGGGCAACTAGCCTGGCAGCGTGCAGTCGACGTTCTGCGGTCGTCCGGTGGCCGGTGATCGCGCGCTGATCATGGCGATCGTCAATCGCACCCCGGATTCGTTCTACGACCGCGGTGCGACGTTCACCGACGACGCTGCCAAGAGCGCCGCGCACCGCGTCATCGAAGAAGGTGCCGACGTCGTAGACGTGGGTGGCGTCAAAGCGGGGCCTGGCGCAACGGTCGGTGCCGACGAGGAGATCCTGCGCGTCGTTCCATTCATCGAATGGTTGCGCGCGACGTATCCCGACCAGCTCATCAGCGTCGATACCTGGCGTTCGTCGGTCGCGAAGCAGGCGTGTGCCGCCGGCGCGGACCTGATCAACGACACCTGGGCCGGCGCCGACCCGCAGCTGCCCGAAGTCGCCGCCGAGTTCGGCGCCGGCCTGGTCTGCTCACACACCGGGGGTGCGGTGCCACGCACCCGTCCTTTCCGCGTGAACTACGGCACCACGGTGACCGGCGTCGTCGACGAGGTCATTGCGGAAGTGACGGCAGCCGCCGACCGGGCGGTATCGTCGGGCGTGGAGCGGGACCGGATTCTGATCGATCCCACCCACGATTTCGGTAAGAACACCCACCACGGACTCGCTTTGTTGCGTCACGTGAAAGATCTTGTAAATACCGGATGGCCGGTCCTGATGGCGCTGAGCAACAAAGATTTTGTCGGGGAGACTTTAGGTGTGGAACTGACCGAGCGTCTCGAAGGCACCCTGGCGGCGACCGCGCTCGCGGCCGCGGACGGGGCCACGATGTTCCGGGTGCACGAGGTCGGACCCACTCGGCGTGTGCTGGAGATGGTCGCGTCGATCCGCGGTGAGCGTCCACCGACACGGACGGTGAGGGGACTGGCATGACGGATCTCATTGCCAACGAAACACTTCCGGGCGATACCTGGCTCGCGGAGCGCAGCTGGACCCACCCCAGGTGGACGGTGGCCGAATTGGAGGCGGCCAAGCGCGGCCGAACAATCTCGGTTGTGCTGCCGGCGCTGAATGAGCAGGACACCATCGCCTCAGTGATCGAGACCATTTCGCCGATGTTGGGTGGCCTGGTCGACGAGCTGATCGTGCTGGATTCCGGCTCATCCGACGAGACCGAGATCCGGGCGATTGCCGCCGGTGCGCGTGTGGTGAGCCGCGAGCGGGCGGTTCCCGAACTGGCTCCGCGTCCCGGTAAGGGCGAGGTGCTGTGGCGTTCGCTGGCGGCGACAACCGGGGACATCGTGGTCTTCGTCGATTCCGATCTCATCAACCCCGACCCGATGTTCGTGCCGCGGCTCGTCGGCCCGATCCTGACAGGTGATGGCATCCATCTGGTCAAGGGCTTCTATCGGCGCCCCCTGAAAGTGGGCGGCGGGGAGGATGCCAATGGCGGCGGACGGGTCACCGAGCTGGTGGCGCGGCCCCTGTTGGCCGCGTTGCGGCCGGAGCTGGGCTGTGTGCTCCAACCGCTCGGGGGCGAGTACGCGGCCACTCGTGATCTGCTCACCGCGATCCCGTTCGCGCCCGGCTACGGCGTGGAGATCGGCATCCTCATCGATACCTATGACCGCATTGGGCTCGGCTCGATCGCGCAGGTCAATCTCGGGGTTCGCGCCCATCGGAATCGGCCGTTGGCGGACTTGGGGGAGATGAGCCGACAGGTCATCGCCACGTTGATGAGCCGCTGCGGCATCAGTGATTCGGGAGTGGGTCTGACGCAGTTCTTCGCCGACGGCAGCGACTTCACCTTCCGGACGTCGACGGTTTCCCTGACTGATCGGCCCCCTATGAACAGCCTGCGCCCCCGCTGAATCTGCTGGTGCGAGGCCGAGCAAGGTAACTCACGACCGTCTACTGCGCTTAGGCAACTCGGCCGCCGACACGGACGCGCTCAGCGAATCGGTTCGTCAGCGAATTCCGTGACGAATTTAGACAGTTCGGATCTATTTTTCAGGCCCAGTTTCGTGCAGGCGCGGTAGACGTGTCCTTCCACGGTTCGGACCGACATCACAAGGTCTTCGGCGATCTGCCTGTTGGTTCGCCCTTGGCTGACCATGGTCGCGATTTGTTGTTCGCGGTCACTGAGTGTCAACGGCCTTCTCGCCGCCTGGGTTGCCGGTGTAGCACCGCCGCATGCGGTGATGATCCGGGTTGCCTGTGCGCTGGCGCTCAATCGCGCACGTTCCATGTTGGATTGCCCGAAAGCGATTGCGGCGTGGGCCGCCGCGTCCGCCGCCGCGATCTTGTCGCCCATCAGATCGAAACTTTTTGACACGTCGAGTAACGCGTTTCCGTCACCTTTGGCGAGTGCGGCGGACCATCGCGCGACCAGCGGTGCTCGTGGCCCCTCGGTGACCGCCGAGAGTTCGTCGAGTCGAGTGGTATGGCGTGTGTCACCGAACTGAATGGCTGCCTGGAGCGCCACCACCTCCCGAGCGAACTGCCCATGGGCACAGGCGAAGTCGGCTGCCTCGCAAGCGAAAGCGATAGCCTCCGGAATGCGGCCCTGGGCCGCTGCAACCCATCCGGTGACGCGTAGCCGATTCGACTCGACGAAGGTGTATGAGGGGTGACGGTAGTGTTCGACCTGTTCGAGTGCGTCTAGCGCGGCATCGATTTTTCCTGCGCGCGCAAGCGCTTCGGTGTGGGCTAACCAAAATAGATAGAGTCCTCCGCTGATGTCGTGTCGGGATTCGATTTTGGCGATAGCGTCGGCCAATTGGTTTTGTGCAACAGCCAAGTCGCCATTGGCCGACGCCGCAGCCCCGGCGATCGCGGCGGCTACCGCTGAGGGATCGAAGGGTGTATCGGTCCACTGGGATCGCAAATGTTGGCTCAGGGCGTGTGCTTGTTCAAGCTGGCCGCTCAGTATCAGCGCGTCGGCGTAGAGCAGGTTGAGCCCAACCATTTGATGGGCGGCCAGGGGGTCGCCGGCTGCTCGCCGAATGCAGGCTTGTACGGCAGCTGTGGCCGCGTCCGGTTTGCCGAGATCGCCGAAGGCGATCACCTCGCCACAAGCCATGATCGAGGCGGTGAGACCGGCGAGCACGTCGATGTTCATGGCTGCGGCCGTCTCGACAGCTTCTGCGGGCCGCCCCGCCATCGCAAGTTGCGTCACACGCAGTGCTTCTATCTGTGGCTGCACCTCTGGCGGTGCAGCTGCCATGGCCTCGTCGATGATGGCCCACGACTCTTCGGGTTGGGCCAGGAAGAATTGTCGGTTGGCCGCCTTGACCATCACAGTTGTCACCCAATAGAAATCCGGTGCGGGAGCGGGCAGAGCTTCGAGAACGGATTCGGCCTCGGATGCGCGGCCCACGCTGTACAGAGACAATGCGTACAAGATTCGCCCGTCGATACCTGCTCCGGCGTTGAGCGCTCCTTCACAGAGGCGATTGGTCAGGTCGAGATCCAGTCGAAGAAATGCCTCGGCTGCGCCGTTACGGAGAATGTCGGCGTCGCCAGGGAGATCCGACTCAAGCCACAGGAGCGCGAGACGGAGTTTGTCGGCTGCCTTGTTCCCGGTATGGGAGTTGGTCATCGCGCGGGCGACACGCCCTCTTAATCGTGCGGCGCGCATCTGTCCCATGTGTGCTCGTCGGACCTCGCCGTAGAGCGGATGGACGAATCTCACCACAGAATTGGACGAATTCGATTCCACCACAACAAGTTCGCGTCGCTCGGCATCTTCGATCAGGGACACGTCGACAAGGGTGGCGAGATAGCCCAGTTCGAGTGGCTCGGCGACGGCGATCAGATCCAACACCTCGAGGATGGCCGCTGGTGCGGCGCCGACGTAGAGGTCGACGAGATCGATAACGGTCGGGGAGAAACTCATATCGCCGGACCATCGCCATACCGATTGTTCGGAGGTCAGGCGCCCTGCCTGCAGTTCTTGGCGCACAAGCTGATACAGGAACAACGTGTTGCCACGGGTGAGATTCCACATTCGTTGAGCGCTCTGAGTGTCGACTGGTCCCCCCAGAGCAGCCTGAAGCAGGGCGCCGCTATCGTGCTGGGAAAGAGGCTCCAAATCCAGGCGCCGCAGTAGCCCGTCCTTCCAGAGCTGGCTGACGGTCTCGGTGGTCGATTGGCCGGTTCGCACCGTCATCAGAATGAGCGCGGCCCGTCGCTTTACGAGTTGATGGATGACAAAGGCCGAGGTGTCGTCCAGCAGTTGGGCGTCGTCAACGGTAACCAGGATCGGTGTGCCCTTTGGAACTTCGGTCAGGGCGGCTATGACCGAACTGACCAAGCTGACCAACTGTCCATCGGCGCCACCGATCCACTGTTCAAATGCACCTAATGGAATGGACTGCGCAGCAGCGGTTGCCGTGACCGAATGGATGACCCACCCGGTGTCCCGGCAAATTCGGACTGCTTCGGCCGCGAGGCGAGTTTTACCCACCCCAGGTCCGCCGGCGATGACCACTCCGCCATAGCGGCTGTCCGGGCGGAGTGTGCGCGCGATTGTGGCCAAGTCTTCGGCGCGGCCAATCAATGGCCAATCGACCATGGACAGCATTTCAGATCCTTAGGTTGTCGATTCAGCTCGCGAGCTAATTCATTTTGTCGATCAACTGGGCGCAGTGGGAAGTTTCTGGACGCTGGGAAATGAACAATAGCGCCTATTCCCGAGTTGGATTGCTGGTCTTTCAGGATTGCTTTTCAGGCTGCGGACAATTTGGTGTCTTGGGGCGTTGCGTCAAGTGTGGGCAATGACGTAATCAATCGTTCGGAATCGAGTAGT
Source organism: Mycobacterium sp. (assembly GCA_046330895.1). Classification (GTDB taxonomy): domain Bacteria; phylum Actinomycetota; class Actinomycetes; order Mycobacteriales; family Mycobacteriaceae; genus Mycobacterium. Next base: position 94,472 of record JAXLRY010000011.1, on the reverse strand, counting down.
TCGATGGCTTGAATAGGTAGTTCATCGCCTGGTAAATCGACTGCCGGCTTCTTACTCTGATGGCGGAGCGGAGAGCGTTCCCAGTCGGTTCGGGCCGTCGGTGAACAGCCGTTGAATTTCGAGTTGAGTTCCGTCCAACGTCGGGCGTACAGCTCGCCTTGAGCCGGCGCGACGCGGGTGCTTCAAGTGTCTCTCGTCGCCCATATCGCTGGGCAGATGGACGCAAGCGGACGGAGGTCGGGGCAGTTGAGCGTGACGATTTTAGATGTGGCAAAAACAGCCAACGTTTCTGCTGCAACAGTGTCCAGGGCTTTGCATCGGCCCCACATGGTCGATCCTTCGACGAGGGAACGAATTTGTGGCGTGGCTAGCACTTTGGGGTACACGCCCAACCGGATGGCGCAGGCGTTGGTCAAGCGACGCACGGGCACTATTGCCGTAGTGGCTTCCGACTTGGCGAACCTGAGTTGTCCCGAAGTGATGAGGGGTGCGCAGCGGGCCGCTGCTGACCGTGGGCTGGCCGCCTTGTCGCTCTATGGAGGCAGTGACGTCGCGGACGAATTGGGTCTGGTTCACAACGTGATCGGCCATGTCGACGGGATCGTATTGTGCGGGTCGCACCTCTCGGATGATCAGATCAGAGGTATCCGAAACTCCACTCCGCTAGTGGTGGTCGGCCGGGACGTGCCAGGGTTTCCCTCGGTCAGGTTTGACCACAGCAGCGGAATTCGCTGTGCCGTTGATCATCTGGTGGCGCTGGGCCATCGAACCGTCTGCTATGTGGGCCGTCGCTCTGATCGTGTGGCTCGGCTCTTAGCCCAGACGGTCTGCGAACAGGCACATGTCGAACTGATCGAAGTTGATGTGGCCGACGCGAATTTTTACAGCGGTCAGGGTGCTGCCTTCTCCGTTACCGGGTGTGGTGCGACTGCTGTCCTCGCACATAACGATGTCATTGCCGCGGGATTGATCAACGGACTTGTGGCACAGGGCATCTGCGTCCCCGGACAGATCAGTGTGGTAGGTCGCGGCGATGTCCCACTCGCATACATGACCTCCCCGGCTCTGACCACCATCAGTGTGCCGCGCCGGGAGGCTGGTATAGCCGCTGTCGAGATGCTTCAGCTAATGATCACGGGAGCTGACATTCAGGCCGACGTTTCGCCGATACCAACGGGCCTCGTTGTGCGCCAATCGACCGGAGCTGCGCCCTTGGCGCCCTGAAAGATTGCCCGTGGACGCGATTGTTCGTGAACGTCGCATTTAATTCGGGTGTTTGGACGATCGTGACTAGTTAAATCGTTCCCTGACTGGATGCCTCTGACTCGAGGGGGGGCCGAGTCAGAGGCATCAGTTTCGCCAGAATCATCTGTTGGGGTTGTCAGATGGCGAAACCTTTTGAATAATAACAAAATTCAGCCGACATGAATGAAATGCAAAGTGTTTGCGGAATGACAACGATTGCAGAAATCATTCGGTACCCAATGGGATTGGGAGATGTCATGGCAATGGCTCCGCGTGCCTTGTCCGGGCCGCGCGGATACCAGGGAAGCGGACACCGTCGGGAGTGATGGATAGTAGAGCCGTCTGCGGCTTCTTTCCCTGTGATTGAGTGGTGTGTAGTGACGTTGATCCTGCTGTATCTGGTGGTTCTGATCCTCATCGGAATCGTCCTGTTCGGTGTCGCCAGTCTGGTGTTCGGCCGTGGTGAACAGCTTCCTCCGTTGCCGCGAGCGACGACCGCGACAGTGCTTCCCGCCTCCGGGGTCACGGGCGCCGATGTCGAGTCGGTGAAGTTCACCCAGGTGTTGCGCGGTTACAAGACCAGCGAGGTCGATTGGGTGCTGGACAGGCTCGGCGCCGAATTGGACCAGCTGCGTGGCGAGCTCGAGGCAATACGCGGAGCCGCGCGACTCGATGACGAAGTCCATGCCGACGGGGAATTTCGATGAACGACATCGCCGGTGACGGTCGGATTCGATGCGGTTGGGCGGCGTCTACTACTTCCGAGCTCTACCGCGACTACCACGATCGGGAGTGGGGTCAGCCGTTGACGGGGCGGGGTCCCCTGTTCGAACGGATGACTCTCGAGGCGTTCCAGAGCGGGTTGTCGTGGCTCATCATCTTGCGAAAGCGCGACAACTTCCGGCGGGCGTTCGACGGTTTCGACATCGAGAAGGTGGCCGGATACTCAGAACGCGACGTCGCCCGGCTGCTCGCCGATGAAGGCATTGTGCGCAACCGGGCAAAGATCGAGGCGACCATCGCCAACGCCAGAGCGGCCGCCGATCTGGACGTCGACCTGTCCGACCTGCTGTGGTCATTCGCGCCGACGGGCGGGGCGGAACGCCGCAGACCTGCATCGATGGCGGATGTTCCGTCGGTGACCGCGGAATCGAAGGCGATGGCCAAGGACCTCAAGCGGCGAGGCTTCCGGTTCGTGGGTCCCACAACGGCCTACGCCCTGATGCAGGCAACCGGAATGGTCGACGACCACGTCCATGACTGTTGGGTACCGACGCCACGGCTGTGATCGTGCGCCGTAGCACTCGCTAACGGAGGTCTTGCGCATGCAATCGGCAAGTATGAGGAACAATAGAATCGAAAACGGCAGTTCAGCCGGATGGGTGCGGCAGCGCGCACACCGGCAACCCACTGGGTCCGTGAGGCCGGGCCAGCTGGAATCTGGAGGGAGCAGGCGATGGCGGCGATGAAGCCCCGGACTGGAGACGGTCCACTGGAAGCAACCAAGGAGGGGCGCGGCATCGTGATGCGAGTACCACTTGAGGGCGGGGGAAGGCTCGTCGTCGAGTTGACTCCCGACGAAGCGGCGGCTCTGGGAGACGAATTGAAGGGCGTTACCAGCTAACGTCGGATCACTGCAAATGTCGCCGGCCCCGGATCAGCTGACCGACGACACCTTCTGATAGATCTTGAGCGTCTGCTGGGCGATGTGCGACCAGGAGAACTCGTCGATACAACGCTGCCGCCCGGTTCGGCCGTAGCGGGCGGCGATGTCGGGTGTCCCGATAATTTCATTGACCGCGTCGGCCAGCCCGGCCTCGAACGTCGCCGGGTCGGCGGCGTCGTAGTGGACCAACGCCCCGGTGATTCCGTCGACAACGACCTCCGGAATCCCGCCGACGTCGGAGGCGACCACTGCGGTACCGCAGGCCATCGCCTCCAGATTCACTATCCCGAGCGGTTCGTACACTGATGGGCAAACGAATACCGTTGCTGCCGAAAGGATTTCGCGGATCTTGCCGATCGGCAGGATTTCTTGCACCCAGAACACGCCGTCGCGGCGACTCGCCAGCTCCTGCACCGCGGCACTCACTTCCGCGGCGATCTCCGGCGTGTCCGGGGCTCCCGCGCACAACACGAGCTGGACGTCCGGGGCGAACCTGTGTGCCGCCGCGATGAGGTGGGGCACGCCCTTCTGACGGGTGATCCTTCCGACGAACGCCACCATCGGCCGGGCGGGATCGACCCCCAGTTCAGCGAGGATGGACTCATCGGGCTCGGGCGGGGCCGGGTACCAGACGTCTGTGTCGATCCCGTTCTTGACGACGTGCACGCGATCGGGGTCGAGCGCCGGATACACGGCGAGGACGTCGTCGCGCATGCCGGAACTCACGGCGATGACGGCGTCGGCGGCTTCGATGGCGGTCCGCTCCACCCAAAGCGAAACCCGGTAGCCGCCACCGAGTTGCTCTGCTTTCCACGGTCGCAGTGGCTCGAGTGAATGGGCCGTCAGCACGTGTGGAATGTCGTGCAGCAGGGAGGCGACGTGCCCGGCCATCCCGGTGTACCAGGTATGTGAGTGCACCACGGTGGCCGCTGCCGCAGCGTTCGCCATAACCAGATCCGTCGACAGTGTCGACAGGGCGGGATTGGAGCCTTTGAGGGCGGGGTCGGGCTGGTGGACGAAAACTCCAGCGCGCGGTGCGCCCATGCAATGCACGTCGACATCGCACAGCCGACGCAGTTGCGCCGTGAGTTCGGTGACGTGAACTCCGGCACCGCCGTACACCTCGGGTGGGTACTCCCGAGTCATCATCGCGACCCGCATAGTGCCGACCGTAATGGGCGTCCCGCGACGGCGCAGCAACAGTGCCCGAGTAGGAGTAATCCGGGGGCGTCTGGCAGTCCTCTAGCAGTGGCTGCCTCCTGCCGTTAGGTTTGCAGCATGAGGGAACAGCCCCATGTGTTGGGCATCGTGCTGGCAGGCGGTGAGGGCAAGCGCCTGTATCCGCTGACGGCAGATCGGGCGAAACCCGCTGTTCCCTTCGGCGGCGCGTACCGGTTGATCGACTTCGTGCTGTCGAACCTGGTCAATGCGAGATATCTGCGGATTTGTGTTCTGACCCAGTACAAGTCGCATTCGCTGGACCGCCACATCTCGCAGAACTGGCGGCTGAGCGGGCTTGCCGGCGAATACATCACCCCGGTGCCGGCGCAGCAGCGGCTCGGGCCCCGCTGGTACACCGGATCGGCCGATGCCATCTACCAGTCGCTCAACCTGATCTACGACGAGGATCCGGACTATCTGGTGGTCTTCGGCGCCGATCACGTGTATCGGATGGATCCCGAGCAGATGGTGAAGTCGCACATCGAAAGCGGTGCTGGGGCCACGGTTGCCGGAATCCGGGTGCCGCGCGCCGAAGCGACGGCGTTCGGCTGCATAGACGCCGATGAATCGGGCCGCATCCGGAACTTCGTCGAGAAGCCCGCCGATCCGCCCGGTACGCCCGATGATCCCGCCCAGACATTTGTGTCGATGGGCAACTACATCTTCACCACCAAGGTGTTGATCGACGCGATTCGGGCTGACGCCGACGACGAACACTCCGACCATGACATGGGCGGCGACATCATTCCGCGGCTGGTATCCGACGGTATGGCTGCGGTCTATGACTTCAACCTCAACGAGGTGCCCGGTGCCACGGAGCGCGACCACGGCTACTGGCGCGACGTCGGAACCCTTGACGCGTTCTACGACGCGCACATGGACTTGGTGTCGGTGCATCCGGTTTTCAACCTGTACAACAAGCGCTGGCCGATTCGCGGCGAGTCGGAGAACCTGGCGCCGGCCAAGTTTGTGAACGGCGGCTCTGCGCAGGAATCGGTGGTCGGAGCGGGCAGCATTCTGTCGGCGTCGTCGGTCCGCAATTCGGTGTTGTCCAGCAACGTCGTGATCGAAGAGGGGGCGATCGTCGAGGGCAGCGTGCTGATGCCCGGCGTTCGCGTTGGCCGGGGGGCCGTGGTCCGGAAGGCCATATTGGATAAGCACGTGGTCGTCGGACCGGGCGAGATGGTCGGCGTGGATCTGGAGCGCGACCGCGATCGCTTTGCGATCAGTGCCGGCGGTGTGGTTGCGGTCGGCAAGGGCGTCTGGATCTAGTCGCCTCCTTCCCGCGAGTAGACCCTCGTGTCCCCGACACACCGCGTGCCGAGGGGCTTTACTGTCTGCTCGGCGGGGAGGGGCGGCGTCCACGCCCACGCCGCCGGAGTAGCGCAACGGCCGCCCAGGCCAGCGCGATCAGCATCGCCAGCACCAGAACCGGAATCAGGATCGCGATGAACACCAGACCCACACTGGTGATGTCTTCGACGGTGCTGAGCACGGGAGCGGCGGCGCCCACGGTTGCCGCGTTGGCGGCAGGCCGGACGGCGGTCTTGGTCAGGTGGACCACCAAGGCGGTAACCGCCCCGACCGCCACCGGAACCCACTGACCCGTTCGCGCGAATTCACCGGGGTCGGTGACCGCGGCGGTCTGCGCCGCGGTACCCGATCCGAACACGATTCCCCCGGAAGTCGGCCGCACGAAAGTCTGCACCACGTCGTTGACCGAATCGAGCGCCGGGATCTTGTCGGCGACGATCTCGACCGCCAGCAGAACCGCCACGATCGACATCACCCAGCCGTTCTCCAGCCACGACCAGCCGGCCGGCAGGGTGATCAAGGGTGTGAACCGGGCCAGTAATCCAATGCTCAGCAGCGGAATGTAGGCGTTCAAGCCGGCCGACGTCGCCAGACCCAGCCCCGTCATCAACTCCACGATTGGCTCCGTGCCTTACCAGATGTACGGCAGGAACCGATATCGGACCTGCTGCCGATACTGCGCGTATCCGGCCAATTCGTCGACCAGCATCCGTTCTTCGTCGGCGATCCGGATCGCCAGCAGGATCAGGGTCGGGATGATGAGCAAAAGGCCCCAATACGAGCCGAGCGCCAGCGGCATACCGAGGGCCATGATCACGGAGCTGAAATACATCGGATGGCGGACGAAGCTGTACAAGCCGGTCGTCACCAGTGGTTGACCCGACTCGACGGTGATGTTGGCCGAGGCGTAGCGATTCTGGTAGATGACCAACATCGCCATGCCCATGCCGACGGCGACCAGCACGTTGCCGAACACCGCGACAAGTGCCGGCACCGATGACCATCCGAATCGGTGGTCCAGCGCAGCCACCGGCAACAGTGCCGCGAACACGACGATGATGCCGACCACTGCCACCTTCTGCACCGGTCGCGTCTCGGCCTTCGGCCCGGCATTCCGGCGCCGTTCCACTGCAGCCGGGTCGATTCGGCTCAGGTGCAGGTAGGGGCCCAGGGTGGTGATCGTGATCACCGCCAGAAAGACCCACGCCTGCCAGTAGTTCAGGGTTCCGGCTGGGACGAACAGCAGGGCTGCGAAGATCGCAAGACCAATCAAGGATTGAACCGTCGTGCGCAACCCGCTTGACATCGATCAGTCTCGCGCGGCGATGAGCAGTCCGTCGCCCAGTGGCACCAGCACGGGTGTGAGGCGCTCGTCTTCTGCGATCAGCCGGGCTGCTTCGCGAACCGCGGTGACGTCGGCGTCATGCGCGTTGGGATCGCCGGCGCGTCCGCCGAGGGACGCTCGGTGCACGACGATGACGCCTCCCGGGCGCAGGAGTCGGACGCCTTCGACGACGAACTCGGGCTGGTCGGCAGGGCCGCTGTCGATGAAGACCAGGTCATAGGACTCGTCGGCCAGTCGGGTCAGGACTTCTTGCGCGCGGCCCGCGATCAGTCGGGTGCGGGACGGCCCGATGCCGGCTTCGGTGAACGCCTGCTTGGCGATGCGCTGATGTTCGGGCTCGATGTCGATGGTGGTCAGCACGCCGTCGTCGCGCATCCCGGACAGCAGCCAGAGTCCACTGACGCCGGCGCCTGTGCCCACCTCGACTACCGCTTTGCCTCCGCTGAGGCGGGCCAGCATGCTCAGTAGCGCGCCGACGGCGGGAGTGACTGCCCCGGCTCCCGTGTCGACGGCTCGTTCACGGGCGGCCGAGACAATCGCGTCTTCCGAAATCGATCCCTCGGCGTGGGCGAGAATGCGCTCGGCACGGCTAGGCTCGGAGTGGCCCTGCTCATCGTCGTTGGTGGCCATCTGTGCAGCGTAGGGCCAAGGAAGTCGGGTCGGAAACAGGCGCGCCCTGGGGTGCCCCGGGAAGCTGCCGGGGGGAGTCGCCCGGGGATGCCGCCCGGGGATGCAGCATTGTGCGGGATCGGCTCTGGTGTGTGGGGTAACAAATCCATTTCTCACTCAATGCTTAGTTGCCTCACATTGACGCCTCACGGCTGTCGTGAACTCTGGCGGGCATGGATCGCTGCGACAGCTGGACCGGGAATAGGCCCGAGTGCATCGACGTTGTGGTCCATGACGACTACGACGCCTCTGAGTCGGCGTACACACGTCAGTCGTTCTATGCCCAACAGGAGGATCTGACGATCACCACATCGCTGGCCCCGGTGAGCATGTCTCATGTCGACCAGTTCGCGGACGCCGACTGGGTCGAGGTCTCAGACGAGCCGCAGGGGACCGCCATCTTCGACGCCACTGGCGATCGCGGAACAATGCCGTCCTGGGACGAGTTGGTGCGTCAGCACGCGGATCGGGTCTATCGACTCGCCTATCGCCTCTCGGGCAATCAGCAGGACGCTGAGGACCTCACCCAGGAAACGTTCATCCGGGTGTTCCGATCGGTGCAGAACTATCAGCCGGGCACGTTCGAGGGCTGGTTGCACCGCATCACCACGAATTTGTTCCTTGACATGGTCCGGCGGCGTAGTCGCGTCCGGATGGAGGCTCTGCCCGAAGACTATGACCGGGTTCCCGCCGACGACCCGAACCCCGAGCAGATCTACCACGACTCACATCTCGGCGCCGACCTGCAGGCCGCACTTGATTCGTTGCCGCCGGAATTCCGCGCCGCGGTGGTTTTGTGCGATATCGAAGGATTGTCATACGAGGAGATCGGCGCGACCCTCGGGGTGAAGCTGGGCACGGTGCGAAGCCGCATCCACCGCGGACGCCAAGCTCTGCGTGAGCACCTGGCGACTCACTCGAATCGGCACGACCGGCACAGCGTCGAGGTCTGATCGGATATCCCCCAAAGACGGATGGAGATCTGGGCCATTCGGCTCTTCTGAAGGTTGTCGAGATCGTGACAGCATTGGCACAGCTAGTTTCCACGAAGCGGTGCTATTGCGAGCTACATTCGATTTAGGACGCGTTGAGGCGACCTAGGACGCGTGAGGCTTGGGCGCCTTTCTACGGACTTTCGGAGAGGAGCAGCTGTGGTCGATCGTGGTCACGGGTTCCGCCGGGCTTTCGGGTGGCTGCCCTCTCAGTTCGCGTCGCAGAGCGACGCCCCGGTGGGTGCTCCGCGACGCTTCGGCTCTACCGAGCACCTGTCTCCGGAAGCCATCGCCGCGTATGTGGACGGCGAACTCAGAATGACGGCTCACCTGCGTGCCGCCCATCATCTTTCGCTGTGTCAGCAGTGCGCGGCGGAGATCGATGCGCAGAGCCAGGCTCGCGAGGCGTTGCGCGATTCTCGCCCGGTCACGATTCCGAGCGGCCTGCTGGGTTTGTTGTCGCAGATTCCGTGTTCAACTGATGACGAGTCGGTGGCGTCGGCCGGACCAGGGCTTGCCGACCAGCTCGCCGACGGCTCAACGCGGGATCGCCGCAAGCGCCGGTAGGGTGGACGAGAATCCGGGCAGCAAATGCTCGGGCCCGTAGTGTGCGTTCACCCTGAGCGTTTGGATATGAGGTCGATTTGAGCTCCGATCAGGACAGCAGCCCCCGGTTGGCTCCGCGCCCCGTTTCGCGTCCCCCGGTGTCTCCGGAGGCCAGTCGCGCGTTCGGGCGGCCGAACGGGGTCGAGGGATCGTTCGTCGCCGACGACTTGCGGCCGACGCAGTTCCGGCAGGCCGACGAGTTCAGACCGAGTTCCAAGCCGTCGGATCCGGTGTTGGACGAAGCCTTTGGCCGGCCGTTCGCGGGAGCGGAGTCGCTGCAGCGCCACCCGGCGGATGCGGGTGCGCTGGATGCAGAGAACGATGAGGACATCGACCCGGACGACCCGTGGCGTGATCCGTCGGCAGCCGTCGCGCTCGGCACCCCGGCCGTCGAACGGCCGGTTCCCGCGCCGCTGGCGGGCCCGACCGGGAAGCTGGGCGTGCGCGACGTGCTCTTCGGTGGCCGGGTTTCGTATGTCGCGCTGGCGATTCTCGGCATCGTCGCTCTGCTGATCGGATTCGCCGGTGGATGGGTGGGGCGCAAAACCGCGGAAGTGGTTGAGGCGTTCACCACCTCTAAGGTCACGCTCACCACAGATGGCAACGGTGAACAGCCGGCGGGCCGGTTCGCAAAGGTTGCCGCGTCTGTCGCGGATTCCGTCGTCACGATCGAAACCGTCAGCGACGAGGAAGGCGCCCAGGGGTCAGGTGTCGTGGTGGACGGCCGCGGTTACATCGTGACCAACAACCACGTGATCTCCGACGCGGCGAACAGCCCCAGCAAATTCAAGACGACCGTTGTCTTCAACGATGGCAAAGAGGTTCCGGCGAATCTCGTCGGCCGCGACCCGAAGACCGACCTCGCTGTGTTGAAGGTCGACAACGTCGACAACCTGACGGTCGCGCGATTCGGTGATTCCGACAAGGTCCATGTGGGCGACGAGGTGATCGCCGCCGGCGCACCGCTCGGTCTGCGAAGCACGGTGACGCACGGAATCATCAGCGCGCTGCACCGGCCCATTCCGTTATCCGGCGAAGGTTCGGATACCGACACGGTCATCGACGCCCTGCAAACCGATGCGTCCATCAACCACGGCAACTCCGGTGGTCCGCTGATCAACATGAATTCCGAGGTCATCGGCATCAACACGGCAGGGAAGTCACTGTCCGACAGCGCCAGTGGACTGGGTTTCGCAATCCCGGTCAACGAGGTCAAGGAAACCGTCGAGGCGTTGATAAAGAACGGCAAGATCGCGCATCCGACACTCGGCTTGTCTGCGCGTTCGGTGAGTAACGACGTCGCCAATGGCGCCCAGGTGGCCAACGTGAAGGCCGGCGGTCCCGCCGAGAAGGCGGGCATCCTGGAGAACGACGTCGTGATCAAGGTCGGCAACCGGGAGGTCGCCGACGCGGATGAATTCGTCGTCGCGGTACGTCAGCTCAAGATTGGGCAGGACGCGCCGATCGAGGTCATGCGCGACGGGCGCAAGGTGACGCTGACGGTGAATCCGGCTCCGGACAGCTAACCGTGTTCGCGAACGTCGGCTGGGGCGAGATGGTCGTGTTGGTGATCGTCGGCCTGGTCATCCTCGGTCCGGAACGCCTGCCCGGCGCGATCCGGTGGACATCCAACGCATTGCGGCAGGCACGTGACTACGTCAGTGGCGCAACAAGCCAGCTGCGTGACGATCTTGGGCCGGAGTTCGAGGACCTGCGGCAGCCGCTCAGCGAACTGCAGAAGCTGCGGGGAATGACGCCGCGGGCAGCGCTCACCAAACATCTGCTGGACGGTGACGACAGCTGGCTCACCGGCAAATTCGACGAATCCGCGGGCAAGCCACCCGAGAAGCCGCAGAGCGCGGTGATGCCACCGGCTACGCCGCCCGTATCGCCCCCGGGCGCGGTCGCGCCGTTCGATTCTGACGCCACCTAGCTACTGTCGGGCTACTGTCGGCGCGCGGTGTCAAGTCCCAGCGACATACCGGCCAACCCGCGACGCCGGCTCGCGAGTCTGTCCGCGATATTCCGCAGTTCTGTGCCGGCCGCCGACTCCGGCGCCGACAGCACCAGCGGAATGCCCGTGTCGCCGGCCCATACCAGCGCCGGATCGAGTGGAACCTGACCGAGCAGTGGAACGTCCGCGCCCACCGCTTGCGTCAGACGTTCGGCAACCTGCTTGCCGCCGCCTTCGCCGAAGATCTGCATGACGGACCCGTCGGGCATCAACAGCCCCGACATGTTCTCGACCACGCCGACCACCCGTTGCCGCGTTTGCAAAGCGATCGAGCCGGCACGCTCCGCGACCTCCGCCGCGGCGATCTGGGGTGTGGTGACGACGAGGATCTCGGCATTCGGGATCAGCTGCGCAACGGAGATAGCCACGTCACCGGTGCCGGGCGGAAGGTCTAGAAGCAGCACGTCGAGATCGCCCCAGTAAACGTCGGCGAGGAACTGCTGCAGGGCGCGGTGCAGCATCGGGCCACGCCAGGTAACCGGTGCGTTGCCCTGAGTGAACTGGGCGATGGAGATGACCTTCACATCGTGGGCGACGGGCGGCAGAATCATGGATTCGACTTGGGTCGGCCGATCGTCGGTGCCCAACATCCGGGGCACCGAATGGCCGTAGATATCCGCGTCGACCACGCCGACCGACAGACCGGAGGCCGCCATGGCGGTGGCGAGATTTACTGTGACGCTGGACTTTCCGACGCCACCCTTGCCGGAGGCGATGGCATACACCCGGGTCAGCGATCCAGGCTGAGCGAAGGGGATGACCGGCTCCGGCTCGTCTCCACGGAGCTGTTTGCGAAGCTCCGTTCGCTGCTCGTCGTTCATGACGTCCAGGCTGACCGTGACCCTGCCGGTGCCGGGCACATCGGTGACTGCCTCGGTGACTCGCGCCGAGATCTCCGCCTTCTTCGGGCAGGCCGCGGTGGTCAGATAGATCTCCACGTGCACCGCGCCGTCCTTGCCGACGTCGATGCTTTTGACCATGTTCAGCTCGGTGATGGGACGTCGCAGCTCGGGGTCGATGACCTTCGCGAGGGCGGCGCGGATCTGATCTTGGGTGAGGGTGTTGTGCGACATCGACGCCGAGTCTAAGCCGAGCGGCGAACGGGCGGGCTAGCCGATCAGCTAGCGGGCCCCGGGAGGGCGCCGTAGGTCGGTGGTGCGGGTGCCGGAGGGGCCTCAGCCGGTGCCGGGGGCACCGGCTCGGCGGGCGCGCCGAAGAGCGGCGGTGGTGCGATTTCAGGAGCCGCGGGCGGAACCATGTCGGCCGGCGGCATCATCCACGGCGGTAGCGGCGGGCCCGCGGGCACAACCGGCTCCGCGGCAACCGGCAGCGGAGCCTGCGATCCGAGGCAGATGACCTCGCACGGCATCTGGCCGGGGAGCATCGAGGCGGGCCCTGGCAGTGGACCACGTGCTCCACCAACTCCCGTGCCGGCGGGATTCAGCAGCGCCAACTGGGCCAGTGGGTCGGTATCCGGTAGGCCGGTCGCGCTCATCGGCATACCCGGTCCGAGTCCCTGCGAACTTTCCAGGTGAGCGTCGCCGATGGCAGGGATGGGCCCGGTGATCGCCGGCAGATTGATCGGCTCGACGCCGGTCGCATAGGCCGCTGCCCAGCCGAGCACATTCTGTGCGTAGGCCATCGAGTTGTTGTAACGCAGGATCGCGGTCAGAACCTGCGACTGATTGCGCAGATTGAGGCCCCCGGTGCACAGGTAGCGCGCGGCCGCGAGCGTCGCGTCGAACAGGTTCTGGGGATCTGCTTTGCCGTCGCCGTCACCGTCGGCCGCGTAGCGAGACCAGGTGCCGGGCAGGAATTGCATGGGCCCGAGCGCGCGGGCGTACACCGCTCGGCCGGCGTTGTTGCTCTGCACGATCACTTCGTTGCCGGGTAGCGTGCCGTCGAGCGCCGGACCGTAGATGGGTTGGAGGGCGGTGCCCCGGGCATCGGTGGCGCCGCCGTTGGCGTGCATGGATTCGATGCGCCCGATGCCGGCCAGCAGGTTCCAGCTAACCCCGCACGCCGGGGCCGCCATTGCCATCCTCTGCTCGGCGTTGCGGTATGCGGCCAGCGCCATCGTCGGGATCCGCATCGAACCCGGAGAGTTGACCACACTGGCGCGAGGGGGAGCGGTCACCATCGCGGCCGCGTAGCGGAGCTGGCGCGGTGGCGGGTCGAGCGCCACGACGACTGAACCGTCGTGAGGCGACGACACCGCCGCGAGGGGGGTCACGTCCGCGTCGCGGACGGGGACCGAGCGCTGCCCCGGGGCGGCGCCCACGGCGCCGACGAGCACGATCGGGGTGATCATCGCGATACCGAATGCAGGACGACGAACCGCCCGGCCGATCCGGTTCACTATGCGCACTCGCCCGTCCTCACCCGATTAGTTTTTGCCTGGCCCGAATAGATTGTTGCCGAGCTGTGACGAAGACACCTTACATACCTGGCGACGCGTCTGGTCAGCAATCCTCGCGTTCGGTCAGGGATTGAGTTTCTTCGAACGGCGCTCTGACGGCTCTTGCTTTCCGGCGGTTGGCTTCTCCGGAATCAGGGTCTCGAGCAGTTGGCGCACTTCCTCGAGCTCACGGCGAAGGTAATCGCGGGTTGCGACTTCGCCTACCGCCAACCGAAGCGCCGCCAATTCGCGGGCCAGGAATTCGGTATCCGCCTTGGTCTGTTCGGCGCGTCGCCGGTCTTCCTCGAGGGCGACCTTGTCGCGGTTCTCCTGCCTGTTCTGCGCCAGCAGGATCAGCGGGGCCGCATAGGCCGCCTGGGTCGAGAAGGCCAGGTTCAGCAGAATGAAGGGGTAGGGGTCCCACTGCCAGCGGACAGCGAAGAGGTTCAGCGCGATCCAGACGACGACGAGGATGGTTTGCCAGGCCAGGTATCGGCCCGTGCCGAGGAATCGGGCGATCGATTCACTGACCCGTCCGACCGCCTCCGCGTCGAGGTTCAATGAGGGCACGCGTGAGGTGCGAGGGGTGTCGAGCCGCTGGCGGGCAGTGGTGTCGCTCATGCGGTTGCCTCCGTCCCGGCCGCGTGGGCGGTCAGCCGGGGCTCCTCGAAGCTTTCGCGCCAGTCGTCGGGCAGCAGGTGGTCGAGGACGTCATCGACGGTGACGGCACCCAGCAGGTGATTCTGTTCATCCAACACCGGACCGCAAACGAGGTTGTAGGCCGCGAAGTATCGGGTCAGTGCCGCCAGTGACACCTCTGGAGTCAGATTGGGCAGATCGGTGTCGATGATGCCGCTGACCAGGTTCGCGGGTGGTTCTCGCAGCAGGGCCTGCAGGTGCACACAGCCCAGGTAGCGACCGGTGGGTGTCGCGGTGGGCGGGCGGACGACGAACACCACCGAGGCCAGTGCAGGGGTCAGGTCCGGATCGCGGACCCGCGCCAGCGCTTCCGCGACCGTGGTGTCCGGTGCCAGGACGACCGGTTCGGACGTCATCAGGCCGCCGGCGGTGTCGGGTGAATGGCTCAGCAGACGCCGCACCGGCTCGGAATCTTCGGGATCCATCCGGCGTAGCAGTGTTTCGGCCGCGGTGGGGTTCATCGCTCCCAACAGGTCGGCGGCGTCGTCGGGGTCCATCGCCTCGAGAACGTCTGCCGCTCGTTTGGTTTCGAGCTGCATCAGCAATTCGATCTGGTCGTCGTCGGGCAGCTCTTGCAGGATGTCGGCCAGACGTTCGTCGTCGAGCGCGCTGATCACTTCGGTTCGCCGCTTCGGCGGCAGGTCCCGGATGGCGTCGGCGACCTCGATGGGCCGTTGTCCCTCGAACTGATGCAGCAACTGAGCTACGCCCTGACCGGGCATGGCCAGTGCGGACGGAGTCAGTCCGTGGACGTCTTGCCAATCGACGACGTGAACTGCCGACCGGCGACCGAGACGCCGCTGGCTGCGAACGGCGATCCTGCCCACCATCCAGTCCCGTGTGCGGACTTGTTCCATGGCGAGGTCGACCACCACGACGTCGACGCCGGCCAGCTCCGGCAGTTCCCGGTCGCTGACCCGCACCCGGGTGTCGAGCACCTGTCCGAGAACCAGGACCTCGCCCGGACGTTGGTGGAATCGCTGCAGGGACACGCTGGCGGCGTTCAGGGTGACAGCACCGGGCTCGATCGCGGTCACACGAAGAATCGGTACGAAAATCCTTCGCCGCGTGAGCAATTCGACAACCAGTCCGAGTACGCGCGGCTGCTGGCGGACGATGCTGATGCCGATCACGATGTCGCGAACACGTCCCAGCGATTCGCCGTCGGGTCCCAACACGACCATCCCCGCGAGCCGTGCTGCGTAGACCCTGTTCACCGACATGACTGCAAGGGTATGAGGCCGGTTGGTCAAAACGTGCTTCGACCCGGCGGACTGGTGGTGAACCGAGACGATCGGTCTCCGGGACGATCAGTCGGGGCTGGGCATCCCGCTGGCAGACACGATCACGACGAAGATGATGTAGACGAAGACGAGCGCCACGACGACACCACCGAGGGCCACACCCGCGACGGCCAGGCCGAATCCGTCCTGCCCGGTCCGCTTGGTCTCCCGCATCGCGATGATTCCCAGAATGATCCCGGCAATCGACGGCACTCCGCAGCACAGCAGGCCCGCTGCCGATGTCACGAGGGCGGCGATGGCCTTGCCGTTGGTGCCGGTTGGTTTGAGCGGACGATAGGGGTCATACGGGTCACCGGGGTACCCCGTCTGATACGGGTAGCCACCCGGATAGGGCGGCGGATACACCGGGGATGGATATACCGGGGATGGATAGACGGGGGGAGGAAACGGGGGATAGCCGGTCGGGTAGTCCAACGGCGTATACGGGTCGTGGTGCGGGGATCCCTCTTGGAGGGGTGGGAACTCGAAGCCCCTGCCCGACTCTTGCGGGGGAGGGAAATCCGGCGGATTCGTCACTGAGTCACCGCCACGCGTACATCGCGAAGATGACGCTCAGGAGCAGGGTGCCGATGCCCACGACGATGCCCGCGACAGCGAGGCCATAGCCGCCCTGGCGGGTCTGTTTGATCTGGTTGAGCGCGATCACGCCCAGAACGATCCCGACGATGGCGCCGATGCCGCAAAGCAGGCCGACCACCGACGCCACCAACGATGCGATCGCCAATGTGTTGGTTCCGGGATCCGGTGCTCCGTACCAGCCCGGGTAGGGGGCGCCTTGGGGCGGCGGTGGCGGATAGGGCGCGTTGTATTGAACCCCGCCGGGTTGAACCCCGCTGTACTGGGATCCCGGATAGGGCTGCGGCGGTTGCTGACCGTAATCCGACGGTGAGTAGCTCGGTTGCCAGGACTGCGGTCCCGGCGGGGTCTCGTAGCCTGACCACCGCGGTTGTTGCTCGATCGGCGGTGCTTCGTAAGTACCCTCTGATGGACCCTGATCGCCGGTGTTCGGCTGCTCTTTGTCGGACCCGCCGCCGGGAGCTGTCATGCTGTTCAACCTAGCGTATGCGCTGGTGGCGCGGGACTGCTGAACACGGCCTGATCGCGGCCACGAGAGGAGAACGACGATATGACCAGCCCATTCCCACCGGGCCAGAACCCCGGGGCGACATCGCCGTCGCGGCGCGGGCCGATCGGGATGCCAACGCCGCCAAAGGGTTGGCCGATCGGGTCCTATCCCACCTATGCCGAGGCGCAGAAGGCCGTCGACTTTCTGTCCGACCAGCAATTCCCGGTCCAGCGGGTGACCATCGTCGGGGTTGACCTGATGCAGGTCGAGCGGGTCACGGGACGGCTCAACTGGCCCAAGGTGATCGGCGGTGGCGTCATCAGCGGTGCCTGGCTCGGCATCTTCATCGGATTGGTGCTGGGTTTCTTCAGCCCAAACCCCTGGGGCGCCTTGGGTATCGGTCTCATTGCCGGCATCGTCTTCGGTCTGATCACTTCGGCGGTTCCGTATGCGATGGCGCGCGGCACAAGAGATTTCAGCTCGACCATGCAGCTCGTCGCGGGACGGTATGACGTGTTGTGCGATCCGCAGAGTGCCGAGAAGGCACGGGATCTCCTGGCGCGCTTGACCTTGTAGGGATTACGCCACCCGGATAGCGGGTGTGCAACATTGCGGAGCCGTCAAGGTCACGATTGTGCTGCGCACTGCGTGGTTTTGTTGCGCATGACCTATGCCGGTTCTACGGTTTGCCCCGCGGGACTGTCCGTTGTCGTGATGCCTGTGCGGAGTTCGACGGGCAAGTTTCGCCGGAGGGAGGGCATGGTCATGGCAGGGCCTGGTGCTTCCCTGTTTCGATTCTGTGCCGTCACAACGGCAGTCGTCACGGCAGCCTCCGTGGTTTCGGCGTGCGGCGCGACCGACGACGACCATGTGGTCAGGTTCTACACACCGGCAAGTGAGGCCGGCACATTCACGGCGGTGGCCGACCGATGCAACGACGAATTCGGCGGCCGCTTTCGGATAGAGCAACGCAGCCTGCCGAAGGCGGCCGACGATCAGAGGCTTCAACTCGCGCGCCGGCTTACCGGCAACGACCGCACTCTCGATCTGATGGCACTCGATGTGGTGTGGACCGCCGAATTCGCCGAAGCGGGCTGGGCCCTGCCGCTTTCCGACGACCCGGCGGGTGAAGCGGAGTCGGATGCCGGCGCCGACACCCTGGCCGGTCCACTCGCGACTGCGAGGTGGCGGGGTGTCCTTTACGCGGCACCGGTAACGACCAACACCCAGTTGCTCTGGTACCGGCCGGATTTGATGTCTGAACCGCCGGGCACCTGGGATGGCATGTTGGAGGAGGCTTCGCGGCTGCATGCCGAGGGTAAGCCCAGTTGGATCGCGGTTCAGGCGAAGCAATACGAGGGTCTCGTAGTGTGGTTCAACTCCCTGTTGGAAAGTGCTGGAGGACAGGTGCTTTCGGATGACGGGAAGTCCGTGACCTTGACCGACACGGATGCCCACCGTGCGGCAACCGTCAAAGCCCTGCAGATCATCAAGTCGGTGGCCACCGCTCCGGGAGCGGATCCGTCGGTGACGCAGACCGACGAGGGCACGGCGCGGCTCGCGCTTGAACAGGGCAATGCCGCGCTGGAAGTGAACTGGCCATTTGTGTTTGCCTCCATGTTGGAGAACGCGGTCAAGGGCGGTGTGCCGTTCCTGCCACTGCATGACAACCCTGCGCTCACCGGCAGCATCAATGATGCGGGAACGTTCAGCCCGACCGACGACCAGTTCGGCATCGCCTACGACGCCAGCAGGCAGGTATTCGGGTTCGCACCCTATCCCGGTGTCATTCCGGATCAGCCGGCCAAGGTCACACTGGGTGGTCTGAATCTGGCCGTTGCCAAGACAACCCGCAACAAGGCGGAGGCTTTCGAGGCGATTCGCTGTATCCGGAACGCCGACAATCAGCGGTACACCTCGATCGAGGGTGGGCTGCCCGCGGTTCGTGAATCGTTGTATTCCGATCCGGACTTCCAGCGCAAGTATCCGCAATACGCGATCATTCGCGACCAGCTGGCCAATGCGGCGGTACGTCCTGCGACACCGAACTATCAGGCGGTGTCCACCCGAATTTCGGCGACCCTGGCGCCGATCGCCGAGATCGACCCGGAGAAGACTGCCGACGAACTGACCGAACAGGTTCAGAAGGCGATCGACGGTGAGGGGCTGATCCCGTGACAGTCCG
The DNA here is from genome assembly GCA_046330895.1 of Mycobacterium sp. Lineage (GTDB taxonomy): Bacteria > Actinomycetota > Actinomycetes > Mycobacteriales > Mycobacteriaceae > Mycobacterium. Next base: position 75,748 of record JAXLRY010000011.1, on the reverse strand, counting down.
CACAGATGATCGCCGCGCGCAGAAACGTTTGGCCTTCGTGCTCACCGCTCCCGCCGTCGTTCTGATGCTCGCGGTCACGGCCTACCCCGTCGCCTACGCAATCTGGCTGAGTCTGCAGCGTTACAACCTGGCAAGTCCCGCGGACACCAAATTCGTGGGGTTGGCAAACTACCAGACAATTCTCACCGACAAGTACTGGTGGACAGCGTTTTTCGTGACACTGGTGATCACCGTCATATCGGTGGCGATCGAGTTCGCCCTGGGTATGGCCCTGGCCCTGGTGATGCATCGCACGATCTTCGGCAAGGGCCTGGTGCGCACCGCGATACTCATCCCTTACGGGATCGTCACCGTGGCCGCCTCCTACAGCTGGTACTACGCGTGGACGCCGGGGACGGGGTATCTGGCTAATCTCCTGCCGCACGGCACCGCCCCCCTGACGGAACAGATCCCGTCGCTCGGCGTGGTGATCGCGGCCGAGGTGTGGAAAACGACGCCGTTCATGGCGTTGTTGCTGCTGGCGGGTTTGGCGTTGGTTCCGGATGACCTGCTGAAGGCCGCCCAGGTCGACGGCGCTGGTTCATGGAAGCGACTCACGAGGGTGACACTGCCGCTGATGAAGCCGGCGATCCTGGTTGCGCTGCTGTTCAGGACTCTGGACGCCTTTCGGATATTCGACAACATCTATGTGCTCACGGGTGGCTCCAACGACACGGCATCAGTGTCGATTCTGGGTTACGACAACTTGTTCAAGGCGTTCAACATCGGACTTGGTTCGGCGATCAGCGTGCTGGTTTTCGCGTCGGTGGCGGTGATCGCCTTCATCTACATCAAGTTGTTCGGGGCGTCCGCGCCAGGCGCCGAGAGCGAGGTGCGTTGATGGCGGAGCGGATAGGCGCGCGCCGCGCCGCCGGCTGGATCATCATCGACACCCTTGTGGTCGTCTACGCATTGTTGCCGGTGCTGTGGATCCTGAGCCTGTCGTTGAAACCCACGTCAAATGTCAAGGACGGCAAGCTGATTCCATCGTCGATCACCCTGGAGAACTACAGGGGAATCTTCACCGGCCGTGTGTTCAGCTCGGCTTTGATCAACTCGATCGGAATCGGGCTGATCACCACGATCATCGCCGTCACGATCGGCGGCATGGCGGCCTATGCCGTGGCTCGGCTGGACTTCCCGGGGAAGAAGGCTCTCATCGGCGCCGCTCTGCTGATCGCCATGTTCCCCCAGATTTCGCTTGTCACACCGCTTTTCAACATCGAGCGTCGAATCGGGCTGTTCGACACCTGGCCTGGGCTGATCATTCCCTACATCACGTTCGCGTTGCCGCTGGCCATCTACACGCTGTCCGCTTTCTTCCGGGAGATCCCCTGGGATTTGGAGAAGGCCGCGAAGATGGACGGTGCGACCCCCGGTCAGGCGTTTCGGCGGGTGATCGCGCCACTGGCTGCACCCGGCATCGTGACCGCGGCCATTCTGGTGTTCATCTTAGCCTGGAATGACCTACTGCTTGCGCTGTCGCTGACCGCGACCGAATCGGCCATCACCGCGCCGGTGGCGATCGCGAATTTCACCGGCAGTTCGCAATTCGAGGAGCCCACCGGGTCGATCGCCGCCGGCGCGATGGTGATCACGATCCCGATCGTCCTTTTTGTCCTGATTTTCCAACGACGAATCGTCGCCGGGCTTACGTCCGGCGCGGTGAAGGGTTAGCGGGGTTTTTCATGGCCGAGATCGTGTTGGACAACGTCACCAAGAGCTATCCCGACGGATCGACGGCGGTGAAGGACCTGAGCCTCACGATCTCCGACGGCGAGTTCGTCATCCTCGTCGGCCCGTCGGGCTGCGGTAAGTCGACCACCTTGAACATGATCGCCGGACTCGAGGACATCACCTCCGGTGAACTGCGCATCGGCGGCGACCTGGTCAACGACAAGGCGCCTCGCGATCGGGACATCGCGATGGTGTTCCAGTCATATGCGCTCTATCCGCACATGACGGTCCGGCAGAACATCGCCTTCCCGCTGACGCTGGCCAAGCTGCCCAAGGCGCAGATCGCCGAGAAAGTCGCCGAGACAGCGAAAATCCTCGACCTGAGCGGACTTCTGGACCGCAAACCGGCCCAACTCTCAGGCGGGCAACGTCAACGGGTCGCGATGGGACGCGCGATCGTGCGGAATCCCAAGGCGTTTCTGATGGACGAGCCCCTGTCGAATCTCGATGCGAAGCTCCGGGTTCAGATGCGTGGCGAGATTGCTCGGCTGCAGAAGCGACTGGGGACCACTACCGTGTACGTCACCCACGATCAAACCGAGGCGATGACGCTCGGCGATCGCGTGGTGGTGTTGCGCGGGGGCGAGGCTCAGCAGGTCGGTACGCCGGAGGAACTTTACGGAGCGCCGCGCAATGTGTTCGTCGCTGGATTCATCGGTTCGCCCGCGATGAACTTCTTCCCCGCGGAGTTGACCGACGACGGTGTCTCGCTGCCGTTCGGTGAGGTCATGCTGGATCAGGAAGTACGGGACGCGATTGCCGCCCGCTCGCGGCCCGACAAGGTCATCGTCGGTGTGCGGCCGGAACATATCGGCGATGCGGCCCAGATGGATGCCTACGACCGCATCCGGGCTCTGACCTTCGAGGTCACGGTGGATCTCGTCGAGTCTCTGGGCGCCGAGAAGTATGTGTACTTCACCACATCGGGCGGGATCGCCGAGTCGGAGCAACTCGACGAATTGGCCACCGAGTCCGGCGGGGGGCAAACCGGTTATGTTGCAAGGGTTTCGGCTGATTCGAAGGCAACGGCGGGCGCGAAGCTGGAATTGGCGCTGAACACCGCCAAACTGCATGTGTTCGATGCGGATTCAGGGGCCAATCTGTCCCTGCGTTAGTCGAGGGCGCTAGAGCCAGTGATTGCGGCGGAAGGTCACATAGAGAAACCCGCATGCGCTGAACATCAACAGCAACACAGCGGGATAGCCCCATCGCCAGGTCAACTCGGGCATGTTCTCGAAGTTCATGCCGTAGATGCCCGCGATCATCGTGGGTACCGCGGCGATGCCCACCCATGCCGAGATCTTGCGCATGTCGGCGTTCTGCTGCATTCCGACACGCGCCAGCGCCGCCTGCACGAGAGACGAGAGCAGTTCGTCGTAACTCGCGATCCGGTCGGCGGCCTGAGTCTGTTGACTCAGCACGTCGCTCATGTAGCGGTGGACTTCCTTCGACATCAGGTCCCGGTGCTCGGTGTCGATCTCGTGCAGTGCGACGGTGAGCGGTTCGACAGCTCGGCGGAGCTCGACCAGTTCGCGCTTGAGTAGATAGATGTGTTCGATCTCGGTGTTGGTGTCGGGCGAGAAGGTCTCTTCCTCGACTCCGTCGATGTCGCATTCCATTAATCGCGTGAGGTCGAGGTAGGTGTCGACGACGTGTTCTGCGATGGCGTGCATGACGGCGAACGGCCCTAGTGCGAGCTGGGTTTTCTCGTCTTCCAAGTGATGACGTAATCCGGCCAGTCCGGTGTGATCTCCGTGCCGCACGGTCACCACGAAGTCCGCTCCGACGAACACCATGATCTCGCCTGTCTCGACGATCTGGCGGGCCAGGGCCATCGAATCGTGCGGCACGAACTTGACGGTCTTGAGGACGAGGAACAGCGAATCGTCGAACCGCTCCACCTTGGGGCGTTGATGGGCGTGGACGGCATCCTCGACTGCGATCGGGTGTAAGCCGAACGTGTCGGCGACCGCACCCATCTGATGCTCGTCGGGTTCATGCAGCCCCAGCCACAGAAAGGCTCGCTGCCCGTTCTCTTCCAGCTCGCGGACCTTGGCCAGAGCCGCCGAATGGGTGTATTTCCCGGGCAGTCGCTCGCCGTCGACGTAGATGGCGCAATCCACCATGGCGCGAGCGACCGGTATATGGATACGTTTCGCGTCCACCTGCGCGGGGCGGCCCCGTTGGGCGCCGCGAAGCGAGGGTTGGAGACCGCGAAACGATGGCATGACTGAACCTCTCGGACGCACGCGATCCCTGGTGGCTGTGACGCGAATGCTACGCGCCGGCTATCGCGGGCGCAGTCCGATCTGTGGTGCCGACGGGGAGGTCATGCGCAGGTCGAGTACCCTGACGCCGTGTCAGAAACGGTTAGTGATTCGCGCCCCGTCATCGATGACGAGGAAATTTTCGCCGCGCACGTCGGTGGCAAGCTCTCGGTCGAACTGAAGTCGCCGCTGGATACCAAGCGTGCGCTTTCAATCGCCTATACCCCCGGGGTAGCCCAGGTGAGCCGTGCGATTGCTGCCGATCACACCCTCGCGGCTCGCTATACGTGGGCACACCGCTTGGTGGCTGTCGTCAGCGACGGCAGCGCCGTGCTCGGCCTCGGGGACATCGGGGCCGCGGCCTCGCTGCCTGTCATGGAGGGCAAGGCAGCGTTGTTCAAGACGTTTGGCGGCCTGGATTCCATCCCGATCGTGCTGGACACGAAGGACCCTGACGAGATCGTCGAGACACTGATCAGGCTCCGCCCGACCTTTGGGGCCGTCAACCTCGAAGACATCTCGGCGCCCCGTTGTTTCGAGATCGAGCGGCGCGTCATCGAGGCGCTGGATTGCCCGGTCATGCACGACGATCAGCACGGAACCGCGATCGTCGTGCTCGCGGCATTGCTCGGAGCCTCCAAGGTCCTCGGGCGTGAGATGAGCTCCTTGAAATTGGTCGTTTCGGGTGCCGGTGCGGCCGGCGTCGCCTGCGCCAAGATCCTGATGGCCAGCGGTTTGACCCACGTCACCGTGCTCGACTCTCAGGGGATCGTGCATACCGGCCGGAGCGATCTGAATCCGTTCAAGCGGGAGCTGGCGGAGCAGACGAACCCGGAGCAGCGGTCCGGCGGCCTCGCCGAGGCGCTGGTCGGCGCCGATGTTTTCCTCGGTGTCTCGGCCGGTTTGGTTCCCGAGGAACTCATCGCGACGATGGCGCCCGACGGCATCGTGTTCGCGTTGTCCAACCCCGATCCGGAGATCCATCCCGACGTCGCGAAACGGCATGCCGCGATTGTGGCCACCGGGCGCAGCGACTTCGCCAATCAGATCAACAACGTGCTGGCCTTCCCGGGTGTGTTCAGGGGCGCGCTCGACGCCGGCGCCCGCCGAATCACCGAGAAGATGAAGGTGGCCGCGGCCGAAGCGATCTTCTCGGTCGTTGGTGATGACCTCGCTGCCGACTACATCGTGCCGAGCCCGCTTGACCCGCGCGTGGGGCCGGCGGTGGCTGCCGCCGTCGCGGCGGCCGCCGAGGACTGATCGGAACTCGTTGCCACCGTTGCTGATTCGTCGTCTCGCTGCGGCGTGTTGGATCGGGCTGGCGACTTTGTGGGCAGCCGGTTGCGGCGGTCAACCGCCGGGGCCGGCGCTTGCGGTCGGGGCGACGAGCGATTCCGAGACCACGTTGCTGGCGCAGCTTTATGCCGCGGCCTTGCGGTATTACGGCACGCCGGCCCGGGTTGATGTGGTGCAGGATCCGTTGACCGCCCTCGATTCGGGTGCGGTCGACGTCGTTCCCGGTTTCACCGGACGGTTGCTGCAAACTTTCGCGCCCGGCTCGGCGGCGCGTTCGGACAAGCAGGTCTACCAGGCGATGGTGGGTGTGTTGCCGGAAGGCGTTGCTGCTGGAGACTATTCGTCGACGACCGAGGATAAGCCGGTCCTCGTCGTCACCGATGCGACGTCTAAGGCGTGGGGAAGTCGAGATCTGGCCGCGGCGGCCCGGCACTGTGCCGGGCTGATCGTGGGAGCAGTCGAAGGCAGCGCCCCGCCGGCGGCGGTCGGGGCGTGCTCGCTGCCCGGCCCCCGCCGCTTCCCGAACGAGACGATGCTGTTCGAAGCCCTGCGTGCGGGGGCAATCGATGCGGGGTGGGCGAGCACTGCGGGCCGGGAGGTGCCGGCCGGACTGGTCTTGCTGGCGGACCGCAAGCCGGAGTTGGTGCAGGCGCAGAACGTCGTACCGCTCTATCGCCGAAATGAGCTCGGCGAGTTGGGGTTACGGGCCATCAACGAACTGGGGGGTGTGCTCGACACCGCCGCCTTGCGCGACATGCGGCAGCAGGTCGCCTCCGGTGCGGACCCGGCAGCCGTGGCCGGGGATTGGCTCGCCACCCATCCGCTGGGCCGTTGAGTCCGGGTCAGCTCTTGGAGGGCATCAATCGGCCGGTCAGCGCACCGAAGATGCGCTGATAGCCCGACCCGGTCGCGCGGACGACGATGTCCAAAACCTTCGCATCGGCACCGACGAGAACTCGTGCCCGGTTCTTGCGCACACCATCGAGGATGATTTGCGCGGCACGCTCCGGTGATGTCCTGGCCAGCTTGTCGAACCTCTGGGCCAGCGCCGCGGAGTCGAGGCCTTCGGCGGCCGTCGCGTTGCGGGCGATCGCCGTTTGAATTCCCCCCGGGTGCACGCACGTCACCTTGACCGGATGCTTGGCGGCGATCATCTCCTGGCGAAGCGCTTCGGTGAACCCGCGTACGGCGAATTTCGCCGAGTTGTACGCGGATTGTCCGGGCACCGAGAACAGCCCGAACACGCTGGAGATGTTGATCACGTGCCCGTCGCCGGAAGCGATCAGGTGCGGCAGGAACACCTTGGTTCCGTTGACGACGCCCCAGAAGTCGACGTCCATCACGCGCTCGATGTCCTTGAACTGGCTGATTTCGACGTCACCGGTGAACGCGATGCCCGCGTTGTTGTAGACCTGGTTGACCTTGCCGAAGTGCTGTTGGACATCGTCGGCGTAGGCGACGAAAGCTTCGCGTTCAGCGACATTCAGGCGATCCGCCTTGACCGTCGCGCCGAGTCCCTTCAGGCTTTCCTCGGTGAATGCGAGGCCCTCGGTGTCGATGTCACTGATCGCGAGTTTGGCCCCGGACTTGCCCAGTTCGATGGCGAGCGCCTGGCCGATGCCCGAACCGGCTCCCGTGACGACCGCCACTTTTCCGGCGAATCCCTGCATCGCTGCTCCTCGGAGTTGACATCTGTCGAATGCGCCCAGGCTAGCCGATAGGGCACTCTGAACAGCAATCTGTAATTGTCGACTGCCGAAGGGCGATGGATTTCGTATGAAGTTCAGCATTTCCGCCGGGGTCTTGACTGTCGGGGCCGCGGTTGCGGCTGGCCTGGTCGCCGGGGCGGCTCCGGTCCACGCCGACACGAGCGTCGACGACGTCCTCTCCGTCTTGAGCGATTCCGGCATCACGAATGTGGATCCGGCGACAGCCGTCCAGCTGGGGCAGTCGATCTGCCCGCTGCTGGCCGAGCGTGGTCAGAACAGCGCCGATATCGCATCGACGGTCGCCGACGCACTGGGCAAGCCGCTCGGGGTGGCGCCGATGTTCACCGGTGCCGCGATCTCGTCGCTCTGCCCGGGCCTCTAACAGACGAGTGTGGGGTTGTGCACGCAAAACGGACGTTTTGCGTGCACAACCCCCACACTCGGGCGACTAGCCGAAGGCTAGGTCGATGATCTCCTGCTGCTCGACGGCGTGCACCTTGGATGAACCTGACGACGGCGCCGACATCGCGCGGCGCGAGATCCGCTTGAGGCCGGTCAGCTTATCGGGCAGCAGCTCAGGCAGGTTGAGACCGAACGTCGGCCACGCGCCCTGGTTGGCCGGCTCCTCCTGAACCCAGAAGAACTGCTCGGCGTTGGGATAGGCGTCCAGGGTGTTGCCGAGGCGTCGCTTCGGCAGCGGTGCGAGTTGTTCGACGCGAACGATCGCGACGTCGTCGCGCTTGTCCTTCGCCTTCCGGGCGGCGAGCTCGTAGTAGATCTTGCCGCTGGTCAGCAGAATCCGCTTGACGAGATTGCGATCGCCTTCGCCGTCGGTGTACGTCGGCTCCTCGAGAATCGACCGGAACTTTTGCTCGGTGAAGTCCCGGATGTCGCTGACGGCGGCTTTGTTGCGCAGCATGGACTTCGGTGTGAAGACGATCAGCGGCCTGCGGATGCCGTCAAGTCCGTGCCGGCGCAGCAGGTGGAAGTAGTTCGCCGGGGTGGACGGCAGGGCGATTGTCATCGATCCCTCTGCCCACAGTTGCAGGAACCGTTCGATACGACCCGATGTGTGGTCGGGTCCCTGCCCCTCATGGCCGTGGGGGAGTAGCAGCACCACGTCGGAGAGCTGTCCCCACTTGGCTTCGCCGGAGCTGATGAACTCGTCGATGATCGACTGCGCGCCGTTGAGGAAGTCGCCGAACTGCGCCTCCCACAGCACCAGTGCTTTGGGGTTGCCCACCGAGTAGCCGTATTCGAAGCCGACGGCGGCGTACTCGGATAGCGCCGAGTTATAGATGAGGAAGCGGCCGCCCGTGGAACTGCCGTCGGAATTCACCGTGAGCAGATCCAATGGAGTGAATTCGGCTCCGGTCTTGCGGTCGACGATCACGGCGTGCCGCTGCGTGAATGTTCCGCGTTGGGTGTCCTGGCCGGACATCCGGATCAGCTTGCCCTCGGACAGGAACGAACCGAGGGCCAGCAACTCCGCGAACGCCCAGTCGACCTTGCCTTCGTAGGCCATCTCCCTGCGCTTCTCGAGTACAGGAAGAACCCGTGGATGCACGCTGAAGCCCTCCGGGAATGCCAAATGGGCATCGCCGATGCGGGCCAGCAGTGCCTTGTCGACGGCGGTGGTCATGCCGCGCGGCAACATCTGGTCGGTCTCGACCGATTCGCTGGGGCCGGCGGCGTGCTTTTCCAGTTCGCGGACTTCGTTGAATACGCGTTCCAGTTGGCCCTGGTAGTCGCGCAGGGCGTCCTCGGCCTCTTTCATGGAGATGTCGCCACGCCCGATGAGGGCTTCGGTGTAGGCCTTGCGGACACCGCGCTTCGTGTCGATCACGTCGTACATGTATGGCTGTGTCATCGACGGGTCGTCGCCTTCGTTGTGACCGCGGCGGCGGTAGCACAGCATGTCGATGACGACGTCCTTCTTGAACTCCTGCCGGAAGTCGACTGCCAGTCGTGCCACCCAGGCGCACGCCTCCGGATCTTCGCCGTTCACGTGGAAGATCGGTGCGCCGATCATCTTCGCGACATCGGTGCAGTACTCCGATGAGCGGGAGTCGTGCGGTGAGGTGGTGAAGCCGATCTGATTGTTGACGACGATGTGGATCGTGCCGCCGGTTCGGTATCCCTGCAGAAGGGCGAGGTTCAGCGTCTCGGCGACCACGCCCTGCCCGGCGAAGGCAGCGTCGCCGTGCAGCATGAGCGGCATGACAGTGAAGGTTCGTCCTTCCTCGTCTTCGTCGTCGATACCGTTCTCGAAGTTCAGGACGTCCTGCTTGGCCCGCACCAGGCCTTCGAGCACCGGATCGACGGCTTCCAGATGCGAGGGGTTGGCGGTCAGCGACACCTCGATGTCGTTGTCGCCGAACATCTGGAAGTACTTGCCGCTGGAGCCGAGGTGGTATTTCACGTCGCCCGAGCCGTGTGCGAACGACGGGTTGATGTTGCCCTCGAACTCGCTGAAGATCTGCGAGTAGGGCTTGCCCACAATGTTCGCCAGCACGTTGAGCCGGCCGCGGTGCGGCATCCCGATGACGACCTCGTCGAGGCCGTGTTCGGCGGCCTGGTCGATGGCGGAGTCCATCATCGGGATGACGGCCTCGGCGCCCTCTAGCGAGAAGCGTTTCTGGCCAACGTATTTCGTTTGCAGGAAGGTTTCGAACGCCTCGGCGGCGTTGAGCTTGGACAGGATGTACTTCTGTTCGGCGACAGTGGGCTTGTCGTGCTTGACCTCGATGCGCTCTTGGAGCCACTGCTGTTGTTCGGGCTCGAGGATGTGCGTGTATTCGACACCGACGTGACGGCAGTAAGCGTCGCGCAGCAGGCCGAGCACGTCGCGCAGCTTCTTGTACTGTTTGCCCCCGAACCCGGCGACCTTGAACACCCGGTCCAGGTCCCAGAGGGTGAGGCCGTGGGTGTTGACGTCGAGGTCGGGGTGGCTGCGGAAGCGAGTCTTGTCGAGGCGCAGCGGGTCGATGTCGGCCATCAGGTGACCCCGGTTGCGGTAGGCCGCGATCAGCTCGACCACCCGGGCGTTCTTGTCGACGATCGAATCAGGGTTGTCGGTCCGCCAGCGAACCGGCTCGTAGGGGATTCCCAGCTCGAAGAAGATGTCGTCCCAGAACTCGTCGGAGAGCAGCTGGTTATGGACTGTGCGCAGGAAGTCGCCCGATTCCGCGCCCTGGATGATGCGGTGGTCGTAGGTGGACGTCAGTGTGATCAGCTTGCCGATTCCCAGTTCGGCGATCCGCTCTTCGCTTGCGCCCTGGAACTCCGCGGGATATTCCATGGCGCCGGCGCCGATGATCGCGCCCTGGCCGACCATGAGCCGCGGCACTGAGTGCACGGTGCCGATGGTGCCCGGATTGGTGAGCGAGATCGTCACTCCGGCGAAGTCCTCGGCTGTCAGCTTGCCGTCGCGGGCACGCCGGACGATGTCCTCGTAGGCGGCGATGAATTGGCCGAACCGCATCGTTTCGCAGTTCTTGATCGCGGCGACCACGAGCTGGCGGTTGCCGTTCTTCCCGGGAAGGTCGATGGCCAGGCCCAGATTGGTGTGGGCCGGAGTGACGGCGTTCGGCTTGCCGTCGATCTCGGCGAAGTGCCGGTTCATGTTCGGGAACTTCTTGACGCCCTGAACGATCGCGAACCCGAGGAGGTGGGTGAAGGAGATTTTGCCGCCGCGGGTGCGTTTCAGATGGTTGTTGACGACGACGCGGTTGTCGATCATCAGCTTTGCCGGGATGGCGCGCACACTGGTCGCTGTCGGGATGTCCAGCGATGTGTTCATGTTTTTCACGACGGCCGCTGCGGCACCGCGCAGAATCTGCGATTCGGAATCGCTGTCGGCGGGCGCCCCGGCCTTGGGCTCAGGCGTGGGCTCAGGCGTGGGCGCGGGCGTTGGCGTGGGACCCACGCTCTCCTGCTTGGGCGACGGGGCGGCGGGCTTCGCCGGCGGCGGTGCCGAGGCCGGCGGAGCTGATTGCGGGGGAGTCTGGCCGCCTGCGGTCGTCGAGGGCTCCGGGTCGTAGTCGACGAGGAACTCGTGCCAACTGGGATCAACCGAAGACGGGTCGTCACGGAACTTGCGGTACATCTCCTCGACCAGCCACTCGTTCTGGCCGAATGGTGAACTCGTACTGCTCACGGCAGTCCTCGCCTCAATTCTCTGTTCGGACAATGGGCGCCCCCCGGTCCATGTGTCGGACCGACGCCATAGAGGCTAGCGCGTTGACGATGATCCCGAAGCAGGTCAGCGGCATGGCCGAATCGAGGGTTCGACGGTGGCTACGCTTCGTTCTCCAGCGGTGGGAGCAAGTGCAGTGCGACTGGCCATCGCTCCGGTGCGGGACCGAACGCCAAATGGGAGTTGCGCACGATTCTCCTGCCCATCATTCGGTTGCCGCCGCCCCCGATCACGGCGCCGATACCTACGGGCAGCATCTTTCCGAACATCAGCGCGCCTCGCCTGAGCGTGTACCGCTTGACGAAATAGCGCATCAGTCGCGAATTGAGTTGGGAGACAGCTGTCAGGGGCAGTTCGCCGGCGCCTTGCGTCAACCATGCGCCGCTTATGCGTCCGGGCCCCAGGAGGCTCGCGACGGCGCGTTTGCTCTCTTCGCCGACGAGTACTGCCAGCACCAGCGCGCGCCGGCGTTCACGTTCTTCGAGCGGGATGCCGTACACGTCGGCGACGGCCAGTACGAAAACGGATGTCGCCTCGAGGAACACAACGGTCTCACCGGCGACGGCTGACAGGGACGCGAGCGTTCCGATCCCCGGCAGGGCGGCAGCGGATCCCACTGCTGCTCCGCTGGCCATGACGGCCGCCAGGTAGCGGGTTTCCAATTTGTTCACGATCTCGGCGGGGGAGGCGTCCGGGTTCAGGCGGCGAAGTCTCGCCACATAGGTCCTGATGGCCGGAGCCTGCGCACGGGTACTGCGTTCGATCACTTGCGACAACATGCGGGCGGACATCGATGGGTCATCGATCTCGGCCGGCAACTGTTGCGACGATGATGCCTTGCGCCGGCGTCTCATGCGTTCCTCCCTGGGAGTCCCCTGCCCTTAGGCTAACGAACGAGAGCCGCGAGAGTTCCTCGTGATGACTACGAGGGAGTCGATGTGCGTGGCGTGACGCAGGCGCCCCGCAGTCCATGGGGCGCGATGTGGGCGATGCTGGTCGGGTTCGCGATCGTTTTACTCGACGCCACCATCGTTCCGGTGGCCAACCCGACGATCATGGTGGCGCTGGGAATCGACGATTACGACACTTTGATGTGGGTGACGAGCGCTTATCTGTTGGCCGGTGCCGTACCCCTGTTGTTCACCGGACGGTTGGGCGATCGATTCGGGCCGAAGCGCGTGTACCTGGTCGGACTGGCGGTGTTCACCGCGGCCTCGCTCGGGTGTGGACTCGCTACGTCTGTCGACTTGCTGATCGTCGCCCGGGTGGGTCAGGGGATCGGCTCGGCACTTCTGCTGCCGCAGACCATGGTGATGATCACTCGGATCTTTCCGCCGGACCGTCGCGGCGCCGCGATGAGTTTCTGGGGGGCGACGGCGGCGGTCGCCACCTTCGTCGGGCCGCTTGCCGGGGGAATATTGGTGGACACGCTGGGCTGGCGCTGGATCTTCTTGGTCAATGTTCCGATCGGGATGGTCGGTATGGTCCTTGCGCTGCGCCTGGTGCCGGTGCAGCAAACGCATCGGCACCCGTTCGACATCGGTGGCATTGTGCTGTCCAGTGCCGGGATGTTCCTCGTGGTGTTCGGCCTTCAGGAAGGTCAGGCCAATCGGTGGGACGCCTGGACCTGGGCGACGATTGTGGCCGGACTGGGTTTCATGGCCGCGTTCGCGTATTGGCAGTCGACCAACCGCAACGAACCGCTCATTCCGCTGCGGGTATTCGCGGACCGCAACTTCAGCGTCTGCAGTATCGGGATCGCCGCCATGGGATTCGTGAGTCCGGCGATGTTGCTGCCCATCGTCTTCTACGCACAGACTGTCTGGGGTCTGAGCCCGCTGCAGTCGGCGTTGCTCACCTCGCCGAATCCGGTGGTTTCCGGGCTCGTGGCTCCGTTGGTCGGCCGCATCGTCGATACTCGCCGTCCGCGCCCGATCGTCGGTTTCGGCTTTGTGGGCGTGGTGATCTCGTTGATCTGGATTTCAGTGGCGATGAGTTGGGATGCCGCGGTGTGGTGGTTGTTGGCGCCGATGGCGCTCTACGGTGTGGCAACGTCCTTTGTGTGGGAACCGACGGCCGCGATCGCCACCCGAGGGCTACCTGCCGATCTCGTGGGGGCGGCGGCGGGCGTCTATAGCGCGACCCGCCATGTCGGATCCACTTTGGGCAGCGCTGGGGTGGCGGTGTTGATGAGTTCCAGGACAGCGCATGCGCCGTTTTCCGAGGCGCTGTCCCAGGTGATGCTTTTGCCGGTCGCGGTCGCAGTGTTCGGTTGTGTCGTTTCGTGGCGTCTCAACGATGACGGGCATGTGCGTCGATGCGCGACTCAGCCGAACAAGACCGCAGGGTTGAGATAGCCGGTGGGGTCGAACGCCGCTTTGATGCGGCGCATTGCCGCAATGTCGTCGGCTTGGCGCGACAGTCCGAGGTAGTCGCGCTTTCGGCTTCCGATTCCGTGTTCGGAACTGATGTTTCCGCGGTGTTCGGCAATGAGATTCAGCATCTCGTCGTAAAGCTGACGTTCGACGCCGGAGTCGCAGTTGAGCACATTCAGATGGAGGTTCCCCTCGCCGATGTGGCCGAAAAGTACCGGGATGGCCTCCGGTGCGTTGGCGGCCACCAGCGCGGCCGAGCGGCCGGCGAACGAGGGGATGGCGGTAAGTGGAAGGGAGACATCGAATTTCAGCGGTGGGCCGAACAGGCCGACAACCTCCGCGGTTGTTTCCCGAATCCGCCAAAGCCGCTGTTGGGAAACGATGTCGACCCCGACGGCCGGATCTCCGGCAAGGTCTGCGCAGCCTGCGCCCGCGGCCAGTCGATCGGCCAGATCGCCGCTGCCGGCCAGTTCGATCAGCAACAGCCACTCGGGCGACATCGGAATAGGTATCCCTAGGTGTTCTTCGGCCAGCGTGGCAACTCGTCCGTCGATCAGTTCGAGGGCGGCGATGTCGCCGCTGTCGGCGAACTGTCGGGCGCAGTCGATCAATGCGTCCAATTCGGTGAACCCGAACAGTGCGGTGATTCTGTGCTCTGGTGCGGGACGCAACGAGAGTTCCAGTTCGGTGATCACGCCAAGGGTTCCTTCGGCGCCGACGAACAGTGATGTCAGGTCATATCCGGTGTTGTCGCAGCGCACCTCGCTGTGACGCTGGAGTAACGAGCCGTCGGGCAGGACGATGTCGATGCCAACGATCTGTTCGCGCATGTCGCCGTAGCGGATTGTGCGCAAACCGCCGGCGTTGGTGGATGCCATGCCGCCCACGGTCGCGGACTCGCGCGCCGCGAGGTCGACCCCGAAAACGAGACCCGCCGCGCCTGCGGCGCGTTGAACAGTGGCGAGGGATGCGCCCGCCCCCGCGCGGAGCTTTCGCTCCAGAATGTCGACTTCGCTTATGGTGCTGAGCCTCTCGGTGGACAGCAGCACGTCGCCGTGTTCGGGGACCGTGCCCGCCACCAGGGATGTGCGTCCGCCCTGCACGGTCACGTATTCGCCGGCGTCCCGGCACACGCTCAACAATTCGGCGACCTCTGCTGCCGTCCCGGGCCGGACCAGAGCGCCCGCTCTGCCCCGGTAACGTCCGGTGTAATCCACACTGCGGCTTGCCAATACATCCGAATCCGTGATGACGTGACCGGATCCGACGATCTTCCGCAGCTGATCCGCCAGTCCACTCACGGCGCGCCCGGAGCCTGGGTCAGCGACAGGAATGCGCCGGGCTTCAGCAGCCGGTCGGGGCTGCCGTTGGCAGTCCACAGCGGATCGCCTTCGAAGTCGAAGAACAGTTCGCAGCGTTTCCCGCTCAGATGTTCGTTTGGGCGCAAAGGGCTAGCCGGTGTTGCCGATCAGTTCCACGCCGTTGCCGTTCCACCGGAACTTGACGACGCTCTTCAGTCCGGTTGCCCCGCTGGTGAAAGAGAGAGCCACGGTGTCACCGGTGCTTTGGGTCGGGTCGAGGCCGTTGAAGCCGAAGGTGTCAGGAACGCCCTTCGGGATGAACTGGCCGAGATGAAAGAACAACGCGCGCGTCGACGGATTCTCGGCGTTGGTGTTCGCCTTGATGATGACCGCCGACAGCGGGGCGCATTCGTTGAAATTTCCCTCCAGCGGCTCCGGGTTCCAGCCCTGCTCGCTGCGCGGATCCGGGGGCAGCGTCGAGACGGCCTGGGCGATCGCCGGCGTCGTGAGGTTCACGGCGCAGGGATCCGCCGGGGGCGGTTCGGTACTGGTTGCAGTTGCGGTACTGGTCGTCGCAGCCGCTGTGGACTCCGAAACGGTGGAACTGGGCGGTGTGCTGGTGGGGGTGGGCGTCTTCGCCACCGTCGAATCACCCGATCCGCAGCCGGCCATCAATAGGCCGAGCGACACGCTCGACGCTGCACTGATCGTCCTCAGCTTCGACACCGCACACCGCACAACGGGCAACGGTACCGTCTCGGGCTGAGCTGATCCGGCAGGCGCGGCCCGACTGGGCATTAGACTTCCGCATCGATGACTTCTCCGGAAAGTGCGCCCCAGACGTTCTCCGACCTGCAAATTCACCCGGCGGTGCTGCAGGCCGTCGTCGACGTAGGTTATGAAACCCCGTCGGCGATCCAGGCCGCCACCATTCCGGCGCTGCTCGCCGGTACCGACGTCGTCGGACTTGCGCAGACAGGCACCGGCAAGACAGCGGCCTTCGCGATTCCGATCCTCTCGAAAATCGACGTCAGCAGTAAGGCGACTCAGGCGCTGGTCCTGGCGCCTACGCGGGAGCTTGCGCTCCAAGTGGCCGAGGCGTTCAGCCGCTACGGGGCACACATGCCGCGGGTAAACGTCCTGCCGATCTACGGAGGCCAGTCCTACACCGTTCAACTGGCAGGTTTGAAGCGTGGGGCGCAGGTCGTCGTCGGCACACCGGGGCGTGTCATCGACCATCTGGAGCGCGGGACGCTGGATCTGGCGCGGCTGGACTATCTGGTGCTGGACGAGGCCGACGAGATGCTCCAGATGGGCTTCGCCGAAGACGTCGAGAGAATCCTTGCCGACACCCCGGAGTACAAGCAGGTGGCTCTCTTCTCGGCGACCATGCCGCCCGCCATCCGGAAGATCACGTCGCGGTATCTGCACGACCCGGTCGAAGTGGCGGTGAAGTCGAAAACCGCGACCGCGGAAAACGTCACCCAGCGCTACATCCAGGTAGCGGGTCCCCGAAAGATGGACGCACTGACCCGGGTTCTGGAAGTCGAACCGTTCGAGGCGATGATCATCTTCGTCCGCACCAAGCAGGCGACCGAGGAAGTAGCCGAAAAGCTTCGTGCCCGTGGCTTTTCGGCGGCGGCGATCAACGGAGACATCGCTCAGGCGCAGCGGGAGCGAACCATCGCCGCCCTCAAGGACGGCACGATCGACATCCTGGTCGCCACCGATGTCGCCGCTCGTGGACTCGATGTCGAACGTATTTCGCACGTCCTCAACTACGACATCCCCCATGACCCGGAGTCCTACGTCCATCGAATCGGACGCACCGGACGCGCCGGAAGGTCCGGCACCGCACTGCTTTTCGTGTCACCGCGCGAGCGTCATCTGTTGAAGTCGATCGAGAAGGTGACGCGACAGCAGGTCGCCGAGATTCCGTTGCCCAGCGTCGAGGACGTGAACGCTCAGCGAGTCGCCAAGTTCCGGGACTCGATCACGGATGCGCTCAATGCACCCGGCTTCCACATGTTCCGCCGGTTGATCGAGGAGTACGAACGGGACAACAACGTGCCGATGGCGGACATCGCCGCGGCGCTTGCCCTTCAGTCCCGCGATGGCGGCGAATTCTTGATGACCGAGCCGCCGCCGAGCGAGAAGCGGGAAAGGCCGGAGCGCAACGAGCGCGATCGTCCGCCGCGGAAGACTCGCGACGACCTCGCCACTTATCGCATCGCCGTCGGAAAGCGGCACAAGGTCGGGCCCGGCTCCATCGTCGGGGCACTGGCAAACGAGGGCGGTCTGCACCGCAGCGATTTCGGGCACATCAGCATCAAGCTCGACCACTCATTGGTCGAATTGCCCGCCAAGTTGTCTAAGGCGACGCTGAAAGCGCTTGAGCAGACTCGGATTTCCGGAGTTCTGATCGATCTGAAGCGGGATCGGGGTCGCCCGTCGCACGACCATTCAGGCGGGAAGCCCCGGCGCAGATCGTGATGTCCGCGCCCAGCGACGTGAGTCGGGGTGGCTTGGAACGAATCGCGGGTGCCGACCGCGTTCCGTCGCTCACCGGGGTTCGTGCGCTTGCCGCGATACTGGTGGTCTCCACGCACGCGGCCTACACCACGGGGAAATACACGCATGGCTATGCGGGGCTGATGTTCTCGCGTATGGAGATCGGTGTGCCGATCTTCTTCGTCTTGTCTGGCTTTCTGTTGTTCGGTCCGTGGGTGAAGGCCACAGTCGTTGGCGCCGAACCGCCTTCGTTGTCCCGTTATGCCTGGCATCGTGTGCGGAGAATCATGCCCGCATACGCCGTCACCGTGCTGGCTGCGTTCGCGCTGTACCACTTTCGTGAGGCGGGCCCGAATCCCGGCCACTCTTGGGTTGGTCTGCTTCGTAACCTCACACTGACCCAGATCTATACCGACAATTACATGTTCTCCCACCTGCACCAGGGGCTTACGCAGATGTGGAGCCTCGCGGTCGAGGTGGCCTTCTATGTTGCGCTGCCTTTCCTGGCGTATCTGCTTCTCGCGATCCTGTGTGGACGGCGTTGGCGTCCGGTGCTATTGCTGGCCGGTTTGACGGTGCTCGCGTTGATCAGCCCGGCGTGGATGGTTCTGGTGCACACGACGCATTTTCTGCCCGACGGTGCCCGATTGTGGTTGCCGGGCTATCTGGCCTGGTTCGTCGGCGGAATGATGCTGGCGGTGCTGGTACACGTCGAACGCGCACGGTGTTATGGCTTTGTCGCGGTGCCGTTGGCGCTGGTGTGCTTCTTCGTGGTGTCGACTCCGATTGCGGGGGAGCCGACGACTTCGCCCAGGGCGCTGACGGAAGCGCTCGTGAAGACCGGGTTCTATGCGGTGATCGCCGTGTTGGTCGTCGCCCCACCAGCTTTGGGGGACGGGGGCTGGTACACAAGATTTCTCGGTGCGCGGCCGATGGTGTGGCTCGGGGAGATCTCCTATGAGATCTTCCTGGTGCACCTGGTGGTGATGGAGATCGCGATGGTGGAGGTGCTGCATTGGCGGGTCTACACGGGGTCGATGCCGGTGTTGTTGATCGTCACCATGCTCATGACGATTCCCGTTGCCTGGGTGTTGCACAGACTCACCAGGGTGCGCACCTAGGTCTCTAGTCGGCGTGGACCGGCCGATCCTCCGGAAATATGATGGGGATCAGAAATTCTTCGGCCATCGCCCGTTCGTCGGCTTCGTCGTCTTCGGGAAATGACAACAGTGACACCAGGATCCGGACGAGCCATCGCGCCCGCCGCTGAATTACCGCGGGTTCGTCATCTCCGAGTGACATCAGGAACCCGGCAACCATCGCGTGGATGGCTTCGGAGCGGTCGGCGATGGCGGCGCCGATCGGCGAGTCGCTAGGGGCGAACCATGCTGACAGCGCCGGACTTTGACGAACCATTTTGAGACATTTCGTCATCGCGGCGAGGAGTCGCTCCTGTGGATCGTCGATCTCGGCGACGATCTTGATCATCTGTTCGTACAGCCGATTGGCCTCGCGGTCCACGTAGGCCTTGTACAGCACATCGCGACTGTCGAAATAGCGGTAGAGCGTCGCCCTCGAACAACCCGCGGCGCGGGCGATGTCGTTCATTCCGACCGTGGAGACATCGTGCTGGACGAACAGTTCGGTGGCTGCGTCGAGGATGCGGTCGCTCGCGGCTTCCGCTCGCTGCGGTCCCAGCCAGTCGTGCCCGGACATCAGGATTTGATCCGGAATGGAACGGATAACGGCCGGCGGACGTAGTGGCCGTCGGCCCACACCACGCCTGATTCGTCGACATCGAAATCCGGGCAGCGCGACAGCAATTCGGTCAGCGCCACCCGGGCCTGCATTCGTGCGGCGGCGGCTCCAAGGCAATGGTGCGATCCGTGGCTGAACGTCAGGATGTTGCGAGGGCGGCGGTTGACGTCCAGCTCGGCGGCGTCGGGGCCGTACTGTCGTTCGTCGCGATTCGCCGACGCATAGAGCAGCAGCACCTTGCGATCGGCGGGAATCGTGGTGTCTCCGATGGTGACGTCGCGGGTGGTCGTGCGGGCCAAGCCCTGGACCGGGGACGTCAATCGCAGGAATTCGTCGACCGCATCGGGAATCAGCTCCGGTTGTTCGACCAGGAGGCGGCGCTGATCCGGACGGCGGTGCAGTAGCTGAACGGCCCCGCCCAGCATTCCGGTGGTGGTGTCGTTGCCGCCGGTGACCATGGTGAACGTGAAGGCGAGAATGGCCAGGGTGCCGGCGATGTCGCCGTCCGCGCCGACACCGGCGGCGACCAGATGCGACACCGTGTCATCTTCGGGTTCGTGCCTGCGGCGTTCGATCAGTGCGGTGAAGTAGGCCATCATCGATCCGATCGCGTCGCCGACGCCGGCCAAGTTCTGGGTCAGACTCCCGGTCGCGGTGTTGGCCGCGACGATCGCGTCGGTCCACAAATCGAACTGTGCCCGGTGTTCTTCGGGCACTCCGAGGTAGTGCGCCACCACCATCGACGGCAGCGGTTTGAACAGTTCTGCGACGATGTCCCCGCCGCCGTTGGATCGCAATCCTTCGATCCTGTCGACGACGAACTCGCGCACTTTGGGCTCGACGGCCTCGACCTGGCGTGGGGTGAATCCGCGTGACACCAGTTTCCGGAACTCGGTGTGCACCGGGGGGTCCTGCATCACGAAGGGCGGGTTGTGTTGCAGGCCGATGAGTTCCAGCTCGCCGTAGGTGACGGTCAATCCCTTGGCGGATGAGAAGGTTTCGTGGTTGCGCGCTGCTTGCCAGACGTCTGCGTGGCGCGCCAGCACCCAGTAGTCGTTATCGGGTGTGTCCGGTGGAATCACGTGGTGAACGGGATCGTGATCGCGCAGCGCCGTGTACATCGGCCACGGATCCGACCAGGTCCGCGCGCCGCCCAGCTCGAAGCGTGCGGCGCTGGGCTGAGACACAATTGCGGACATGTCTCATTACTACGACCGCTTCAGTCCCGTGTCAACGGGCCGATCGGCCCTTTTGACTCTCGGTCAATCGGTCCTTCCCTAAATATTGCGGTGCCTAGATGACGGCCCCGGGGTTGAGGATTCCGTCCGGATCGAGCGCCGCTTTGATGCGGCGATTGAGCTCCATCGCTTCCGGGCCGATCTGTCCGGCCAGCCATGGCTTCTTCAGTCGGCCGACGCCGTGTTCTCCGGTAATGGTGCCGCCGAGCGACACGGCCAGGTCCATGATCTCTCCGAAGGCGAGTTCGGCGCGGCCGGTCATCGCGGCGTCATTCGGATCGAAGACGATCAGCGGATGGGTATTTCCGTCGCCCGCGTGCGCGATCACCGAAATGGTCAGCTGACGGTCCGCGGCGATCCGGGCGATTCCGCCGACCAATTCGGCCAGCGCCGGGAGGGGCACGCCCACATCCTCGAGCAGCAGCGAACCTTTGGCCTCAACCGCCGGGATGGCGAACCTGCGGGCGACCACGAATGCTTCGCCCTCGTCCGGGTCGGACGTCGAAAAGACCTCTGTCGCACCATGTTCGGCGAACACGCGGGCCATGAACTCCGCGTCGTCGGCGCCGGATGGACCGCGATCGTCGGACGCTGCGACCATCATCGCCGCAGCCGAACGGTCCAGACCCATCCGCAGTTTGTCCTCGACGGCGTTGATGGCCACCGAATCCATGAACTCAAGCATCGATGGCCGGATCCGACCGGTGATCGTCACCACGGCGTCAGCCGCGGCTTGTACGGAGTCGAACGTGGCCACGACGGTGCACGCCGCATTTTGTTGGGGGAGTAGTCGCAGTGTCACCTCGGTGACCACGCCGAGCGTTCCCTCGCTGCCGACGAACAACTTGGTCAGAGACAGACCGGCGACGTCCTTCAACCGCGGACCGCCCAGCCTGACCGCGGTTCCGTCGGCGAGCACCACCTGCAGACCCAGCACATAGTCGGAGGTCACCCCGTATTTGACGCAGCACAACCCACCGGCGTTGGTGGCGATGTTGCCGCCGATGCTGCAGATCTCGAACGAGGACGGATCCGGCGGATACCAAAGGCCGTGCTCGGCTACGGCGCTCTTGACCTCGGCGTTGAGCAGGCCCGGTTGGACAATCGCGGTGCGCGTCGACGAGTCGACGGTGATGGCGCGCATCTTCTCGGTCGACAGCACGATGCCGCCGTCGACGGCGGTGGATCCACCGGACAGTCCGGTGCCCGCGCCTCGTGGGACCACCGCGATCCGGTAGGCGGTGGCCCAGCGCAGGACGGTCTGCACTTCCTCGGTCGTCCTCGGACGGACCACCGCGAGTGGGGTCCCGGCGTTGGGGTCCATGGCGCGGTCCTGACGATAGGAGGCCACGATGTCCGGGTCCGTGACGACGACGCCGTCATCGAGTTGGGCGGCCAAGGACGCCACTGCTCTGGCAGACATGGGGCAATCCTAGGAGTTGGGCTCGCCCACGGCGGGGGAGTCGAGGTCGTGCAAGGGGCGCAGCCACGGACACAGCAGCCCGACGATCACGATGGGAACCGCCAGGGCGAGGAATGTCGTCTTGAGTCCGAACGCGTCGACGAGCGGACCCGCCAGCATGAATCCGACCGGCCCTGCCGCATACGCCATCGAGGTCATGACTCCCACCACTCGCCCCCTCAACTGCGGGGGAGCCTGGGACTGCATCACCGAGTTGTAGATCGGTCCGATCGGCCCGTAAACCAAGCCGACGATGGTCGCCGCACCGAGGATTACCGGCAGCGGGGGCAGGTAGGCGATCACCAGGACGGCGGCACCGAAGGTGAGAACCGCCGCCAGGATGGTCGTGCGCTTGTTCGTCACCCGGGAGAGCACCGTCCAACTGAGTGCTCCGATCAGCCCGCCGATGGATAACGCCATCAGCACCCAACCCAGCTCGGCCGGTTCGTCGCGGTCGGTGAAGTACTTGGGGAACAGCACGCTTTCCATTGGCAGGTACAACCCGGTGACGGCGAGGTCGATGAGACCCAGCGTGCGCAAAACCTTGTTGTGCCAGACGAATTTCAGCCCTTCGGCGACCCCGGACAACACCCCGTCCGGGCGATCGCCGTCGCTAGGCCGGTCGGAACCCTCGAGTCGTAGCACCGCCATCGCAAGGATCGACAGTCCGAAGGCGGCGGCGGTGATCCACATGGTGTGGACTCCGCCGAGAATGGCAATCAGCAGGCCGCCGACTCCCGGGCCGGTGATGTAAGCGAGATTGAACACCGCCTCGTACACGCTGTTCGTGTGATCCAGCGTCCAGCCGGCTCGGTGCGCGGCTTCGGGAAGCATCGACTGACGTGCCGTCATCCCCGCCGGGTCGAAAAATGCTCCCAGCGCGGCCAATCCGGCAAGCACGACCGTCGTGAGCACTTCGGTTCCCAGCGCAAGCGCCAGCATGGGGATCGCCGCAACCGATACCGCGGACATCGCGTCCGAGAGCATGGCGACGTAGCGGCGGCCCAGGAAGTCGACCGCGGTACCAGCCACCAGCGTCGCGAACAGTAGTGGCAGGGTCGCGGCACCGGCCACCACCGAGGCGTCGACAGCGCTGCCGGTGCGTTGCAGTACCAGCCACGGAAAGGCAACCATCGAGATGCCGTTAGCCCCGGCCGCCAGAAATGCCGACGTGAGAATCAGCATTGCCGGCCGGCGGGTGGTGCTCACTCGAGGCAGCCCAATTTTCCTTCCCCGTAATCCGGGTGCAACCCAGACCTCCGGGTGCAATGCAGATCTAGGGGCGCAATGCAGAGTGGACACGTGAGCACCCACCTTCATCCTGGGACCGGCGACGCGTTCTCTTCGCCTGTGCCGCCGGGGGCGGGGTGGCCGGGCGATCCTGCGACGGCCCGTACCCCGGTGGCCGCCGATGGCTCCGACGTCGCGAGTCTTGCGGCGGCCACCGATGCCGTGCCGGACCTCGATGCGCGGATCAGCGTCTGCCGCGCGTGCCCGCGACTGGTCGCATGGCGCGAGGCGGTGGCCGTCGAGAAGCGCCGCGCCTTCGCAGCGGAGCCGTATTGGGGCCGGCCGATCACCGGTTGGGGTTCGGCGCGGCCTCGGCTCTTGGTGCTGGGGCTCGCTCCCGCCGCGCACGGCGGAAACCGGACGGGCCGGGTGTTCACCGGGGATCGATCCGGTGATCAGTTGTTCGCCGCGCTGTACCGGGCCGGTCTGGTGAGTTCACCTTTGAGCATCGATGCATCGGATGGTTTGCGCGCCAACAGGATTCGAATTGCTGCCGCGGTGCGTTGCGCCCCGCCCGGGAATGCTCCGACCCCGGTTGAACGCACCACGTGCGCGCCGTGGCTCGATGCCGAGTGGAGGCTGACCAAGCCGTACGTCAGGGTGATCGTCGTCTTGGGCGGGTTCGCCTGGCGGGTGGCGCTTCGCCTCGTCGCCGACGAGTTACCGCCCGGCGCCAAACCGAAGTTCGGTCACGGGGCGTCCGTCGACCTGACCTCGGGACGTCGGCTGATCGGTTGTTATCACCCGAGCCAACAGAACATGTTCACCGGCAGACTCACTCCGCGAATGCTCGACGACGTATGCGTCAGTGCCGCAAGGCAGGCCGATATCAGACCGGAGTGAGCCGAACGGCACCACTGCGATCATCTGGCGAGGCGTTCCAATGCTGTCCGCAACGTCCGGCCGGTTTCTTCCCTTTCGGGATCGCGTCGCAGGATCATCCCCTTGGCGAACGCCAATTTGTCGCCGTCGCGGCGGGGCACGACATGCAGGTGGATGTGGAACACGGTTTGGAAGGCGGCCTTGCCGTCGTTGATGGCGATGTTGTTGGCGTCGGCCAGTCCGCAGGCTCGGGTAGCCATTGCGACACGCTGTCCGATCTCGAGCATCCCGGCGAGAGTTTCGGGCGGGGTGTCGGTCAGGTCGAGGCTGTGCGTCTTAGGTATCACCAGGGTGTGACCGCGGGTGAACGGGCGAATGTCCAGAAACGCCAGGTAATGGTCGTCCTCGTGGACACGGATGGCCGGAGCGCTGCCGGCGACGATCTCACAGAACACGCACGCCATGCCGCCACCGTAGCCTCGGTCCCGACCCGGTCCCTCAGGACCCGATCGATTCGGCGATCCGGTCGATGTCAGCCCGCATGATCACTGTGTAGCTGTCGGCGACCGCCTTGTCCCGGTGTTCCTCCTGGGCAGCAAGCCGTTCAGGGTCGGCGGCCAGGGCCATGAAGGCGCGCTTGCTGGGGAACTGGTTGAACCTGACCTGATGCCAGGCGCGCCCGTCGCCGACGATGGTGCCCTCCACCGCGAACCAGCCGGCCACCCGCGCGCCCTGTTTGGTCGCGATCCGCGCGATGGCGGTCGAGTACGCCTCCATTTCGTCTGGAATGGCGCGTGCCGCATGAGGGTCCGCGAACCGGAGCACATGCACGACGGTGATCGGTCCGTCGTCGGGTGTCGGCGGATGGGGCACATCGGCCCAGTCGACTTCGGTGACCCCCGCCGGTGGTTCCGGATACGGCAGCGGCTGGCATCCGATCACGAAGGTCTGCTCCATACCGGCGTCCTTGTGCTCATGGGCCTGCTGGAAGTCGGGTCGAGATTGCATGTCGATGAAGGATTTGCGGGTGGCGTACTTGACCACCGCGATTCGGTCCCAGATGGGTTCGCCCACCAGCTGTTGTTCCACGTCGCCGAACAGGACGGGCTCCGCGCCGATCTCGGCGAGGATCTCGAGGGGCGCGTAGAGGTCGTCGGCTTCCTTGCCGCTGATAGCCGACTCGCGGCCGTCGGCGTAGTCGGCGACGGCCCGGTATTTCATCAGGTTGACCATCCACACCGGTCCGTCGTCGGCTGGGGCGGTGGTGAGCATTTGTATCGCATAGTCGCGATCGACGCTGCCATACCTCGGGTTGACGGAGTCGCTCACTGGTTTGTCATTTCGGGCGCGGATCCTCGTCTGTGCTGGTTGTGTGCTGGACCGAGGATATTCGCCCGGACCGGCGGCGAGGGCGCAATCGGCGCTGCGCCCGGTTACCCCAATGCCGTGGCTGCAGCGGCTACGCTGCGGCCGTGGATATCACCGATCTGGCGTTCGCCGGCGCCGCCCAACAGGCTCGAATGTTGGCTTCCGGCAAGACGACCGCGCCGGCTCTGGTCGAGATGTACCTGGATCGCATCGCGCGGGTAGACCGGGAATTGCGGTCTTTCCGGGTGGTGTTCACCGAAACCGCGCGCGCCGAAGCGGAAGCCGCGCAGGAGCTTCTCGATGCCGGTGTCCGGCTACCGCTGCTCGGTGTACCGATCGCGATCAAGGACGACGTCGACATCGCCGACGAGTTCACCTGTTACGGCAGTTCGGCATTCGGCCAGACGGCGATGGCCGATGCGGAGGTGGTTCGCCGGTTGCGGGACGCGGGTGCGGTGATCCTCGGCAAGACCTCGGTGCCGGAGATGATGTTGTGGTCGTTCACCGAGACCGCGGCGTTCGGCGCCACCCACAACCCCTGGGATCTCGCGCTGACGCCCGGGGGGAGTAGCGGGGGAAGCGGTGCGGCGGTGGCCGCGGGCCTTGCCTCGATCGCGCTGGGTTCGGACGGTGCGGGTTCGATCCGCATCCCATCGAGTTGGTGTGGCCTCTACGGTCTCAAGCCGCAGCGCGATCGCGTTCCGATTTCTCCGCATGACGATGCCTGGTGCGGCCTGAGCGTCAACGGCCCGATGACTCGCACCGTGGAGGACGCGGCGCTCTTCCTGGACGTGACCAACACGGGTCCGGCGCCCGAGGGGGGCTTCGTGGCAGCGGCGTCTCGCGTGCCCGGCCGGCTGCGGATCGCGGTCAGTACCAAACTTCCGACCGGGCGAGTAGGCAGGATTGGCAAGGCGCAGCTTTCCGCGCTGCACGGCATGGTCGCTCTGCTGCGCGAGCTCGGGCACGAGGTGGTGGCACGTGATCCCGACTACCCGGCATGGGCGATGTATGGGCATGTATTGCCGAGGATGTTGCGCGGGGCGTACAACGATGCCAACGCCCTGCCGCACCCGGAGCGGCTGGAACCTCGGACGAGGCAGTTCGTTCGGCTCGGCCGCCTGATCTCCGATCGGCAGATCGCCAAGGTTCGTGCGGCTGAGTCCACGTTGTCCGCTCGGGTGCAGTCGATCTTCGACGACGTCGACGTCGTCATCACCCCCGGGACGGCGATGGGACCGTCCCGCATCGGTCAATACCACCGGCGCGGAGCCCTCACGACGCTCTCGCTGGTCTCCGTGCGGGTCCCGTTCCAGGCCGTCTTCAATGCGACGGGCCAGCCGGCCGCCGTTGTGCCCTGGGGACTCGACGGGCATGGTGCGCCGGTGTCGGTTCAGTTGGTGGGGAAGCCGTTCGACGAGGCGACCTTGCTGTCGCTCAGCACTCAGATCGAGCGTTCGCGGCCGTGGGCCGGGCGACGGCCACCCGTGTCGTGAGTCGGCGTTATACGTTTGGGCTGTGACGGACGGAAGGGCTGTGACGGGCGGCGGGGTGACGGGCGGCGGGGTGACGAGCGGCGCCGAGATCGAAGCGTCGGGACTGCTGGACGGACTTACCGGCGAAGCCAGGGCTGAACGCGCGGAACTGGACGCCTGGCTTCTGGATCAGGGCATCACCGTCGGGGAGATCCGCGATTCGTACGCTCCGATGCTGCTGCCCGCCCGGCGCGCTCTCGGTGACGACGGGACACGCGTGTCGGCACGCGACATCAGTGAGCGGACGGGCGTCGACCTGGAACTGTTGAGCCGCATGCAACATGCGGTGGGGCTGCCCCGCGTCGACGACCCGGATGCTGCGGTCTACATCGCTGCCGACGGCGACGCGGCGTCGCACATCCGTCAGTTCATCGACCTCGGGATGGACCCGGAGCACATCTTGTCGACCGTGCGGATACTCGCGGAGGGGTTGTCCCACGCGGCCGAGACCATGCGGCAGGGGGCGCTGGCAGCGGTGTTCAGGCCAGGTGTCACCGAGCTTGAAATCGGAATGGGCACAAAGGCATTGGCGGGTGCCGCCGCGCCGCTGCTCGGACCGATGATCCACGACATGCTGTTGCTCCAATTGCGCCACACGATGGAGACCGAGGCTGTCAGTGCCAGTGAGCGCGCCGCCGGCGCGCCACTGCCGGGTGCGCGCATGGTCGGAGTGGTGTTCGCGGATCTGGTCGGATTCACGAGTCTGGGCGAGGAACTGGATCCCGCGGAACTGGAACATCTGGCGCATCGATTGGGCGACATCGCGCGGGAGGTCTCGGTCGCGCCCGTCCGGTTCATCAAGACCATCGGCGACGCGGTGATGCTGGTGTCGCCAGATCCCGGTCGACTTCTGGATGCGGCGCTCACCCTGATAGACGTTGTCGGCGCCGACGAGGAAATTCCGCCGTTGCGTGTCGGTGTCGCGTTCGGACCGGCCGTCAGCCGCGCCGGCGACTGGTTCGGCGGCACGGTGAATCTGGCCAGCAGGGTCACGTCGGCGGCCCGGCCGGGCTCAGTTCTGGTGGCCGAGGCACTTCACGATCACCTCGCCGACGACGACCGGTTCGTCTGGTCCCTCGCAGGTCCACGGCGCCTGAAGGGCATCAAGGGCGAGGTCAGGCTCTACCGGGCTCGCCGCGCGCCCCTCCGCGCGAGCAGTCGCTAAGGTCCCGAAATCCACGGCGTGTCGGGGACTTTCACGTCTGCTCGGCAGAAGAGTCCCGCGTCATCGCGTAGTACGCGCCGCGCTGCCCCAGCAGTTGAGTGTGGCTGCCGGCTTCGACAATCCGTCCGCCTTGCAGCACGACGATGACGTCGGCCTCGCGGATCGTCGAAAGCCGGTGCGCGATGACGAAACTCGTCTTCCCGCGCCGCAATTCGGCCATGGCGCGCTGGATGAGCAGTTCGGTCCGGGTGTCCACTGAGCTCGTTGCCTCATCGAGGATCAGTATCTGGGGCGTTGCCAGAAATGCTCGTGCGATGGTGATCAGTTGCCGCTCACCGGCGCTGAGGTTGCCACCGTCGTCGCTCACCGGTGTGTCGTAGCCGTCAGGGAGCGTTCGCACGAAGCCGTCGGCGTGCGCCGCGCGGGCTGCCGTCACCACTTCGTCATCGGTTGCCCCCGGCCGTCCATACGCGATGTTCTCCGCGATCGTTCCGCTGAACAACCAGGTGTCTTGGAGCACCATCGCCATCTGTGATCGCAGGGCCCGGCGGCTGATGGTGCTGATGTCCATGCCGTCGAGCAGTATTCGACCGCGATCCACCTCGTAGAAGCGCATCAGGAGGTTCACGAGCGTGGTCTTTCCGGCGCCGGTCGGGCCGACGATCGCGACCGTCTGCCCCGGCTCGACCGCCAATGACAGGTCTTCGATGACGGGAACTCCGGGCTGATAGGCGAAGCTGACCTGCTGGAATTCGACTGTGCCGCACGCTGTTCGGGGCATCGGCTCCGGAGACGGATCCGGGGTCGCTTCCGGTTCGTCCAGGAATTCGAAGACCCGTTCGGCGCTGGCCACGCCCGATTGCAGCGAGTTGTACATGCCCGCGACCGAGGTTATCGGCGCATTGAACTGACGAACGTACTGGATGAAGGCCTGTATGCCACCCAGTGTTATCTGCCCGGTGGCGACCTGAACGCCCCCCGCCACCGCGACACCGACATAGCCGAGGTTGCCGATGAAACCCATTGCGGGGGAGACGAGTCCGGACATCAACTGAGCGCCGAAGGTCGCCCGATGAACTTCGTCGTTCAGTTCGCGGAATCTCCGTTGTGCGGCATCCCGGTGGCCGAACGTGCGTACCACGGTGAAGCCGCTGTACGTCTCCTCGATGTGCGCATTGAGCTTTCCGGTTTGTGTCCATTGGGCCACGAACATCCGCTGGGATCGGCGCGCGATCACTCGGGTTGCCCACAGAGACAGCGGAACGGTCGACACGACGATCAGCGTGAGCAGTCCGGAGATCGTCAGCATCATCGCCAGCACCGCAACGATTGTCATCGCCGACGTGACCAACTGGCTGATCGTCATCGAGACCGACGACTGGATGTTGTCGACATCGTTGGTCACCCTGCTCAACAGTTCACCCCGTTGTCGGGAGTCGAAGTACGACAGCGGAAGCCGGTGCACTTTCGCCTCTACGTCGGCCCGCAGCGTGGTGACCGTGCGCTGGACGACAACGTTGAGCAACCGTGCTTGCATCCAGACGGCAAGGGCGGCAACCAGATACAGGGCCAGTGCCAGCGCGAGGGTGTGCGCCACGGCCGTGAAGTCCACGCCGCGCCCGGGCGTGACGTTCATAGCGGAGAGGAGATCGGCGAACGTCGAGTCGCCGCGACTCCGGGCCTCGGCGATTGCTTGCTCTTTGGTGATTCCGGCGGGTAGTCCGCGTCCGATGACCCCGTTGAACAACAGGTCGGTTGCGTGTCCGAGGATGCGGGGGCCGATCACCGACAATGCGATGCCGACAACTGATAATGCGACGACCAACGTCGTCAGTCCGCGTTGGGGCAACAGCCGCCGAGCCAGTCGTACCGCCGACGGGGCGAAAGTGTGCGATCGGGCTTGGTTCGGATCTTGGGTGGGGATGCGAAGTCCACCACCGCGCATCGGCGGTTCTGTCACGACGCAGCCTCCACAGCCTGCGACTCGGCGAATTGCCGGTACGGGGCACAGTGGGCCAGCAGCGTCTCGTGAGTCCCGATTCCAGCGACCGAGCCCTGGTCCAGTACGACGATCTGATCCGCGTGCATCACCGTCGAGATGCGTTGAGCGACAATGATGACAGTGGATTCGGCGGACACCCGGCCCAGAGCGGCGCGCACATCCGTTTCGGTGTGGACGTCCAGTGCGGAGAACGAGTCGTCGAACAGGTAGACCGCGGGCCTGCGTATGACGGCGCGTGCGATCGCCAGTCGCTGACGTTGCCCGCCGGACAGATTCCTGCCCCCCTGCGCGATGCGCATTGACAGCTGATCGGGGTTGGCTCTGACGAATCGTTCTGCCTGTGCGACGCGCAACGCGGCCCACATCTCGTCTTCGGTTGCGTCGACCTTTCCGTAGGAGAGGTTTTCGGCGACGGTGCCGGAGAACAGGTATCCGCGCTGGGGAACGAGGCCGAATGCCGACCACAGGCGTTCGGTGTCGTAGTCGCGGACATCGATGTCGTCGACCGACACCGTGCCGGCGGTTACGTCGAGTAGTCGGCTGATGAGACCGACGCACGTGGATTTCCCGCTTCCGGTTCCGCCGACGATCGCCGTGGTGCTACCAGGAGCGGCGTCGAACGATATGCCTTCCAGCACAGGACGTTCGGCTCCCGGATAGCGGAATGTGACGTCGCGGAGGGTGACAGCTCCGCGCGGGTGTGCCGCCTGCCTCGGAATGGGTGGGCTCGTGACGCGGGGTTCGGTCGCCAACACCTCGCCGATCCGTTCGGCGCAGACCGATGCCCGGGGGAGCATGACGGCGATGATGGTCGCCATCAACACGGCGGCCAGGATCTGCATGAAGTACGACAGGAACGCGATGAGTGAGCCGACTTGCATATGGCCGGCATCGATCCGCAGACCGCCGAACCAGATGAGCGCAACGCTGGAGACGTTGATGGTGAGTGTGGTCACCGGCAACATCAGCGCTTGCCAGCGGCCGGCGGACAGCGCGGTCTCCGAGATCGCGCGGTTGGCCTCGGCGAACCTTGCCTCTTCAAAGGGTTCGCGGGTGAAAGCGCGGATGACGCGGATGCCGGACAGCTGCTCTCGCAACACCCGGTTGATCCCGTCGATCAGTCGCTGCATGCTGCGGAAGATCGGCTGCATCCGCGAGACGATCCAGAAGTTGGACAGCGCGAGCACGGGAATGCTGACGACCAGCAGCCAGGACAGGCCGGCATTCTGATGGATGGCCATGATGATGCCGCCTACGCACATGATCGGTGCGCTGACCAGGACCGTCGTGGACATCTGGACGAGCACCTGAATTTGCCGCACATCGTTGGTCGTCCTGGTCAGCAGCGTCGGCGCCCCGAAGCGTGCGGTCTCCGTGTCGGAGAACGCGATCACTCGGTGAAACATCGCTGAACGGAGGTCACGTCCCACTCCGGTTCCGGCGCGCGATCCGTAATAGACGACGCCGGCGGCGCAGAGCACCTGGAGCGCGGTGACGGCCAGCATCACCAGCCCGAGTTCGACGATCAGCGCGGTGTCTCCCTTGGCGACCCCGTCGTCGACGATGGCCGCGTTGACGGTGGGCAGATACAGGGACGCCAGCGTGCTCACGGTCTGCAACGCCATGACGACGGCGACCGGCCACCGGTATGGCGCGACGTAGCGTCTCAGCAGCGCCCGGAGCATCTCGCTACTTTCGCACACCGGGACATGCCAGCAAACCTGCTGTTCAGGAGGTATTGCGCGGGCCGCCGCCGAAGCGGCCGCTACAGTGCATGCTGTGACGAACACCAGGTGCGCTTGATGGTCGCCCGCAACCGGGCCGCGCTGGTCCGCACCGCCGGGGCTGTTTTGGCCGCGTTGGCAGTGCTACCGATGATCGGCGGCTGCTCGGATTCCAGCCCGACGCAGCCGCAGTCGTCGCAGCCGTCTGGTCCGCCCAGCGCGGACGGGAAGCACGGGCCGTCGTTTCCCGAGTGCGGAGGCATCTCCGACCAGACCATGGCCGAACAGACCAGAGTGACCGGGCTGGTCACCACCGCCAGGAACTCCGTCGGCTGCCAGTGGCTCGCCGGCGGCGGAATCCTGGGCCCCCACTTCTCCTTCACGTGGTACCGCGGCAGTCCGATCGGCCGGGAACGCAAGACCGAGGAACTTTCACGCACGAGCGTGGATGACATCACGATTGACGGCCACAGCGGATTCATCGCCGTCGGCACCGATCCCACTCTGGGAGATAACTTGTGCGAGGTCGGCATCCAGTTCAACGACGACTTCTTCGAGTGGTCGGTCAGTTTCGCCGAGAAGCCGTTCCCCCCGGCGTGTGACGTGGCGAAGGAACTGTCGCGGCAGTCGATTGCGAATTCGAAATGAGCCGCATGCGTGCGATGGCCGCCGCTCTGGCTGTGTGCACCGCGGCTGCTCTTGCCGGTTGCGCCACCACTGTCGACGGAACCGCCGTCAAAGCGGGTGCCGGTCCGCGCAACGACAATTCCGCCCAGCAGTATCCGAACCTGCTGAAGGAATGCGATGTCTTGACGACCGACATCCTGGCCGAGACCGTCGGCGCCGACCCACTGGACATCCAGAGCACATTCGTCGGTGCCGTGTGCCGGTGGCAGGCGGCCAACCCCTCAGGGCTGGTCGACATCACCCGATTCTGGTACGAGCAGGGAAGCCTCGAAAACGAGCGCAAGGTGGCGCAGTTCCTGAACTATCAGATCGAGACCCGGGCTATCGCCGGCGTTCCCTCGATCGTGATGCGTACCAGCGATCCGAATGGGGCATGCGGTGTTGCCAGCGACGCGGGCGGCGTTGTGGGCTGGTGGATCAATCCGCAGGCACCGGGCATCGACGCCTGTAGTCAGGCGCTCAAGCTGATGGAGTTGACGCTCGCCACGAATTCCTGAGCCCGGGATCAGCGTCCGGTGAGGGTCAACCCTCAGCGGGGTACATGAAAGGCGACCAGTGCCGCGCTCCCGAGTCGGAGGTCGGCCCAGCTGCCGGGCACGCGCAGTACCGCGATCCCTGATGTCGGGAACTTCATCGCTATCTCGCGGACGACGGTGCGGTTGGATCCGTCCGGTGCGGCTAGACCGAGGGCGACCTGGCTCATGGTCGGTTCGTGGCCCACGACCAGCAGTGTGCGAACTGCGTCGTCGACGGCGTTGACTTCGCTGATAAGGCTTCCCGGGGTGGCGCCGTAGAGGCGGTCCAGGAAGTCCACCGGCGCGTCGATGTCGGCGAGTCCTAGCGTCTCGCGGGTGCGGGTGGCCGATGAACAGAGGACCCGTTCGATCGGGGCTAGGTGATCGCGGATCCACGTGCCCGCCAGACCGGCCTCGCGTTGGCCGCGTGCCGCCAGCGGCCGGTCGTGGTCGGCGACCCCGTCGGGGTAGCTCGACTTGGCGTGACGCATCAAGACGAGGGTGCGCGCTGAGGCGTTCATGTCTGCTCCCGTGCCGTGTCGCAAGTGTCCGCGCACATGCCGATCGGGGTCCGCGGACTTGTCGGTGGGCGACCCTACACTCGCCGCAACGCATTGAGAGAGGGGAGCCGGGCATGCGATTCCTGCATACGGCCGATTGGCAGCTCGGTATGACGCGACATTTTCTCGAGGGCGAGGCGCAGCCCCGCTATTCCGCGGCTCGGCGCGATGCCGTTGCGGCACTCGGTGGATTGGCGAGGCAGACCGGCGCGGAATTCGTGGTCGTCTCGGGCGATGTGTTCGACGCCAATCAATTGGCGCCCAAGGTGGTCAGCCAATCTCTGGAAGCCATGCGCGCCATCGATGTTCCGGTATTTCTGCTACCGGGAAACCATGACCCCTTGGACGCGTCCTCCGTGTACACCAGCACCTTGTTCGCGGCGGAGTGCCCCGGCAACGTCCGAGTGCTGGACCGCCCGGGTGTCTGGGAGGTTCGCCCCGGCGTGCAACTGGTTGCGGCGCCGTGGTACTCCAAGGCGCCGACTTCCGATCTCG
Organism: Mycobacterium sp.; assembly: GCA_046330895.1. Lineage (GTDB taxonomy): Bacteria > Actinomycetota > Actinomycetes > Mycobacteriales > Mycobacteriaceae > Mycobacterium. The sequence continues at coordinate 41,694 of JAXLRY010000011.1, read as the reverse complement.
CTGCGGCTGCGCTCGACGGTATGGGACCGGCCGACGGGGTGCGGATCTTGGTGGCGCACGGCGGTGTCGACGTTCTCGACCCGGACCTGGCAAAGCCATCGCTTATTCGGATGAGCCGGTTGGCGGACGCGCTGGATCGACAGCTGATTCACTATGTCGCCCTGGGCGACAAGCACTCTCGTACCCGGGTGGATGCCGGCGGGCGCATCTGGTACTCAGGTTCGCCCGAAGTGACGAACTATGACGACATCGAAGGCGATCCCGGGTACGTGCTTGTGGTCGACATCGACGAGGACGACCCAACCCATCCGGTGACGGTTGACGCACACCGCGTGGGCCGCTGGCGGTTCCTGACGCTCCGGCGTCCGGTTGACAACAGCCGCGACATCGTCGACCTCGACGTCAACCTGGATCAGCTCACCGATAAAGAGCGCACCGTTGTGCGGCTGGCGCTGACGGGGACACTTACCGTCACCGACCGCTCTGCGCTCGATGCCTGCATGGACAAATACGCCAGGCTGTTCGCGAACCTCAGAACGTGGGACAGTCATACCGACATCGCGGTTATGCCGGCGGATGGCGAATTCGACGACCTGGGAATCGGTGGATTCACCGCATGCGCGGTCGCCGAATTGATCAGTGCCGCCAGGTCCGATGACGGACGGGTTGCGGCGGATGCGCAGGGCGCGCTGGCGCTTCTGCTGCGGCTCACGAACGGCAGCGCGGCATGAGACTGCATCGCCTGGTCCTGACGAACTATCGGGGCATCGTTCACCGGGACATCCAGTTGCCCGATTCGGGCGTCGTCGTGATCTGCGGCGCCAACGAAGTCGGGAAGACATCGATGATCGAGGCGCTGGACCTGCTGCTGGACTCGAAGGATCGGTCCACGAAAAAGGAAGTAAAGCAGGTAAAACCGACGCATGCGGATCTCGGTGCGGAGGTTCTCGCCGAGATCAGCACCGGGCGGTACCGGTTCACCTATCGCAAGCGGTTTCATAAGAAGTGTGAGACCGAACTGACCATCGTGGAGCCGCGCCGCGAACAGCTCACCGGAGACGAAGCCCACGAGCGCGTACTCGCCATGTTGGCGGAGACGGTCGACAAGGATCTGTGGCGCGCGCAGCGCCTGTTGCAGGCGACTTCCACATCCGCGGTAGACCTTTCGGGATGCGATGCCCTGTCGCGCGCGCTCGATTTGGCCGCAGGTGACGCCGCGGCGTTGTCCGGCAACGAACCCTTGCTCATCGAACGGATCGATGCCGAATACGCGCGCTACTTCACTTCGACCGGCCGTCGGACGGGGGAGTGGGCTGCCGCAACCTCGGCGCTGAGCAGCGCCGAGGAAGAACTGGCCCGTTGCCGGGCGGCGGTTGTGGAGATCGACGATCGGGTGCGACGTCATGCGGAGGCGACGAGGGACCTCGCAGCCCTGGGCGACGACGAACCGGCGATCAAGAGCCGTCTGGAGGCCGCCGAGCAGGCGGTCAGCGCGCTCGCCAGGCTGACCGAGGATCTGGACGTCGCGAAATTGCGCGCCGAGGGGGCCCGGGCAGCGAGTGCCGCGTCGGCCTCGGTGCACGCGGAGCGGTCGCGGCTGAACGATGAAATCGCAAAGCGGATCGCCACCATCGAAGAGTTGAAGGCGGACGTCGACTGCTCACGGGCAGCCGAAACCTCCGCACGTATGGCCGCCGACGCCGCGGCCGCTCGCGCCGCGCAAACGACCGCGGAATCGGAAGCGGCGCAACTGAGGTTGGAAAGGTCGCGCAGAATCGTCGAGTCGTGCGCGGCGCGCGACGAGGCGAATCGGTTGGCGGCGCGAATGAGCCGCATCGAAGCGGCGCAGCGAGATCTCGACGACATCACCGGCCAATTGGCAGAGCTGAGCCTCACCCCTGATGTCATGGCGGACATCGAATCGGCGTCGAGATCGGTTGCGGGACTTGAATCTCAACTGGCTTTGACGACGGCGACAGTCGAATTCACCGCAGCCACCGACATCGGCCTTGTAGTCGGTGGCGAACAGGTCCGACTGGCGGCGGGCGAGACGTGGTCTCCCCAGCAGGTGACATCCACCACGGTGGAACTGCCGGGGTTGCTGACCATCCGGATCGATCCCGGCGTCAATGCCGCGGAGCTCCAGGAGAAGCTGACTGCCGCCAAAGCGCATGAGGCGCACACGCTGGCGCGCGGCGGCGCACCCGATGTGGTGGCCGCGCGGTCGATCTTCCAGCGTCGCAATGAGATTTCGCACCGACGTGACCAGACGGCAGCAACGCTCGCCGGTCTTACCGCCGGTGAAGAAATCGAACAGTTGAGACAACGGTTGACCGGCCTGCGTGGCGTGGAGGCGGGTTGCCGCGAACAGCTTCACTCGGAACTGCAGCTTGAATCGGTTCAAGCCGATCTAATCGAGGCCACCGAGAGTGCATCCCGCCTGCACTCGGAAGTTCTCGCGCAGCAGACCATCGTTACGCAAACCCAGGCGGAATTCCTGGAGAAGTCCACCCTGGCAACGGTTTTGGCGGATCGCCTGAACTCCGAGGAACAGCAGCTGCGCATCCTCGAAGATCGACGGGCGGTCCAGCGTGCTGAGTTCGAGGACGATCAAGTCGCTGCGCGCGCCGCTGCGGACGCCGCTGCCGCAGCGCATGCAGCGGCCATCGTCGACGACATGGAGCAACGCCGCGCCGCGGCGAACCCCACGGCCATCGACAGCGAATGGGCGGAGGCGCGTGCCGACGCCGAGAGGTTGGCCGGCAGCCGGTCGGAACTCGAACGCGTCCTCAACGACATCTCGGTGGAACTCGCGGTGATGGGTGACGACGGACGAAACAGCAGCCTGGACGCTGCCCAGAGCGCTCACGAACATGCCGTCGCGCAGTATTCGCGGATCGAAGACCGCGCCCGGTCGGTGCAGACGCTGCGAACAGTGTTCACCCGACATCGTGACGACACACGACTGCGCTATGTCGAGCCGTTTCGCGCAGAGATCGAAAAGATCGGTAAGCCGGTTTTCGGGCCCACGTTCGAGGTTGATGTGGACCCCGACCTTCGAGTGTGCAGCCGCACTCTCGACGGTCGCACGGTTCCCTTCGAGTCGTTGTCGAGCGGTGCCAGAGAGCAATTGGGCATCCTGGCGAGGCTTGCGGGCGCAGCACTGGTCGCGAAGGAAGACAGCGTCCCCGTCGTTCTCGACGACGCGCTCGGTTTCAGCGATCCCGACCGATTGGACAAAATGGCTGACGTCTTCAACGCGGTCGGTGACCGCGGGCAGCTCATTGTCTTGACCTGTACACCCAATCGCTACCTCGGCGTCGATGCCCACTTCATCGAGCTGACACCCAACTAGTGGGCCTGCTCAAGACTTGGTGAACCCGATCGCGCTGTAGTTCAGGTCGCCCAGGCCGGCTGGCCCGAAGTTGGCGAGATCGCTTCGCACGGCGACGTTTCCGGCTGATTGGAACAGCGGCAGGCTGAACCCTTCAGCCCAGATCAACTTGTCCACCTCGTTGGCGAGCTTGAGGGCTTTGTCGGGGTCGAGTTCGTCGAGTACCTCTTCGACCTTGCCGTCGATCTCGGCGCTGGTGACCTTGCCGAAGTTGCTTTCCGCGCCCGTCGTGTAGATCTGGTTGAGGCAGCACAGCGCGAATGCGTCTCCGACCCAAGAGAATTGGGTTATGTCGAAGTCACCGACGTTTACGTAATTGGTGAAGAAGCCATTTCCCGGCTTGGCGTCGATCTCCAACTTCACCCCAATCTGGGCCAGGCTGTTCTGCGCGATGAGAGCGACTTGGCGGGTGGTCTGCGCGTCGTACATCACGTCACGAATGACCAGAGGCTTACCGTCCTTCTCGCGGAATTGCCCGTTCATCTTCCAGCCGAGTGCATCGAGTTCCCGTTTGGCTTTCTCGGGGTCGTACGCCACGACTTGACTGTTGTCTTGGTAGCCCTTCTGGCCGGCGACGTAGATGTGGTTGTTGAGTGGTGCGGGCTTGTCGACCAGGCCGCGTTGGGTCACATCTGCAATCGCTTGGCGATCGATGCCCTTCGCCACCGCTAGGCGAAGCCCCTTGTCGGACAGGATTGCTCCGGGTGCGCCGTTGAAGGTGAGGTGGTACCAGCTGAGGCCGGGGGCCCGCCGGATTGCGATTCCCTGGGTTCCCCTGGCGACGGTGAGCTCGTCGAGCGATCCGAGGCCGGTGGCGTCGATGGTCTTGTTCTGCAGGGCAGGAATTCGTGCCGCGTCGTCGAGGACCAGGTAGGTGATGGTGTCGAGGAGTGCGGGCGTGCCCCACCATTTGGGGTTGCGCGTCAACGTGATGCGTTGTGCGGTGCGGTCGAGGTTCGCGACGATGAATGGACCGGCAGACGGGCCGGGATTGTTGAGCTGTCCTTTGTTGAACACGTCGGGGTTGGCGGTCATGCTCTTGGGGAGCAGCATGGTGTTGCCGGAGAACATTCCCCGCCATTCCGCGTAGTGCTGGGCGAAGGTGACGATCGCCTGCCGATCGTCGTCGCCGCGGGTGACCGAGGCTACGCGATCGCTGCCGTTTGGCGACGAGATCGCGAATCCTTTGTCCTTGCCGCTGGTCGCATTGATTTGCGAAGCGATGTCCTCCCAGGTCATCGGTGTTCCGTCCGACCACACGGCTTTGGGATTGATGGTGTACTTCACGACCTGGGGTGTGGTGCTGGTCAGTTCGACGTTGGTGAAGTAGTCGTTGTTGACCTTCATCGAGCCGTCTGCGGCGATGACGAAGGCTCTCGGCATGGTCGGTTTGAGCATGCTGCCCGTGTCGGCGTCCATGCCGTCGATGTTGAGGGTGTTGAAGTTCGACGGGAATGCGCTGAGTGCGAGCCGAAGGTTTCCGCCCTTCTTCAGGGTGTCCGGGTCCTGGGGGTTGATGTCGCTCGTCGCCCCGAGTTCGGCGTTGCCTCCCGCGGACGGAACGTCTTTGTTGGCACCGGAACATCCCGCCACTACCAGCGTGGTCGCCACACCTGCCGCGAGCAGACGCAGAAGCACCGCGACACGCCGGGTCGGGGGGACGTTAGTGTCTGCTCGCCGAAGAAGAGTCACCCGACTGATGCTAGCGGCGTCCCGGATTCGGTTGTGGTATCGCGGCGAGCAACTTTTTCGTGTAGTCGTGACTCGGGTTGGTGAATACGTCGTCGCAGTCACCGTATTCGACGATCGTCCCCCGGTACAGCACGGCGACCCGGTGCGCGAGATGTTTGACCACCGACAAGTCATGCGAGACGAACAGGTACGAGAGCTCGAACTCTTGCTGCAGATCGAGCAGCAGATTGATGATTCCGGCCTGGATGGAGACGTCGAGGGCGGAGACCGGTTCGTCTAGTGCGAGGATCTTCGGCTTCAGCGCCAGCGCTCGCGCGATCCCGATGCGCTGCTTCTGCCCCCCGGAGAATTCGGCGGGGTAGCGACCGGCGTCGGAACGCTGCAGTCCGACCAACCCCAGCAGTTCAGCGACTCTTGCGTCGGTGCCGGGTTTGTCGAAACCATTGGCCTGCAGGGGTTCTGCTAGCAGATCGAACACCGGGAGGCGGGGATCCAGGGATGCCACCGGATCCTGGAACACCACCTGGAGGTTTCGTCTTAGCGCACGTCGCCGCGGGCCGTCGAGCGTCGCTACGTCACTCCCAAGCACCTCGATGGAACCCGATTGCGGCGCCTTGAGCTCCAGTATTTCGTGCAGGGTGGTTGACTTCCCGGATCCCGATTCGCCGACGATTCCCAGCGTCCGCCCCTGCTCCAGTTCGAAGCTGACGCCGTCGACGGCACGGACCTCACCGATTTTCCGGCGCAGCACGACGCCTTTGGTCAGGTGATATGTCTTGACCAGGTCGCGGACCTTGACCACGGTCGCAGGCGTCTGACCCGACGAACATGACGGGGATTCGGGCGAAGGGGATTCGGACGACGGGGATGGAACTTCGCCGTAGATCTCCGCGGCTGTGCGTCCTCGCACCTCGGAGGATCGGATGCACGCCGCGGAGTGGTCGGCCGCGATGGTGGTCAAAGGGGGTTCGTGCGAACGGCATTCGTCGATGGCGAGCGGGCATCGCGGGGCGAAGGGGCATCCGGGGGATAGCGCGACCATGGCGGGCGGCGCGCCCGAAATCGGAATCAAGCGCGTTCCCTGTGCGGCGTTCAAACGCGGAGCGGAACCCAGAAGACCTGCGGTGTAGGGCATCGCGCGGTCCTGATAGAGATCGTCGACCGTGGCGACCTCAACCGCTCTGCCCGCGTACATGACTAGCGCACGGTCGGCGAATTGGGCGACGACGCCCAGGTCGTGGGTGATGATGAGCACTCCCGCGCCGGTCACGTCGCGAGCTGTCCTCAGGACGTCGAGGATCTGGGCCTGAACGGTGACGTCGAGAGCCGTTGTGGGTTCGTCGCAGATCAACAGATCGGGATCGTTGGCTATCGCAATCGCGATGACCACCCGCTGACGTTCGCCTCCGGACAGTTCATGCGGGAAAGCGCGTGCACGCCGTTCGGCCTGCGCGATACCGACGAGCTCCAGGAGTTCCACGGCGCGCTGCCGTGCCGCGCGGCGGCTCGTCGAAGGTCGGTGCACGGTAATCGCTTCGGCGATCTGATCGCCAATCGTGTAAACCGGCGTCAGCGCTGACATCGGGTCCTGGAACACCATCCCGATGCGGCGTCCACGGATCTCGGACATTGCCGCATCGGACAACCCGAGGAGTTCTGTGCCGTCCAGTCGCACCGATCCCGTCACTCGGGCGTATTCGGGGACGAGCCCCATGATGGCCATAGCGGCAGCGGATTTTCCCGAACCGGATTCGCCGACGATGGCCACCACTTCGCGGGCGTCGACGTGAAAGCTTATGCCGCGCACGGCCCGAAGGTCACCGGAGTCGGTGGGAAAGGTGACCGTCAGTTCGTCGACTTGAAGCAGCGACCCGTCGGAAGCGTGGTTCATGAGGCGCGCCCGGCCTCTCGGCTGACCCGAAGGCTGGTGCTGCCGGGGTCGAGCGCGTCGCGCAGGCCGTCACCAGTCAGGTTGGCGCACACCAGGATGAGGACGAGAACACCTGCTGGAAACAGGAACACCCAGGGAAACGTCGTCGCCGACTTCGTGCCGTCGGCGATCAGGGTGCCCAGTGAGACGTCGGGTGGTTGGACGCCGAATCCCAGGAAGCTCAGACCGGTTTCGGCGAGGATGGCCACGCCGACGTTGAGCGCGGTGTCGATGATGAGGATCGACGCGACGTTGGGCAAGACGTGGCGGGCGATGACCCGGCTGTTGGAAACGCCCATATATCTTGCGGCTCTGACGAATTCACGCTCGCGGAGGCTCATCGTCATTCCACGCACCATTCGTGAGCTGATCATCCAGCTGAACCCGGCCAGCAGTGCGATGAGCAGGGCGATGTTGGCGGAGTTCTTGGTTCGCGGGGTGATGATCGCGATCAGGATGAAGCTCGGCACCACTAGGAGCAGATCAACCACCCACATCAGAGCGCGGTCGCGCCAACCGCCGAAGAAGCCTGCGAAAGAGCCGACGGTGGCGGCGATGGTCGTTGATATGGCCGCCACACATACGCCGATGAGCATCGACTTCTGCATCCCGCGGAGAATCTGTGCCAGCAGATCCTGGCCGATGGCAGTGGTTCCGAACCAATGTTGCGAACTCGGGGGTTGTTGGAGGGCGTAGTAGTCCAGTTCCGTGTAGGAGTAGGGGAGAAGTGGTGGCAGCGCATAGCAGCCGATGAAAAGGGCGACCAGCACAACCAGTGCGGCTACCGCCGATCGGTTGCGGCGGAAGCGTCGGAGCACCAGCGTTCGGCGCGAGACGAATTCGCTCACGTCACCCGCACTCGCGGATCGAGCGCCGCGTAGATGACGTCGGATAGCAACCCTGCGAGAAGGACGACCGCCCCCGAGAACACCGTGATGGCCGCGACGATGTTGGTGTCCTGCGTTGCGATCCCCTGCACCACCCATTCACCCATGCCGTGCCAGCCGAAGATCTTCTCCACGAACACCGCGCCCGTGACCAGACCGCTTACACCGTAGGCGAATAGGGTCGCCATCGGGATCAGCGCAGTGCGCAGGCCATGTTTGAAGAGTGCTTGACGGCGAGTAAGCCCTTTGGCGCGTGCGGTTCTGATGAAGTCCTGTCCGAGAACGTCGAGCATCGCGTGGCGTTGGTAGCGGCTGTAGCCGGCGATGGCGGTCAACGCGAGCGTGAAGCTCGGCAGAACCAGATGCTGAAGGCGGTCGACGAATTGATTCCAGCCGCCGCCGATCGCATCGGGTGACGTTTCACCGGTGTATTCGAAGATCTGCACGCCGATGGCGTTGTTCACATTGAGGGCGCCCAGTATCAACAGATTGGCGATGACGAATGTCGGAGTGCTGATCACCAGTAGGGCCAGCATCGTGACCACTCGATCGGACATTCGGTATTGGCGGATTGCGCCCCAGGCGCCGACCACCACTCCGACGACGGTGCCGAACACCGAGCCGATCACCAGCAAGCGGAGGCTGACTCCCACTCGGCGCCACAGTTCGTCGGAGACCGGCTGTCCGTTGACGGTGGTACCGAAATCACCGTGGACGGCCCCGGCCACCCAGTTGCTGTAGCGCAGCGGTATCGGCTTGTCGAGGTTGAGCTCGCTTGCTTTGGCGTCGATGACTGATTGCGGTGGCCGCGGATTGCGTTGCAGAAGGTTGTTGAGCGGGGCGAACGTCAGGGATGTCAGCGTGAAGGTCAGAAATGATGCGAGTGCGAGAAGTACCAGGTAGTTCAGCAGCCGGCGTGCCAGGAATCCCGTCATGGGGGGTCGCCTGGACAGCTGCGCATGGAGCACAGGTTATGAGATGGGCTGGCCGTACGCGGCCAACGGCGCGATCGTGTGGACTCAGGCTGAATTCGGCACTTGATTGTCGTCGTATACTGATAAAACAGGTTAGTTCTACCAAATATACGAGGTAACATGACGGACCAGGTGCTGGTTCGCCCGACGCCGGGGCGATACGAACTCAGTCATCTTCGCTCGCTCGAGGCCGAAGCCATCCACATCATTCGTGAGGTCGCCGCCGAATTCGAACGGCCGGTGCTGCTGTTCTCAGGCGGCAAGGACTCCATCGTGATGCTGTACCTGGCGCTGAAGGCATTTCGCCCAGGCCGCTTGCCGTTTCCGGTGATGCACGTCGATACCGGGCACAACTTCGAAGAAGTGATCGCCACCCGCGACCGGCTGGTTGCCGAACACGATCTGCGACTGGTGGTGGCCAGTGTCGAGGAAGACATCGACGCCGGAAGGGTTGTGGACAACGGTCCGTCGCGAAACCCCTTGCAGACGGTCACCCTGCTGCGTGCGATCGGCGAGAACGCGTTCGACGCGGCCTTCGGCGGTGCGCGTCGCGACGAGGAGAAAGCTCGTGCGAAGGAGCGTGTGTTCAGCTTCCGCGATGAGTTCGGCCAATGGAACCCCAAGGCGCAGCGTCCCGAGCTCTGGAATCTCTACAACGGCCGCCATCGCAAGGGCGAACACATCCGGGTGTTCCCGTTGTCCAATTGGACCGAGTATGACATCTGGTCCTATATCGGCGCCGAGGACATTCCGCTGCCGGCGATCTACTTCTCCCATCGCAGGCCGGTGTTCCGCCGCGACGGAATGCTGCTGGCGGTTCACGAATACATGCAGCCGAAGGCCGGTGAAGACGTCTTCGAGACGGACGTCCGATTCCGGACCGTCGGCGACGTGACGTGCACAGGTTGCGTCGAGTCGACGGCGACATCGGTCGACGAGGTGATCGCGGAAACCGCCCTTTCCCGGCTCACCGAACGCGGTGCGACCCGGGCGGACGACCGGATTTCGGAGGCGGGCATGGAGGATCGCAAGCGGGAGGGCTACTTCTGATGGCTGACGACGATTTCCGGACGCCCACCGGTTCGCTCCTGCGACTGGCGACGGCGGGTTCGGTCGACGACGGCAAGTCGACGCTGATCGGTCGGCTGCTCTTCGATTCGAAGGCCGTCATGGAGGACCAGCTGGCGGCCGTCGAGCGCACCTCCAAGGAGCGGGGCAATGATTACACCGACCTCGCTCTGGTGACCGACGGCCTCCGTTCTGAGCGCGAGCAAGGCATCACCATCGACGTCGCTTATCGGTACTTCGCGACCTCGAAGCGGAAGTTCATCATCGCCGACACCCCGGGGCACATCCAGTACACCCGGAACATGGTCACCGGCGCTTCGACGGCCCAGCTGGTGATAGTTCTCGTCGATGCCCGGCACGGGCTGCTCGAGCAGTCGCGCCGCCACGCATTCCTGGCGTCGTTGCTCGGAGTGCAGCACATCGTGCTCGCGGTCAACAAGATGGACCTCATCGGTTGGGACGCGGCGCGTTTCAATGCGATCCGCGATGAGTTCCATGCGTTCGCGGCGCGGTTGGATGTCCACGACGTCACTACCATTCCGATGTCCGCGCTGCTCGGCGACAACGTGGTGACGCGATCCGAGAACACCCCGTGGTACGAGGGGCCCGCGCTGTTGCCGCATCTGGAAGACGTCTATATCGCGGGCGATCGCAACTTGATGGATGCGCGGTTCCCGGTGCAATACGTCATCAGGCCGCAGACGTTCGACCACGCCGATCACCGCAGTTATGCGGGCACGATCTCGAGTGGTGTGATGCGGACCGGCGACGAAGTCGTCGTGCTGCCGAGCGGCAAGGCCAGCCGAATCACGGCTATCGACGGCCCGAACGGGCCCGTGGACGAGGCGTTCCCGCCGATGGCGGTGTCCATCAGTCTCGCCGACGACATCGATGTGTCGCGGGGAGACATGCTCGCCCGGCCACACAATCAGCCCGTGGCCTCTCAGGAATTCGATGCCACGGTGTGCTGGATGGCCGACGATTCCGCGCTCGAGCCGGGCCGGGACTACCTCATCAAACACACCACCCGCACCACTCGTGCCCGGGTCGCGAGCCTGGACTACCGGTTGGACATCAACACGTTGCACCGCGACAAGGGTGCGACGGCGTTGAAGCTCAACGAGTTGGGCCGCGTGACCCTCCGCACCCAGGTCCCACTGCTGCTCGACGAATATTCGCGCAATGCCGCGACGGGATCGTTCATCCTGATCGATTCCATCACCAACGTCACGGTCGCGGCCGGCATGGTGCGCGACACGGCACCGGCACAGACCCGCAGCGCCACACCGAACACCGTTCCGCACAGGTCGGTTGTGACGACGAAGGATCGCCTGACGAAGGGCTGCACGCTCTGGTTCACCGGACTGTCGGGTTCTGGAAAGTCGTCCGTTGCGGTCCTGGTCGAGCAGAAGCTCATCGAAAGTGGCTGTCCCGCATACATTCTCGACGGCGATAACCTTCGCCACGGGCTCAATGCCGATCTCGGCTTCTCCATGGCGGACCGCGCCGAGAACCTGCGGCGCCTGGCTCATATCGCAACGTTGATGGCCGACGCCGGGCTCACCGTGCTCGTTCCGGCGATCTGTCCTCTCGACGAACATCGAGACATGGCGCGGAAAGTCCACCTGGACAACGGAGTTGAGTTCTTCGAGATCTTCGTCGACACGCCGATCGAACTCTGCGAGGAACGGGATCCGAAGGGGCTCTACGCAAAGGCCCGGGCGGGTGAGATCACCCATTTCACCGGCATCGACAGTCCCTACCAGCGGCCCAAGGCGCCGGATATCCGTCTGACGCCCGACTATTCGGCAGACGAGCTCGCTCAACAGGTCATCGACATTCTGGAGCGTCCGGGTGGATGACCACGAATTGGCGGCCGACCTTGCGACGAGAGCGGGCGCGTTACTTCTCGACGTTCGGGCGGAATATGCGGACGCGGATGTGGCCGAACGGAAGGCCGCAGGTGACGGAAGGTCCCACGAGTTTCTGTTGGACGCACTGACATCCGCTCGCCCGTCGGACGCAGTGCTGTCCGAGGAGGGCGCCGACGACCCGGTTCGGCTCAGCAGCGAACGGGTTTGGATCATCGACCCACTCGACGGCACGCGCGAATTCTCCGAACTCGACCGCGACGACTGGGCTGTGCACGTTGCGCTGTGGCAGGGCGGGGATCTTGTCGCGGGTGCGGTCGCGTTGCCGGCCCAGAACATCACCCTGTCCACGCTCGGGACGCCACGGCGTCCGGCGCCGCCGTCTAAGCCGCGCGTGGTCGTATCTCGAACCCGACCGCCGGCCGTCGCCCTTCAGGTCCGCGACCTCCTCGACGGGACACTCGTCGCCATGGGCTCGGCTGGGGCGAAGGTCGCTGCCGTGGTCAAGGGCGAGGCCGACGTGTATGTCCATGCCGGCGGGCAGTACGAGTGGGATTCGGCGGCGCCTGTCGCGGTCGCCCGCGCGGCGGGCCTGCATTGTTCGCGTCTGGACGGCTCCGCTTTGCGGTATAACCGGCCAGATCCACTGCTGCCGGATCTTGTGGTTTGCCTGCCGGAATACGCGGACGCCGTCTTGAAAGCGACCAGCTGACGGATTTCCCGTTCTCTCAGATTGTTCTCAGATATTCTGCCCCTGTCGGCGCCCCGTGAGACCCGTCACAGAATATGGAGAACTTCCGAAATGCAAGTCGCACTACGCACACATCTGGTCACAGGCGCGGTCGCCGTCATCGGTACCAGCGCCCTCGCGTTGGCGCCGGTAATGCAGTCAGGCGTCGAACTGCCTGACCTTCCATCCAAGTCCATCTCGTACGCATTGACGGCCAACCCCGTCGCCAATCCGATCACGAACATCATGACCGGACTGGAACTGATCAACAACGATCTGTTCAACGGGTACAACACCTACCCGGTCCTGGGCGGCATGTACATGGGGATCATTCCGGAGTTCATCAACAACGCACTGCCGGTGGCCAGCCAGTTCGGCTACAACGTGTCGTACTACATCGGTCAGGCGGTCTCGAACGTACTGACCGGTCCGTCGTCCACTGTTAATGCTCTGGCCACCTACGTCTGGGACGCGGCGCCCGCCGTGGTGACGGCGGTCGGACAGGTGTTGTCGGGTGATTTCGATCAGGCGCTCAACACGCTCTACACGGCCTTCATCGCGCCGATCCCGGGCATCATCACGCCGACCGTCGACGCGGTCACCACCGTTGTCAACGGCGTCGTTCAGAACGCGCTGAACGTGGTTGCGGCGTTGCCGGGAATCGCTGCGGATCTCCTGAACACAACCGTGGAGGTGTTTCAGGCTCTGACGGCCGAGGCGCTCAGCGTGACCTCGGAGGTCGTTTCCGACCTGGCGAGCTTCGACCTCATCGGGGCGTGGAACACCTATTGGGAGAAGGGCTGGGGCTCCGCCGGTTTCCCCGGGAAACTGGAAGCGTTGACCCTGGGGGCCGGGCTGAACCCCGACCAGTGGCCCGATGGTGCCGAATATGTCCCGAGTTTCCGGGTCTGGGCTCAGACGACCAACTTCATTCTCGCGGATGCACTTGGCGCTGCGTTCCCGACGGCCGCGGCGGTCGAACCGGGCGCGGCAGTCACCCCGCATCCCGCCGCCGCCAGGCTGGCGGCAGCCCAAGCGGCTGCAGACGAGTCGGCGCAATCCGGCGAGTCGCCGGGCCCTGACGATTCGACCGCGGGCTCGGCCGGCGGTCGCAGCGCGACGTCTGGCCCCAAGACCCACTCCCGCACTGGCGGTGAGTCGTCCCAGCGCGGTGGCGGCACCGGTCACGGCAAGGCTCACGGCGCGGCTCGCAAAGCCGGCTGAGGCCGAAGGGGGAACTGAGCGGGGTGCACTCTCGGGGGCACCCCGCTCAGGCTTTCGTGCGGCAGGCAGAATTCCCGGCATGCGGATGTCGGCCAAAGCGGAATACGCCGTTCGCGCTATGGCACAACTGGCGTCGGTAGATGAGGGCGTGCTGGTCACCACCGAGGATCTGGCGAAGTCGCAAGGCATCCCCGCGCAATTCCTGGTCGACATTCTCGCGGAACTGCGCGCGGACCGGCTGGTTCGAAGCCACCGGGGCCGCGAAGGCGGCTACGAACTCGCCCGGCCGGCGGCCGAGATCAGCATCGCGGACGTTCTCCGCTGCGTGGACGGTCCGCTGGCGAGCGTACGTGACATCGGGCTCGGCGACCTTCCCTACTCTGGTCCGACCGCAGCTCTATCCGATGTTTGGCGCGCTCTCCGTGCCAGCATGCGGTCCGTGTTAGAAGATACGAGCCTCGCCGACGTCGCAGATGGCGCTCTTCCCGACCACGTCGCCGAGTTGGCACGTGACTATGTCAACCAAGAAGACCGGCGCGGTCGGCATACGACCCGGCAAGCCGGTCGAGAGCATTGAGAGGCCGCCGGTGAATGCCAACGACGAAGTTACCCAGTCCCGTGTCGAGGTGCTGGGCAACATCGGACCCAACTGGTTCGCCTCAGTGATGGGCACCGGCATCGTGGCCGCCGCAGGAGCCACGCTGCCGGTTCACATTCCCGGGTTGCGCACGTTCACGCAGATCGTGTGGGTGGCGGCGGCTCTCCTGTTGGTGGTCCTCATCGCGGTGGTCGGAGGACACTGGCTCCGGCACCCGACCGTCGCGAGACGGCACGCGCGTAATCCCCAGATGGCACATTTCTATGGCGCCGCCCCGATGGCGTTTCTCACCATCGGCACCGGCTCGATCCTGGTCGGCCGCGACATCATGGGTGAAAGTCTGGCGGTGAATCTCGACTGGGTGCTGTGGAGCATCGGCACTGCCAGCGGCTTGTTCACGGCCGTGAGCATCCCGTTCCTGATGTTCACCCAGCACGAAGTCGAACCCGACGCTGCCTTCGGTGGTTGGTTGATGCCTGTGGTTCCGCCGATGGTGTCCGCTGCGGCCGGAGCACTGCTGATACCGCACACGACGCCCGGTGTGTGGCGGCAGACGATGTTCTACGGCTGCTTCGCGATGTTCGGCCTTTCGCTGGTTGCCGCGCTCATCATCATCTCGATGATCTGGAGTCGTCTGGTCCTGTTCGGAACCTCAGGTACCGCGCGGGTGCCGACGTTGTGGATCGTGCTCGGTCCGCTGGGCCAATCCATAACGGCCGCAGGGCTTCTCGGCGCCAATGCGGCCCTGGCGGTAAAGCCCGATCTCGCCGACAACATCAACGCGTTTTCGATCATCTACGGCGTCCCCGTGTGGGGGTTCGCGGTGTTGTGGATCGCGTTGGCCACCTCGCTCACAGTCCGGACTTTGCGGCGGGGGATGCCCTTCGCGCTGACTTGGTGGAGCCTGACCTTCCCGGTGGGCACGTTTGTCACCGGTACCACTCAGCTGGCTGTTCACACCGATCTGCCCGCGTTCCGCGTCGCGGCTGTGGCCGCCTATCTGGGGTTGCTGAGCACTTGGCTGATCGTTGCGGTCAGAACGGCGCGAGGCAGCGTGCGGGGACAACTTCTCCGGCCACCGCCGAGCGGCGGACCGATTCGCGCGCGTAAGGATCCCGCGTCGTCGTAGCGGGTTCCCGCCGGCTATCCGGGACGCGGCGACCGCCGGCGTGAAAAGGTGGACCGCATGGTGCAACCGTCCACGAAAGTCAGCCGCCTTGCCGAGAAGCAGAGCACGTCGCTCAATCAGCTCGAGGAGCTGCTGGACAGCACGCCGCTCGCCACGATCGCGCTGGTCCGTGATGGACATCCGCTGATATTCCCCATCGGATTCGCCCGAATCGGGGATGAACTCGTCATCCATGGCTCGACGGGTTCGCCCTGGCTTCGCGACGTCGCCGCCGGCGCTCCGGTTGCCATCGCCGTCACCACGCTGGACGGGGTGCTGGTTGCGCGCAGCGGATTCGAATCATCGTTCCAGTTCCACAGTGCGGTCATCTTCGGCGCCTTTGAACCCATCCCGGCCGAAGACAAGGTCCAGTACCTCGAGACGCTGACCGACACGTTCATACCGGGACGTGTTGCCGAGCTCCGTGCGAGTTCACGGAAGGAACTGGCCGCCACCGCGGCGCTGCGTCTGCGGATTTCGGAATCGACGTGGTCGCTCAAGATCGGGGACGGCTGGTCGGAGGATCCCGACGAAGACATCGCCGCCGGTGTGTGGGCGGGCGTGGTACCCCTCACAACGACCTACGGGGGCCCGCAGCGTTCCCCGGATTGCGACGAATCGATTCCCGTGCCCGACTCCGTGCTCGGCATGCGGGGAGAGCTCCGCAACCGTCGAAAAGAGTGAAAAAAGTGCCCCCGGCAGGATTCGAACCTGCGGCCTTCTGCTCCGGAGGCAGACGCTCTATCCCCTGAGCTACGGGGGCGCACAACTGTTGCGCCGATGGGCTCCGACAGCCTAGCGCAAGACGCGTGCGGGGAGCTAACCCCGGCAGCCCATAGGATGGTGCCTTGTGACGCCCGCCGATCTAGCCGCGCTAGTAAAGACCATCGCCACCGCGGTGCTGAGTCAGCACGAATTCGATTCGGCGATGCTGCCCGAATCGGTCACGGTCGAACGGCCGCGCAACCCGGAGCATGGGGACTACGCCACCAATCTGGCGCTTCAGGTCGCGAAGAAGGTCGGGGCCAATCCGCGTGAGCTGGCCGGATGGTTGGCCGACGCGCTTGCGGACGCGGACGGAATCGCGTCCGCGGAGGTGGCTGGTCCGGGTTTCGTCAACATCCGTCTGGAAGCGTCGGCGCAAGGCGTCATCGTCAGGAACATCGCGGAAGCCGGAATCGCCTACGGCGGTTCCGCATTGCTCGATGGGCAGCGGATCAATCTGGAATTCGTCTCAGCAAATCCGACCGGTCCGATCCACATCGGTGGGACCCGGTGGGCGGCGGTCGGTGACGCGCTCGGCCGATTGTTGAGTACGCAGGGCGCCGACGTTGTCCGGGAGTACTACTTCAACGATCACGGCGCGCAGATCGACCGGTTCGTGAATTCTTTGGTCGCGTCAGTCAGGGGAGAACCGACTCCGGAGGACGGCTACGCCGGTGCATACATCGGTGACATCGCTGCTCAGGTCACCGCCAAGGCCCCGGACGCGCTGGGTCTTCCCGATGACGAGATGCGTGAGACCTTCCGGTCTGTCGGCGTGGAGCTGATGTTCGACCACATCAAGCGTTCCCTGCATGACTTCGGAACCGACTTCGACGTCTATACCCATGAAGATTCGATGCACACTTCGGGAAGGGTCGATCAAGCGATCGCCAAGCTTCGCGAGAACGGCGCCATTTACGAGAAGGACGGCGCGACCTGGCTGCGCACAACGGAATTCGGTGACGACAAGGATCGGGTGGTCATCAAGAGCGATGGTCAGCCCGCGTACATCGCCGGGGATCTCGCCTACTACCTCGATAAGCGGCAGCGCGGATTCGATCTGTGCATCTACATGCTCGGCGCCGACCACCACGGTTACATCGCGAGGCTCAAGGCCGCTGCGGCGGCCCTGGGCGACGATCCCGCCACCGTCGAGGTTCTGATCGGGCAGATGGTCAATTTGGTTCGGGACGGTCAGCCCGTGCGGATGAGCAAGCGCGCCGGGACGGTGATCACGCTGGACGATCTCGTCGACGCGATCGGTGTCGATGCGGCCCGTTATGCCCTGACGCGGTCCTCGGTCGACAGTCCGATCGACATCGACCTGCAGTTGTGGTCGTCGGCCTCCAGCGAAAACCCGGTTTACTACGTGCAATACGCCCACGCCCGGCTGTCCGCACTGGCCCGGAACGCCGCCGAGTTGGGCTTGTCGCCCGATATCGAGCACCTGGATCTGCTGGCGCACGATAAGGAAGGCGAGTTGATCAGGAGCCTTGGCGATTTTCCGGGCGTCCTGAAAGCTGCTGCGTCACTGCGAGAACCGCATCGCGTTTGCCGCTACCTTGAAGACCTTGCCGGCGACTATCACCGCTTCTATGACTCGTGCCGGGTACTGCCGCAGGGGGACGAGGAGGCGGGTGAGTTGCACCGAGCGCGGTTGGCGCTGTGCGAGGCGACTCGGCAGGTGATCGCGAACGGCTTGGAAATTCTGGGAGTTTCAGCACCGGAGCGGATGTGAACGCTCACCCCGCCGGCCCGCGGCACGCCGAAGAGATTCACTACGCGGACCTACCGCAACGGCCCAAGGACTCGGCCCAGCTGTTTGATCTCGCCGCAAATGTCTGGCCGCGCAACGTCGCTCGGAACGATGCCGGCGTGGTGTGTGTCGCGGGAATTGCTGTGACCCAACTGGCGGCCGAGTTCGGCACCCCATTGTTCGTCATTGATGAGTCCGACTTTCGGGGACGCTGCCGTGAGATGGCCGCCGCGTTCGGCAACGGCGATAGCGTCCGCTATGCGGCCAAGGCGTTTCTCTGCAGCGAAATCGCGCGTTGGGTCGATGAAGAGGGTCTTTCGCTGGATGTCGCAAGTGGCGGTGAACTGGCCGTCGCTCTGAATGCTGGGTTTCCCGCCGAGCGAATTGCGCTGCACGGCAACAACAAATCGGTCGATGAACTCGCCAGTGCAGTCAAGGCGGGTGTCGGGCACGTAGTCCTGGATTCGATGACGGAGATCGATCGCCTCGAGCGGGTGGCCGGGGACGCCGGGGTGGTTCAGGACGTTTTGATCAGGGTGACCGTGGGAGTCGAGGCTCACACCCACGAATTCATCTCGACCGCGCACGAGGACCAGAAGTTCGGATTGTCATTGGCGGGCGGCGCGGCGATGGCCGCGGTTCGAAGCGTCTTCGCCGCCCAGAACTTGCGTCTTGTGGGCCTGCACAGCCACATCGGTTCGCAGATATTCGATGTCGACGGTTTCGAGCTTGCGGCCCATCGCGTGATCGGCTTCCTGCGCGACGTGGTAGCCGAGTTCGGGGCCGAGAAGACCGCTCAGATCGGCATCGTCGACCTCGGTGGCGGCCTGGGTATCTCGTATCTCCCCCATGATGATCCGCCACCGGTCGCGGACCTGGCTGCCAAGCTCGATTCGATCGTGCGCACGGAATCTGCCGCTGTGGGACTGTCGGCACCCACATTGGTGGTCGAGCCGGGCCGGGCGATCGCCGGTCCCGGCACGATCACGCTGTATGAGGTCGGCACCGTGAAAGACGTGGAGTTGGGCGGCGGTCGAACCCGGCGGTATATCAGCGTCGACGGGGGGATGAGCGACAACATCCGAACGTCGCTGTATGGCGCGGAATACGATGTCCGGCTGGTGTCGCGGGTCAGCGAAGGGGCGCCTACGCTGGCCCGAATCGTCGGAAAGCATTGTGAAAGCGGCGATATCGTGGTCCGCGACACGTGGGTTCCCGACGATGTCGCGCCCGGCGACCTGTTGGCGGTAGCGGCAACCGGCGCCTATTGCTATGCGATGTCGAGTCGATACAACATGATTGGTCGACCCGCTGTGATAGCTGTGCGTGACGGCAAATCCCGATTGGTGCTGCGGCGCGAAACGATTGACGATCTACTGAGTTTGGAAGTGAGGTAGCCGCATTGAATAGTCCGGCGGTGGTAGGCGAAGAGAAGCCGGTCGGCGTTGCCGTCCTGGGGCTTGGCAATGTCGGCAGCGAGGTTGTGCGGATCATCGCCGAAAGTGCACCCGACCTCGCGGCCCGAATCGGCGCGCCGTTGGAACTGCGCGGCGCGGCGGTGCGGCGGGTTGCGGCCGATCGGGGCGTCGCGCCGGAGTTGCTGACCGACGATGTCGACGAATTGGTTTCCCGCGACGATGTCGACATCGTCGTCGAGCTGATGGGGCCGGTCGAACCGGCGCGGAAGGCCATCCTCCGCGCACTCGAGGGCGGTAAGTCGGTGGTTACGGCCAACAAGGCGCTGCTGGCACAGTCCACCGGCGAACTCGCGCAGGCGGCCGAACGCGCCCGGGTTGATCTCTACTTCGAGGCGGCTGTCGCGGGAGCGATCCCGGTCATCCGGCCCCTCACCCAGTCTTTGGCCGGGGACACGGTGGTGCGGGTTGCGGGAATCGTCAACGGCACAACCAATTACATACTTTCTGAGATGGCGGCCACCGGTGCCGACTACGCGAAGGCACTAGCGGACGCGAGCGCTCTCGGCTATGCGGAGGCAGATCCCACCGCTGATGTCGAAGGCTACGACGCGGCGGCCAAGGCCGCGATCCTGGCCTCGATCGCCTTTCACACCCGTGTCACCGCGGAGGACGTCTACCGAGAGGGAATAACGGCTGTCTCGCCGGAGGACTTCGAATCGGCCAGATCGCTCGGGTGCACCATCAAGCTTCTGGCCATCTGCGAGCGGGTGACCGACGACGATGGACAGCAGCGGGTTTCGGCGCGTGTCTATCCCGCGCTTGTTCCGTTGACGCACCCGCTGGCGGCGGTCAACGGTGCATTCAACGCGGTGGTGGTCGAGGCGGAGGCCGCGGGCCGGCTGATGTTCTACGGCCAGGGTGCGGGTGGCAATCCGACGGCGTCCGCGGTGATGGGCGACGTGGTGATGGCCGCGCGCAACCGCGTGCAGGGGGGCCGAGGCCCGCGTGAGTCGAAGTATGCGCAACTACCCATTTCGCCGATCGGCGCGATCTCCACTCGCTACTACGTCAACATCAACGTCGCGGATCGTCCTGGTGTGTTGTCTTCTGTTGCAGCAGAATTCAGCAAGCGCGAAGTCAGCATCGCCGAAGTGAGGCAGGAAGGTGTCACCGATGCCAACGGTGTGCCGTGCGGTGCCCGGATCGTGGTGGTGACCCACCGCGCCACCGATGCCGCCCTGTCCGAAACGGTAGCTGCCCTAACGGATCTCGACGTTGTGCAGGCCGTCAACAGCGTGCTGCGACTGGAGGGCACCGCCGAATGAGCACCACACGACCGATCGCGGTCCACACTCCCTGGCCGGGCTTGATCACGGCATATCGCGATCGGCTTCCGGGCGCGGCGGACTGGACGCCCGTCACGTTGCTCGAAGGCGGTACTCCGCTCATCCACGCGCCCCGGTTGTCCAAAGCGACCGGGTGCACGGTTCATTTGAAGGTCGAAGGGCTCAATCCCACCGGATCGTTCAAGGACCGGGGAATGACGATGGCGGTCACCGATGCGGTGCACCGCGGCCAGCAGGCCGTCTTGTGCGCCTCGACCGGCAACACATCCGCGTCCGCCGCGGCCTATGCGGCGCGCGCCGGAATCACGTGCGCGGTTCTGATTCCGCAGGGCAAGATCGCAATGGGCAAGCTCGCACAAGCCGTCATGCACGGGGCGAAGATCATTCAGATCGACGGCAATTTCGACGACTGCCTGGAGTTGGCCCGCAAGTTGACGTCTGACTACCCGACCATCTCATTGGTCAACAGCGTCAATCCTGTGCGGATCGAGGGTCAGAAGACGGCGGCCTTCGAGATCGTCGATGCTCTCGGGGTGGCACCCGATATTCATGCGCTCCCGGTAGGTAACGCCGGGAACATCACGGCGTATTGGAAGGGTTACACCGAGTATCACCGGGACGGCCTGAGCGCCAGGCTGCCTCGTATGCTCGGCACTCAGGCCGCGGGCGCCGCCCCACTGGTGCTCGGCGAGCCCGTGAGCAATCCGGAGACCATCGCCACCGCGATTCGCATCGGTTCCCCGGCTTCGTGGAATTCGGCGGTTGCGGCTCAACAGGAGTCCGACGGCCGGTTCCTGGCGGCAACAGACGAGGAAATTCTTGCCGCGTATCACCTGATCGCTCACGAGGAGGGGGTGTTCGTGGAACCCGCTTCGGCGGCTAGCGTCGCCGGACTCCTGAAGTCGGTGGCTGACGGCTGGGTGAAGCCCGGATTGACCGTGGTGTGCACGGTGACGGGTCACGGGCTCAAAGATCCGGATACCGCGCTGCGGGACATGCCCGTCGTGACGCCGTTGCCCGTCGACGCGTCGGCCGTGGTCGACGCCCTCGATCTGGCGTGACGGAGCGTGAGCGGGGCGGCGGGCCGGTGGCACTGCGGCTTCCCGCGGGGTTGATCGGGCGTGCGTCGGTTGCCGCATCCAGCGCGAACCTCGGCCCAGGTTTCGACAGTATGGGTCTGGCGCTTGGCCTCTATGACGAAATCACGGTGGAGACAAGGGATTCGGGCTTGGCGGTCGAGGTCGAAGGTGAGGGTGCGGGCGAAGTTCCGCTCGATTCCGACCATCTCGTGGTGCGGGCCGTTCGGCGTGGGCTGGAGGCCGCCGGAGCCGCAGTGGATGGCTTGATCATTCGCTGCCGCAATGCAATACCGCATTCGCGCGGACTCGGATCGTCAGCGGCTGCCGTCGTGGGTGGGCTCGCGGCCGCGAATGGTCTTGTCGCGCAGACAGATCTGCAGGTGCTGTCCGACGATGAGCTGATCCAGCTGTCGTCGGAATTCGAAGGCCACCCCGACAACGCATCGGCGGCAGTGCTCGGCGGTGCGGTGGTCTCGTGGAGTGAATCAGGTCCGGAGGGATCTCGCTATGGGGCCGCGGCGCTCAGATTGCACCCGGACATTCAACTGTTTTCGGGCATACCCGACGTCCGGTCATCGACGGCGGAAACACGTGTGTTGCTTCCGGAGCAGGTAAGCCACCGGGACGCCGGGTTCAACCTCAGTAGGGCGGCTTTGCTGGTGGTCGCGCTTACTCAACGACCGGAGTTGCTGATGACAGCCACTGAGGACGTGCTGCATCAGCCCCAGCGGGCGGCCGCGATGATTGCGTCCGCTGAATATCTGCGGCTGCTGCGTCGTTCTGGCATTCCGGCTGTGCTCTCTGGCGCGGGGCCCTCGATCCTGGTGCTCACCACGGAAGCCGAATTGCCGGCGCAGGCCCTCGAGTTCGCGGTTGCCAACGGGTTCGCCATGCACAAGATGGAGGTTGGGGAGCGGGTTCGCTGGGGCTGAGGGTCTGGAAGTACGCCCACAGTCGACACGCGGGTCGCGCGGTCGCTCATTTCTTGCGTCTATCAGCAAAGCGAGCTATCGTCGGTTCCGTCCGGGCAATCGCAGCGCTTGTAACTGCGCCGACACTAGGACGACAACCAATTCTTCTCGTGTTCGACTCGTGGGCTGACGCTTGCCATGCCTCCGCGAATCCCGGCGATAGCCGTTGGCAGTGCCGGCGGTGAGATTTCGCGCTCGACGAATCGATTGAGCGCCAGAACCCTCTGTCTGACGAAACGACAGGGGAAGAAAGGAAATCCGTGACTGATACGGACCTCATCACGGTTGAGGACAGCGCCGCGGGTGCTGCCGCTCAGACTGCAGCCCACGCGGATTCGACCATCGGGAACGCCGAAATCCCCTCGCCAAGCAGCGGAGCGTCCCCCCAAACGACTGGAGTTCCGGCCGGTGCTGACACTGCATCGGCCGAGTCGAGCGACTCGGCGAACGGCTCTCTGGCCGCGATGGTTCTGCCCGAGCTGCGTGCTCTCGCCAATCGGATGGGGGTCAAGGGCACCTCTGGGATGCGGAAGGGCGATCTGATCGCCGCGATTCGTGACGTCCAGAAGACCGGACCCGCTGGTGCGCCGGTCAATGGAACCCATTCAAGCGGGGATTCAGGTCAGGCCACCGAGGAACCGCAAAGCGGCGAAACCCAGGCCGCCGAAACCCGGACCGCCGAAACCCGGACCGCCGAAACCCCGACCGCCGAAACCCCGACCGCCGAAACCCGGACCGGCGAAACGCGGAACGCCGAGGACGCCGACTCCCCGCAGTCCCGCCGCGCGCAGGGCGGCGGTGATCAGAACCTCGAGCGTAGGCCGCCCCGCGAGCGTCGAGCAGCGTCACGCGATGCAGGTACGCCCGCCGAGGCCGGCAAGGACAACAGCGATAGGCAGGACAACCAGAAGTCCGACAACCAGAAGACCGATAGCCCCGACGCCCGCGATTCCGGCGACCAGGGCGGTGAAAGCGGCGGCGGTCAGCAGAACCGCGACGACGATGGCGACGGACGGCAGGGTCGGCGCGGCCGACGGTTCCGCGATCGCAGGCGCCGCGGCGACCGTCCCGGCGGCGAGGGCGGCGGTGGCGGCGAGGCAGAACTTCGCGAAGACGACGTCGTCCAGCCCGTTGCCGGCATCTTGGATGTCCTCGACAACTACGCCTTCGTTCGTACCTCTGGCTACCTGGCCGGACCGAATGACGTGTACGTGTCGATGAACATGGTTCGCAAGAACGGCTTGCGCCGGGGCGATGCTGTGACAGGCGCGGTGCGCGTGCCCAAGGAAGGGGATCAGGGCAATCAGCGCCAGAAGTTCAATCCGCTGGTTCGGCTCGACACCGTCAACGGGGGTCCTGTCGAGGACGCCAGGAAGCGTCCCGAGTTCGGCAAACTGACGCCTCTCTACCCCAATCAGCGGTTGCGGCTTGAGACCACTACGGAGCGGCTCACCACCCGGATCATCGACCTGATCATGCCGATCGGCAAGGGGCAGCGCGCATTGATCGTCTCGCCGCCGAAAGCGGGCAAGACCACGATCTTGCAGGACATCGCCAACGCGATCACTCGTAATAACCCGGAGTGCCATCTGATGGTCGTGCTCGTGGACGAGCGCCCCGAAGAGGTGACCGACATGCAGCGTTCGGTCAAGGGTGAGGTCATCGCTTCGACGTTCGACCGCCCGCCGTCAGACCACACGCAGGCCGCCGAGTTGGCGATCGAACGGGCAAAGCGGCTGGTTGAGCAGGGCAAGGACGTCGTCGTCCTGCTCGATTCGATCACCCGGCTGGGTCGCGCCTACAACAACGCTTCGCCCGCGTCGGGCCGAATCCTGTCCGGCGGCGTCGATTCCACGGCGCTGTATCCGCCGAAGCGCTTCCTCGGCGCCGCGCGCAACATCGAAAACGGCGGTTCGCTGACCATCATCGCAACGGCAATGGTCGAAACCGGTTCGACCGGCGACACCGTCATCTTCGAAGAGTTCAAGGGCACCGGCAACGCCGAGCTCAAACTCGACCGCAAGATTGCCGAACGGCGCGTATTCCCGGCGGTGGACGTGAATCCGTCCGGCACACGTAAGGACGAGCTGCTGCTGTCCGCCGACGAGTTCGCCATCGTCCACAAGTTGCGCAGGGTGCTATCCGGCCTGGATTCGCATCAGGCAATCGACCTGCTGATGAGCCAGCTGCGCAAGACCAAGACCAACTACGAATTTCTGGTTCAGGTGTCGAAGACCGCGCCAGGCTCCATGGATTCCGACTAGCAGCCCGGAATAACCGCCTCCGGCGCCGCGTTTGGGCTGGTGGCGACCAACCTGGCATACTGGTCCGCTGACCACCTCAGGTACCGGTTCACGTCTGGTCCGGATACGGAAATCCGGTATCGACCAGCCAGACGACCCGGCGACCGACCAACGATGAGGACATCATGAAACAAGGCATCCATCCCGCTTACGGCGAGACCAGCGTGGTCTGCGGCTGTGGCAATTCCTTCCAGACCCGCAGCACCAAGCAGGGCGGCCACATCGTGGTCGAGGTCTGCTCGCAGTGCCACCCGTTCTATACGGGCAAGCAGAAGATTCTGGACAGCGGCGGCCGCGTGGCCCGCTTCGAGAAGCGCTACGGAAAGCGTGCTTCGAAGACCACCGAGTCAGCCGACAGCTAGCGCTCGCACCGACGCCCGATCCGTTCCGCATCAGCGGACGGCCGGGCGTCGCTCTGCATTCCGGGGCAGTTAGGTTCCGGGAAGACCTGGGGAGAGGACGGCGCATGACGAAGACCGCGGCGGCGATCGACGCAGTACTCACCGAGCATGCCGATCTGGAACGTCAGCTTTCTGATCCCGAACTTCACGGTGACGCGACGAACGCGCGCCGGGTGGGGCGCCGATTCGCTCAGCTGGCGCCGGTCGTCGCGGCCCATCGCAAGCTCGAGGCGGCCCGCGGCGACTTGGAGGCCGCTCGCGAATTGGCTGCGGACGACGCATCGTTCGCAGCCGAGGTGCCGGAGTTGGAGGCCAGGGTCGCGGAGCTGGACGACCAGCTCACCGACTTGCTCGCGCCCAGGGATCCCCATGACGCCGACGACATCGTTCTCGAGGTCAAATCCGGCGAAGGCGGCGAGGAATCGGCGTTGTTCGCGGCGGATCTTGCCCGGATGTATGTCCGGTACGCGGAGCGCCAGGGTTGGAGCGTGACGTTTCTGGGTGAGACGTTTTCCGATCTCGGCGGCTACAAGGAGGCCACTCTGGCAATCGCAGGCAAGGGTGATTCCATGGACGGTGTCTGGTCCAGGCTGAAGTTCGAGGGCGGTGTGCACCGGGTTCAGCGGGTGCCGGTCACCGAATCTCAGGGACGCGTGCACACCTCGGCCGCCGGTGTTTTGGTTTACCCGGAGCCCGAAGAGGTCGAAGCGGTCCAGATCGACGAATCTGATCTCCGTATCGATGTCTACCGATCGTCGGGTAAGGGTGGGCAGGGCGTGAATACGACCGACTCCGCGGTGCGGATCACTCACTTGCCATCGGGGATCGTGGTCACATGTCAGAACGAGCGATCCCAGCTGCAGAACAAGGCTCGTGCGCTACAGGTTTTGGCGGCGCGATTACAAGCGGTCGCCGAAGAACAGGCCAGTGCGGAGGCTTCGGCCGACCGTGCCAGCCAGATTCGAACCGTCGACCGCAGCGAACGAATCCGGACCTACAACTTTCCGGAGAATCGGATCGCCGATCATCGGATCAATTTCAAGGCCCACAACCTGGATCAAGTCCTCGACGGTGATCTGGACGCTTTGCTCGGAGCTCTGGCGGCTGCTGAAAAGCAATCCAGGCTGCAACAGGCATGAGTCGGCAGCACTCGTTGCGGCAGGTGATCGAACGAGCTGTCGCCGTGTTGACAGCCGCCGGAATCGATTCTCCCCGAACGGATGCTGAATTCCTTGCCGCGCATGTCGCCGGTACCGATCGCGGCCGGCTGTCGCTGATCGACGTCATCGGTGGTGACTTCATCGCTCAGTTCGAAGCCGTGATCGACCGGCGTGCGCGGCGTACACCCTTGCAGCACATCATCGGGACGGCAGCCTTTGGGCCGCTGAGTCTTCGAGTCGGGCCGGGAGTGTTCACCCCGCGGCCGGAGACCGAGGCCATTCTGGAATGGTCTCAGCGCCAACGACCCTCGCGAAATTCCGTGGTTGTGGATCTGTGCACCGGATCGGGCGCCCTGGCCATCGCGCTTTCTCTGCAGTGGCCCGATGTTCGTGTTATCGGTGTCGACGACGATGCGGTTGCGCTGACGTATGCGCGTGAAAATTCCGAATGCGCCGAGACCGCAACAGAATTCGTCTTGGGGGATGTGACCGACCCGGCACTTCTTCCCGAGTTGACCGGTTCGGTTGGCCTGCTGGTTGCCAACCCGCCCTACATTCCCGCCGCGGCGACGCTTCAGCCCGAGGTGGCCCGCCATGATCCACACCACGCGCTGTTCGGCGGACCTGATGGTATGGAGGTGATCGGCCCCATCATCGCGTTGGCGGCGCGGTTGCTGGAGCCGGGCGGGCCGATCGCCGTAGAACATGACGACACGACGTCCCAAAAGACTGTGGAACTGTTCTGTGCGACAGGTCATTTCGGCGACGTGACAGCGCGAAACGATCTGACCGGTCGTCCCCGCTTTGTGACCGCAACGAGACTGGCTCATAAGGAGGAGAAGTGAGTCAAACATTCGACTGCGCGGATACCGGTCAGCGCCGCGAAGGTCTCACCGCCGCCGTGAGCGCGGTCAAGAGTGGCCGGTTGGTCGTCCTTCCCACAGACACCGTCTACGGGATCGGCGCCGACGCATTCGACGGCGACGCGGTGGCGTCGCTGCTTGCGGCTAAGGGCCGCGGGCGGGACATGCCCGTCGGTGTTCTGGTCGGCTCGTGGCACACCATCGAGGGCCTGGCGCACGCCGTTCCACAGCATGCGCGTGAGTTGATCCGTGCCTTCTGGCCGGGAGCCCTGAGCCTGGTTGTGCGGCAGGCGCCGTCATTGCAGTGGGATCTCGGCGACGCACGTGGAACCGTGATGCTGAGAATGCCCCTGCATCCGGTGGCCATCGAATTGCTGCGCGAGACCGGACCGATGGCGGTGTCGAGTGCGAACATCTCGGGGCGTCCCGCCGCGACCACCGCGTCCGAGGCCCGCGAGCAACTGGGGCCCCTCGTGCAGGTCTATCTCGATGGCGGAGTTTCACCCCAGCAGGCTGCGTCCACCATCGTGGACCTGACCGGTCCCATGCCGCGGGTTCTGCGTGAGGGGCCGATCGGGGCCGCGGCGATCGCGGCGGTGCTGGGCACTGACGTGGCCTCGCTGACGGCATGACCGAGATCCTCGCGCTGTCCGACCGGGGTGCGGGTGTCCCGCTGCGCGAGCTGGCACTTGTCGGGCTGACCGCCGCGATCATCACGTATCTCGCGACAGGTTGGGTGCGGTTGTTTGCGACCCGGGTCGGCGCGCTCGCCTACCCACGGGAACGGGACGTTCACCTTCGGCCCACCCCCCGGATGGGCGGTCTGGCGATTTATGTCGGAGTCGTGGCCGCTGTCTTTCTGGCATCGCAACTGCCGGCGCTTGCCCGCGGATTCATCTACTCGACCGGCATGCCGGCAGTGGTCGTTGCCGGCGGGCTGATCATGGCTATCGGTTTGATCGATGACCGTTGGGGTTTGGATGCCCTGACGAAGTTCGCCGGTCAGATCACCGCGGCCAGCGTGCTGGTCACCATGGGCGTCGCGTGGAGTGTCATCTATATCCCCTTCGGTGGGGTTGGAACCATTGTGCTCGACCAGATGTCGTCGATCCTGGTGACGTTGGCGCTGACGGTGTCGATCGTCAACGCCATGAATTTCGTCGACGGACTGGACGGGCTCGCCGCAGGTCTCGGGCTCATCACCGCCCTCGCCATCTGCATTTTTTCTATCGGCCTGCTGCGGGATCACGGCGGCGATGTGCTGTTCTACCCGCCCGCGGTGATCTCGGTGGTTCTGGCCGGCGCCTGCCTCGGATTCCTGCCGCACAACTTCTATCGGGCCAAGATATTCATGGGTGATTCGGGTTCGATGTTGATCGGGTTGATGCTCGGCGCCGCGTCGACGACCGCGGCCGGACCCATCTCGCAGAGCGCCTACGGTGTCCGCGACGTGTTTGCCTTGCTGTCCCCATTTCTTCTGGTCGTCGCTGTCATGCTGGTGCCGGCACTGGATGCGTTGCTGGCCATCGTGCGGAGAACCCGCGCTGGTCGAAGCCCGTTGAGCCCCGACAAGATGCATCTGCATCACCGTTTGCTGCAAATCGGGCATTCGCATCGCCGCGCCGTGCTGTTGATCTACCTCTGGGTGGGCATCATCGCCTTCGGTGCGGCCGCCACCATCTTCTTCGACCCTCGGTACACGGGGGCGGTTATGCTCGGCGCAATCGGAGTCGCTGTCGTCGTCACACTGATCCCGCTACTGCGCCGCGGCGACGATAATTTCAACGAAATTTACGACAGCAGGTAGTAGGGCCGGTGAGGGTCGCCTACCATGGGCCCGGCGGCTGCCAACCGCTGCCAATCACTGCCATTCCCAGCCAATTGGCACTGATTCGCGACCGGCGACAGGAAGCTGAATTTAGGGTGATCAGAGGGCGACGCCAGCGGGCCACATGGGCTCCGATACGCTCGGCGGGCCCATGCACGATCAGTCGGTCAGTTCTCAACGATGCGGGATTGAGGTGAAGCAGTGACGACGCCAGCGCAAGACGCGCCGTTGGTGTTTCCGTCCGTCGCATTCCGGCCTATCCGGTTGTTCACGATCTGCTGCGCGCTGACCGTATTGGCCATCGCGGCGGCGGGGTTCTTCGGTTACGTCATGTTCGGCGTCTTCTTCGGCGTCGGACTGGGCCTGGGGCTGATCAACGCGATCCTGGTTCAACGCTCCGTGGACGCCATCACCGCGGAGGCGCATCCATTGAAGCGCAAGATGGCGGTGAACTCGGCGACTCGGCTTCTCGTCATCTCGGTTGTCGGCCTGGTGATCGCTTTTGCGTTCCGGCCGCTGGGTCTCGGGGTCCTGTTTGGCCTCGCTTTGTTCCAAGTTCTGCTCATTTTGAGTACAGCGCTGCCAGTGTGGAAGAAGATTCGCAGTGGCGAAACAACAACGGGCGAGGCAACTGTGCCCACTGTTGGCCCCGTAGCCGACGAAGTATCGAAGGATTGAGCACGCGATGAGTGAACGAATCCTCGCTGAGGCCGCAATCGAAGTCGGCCATCACGAGACCGCAGAGTGGTTCGGTTTGACCGTCAACACCGACACTGTGCTGGCAACGGCGATCGCCGGTGTCATCGTGATCGCATTGGCTTTCTTCTTGAAGGCCAAGGTGACCTCGACCGGCGTTCCCGGTGGTGTGCAGCTGTTCTGGGAGGCCATCACCACTCAGATGCGGGGTCAGATCGAAGGCGCGATCGGCATGAAGATTGCGCCGTTCGTTCTGCCGCTCGCGGTCGCGCTGTTCGTCTTCATCCTGATCGCGAACTGGATTTCGGTGTTCCCCGTGCAGTACGGCACGGCTGACGGCGCGACGCACGAATTGATCAAGCCGCCCGCTTCCGACATCAACTTCGTTCTGGCGCTGGCCCTGTTCGTCTTCGTCTGCTACCACGCGGCCGGCGTGTGGCGGCGGGGTGTGATCGGCCATCCGGTCAAGGTGGTCAAGGGCCACGTCGCGTTCCTGGCTCCGATCAATATCGTCGAAGAGTTGGCCAAGCCGATCTCGTTGTCGCTCCGACTTTTTGGCAACATCTTCGCGGGCGGCATCATGGTCACCCTGATCGCGTTGTTCCCGCCGTACATTCTGTGGGCGCCCAACGCGATTTGGAAGGCGTTCGACTTGTTCGTCGGTTTGATCCAGGCCTTCATCTTTGCCCTGCTGACCATCTTGTACTTCAGCCAGTCGATGGAACTGGAAGAGGACCACCACTAACCCGACGTGTTCGACCCCCGAACCACCCACAGTCTGGTAGAGACCTACCAGCAATCAAGGAGGATTAAGGAATGGCAGACCCCACAATCGTCGCCGGCGCTCTGATTGGCGGCGGGCTCATCCTGGGCGGCGGCGCAATCGGTGCCGGCATCGGCGACGGCATCGCCGGTAACGCGCTGATCTCTGGTATCGCACGCCAGCCCGAGGCGCAGGGCCGCCTGTTCACACCGTTCTTCATCACCGTTGGTCTGGTTGAGGCGGCGTACTTCATCAACCTGGCGTTCATGGCACTGTTCGTGTTCGCTACTCCCGGCGCTTCCTAGCCGGCATGGGTGACGTGAGCGCCACCGTATTGGCGGCTGAGGAGGGAGGCACCAGCAACTTCCTCATCCCCAACGGCACTTTCTTCTTCGTGCTGATCATCTTCTTGATCGTGCTCGGCGTGATCGGCAAGTTCGTTGTGCCGTCCATCGTGAAGGTGCTTGGTGAGCGCGAGGAGATGGTCACCAAGACCGGTAAGGACAATCGCAAGGCCGCCGAACTCGAGGCCGCCGCCGACTCCGATTACGACCGGGAGATGGCGGCGGCTCGCACCGAGGCTTCGGGCATTCGTGACGAAGCTCGGGCACAGGGGCGCAAGGTTCTCGACGACATGCGGGGCCGCGCCAATGGCGAAGTCGAGGCCGCGTTGCAGCGGGCTGCGAATGAGCTCAAGCAACAGAGCGACAGCATTGCTGTCGACCTGCGGTCGTCGGTTGAGACCCTGTCGTCCACCTTGGCGAGCCGGGTGATCGGTGTCTCGGTTTCCAGTTCGTCAACGAGCGCGGGACGGTAGGCGCATATGTCAACTTTTATCGGGCAGCTCATTGGCTTCGCGGTCATTGTCTGGCTACTCGGGAAGTACGTCGTGCCGCCGGTACGAACACTGATGGGCAATCAGCAGGCGGCTGTGCGTACCCAGCTCGAGGAGAGCGCCGCCGCCGCTCGCCGTGTGGCCGATGCCGACAAGCATCACGCCAAGCGCGTCGAGGAGGCCAAGGCAGAGGCCAAGCGCATCACCGAAGAGGCGCGGATCGATGCCGAGCGCATTGCCGAGCAGTTGAGGGCGCATGCCGACGCCGAGGTGGAACGCATCAAAGTGCAAGGGGCGCAGCAAGTTCAGTTGCTCCGCACCCAACTCGTCCGGCAGTTGCGCAGCGAATTGGGTTCGGAGTCGGTGCAGCGTGCCGGCGATCTCGTGCGTGCACACGTGGCGGATCCGCAGGCACAGTCCGGGACCGTCGATCGGTTCCTCGATGAACTGAGTTCGATGGCACCGGCAGCGTTCACGCCGGAGGTGTCGGCCGATCTGCGCTCGGCGAGTCGGGATGCCCAATCGGCTCTCGTCGAGAAGTTCGATGCGGTCTCCGCGGGGATGTCCAGTGCAGCGCTGTCGTCTTTGTCGGACGAACTGGTTTCGGTCGTCAAGCTGTTGGTGAGCGAGGCCATTCTCGCCCGCCACCTAGCCGAGGCCACCGCTGAAGCAGCTGCCAAGAAGCAGCTGTTGGCGCGCCTCTTGTCCGGCAAGGTCAGCGCTACGACTTTGGATCTGCTCGACAGCGCAGTGTCGGTTCGCTGGTCTGCGACGTCCGACTTCGTCGGATCCCTCGCACATGTGGCCGTACTCAGCCTTCTGGTGGGTGCGGAACGTGACAACCAGGCCGACGAGGTCGAGGACCAGCTCTTCCGGTTCAGCCGCGTGCTCGACACTCAACCACAGCTGATCACACTGCTCAGCGACTACACAACGCCCGCAGCAGGCCGGGTTGGGTTGTTGCACAACGTTCTCAACCAAACCACCGGGGCCAATCCCAAGGCCGTTGCTCTGTTGACCCAGACAGTGGAACTGCTCCACGGTGAAAGGGCCGACGAGGCTGTGGTCCGGTTGGCGCAGCTTGCGGTGGCGCGTCGTGGCGAGATCGTCGCGCATGTGAACGCTGCGGCTGAACTCAGTGCGGCGCAACGGACTCGGCTTGCCGAGGTGTTGACCCGGATCTACAACCATCCCGTGTCGGTGCAGTTGAACATCGATCCCACGTTGCTTGGTGGCTTATCGGTCGCCGTCGGCGACGAGGTGATCGACGGGACCCTGGCCTCTCGGCTTGCCGCGGCCAAGAACAAGCTTCCCGACTAGTCATCAACCCGCGCAACTACCCCCACGAACCCCAACAACAGCAGGAAGACGAAAATCCATGGCAGAGTTGACAATCTCGGCTGACGACATCCAGGGCGCGATCGCGGATTACGTCTCGAGCTTCGAGGCCGGTACCGGACGCGAAGAGATCGGCACCGTCATCGACGCCGGTGACGGTATCGCTCACGTCGAGGGTCTGCCCTCGGTGATGACCCAGGAACTGTTGGAGTTTCCGGGTGGCGTGCTCGGCGTCGCGCTGAACCTCGACGAGCACAGCGTCGGCGCTGTCATCCTGGGTGAGTTCGAGAAGATCGAAGAGGGCCAGCAGGTGAAGCGCACCGGCGAGGTGCTCTCGGTGCCTGTGGGCGACGCCTTCCTGGGACGCGTCGTCAACCCGCTGGGGCAGCCGATCGACGGCCAGGGTGACATCGAAGCCGAGACACGTCGCGCACTTGAGTTGCAGGCACCCTCGGTTGTGCAGCGTCAGGGAGTCGGCGAGCCGCTGCAGACCGGTATCAAGGCGATCGACGCGATGACTCCGATCGGTCGTGGCCAGCGCCAGCTGATCATCGGTGACCGCAAGACCGGCAAGACGGCGGTCTGTGTCGACACGATCCTCAATCAGCGCGAAGCCTGGGAGACCGGCGACCCCAAGCAGCAGGTCCGCTGCGTGTACGTCGCGATCGGCCAGAAGGGCACCACCATCGCTTCGGTGAAGCGTGCTCTCGAAGAGGGCGGCGCGATGGAGTACACCACCATCGTCGCGGCGCCGGCCTCGGATTCGGCGGGCTTCAAATGGCTTGCGCCCTATACCGGTTCGGCGATCGGCCAGCATTGGATGTACAACGGCAAGCATGTGCTGATCGTGTTCGACGATCTGTCCAAGCAGGCTGACGCCTACCGTGCGATTTCGCTGCTGCTGCGTCGCCCGCCGGGTCGCGAGGCCTTCCCCGGCGACGTCTTCTACCTGCATTCCCGTCTGCTGGAGCGTTGCGCGAAGCTGTCCGAAGAGCTCGGCGGCGGCTCGATGACGGGCTTGCCGATCATCGAGACCAAGGCCAACGACATCTCTGCGTTCATCCCGACCAACGTCATCTCGATCACCGATGGCCAGTGCTTCCTCGAGTCTGACCTGTTCAACCAGGGCGTGCGCCCGGCTGTGAACGTCGGTGTTTCGGTGTCCCGCGTCGGTGGCGCCGCGCAGATCAAGGCGATGAAGGAAGTTGCCGGCTCGCTGCGCCTGGATCTGTCGCAGTACCGCGAGTTGGAGGCATTCGCCGCCTTCGCTTCAGACCTGGACGCGGCATCCAAGGCTCAGCTTGATCGTGGTGTGCGGCTGGTCGAACTGCTCAAGCAGGCCCAGTACAGCCCGATGGCCGTCGAGGATCAGGTCGTCGCGATCTTCCTCGGAACCCAGGGTCATCTGGATTCGGTTCCTGCTGAGGATGTTTCGCGCTTCGAGGCGGATTTCCTGGAGCACGTGAGAGGCAGTCACGGCGAGATCCTCACCGGTATCAAAGAGTCCAAGAAGCTTTCCGAGGAGGCTCAAGAGAAGTTGGTCGCCGTGATCAACGACTTCAAGAAGGGCTTCGCGACTACCGACGGAAGCTCGGTCGTGCCCGGCGACGAGCATGCCGATGCGCTGAATCCCGAGGACCTGGAGAAGGAATCCGTCAAGGTCCGTAAGCCGGCTCCCAAGAAGAGCTAGGTAAACAATGGCAGCCACACTTCGCGAGCTACGCGGTCGTATCCGCTCTGCTTCGTCGATCAAGAAGATCACGAAGGCCCAGGAGTTGATCGCCACGTCGCGGATCGCTAAGGCGCAGGCCCGAGTCGATGCGGCCCGGCCCTACGCCACCGAGATCACCAACATGCTCACCGAACTCGCGGGTGCGAGTGCGCTGGATCATCCGTTGCTTGTGGCGCGGGAGAACCCGCAGCGGGCCGGTGTGCTGGTGATCTCGTCCGACCGCGGTCTGTGCGGTGGCTACAACGCGAATCTGCTGCGCCGGGCCGAGGAACTGTTCGCTCTGCTTCGCGACGAGGGCAAGCAGCCGGTGCTCTACGTCGTTGGACGTAAGGCGTTGGGCTACTACAACTTCCGGCAACGCACGGTGATCGAATCGTGGACCGGTTTCTCCGAGCGGCCGAGTTATGAAGATGCGAAGGCGATCGCGGACACCCTTGTGACCGCGTTCATGTCGGGGGCGGATGACGAGGGCGACGATCCGGGGGCCGACGGCATCCTGGGCGTCGACGAGCTGCATATCGTGTCGACGGAGTTCAGGTCGATGTTGTCGCAGACGGCTGCGGCACTGCGCATCGCACCGATGGTCGTCGAGTACGTGGGCGAGGTCGAATCCGGCCCGCAGACGCTGTTCTCGTTCGAGCCCAACGCCGAGGAGTTGTTCGGCTCATTGCTGCCGCGCTATGTAGCGACCCGCGTCTATGCGGCGCTGCTCGAGGCGGCGGCCTCGGAGTCGGCTTCCCGTCGTCGTGCCATGAAGTCGGCGACCGACAACGCCGACGATCTGATCAAGGCGCTCACGCTGGCGGCGAACCGCGAGCGTCAGGCGCAGATCACCCAGGAAATCAGCGAAATCGTCGGCGGCGCCAATGCGCTGGCCGACGCCCAATAGGCCCCCGTCGAAAGCTAGAGAAGCGAAGAGGAAATGACTGCTACCGCAGAGAAGACCGCAGGCCGGGTTGTCCGCATCACGGGCCCCGTGGTGGACGTCGAGTTCCCGCGTGGTTCGGTGCCGGAACTGTTCAACGCACTGCACGCCGACATCACTTTCGGCGCGCTCGCCAAGACTCTGACCCTTGAGGTCGCTCAGCACCTGGGCGACAACCTGGTGCGTTGCATCTCGATGCAGCCCACCGACGGACTGGTCCGCGGCGTCGAGGTGAGCGACACCGGCCGGTCGATCTCGGTACCGGTCGGCGACGGTGTGAAGGGCCACGTCTTCAATGCCCTCGGGGACTGCCTCGACGAGCCAGGCTATGGCAAGGACTTCGAGCAGTGGTCGATCCACCGCAAGCCGCCGGCCTTCGCCGACCTCGAGCCTCGTACTGAGATGCTCGAGACGGGTCTGAAGGTCGTCGACCTGCTGACGCCGTATGTTCGCGGCGGCAAGATCGCCCTGTTCGGCGGTGCCGGCGTGGGCAAGACGGTGCTCATCCAGGAGATGATCAACCGCATCGCCCGCAACTTCGGTGGCACTTCGGTGTTCGCCGGCGTGGGGGAGCGCACTCGTGAGGGCAACGACCTGTGGGTCGAGCTTGCGGACGCCAACGTGCTCAAGGACACCGCGTTGGTGTTCGGTCAGATGGATGAGCCGCCGGGCACCCGTATGCGGGTGGCCCTATCGGCCCTGACGATGGCCGAGTTCTTCCGCGACGAGCAGGGCCAGGACGTGCTGCTGTTCATCGACAACATCTTCCGGTTCACCCAGGCCGGTTCCGAGGTGTCGACCCTGCTGGGCCGTATGCCTTCGGCCGTGGGTTACCAGCCGACACTGGCCGACGAGATGGGCGAGTTGCAGGAGCGCATCACGTCGACTCGCGGTCGCTCGATCACTTCTATGCAGGCCGTGTACGTGCCCGCCGACGACTACACCGACCCGGCTCCGGCCACGACGTTCGCGCACTTGGATGCCACGACTGAGCTCTCCCGCGCAGTCTTCTCGAAGGGCATCTTCCCGGCGGTCGATCCGCTGGCCTCGAGCTCGACCATCCTGCATCCCAGCGTTGTGGGCGACGAGCACTACCGTGTAGCGCAGGAGGTCATCCGGATCCTGCAGCGCTACAAGGACCTTCAGGACATCATCGCCATCCTCGGCATCGACGAGCTTTCCGAAGAGGACAAGGTTCTGGTGTACCGGGCCCGCAAGATCGAGCGCTTCCTGAGCCAGAACATGATGGCGGCCGAGCAGTTCACCGGCCAGCCCGGTTCAACGGTGCCGCTCAAGGAGACCGTTGAAGCGTTCGACAAGTTGGCGAAGGGCGAGTTCGATCACCTGCCGGAGCAGGCGTTCTTCCTGATCGGCGGCTTGGACGATTTGGCGAAGAAGGCTGAAAGCCTCGGTACGAAGCTGTGAGTCGTGAATCGGCGAACCGAAGGGTGATGTGAGATGGCCGAAATGGACGTCGCCATCGTCGCTGTCGATCGCAAGATCTGGTCGGGTAAGGGAACGTTCGTGTTCACCCGCACGACAGCTGGCGAGATCGGAATTCTTCCCAATCACATTCCGTTGGTGGGGCAGCTGGTCGACGATGCGATGGTTCGTGTCGAGCGTGAGGGACAGGACGACTTGCGCATCGCCGTTGACGGAGGCTTTCTGTCGGTGACGGACGCGGGTGTCACGATCCTGGCCGAAACGGCGGAGTTCGAATCCGAGATCGACGCGGAATCGGCCAAGGCCGACGCCGCATCCGATGACCCGCAGACCGCCGCGCGGGGCCGGGCCCGGCTGCGTGCGGTGGGGCAACTCGACTAGTCGAGAAGGCTTCTGATGGGCGCGGCGATGACTGTCATGGCCGCGCTGGTGGGTGTGCTGCTCGTCGTCGTGTTGGTGTTGAGTTATCGACTATGGAGCCTCCGGCAGGGAGGTACGGCGGCGATTCTCCGAGACATGCCCGCGGTGGGTGGGCACGGCTGGCGACATGGCGTTGTCCGCTATCGGGGCGGCGAAGCTCGTTTCTATCGACTCTCGAGCATTCGGTTGTGGCCTGATCGACGGCTGGGACGCCGGGGTTTGGAGATCATCTCGCGGCGTGCGCCACTCGGCGACGAGTCGGACATCATGAGCGAGGAGATTGTTGTTCTCGAGTTGAGAGACACCACACAGGAGCCTCATCTCGGATACGAACTCGCGCTCGATCGGGGCGCGCGGACCGCCTTTCTGTCCTGGGTCGAGTCGCGACCATCGCCACGAGCCCGGCGTGGCGGCCTCTGAGCTCAGGATTGGGTGTCGTCGCCTTTAGCCCCGCCGGGCTGCCACAGCACGTCACCGCCGGGATTTGCCGTCCGCGACAGGATGAACAAGAGGTCGGACAGGCGGTTGAGGTACTTGGCCGGTGATGGGCTGACCGTGTCCGGATAGGCTTTCACCGCGATCCAGGCCGACCGCTCTGCGCGGCGGGTCACGGTGCGGGCGACATGTAATAGCGCCGACAAGCCGGTGCCGCCGGGGAGGATGAACGAGGTCAGCGCAGGGAGCTTTGAGTTGTACTCGTCGCACCATGCCTCCAGCCGGTCGATGTAGGTCTGGGTGATTCGCAAAGGTGGATGCTCGGGGTTTTCGACGACCGGTGTGGACAAGTCGGCACCTGCGTCGAACAGGTCGTTTTGGATCTGTGCCAATACTTTCTGGAGGCCTTCGTCGGGGCGTCCCAAAGCCAGCGCAACGCCGATGGTGGCGTTGGCTTCGTCGCAGTCGGCGTAGGCGATCAGTCGGGGATCGTCTTTGGGGACGCGTGAGAAATCACTCAGGCCCGATATTCCGTCGTCGCCGGTGCGCGTATAGATGCGGGTCAGGTGGACTCCCATGCCTAAAACGTACCGGGCCGACTGGTAGCCATCTGCCTCGGAGCGCGGGCTTGGTTCCTCTAAACTATCGCCGTGGGTGAGCGTTTCCTGGTGACCGGTGGCAATCGGTTGAGTGGGGAAGTCGCTGTCGGGGGCGCCAAGAACAGCGTGCTCAAACTGATGGCGGCGAGTCTGTTGGCCGAGGGTACGACCACTATCACGAATTGCCCGGACATCCTCGATGTGCCATTGATGGCTGAGGTGCTCCGCGGTCTTGGAGCCCATGTGGAGCTCGACGGATCGGTGGTGCGAATCACCTCGCCCGATGAGCCCAAATACGATGCCGATTTTGCCGCGGTTCGTCAGTTTCGCGCTTCGGTGTGCGTGCTCGGCCCGTTGGTCGGCCGATGCAAGCGGGCGCGGGTGGCGCTTCCCGGTGGCGATGCAATCGGTTCTCGGCCGCTCGACATGCACCAGGCCGGACTTCGGCAGTTGGGCGCGGACTGCAATATTGAACACGGTTGCGTCGTCGCCAGCGCAGATGTCTTACGCGGGGCGGAGATTCAGCTTGAATTCCCCTCCGTCGGTGCGACGGAGAACATCCTGATGGCCGCGGTCGTCGCGGAAGGCGTGACGATCATTCACAACGCCGCGCGCGAACCTGATGTGGTCGATCTCTGCACGATGCTCAGCCAGATGGGCGCGCAGATCGAAGGTGCTGGTACGTCGACTATGACGATCACCGGTGTCCCGCGGTTGCACCCGACCGAGCACCGAGTCATTGGCGACCGGATCGTGGCCGCGACCTGGGGAATCGCCGCGGCGATGACACAGGGCGACATCTCCGTCACGGGCGTCGATCCATCGCATCTTCAGCTGGTCCTGCACAAGCTGCACGACGCGGGCGCCACGGTCACGCAGACAGATGACGGATTTCGTGTGGTCCAGTACGAAAGGCCGAAGGCAGCGAACATCGCGACTCTTCCGTTCCCCGGATTTCCGACGGATCTTCAGCCGATGGCGATCGCCCTCGCGGCGATCGCTGAAGGCACTTCGATGATCACAGAGAACGTCTTCGAAGCCCGGTTTCGGTTCGTGGAAGAGATGGTTCGTCTCGGCGCCGACGCGCGGACCGACGGTCATCACGCGGTGGTGCGGGGAATCCCGCAACTTTCGAGCGCGCCGGTGTGGTCGTCTGATATTCGCGCAGGTGCCGGCCTGGTTCTCGCTGCTCTCGTGGCAGACGGGGAGACTGAGGTGCACGACGTTTTCCATATCGATCGGGGCTATCCGTTGTTCGTCGAGAACCTCACGAGTTTGGGTGCGGAGATCGAGCGGGTACAGTGAACGACGTACTTGGTTGTCCGGCTGCCGGAGGATCTGAAAATGATTGCTCCAGCGGGTTGACACGGCCATAACCCTGAAGTAAGCTGGCAGGGTTGCCTGCGAGCGGGTGGCAAAATGCAGGTCTGTTGTTTGAGAACTCAATAGTGTGTTTGGTGGTTTTTGTTTGTTGTTTTTTGCCATGCCTCGTTTTCTCGTTTGGGGGTGTGGTTTTTGTGATGCCAGTTTGTTTGGTGTCTTTTTGTCTGTCAAATTTTTCTGATTCGAATTCTGCCTGGGGTTTGGTCTGGGGGGTTTTTGTTTGGAGAGTTTGATTCTGGCTCAGGACGAACGCTGGCGGCGTGCTTAACACATGCAAGTCGAACGGAAAGTGCTCTTCGGAGTGACTCGAGTGGCGAACGGGTGAGTAACACGTGGGTGATCTGCCCTGCACTTTGGGATAAGCCTGGGAAACTGGGTCTAATACCGGATAGGACCATGGACTTCACGGTTTGTGGTGGAAAGCTTTTGCGGTGTGGGATGGGCCCGCGGCCTATCAGCTTGTTGGTGGGGTAATGGCCTACCAAGGCGACGACGGGTAGCCGGCCTGAGAGGGTGTCCGGCCACACTGGGACTGAGATACGGCCCAGACTCCTACGGGAGGCAGCAGTGGGGAATATTGCACAATGGGCGCAAGCCTGATGCAGCGACGCCGCGTGAGGGATGACGGCCTTCGGGTTGTAAACCTCTTTCAGCGGGGACGAAGCGAAAGTGACGGTACCCGCAGAAGAAGCACCGGCTAACTACGTGCCAGCAGCCGCGGTAATACGTAGGGTGCAAGCATTGTCCGGATTTATTGGGCGTAAAGAGCTCGTAGGCGGCTTGTCACGTCGGGTGTGAAAACTCGGGGCTTAACCCCGAGCCTGCACTCGATACGGGCTAGCTAGAGTGTTGCAGGGGAGACTGGAATTCCTGGTGTAGCGGTGAAATGCGCAGATATCAGGAGGAACACCGGTGGCGAAGGCGGGTCTCTGGGCAACTACTGACGCTGAGGAGCGAAAGCGTGGGGAGCGAACAGGATTAGATACCCTGGTAGTCCACGCCGTAAACGTTGGGCGCTAGGTGTGGGGAACCTTCCACGTTCTCCGTGCCGTAGCTAACGCATTAAGCGCCCCGCCTGGGGAGTACGGCCGCAAGGCTAAAACTCAAAGGAATTGACGGGGGCCCGCACAAGCGGCGGAGCATGTTGCTTAATTCGATGCAACGCGAAGAACCTTACCTAGGCTTGACATATACCGAAAACTCATAGAGATATGGGGTCCGCAAGGGCGGTATACAGGTGGTGCATGGCTGTCGTCAGCTCGTGTCGTGAGATGTTGGGTTAAGTCCCGCAACGAGCGCAACCCTTGTCCTATGTTGCCAGCGGGTAATGCCGGGGACTCGTAGGAGACTGCCGGGGTCAACTCGGAGGAAGGTGGGGACGACGTCAAATCATCATGCCCCTTATGTCTAGGGCTGCAAACATGCTACAATGGCCGGTACAAAGGGCTGCGATACCGCAAGGTGGAGCGAATCCCAAAAAGCCGGTCTCAGTTCGGATTGGGGTCTGCAACTCGACCCCATGAAGTCGGAGTCGCTAGTAATCGCAGATCAGCAACGCTGCGGTGAATACGTTCCCGGGCCTTGTACACACCGCCCGTCACGTCACGAAAGTCGGTAACACCCGAAGCCGGTGGCCTAACCGCAAGGAAGGAGCCGTCGAAGGTGGGATCGGCGATTGGGACGAAGTCGTAACAAGGTA
>JAXLRY010000010.1:0-157650 GCA_046330895.1 Mycobacterium sp. | reverse complement strand
GTCAAGGCGGCCAAGGCGGCACCGGTGGCACCGGAACCCACGGAAACCTCAGCACCACCGGCGGACGCGGCGCACAAGGCGGCCGCGGCGGCACCGGCGGACCCGGCGGCACCGGCAACACCCCCGGCACCGGTGGCACCGGCGGCCAAGGCGGCCAAGGCGGCACCGGCGGCACCGGCGGCACCACCAGCAAAGGCGGAACAGGAGGCACCGGCGGCGCCGGCGGCGACGGCGCCATCAACGCCCCCGGCGGCACCGGCGGCACCGGCGGCACCGGCGGCAAAGCCGGCAACACCGCCGGACGAACCGGCGCCCCCGGCACCACCGGCACCACCGGACAACTAGGCACCCCCACCACCGGCGGGACCGGAGGCACCGGCGGAACCGGCGGAGCAGGCGGCAACACTGCACAAGCCGTCATCGCCACCATCGCCGTGGGCTTCGCCCCGGTCGGTGTCGCAATTGCCCCAAACGGCACCGTCTACGTCACCAACTCCGGCGCCGATAACGTCTCAGTGATCGTCGGCGGAACCGTCACCGCCACCATCACCGTCGGCGACGGCCCGCAGGGTGTCGCTGTCGCCCCTGACGGCACCGTCTACGTCACCAACAGCTACGGCAACAGCGTGTCGAAAATTGTGAACGGCGTTGTCACGGCCACCATCACCGCCGGCGCTTATCCGCCCGACGTAGCGGTCGCGTCCGATGGCACCGCCTACGTCACCAACTACTCCAGCAACGCGGTGTCGAAGATTGTGGGGAACACGATCACGGCCACGATCACCGTCGGTG
Organism: Mycobacterium sp.; assembly: GCA_046330895.1. GTDB lineage: Bacteria > Actinomycetota > Actinomycetes > Mycobacteriales > Mycobacteriaceae > Mycobacterium. Next base: position 156,858 of record JAXLRY010000010.1, on the reverse strand, counting down.
CGAGTCCGCAGGGTGTAGCGGTCGCTTCCAACGGGACCGTATACGTCGCCAACTCCGGCAGCAGCACGGTGTCGAAGATTGTGGGGAATACGGTCAACGCCACCATCACGGTCGGCAATGGCCCGTGGGGCGTCGCGGTCGCCCCCGACGGGAGCGTCTACGTCGCCAACAATGTCTCCGGCACAGTATCGAAGATTGTGGGGAATACCGTCACCGCCACCATCACGGTCGGCAATGGCCCGCGGGGCGTCGCGGTCGCCCCCGACGGCACCGTCTACGTCACCAACTTCTCCGGCTTCAGCGTGTCGAAAATCGTCGGTGACGTGGTCACCGCCACCATCGGGGTCGGCATGCAGCCGACCGGAATCGCGGTGGCATCGGACGGCACCGTGTATGTCGCCGGGCTCTACTACTCCCTCAATGTCATCTCCCCTTAACCCCCAGCCCTACACCCACCCCCAGCGGCCACCCCACGCCGGAAACCCGCCGCCAACCACCCACACCAAACCCACAGCGCACCACGTCCGCCGAGGCGCCCCACCACGGCCAACCCCACACAGGAGGCACACAACGCCGGCAAACGAATCAACGCCGCGCACCGCTGGAAACCCCGATACAGAGGCGCCATATGCGGCCTTGGCTCGAGTTGCCGCGAGCCCCAAAGTGCGTCTCCCACAACATGATTCAGGCCACCCCGCACACATTCCCCTACAGGCCGGCAAGGCCCGGCCGGCAAACGATTCGTAAATGAATGAATCGCGAACCTTCGGGGTGCGTGTGGCATGCACCTGTCCCTAAGTTTGCCGATAGCTCGAATTCAATCCTGATCGCGACAACGGCTCGGACTCGGATTTGAGCTCACTCCGACGCTGTTATGCGTTGGTGAACAGCGAAGCGCAGCTATCGGGCTCTGGCGGAGGAACGAAATGACAGGCAGAATCACGACCGGTCTGAGTGCGGTCGCGGTGGGTGTGGGCGTTGCTGTCGGTCTTGGTGGCGGGGTCGCCGCCGCGGCGCCGGACGATTCGGCAGCGGCGAACAACTCCGCTGCGGGGGCTGAGAGTGAAGCGGGCTCGCCACGAGTCGGAGCCGGCCCGAAGTCGCGCGGTTCTGACGTGGATGCGGGGCCGGCCAGGCCGCGCGTGTTGTCGGAGCGACAAGCTAATGCGGGCTCAGTAAAGGCGTTGGCTCGCAAAGAGTTTGGGCCGAAGCCGTCGGTAGCTGCTCCTCAAATTCCGGTTGCCGACGTCGACTTCGACGCAGTGGTGACCTCACCGACGTCGGATTGGTCCAACCAGAATTTGCAGCCCATCGACACGACGGGTTTCGTTGCGCCTGAATCGGTGTCAGTCGAGCTCAGCACTCCTGAGGTGCAGCGTGTCGCTCGTGCGACGTCGGCGGTCAGTGCGCTGCGCGTCGCATCCTCATCCGCTCCGGAAGTTGTGCCGAACGCACTTCTGGGTGCGCTGAACTGGTGGACCTCGCTGGCTGCAGCGGTGCAGAGCAATGTCCGGTATTTCCTTCTCGGCGCACCCGTGACGGCCGTCCCCAGTCAGCTGATCACCGATGACGAAATCGGATTCGTTCTGGGCACGCTCAACGCGTCGAGCGATCCCCGCGATCGCTTGAGCTACACGGTGACCGGCCAACCCCTCTACGGCAGCGTGGAGATCAGCGAGGACGGCATTTTCAGCTACGTGCCGACGGATGCTCAGGAGATCCCCGAAGACGGTTTGGACGACAGCTTCACCGTCGCCATCCGTAGCTCCGGGTTCAACCTGCGAAGCCTGTTCGGTCTGCTGAATCCGGCCCTGAATTCGACTGTGGTGACCGTCCCGGTCTCGCTGGAGCCGGTTTCGGCGCCGGTTCTGGGTGCTTACCCGCGGACATTCACGATCTCCAACTACTCGGCAACGCCCTACCAGCTGGTCGCTGAGACGGCCCCGGAAGGGTTCGACTATGACCAGATCCCGCGAGAATTTCTCCCCGGCGACGTCACGAAGATCAAGCTGAACGTGGGCGACAAAGTTGAGTTGGCTTACGCCCCCGATGGGGCTGATTCGTCGGAGTGGATCCGCGTCAGCATGGAAGCCAAAGTCATCGACTACTGGTCCGGATATGTGGGCACCTACGTCGGTTGTCAGACCAGCAAAGTGTGCACGGCGGGAATCGGTGGTCCGCCGGTTGGAATTGGCGATTCTGTCGTCTTTATGGACAATCCCGGTACCGAAGTGGTGATCGACGATCCGTTGGCGCAAGCGGCTTTCATCGAGCGGCTGGGTCTGGACAGTATGTTGAAAATCCTTGCAGCCCAGGATCACGTCAAATACAAGTCGGTGAAGCGTGACCCGAATGCGGTTGGCCCGCTAGGGTTTTGGAACACCCTGGACAATGGGCAGAGCAACTCCACCCTGTCCCAAGCCGTCACGATGACCAGTGAATTCAGCGCCACTGAGAGCATCTCGGTCAGCGCATCGGTGGGGATTGAGCTCCTCAGCATCATCTCGGCGTCCATCTCGGCCGAGTACGGGCATTCAGTCACCAAGACCCACAGTTTCTCCCAGCAGACCACGGTGACGGTGCCGCCGCTCACCAACACCGACATTTACGTCGCAGCTCCGGTTATCCGCTACACCGGGTTCATGACCATCCAGATGGGCAACACCAAATTCAGTCTCCCGAACGTCTCGGTGGAAGAGCCGGATCCGAACCGTCCGCTGTCCTACAAGCTGATCGACAAGCCGGTTCCGCAGGCTATCGAGGCTTAGATCCTGGCCCGAGCCGGCAAATTTGGATCATTCGCAAATGAATGAATCGACGGATGCCAGGGATGCGCAATATGGCCTTCTACCATAGGCTTTCGCCACCTTGCTCGAACACCGCGTCGCCAAACGAGCGAACGGGCCACGAGCACCTGGTCATCTTTCGACCCGAACGACCCGAATGACTCGAACGGTGGGGAGCAACCAAATGTCCAACTCTAATCTCGGAGTGGGTGTGCGCGTAGGCGCGGCAGCATTCGTATTGGGCTTGTCGTTGGCGGGTCCGCAGGCTGCCGGGGTGGCGGCTGCAGATACCGGCAACGGCGATGAGACGTCGGTATCCGCGGATTCGTCGGCGGTGGGTGGGTCGGCCAAGGCCGGCCGGGGTGCGGCCAGGCCGAACACCGGGGCGTCCAGGCGGTCGCAGCGCACGGTCACGCAGGACCGGGAGGGGCCGCGTCGGGTGGCCGTGTCGGCTAAACCGGGATCGCGTGTCGGCATCGGGAAGGTGTCGGCGGGCCGGGATGGTGGCTCCCAGTCAATTCTGCCCCGGCAGTCCGCTGCGTCACCAGCAGCCTGGGTGGTCGCTGCGGTGCAGCCTGAAATGGCTACGACCGGTGGGGTGAGTGCTGCTGTTCGGACTCGGAGCACGGCGGACCATGCGGTGGAGCCGGTCGCAGACCAGATCCGTACAGCTTCGGAGACGTTCTTCAATCGGCTGGCGAACTCGCTGAATGATCTGCCCGTCAACGACGTCACCAATTACCTCGAGGGCGCCCTGTTGATGGTGCGCAAGACGTTGTTCAACTATGGCCCGCAGGTCGCCCCGTCGACTCCATATACCTCCGGGGACGGAACTGTCCGGGGCCGCATCGGTGGGTTCGATGCCGAAGGTGACGCCTTGACGTATCGAGTCATCGCCGGGCCCACGCTTGGGAGCGTCACTATCGGCGCGGACGGCGGTTACGTCTACACCCCGGGAGCGGGTTATGACGGGGTGGATTCCTTCGCGGTGGAGGTCGCCGCCACCCGGCCGTCGCTGTCGCTGAATCTGTTGACCCCGTTCGCCAATGACGATGTGCGGGTGGTGGAAGTGCAAGTGGGCGCGCCACTTCCGGCTGAACCCTTCGACGGTTCCGGTCAGTCCCAGCAGGCCCGCAACGACATAGCCTTGTATCTGCCGAACGCCGCCGGTCACATCACGGTCCGGAAATCTCCGTTGGGGAACCTGTTCACGGCAACAGTGACCCTTGCCGAGGCCACGCCTGACGACCAGGTGATGTGGATGGATTCCACCGGTGATCTCGGCCAGCTCAGTCTGGAAAGAGCGTTGCAGCTCTGGCCGGAATTCCAGGCGAAGGCCATTCATAGCGGTGGCAGCATGGATCTGGGCGTCACCTTCACCGCTGAGGACAACACCTCGCAGGCTCTGTTGCTGTCCAACGTTTCGATGAGCCAGGACGCCGACGGCCAGTATGTGTTGACCGGGCAGCTGACCCCTGATACTGAGGTGCGGCCGGATGCGGTCGATCGGTGGGACGTGGTTGGGCTCGGGTTGAAGTCCGAGTATGAGGACTTCCGAACTACCTATTCGATCGACGCGAGCCGGCAGTTCACCACAGCGGATCTCGACTTCCGCAACGCCGCGATGTTTGCCGATACCGCCAGTTCGATCAGCTTCGAGCAGTACGGGCTGTACGCGTTCGACCACCAGCAGGTGGCGGATGCGGGCGATGAGGTGGCTCCGACAGCATTGTCGACGTCGAACCCCGTATCCAGCGACTCATCGGTAACCGCTTCCATACCGCTTGGGCAGTCTTTCGTGATCGGCCGCCAAAACGGGTCGCTGGAACTTTGGACCGACGGCAAGATGCAAGAAGACCTTCGGCAGTTTGCGGATACTTCGATTGTTCAGAACATATTGGCCTATGACCGGCCATTGCAGGATGCCGAGGGCAACCTGATTGCCGGCAACTTCACCGGCAGCATCACCGGCAACGTCTTGACGGTGACGGCGCTGGGTCCTGGAAGCACAGTCGAAGTCGGCAAGGAAATTACCGGCGTCGGTGTCACACCGGGCACCTACATCACTGAGTTCATCGTGCCGGAGACTGGCCGGTGCATCGAACAATCCGGCGACACCTGCAATAAATACACCGGCGGCCAAGGCGGCTCTGACGGTCAGATCGGCACCTACCGCGTCAGCAAAGCCCAGACCGTGGTCTCCACTGTGATCACCCAGCCGGCGACGTTGGCGACGGCCCCCGGGTTCATCGTTGGCTGGCAGTCGGGCAAGGTTCGCCTGTGGTCGGCCACCGACGGCTGGGTCGACCTACACAGCACTGAGTGGCCCAACCGTTCGACCATTTCAACACTGGCGAATTACGGCGACGGGATCGCCGTGGGCTTTGACGACGGATCGGTGTGGAAGTGGGACGGGCCCGCCGGCACGAATCTTGCTGCGTGGAACAACAACTGGCACGAACTGCTGCCGAGGTCAGCGAACGGGTCGGTGAAGAACCTGGTTGTGGTGCCACGGACTGGTGATGCTGCCTGTTCTGGCAGCAACTGTGACTACGGCGTCGTCGTGACACAGACTGTCAGTACGCCGCCGTCTGTCAGGACGTTGGTGCAGTTCATTCCGTCGGATGGCGGACCAGTGGTGAAGATGAAAGACCTGGCACAAGATCAAGGAATCTTGGACGCGAAGACGGCGATCATCAGCTACGCCGACGGTGTCGCGTTGGGTTACAGCAAAGGGTCGGTTCTGTATTGGGACCTGCGGCACCCGGACCTGTCCCCGGTGGTGTTGAAACAGCAGGACGGCCAATCGGTCACCGCTATGGCCTCCTACCATGTTCCCGGCTCAAACGGCTCGAGCCTGGTGGTGTCGAAAGGCTCGAATGCGTCGCTGAGCATGTACACCGGTAACACGTGGACCTCGCTGCAGAACCCGGCATGGGGCAGCGGTGTCACTCACATGACAACGTTCAACTCCGCGGATAGCAGCACGCCCGGCATCATCGTCACCCTGGCAGATAAGTCGGTGCAACAGTGGTATCGCGGTAGCGGCACGACAGCCAACGTCTGGAAGTCGGTGCACAACAACCAATGGATTGACTACTACAACTCGTCGGAACACATCACGACCATGATTCCTGTGCACCAGGACCTCGTCGACTCGAGCGGCAATGTGGTCGCCCGCGACGGTGTCGTCGTCGGCTTCGACAGCGGGGCGGTGCAGCAATGGTCGGGCGTGATCTCCGGCGGCACAGGCCAGAACGAGTGGACACAACTCGTTTGCGGAATACACCGCTGCGGCACCGCTCCGGGGCCCAGTCCGACGAGTTTCAGCCAGGAGACCCTCAAAGCGGCCGTGGCCTTCGCCAAGGAGGCGAGCGAGGCGGGCGCCGTCTGGAAGACAAACGTTGGAAGCAGCGCAGATCCGTTGTTCCACCCCGGCAGCCTGAGGGCGGCTTGTGAAGCAGGCAACAAATGCGACGGCCAATTCCTGCCGTTCGCGACGGTCATCAACATGTCCCCGCTGAAGAAGGAATGGAAAGCCGAGGAGTCAGACGAAGGACTGGGGGACGACGCCTCAGTTGAGGTGGACGCGTCGTTGGTGTTGAGCTACGACGTCAATGCCATCGCCTACGGCTACGCGTTCATGCCGAACGGTTTCTGGTCCAAACTGGCGCCAGGCAAGTGGTCGATGTCCGTTCTCGCCGCAGTCGAGACCGGCCCGGCGCTAACGGTGAATCTCGGTGAGGATGGTGCTGTCATCCACGCGCCGAGGACGAATCTGCTGAATTGGGACTACTCAACTCCCGGTCCACTGCTTGTCGATCGCTTCGCTCTTGGCCTTGGGGTCGACGGCGAGTTCGGTGTCGGAGTGCAATGCGGGGACGCGGCCTGCCCGGAAAAGCTTGAGGCCCATGCCTACCTGGTGCCGGGGGTGTTGTTCGCCTACAACACGCAGTCCAAACCTTCGGGCGTCGGACTCGGGGCCAACTGGTATCCGGATCTGAGCTACAGCGATTTCGCAAAGGTCACCGGAGCGAGCCTCACCGCGACACTGACCCCCTACGCGACCATGGATTACGGCATCTTCGCCCCGGACGGTTGGTGGTTGATCGGCGGATGGTCGTTGTTCAAGCTGGGAGTCGGATACGAAAATCCGCTGTCTGCCACGGTTGCGGCCGGAGTTGGCGCGCCCGTCTCGATGACGATCGGCGCTGCGGGATACCTCACCACCCACGCCGGAATTCTTGAGGCAGTAACGTCGAAATTGTCCTGGGACAACAGCATCAACCTCTACGATGTGCAGAAGACTTACAGACTTACTTAAAAATAGCGAATGATTCGCCAATGACTGCACCGCGAACAGTACCCAGGGTCGATGCCGTCGGATTCGCTGTTCTTTTTCTGACCGTGGTGGCCGTCTGGGCTTGTGGCGGCCGGGTTCTCGGTGTCGAGCAATGGACGGTGAACAGGGTTCTGTTAACGGTACTCACCCTGGTTGCGTTGTTCAGCGCGGTGTCTGCGGCGAAGGCGGCGAGCGGCAGGTTGCGTGTCGCGTGGATCACGCTCGGGGTCGGTCGCCTTGGCTGGGCTATCGGTGAACTCATCTGGGATCACAGTGAATTCGTGCGGCATCGGCTCACGTTCCCGTCCATCGCTGACGCTGCGTTTTTGTTGTGGACCGTGAGCGCCTGCGTTGGGCTCATGCTGTATCCGAGCGGTCGAAGCGTGCAGACACGTGCGGTCCAGCTGCTCGACGGTGTCATCGTTGCTTCCTCGCTTTTCGTCGCCTCGTGGTTGACGATCCTTGGTGACCCTTTTGCCGAAGGGTCTTCCGGCACTGGGACATTCGCGCTGGCGCTGGGCTACCCGACCAGTGACATCGCGATCCTCACAGCCGCAGCGATTGTCTTGATTCGGGCTGGGACAGCACTGCGGCTGTCACTGGCCTTCCTGGTGGCTGGTGTCATCTGTATTGCTGCGGCAGACATCGGGTTCGCCTACCTGATAGCCGGCGATCGGTATGGGCTCAGCAGTCCCATCGATTTCGGTTGGATAGCGGGTTTGTTGCTCATAACGGCGGCCGCCAGATTCAGCCGTGCTGAGAATGATGCCGGCGACAGTGAGCTGTCGCGGCCGTCGAAGCTGGGATGGGCTTCGATATGCCTGCCATATATGCCGGTGTTGCTCGCGGGTGTGGCGGCAGCGCTGGCGCCTGAACGGATCGCACAATCGGGCCCGGTTCAGTTCGTCGGTGTCGTGCTGATAGCAGCGGTGCTGGCCCGGCAGTTCTTCTCGGTCAGCGAGCATCGGAGATTACTGGCCCTTGTATCGCAGCAGGCGCTGCACGACCCGCTCACCGGTGCGGCGAATCGGGCACTGTTCGGATTGCGGCTTGAGCAGGCGTTAGCTCATCGGCCTGCGGGCACGGATTGTGTGGGCGTGATACTGCTGGATCTCAACGACTTCAAGCTGGTCAACGATACGTTGGGCCATGCCGGGGGCGACCAGCTCCTGATCGAGATAGCGGCCCGCCTGATCGGATGCATCGGAGACGGGGGCACTGTTGCGCGGCTCGGGGGCGATGAATTTGCTGTTCACATCGAGGACACCCCCGCCGGCGTCGAGGCGGTGGCTCGCGAACTCGTCGCGGCTTTGGACGAGCCATTCGTGATTCAGGGCCATGAGGTCCTGATCGACGCCAGCATCGGTGTGGCTCTGGCTGCCGGTAGCGATTCGGACCTGTCGGCTGAAGCTCTGCTCAAACGAGCCGACCTTGCGATGTATGTAGGTAAGCAGTCGGGGGACCGCTCACCGCAGTTGTTCAAGCCCGAATCTACTGATCGGAACGCCAACGAAAGCCAGACGGGACGGCTTGAGCTGTTGACGAGTCATCGAGCGAATGTTCTTCTGGCGCAGGAGTTGCGACGCGCGATCGATGATCACCAGATGGCATTGGTGTATCAGCCCAAATACGACCTGACCACTATGAAAATCGTTGGCGTCGAAGCACTTCTACGCTGGCCGCACCCCAGCCGAGGGGTGATAGCACCCAGCCAATTCCTGCCCCTGGTACGGCGTCACGGGTTGATCCGCCAGGTCACCGAATTCGTTGTTGAGACGGCGGTTCGAGACGCGGGGGTGTGGCGTCGCCAATGGCTCGACGTACCTGTCTCCATCAATATGTTCGTCCCACTGATGGCCGATCCAACCGTGATCGATATGGTGCTGTCTCCCATCATTCGGGGCGGGCTTGAGGCCGGCTCGCTGGCGGTCGAGACCACCGAAGACCTTTTGCTGGACAATCTTTCAACTGCGAGTCGAATCATGAATACGCTGCGCGACAACGGAATCAGGGTTGCGATTGACGATTTCGGCAAGGGCCACGTCGCATTGTCGTATCTTCGAGATCTGCCGATCGATGAAGTGAAACTCGATTCCAGCCTGATCGCTCCGATACTGAACGATTCGCGTGCCGCGGCGTTGGTACAGGCGGCAGTGGGGATGATCCACGGACTCGGGTTGACCGCAGTCGCGAAATGCGTTGAAGATCGCGATACCGCCGAGCTATTGCATGGATACGGGTGTGACATCGGGCAGGGCTACTTATTCAGCCCTCCGCTGGACCTTCAGAATCTCCTCAGCACTCCCGCAAGCTATTCGGCGCGCCCCTAAACTCTGGTCAACACGGGCCCCGAAATCAGTACATCGAAGGCGCGTCCTGACGCGGGCTGCGTTCGAAGTAGCGGCGGAAGAGCAACACCGGGTCGGAGATACCGTCCGCAATTGCCTTGCGCTCGTACCGGTTCAAGGAGCGGGGCGCTCGGCGGCGCCTCGCCATGTCGGATAGCAGGCGTGCCGGCGAGGTGACAGACCGGCCGGAAATGTTCGTCGGGCCGGTGGGGGAGTGCCCCATCGCATGGCGGACCCCGGCGGCCACGTAGTTCTCGCCGCACCAGTGGGAATGGCAGATCGTGGACCAGATACGAGGATTGCACTCGAGGAAGGTCACGCGGCCGGCGGGATCAAGGCGGGCATCGAGATTGGCGAGTCCGGTCAGTCCTGTGGCTTCCACAAACTGCTTGCCCAGGGCCACGAGTGGGTCATTGTCTAGCTGGATGACTTCGTCACCCCGTCGCATCTGTGGTGCCGCGAGCAGGGCTTCGCCGTCGACCGCGAAGACGTTCAGGCCGACATCCTGACCAGGCACGAATTCCTGGGCGACAAGGGGCTGAAACCGGTAGTCGTCGTTATCGATGACCCGATTGCGAAGATCCTCCGCAGACTCTGCGAGCACAACGCCATCAGATCCACCCCAGGTGGTGGGTTTGACGATCAAGGGGTAGCCGAAGCGCTCGCCCAACTCGACCGGATTCAGCTCGTGTTTGTCGGACACGAACACCGAGGCTGGCACCGGCACGCCGATTTGGACGCAGGTTTCGTAGAAGGCGTGCTTGTCGTTCAGTCGCAGAAGCTGTTCCGACGTTGGGAGCGGAAACACCGGTGCCTCTAGGCGGTCCTGAACCTCGGCCAACAGCAACTGACTGTCATTGTCGCCCGGTGCGATCACATCGACCCGGTACTTATCGGCTAGTGAGTTGATGTGTGTGACGAATCGATGTGGATCGGCCCCGACGACATCACACGGGACGAAGGCTTCGCAGAACCGGGAGTATCGTAAGAACCGCATGCTGGGATCGCCGACGGCAATGACCTTGGCGCCCATGCCTTTAAAGCAGTACAGAGCCGAGCTGGTGAGGCTGGGTTGTGAGCACACCAGTAACACAGTGGGGCGGCGCAATGGTGAGTTCAATTGGTCGGAGTCAGACATTGTCATAATTCCTTTGGCGTTATCCGAGGATTTCAAGATCGACTAGTGATCTAGAAGATCGGCCCAGCCGGCGTAACGCCTCTCCAGTGCCTCGATATTGGCAATGAAGTTCTGGACTCGTGCAGTGGTGTTGGTCCGGTTGTTTGTCACGACTCCGAATTCACGGACGGCGAGACTGGAATCGATAGGCATGTATTTCACTTGCGGATTGATCGAGAGGTCGACCGGGAGGACAGCGATGCCGATGCCGTTGGCCACGTACTGCCGGAGTCGGGAGGGATTGTCGGATTCAAGAACCACCGAAGGGGTGAATCCGGCTTCGGCGCAGAGTTCATCGGCGTGAACTCGGCTCTCAAATCGATGGTCGAGCGCGACGAATTTGTCGTCCTTGAAATTCGCTAAATCGATACGACCGGTATGTGCGCCGGGATGATTGGCCGGCAACACCAAAGAGAGTCGCTGTTGGCCGAGGCGATGCCAGGCTAACCCGGTCAAATCTGATGGCCTGTCAACGATTGCCAGATCTATTGCCCCGGCCCGCGTAGCATTGACGAGTTCGTCCGAATACGACTCGATCAATCGGACTGATTCCGACGGGCTTTGCTTGAGGAAATTCGGGATCAGTTCGGCGAGAACGGCCTGTCCAAGGGAGTGCAGTGAGCCGATCGCCAAGCTGTCCTTCGGCGATCGGCCCGTGCACAGGGCAGACCGGAAGCCGTTGAGGGTTGAGGTTGCCAAGGTCGCCAGTTCGCGGCCGGGCCCCGTCCAGCGAATTGTCCGGCGGGAACGGTCGAAAAGTGCTGTCCCTGCCGTGGCTTCCCAGCGTGACATGGCCCGCGTCAGTGTTGGTTGACTGACGCCGCACAAGCGGGCCGCTTCGGTGACTGTGCCCGCACGCAGGATCGCTTCCAGCATCACGAGCCCTGGTGCGGTGGCACTGATCAGATCCGGAGCTGGGGTGGGTGACCCGTCGGCATCGGAATCGTCAACCGGTGCAGCCGAAACTGAAACAGTGAACGTCATACCTATCCTCGCGACTCGCCCTAACGGTGGCTACCAGAGTCGCAAAGATACCAAGCCGCACATGCTTGTAGCAAAGTGAACACTTGGATTTAGTCAAGTGGACTATTAATCGAGCTTAGGTATCAATCTCAGTCCTCGTTGACGTACCCATTCATGGTGCTGGCGGCCCAGATCTGTGATGGGCTCGCTAATCCCATCCATATCTTCGGAGATCGCTCGGATCGGCAGAGTGGCGCCCAGGGCCGCGCAGATGCTGACCAAATTCAGCTGAATCCGGGCGGTGAACGCGCCCGCAGCGGAAAGGCTGACTCGATTCACCGGATGATGCGGATCCTGAACGAACAAGCTCGACAGAACTCGCGTACGAGTGCCTGGTGCATAGACGACAGGCTGCGGGTCGACGATGATGTCGCTGAGCAGTTGTGCCCACCAGTCGTAAAGCTCGTCGGCGCTCAGCGTGGGATCGATATCGAGGAAACCCAACTGCGACATAGCGTCTCGCAAGTCGGCCTTGCGGCCCTCCGCGGCAGCCCGAATCATTCGATACCAGCTGTGACGTTCCGTGTCGGTCAGCTTCTGGACACAACCGAAATCCAGAAATCCGACCGTGCCGTCCGGAAAAAAGCGGTAGTTGCTGGGGTGGGGGTCTGCATGCAGCAAACCTGCCAACCAGCGATTGCCATAGGCGAATCGGACAATGGCTTCCGCCCACGTGTTTTTCAACTCCTGTTCAGCGTGTTGGGCTTCGGCCCAGTCAATGCCGTCGAGATACGTCATGGTCAACACCCGGGCGCCGCAGGCTTCAGAAGCCACGTCGGGGATGCGGATGAACGGATGATCCCGGTACAGCTCAGCAAAAATCGCTAATGTCTTCGCCTCGCTTGCGTAGTCGATCTCGTCACGGATCCGAGCAGACGTCGCTAATGCGATAGCACCGATATCGGTCTTCGCCGAGGTTCCCGATGCCACCAGTTTCAGAAACGTCGTCAACAGTTCGGCGTTGGAAAGGTCGTCCTCGATTGCTTGGGCAACCCCTGGATATTGAACCTTGATCGCGACCGCCCGACCGTCGGTCAGAACGCCTCGATGTACCTGGCCGATAGAGGCCGTGGCTATCGGCACGGGATCCCAGCTGGCGATGCTGCCCATTCCGGCGCCAAGTTCGGCGTTCAGTATCGACTCGATAAGTGCAGGATTCATCGCCGGCACTTCATGCTGAACCTGACTCAACGCCTTCAGATAGGGCTCGAATCCACCCCCACCCCATTCGCTTGTTTCGCACATCGCGAAGATCTGGCCGGCTTTCATCAACACACCGCGCGATCGACCCAGCAGCGCCGCGTATCGTCGGGCCGACCGTTGATCGAACTCCGCCACCGCGCCCTCGGCGCCGACGGCTTCTCTCAGCCCGGCAACAAATCGACCACAGATGGTGCGTGCGGTCAGCACTGCCAACGGCGCAAGTCGTCGTGCTCGCCCCCGTGGAACCTGCCCGTCTCCCCGATCCATCACGTCACCCCTGAATTGAGTTTCTATGGCAAAGTAATGTCTGAATCACGGTGCACGCTTCCTGATACGCGAAAAGGGTCAACCATCGATGTCAACTGTCACTCCAACGCGTGAGCGGCTCGTCACCGAAGCGATGCGCTTGTTCAGCACTTACGGCTACCAAGCCGCCAGTATCTCCCAAATCGAATCGGCTGCCGGCCTAACCGCCGGTTCTGGTGCTCTCTATCACCACTTCAAATCCAAAGAAGCCCTGCTGGAAGCCGGCATCAACCGCCAGCTGGATCGGCGTCAGGCCATGTCCGACATCCGGGCACTCTTCGCAGGTCTGGGAAATCTGCACGCGGAACTAACGGTCCTCGGCCGATACCTCAATACCGTCCTCACCCAAGAGTTCGAACTGATACAAATCGCCTCCCGCACACCAGTCGGCCAATCGACCCTCTTGGACACCGCATACCGTGCGCTGATCGATGGGCTCACAGCCGAACTCACCGACTGGATCACCGCTTGGACGCCGAGCTCATCCCCGGACCAGATCAGGGTGCTGTCCGCGCTGGCCCTCAACAGCATTCTCGGACTACAGCTGGCCCGCAGCCTCGACGAGGATCGAACGGCATCACTGCCTGCCGACTACCTGACCGAGTGGACGTGCGTCCTGGTCACCCGGATTCAGGCGCTCACCAACGTTTCAGCCGGCGGGGGATAGCAGCCTATCGAGGTGTTCCCGCCAGCAGGTAGGCGATCTGGCTCTCGGGCATCGGGTCGCCGAGGTAGGGGCCCTGCACCACGTCGACGTGTTCGGCCCGCAAGAAGTCGAGTTGTTCCCGGCAGCTGACCCCTTGGGCGGCGGATTCGATGCCCAGGCTGTTGCACATGGCCACGACGCTTCGGATGATCGCCGCGTCTCGTTCGTCCCTCAGGGCCCCATCGACGAACTGTTGATCGATCTTGAAGCTGGAAATCGGAAGTTCCCGCAGTTGGCCGAGGGACATATAGCCTGTTCCGAAATCGTCGACGGTCAGCTTGATGCCGGTGTCGGCACACCGCTGAAGTACCGGGACCGCGTTTGAACGGCGTTCCAAAGTCTCCTCGGTCATTTCGAAGGCAATGTTTGCTGTGGATATGCCCGCGGTTCCGGCGCAGTCCGCCGCACGTCCGGCCAGGTCCATATCGAATTCGGCCGAGCCGATATTGATGGCGATCACCGCTGAGGGCGGCATCGTGGGCTTCCACTCGGCCAGCTGTGCGCACACGCTCCGCAGCACCCAATCCGCGATCGTGCGCATCACGTCCTCGCCGTCGGCGTCGGGTAACGAAGCCGGCGGAGCAATGAGCCCCTGGGTGGGATGGTTCCAGCGGAGCAGGGCTTCGAGCCCCGCCAGGGAGCCGCACTCGGTACGGAACTGAGGTTGATAGTGCAGAACCAATTCGTGTTCGGCGACCGCACGGCGTAGTTGCGATCCCACGTCGATGGACCGGCCCGATCGGGTGTCCGGATCGCGGGGCGTGAGCACCAAGGCCTTTGGCCTGCTCTTCTTCGCGCGGTACATCGCCTGATCGGCCGCCTGCATCAATCGCACGCCGCTCGTGCCGTCGCTCGGATAGCGCGCGACGCCGATGCTTGCCGACGGGATCACTTCATAGCCGTCCAATGCCAGCGGCACTGCCAATTGCTTGTGCAGACGCGCAATCGTCTCGTCGGTTGGTTCGGGATTGCGCACCCCTTCGATGATGACGACGAATTCGTCTCCGCCCCAGCGCGCCAGGATGTCGTAGTGTCGCAGATTCTCCCTCAGCCGACGTGCCAGCTCTTGCAGATAGCGGTCGCCACTGAGGTGCCCGAGTTTGTCGTTGATCGTCTTGAAGTGGTCGAGGTCGATGAAAAGCACAGCCAAATCGCGTTTCTTCACTTCGGCATTCGCCACGGCGGCGTTGAGCTTTTCGGTTAGCAGCCGGCGGTTGGGCAGCCCCGTCAGGTGGTCGTGATCCGCGAGGTACTTGAGCCGAGAAGCGGTTGAGGCCGTGTGCGATTTCATCGCCGTCTGGGTCAGCACCTCGGTGAGCATCAGCGACAGCGCTTGCGCCGATTCGGCTTCGACAGGCGACCACGGGATGGATCGGCCGTGCTGCTCCTCGATCCATTGCGCGAACGAAGTGCGTGGCTCTATGCGAATTCCGTTGTCGCCCCTGACAAGAGATTTGTTGGGCTCGCCCGCCCACGAAATCGTATGCACGACCTCCCCGCGGAACCACAGGGTGAAGTTGTCGAATTCGGAGTCCATGCGGACGATCATCAGGCCGGCCGCGGATTCGGGGAACGCTGCGGCTTCGGGATAATGCTGGGCGAGACACTCCGTATGGAAGACCTCCGTGTCACATTCAACCTTCAGCCAGTCGATCAGTGCGGTGAGTTGCTCCGCCGGAGGCACTTCGCCGAAGGTGTGGAGCCGTCCATCGATGGCGACGACACCACCGGTGCTCCGCAGGATCGACAGGAGTTCGGGCGCCGCGACTTCCACCGCCTCGCCGATGTCGGCTGACTTGCCTACCTGACGAGTGACGCTCACCAGGATCTCCTGCACTCGCGCGAGGAAATTGCTCCGTGCGCTCGATTCCAGATTGGTCAGCTTCAACGAAGCCGTGGTGCCGATGAAGAGTGCCAGTCCGCGAACGTCGAACGAAACCCTTCTTGGCTCCGAGTGATGGCATGCGATCAAGCCCCACAGCTTGCCGCTGGTAATCAGCGAAATGCTCATCGACGCCTGGGCACCCATATTGCGCAGATACTCGATGTGAACGGGCGACATGCTCCGGAGCGTGGCATACGACATGTCGAGGACTTCTCCGGTTACCGGGTGCGTTGGGGGTACCAGATCGGCAGACATCGCCTCGGTATCCGCTAGCGCGCGAAATAGATTGCGAGAATAGAGATCTCGGGCTTGGGGGGGAATGTCTGATGATGGGAAGTGGTTGCCGAGCAGTGAGGGCAGCCGGCTGGTGCGGCTTTCTGCGATGACTTCGCCATTCCAGTATTGATCGAACTGGTAGACCATCACCCGGTCGAATCCGGTGATGATGCGTACTTGATCGGCGACGAGGTCGCAGTAGGTTGTGACCTCGAGCTCGGTATCCGCGTCCCACAGGGCGTTGCGCACCGAAACGAAGACGGATGCGAAATGCTGGCGCTCGGCCTCGTCGCTCGGCTCGAGTTCGATCACCCAGTCGCCGTGGACCCGGTGGACTTCGGCAACCAGGTCTGGTGTCTTCTCCTGATCGCCGAACTGCAAAAGCGTGGGTATCGACGGCTGCAAATCGGCTCGCACCGGCAGATCGATAATCTTCTGTGCGTTGGCTTCTCCCACCAGTGCCGAAAGGGGTCTGCCCAGTGCGTCGCCCGGCGCGACGCGCAGCATCGTTTCGATGTTGGAGCTGACCTGACGGATCTGCGAGAGGTCCGCGGACACCACCAGCAGGGTGCCGTGGGACTGGATCCGGCTGGGTATATGAATGGGTTCCGACTCGCAATTCGCCAGTGCGGCAGCTAATTCCCCGCGATGGTCACTCACTGCGCGGGGCCCTCGGAGTCGTCGAGTAGATCGTCGAGTAGATCAATGTACGACCGGAAGAGCGCGTTTGCGCCCCCGCAGGCTCTCTCGATCTCTTCCGTTGGGCAATGGGTGTCGGCGAATCGCCAGAATTCCAGCCAGAGCTCCTCGCCGGGGCGACCGTAGCCGGAGAAGAATCGCCCGCCCATCCGTGCTTCGACGCCGAGACGCTCATTCAATCGGTTGAAAATCAACCGGCCCCCTTTGGTGGAGCCTTCCAGGACGTAGAGGCAGCCGATGAGCGCACCCGTCGAGTCGATGGGCGGCCCTTCCCAGGCCGGTTCAGCCGGCGGGAGACCGAAATATTCGAGATCCCTCAGTAGATCGGGCTCGCGCCGGTGCGGCGCGTAATCCATTGGCAACGAACAATTTTCGAGGTATTTGCCGATGCTGTTCTCCGCCGGTTCGGTGACCGCATGCAGGGCGAGTAGAGCGCGCTGGTACTGCACCAGAGTGACGTCCGGACTGAGGAGCGGTTTCAGAATGTGATGGTGGTCAAGCTTTCGATGCAGTTCCCGAGTTTCTGCTCGCAACCGAGTTCGGAGGGCGGCGGCGCGGGGACCGATGTCAGACGTAGGACTGAGGTGGCGGGAGGACCGTGGAGACTGCCCGCGAAAATTGGTGATCAGGGAACGCTACCACGATATTCGAGGTGATTGTGGCCGAAAGACTCTTGACTTCGGAAGGCTTCGGATGCAGCGAGCAAATCAACTCGGCGGATCGGGCGTGCCGCACTGGCGGGCCCGCGCGCTACGGGCCCGTAGCGCGCGGGCCCGTAGCGCGCTGTTGTCGTCCTCGAGGTCGAGGATCCGTCCTATTCCGGCGATGTTGACGCCCGCGACAACCAGTGCGGTGATGCGTCCGATCCGGGCTACGTCATTGGCGCTGTACCGCCGCGTGCCCCCCGCCGTGCGTGCCGGGGTGAGCAGTCCGTGATGCTCCCACAGTCGGATCGATTGGATTGCGGCACCGGATAGTTCGGCGGCTACTGAGATCGCGTAGACGGCGTGTTCGTCCGCCGGGATGTGACTGCGCGAAGCGTCTGGCATGGGTCGGGGTAGCTCCTGTCGGCCGGACCGAAAAATCTAGGCGTAAGTGCTTGCGAAGACAGCGTATCCGAGATATATAAAACATGTGCCGATTGGCATAGATTTAATCGAATCAAGACATAGAAGATAGGAGCCCTGGAGGTGGCGACCATGTTGGTGCGTAGCGACCCGTTCCGGGATCTGGACCGCTTCACCCAGCAGGTGTTAGGGACGGCGGCTCGACCCGCGGTGATGCCGATGGACGCGTGGCGGGAGGGGGAGAAGTTCGTCGTCGAATTCGACCTGCCCGGCATCGACGAGCAATCCCTGGATCTCGACATAGAGCGCAATGTGGTGACCGTGCGCGCGCAGCGCCCAGACGTGGATCCGGGCAGAGAGATGCTCGCCACCGAACGGCCCCGCGGTGTCTTCAGCCGCCAACTCGTACTCGGTGACAACCTCGACACCGAGCGCATCTCGGCGTCCTACCACGCAGGCGTCCTACGATTGCAAATCCCGGTGGCTGAGCGGGCCAAGCCCCGCAAAATCGCCATTGAACACAGCCGTCAATCCCAGGACGACCGGCAGGTCATCAACGCCTGATCGTCCCCCAACAACGCGAGGACCCTCGGCAACGCGAGGAGGTGATGACGCAAGAGAGCTCAGAATCAGGAATTAACAGCACGGGCTAGCAATATCTCTTGTCGGGCGGCTCGCAATCCCCCTTGGGCGGGCCGCCCGACAATTGCCGTCGGGAGCCAAACCGGGTCAAACGTCAGTTCCTACGCCTGGGGCATTCAGCAGAGGTACCTGCTCGCAGCATGTTGTCCGCCACCGCAGCGGTGAGGATGTACGCGGTGTGACTCATGATCGAATTGACTTGCACATCAGCAGGCCAGCGCCACGGCGGCGGAGTGCCGCCGAGTTGTGGAAAGGCGACCGAGGCGACCGTCATCAACGTTCCCCCGAACAAGAGCGTCGCGTACGGCTCACGGATTCTGTTGCGCAACAAGACATGAGCCAATCCGAAAGCCGAACCGTACGTCCAGCGCAAGCCAAGTGCAATTGCCCTCGTTTCGCTACGCGTCGGCTGGTCCAGGCCGAGCAGGCTGGCGACGATCTGCCCGGGGACCATGCTGTCGTCGTAGTCCAGTCCAACCTGTGACCAGAGCCCTTCGACGGTCGTGCCGTCGGTCAACGTCCGCGCTCCGGAATATCTGTCCCGGCCGACTAAGCGGACCAGGTGATACCAGGTGGCCATGGCCGCGGTGCCGGCGGCGCCGGCCACTACGCCGCGACTGAGCCACGGTAGTCGCGGCAACCGTCGCCCGCTCATGCATCGAAGGGTAGACGACCGATGTGCGCAGAGGCGGCTTCCGCGCCACACGATTCCGATTAGGGTGGGGGAGTGGGTTGGCAGGCGGGCGAGACGAAGCCTCGATGCCTGGTGACCGGGGCAACCGGCTACATCGGCGGTCGTTTGATTCCCAGACTCCTCGATCAGGGGTTCTCGGTGCGGGCGTTGGTGCGCAGCCCGGAGAAACTGGCCGCCGTTCAATGGCGGCAGAGTGTTGAGGTGGCGCGCGGCGACCTGAACGACGCCGCATCGCTGGAGTCTGCGTTCGACGGCATCGATGTCGTGTATTACCTGGTGCACTCGATGGGCTCAGCGAAGGACTTCGCTGCCCAAGAACGCCGCGCGGCCGAAAACGTCGTGACTGCGGCGCGGCGCACGGGCGTGCATCGCATCGTCTACCTGAGCGGCTTGCATCCGGAAGGTCGTGCGCTCTCTCCGCATCTGGCTTCACGCACTGCGGTGGGACAGATCCTCATCGATTCCGGGATCGAAACTGTCGTCCTACAGGCCGGGGTGGTTGTTGGATCCGGCTCGGCATCGTTCGAAATGATTCGCCATCTGACCGACCGGCTTCCGGTCATGACCACACCCAAATGGGTGCACAACAAGATTCAACCGATCGCGATCCGCGACGTCCTGCCTTATCTGGTGGAAGCGGCGACGTGTCCGGTCCCGGAATCACGAGCCTGGGATGTCGGGGGCCCCGATGTCCTCGAGTACGGCGACATGATGCAGATCTACGCCGATGTGGCGGGACTGCACCCCCGGCGCATTTTGGTACTGCCGGTGCTGACGCCACGAATCGCCGCGCTGTGGGTGGGCCTGGTGACACCGATTCCGTCCGGCTTGGCGCGGCCACTGGTTGAGTCCCTACATTGCGACGCAGTGATGCACAACCATGACATCGACACGATCATCCCGCCGCCGGCCGGTGGCTTGACGCCATACCGGCGCGCGGTTGAACTGGCGCTTAGGCGCACTTCTGCTGAGGTCAATGCCACTGGAGCCGACGTTGCCGCCGGGCTGTTGCCGAACGACCCGGAGTGGGCGGGTGAGGTGGTCTACACCGATACCCGCTCCCGCCGCATCCCGGTTGATTCCCAACGGCTTTGGCGTGCGGTCGAGAGCAGGGCGTGGGCACACGGCGCGCGGGTGGACATTCTGGAACCTGGTCGGGTCCTCAAAGTGCGGTCGGACAGCCGGGGACTGGGGGAGCTGTGGGTCGAGACGACTGTGACCCCGGAGGGCGTGGGGAGCCGTTACCAGCAGCGCACGACGTTTTACCCCCGGGGTTTACCGGGGCGGATCTATTGGGTTGTCGCGCGGCCGATTTGGGTGATGCGTCAGCGATGGTGGAAACCGAACGGAGGTCAGAAGTGGGAAAGCCAACCGACTACCGGCCGCTGAGTTGCACGGCCTGCACCGCGGGTGCCGGTCTCGACTTCGACTTCTCGATGGCGTTTCAGCCCATCGTCGACTCGCGTACCGGTCAGGTTTTCTCGCAGGAAGCCTTGGTGCGGGGTGTGAACAACGAACCGGCCGCCGAGGTCTTCGCGCAGGTGAACGACGACAATCTGTACCGGTTCGACCAGGTGTGCCGGGTGAAGGCGATCAAACTGGCGGCAGATCTCGGAATCTCCACGTTTCTCAATGTCAACTTCATGCCGAACGCCGTCTACCGGCCCGAGTTGTGCATCCGCACGGCGCTGGATGCGGCCCAGACGTTCGGATTTCCCACCGACCGCATCATTTTCGAGATCACCGAAGGTGAGCGAGTGACCGATCTCGCGCACCTTCGGTCGATCGTGACCGACTATCAACAACGCGGCTTCCAAGTGGCCATCGACGATTTCGGCGCGGGTTACGCCGGCCTGAATCTGTTGGCCGACTTGGGGACGGACTTTGTGAAGCTGGACATGGGATTGATCCGCCAGATCGATCAAGACAAAACCCGACGGATAATCTGCCGCGGGATCGTCCAGGTCTGCCGGGAACTCGGCATCGAAGTGATTGCCGAAGGGATCGAGACACGCGACGAATTGCGGTGTCTTGAAGATCTGGACGTCAATCTGTTTCAGGGCTATCACTTCGCCAAGCCGTCGTTCGAGAGTCTCGCATCGGTCAATCCGGCTTAGCGACCTGACGGGAGTTCCGCGCGATTCGGTCGCCAGCTAATCCGTGCAGCGGACCCTGATTCCTTGAGTGACTCTGACATCCTCCTGGGTGATATCATGAGATATCACCCAGGAGGATGAGCGATGAGCGATCTACTGATACGCGAAGTGCCTGACGATGTCCTGGCTGCGTTGGACCTGCTGGCAACCCGTTTGGGGTTGTCTCGCGCCGAGTACATTCGCCGGCGTCTCGCGCAAGACGCGCGCACCGCTCGCGTCACCGTCGCCGCTTCTGACTGGTGCAGGTTTGCTGAAACCTACCGCGATCTCGGGGATGCCTCAGTTATGGATCGGGCTTGGGGTTGACCGAACGAACTTGGTTGATCGACAAGTCCGCATTGGTGAGGATCGCCGACAGTGCCGACCTGGCCGAGTGGAACAACCGCATTGAGCGGGGCCTGGTGCACATCGCGAACATGACCCGCCTTGAGGTCGGCTATTCAGCGCGTAGCGGAACGGACGCGCGCCGCGCGTTCGGCCGATCTCCACTGGCGGCGATGCCGGTCGAATACCTCACGCCCGCAATCGAAGACCGCGCCCTGGAGGTTCAGATGCTGCTCGCTGATCGCGGCCAACACCGCGCACCATCGATTCCGGATCTGCTCATAGCGGCCACCGGCGAGCTCCTGGGCCTCACGGTGCTGCATTTCGATAAGGATTTCGACGTGATCAGCGAAGTCACCGGACAGCCGACGCACCGCCTAGGTGTCGCGCAGATGTGATCTCGCGCGACACCCGGGCCTGTCAACCGTCAATTCCAAATATCCAGTAGCAGAATGCCACCTGCGATTGCGCGTCATCTGGTCCCTATCCCATGCTTACATATACGTCACGTGACATATGTATAGGCATGAGATGGGGAGGCTGGTGGCTCGGGGGTATTAGCAATGCGGGGGTTTCGGCAATCCGGATTGGACGCTCAGTCGCGGAATTCTTACGCGGGTTGCGACGAAGGCGACGTTAGGGCCGGAGGATCGCTGAACGTTTCGAGTGATCGGTCCAGTGGTCCGCCCGCCGTTGGGGTTCGACGAGGGGTTCTCGCGGTGGACCGGAAAGATGTCGGCCCACAGATGCGCTGGCATTGCATTCCGCGAATCCATCTAATGCTTTTACCGATAAGCCACATTATGTCAAGTTAAGTACGTTCGTATTGCTCTGCACGCCAATTGATTTCGTATCGACCAAGCGCCGCCACCGTCGCGCTACAGATCCAAAACGAAGCGCAGCGCTTGGTCAACGGCTTGCATCTGCTCCGGACTAATCATTCCCTGGCGAGATGACAGTCGTTCGATGGAGACGACGCGCAACTGGTCGCAGCGAGCATAGGAAGTATGGTCCAGCCCGCTGCTCGCCGGTTCGAGTTCTACGTGACTCCGCAGGCCGTAACCGGCGGTCGTGACCGGAACTACGACCACCAGACCGCCCGGTCCGTTGTTGAGAATGTCGACCGACACCACCACCGCCGGGCGCCGAAAGGCTGGCTCGTGTCCGACTGGTCGACCGAGGTCGACGTGATAGACCTCCCCCCGCCAGATCAAGCCAATGCGTCCCACTCCTGGCGCTCGGCCAGGTATTGCTCCCACAGGTCAGGATCGCTGCGCAGGCGCTGGTAGTCCCCGTTAAGCCCGCGCAGGAACTCCTGCCTCTCCAAAGCGTCGATGGCTGCGTGGACGACGTCGATAACGCCGGTTTGGCGAGCTTTGGCCAGGGATTGCAGGCGCTCAGAATCGGGTCGGCGGACTCGGACTGTTGTGGTTTCGGCTGCCATGAAAATCATGGTAGACGAATTGTAGACACGAGGCATGCGGGGCTATCGCATGAGTGCAGCAAACAAGCACCGCGTTGAACCCCGTGTAGGACGATCGACGGTGCGCGAAGTCCGAGACGGCACACTGAATCAGTGATCTGGGTGCGTGACCACGCGCAGCTCTAGCTGGGGTATTCCAGCGAAGTCACTGGGATTGCAGGTGTACAACGGCACACCGTGCGCGACGGCACTGGCCGCAATGAGCGCGTCGTAGGCTCGCGCGGCTGGTTTACGGCCCGACGTACGCAGCGCGGCAGCGACGCTCCCAAATGCCCGCGCACTTTCGGCGTCGAACGGAAGGACTTCGAAATCCGCCTCCGCCTGCTGCAGATGTTGCTGACGTGCGCTGCGTTCGACGTCAGATTGGGCGACATGCGGCCCCACGGACAGCTCGGCGAGAGTTATCGCACTTATTACAGACTCGTTTGGCAACTCGTCGGGATCCGCCAGCCGGCCAAGCAGAATTACCGTCGACGTATCAAGCATGCCTCTCGACCGGTCAGCCGATCCCTTCACAGTGACGGATCCGCCACGCTGTCCACGTCCGAACGCAACTTATCCACGTCCACGCGTGGCAGGTTTCGGCGCCGGCGAATCAGTTCGGTGGGACTCACGCTAGGCCGCGGCAGCGGGCTCAGCTCAGCTACCGCCGCACCATCGCGCGTCACCACGATCCGCTCACCGCGCTCCACTCTGCGCAGCACTTCCCCACCGTGGTTGCGCAGGTCGCGAATGGTCACCACCGCCGTCATATGTATAAGGTATCACCGGTGAGACATACCCGCACGGCCGATGCATTTCGGGACGAAAGCTGGCGGCATGAGCCGACGTGGATGTGGGTGCAACCAGGCACGTCGCCCGGTCAACGTGCCTAGGGTTCCTGCCGAGGTGTTCGACTGCTGTACCGGTGTTTACCGGTCGATGCCTGCCCGGAGCATGTCCTCAATCTCGCTCTCGGAACGGTCCATGAGGTGGCTGAAGATCGTGGCGTACGGTTCCGTCAGCACAGCGAAGCCGGCCGGCGAACGCAGTTCGTAGATACCCGCGCTGACCGCAGTAGAAACGACGTCCGGAGCGAAGCCCAACGCGTAGAGTCGCTGGCCCAAAATCGGCGCGCGCACAACACTTCTCGCTGTCGAGCCCCAGATCCACACCAAGTATTTCTCCGCTAGGTCGAACTCGGAGAACCTGGCGGTGTCATTCTGGCGCTGGTGGCGCTCATCGACCGTGTCCACCGACCACCAGCCGTCGTCATGGCGCAAATGCACCGAATATTCGGTGGAGGCGAACAGCACCTCGCAGTCGTCACACCCGGTGGTCACCGCGGGGGCGCCGAGGTGCGCCAACGCCGACCAGTAGATCCAGTTCTGGGCGAGGCGCTCGAATCCGGGTGCGGCGGTCACCGGTACGCGAGGTATCCCGAGTCAAGCAGCGACTGAACGGATGCGTCGTTTCCGGTGGGGCCGATGATCCGGTACTGGATCCCGCCGCCGGGCTGCCCGAACCACGGCGCGGCCTGCGACTGCTCGATGTTGTAGCCCGGAGGCAGGGCCGTGGGATCTGCCACGACGTAGTGGAAGTACGGCGCTACCGAACTGCTCGGCGGCAGCGACAGCTGCGCGAAATGGGAGCTGTTGGGCGCCAGGAACGACCCTCCCGGATAGCCCCACCGGCCCAGCTCAAGCCCGACGGGTAGCTCGACGTGCTCGACGACAGTGCCCGGGATTGCGTAGGGCTTTGATGGATCCTTGTCGTCGGGGTAAAGCAGCCCGCCGCCGTCCGGTCCGATCTCGTTGGTTTCCGGCGGGTTCGGCGGTGACGGCGCGTAGACCGGGTAGACCGCCTCATAGCCCTCGAAGAGCAGCGAATCTTGGGACAGCGGCGCGGCCCCGGCAAACCCCCTGGTGCCGAAGAAGAGTCCGCCCCAACCGCCGGCCCCGCCAATCCCACCGGAGAAGTCAACCGTGCACAACGGACTCGTGCAGCTCACCGCGCCGGATCCACCGACGCCGCCGCGGCCTCCGATGCCGAAGAACAACGCGCCGTTGCCGCCGTCGCCGCCGTTGCCGCCGTCGCCGCCGTTTCCGGCGGCCCCACCGTTGCCGCCGTTGCCGCCGTTGCCGAGCAGCAGTCCGGCCGACCCGCCGTCGCCGCCGTTGCCGCCGGGGACTCGGTACCAGGTTCCAC
Source organism: Mycobacterium sp. (assembly GCA_046330895.1). GTDB lineage: Bacteria > Actinomycetota > Actinomycetes > Mycobacteriales > Mycobacteriaceae > Mycobacterium. The sequence goes on along the minus strand of JAXLRY010000010.1, from coordinate 131,554 downwards.
CGCCGTTGCCACCGTTGCCGATCAGCCAGGCGGATCCGCCCTTGCCGCCGTTCCGGCCGGTGCCTTGCCCGCCGTTTCCACCGTTGCCGTAGAGGAAGCCGCCCGAGCCGCCCGAGCCGCCGGTTGCGCCCGCGACGGTCAGATCGGCGTCTCCGCCGTTGCCGCCGTTGCCGATAATCCCGGCACGGCCGCCATTACCGCCGACGCCGCCGAGCAGCGCTAATCCCGCGCCGCCGTTGCCCGCGTTGCCGAAAGCACCAGCACGGCCGCCGTTGCCGCCGTTGAAGCCGTTGCCGCCGTTGCCGTAGAGCAGCCCGCCGTTGCCGCCGTTGCACTGGGCGTTAGTCGCGCAGCTGACAGTGGTGAAGCTGAATCCGTTGCCGATCAACAGCCCGGCATCGGGGTGGGACTGGGTACCGTCGGAGATGAAGATCGAGATGATCGGCCCGGCTGTGAACACCGTGGAATCACCCGTCGCCGAGGCCCTCGACGCCGCAATCGAGATCTTGTCCCGGGTGCTGGCCGCAGCTTCCGGCGTTGGAAGCACCGGCGTGCGGGCCTTTATTTTGTCAGCCGGAGTGGGATCGAGTAGGTCCGCGGTGGGTGCGCCGGCAGCCGGTTCGGTGGCAGCCGGTTCGGTGACGGCGGCGCTGCGGGTGGACCGCGTTGCGGCCGCGGTGCGCGGCGAAAGCGCGGCAGCGCCCCGCGGCAGGGACGTTTCGCCACCGCCGGCCCGGCTGCTGTGCCGGGTGCCGACGGATGAATCCCCGCTGCTGGTGTGCCGGGCGCCGCCGGAGGAATCCCCGGTATCGGCGTGGCCGGCGGCCGCGCCGTTCAGGATCGCCGCGCCCATCCCTACGCTGACTGCGCCGCTCGCCAGCCACGTAGAGACCCGCAATAGGCGCGCTCGATGAACCATTAGGGGTCTCCTTGTGCCGACACAGACGGGTGATCGGCCATAAGGTACCGCACACGGCCAGCGGCTGAGAGCCTAGGCGGCCGTGTGTCTCTGAGCTGACATCTAATTAGGCTGCGGCCCTGCGGTTTTCGTTCATCGCATTAGGCTCGTGCGCTACAGGCAGTGGCGTCGCGCAGCAGGTTCTCGCCCAACCCGCGGCCCTGGAGCCGAGTTCGCCGAGCGCGGTTTCGGCCATATCCGGCGGCGGCCCTACCGCTCGAAGCGGCCTGGCTACTCGTTAGGCGCTACCCAGGTGGACACTATGGCGTGGCTCTTTCTGCAACAGTGTTCAAAGTCGAACTCGGCGTCGCCGATGTCGATCACGGTTACTACGCCGATCACACGCTGACTGTGGCCCGTCATCCCAGCGAGACCGATGAGCGGATGGTGGTGCGACTGTTGGCGTTTGGGCTGCGTGCACACCGGCTCAGCGAGATCGACGGTGAGCTGGCGTTCGGACCTGGCCTGTCCACACCTGGCGCGCCGGATTTGCGGCTCGCGGACTACACGGGCCGGATCCTAGAGTGGATCAACGTTGGCCAGCCCGATGAACGCGCCTTGGGCAAGGCGGTCAGCCAGGCCGAACAGGTGCTGCTGTTCCCGTTCGCCTCCGGCGCAGCGACCTGGTGGCGCACCGTGGGGCCCAAAGTGGCCGGGATGCCGAACCTGACTGTGGTGCAGATACCGCACGCCCCGGTGCAGCAATTGGCTCAGACTGTCGATCGACGAGTCTCTGCACAGGTGATGGTTGTGGAAGGTCAGGTGACGATGACCGTGGGCGGTGTAGACGCCACCTTCACGCCTTCGCCAATGGGCTGACACGTCAACCATTGATCACCACATTCAGAACCCGCCGTCTTTGCGTTCCTGGTGATTCGCACCACGATCAGGGCGCTCGATGTCGATCGAGGTTGAGCCAGGCGTTATCGAGCCAGTCTTTGAACGTATCCCGGCTATCGGGTATGTCAGCACGGCGAACGCGGTGCAGCGTTACCCGAACCGGCGCTTGGAACGGGATTTGCTCAGGTAGGCGGCGGATCGCATTGATCACTTCGAGGCCGGTGTGGTCGACGAAGACTATGTCGGCGTCGGGCGATCCTTCGAGGATCGCCCACAGACCCGCGTGCCGGGGCGGCATCAGCCGCCTCAATGCCGTGAGCCGAGTAGCTCGGTCGGGGTCGCTGCGTGATATCCGGGACAGAGCCGCCGGGCGGCGTTGCTCGTCGGCGATTCCGCCCTCCGGGTAGATGACCGCAGCGTCGCGAGTGCCCATGCCGTTCGCCATCGTCCTGATCGCGTCCAACTCGGCGGCAGTATCCGCTCCATCGCGAGTGACGAAATGGTTCGGCACCCGGTTGCCCACGATGTCGAGGCAAGGGTCGATGAGCAGTTCCCGCTTGAGGACATAGCGCGGTCGCATATCTTGTTGAGCCAGCAGCCACACTGGCAGCAGCACGTCCGCCATGCTTGCGTGGCGCGAGACGAGCACGATCGGACCAGGTGCGATCAAGCCGAGATCGTCGACATCAAACCGAATGTTGGCCCCCGCGCGCAGCACGTCGACGAGGCGCAGGGCCCACCAGCGCTGCAGGGCGTAATGCGCGCCGACATCACCGGCTCTGCCTGCGGCCCACAAGGCGGCCGACATGGCAACCCCTACTGTTTCGAGCCCGGCCCATGCCGCAGCGATCGACAAAGTGCGCAGTCGCGGGAGTCGAGTTGGGGCGCGCAGCAAGTCGAGCGCGAATGCAGCCGGTGCCCATAGCAACGCACCTGTGGTCAGCACGACTCCTGCCAACGCCACCGCTGGCACGGTCAGTCCCCGACGCACGTGTGGCGAGCTATTGATGACACCGCGTAGGGACGGCTTAACCACTCGGAGCCTCCACGGGCGGAAAATCGGTGTGCGATGCGGCGGCCACCCATTGCCATAGTCGGGCTCGTTCGGCCGGAGTGTCCGCGTCGCGCGTCGCCTTGCTTCTGTGCACGTCCCGCACACGCCGGTCGAGCCAGAACTTGCCTGTCGAGTCCAAGGGCGCGCCATCGTCGGCCGCGAGCCACACCAGCGTGTCCGCGCCCTGCTCAGCGGTGCGCAGCAATGGACCCACTATCCGACGAAATGTTGGCAGTGACCGTTCCACACCGGGGGTCAGCGCCCATCCAGGATGCATCGAGTGCACCACCAGCGCGGACCGGTCGACCCGCTGAGCCATCATCTCCGTAAGCGTTACCTGCGCGCGCTTCGCGCGGGCGTAGGCCACACTGCCGCGGTAGCCGTCAGGGCCGATGGTCAGCTGGTCGACTGAGAGCGGCTGGGTGTACATCCCGCCCGAAGACACCCACAGGATCCGTCCGGGATTTGCAGCTGTAAGGGGCTCATAGAGCAAGGCGCTCAACAAGAACGGGCCGACGACCTGACTCGCAATCGTTTGCTCGATGCCGCTGCGGGCATATGAATGGTGCTGGTCGAGTGCGCCGGCGTTGTGCACGAGCACATCGATACGCTCGTGGCGGGACCGCAACTCTGCCGCCGCGGCTCGCACAGCGTCGAGATCCGCGGTGTCCGCGATGGTCGCCCTCACGGATGCACCCTCGATCTCGTCGCGAAGTCGATTGACGGTCTCCGCAGCCTTCCCCGCGTTACGGGCCAGGATCTCGACGGTCGCGCCGGCCGACAGCCATGCGCGCGCCGCAACCAGCCCCAGACCAGATGTCGCACCGGTGATCACGATCACCCGCCCGTCAAGCCGGTAACTATCGGTGCTGGTCCAGTGCTCCAGTCGCGAGCGCAAGGTTGGGCCAATACGGCTGAAGCTCGGTACAACAGCGACTTCGAGTAGTGCATCGGCAGCATCCGCAGCGTTCACGCTTGCAATACTCCGGCATCCCGCGAGTTCTATCACCGACTCAGCAATCTGCGTCGGGTGGGGTCGCGCGAGTTCCCGGCTGGTCAGAAATCGAGCTGGGCCGCGATCCATTGGTCAATCGCCTCCGCGGCGATGAATAGATTGTGGCTCAGAGCATCGTTGGTTTGTTCCCAGGTATCGATCGGTGCCGACCCAATCGGCGAGGCGGCATTACCCCACTGCTGCACCGTCGCATGCGGATCCGGGTAGCCGGCAACATCAAAGAGCGTGCCCTGCATCGAAAATAGGGGAAAAGCGCCGTCGCCGGCCTGAGGTACATAGATCTCGCTGTACCAGGTTTCCCCCGGTGCAGTGGGGGTCGCCACCGGGTTCGGCGCCGAGAAGGCGGTAAACGGGGCGACCAGGCCTCCCACCCCCTCCATCGTCTGATCGTATGTAGCTGTTTGGCTGGGCTCCCCCATGATCAGCACATTGGCCGGATAGGTCACGTAAAGCTGTTCGGCCAGTTGCGCCCAGGGATTGTTACCCGGACTCGATGTGGCATTCAGATCCAGGAGCAGGTTGTTGTTATTCGCCGGGTCGTTGTCGAGGTTTGTCGGGGTGTCAGCGCCGAGGGGGTACAGAAAGTCGTAGGTGGGAATCACGACTCGAAACAGCGGGTTGTAGGCATGCAGGAAGTTGAGCTGCTGAATTGATGGTTCCGGGTCGGCGATCGAGGACAGAGTGATGTCGCCGCCGGGGCCGGTGATCGTTCCGCCGTCTAGAACGTATTGATACGCCTCGGCGTAGCCTTCGATCACGTCCGGGCCGACCGGGGCGCCCACGTAGCTCAAAAAGTTGTTGTTCCACAAATTCCATACGAAGGCTGCGCCTTCCAGCGGCGGGGCAGCCAGAATCAAGCGGCGGATCGTGGGCAATTGGATTGGGTCGCCATTCGCGTCGAGCACCGTTTGGCCGTAGGCATCGCTCTGCAGATAGGCGCGAACGACGGTCGCCCCAGTGCTGTGAGCGACGATGTCGACGCTCGTCGCACCGGGATTCTGTTCGGCCGCTTGGATCAACCAGTACCGGACGTAGTCGACGGCGAACTCAAAGGTGTCGGCTGCAGCAGGGTCATTCCAATGCGCCAAAAGGCCTTCGACGGTGCCGTCGGCACCGATCTGCTCCGGTGCGCCCGGCATCCGCCAGTCATAGGTCGCGGCGAATAGTGTGGCCCCGTCGACGTAGCCGTCAGCGCCAAGCACCGCGAGCAACTGGTCGTAGTTCGGGCCTATGCGCAGCAGACCTGGGGCGAAGCCTCGATTGACGAGGAAGTTCGCTTCCTGACCCGCCTCCGGAACCGAGCCGCCGTTGAACCGGGGGACGACGAGTACCGGTACGCTCTGGGCCCGCGATTGGCCGTCTGCGCCATCGGCACCTCTTGTGGCGCTTCCAGTCCCGAGAGTGATCGCAATTCCACCCAGACCACCTGGGCCGCCGGTTCTTCCGTCGCCGCCGTCGCCGCCGTCGCCTCCAGTCGCAGTCGCATCCGAGCCGGCATCGGAGATCACCGCGGTGCCGCCGTCCCCACCGCTCCCCCCTGCGCCCCTACCCCCCTCGCCACCCGTGCCGCCCGCGCCACCCATCACCGATCCGGCCCCTGCGGTGAAGCCCACACCGCCGTTTCCGCCTCTGCCGCCCACAGCCCCGCCGCCACCGGCTCCACCATCACCGCCGGTACTTCCCGGACCACCGTTCCCGCCGTCCCCGCCCCTTCCGTCGGGTTCGGCGCCGTCACCACCGGATCCTCCAGCGCCACCATGGCCGACATCGCCGTTGACGCCGGGCGACCTGATGATGAGCAGCAGCCGTCCCGACCCGGGATCACCGCCGATACCGCCGGCCCCACCATGTGCGCCGTTACCACCGTTGCTGCCGGGGCCGCCGTCCCCGCCGTTCCCACCGGCACCACCGATGCCGCCGTCCCCGCCGCGCCCGACAATCCAACTGCCGTTACCGCCTGCCCCACCGACGCCACCGTCTCCGCCGGAAGATCCCCCACCGCCGTCACTGCCCGGACTGCCATCGATACCGGCTTCCCCTGCGCCGCCGGCACTGCCGGGCCCCCCGTCGCCGCCGTTGCCCCACACCGACAAGAGCCCGGCGCTGCCACCTGCCCCGCCCGCGCTCCCGGTCGCCCCGGGGTTGACCGCGACAGCCCCGGAGCCGCCGCGGCCACCGTTTCCGACCAACAAACCACCCGCTCCGCCGTGGCCGCCAGGGCCGCCGCTGACACCCGCGCCACCGTCGCCCCCGTTGCCGAACCATCCGGCTGATCCGCCGCTACCCCCGTTGTAACCGTCGCCGCCGCCGCCAACGATCCCGCCGTTGCCGCCGGCACACGGTGCACTCCCCGTGCATGAATCGGCCGTCCAGGAATAGCCCCGGCCGACGAATATCCCGCCGTCAGGGTGTTCAGCGGTGCCGTTGCCGAAAAGCCAGATTCTGTCGGCTCCCCCGGGTCGTCCCGGACTTGACGGTGCCGAGGTCGGCGACGACGAAAAATGGAACCGGTCGACGTGCATATGTGAACGTCGCTCGCGAACATCGCTCGGCCTAGTTGCGGGTGTGAGTGATTTGCGAACACCGCTGTGCGTTGGCGCAACACTCGACGGCATCGCTACAGGCGCAACCTTGGATACGTCTCGATGCGTAGGTGGACTTGGCTCGGCTGATGCGGCGGTATTCGTCGACGTCGTTGAATCCGCGGAGGCCGCGGGCGAGGACACGATCGCCGCGCCGACGCCGAGCGCCACTCCAAGCGCGGCAATGAGGCCGAGGGGCCGCCAAATTGATCCCATCGAGTGGGAACGCGTACCTCCCATGCGACCCTAGTGCGCTCGCCGGTCTCTACACGACACTCCAAGACCCTATATGTTTGCTGACCACGGAGACGGACGAATCGAAGTCGGTGCGCGGTGATGAACGTCAAGCTGTGGGGATTGCATGGCGCTGCGGCCGGGGCGACGGGTGCTCGCCCTCCGGTGCAGTCTTGCGGCACACCGTTCTTCCCGATACTTCCGTCATGGATCTCGCTGCGGCTGTTGGAGAACCGCACCTTCCCCGGCGGCACTGTTCTGCTGCGATACGAGGCCAAGCACGACCGTTGAACAACACGGGCCTTAGATCCAGCCGTCCTCGTGCGCTGCCTGGAAATCCTCGACGTGCTGTGCGACCTCAAGGACGTCTTCGAACCTCGCCACGTGGAACAAGGCGTCGCCCTGGTGAACGATCGGTAGCTGGGTGCGCCCTATCACCAGGCCGGAATGCTCTGCAGTAACGGTCATTTCGGTCTCGCCGAAGGGATCGGCGATCTTCCCGATCGGCTCCCCCCGCTCAACACAGGCGCCCAGCGGTTTTGCGCTGCGGAACATACCGCTCTCGGGCGCTCGCACCCACGCGGTGGAGCGAGCGACGATCGGTTCAGGGCCGCCGCGGCGCCGGCGCGATGGTGCAAGCATGCCCAGTGTGCGCATGACATTGACAACCCCCTGCACCCCTGGGCGGATCGCGGATTCGTTGAAGCGCATCGGCTCCCCCGCTTCGTAGAGCAGTGTCTTGATGCCCAGCGCTGCGGCCGCCGCGCGCAGCGAGCCATCGCGCGTCGCGGCATTGATCAATACGGGGACCCCGAAGCCGCGCGCCAACGACAGGGTCTCGACATCGTCGAGGTTGCCGCGGATCTGCGGGAGGTTATCGCGGTGGTTGGCCGCAGTGTGCAGGTCGATGCCGTGGGTGCAGTTGGCAACTATCTCGCTCATGAACCGGTCGGCGACCTTTGCGGTCAGCGATCCGCGCCCCGAACCAGGGAACGAGCGGTTGAGATCGCGTCGATCGGGAAGGTAGCGCGAATGATGCAGAACCCCATACACATTCACGATCGGGATGGCGATCAACGTTCCGTTCAGGCGCGACAGCGCGGGCAGGCGCAGCAGGCGGCGAATGATTTCGACGCCGTTAAGTTCGTCGCCGTGTACCGCGGCAGACACGAATAGTCGCGGGCCGTCGCGTCGGCCGCGCACTACGCGCACCCGCAGCGTCAGCGGCGTGTGGGTGTACAGCTGTGGGACCGGTAGATCGATCGTGGTGCGGGTACCGGGTTCGATCGATTTGCCGCAGATCAACAGGTCAGCGCTCAACCCTTCCCCCGAGTCTTTGTCTTACCGTGTTTGGCGTTGCGCTCGATGAATTTGATGATCTGCCCGGCAACGTCCTGTCCCGTCGCCGCCTCGATGCCCTCGAGGCCCGGCGAGGAGTTGACCTCGAGCACGACAGGGCCGTGGTTCGAGCGCAAGATGTCGACCCCGGACACGTTCAAGCCCATACGCTGCGCGGCGCGTACCGCGGTCGAGCGTTCCTCGGGCGTAAGCCGGATGAGCGATGCAGCGCCGCCACGGTGCAGGTTGGAGCGAAATTCGTCGGCATTGGCCTGGCGCTTCATCGCCGCCACCACCTTGTTGCCGATCACGAGGCAGCGGATGTCTGCGCCGCCCGCCTCCTTGACGTACTCCTGAACCAAGAAATTCGCCTTCAGCCCACGGAAGGCCTCGATGATGGCTTCGGCCGCGGAACGGGTGTCGCACAACACGACGCCCTTGCCCTGCGTGCTCTCAAGTAACTTCACCACCAGGGGCGCGCCCCCGACTATCTCGATTAGTTGGGAGGTGGCGTCGGTGGAATTCGCGAATGCGGTGACCGGCAACCCGATCCCAGCGCGGGCGAGGATCTGCAGCGAGCGCAGCTTGTCGCGCGAGCGCGTGATCGCGACCGACTCGTTGAGGCAGTACGTCCCCATCATTTCGAACTGGCGCACAACGGCCGAACCGTAGAAGGTCACAGATGCGCCGATCCGTGGAATCACCGCGTCGAAGGGCTCAAGCTCCTTACCGCGGTAGTGGATCGCCGGATCGTGGGACGCGATGTCCATGTAGCACTTCAGATGATCGAGCACGTGAACGTCGTGACCGCGTTGCTCGGCCGCCTCGACCAAACGGCGGGTTGAGTAGAGCTTGGTGTTCCTGGACAGAATCGCGACCCTCATCCTCGTTCTTCCTTCCAGCGGGCGATATCGCGATTCGGTCTTCCGGTCAGGTAGGAGCGGGCTGGGTCGACGTGGAAGCGGTCGCACAAAGCCGTTCGTCCGAGCAACATTCTGAACCGCATTGTCTCGCGGTCGGTGAGCGTAACCTCGGCCGGGAAGGACGCGCCAGAGACCTCGATTGTCGTCTCGATGACGAAGCGTCGCTCACGGTGCCCGCCTGAATCGGCGACGATGCGCTCCTCAAGGACGTCGGCCTGGCAGATTCGCTCGATGCTCGGGTCGTCCTGAAACGGGCGGATACCGAAGCGGACCCGCTGTACTCCATTCTCGATCAGCGGCTCGACGAAGAACGCATGCAGCGCAGAGGTACGTGCGCCCGTGTCCACCTTGCACTTGATGTGATCAATACTCAGGTCGGGGAGCGAAACCCACTCTCTCCACCCGAGTAGTGTGCGCTCGCCGCTGTCGACTGTCGGAGGTGAAATCCGCGAAGGGGTGTCGACGGCGGGGCCCTCGCGCGGCTGATTCACCGTGTTGTTAGGTGGCACCGAATTTCTTCTCGCCGGCTACCCAGGTTTCACTGACTCGAATGGCTGAAATCTCTTGGGGCTCAGTTTCGTACGGATCGGCTTCCAGGATCGTCAGATCTGCCTCCTTGCCCTGTTCGAGTGTGCCGATGATGTCGCCGAGTCCCAGGTGACGTGCCGCGTCTACGGTTACAGCCCGTAAAGCTGCGTCAACAGTCAGCCCTAAAGCAGGTCCGATCTGAGTGCCGTCGGTAGCGCAGCGACGCGTCACAGCGGTCTGTACATGACGGAGCGGATTGATCGGCAAGCCTGTCGCAGGTGCATCGGAATGCAGTGAGAACGGGATACCCGCGCTGGCGGCGGCGGCCAACGGAATCATGGAATCGGCACGGGGCGAACCAAATATCTGATCCCGGTATGCGGCGCCATAGAGGTGCAAGAAATCCGGGATGAAGCTCGGTTCGACCCGAAGCGCTTTCATCCGTTCGATCTGATCCAGGCGAGCCATCGTCGCATGTTCAAGGCGGTTCACACCGGTGATCGGATCGGCGCCGTATGCCGATTCGATCGCGTCGAGAGCGGCGTCGACGGCTGCGTCCCCTTGGCAGTGAATGAGGATCGACCACCCGGCAGCCTTTGCAGCACTGCATAATTCAGCCATTTCAGGAACCGAATAGTTGGCTGAACCTCTATCCGTGGTGTTCAGATACGGCTGCGTCTGAGCGGCCATTTCCGCCTGATTGGAACCGTCTGCCCAAAATTTCATTCCGTACAGCGAAAACCGGGTGTTGGGAATTCTCTTCGCCATTGCCGAAGGTCCCAGGTGGGAGTGGGACGCGCTCGCGTCAACCTCGTCAGTGCTGAAGCTGGCACTCAACCGAACATCGAGTGAGTTCGAAAGCCCGGCCAATCCGTCGACCCAGTCGACCTTGATCGTCCCCGGTTCATGCAACGCTGTGTTTCCGGCCGCGGCAACCACCTTCGTGTACGCGGTCAGCGCTTGCGAGATCAGCGACGGCGTGGTGGCGGGCACCGCGACTGCGACGAAACGCAGAAGGGCGGGCGGCTCGTAGATCAGGCCGCTGAGCCTGCCGTCCGGCGCGCGGCCGAATTGGCCGCCGCCTGGAATCGTGTCCATGTCTTCGCCGACACCGGCTCGCTCAAATGCGAGTGTGTTGCCCGCGCCCACATGTCCGTTGACGTACATGACGAAGATCGGATGGATGGCGGATATCGAGTCGAGGTCGGCAATCGAAAGATCGCCACCTTGCAGGATGTTGTCGTAAAACCCGGCGGCTATCCATTCACCCGCCGGCGTGCGGGAGGCGGCCGATTTCAACTCGCCGAGTGCCTCGGCCCGCGTCGCCGCGACTGCGTGGCCGATATTGAGCAACAAATGGTTTAACAATGCCGCCAGGACGTAGTGGTGATGGGGGTCGATCAGCCCGGGCAGCAATGTGCGGCCATCCAAATCGACAACCTGGGTGGTCGCTCGAATGAATTGGGCAAGTTCCGCCTCGGAGCCCGCACCGATGATTTTGGTACCGGACACGGCGAGCGCCTCGACGCACTCCCGCCCCGCAGTCATGGTGCGAATCGTTCCGTTCCGAAAAACGACGTCGGCGAAATGAGCCGGGTAGCGAGACGTGGGGCCGGCGACGTCATCGAATGCGTGACGATGCCCTCTCGCCCGAACCCAACCGGCGGTCAAAAGGTCGGCCAATTGTGAGCCCTCACACCACGTACACAACGTGCCTCGCAATCGAGCATCGGTTCCACATGCGCCGTCAGCCTGCCGCAGCGACGGAGACACTACCCCTCTGGCTCGCTCCTGCGACAGTGGAAATGCTTGGCTACCGTCTACGATTTCGGCGGCACCCCGATGTTTATCGACGGTGTCGTCGGCAAGTCGCCGCCGGTGGCGGCACGCACTCCCCCGGCTTGATGAAAAGGACGAGCAGTGAGTTACACCGCAGCCGACATCACCGAACTGGACGATGTCCAGCACACACGCCTTCGGCCGGCGGTGAACCTCGGTCTGGACGTGCTCAACACTGCGCTCCGCGAGTTGGTCGACAACGCGATCGAAGAGGTCGCCGATCCCAGTCACGGCGGTACCCGCGTCACCATCACCCTGCACGCCGACGGCTCGGTCAGCGTCGACGACGACGGCCGTGGCCTTCCCGTCGATTCAGACCCGTCCACGGGCAAGAACGGCATCGTCAAAACGCTGGGGACCGCGCGGGCGGGCGGCAAGTTCTCCGCGCATGCCGACGCGACCAGCACAGGCGCCGGCCTCAACGGGATCGGCGCCGCGGCGGCAGTTTTCATTTCCGCCCGAACGGACGTGACGGTTCGACGCGCGGGGAAGACGTACCTACAGAGCTTCGGTGGCGGGTATCCGGGGGTGTTCGAGGGCAAGGACTTCGACCCGGACGCACCGTTCACACGCTCCGACAGCCAGAAGTTGCGTGGCGTGGGCAACCGCAAGCCGGATGCCCACGGCACCACTGTCCGCATCCTGTTCGATCCGGCGGTCGTGCCGGACTCCACCGTGGACGTCAACGAGGTGCTGCTTCGAGCGCACGCCGCGGCGAGGATGTCCCCGGGTGTGCACCTGACCGTCGTCGACGAAGGCTGGCCCGGCGACGAGGTCCGCTCAGAGTTACTCGAGCCGTTCAGCGGCCCGTGGGGCAGCGACACCCTGCTCGATCTCATGTGCGCAGCCGCCGGAACTCCCGCGCCCGGTTCGCGAGCCGTTGTCGAGGGGCGCGGCGAATACACGACCGGCCGAGGCCCCACCCCGTTCCGCTGGTCCTTGACGGCAGGTCCCGCTGAACCGGCCACCGTCGCGGCGTTCTGCAACACGGTGCGCACCCCCGGAGGTGGATCCCACCTGACCGCCGCAGTGAAGGGACTATCCGAAGCGCTGGCCGAGCGTGCGTCCCGAATCCGGGACCTGGGCTTGGCAAAGGGTGAAAACGGGCCGGAAGCACAGGATTTCGCCGCCGTCACGTCGCTAGCCGTAGACACCCGCGCTCCCGATGTCGCATGGGATTCGCAGGCAAAGACCGCGGTGTCGTCGCGCTCCCTGAACGTGGCAATGGCCCCGGACGTGGCCCGCAGCGTCACCATCTGGGCGGCGAACCCGGCCAATGGCGATACGGTTTCGCTGTGGACCAGGCTGGCGTTGGAAGCAGCCCGGGCGCGGCGCAGCGCCGAAGGGGCTAAAGCCCGGTCCCGCGCGGCGTCGAAGGCCAAAGGCCTGGGAACGAACCTGTCATTGCCACCGAAGTTGCTGCCCAGCCGGGAGACCGGGCGGGGTTCGGGTGCCGAGTTGTTCTTGTGTGAGGGCGACTCGGCGCTTGGCACCATCAAGGCGGCACGCGACGCGACATTCCAGGCGGCGTTCCCGCTGAAAGGCAAGCCGCCCAACGTCTATGGCTACACCGTGAGCAAAGCAAGAGCCAAGGATGAATTCGATTCGATCGAACGGATATTGGGCTGCGGCGTGCGGGACAACTGCGATCCGGAGTCCTGCCGCTACGACCGGATCTTGTTCGCCTCCGACGCGGACCCTGACGGCGGCAACATCAACTCAAGTCTCATCTCGATGTTCCTGGATTTCTACCGGCCACTCATCAAGGCCGGGATGGTTTACGTCACGCTGCCGCCCCTCTTCGTCGTCAAGGACGGACAGGAACGAATCTACTGCCAGGACGAGTCCGAGCGCGACGCCGCCGTAGCCCAGATGAGAGCCACCTCCAAACGCAAAGTGGAGGTGCAGCGCAACAAGGGGCTGGGTGAGATGGACGCCGACGACTTCTGGAACACCGTGCTAGACCCGCAGCGGCGCACCGTAATTCGAGTGAACATCGATGACGGCGACCCGAAGTTGCACCACACACTGTTCGGCGGCCCTCCAGAGGGTCGGCGTGCCTGGATGGCTGACGTCGCGTCCCGCGTCGACACCTCGTCCCTGGACCTGGACTAGGAGCATCACGTGACCGCCACCTTGGACATTCCCGAACAAAACGCGGACCTGATCCTCAACCAGAGCGCCGACGACTACTGGAACCACTACCAACTGACCTTCGCGCTGTACAGCGTCAGCGACCGGGCCATCCCGTCCGCATTCGACGGGCTGAAGCCCGGACAGCGTCGGCTGCTCTACCAGATGTACGACTCGCGGTTGCTGCCCGGCAACAAACCGCAGAAGTCCTCGAAGGTTTGCTCGGCCGTCACAGGGAACCTGCACCCGCACGGTGGCGCATCGATGTACGGTGCGGCGGCGCTGATGGCGGCGGAATTCCAGCGCGTGAAAGTCATTGACGGACAAGGGGCTTTCCCGCGAATTCAGGGCGACATCCCCGCGGCCGACCGCTATACCGAGATGCGGTTGTCCGCGCCCGGTGCCGCGCTGACCGCCGAGCTCGCCGACCACGCAGTGCCCATGGTGCCGACATTCGACGGCGAATGGGTCGAGCCGACCGTGCTACCGGCCCAGTGGCCGGTACTGCTGTGCAACGGCGCGGTTGGAATCGCCGAAGGCTGGGCCACCAAAGTGCCCGCGCATAACCCCCGCGAGGTCATGGCAGCCTGCCGGGCGCTGCTGAAAACGCCCAATATGACCGATGACAGGTTGATGAAGCTCATCCCCGGCCCCGATTGGGGTAGCGGAGCGACGGTGGTCGGCACCGCCGGCCTGCGCGAGTACATCACCACCGGCCGTGGTTCGTTCACCGTGCGAGGCACCGTCTCCGTCGACGGGAAGAACTGCGTCATCACAGAGTTACCGCCGGGTGTCGCGAGTAACACCGTGCAGGACCGGATTCGGGCCTTGGTCGAGTCCGGGGAAATGGCCGGCGTCGCGGACATGTCAGATCTGACCGACCGCCGCAACGGACTGCGCATCGTCGTCACGGCCAAACGCGGTCACAGCGCCGAGCAGATCCGCGAGCAACTGCTTGCCCTGACACCGCTGGAGTCGACATTCGCCGCCAGCCTGGTGGCGCTCGACGAGGACCGGGTGCCGCGCTGGTGGTCGGTGCGCGAGCTGATCTCCGCGTTCCTCCACTTGCGTGATTCGGTCGTGCTGCATCGCAGCGAGTATCGGCTGGAAAAAGTCACCGCGCGCCGCCACCTGGTCGCCGGTCTGATGACCATCCACCTGGACATCGACGCAGCCGTCGCGGTGATCCGTGGATCCGACACCGTCGACGAGGCCCGCCAAGGGTTGCAGGATCGATTCGGCATCGATGCTGTGCAAGCCGATTATGTTCTGGCGCTGCAGCTTCGGCGGCTCACCAAACTCGACGTCATCGAACTGCAGGCCGAAGCCGAGAAGCTCGACGCCGAGTTTGCGGAGCTGACCGAGCTGGTGACCAGCCCCGACGCCCGCCGGGTCGTCATCGACCAAGAGCTCATCGAAACTGCAAAGCTGTTCAAAGGCAACGAATTCGACCGTCGCACAGTGCTGGACTTCGACGCCACCCCGACCGTATCCACCGCTGACGAGGACGGTGCCCGCGAGCGTAAGTCCAACCCCGCGTGGCGATTGGACAACCGCGGCGTGTTCTCCGACAGCCACGGCGATCTGTTGACGTCGGGACTGGGCTGGGCGGTGTGGACTGACGGGCGAGTCAAGCTCACCACCGGGAACGGTCTGCCCTACAAGATTCGCGACATCCCGGTGGCCCCCGACATCACCGGTCTCCTGTGCTCTGGAGTTCTGGCGCCCGGTTCGCATCTGGCACTGGTGACTCGACGGGGAAAAGTGCTGCGCTTGGACCCCGCTGCTGTGAATCCCCAGGGCGCCGCGGGCAATGGTGTGGCCGGGGTCAAACTGGGAGCCGACGGCGACGAGGTGATCGCCGCCTTTCCGCTCACCTGTGGAAACGGCGAAGCCATCCTGTCGATATCCGAAAGAGGTTGGAAGGTGACCGAAGTCGCCGACATTCCGGTCAAGGGCCGCGGCGGGGCCGGCGTCGGTTTCCACCCGTTTGTCAGCGGTGAAGAGGCACTGCTATCCGCGACCGTTTCCGCCACCGGATTCGTGCGCGGCACGAAGGCGGTGCGGCCACAGAATCGCGCCAAAGCTTCGGTCAAAGGTTCCGGTAGCGATGTGACACCCGCTGGGTAGCTACCGCTACGTCCAAGCCACTCCTTTGAGTGTTCAAAGAATGGGCTGAAACCATTTGCGTCATGGACTCGCCACGGGTTGGATTTCGTCGGGCCGCATTGGTTTCTTGGACCCTGACCGGCATCGGCATCGCGGGCGTTGCCGGCGCATCTGCGCTCGCCCACAGCGACACCGTCAAACCGCCCGTCGCGCAGGCGGCGGTTCTTGTGGGGGAACCGGTCCCCAACACACCTCCCCCAGCGCCGGACGTGCCGTCGAGCATCGTTGACACGGCAAGCGATTCGGGATCCCGAACCCTTGAACCGCCCGAGCTCACGACCGGACCGGCGCCAACCACGACCGGACCGGCGCCAATCGTGGCCAGATCAGCGCCGGTCGTGTCGGAGCCGCCGCCGGAGGTTCCCGTCCCACGAAGCCCACAGGTCTACGCGCCCACACCCGAACCGACCGCGACACTGCATCCACCCGCGCCCGCGCCGACAACCAAGGTGCAGAACGGGTTTCCCATCCGGACGAGTCACAGTCCGGCTGGTGGCGGCTCGTCGACCAACAAATTCACCCCGCATACCGTCTCTCGCGGTTCGTGACGCAGCCATGAGCAGCGCCGTACAGTCAGTGGCGGCTCATCACTCGGAAGGAACGGAAAACAGATGGCAGTCGAAGATGTTGGCCCAGGCCCCAATTCATTCGATCTGGAGGCCGCCACCTGTGAGAACACGAACTATCGAACCGTCGCGTGGAGCGGCATCTACCTACAGGTCACCCTGATGTCCATCCCCGTCGGAGAATCCATCGGGCTGGAAGTGCACCACGACACAGACCAGTTTCTCCGCCTCGATGCCGGCCAGGGCAAGGTCCAGATGGGTTCGGCTGAAGACGACCTGACAATCGAGCACGACGTCAGCGACGGTTGGTGCGTACTCGTTCCGGCCGGGACGTGGCACAACATCACCAATACCGGCGATCAGCCCATGCAGTTGTACGCCGTCTACGCGCCGGTCCACCACGCCGCCGGCAAGGTGCACCACACAGCCGATGACGCCGAACGCGACGAGGCGGAAGGCACGGACGAACCTCCGGAGTGGTCGATTCAGCCCTCATGACCGCTCTGACCGCCGATCAATCGAGCGGCGCGGCGGGAAGGGTCACGACGAATGTCGTGCCCCTTCCCGGCGTCGACGACACCCGGATGTCTCCCCCGTGCGATTCGACGATCTCGCGGACCAAAGCCAGGCCGATCCCGTAGGAGGCCCGCCCCTCGCGTGCCACGGCTCTGGCCCCACGGGAGAACCTGGTGAACAGAGTCTCCATCGTCGGGGCGTCGATGCCGGACCCGTCATCGGTCACGGCGGCGATGACGTTCTGGCCGTCGCGGCGCACCGCCAATTCGACTCTGCCGCCAGCGTGTTCGTGCTGTAGAGCGTTGTCGGTCAAGGCTGTCAAAGCCCGCCGCAGCGCGGCCTCCGAACCCATGACCTCCGCGCTGCCGCCGGGATTCCGGTAGACCAGCCGCACGCCGGCCGTCGCCGCGTGCGCCTCCATGCTGCGGCAGACCGACCCTGCAACAGCAGCAAGATCGACGCGATTCCGCTCGAGCCGTGCAGGCACCATGGTCGCGGAGGCCAGCAAGTCGTCGACGACTCCGGCGAGGACGCGGCTGTCGTCGACCATCGCGTCAGCAGCCTCGCGAGCTGCCGGGAGATCACCACTGTGCAAGCGGCGAGCCACCAGCTGGGCCCTGGTGTGCAGAACGGTCAACGGCGCGCGCAACTCGTGGGAGGCGTCGGCAACGAAACGCCGCTGCAGGGCCAGCGCCTTCACCAGCGGCCTTATCGAACGGCGGCTGAAGAATATGACGACCGCGATCGACGCCAGGACGCCCACGAGTTCAGCGAATCCCAACGCTGTGAGGAGCCGCCCCCGGCTCGCGCGGAACGGGGCGAGATCGACCAGCGTCACCACACGGCCCTCAGGCCGATCCACCACAAGCGCCCGATAGTGCCGGCCGTCGGCATCGATGTCGGTCAACCCCGCCGGGCCAGACAACAACGACATCCCCGGCCCGCCGCCTTCGCTGACCGAGATCTTGCCGTCATCAGTTCTCAGTACCAACGCCATTCCTGGCGGCGGATCGTTGGCATCGTCTGCAGCCATCGCGACCATCTGAAGTTCAGCCGCAATCTGGGCGTTCTGCGACCGGATGTAGACGGTGCTGACGATCGCGCCGACCAGGACGAGCATGACCGCCAACGCCAACGACGTCTGCAGCGCAACGATCCGTCCCTCCCGGCGCACTACCGCGAGATCGCCCGACGCCGTCATTGGAGCCCGAACCGATAGCCACAGCCGTGGACAGTCCGAACCACCTGCCGGCCGAGTTTGCGACGCAGATAGTGCACGTACAGGTCGACGGTTCCCTCGGACGCCGCACCGTCGAACGCGCGGGTGAGCAATTGCGAGCGGCTGAACACCTGGCCGGGTGTATTCATCAGTGCGGCAAGAAGAGTCGCCTCGCGGCTGGAAAGTTCGACTTCAGCGTCCGACAACGCAGGACCGCTGACAAGCCGGGTTACCAAGTCCAGCCGCAATCCACCGGCCCGCACCACCGTCCCCGCATCGTCGACGCGGCGCAACAGCGCTCTGATCCTGGCCAGCAACTCCGGAACCTCGAATGGTTTGAGCAGATAGTCCTGCGCGCCCGCATCCAGCCCGGTGACCCGGTCCTCGATTGAGCCGCGGGCCGTGAGGATCAGAGCCGGAGTGGTGATGCCGCGAGACCGAAGCAAACCAACAAGGTCGGCACCGTCCATGACCGGCAGCCCCCGATCGATGATCAACGCGTCGTAACCTCCGGTGAGGGCACGATGCATACCTTGTTGTGCGTCGAAGCCGGTATCCACGCGGTAGCCCTCGCCGGTGAGCAGTTCGACGAGCATGCTGCTCAGCGCACGGTCGTCTTCCACGAGGAGCAGCGCCGACGCTGAAGCAGTCACGGTTGGAAGAGTGTCACGAGAATTCTTTCAGCGCTCAAAGAACCGTCCGGCATCGTGGCGGCATGAGCGATGTGTTGGATGTCGAGTGGGCGCGCTGGAGCACCACCATGCATCTCGTGGTGACCGAGGCCGCGGCGTTGCCAACGGCGCGGGCTGCCGTTGACGCGGAACTCGACGCGATCGAAATGGCAGCCTCGCGGTTCCGTCCCGATTCGGAAGTCTGCCGCCTGGCCTCGGCCAGCGGTCAACGGACCCGGATCAGTCCGGTGCTGGCAGATCTGCTCGGTGCGGCCCTCGAAGCAGCACTGCTGAGCGATGGCGACGTCGACCCCACCGTGGGCCGCGCACTCATGGCACTGGGGTACGACCGCGACATCGCTGAGGTCGGTGCATCAGCCTCCGCCTCCCCCGATCCTGTGGTGGCGGCACCGGTGAACTGGATGAACGTCGAATTCGATGGCGAGACGGTGCGAATGCCGGCCGGCACGCTGCTGGACCTGGGCGCCACCGCCAAGGCGCGTGCGGCGGATCGTTGCGCCCGAAGGGTTCACGCTGACACAGGGGTCGGTGTGCTGATCAATCTTGGCGGCGATGTCGCCGTCGCCGGACCGACTCCGGAAGGGGGCTGGCGAATCCTTGTGCAGGACACCGACGATGACCCCGCCGCCCCGATCGTCATCGGCAGTGACCGTGGCTTGGCCACATCGAGTACCCGTCGGCGGATGTGGTGGCGGGCCGGTGAGGCGCGCCACCACATCGTCGACCCGCGCACTGGACAATCGGCTGCACCTGTGTGGCGCAGCGTCAGCGTGATTGCGGACTCTTGCCTGACTGCCAACACGCTGAGCACGGCTGCGGTGATACGCGGTAGCCGCGCATCGAAATGGCTTGCTGAACTAGGCTTTCCGGCCAGGCTGGTCGACCGGGACGGGCATGAGCTGTTTACGGCTGGGTGGCCGTCATGACCCGATTGCACATCGACTGGACCAGATGCGACAGAAGAGGCATCTGCGTCGAACTCCTTCCCGAATTGCTGGATCGCGATGACTGGGGTTATCCAATGGTGCGCAATGACTCTCACGAGCCTGACATCGCTGTCCGGCATATCAAATACGCCAAGGCCGCGGTAAAGCGGTGTCCGCGGATGGCACTTCTAATGCTCGACAGTCAGGTCCAGCAATGAGCAACGAGGCGCTGTGGGCACTGGGGCGAGGAAACGGAATAGTCGCACTGGGGTTCCTCACACTTTCAGTCGCCCTGGGGATTGCGACGCGGTCGAGTCGGCCGCTCGTCGGCCTACCGAGGTTCGCGATCGCCGACGTCCATCGCTTCGTCGCGCTTGCCGCAACGCTTCTGGTGTTCGTGCATGTGGGATTGCTCTTCATGGATCCCTACGCGAAGCTTGAACTGATGGACTTCATCGTGCCGTTTCGCGGCGCCTACCGCCCATTCTGGCAAGGTCTGGGGACAGTCGTCTTCTGTTTGCTGGTTGTCGTGGTCGTCACCAGCCTGTTGCGACAACGGTTGGGGTTGAGAGTATTTCGGGCCGTGCATACGAGCACTTATCTGATCTGGCCGATAGCGATGGCGCACGCGGTGGGCAACGGAACAGACGCGGCTCGCGTCTGGTTCCTGGCCTTCGCCGGGGCGTGCGCGGTGACCGTCGCGGCCGCGGTTACGTGGCGGCTGCGCTCCCAATTCACCGAATTCGCCGACCTGTGAACGTTCTTAAGCGGTCGACGGTGTCGCGGCTGCTTTCCGCCGAGCAGCCCACCTTGGATTGCCACCATCGCGAATTCGGTGAATTACCCTCCGCTGGAACTGGATTGATCTCGATGCTCGACGACGCCGGGCTCAGGGGTCGGGGCGGTGCCGGGTACCCCGCCGCCCGAAAGATGGCCGCCATTGCGGGTCACAAGCCGGTGGTGGTGGGTAACGGTGCAGAGAGTGAGCCCCTGAGCAGAAAGGACGTGGAGTTGATGATCCGGGCTCCGCACCTGGTCCTGGACGGGCTCAACGCCGCGGCCGACGCCATCAGCGCCGACCGCGTCTTCCTGCGCCTGCACGTCGACGCGATCCCGGCCATCACCGAGGCCCTTCGGGAGCGGAGAGCAGCAGGGAATGACCCGCACCGCATCCAGGTGGTCGAAGCGGCGAAGGGTTTCGTCGCAGGGGAGGAATCGGCTGCCGTCCGGCAGATCGAAGGCGGTCCAGGGTTGCCGCGGGATCGGATCGCCCCTACCGCAGTATCCGGTGTGCGTGGGCGACCGACCTTGGTCAACAACGTGGAGACACTGGCCCACATCGGCCTGATCGCACGGTTCGGATCTGAATGGTTCCGGTCGGTCGGCGACTGCGACGACCCTGGGACCATGTTGATCACCGTCTCGGGTGCAGTGAGTCACCCTGGGGTCTCCGAAGTGCCGACGGGAACTCTTCTCACTGAGATTTTCCGACAAGCTGCGGCTACCGACCCGCGTAAAATCCAGGCTTTTTTGGTGGGTGGATACCACGGGAGTTGGCTTGGCCCAAGAGCATTCACCGATCTTCGGCTATCCCGCACAGCCCTGAAGTCATTCGGGGCATCGCCCGGCGCCGGCGTCATCCACTCGCTGGGCCCGACGGAGTGCGGACTGATCCGCACAGCCGAGATAACCGAATACCTCGGTGGACAGAGCGCAAAGCAGTGCGGCCCGTGCCGAAACGGGCTGCCGCGGCTGGCTGAACTCGTCAACGAGCTCGCGTACGGCCGCGCAGATGATCAACTGATGGAAGAGACACGACGGCTGGCTGCCCTGGTCGACGGCCGCGGGGCATGCAGGCATCCCGATGGAACCGCTCGCTTGGTGCGCAGCGCCCTGACCGTCTTCGCGAATGAGATCGAGCTTCATCGCCGCAATCGCTGCATAGGTGACGCTTCCGCTGTTTGATCAAGGCCCGAGCGGTTTGGGCCTACCGAGGAGGTGCCGTCGGGGTGGAGGCTGCTCGCCTCGGTGTACTGCGAAACGCGATCGCCAGCAACGAGATTCGACCCCGCTGGCGTGTTGGTCAGCGGCTGGAATTCACAACGACGAGCAAATTAAGTGCCTCCCGTGCCCGTCGCACCAGTACTACCGTTAGGGATGCCACCTTGCCCCCCGGTACCGCCGGCACCGTCAGCTCCTGGGTCTCCGTCTGAGCCCCAGTCGCCCCCCTCGCCGCCAGCGCCGCCATCACCTCCCGTGCCGCCGTTCGCGCCGCTTCCGCCGCTAGCACCAGTCCCCCCGGTACCGGCGTTTCCGCCGCCGCCGCCGGCACCGCCAGTACCACCGTTGCCGCCCCTGCCGCCATCGCCAAAGTCGTGACCGTTACCGCCCCCACCTCCGTCGCCACCGGCACCGGCGGTTCCGCCGTTGCCGCCGTTGCCCCCGTTACCGCCGTTACTAGCTGTTCCGCCGTTTCCGCCTGTTCCGCCGTTACCGCCGGTGCTCCCCGCGCCTCCCGTGTAGCCGTTCACGTAGCCCCAGCTGGCGTTTCCGCCGTCCGCGCTCGCACCAGCGGCTCCGCCATCTCCACCGTCGCCACCGTCGCCCCCTACACCGAGGCCCCCGTTACCGCCGGTACCCCCATTTCCCGCGCTTCCGGCATCTCCACCGTCATTGCCGCCATCCGCCCCGCTACCTGCGGCGCCACCATTCCCAGCTGCGCCGCCGCCCCCGCCAGTGCCACCCCCGGCACCGGCGGCACCACCACCGCCACCGGCGCCCCCGTTGCCTCCATTCCCGCCCGCACCACCTGCTGCGGAATCTCCGCCAGTACCGGCATCCCCACCGTTCCCGCCATCTGCACCCGTCCCACCCATACCGCCGTTGCCACCACCGCTACCGGCGGCGCCCCCGGAGCCGCCAGAGCCACCATCACCCCCGAAACCGCCGGCGCCGCCGACATTGGCCACGTCCCCGTCGCCTCCCGCGCCGCCGTTGCCACCGCCACCGGCGGCGCCTCCGTTACCTCCGTCACCCCCGCCCACGCCGTTGTTGCCGCCAGCACCACCAGTCCCTCCATTGCCTCCACTGCCCCCGCTACCAGCGGAAAAGCCCGCGAGGTTAGCACCGTCGGAACCATCGCCTCCGGTGCCGCCCGTGCCACCGTTGCCGCCATCGCCGGCCGCTCCAGTACCACTGCCGCCGCTGCCAGCGTCGCCCCCGACGCCGCCGGCCCCCCCAGCCCCACCATCGTTACCGGACAACCCGTCAAAATCGGAATCATTACCGTCGACACCAATACCGCCGACACCGCCCGTACCGCCATCTCCGCCGGCTCCACCGACCCCGCTGACTGAACCAGTGCCACCGTTACCACCGGTACCGCCAGTGCCCCCGACACCGGAGACGCCGTTCGCACCGGGCACCGGCCCATAGCCAGCAGCACCACCGCCGCCGCCGTTGCCTCCCTGACCGCCCGTCCCCCCGGTGCCACCGTTACCGGCACCCGTGGCGCCCCCGGCGTTGCCGCCCGCGCCACCCGCACCCCCGCTGCTTCCGTCACCGCCGCGATAGCCAGTCGTAAAGCCTATTCCGCCGCCACCACCATTGGCGCCCGTACCTCCTGAGCCGCCGGCACCACCGCCACCGCCGTTGTCTCCAACGCCGCTGCCACCGTCTCCGCCGTCACCGCCTACGCCGGCTGTTCCTGCGTTACCGCCGGCATTGCCGGCGTCACCACCGCTGCCGGCGGCGCCGCCGTTGCCGCCCCCGCCGCCAGTACCGCCGCGGCCGCCTCCAGAGCCCGCCGTGCCGCCCGAACCGCCACCACCGCCATTACCCGCGTTGCCGCCAGCGCCTCCCGGCCCCTCGTCGCCCCCGTTGCCTCCGTCGCCCCCGTCGCCCCCGTCAGCGCCCGAGCCACCCGCACCGCCATTACCTCCCCCGCTGCCACCGGCCCCGCCATTACCACCTACGCCCCCGTCGCCGGCGGTTGCGCCATCACCACCCGCTCCGGTTGCGTGACCATTTCCACTATCGCCGCCGTCGCCCCCGGCACCGGCGGCGCCGCCGTCGCCGCCGTCGCCGCCAATGCCTCCCTCAGTGGCACCTCCACCGTTGCCGCCGTTACCACCATTACCGCCCTTGGTTCCGTAACCGCCCGTATAGCCACCCACAAGTCCTAGGCCCGGACTGCCCCCGCTCCCGCCGTCACCACCTGAACCACCGCTGCCACCGGATCCGCCGTTTCCACCGACACCGATCCCACCGGTGCCGCCGGTACCTCCGGCGCGGCGGCACCGGCATCTCCACCGCCGTCGCCGCCACCACCACCGTCCCCGCCCGCGCCGGCGGCACCCCGCTGCCGCCGTCGCCGCCACTGCCCCCTCCCGCCCCGGCATTACCGCCCGAACCGCCTGTGCCTCCGTTACCCGCATCTCCACCGTCGCCGCCGACACTCTCGCCACCGCCCGTGCCGCCGCTGCCACCAGCACCGCCACTAGCACCCGATCCGCCTGCGCCGCCGTTACCGCCGCCGCTCCCCCCGTTGCCTCCCGCGCCACCGCTCCCGCCGTCGGCGCCGCTACCGGCGGCGCCGCCACTCCGACGTACCGGGACCTCCATACCCGCCGGAACCCCCAAATCCGCCCGCGCCGCCAGCGCCGCCGTTCCCACCACCGTGTCCATAGTTACCGCCGTTCCCACCGGTACCGCCGTTGCCACCGAGACCGCCATCACCTCCGGCATAGCCAGGATCCGTTACATAGCCCTGCGCGCCGTCGCCGCCGTAACCGCCGTAACCGCCAACCCCGCCGGTGCCGCCGTTACCTGCGGCACCGGCCCCACCACCGCCGCTTCCAGCGTCGCCGCCGTTACCGCCGGCACCCCCGATGCCACCGCTACTGCCGTTAGTGGTGTACGAGCCTTCGCTACCCATACCGGTTGCGCCCGTGGCGCCAGTGCCCCCCTTCCCTCCGTTACCACCTGAACCGCCAACGCCGGTGCCTGAACTCGTTCCGCCCGTGCCACCGTTGCCCCCGGCGCCACCTACTGCAGCGGAACCCGGAGTGCCGGCGAATTTGTTGCCCTGACCTCCTGCGCCAGCAACTCCGCTGATGCCGCCGTCCCCGCCGTTGCCACCTGCGCCAGCGTCACCGTCGTTGTCACCGCCGACGCCACCATTTCCGCCGGTACCGCCGTTGCCGGCATCTCCTCCCGCGCCGCTCCCCTCAATGCCGGTGCCGGCGTATCCGCCGAATCCGCCGCCACCGCCGCTACCAGCGGCACCGCCATCGCCGCCTCGCCCGCCGCCGTTTCCTCCGTCACCCCCATCGCCGCCGCCGCCGCCGACCGCACCATCGCCCGCGTCGCTATTGTTTCCGCCGCCGTTACCACCGTGACCCCCGTTACCGCCGGTCCCCCCGCTGCCGCCGTCCCCACCGACACCGTTGCTACCCGTGGTTCCTCGAGCGCCGCCGGAGGCAGTGCTACCAGCGGCGCCGCCGATGCCAGCGTTCCCCCCATCGCCCCCGGTCCCGCCGTTGCCACCGGCAGTCCCGTTCTGGCCGGGAGTACTGCCTTTGCCCCAAGCCCCGTCGATGCCGGTGCCGCCGCTGCCGCCGGTGCCGCCGTTGCCGCCATTGCCGCCCGCACCGCCATTCCCAGCGGTCCCACCGTTCGCCGCACCACCACGTCCGCCCTGCCCACCATTGCCACCGGTGAAACCGGCGGTACCTGTCGCGCCTACACCTACAGGCTGTCCGCTTGCACCAGAAGTGCCGTTGCCGCCGAGTCCACCGTTGCCGCCGACACCGCCGATGCCCGTTGCACCACCACTCCCGGATCCGGTACCAGCGCCTCCACCTAAGCCGGCATCACCGCCCGCACCTCCCGACCCACCCGCGAACCCCAGCGCTCCAGCATTAGCACCGGCGTTGCTGCCGGCACCGCCGGTGCCGCCGTTGCCGCCGTTGCCCCGCGTACCACCTGTCCCTGCAGCGCCGCCATTCCCTCCGGCCCCGCCGTTGCCGCCGCCATACCCCGCATTGCCGTATCCCGAGACCACCGCGGTCCCGTTTCCGCCGCTACTGCCGTTTCCGCCGGTACCGCCATTGCCGCCGCGTCCCGCCGCGCCGTTGGACCCAGCAGCGCCAAGACCGGCACCCCCGTATCCCCCGTCACCTGCATTCCCGCCGTTGCCCCCGTTGCCGCCACTAAAGCCAGCTCCGCCGGTGCTAGCTCCCGCGTTGCCGCCTACGCCGCCGGATCCGGCGTTGCCGCCTCTGCCGCCCGCGCCGCCGGTGCCGTCGGTGCCGTTGGTTGCGGTGCCGGCTCCTGCTCCGCCGGATCCGCCGATCCCGCCGGTGCCGCCGTGGGCACCGTTACCACCCGCACCGCCCGTCATACCCGCGCCGCTGAAGGCAGTGGTGCCAGAAGCCCCCGTGCCGCCGTCACCGCCGACGCCGCCGGCGCCGGCGTTGCCGCCGTTACCACCGACCCCGTGGGCACCCGTAGTTCCTGCGGTGCCGCCACCATTGCCACCGAGTCCGCCTGCGCCACCGGCGCCGCCGTTACCCCCGTCGCCGGCGTCGCCGCCGTTGCCGCCGCTGGCTCCGGCTGTCGAGCCGGAGGCGCCGATATATCCGGCCCCGCCCGACCCGCCGGCGCCGGCGTTGCCGCCGCGGCCCCCGGCGCCACCGGCACCGTCGGTGCCGTTGGTTGCGGTGCCGGTCCTGGCTCCGCCGGTCTCCTGCGCCGCCGGTGCCGCCGTGGGCGCTGTTGCTGCCCGTGCCGCCGGAGGTGCCGGCGG
Organism: Mycobacterium sp.; assembly: GCA_046330895.1. Taxonomy (GTDB): domain Bacteria; phylum Actinomycetota; class Actinomycetes; order Mycobacteriales; family Mycobacteriaceae; genus Mycobacterium. Next base: position 105,214 of record JAXLRY010000010.1, on the reverse strand, counting down.
TGTGCTCATCGGTTCCCGAGGATCCGCTGGCGCCGGTGCCGCCGTCACCACCGGTACCGCCGGGTCCGGCGTTGCTGCCGTTGCCGCCGACACCGTGGGCACCAGAGGTTCCCGCGGTGCCGCCACCGGCACCACCTGCCGCCGGTGCCTCCAGCGCCGCCGTTGCCGCCGTCTCCGGCGTCGCCGCCGTTGCCGCCGCTGGCTCCGGTGGATGAACCAGACGCCGATATACCCGGCACCGCCCGAACCGCGGCGCCGCCGCCGCCGCTCGCCTCCGGCGCCACCTGCACCGTCAACACCGTTGGTTGCTGCCGCACCGGCTCCGCCCGATCCGCCGATGCCACCGGTGCCGCCGTGGGCGCCGTTGCCGCCGCTGCCGCCGGAGGTGCCGGCGGTGTGCTCATCGGTTCCCGACGATCCGGTGGCGCCGGTGCCGCCGTCACCCCCGGTACCGCCGCTGCCGGCGTTGCCGCCGTTGCCGCCGACCCCGTGGGCACCAGAGGTTCCTGCGGTGCCGCCACCGGCACCACCTGGCCGCCGGTGCCACCCGCGCCGCCGTTGCCGCCGTCTCCGGCGTCGCCGCCGTTGCCGCCGCTGGCTCCGGCCGTCGATCCGGAGGCGCCGATATATCCGGCGCCGCCGCTGCCGCCGGCGCCGGCGTTGCCGCCCCGGCCGCCCGCGCCGCCGGTGCCGTCTACCCCGTTGCTGGCGGTTCCGGCTCCGGCTCCGCCGGTTCCGCCGATTCCGCCGGTGCCGCCGTGGGCGCCGTTACCACCCGCGCCGCCGGAGGTGCCGGCGGTGTGCTCATCAGTACCGGAGGATCCGCTGGCGCCGGTGCCGCCGTCACCGCCGGTACCGCCGGCGCCGGCCGCACCGCCGTTGCCGCCGACGCCGTGGGCACCCGACACACCTGCGGTGCCGCCACCGGCACCACCTGGGCCGCCTGCGCCTCCAGCGCCGCCGTTGCCGCCGTCGCCGGCGTCGCCGCCGTTGCCGCCGCTGGCTCCGGTGGATGAACCGGACGCGCCGATATACCCGGCCCCGCCGCTGCCGCCGGGTGCCGGTGCGTGCCGCCCCGGCCGCCCGCGCCGGTGCCGTCAACCCCGTTGGTTGCGGTGCCGCCCCCTGCTCCGCCTGTTCCGCCGATCCCGCCCAGCCGCCGTGGGCGCCGTTGCCGCCTGTGCCGCCGGAGGTTCCGGCGGTGTGCTCATCGTTCCTGTGGCACCGGAAGCGCCGGTGCCGCCGTCACCCCCGATCCCGCCGCCACCCGCTGCACCGCCGTTGCCGCCGACACCGTGGGCACCCGACACACCTGCGGTGCCGCCCCCGGCACCACCGAGTCCGCCGGTGCCTCCAGCGCCGCCGTTGCCGCCGTCGCCGGCGTCGCCGCCGTTGCCGCCGCTGGCTCCGGCCGACGAACCAGGTGCGCCGATATACCCGGCCCCGCCGCTGCCGCCGGCGCCGCCGCCGCCGCCCCGGCCACCCGCGCCACCAGCACCGTCAACACCGCGGCTGGCGGTGCCGGCCCCTGCTCCGCCTGTTCCGCCGATCCCGCCGGTGCCGCCGTGGGCGCCGTTGCCGCCGCTGCCGCCGGAGGTGCCGGCGGTGTGCTCATCAGTTCCGGAGGATCCGCTGGCGCCGGTGCCGCCGTCACCCCCGGTACCGCCGCCACCCGCAGCCCCGCCGTTGCCGCCGACCCCGTGGGCACCCGAAGTTCCTGCGGCGCCGCCAGCGCCACCGAGACCACCGGCGCCACCCGCACCGCCATTCCCCATCGCCGGCGTCGCCGCCGCGCCGCCGCTGGCCCCAGCCGACGAACCGGACGAACCGACATACCCGGCACCGCCTGACCCGCCGGCGCCGGCGTTGCCACCCTGGCCGCCCGCGCCGCCGGTGCCGTCTACCTCGTTGCTGGCGGTTCCGGCTCCGGCTCCGCCGGTTCCGCCGATCCCGCCTGTGCCGCCGTGGGCGCCGTTGCCTTCGTGCCGCCGGAGGTTCCGGCGGTGTGCTCATCGGTTCCTGTGGCACCGGCAGCACCGGTGCCGCCGTCACCGCCGGTACCGCCGCGCCCGCGCTGCCGCCGTTGCCGCCGACCCTGTGGGCACCGCTCGCTCCCCGCGGTGCTGCCACCGGCACCGCCTGGCCGCCGGTGCCTCCAGCGCCGCCATTACCCCCGTCGCCGGCGTCGCCGCCGTCGCCGCCGCTGGCTCCGGTGGATGAACCAGACGAACCGATATACCCGGCCCCGCCGCTGCCGCCGCCGCCGGCGTTGCCGCCCTGGCCACCAGCGCCACCTGCACCGTCAACACCGCTGCTGGCGGTGCCGCCCTGCTCCGCCGGTTCCGCCGATCCCGCCGGTGCCGCCATGGGCGCCGTTGCCGCCGTTGCCGCCGGAGGTGCCGGCGGTGTGTTCATCAGTACCCGCCGCACCGGCAGCTCCGGTGCCGCCGTCACCACCGGTACCGCCGGCGCCCGCGTTGCCACCGCTACCACCGACACCGTGGGCACCGCTCGGCCCCGCGGTGCCGCCACCGGCACCACCTAAGCCACCTGTGCCACCCGCGCCGCCGTTGCCGCCGTTGCCGGCATCCCCGCCGTTGCCGCCGCTGGCTCCGGCCGACGAACCAGGTGCGCCGATATACCCGGCACCGCCCGAACCGCCGGCGCCGGCGTTGCCGCCCCGGCCACCGGCGCCGCCGGTGCCGTCAACACCGTTGGTTGCGGTGCCGCTCCTGCTCCGCCTGCCCCGCCGATGCCACCGGTGCCGCCGTGGGCGCCGTTGCCGCCTGTGCCGCCGGAGGTTCCGGCGGTGTGCTCATCGGTTCCTGTGGCACCGGCAGCACCTGTGCCGCCGTCACCGCCGGTACCGCCGGCGCCCGCGCTGCCGCCGCTACCACCGACCCCGTGGGCACCGTTTCGTTCCCGCGGTGCCGCCACCGGCACCACCGAGTCCGCCTGCGCCACCGGCGCCGCCGTTACCCCGTCGCCGGCGTCGCCGCCGTTGCCGCCGCTGGCTCCGGCCGACGAACCAGGTGCGCCGATATACCCGGCACCGCCCGAACCCTGGCGCCGGCGTTGCCGCCCCGGCCGCCCGCGCCGCCGGTGCCGTCAACACCGTTGGTTGCGGTGCCGCCCCGGCCCCGCCTGCCCCGCCGATGCCACCGGTGCCGCCGTGGGCGCTGCTGTTGCCGCTGCCGCCGGAGGTTCCGGCGGTGTGCTCATCGGTTCCTGTGGCACCGGCAGCACCGGAGCCGCCGTCACCGCCGGTACCGCCGCGCCCGCGTTGCCGCCGTTGCCGCCGACACCGTGGGCACCAGAGGTTCCTGCGGTGCCGCCACCGGCACCACCTAAGCCACCTGTGCCTCCAGCGCCGCCGTTGCCGCCGTCCCCGGCGTCGCCGCCGTTGCCGCCCGCGATCCCGGCCGACGAACCAGGTGCACCCATATACCCGGCACCGCTGCCACCGGCACCGGCGTTGCCACCCCGGCCGCCCGCGCCACCGGCACCGTCAACACCGCGGCTGGCCGTGCCGCCACCGGATCCGCCCGATCCGCCGATCCCGCCGGTGCCGCCGTGGGCGCCGTTACCGCCCGTGCCGCCGGAGGTTCCGGCGGTGCTCATCAGTCCCCGTCGCACCGGCAGCACCGGTGCCGCCGTCACCCCCGATCCCGCCGCCACCGCTGCGCCGCCGTTGCCACCGACACCGTGGGCACCCGACACCTGGGTGCCGCCCCCGGCACCACCTAAGCCACCTGCGCCTCCAGCGCCGCCGTTGCCGCCGTCCCCGGCGTCGCCGCCGTTGCCGCCCGCGATCCCGGCCGACGAACCAGGTGCACCCATATACCCGGCACCGCCGCTGCCACCGGCACCGGCGTTGCCACCCCGGCCACCAGCGCCACCAGCACCGTCGGTGCCGTTGCTGGCGGTGCCGCCCCGGTTCCGCCGGTTCCGCCGATCCCGCCTGTGCCGCCGTGGGCGCCGTTGCCGCCTGTGCCGCCGGAGGTTCCGGCGGTGTGCTCATCGGTTCCTGTGGCACCGGGAAGCGCCGGTGCCGCCGTCACCCCCGATCCCGCCGCCACCCGCTGCACCGCCGTTGCCGCCGACACCGTGGGCACCCGACACCACCTGCGGTGCCGCCCCGGCACCACCTAAGCCGCCGGTGCCTCCAGCGCCGCCGTTGCCGCCGTCCCCGGCATCGCCGCCGTTGCCGCCGCTGGCTCCCGCCGACGAACCGGACGCACCGGTATACCCTGCACCGCCCGACCCGCCGGCCCCGGCATTGCCACCCCGGCCCCCGGAACCACCAGCACCGTCAACACCGCTGCTGGCGGTGCCGCCCCTGCTCCGCCGGATCCGCCGATCCCGCCCGTGCCCCCGTGGGCGCCGTTGCCGCCCGTGCCGCCCGAGATGCCGGCGGTGCGCTCATCAGTTCCCGACGATCCGCTGGCACCGGTGCCGCCGTCACCGCCGATCCCGCCGCCGCCGCCGCGCCGCCGTTGCCGCCGACACCGTGGGCACCCGACACACCTGCGGTGCCGCCACCGCACCACCGAGTCCGCCTGCGCCACCCGCGCCGCCGTTGCCGCCGTCTCCGGCGTCGCCGCCGTTGCCGCCGCTGGCTCCGGCCGTCGATCCGGAGGCGCCGATATATCCGGCGCCGCCGCTGCCGCCGGCGCCGGCGTTGCCGCCCCGGCCGCCCGCGCCGCCGGTGCCGTCTACCCCGTTGCTGGCGGTTCCGGCTCCGGCTCCGCCGGTTCCGCCGATCCCGCCTGTGCCGCCGTGGGCGCCGTTGCCGCCTGTGCCGCCGGAGGTTCCGGCGGTGTGCTCATCGGTTCCTGTGGCACCGGAAGCGCCGGTGCCGCCGTCACCCCCGATCCCGCCGCCACCCGCTGCACCGCCGTTGCCGCCGACACCGTGGGCACCCGACACACCTGCGGTGCCGCCACCGGCACCACCGAGCCCGCCGGTGCCACCCGCGCCGCCATTACCCCCACCGCCGGCGTCACCGCCGTTGCCGCCGCCGGCTCCCGCCGACGAACCAGACGCACCGATATACCCGGCACCACCAGCACCGCCGGCCCCGGCGTTACCGCCCCGGCCGCCCGCGCCGCCGGTGCCGTCGGTGCCGGAAATGTTGATCAGCAAGAAAACTCGGCCGTCACCGGCATTGCCGCCAAGCCCACCCACGCCGCCGACACCGCCAACACCACCAGACCCGCCCGTGGTTCCGGCGGTGTGCTCGTCAGTTCCCGATGAACCGGCGGCGCCTGCACCGCCGTTTCCGCCAGTCCCGCCTGCACCGCCGTTTCCGCCGGTCCCACCGGAGCCGACGATCCAACTCCCCTGGCCTCCGTTTCCGCCCGCGCCGCCGACGCCGCCGACGGTTCCGGCGTTGCCGGAGGAACCCGCGGCAGTCGCACCGTCACCCGGCGCCCCTATGCCGCCCGTGCCGCCGGCGCCGCCGGCGCCGCCACGCCCCAGCACTGAGAGCACCCCGGTGCTGCCCCCATCACCGCCCGTGCCGCCGGCGCCGGCCACACCCAACGTGGTGCCGCCCCCACCACCGCTGCCGCCGTCGCCGAGCACGATCCCGCCGTCACCGCCGGCACCGCCTGTTCCGCCAGCCCCGCCCGTGCCGCCGGCACCCCCGGCCCCGCCGTTACCGATGGTTGAGATCCGCCCGGCGGATCCGCCCACACCGCCGGTGCCACCTACCGCATTCACACCACCAGATCCGCCGGCGCCGCCATCGCCTGCAGTACCCCAACCCAGCAGTCCTGTGTCACCGCCTGCACCGCCGGAACCGCCGGAACCTGACTCTGAGCCGGCGGCGCCTCCAGCCCCACCGTTGCCGCCGTTGCCAAGGAACAGACCACCGGTGCCGCCGTTACCGCCCGAGCCTCCACTGGCCCCGCCGATCCCGGCGCCACCATCACCGCCATGCCCGAACCAGCCGGCCGCTCCCCCATTACCCCCGTTGTAGCCATTGCCGCCGTTGCCGAGGATGCCGCCACTACCCCCAGTACATGCAACACCGCCAGCACAGGTCTGCGCAGTCCACGAATACCCGTTACCGATCAAAATACCGCCATCGGGATGCTCGGCCGTCCCATTGCCGAACAACCAAACACGTTGATTCACACCATGTTCAGCGCTCACCGACTCCGGTAAAAGACTGGCCGACGATCGCTGGCCACCAATGTCGCGACGAACAAACCCAAGCGCCACCCACGCTTGCGGAGAAGGGTCCTCCGGTCCATTTCCATCGCCAGCATTCCCGACAGTCTGATCGCTAAATCCCAACCACGACAACAACTTCGGGTCCAACAGCGCAGTTTGGACAACGTCGGTTCCCTCTGAATCCGCTGGGCGTCTCACCGCTTGGGGCGGTGCAGTCACCCCCACCGTCGCGTCGATCGTCGGCACGATGGCCTGGGCTGTGGGGGAACTACCAAACTGTATATCCGCCGAATCCGGCTCTATTACAGGTGATGACCCCACCGAACCCGAGCCGCCGACTCGCACGATCGGTGAGTCCAACCTCGAACCCGATGACGTCGAACGCGGCAACCTCAGTGCCCCTGGGCGTGTGTCAGCTACCTCAGATCCCCCAGCAGTGCCGCCAGCAGGTGCCAAACCGTTCTCCAACGACCGTTTGCCCGCGGCCCCAATTTTTCGCGGTGCCGACGACAGATCATCGACCGAGGCAGATCTGCCCCGTGGGGGCAGCCTTAATCCGAACCGCGGCTCCCCGTGCCCAGGTGACATCGAAGAATCGGCTGGTTCAGCCACACCACCAGCACCTGCCGAACCAGTTGTGTCCGCGACGGCGATCCCGGGCACCCACCCGACCACAGCCCCCACACCTAAGGCTGCGGCCAACACTCCAACCCGACCCACAAAACGATGACAAGCACCGTCCGCCGATTCAACGGGAATCGACTGCACTGACTGGAGGAACCGCAACCGCGTGCGGTCGACAGAATCCAGAGGTCGACGCGCACCATTAGAGAACATTCGACCCCCGAATCAGTGACACGCCATCAAACCGTTTGCAGCACTCTGACACCAAGTTCGAAGACGTAACCAGACTTAGGCTGATCCAACCAACATCACGGCCGGGGCGCCGATCAAAAAGTGAAAGCTGAGTAGTGCAGCGGTCCCTAACGCGTAGTCGGCCCGCTGCCGGTCGGCGTGCAGGATTCCGGCGCTGTCGCGAATCTCTCTGGAGCGTCAGAAGCTCGACGAGAAGGCGTCCGGGTCACCACACTGACGTGATGACCGTCCCCGCCGAATTCGACTTCATCATCGTGGGCGCGGGCAGTGCCGGCTGCCTGCTGGCCAACAGGCTCAGCGCCAATCCTGATCACCGGGTTCTCCTCATCGAGGCCGGGGGCGCGGATGACTGGTTCTGGATCAAAGTGCCCGTCGGCTACCTGTACACGATTGCCAACCCCCGGACCGACTGGTGTTTCACCACCGAAGCGGACCCGGGTCTCGCGGGTCGCACCATCCACTACGCGCGGGGCCGCGTGATCGGCGGCTGTTCATCGATCAACGCCATGATCCACATGCGGGGACAGGCCAGCGATTACGACCTATGGGCGAAGGCCACCGGCGACGAGCGATGGCGCTGGGGAGGACCGGAGCTCCCCGGCGAGACCTTGGCGATCTACAAAGACCTGGAGGATTACTTCGGCGGCGCCGACGAGTGGCACGGGGTGGGTGGCGAGATCCGCGTCGAGCGGCCGCGGGTTCGCTGGAAAATTCTGGACGCCTGGCAGGCCGCCGCGGCCCAGCTGGGCATCGCGCCGATCGACGAGTTCAACCGAGGCGACAACGCCGGCAGCGCCTATTTTCATGTCAACCAACGGCGCGGCAGGCGCTGGTCGATGGCCGACGCCTTTTTGCATCCCGTCGCCCACCGACCCAACCTCACCGTGTACACGCAGACACAGGCGTTGCGGCTACTGATGGATGACCGCGTCCGCCTTGATCAGCGTCACGGTGCCTGGACGACGGCGCAGCGCCGCATCACCGGGGTGCAGTTGCTCAAGGGTGGCCACTACGTCGACGTCCGAGCCCGCCGGGAGGTGATCCTGAGCGCCGGAGCCATCGGCTCACCCCATTTGATGCAAGTGTCGGGTCTGGGCCCGGCTTCATTGCTTACCGAACATCAGGTGCCGGTCGCGGTCGATCTGCCAGGGGTCGGTGAAAACCTCCAGGACCACCTGCAAATCCGGTCGGTCTACCGGATTCGGGGCGCCGCAACGGTCAACACGCTGTACCGGAACTGGATCACCCGCGCCGGGATGGGGTTGCAGTACCTGGCGCTGCGTTCAGGACCCATGACCATGCCGCCTTCCACGCTAGGCGCGTTCGCGAAGAGCGATCCGTCGTTGGCCAGTCCCGACATGGAATGGCATGTGCAGCCATTGTCTCTCCCGAAGTTCGGCGAGCCTCTCCACCCATTTGGAGCGATCACGCCCTCGGTGTGCAATCTGCGGCCGAGTTCGCGCGGCCATGTGCGGATGGCCGGTGCGGATCCCCTGACAAGCCCGAAGATCCTGTGCAACTACCTGTCGACGGACTCCGATCGTCGCGTTGCGGTGACCGGCCTGCGTATCACCCGGCAGATCATGGGGGCGCCCGCTTTAGCCGCCTACCAACCGCAAGAATTGCTTCCCGGCCCGCGACTGACGAGCGACGAGGAATTGCGGGCGGCAGCAGGCGAATTGGGGACGACGATCTTCCACCCGGTGGGCACCTGTGCGATGGGAGCCTTCGACTCGCAAGGCCGACCCCTGTCGTCCGCCACGGTGCTCGACACCGACTGCCGTGTGTATGGCGTCGCCGGCCTACGAGTGGTGGACGCTTCGGCCATGCCCACCATCACCTCCGGCAACACCAACGCGCCGGTGATGCTCATCGCCGAGCGCGCGGCGCGCGCGATCCTAGGGCAGGTGCACGCCTGAGGCCGAGTCAGCTCCTACCCACATCAGCCTGGCCGGAATACTCTGAACGAAATGGGGAGATCGGGCGCGTATGTCAGGGAAGGCCAGAAGCGATGATGGCCGGTGAGGACTGGGACCGGCTGGTCGGCAATGCGGCCGATGTTCAGCGAGTGTTCTACGAGGCCCCGGTGATCATCGTCGCCTTTGAAGGACCTGATTTGCGCCTGGTGGCTGCCAACGCTGCGTTCCGTGCGCTCACTCCCCGCCTGGAGGAATTGGGTATCCGGGCCGAGGATTTTGTCCCGGAGCTTCAGGGGCAGGATTTTCTGGAGCATTTCAAGCGGGTCTATGCGACGGGCGAGCCGGTCCGAGCCAAGGAATGGCGCATTCAGGTGGACATCGACGGTTCGGGGAATGTCGCTGAACACTTTTTCGATCTGTTGATCACGCCGCGTCACGCCGACGACGGTTCGATCGAGGGTGTGATCTGCGTTGTCGAGGAGGTTACGGAGCGGGTGGCGGCGCGCAATGCTGCTGTGGCCCAGGCGCAAGCGATGAGTCAGCGCTACGAGCAGGTTCGCCTTTCTGCGACGGTGATGCAGCAGGCGTTGCTGGCTTCGTCGCTGCCGGTTTTGCCGGGGGTGGACATTGCGGCCGAGTATCTGGTTGCGGCGGAGGACACCGCCGCGGGCGGCGATTGGTTCGACGCCATCCCTGTGGGCAATCGAGTGGTTTTTGTTGTCGGCGATGTTGTGGGGCACGGTATCGGGGCTGCCGCGGTGATGTCTCAGCTTCGGACGGCTTTGCGGCTGCAGGTGTTTCAGGGGCTGGGGGTCGCTGAGTGCATTGCCGCCGTCGATCGATTCAGTGCGCTTGTGCCGGGCTCGAAGTCGGCCACGGTCTGCGTCGGTGCCCTCGATGTTGAAACGGGCGAATTCGAGTACTGCACGGCCGGTCATCCCCCTCCGCTGCTGGTGGCCGCGGACGCGCATGTTCGTTTTCTCGAACCGTCTGGGGCGGGACCGCTCGGCCGCGGCGCAACGGTCGCGAAGAATGACCGCGAGGCGTTTCCGGTGCGGACGGAGTCGTTGAATCTTGGTGACGCCGTGTTGCTTTACACGGACGGGCTGATTGAACGTCCCGGCCGTCCGGTGGCTGCCAGCACCACCGAATTTGCTGATTTGGCCGCAAACATTATGAAGGGTGGCGGATTCCCCATCGGTGATGCGCGTCCGATTGAGCGGCTGTGCACTCAGACGTTGGAGTTGCTACTTCGGACTTCCGGGTATAGCGACGATGTCACCTTGCTTGCTTTGCAACGTATTTCGCCTCCAAGCCCGTTGCGCATATCCCTCGGTGCGACGTCGCAGGCCGCTGGCATTGTTCGTGCCGAGTTGCGGCGTTGGCTTGACGCTTTGAGCGTTGAAGCGCCTGAGGTTCTGGCTGTTGTGCATGCGCTATCGGAGTACGTCGAGAATGCCGCGGAGCATGCGTACAAGGATCGGTCGCCGGGCGCGATCACTGTCGACGTGGAGTTGTCCTCGGAGGGATTCGTAGAGGCATCGGTGGTCGACCACGGGTGTTGGAGAACCTCGAGTACGGCCCCGTCCACCCGGGGCAGGGGGCTGGCGCTCGCGGACATGTTGAGCACGCGATGCGAGGTGGTGGGTACCGAGCGGGGTACGACGGCGCGGTTTTCGCTGCGCCTGTCGCGGCCGGCCCGAATTGTCACGGATCCACAGATCGCTCACATTGCTGTCGCTAGCGCTGCGGCCGTGGATGCGTTCAGTGTCTTGGAGGCCGACGGCGTGGTCTGTGTGGCTGGTGAGGTCGACTCGGCTACCTCACCGGTGCTCGCCGGCCAGATTGCCGCGTTTAGTCGGTCGGGAACGCTGTCGCTGACAATCGACTTGAACGCGGTAACGCATCTGGGTTCGGCGGCCATCAGCGTTCTGGCTGATGCACGGGAGCGCGCACACCGTCACGGCACCGAGTTGCGTCTGCTCGCCTCTCCCGGCACCACGGCGCATCACGTGCTCAGCCTGGTCCAGGTGCCCCTGGTTATTCAGGCAGATTCTAATTTGTTCGAATAGTCGGATGGCGTCTTAATTCCCCTGTGCCACAGTGCTATTGGCTTCAAACAGGTGCGAATGTACTAATGCTTCTCACATTCCCTTCTTGCGGGAGTGGGTGTAATGTTTGCCGTTACCAAGCCTTTTTCGAAGAGAGCTGTGGGATGCACGACGTGAAGACGCGAAGCGCGTACGAGGCGATCGCGGAGATGGCCCGGGAGTTGCACGGTCGTTCCGGCGATGACGTGGTCGGACGTGTTGTCGGCTACGCGGTGTCGGCGATTCCGGGTGTCGATTACGCGAGTATCACCGAACCGGGTGCGGCTGCACGGACTGCGACGGTCGCGGCGACCCATGGATATCCGCGACTGCTTCATGGCTTCGAGAATCGCTATGGCGAAGGTCCCGATTTCGATGTGATGGCGACGGGCGAGGTGGTGCGTGTCGATGACCTCGAGTGCTATTCGGGATGGCCGGCCTTCGGTGCCGCAGCGATTGCCGAGACACCTATTCGGTCGTTGATGGCGTTCAAGTTGTCGGCCGCTCGGGCAGTGCTGGGTGTGCTGCACCTCTATGCCGATGATCCCTGCTCTTTCGATGCGTCTGTCGACGAGATCGGTGCGGCGTTTGCCACGCATGCGGCATTGGCGTGGGATAACGCGCAGCGCGAACAGCATTTCCGCAGTGCATTGAACAGCCGGGACGCGATTGGCCAGGCCAAGGGCATGATCATGGAGCGGTACCGCGTCGATGCCGATGCGGCCTTTGCGATGCTGACCAAGATGTCACAGAATTCGAATACGCGGATCGTGGACATCGCGCGGGAGTTGATCGCTATGGATCAGACTCCTCGTTGAGCGCCGGATATCGGTTCTGAATCGATATCAACTTCGGTCAGAGTGGCAACTCCATTAACGCCAGTCACATCGTTAACATCGCGCGATGCACGAGTTGTCGCCGGCCGCCAGTCTCAGGCGGTCAAGCCCCATCTCTAGGCGTGATGCTTTCCGCTATGCGGGCCTGGTCTCGGCGTTGGGTGCGGCTGCTTGTTGGGGTGGGCCGACGGCGAACGCCGCCTCGTCCCAGCTGATCGACTTTGCGGCAGCTCAGATTCCAGCTGAGCACATCAAGGCTGCCGGGTACGCGGGCGTCGTCAACTACGTGTCGCTGTCGCGGCCGGGATCGACGTTCGGGGCTAAGCCCATCACGCTCCCCTACGCCCGGTCGCTGGCCGCGGCGGGCCTGGTGATCGTCAGCAATTACCAGTACGGCAAGCCGGGGGGTACCGCCCCGTCGGACTTCACTCGCGGTTACGCGGGGGGCGTCGCCGATGCGCGCACTGCGTGGCAGCTGCATACCGCCGCCGGGGGTGGCCAGAGCGCGCCCGTGTTCTTCACCATCGACGAGGACATCAGTCGTGATACCTGGAATTCCGTTGCACTGCAATGGTTTCGGGGAATCAACTCGGTTCTCGGCGTGCAGCGGACGGGCGTGTACGGGGGCATAGACGTGTGCCAGTGGGCTGCGGCCGACGGCGTGATCGGGAGGTCGAGCACGCCGGGGCGTGTGTGGGCCTGGCAGACAAAGGCGTGGTCCGGCACGCGGGTCCATCCCAACGCCGTTCTTTATCAGCGTGTGGTGGCCACCGCGTCGAATCCGGGCCCGTTGGTGGGTGGGCTCGAAGTCGACGTGAATGACGTTCTGGCGCCTGACGTCGGGCAGTGGAACCTTCATCCGTAACTCGTCCACCAGTGGGGTTTACAGGTGCGGGCTCTCGCTGACCTTGCTGTCCCCTTTGCCGGCCACCTGACAGTAGGTCTGGACGGATAGACGTGTTCCGGTCACCTCGAGATTCGGCGGCTCCGTGCCTTTTTCGTCTTTGAGCATCTTGGTGACTGTCTCGATTTGTGTCTTGTCGTCCTGCCCGAGGAAGTCCTTGCATTTGGTGTCGCCGCCCTGGTTGATCAAGCCTTGGGAGCAGCCGCTGAGGAACAGCGAGATGGTGAGTCCTGCAACGACAAGAACGTGACGCTTCATGTTTCCCTCCGCATTCGGCAGCGGCCGCCCCGATGAGGCCGCTGTAGGACCCACATGTACCCGAGTCACGCGCCGGCGAAACAAACGCGCTCCAGAGTCGTCGCTCTTGCCTTCGGGCGCTATGCATACCGCGCTGGCAATGGTGCTGTTGAGCCTTGGAATCGATGATGTGAACACATCGTCTTCCGGTGACCTGACGAAACTCGCCGATGCGCTCAACGACATGAAACAGAAGACGTCGCCGGCCATCACCGCGACCCCCTACAGCGACCTGACCGAGGGCCAGATCAGCTTGTCTCAGATCTGGTCGGGCGACATCATTCTCGCCAAGAATTTCCTGCCTGCCGGCGCCAGCCCGGACATTCTCCGCTACTGGTTTCCGCCTGACGGAAAGGGACTGGTGGACAACGATTTGATGATGGTTCTGCGCGGCGGTAAGTCGCCGGTGCTGGCGCACCTGTTCATCAATCACATGCTTGAGTCGGAGGTTGCGAAGCAGAATTTCGCGGCGACCGGTTATCAGCCGCCCCAGGTGTCGATAGATCCCGATTCGCTGGTTGCCGACGGCATCATTCCCAAGAATCTCGCGGCGGCGATAGTCAAGCCCGAGTACTTCGATGTGGGCTACCGCGTGCTGGAGTTGGACTCCGCGAATGATGAGGCCTGGCACAAAATCTGGCGGACGTTCAAGACTGGGAGAACCTGACGGATAACGATTCCCGTTCCCAAACGATTGCGAATCGGTAAGCACACCAGGTGCAGGCAACTGGCGAAACTAGGGTTGCCGGGTGGATCGTCGTACGGCGCTCAAGCTGCCGCTTGTGCTGACAGCGGGCGCCGCCTTCACTCGGCTCCCCCGCGCATCGGCGGAACCGGTTCGCTGGACGGTTGACCGGGCGAACGCTTGGTATCAGTCGCAGGGCTGGCTGGTGGGCGCCAACTACATCACGTCGACGGCCGGCAATCAGATCGAGATGTTCCAGCAGGGCACCTATGATCCGCAGCTCATCGACCGGGAGTTGAACGCGGCACGGCTCATCGGGTTCAACTCGGTGCGAGTGTTCCTCCACGATCTGCTGTGGGCACAGGATCGGGTGAATTTTCAGCGTCGCCTGGCCCAATTCGTGAGCATTGCGGCGGGTCGCGGGATCAAGCCGCTGTTCGTGTTATTCGACTCCTGCTGGGATCCCGTCCCCCGGCTCGGAGTTCAACGCGCACCGAAGCCGGGTGTGCACAACTCCGCCTGGGTTCAGAGCCCCGGCGCGGAACGACTCGACGACCCGTCATACCTGCGTGTGATGCACGACTACGTCACCGGCGTGATGACCCAGTTCCGCAACGACAGCCGGGTGTTGGGCTGGGATCTGTGGAATGAACCGGACAACCCCGCAGACACTTATCGGCAGGTCGAACGAAAAGACAAGTCCGACATCGTGGCGGAGCTGCTGCCTCAGGTCTTCCAATGGGGGCGAACCATCAATCCCGTACAACCTCTGACGAGCGGCGTATGGCAGGGCAACTGGTCGAACCCTCAGCGCCGCAGCGAGATAGCCACCATTCAGCTTGACAACAGCGACGTGATCACTTTTCACAACTACGGCAAGCCTTCCGAATTCGAGTCCCGGATAGGTGAATTGGCGCCGATCGGACGTCCGATCGTGTGTACCGAATATCTCGCCCGCCCGTTGGGCAGCACCATCGAGGGAATTCTTCCAATTGCCAAGCGGCGCAATGTTGGTGCGTTCAACTGGGGGCTGGTGGCCGGCAAGACGCAGACGTACCTGCCGTGGGATTCATGGGACCATCCCTACGCAACCGCTCCGACGCCGTGGTTCCACGATCTTCTGCAACCCGACGGCAGGCCGTACCGGGTCGACGAAATACAAACCATTCGCAATCTGGTCGGTGTCGCGGGCGCGGCGTAGCCGGCCCGGGTACGGTCGAATCATGCGTCCCAAGGTTCTGATCGGCACAGTCGCGGCTACTGCGGGTGCCGCGTTTGTCGGAAGCATGGCGAGTCGGTCCAGCATCGATTCCTGGTACACAACCATTCGTAAGCCGGCCTATGTGCCACCGAATGTTGTGTTTCCGGTGGCGTGGACCGCCCTCTACGGCGATATCGCTGTCACCTCTGCGGTGGCAATCGATCGCTTGCGTGAGGATGGTCGGCATGCGCAGGCGAGGTCGCTCGTGGCGGCGCTTGTGGCGAACCTCGTCTTGAACGCCGGCTGGAGTTGGTTGTTCTTCGGCCGCCATAAGCTCGGGGCTTCAGCTGTCGCGGCGGCGGCGCTCACGGCGAGTAGTGCTGATCTTGCGCGTCGTGTCGCTGTGGTGAATGCGGGCGCAGGATCGGCGTTGGCGCCGTATCCGCTCTGGTGCGGTTTTGCGACGGTGATGAGTACCGACATTTGGCGGCTCAACCGCTGAATTCGTCGGCAGCGCCTTAGGCTGACCAGATGGTCAGCGAGGCGGACTGTGAACCTGACGATGCGTCGTTCCCTTGGTCTCCGTGGCGTAGCAGTCTGATATTTGCTTCCGCTGCGCTGTTCGTCTTGTTCCAGATGGTGCTGCAAACGTTCCCCAGTGTCATGCGGGAAGGTTTGGTCGTCGACTTCTCGCTTGACGAGGCGGGCTTCGGCGGCTTGTCGGCGAGCTTCTACTACCCGTATATCTTGCTGCAGATTCCGGCGGGGATCTTGGTGTCGCGCTTCGGCGCGCGGTCGGTTCTGATCGTCGGTGCGCTGCTTTGCACGGTGGCGTCGTTCCTGTTCGCGATGTCGCACACTACGAATGTCGCGGAACTGACTCGGATTCTTATGGGGTTGGGTGCGGCGCCCACTGTGGTGTGCACGTTGACGCTTGCGGCGCAATGGTTTCCCACGCGACTGTTCCCCATGTTGGCTGCGTTGACCGAGGTGTTCGGCATGGTCGGCGCGGCGCTGGGGCAGGAGGTTCTGGGCTTCATCGTGGACCAGGCCGGGTGGCGGGCCGGGATGATTTCGTGCGGGGTTCTCTCCGCAGTGCTTCTCGGGCTCATCGTCGTAGTTGTCAGAAGTAGGAATTCTGTCGGTGATGCTGATGATCATGGGCCCGGTCTTCGCGGAATGGCGCGGCTGCTGGCATCGGTATCCGTGCTCTCGCCCGCCTTCGCCGGCGGGTTGGTGGCAGCCGGCGGTGTGGCGTTCGGCTGGCTCTGGGGTGTTTCCTATCTCCAGACTTATCACCACATGAGTTTGTCGGCCGCATCGGTCTGCGCCTCGTTCTATTTCTGGGGCTGCCTTCCTGGAATGTTGGGTTCCGCCTGGTTGTGCGCCCGATACAGGATTCCCGGGTTTCTACTGGGAGTGGGGGCGGTCGGGACTGGCGTGATGATGGCGCTCATTCTGTTTGTGCTCGACGGCGGTGCCGTCTTGTCGGGCGCGATGTTCGTCCTGGGGCTCTTCAATTCGTTCTACGCGGTGTCGTTCACCATGGTGAAAGATGCGGCGCCCAAGCAGCTTTCCGGTGTTGCGATGGGTCTGACGAACATGCTGATCGTTGGTATCGGTGGCTTGATCCTTCAACCGTTGATCGGGGTTCTTGCCCATGTCCGCGGCCTTGAGGTTCCGGACGGGACGATCTTGAGTGTCACCATCGTCGCCCAGGTTTTTGCCGTGGTGATCCTGGTTGTGGTCGGCCTTGCCGGGCGAGGACGCGCAGCGCGCATAAGTAGCCGGCAGGTGTGATGTATGGCGGCATCTCGGTTGCGACAATGGTGGTATGGCTGAGCAGAGTCTCTGGATGCAGCATGTCGAATCCGATCCGCAGCACTCATTCCGCTACATCGAGCGTTTTCGATCGATGGCGCGCGACGGTGCGGACCTTGTTGGCGAGGCCCGGCTGATCGACGCGATGGCCCCGCGCGGCGCGCGCATTCTGGACGCGGGCTGTGGCCCCGGCCGCGTGGGCGGGTTTCTGGCAGCGGCTGGGCACGACGTGGTGGGCGTCGATGTTGACCCCGTTCTGATCGAGGCGGCCGAACACGATCACCCCGGACCGCGCTGGCTCGTTGGTGATCTTGCTGAATTGGATCTGCCGGCACGGGGAATCGCCGAGCCGTTCGACGTGATCGTTTCCGCCGGCAACGTCATGACGTTTCTGGCTCCGAGCACCCGGGTGCAGGTGCTGTCCCGACTGAAGGCGCACCTGAAGCCGGAGGGCCGAGCGGTCATTGGTTTCGGCGCCGGACGGGACTACGACTTCGCCGATTTTCTCGGTGACTACGCGATGGCTGGACTCGTCACCGATCTCCTGCTGTCAACCTGGGACTTGCGGCCCTTCGGCGAGAATTCGGACTTTCTCGTCGCGATCCTTCGTCCGGCATAGCCGACAGCAGGATCTAACCGATGTCCAGAATTTCGTGAAACTCCACCGTTCCGCCCTTGCGCCGGTGCGGGTTGGATTCGAAGATCGTCTCCAGGGCATCGACGTTGTCGGCCTGCACGATCGAGTAGCCGCCGACGCTCCCGGCGCCGTCGGATGCGGGGACGGTGGGTGCTCCGAAATCGATGATCGCGTTGCCCGCACCATCTCGCCAGTCGAACCAGGCCTGCATCATCGCCTGCCCCTCTTCGGGGGTCATCTCGGGCATTGGTTCACTGCTGGCGCTGTAGAGGGCGAGGTACTTGGGCATCAACGGATCCTAACCGGGATAGGGGTCGAAAAACGATACGTCGGTGCGGCCTACCGCGGGTTTGCGCAGTGAGTACAGCGGCATTTCCCCAAGCGGCGTAACGAGTTTGAACGAAATCAGATCCTTGGTGGGGCCTGGAACGACCGATTGGATCGTCCCGAAGCCGCTGTTGCCGAAGTACACGTAGTTGAAGACGGATCCGACCGGCGGCACATCGCCGTCGCCGGTGCCTGCGGTTCCTTCGGTGACCTTGGTGACCAGCACGGCCTGGGTGCGGATACCCAGCATGTCCCATTGGGTTTCGACATCGGCGTCGAAAGCTCCGATCTGAGTGCCGTTCGAGTCGTAAACCGCGAATTGGCGGTATCCCTGGATCTCGACCTCGCGGGGCGGAAGCCCGTTGATACCGATGGGGGTCACGGCCGACGTCGGAACGAAAGTCCGTCCGCCGGGAGCCGAGAGCGACTCGACCACAGGCGCGACGGAGGCGTTCATGAGTGGGAGGTAGTCGCCGTTCCACACTCGTTTGGGGCTCACGTCGATGAAGGAGATCACGTCGCCGGATGGCGACGGCAGCGACGAATAGAGCAGGTAATTGGTATCGGTGCCGGTGTAGCAGACGTTGTAGACGGAGCCGACCGGCGGTACCTGGCCGGGCTCGGTTCCAATGTTGGTGCCGTCGTTCGACGTGACGAGGACGGCTTGGGTGTAGTTGCCGAGAATGTCCGACGTGGTGGTGAAGACGCCGTCGAAGCTGCCGACGACGGCACCGTCGGGATCGTAGACGTTGAAGGTCTGGTTGCCCTGGATGGCCGTGAAGAAGGGCAGGACTCCGCTTGTCCCCGTGATGATTTCGGCTGCCGGGTCCGCGGGGGCGAAGCTGTAGCCGTTCGCGAAGCGCACCGGGCGGTTGTCGAAGGTGTGGTCGGCGATGCCGGCGGCGGCGTCGAAGGCCAGCGGGATGGGGATGTCGCCTAATGGCGTGGTCAACTTGAACGACACCACGTCGCCGGTTTCGGACGGCATGGCGGAGTAGGTCCAGCCGATCGGTCCGAGCTTGAATTTGGTGATGATGGATCCGACGGGAGGCGTTTGTCCGGCTTCGGTTCCGACGTTGATTCCGTCGTTCTCGGTTACCAGGAGGGCCATGTAGTTGTAGCCGTCGCCGCGGCTCACCAGCGCATCGAAGGATCCGGCTGCTTCGTTGGTCTCGGGATCGACGACGTCGAATTGTTGTTTGCCCTGAACCATACTCGGGGCACCCGGTAGGTACGTCCAGCGTCCGTAGAACGACGTGATCTCTTCGGTTGAGCCGGGGACCAGGTTGTAGCCGTTGAGCTTGAGAGTGGGTGTCGCCGTGAGCGGGCTCGACGGTGCGACGTCGGCGACGGTGATCGCCAGATTCAGGGCGACCTGCAGAATCGCGGTCATCGCCAGGCCCGCGGCGTACGGGGCGATCGGTGGGCGCAGTTCCCGCGAGGCGAGGGCGGTCGGCAGTTCGACCCTGGACCGGTCTATCCGGGCCGAGGCGGCCCTGTCGTCGGCGGCCCTGTCGTCGGCGGCCCTGTCGTCGGTGGCCCTGGCGTCGCGGTTGCCCAGCGACACCAGCCGAGCCCCCGGTTCGGCACTGCTCAGAGTGGAAATCGCCGAGGCCATCGCGGGCGGTGTCGCGACGGCGGCTGACGCCGTGGCTTTGGGGGTTCGTCTCGCCGCGGAGGCGCCGTTGCCTGACTGTGCGGAGCCGGCGCGGGCGGCACTCCCGGTCGCTGAGCCCGTCGCCGACGAGCGCGCTGAGTCTGCAGAGCCGGAGCCGGTGTCGGCGGCGGCTATGGCGCTACCGGACCATATTGCGGCGCCCGCCCCCAGGGCCACTGCAAGTCCCCCGACATGACCGATGCATCTTGAAGCGTTTAAGGATCCCACCAGTCACTCCCCCGAGTCAGAAACTGAACTCAGCAAAGCGTAGCAAGACTCTTTCAGGGGTGCTGGAAACTCTCAGGAAGTGGGAAACATTGGTTTCCGCGCGCATCGACGCAGCCCATCTCTGCCTCCGCCGGACGACCGTGGTTGGGTCGGCCGCGCCTCACACTACTGCCAGCAAACGTGGTGGTCAGCCGGTTTTGTCCTGAAGGTCGTAAGCCTCGTACACGAACGCCAAATCCTTGCGGATTCGCTCGGGAGTCAGACCGAACTGATTCGCCGAATGCTTGTGCTTACTCGTGTAACTACGCTGCCGTTCCGCCTGCGCGCGGACCTCTTCCGTGAATTCGGCCGTCGGCTCGATTTCCAGGAACTTGAGGATTCGTTCGATGGTGGGTTCCAAGTTCTGCAGGAGGTCGGTGTAGCGGACGACGCAGAGGTTGCGCTCGGGGATCATGCCGGCGACCTGCTGCTCGTGGAACGTTTCCAGCATCGAGCAGGATGCCTTGTAGAGATTCTCGATCCAGCGTTCCTGATCTTCCTTACTGGTGCGGTTCCACACGTCGTATCCGTTTTCGAGCACTCCCGCGAGCAGGGACATGCCCGACGGGATCACTTCGACCGGATCGCGGATGATGTACACGAGCTTGCAATCGGGATACCGCTTGAGCA
This sequence comes from Mycobacterium sp., assembly GCA_046330895.1. Lineage (GTDB taxonomy): Bacteria > Actinomycetota > Actinomycetes > Mycobacteriales > Mycobacteriaceae > Mycobacterium. Next base: position 84,887 of record JAXLRY010000010.1, on the reverse strand, counting down.
CTTCCTCGAGCTGGAATGTGAGCATGCTCGTCTTCGCGAGGATGCGCTGCGACTTCTTGTAGGTGAGGTTGCGTCGCCAGCACGCCTCGTAGTAGCGGAAGAAACGGTCTCGGTCACGCTCGTTCACATCGGCGATGCCGAGTGTCTGCCGAGATTCGCGGCTGCCCCAATGGTCTTGCCAGGCAAGGAAATACGCCCATGCGAAGGGGCCGTCGAGGGTCCGGAAGAACCAGGCCACGTCGTCGGTCTCAATGCCGCGGAGGCTGGTGTCGTGGACGTCGGACGGATGGTAGCGGGCCGGCGAGAGGCGGTCGATCCGCGGCACGATGCGCCCCAACAGCTTTCGTGCCGTGATGGCCGGAAAGAGCATTTCCCACAGCTCGAACGCCGCCATCCCGCCGGCGCCCAGCAGCAGCCTGTGCAGAAAGGTTGTGCCGCTTCGCGGATTGCCGATGATGAAGACCGGCCGGTCGATGGGCTGCTTGCGGTGGCGCGGGAAAAATACGTGGTCGAGGCCCAGGGTCGTCGCCGAGATGGCTTGGCGTACCTGCAATGCAAAGAACGTGCCGATCGGCCGGAGGCGCATCCCGAATGTCTTGCTGAGCACCCGGTAGACGTGCAGGTAGTGGTTCACTCGTTTTCCCAAACTGCCGCGGCCGAAACCATCGTGAAACCGGCTGCGGCGCTGCCGATCACGATCTTGTCACCGTTCTGGACGTCGCCGTGCTTGAGCCGATAGTCCAGCGCCAGAGCCCACGCGGTGCTTGCGGTGTTGCCGAACAGCGCGTGGGTGTGCACGCAGGCCTGGGGTCGCGCGCCCAGTTCGCTGAAGATTCGTTCCAGCACTGCCTCGCTGGGCTGGTGGAAGGCGTAGTGGTCGACCTCTTCGGGCTTCCATCCGGCGTCGTCGAGCAGGCGGCTGACCTCTGGTGGTGTGTGGACGGCGAGTGCGAACAACTCCTTCGACTGGGACTCGAAGTGGCCGTCGACCGGGGCCCGGCACAGGGCCCAGTGCTCGCTGAGGGTCTTGTGCGTGAGCCCGACGAGACGTGCTCCGCCCTTGGGGAGCCGCTCGCGAGTGATCAGTAGGGCTGCCGCGGCGTTTCCGAGAGTCAGGCCCGCGACGTCGATCATCATCTGTTCGAATGTCTGAATGTCGTAGTTGATGCGGTCGCGCGTCAGTTCGCCGGAGCAGATGATCGCCGTGTCGATGTCGTCGTGGAGGGCGAAATATCCGGCGACGACGTGGAGCGCCTCGATGAGTCCGGCGCAGGCGCAGGTGACGTCCATGGCGTGAACGGACGTCGCGCCGATGCGGCCCGCCACTTCTGCGGCGGTGGCGGGCTCGAATGCGTCGCGGGCGATCCCGCCGTAGACCAGGAGGTCGACGTCGCCGGCCGACACCCCGTTCTCCTCGAGGCAGGCCGCGGCGGCCTTCGCCGCGAATTCCCCCGGGGAGAGGGTGATGTCTTGTTCCAGGTAGCGCATCTTGGTGCTGCATCTGTCGAAGACGTAGCGGATGGTTTGCTCAAGCGGTTCCCACTCGGAAGCCGAGCCTTGGAACAAACTCTGCACCTTTGCCAACACTTCCTCGTTGTCGACGGCGGTGTCGGGAATGACAGTCGCCGGCCGCGAGAGATAGAGGCGTGGAATCTTCATGATTCAAACAGTATCGTGTCGGAACTCAGTAACCCCAGAAGTTATAAGTGTCCTCATAACTCGGGGATGGCTGACGGGCGGAGCAGTTCCCGACCACGGAACAGCGACGCCCGCCGCTTGATCCCTCAGCGGCAGGCGTCGTGTCTGCGGCGGTTCGATCAGCCGTGAAGGCCCAGATCGATGGCGCTGTGGCTCGCCGCGCCGGCATCGACGTGGCTCGCGCCGGCAGCGGAATCGTGTCCGGCGTCGAACAAGCCGTGATTCGAGCTCTCTGCGCCCATCTGTGCGAACGGGTCGAACCCCGAGTGCGCTTGGGACTGCCCCGCCAGGCTCGTCGACGACGAGACGGCCGAGTGCTGATCGATCGCCGACGACTGATGTGCGGCCACCGAACCCGCGGCGCCGGAGTCTGCCACCGTGTGTTGGCCGACGGCGGCACCGCCACCCGCGGCGGTCGATGCGTTCGTGTTGATCACGCTGTGCGGCAGTTGGCCCGCTGCGGCGAGATCGGCACCGGCGTTGCTGTGGCCTGTGAGCACGGCGGTGTCCTGGCTCAAGATGTCGCCGTGAGTGCTGGCGGCCGTGTGTGTCTGCGCGCCGCCGGCGACGGTTGCCTGACCCGCTGTCTGCGCGGCACCTGACACGGCGGACTGCGCGGAGCCGTGAGCGCCGAGCGCGGCGGATTCGTGGCCGAAGAACGACGCATTGCTCCTGATGTCCTGTGCTGCATCGGTATTGGCATGTGCCTGCCCGTTCGTCTGTCCGCCGATGTGGGCGGCGACCGGCATCGCCTGAGCGTTGGCGTGCCCACCCAGTGCGGCCTCAGCCGCGGTTTGGCTGCTCATTCCCGCCGCCACATTGGTGTGGCCACCCAACGCCGCACCCGCATTGGTGTCAGCACCCAGCCCCGCCCCGAAGTTGCTGTGGCCACCCAGGCCGGCGCCGAAGTTGGTGTGGCCGCCTAACCCGGCAGCCATGTTTGTCTGACCGCCCAGCGCCGCGCTGTCGTTCTGGAGGATGCTTACGGCGGCTGTGTTGGTCGCCGCGGCTTGCGTGCCGATTGCCGCGCCTCCCAACGGGGTGACAAGTCCTGCGTTGGTGGCGGTGTTGATGGCGGAGCCGCCTGCGGCGCCGAGGCCGTTGGTGCCGAGGCCGGTGGTGCCGAGGCCGAGGTTGGCACCGCTATTGGCAGACATCTGGTTGCTGAAGTTGCCTCCGAAGAGAGAACCCAGTTGTGCCCCGCCGGACACCTGAGACGAGCCGCCGGCAGCGACGGCTCCGCTCAACCCGGACCCGACGCCAGCACCTGCATGGCCGCCCAATTCGGCGCCGCCACTTGCCCCGATGCCCGCGCCCAAACCCGTTCCGAGTCCTGCGTCGAAGTTGCCGGCGAATTCTGTTGCGGCGCCTGCGTTGAGGCCGAGTCCGGTGCCCAAACCCGTTCCGAGTCCGCCGCCCAGCCCTGCGTCGAGGCCGCCGTCGAATCCCCCGCCGGCGCCCAACGCGACGTCGCTCTCCAACGCGCTACCGAGCCCCGTGCCAAACGCGGCGGCCAGAGCGGATCCCCCGTCGACACCCAGCTCCAACGCCGAGTCGCTGATGACTCCAGCGGCAGAGTCGAGCCCGACTCCCCCGAGCCCAATTCCCCCGTCGACGGCTGACGACGCCGCCGCGTCGGCCGACATCCCGGTGCCGACTGGCAAGATCCCGAACTGGTTCGAAACCGCCTGCTGCAAGCCGGCGATCGGGTCGGCGGCGAGCATCAGGCCGGGGGCGGCCGACGCGGCGGCGGATGCGACTTGTTCGGGCGTGACGTTCTGAAGGCCGGCGTCAGCGAGTGACACGACCGGATCGACGACGAAGTCACGTGCGGCGTCTTCGTTGCGGAACAGCTCCAGGATGAATTGGGCCAAGGAGTTCATCTGAATTCCCTCTCATGTTGCCGAGTGCTGGACGCCGGATTGTCCGGCCAGTTGCTGATTTCCACGTTAGGAAGCCGTCCGGGCGGCGGGAACGGGGCGCAATCCCCTATCGACAGCCCTGCGTACAGGGATGGTTTGGGGCATTCCGTTAGGGGAATAGGGGATGGAGCCGGGCGATGGGTCAGGTGCGAATCGGAGCCGCTACGGCGGTCACGTGGGCGGTATACGGGGGCGGTAGAAAGGAAAGTCATGAAGCTGAGGTTCGGCCGAATTCTGGGTGTCGCGGCTCTACTCGTGCCGCTGATCTTGTCTGTTCAGGTCGCCGTTGCTGAGCCATGCCCCGATATCGGGGTGGTGTTCGCGCGCGGTACCTACGAGCCGGCGGGTGTCGGCCTGACCGGTCAGGCATTCGTCGACGCGATACACGCGCGGGCCGACCAGCGGTCCGTCGAGGTCTACCCCGTGGCGTACGAAGCCGGCGGGAACTTCGGCGACGGAATCGAATTCGCAAAGACGGTGGTCGACGGAATCCGGGACGCCGCCAACCGCATTCAGGCGACGGTGGCGAGCTGTCCGAACACCAGAATCGTGCTGGGCGGGTATTCCCAGGGAGCGGTGGTAGCCGGGTTTGTCACTTCGGCTGCCGTGCCGGATTCGATACCCGCTGAGTACACGCAGTACATTCCTGACCCGATGTCCCCCGATACGGCCGATCACGTCGCGGCAGTGGTTCTGATGGGTAAACCGTCGGATCAATTCATGCTTGGCATCGGCGCACCGCCGATCGTGATCGGCCCGAGGTACGTCGACAAGACGATCGAACTCTGCACTCCCGGCGACACGATCTGCGACGGGTCGCCTCCGGGGGCTCCCAATATCGCCCACGGTTTGTATGCGGTGAACGGCATGGCAGACGAGGGGGCGGCATTCGCCATAGATCGGTTGTGATGATTCGCTCAGTGCTCGCGAAGCTGGCCCGTATTCGGGTGACTCTGGGCTACGCGGCGCTGCTGATCGCGGTGGCCATCGTGTTGGTACAGCTCGGCCCCCGCGTTCACGACGAGGTGGTTCAGCAAGAGAGCACCAATCTGCACAATCTGAGCGACGGCCGTCTTGAAACTCTGATCGGCAGCGCCTTCGTCACCGACGGTAGTCCGATCTACATGTGGCTGCCGGGACTGGTTGCGTTACTGGCTCTGGCGGAACTGACATGGCGAGGTCATCGGCTCGTCCTTGCGTTCGCCATCGGGCACGTCGGCGCGACGTTGCTCGTCGCTGCAGGCCTGGCTACAGCCCTGGCCGTCGGGGTGCTGTCACTCAAGATCGTCAACGCCACCGATGTCGGCGTGAGTTATGGCGCTATAGCGGTATTCGGAACGCTGACGGCCGCGATACCCCGGTCCCGCAGAGCCGCGTGGATCGGCTGGTGGTTGGCCGTCGCATTCGGGTCGGCCGCCCTGAGCGGCTGGGATTTCACCGCGTGCGGACACGCGACAGCGCTGGTGCTAGGCATGCTGCTGGGCACCAGGTTCGGGCGCCCCGCTCAATGGACCACCGGACGTTACGCGCTGCTGATGGTGGCCGTTGCGTTCGGATTCATGGTCATCACCGATACGGACTTCGTGTTCCTGACACAGACGGTATTGGGCGTCGTGGGCGCGTTGCTTGCCGATCAGATCGACCGTCGGTTCTTTCGGCCCAAAGTGCTGACGTTCCTGTGATTGGCCCGGCTGTTCTCCGGGCCGAAGCCTTTGATGACCGTGCGATCGCAATCACGAGTTCCGGCCATTGCCCCTCCTGGATAGCTGCCTTTTGAGCCATGATCGGTGACCCGCGACGGTCAGGGCGCGGCTATCTCGGCCAGTAGTGGCTCCCCGGCCGCGGCTGCCCCGCTCAGCTCATCTTCGGTGTATTCGGCGATGCGACCGTCGTTGCCGTGTAAACGTCCGGCAAACTCTGCCCACCTTGCGGGTGCGCAACGGGCGCGGGCATGCAAAGCGGTCCGGGCCGTTCGGCGCCCGACGACTCACCGGCCCGGACCTGTGCGTCCAATTTTGTGGCGATCATTGCGGATCTACCAGGGCATTTGCCGTTAGCTGTGGACAAAGTATCGGAATTTGTCCACCAAATACTTGACAAAGATCACATGTTTGTCCAAAGTCGGTGGCGGCAGATTCACCGATGACTAGGGGGTAATGACATGGATCATTTCGATCATCGAGCAGACGGGGGCGTTCCGATTCAGGGCGACCGGGCAAACAACATCGCGCCACGCGGCAAGGCCCGCAAGCGCCGCCGGGAGCCATTCGCTTGGCTCGGTCTGGGCGCGCTGGGCCTGGGGGTCGGGGCCGCGTTGGCGGCGGGCTCCGGTGTCGCATACGCCGACACCGCCGAATCGGGGGCGTCGAGCAGCCAATCGGAAAGCCCCGGCCGTGCGTCGTCGGCGGGCAGTCACGCCAGCAAGTCGGCGACGACCAACGGGCTCCCGAAAGCCCCGTCGTCCCGCAGCAAGGACCGGAACGATTCGGCGGGTAGCGTCTCGTCGCCCGCCGCTTCCGCGCAACGGCCGGCGATCTCATCGCCGACCGACATCAGCCGAGTGGTGCGCGATGAAAAAGCCTTGCCGATAACACATTTCGACATCCAGGAGCAATCTGAACCGACTCCGGCAGCGGCGCCGATCGCCGCGGTGACGGCCGTCGAGCCTGTCGCCGTGGCAACGTCCGCGCAGGTTCCGCAGTCGCCCAGCGCCACAATCCGTGCGGCGCTCGCGGCACTCGGATTCGGTCCATCGAGCCCGCTGGCCCCGCCGGTGGCCTTGCGGACGGGTATCCCCCGCAGCGCTCTGCGTAAGACCGCAGCCACCGTCCAGACGAGTGCGACCTCGATGGCCGCGGCTGCTGCGGCGGCAACACCCAGTTCGGTCACCTACAGCGTGGGCAGCGACTGGGGTTCTGGTCACACGGCTGCGATGACCGTCAACGCCGGTTCGTCTGCTCTCAACGGGTGGACGGTGGAGTTCGACTCCCCCGCGCAGATCACGAACATCTGGAACGCACAGATCACCAGCCATGTCGGCACGCACTACGTGATCAGCAACATGTCCTACAACGGGAAGGTCGCCAGCGGCCAGAGCACGTCATTCGGGTATCAGGCAACCCCGGGCGCAGTCGCGTCGAAGCCGACCAACGTCACGGTCAACGGCGTCGCGTCCGGTAACCCGCCGACCGTTCCCGCGATCTCGATCGCCGATGTGTCTGTCGCCGAAGGCAATGGCGGAACATCTGACGCCAAGTTCACGGTCACGTTGTCCACGGCATCGGCGAACCCGGTGACCGTCGGATACTCGACCGCCAACGGAACCGCAACGGCGGGAGCGGATTACACGGCAACGTCTGGAACGTTGACGTTCGCACCCGGTGTCACCTCACAGACCATCACGGTGAAGGTCGTCGGCGATGCCGCGGTCGAATCCGATGAGACGTTCACGGTCGCGCTTGCCAACCCGACCGGAGCCACCCTTTCGCGGTCGTCGGCAACGGCGACCATCACCAACGACGATGTTGCAGCGCCCCCTCAGCAGGGAGCCAACTCGGTCACCTACTCGGTGGTCGACGACTGGGGGGCCGGCCACAACGCCAACATGACAGTCAACGCCGGAGAGAAGCTGACCGGCTGGACGGTTGAATTCGATTCACCGGCCCAGATCACGAACATCTGGAATGCAAAGATCACCAGCCACGTCGGCACGCACTACGTGATCAGCAACATGTCCTACAACGGCAACGTCGCCGCCGGCAGCAGCACGTCGTTCGGCTACCAGGCCACCCCCGGCGCCGTCGCCTCGACGCCGACCAACATCAAGGTGAACGGTGTGGCGGTATCGAATCCGCCCACCACACCGACCCTTTCGATCACCGACAAGTCGGTCACCGAAGGTGACAACGGAACCAGCAACGCCGCCTTCACCGTGACCTTGTCCAGTGCATCGGCCAACCCGGTAACAGTGGCCTACTCCACCGCCAACGGAACCGCCACAGCCGGAAGCGACTACACGGCAACATCTGGGACGCTCACCTTCGCGCCCGGTGTCACCTCGCAGACGGTCAACGTCAGCGTCCTCGGTGACACCGCCAGCGAATCGAACGAGACGTTCACGGTGGCGTTGTCCAACCCATCGGGTGCGACGATCGTGCGCGGAACAGCAACGGGCACAATCACAAACGACGATCAGACACAGTCCACGTTGCCAAGCGCATCGATAGCCGACCTTGCCGTGGTCGAGGGCAACGGCGACCACGCTCACTTCATGTTCACGGTGACGTTGTCGAAGACCTCAGACACGCCCGTCACCGTCCAGTACGCGACGGGCGACGGAACCGCCACCGGCGGAACGGATTACGTGGTCGGATCCGGAACCCTGACCTTCGCGCCCGGCGTCACAACCCAGAACGTCCATGTCGACATCAAGGGCGACGCCCTGACCGAGCCGAACGAAACGTTCACGGTGACGTTGTCGAATCCATCCGGTGTCACCATTTCTCGCGGAACGGCGACGGGGACGATCGTCGACGACGACGTTGCCGGGGGGCCGACTTATATCGACATCACCGCATTCGGAGTTCACGGCGGTAGTTCGCACACCGACCACACCGCGCTCGCCGGCGGCAGGACGGCCATAACCACCGAGGCGCTGGTCGCCTACAACAATCTGCGCGAGTTCGCCGGTCTCGCACCGGCCGCACTCGAGCAGGTCGGTACGTGGGCGTTCGCGAATCAGCTGACGAACAATGCGCAGCCCTCCGGCCAGGACCTGCCGGGCGTCGGCCTCTACTACGCCATGCAGGGCGCCAAGGTGGGATGGATCGCCGACGACAAATTCGATCCGCAGATCATCGCGGACATCGAACGCACCGCCCGACTGGGATCTCCGGCCGAGGTGATGGCCATGGTCGCGCAGTACGACCACGACGGCTTCGCGGAATTCCTGACCGCGCACGGCTACGAGACCGCATTCATCAACACCCTGAAAATGGAGCCGCACTACGGCGGATTCATGCACTCGCGTGCCCACGGCGGGCTTTCCATCGAAGGCGTGGCAACTGCCCACGACGTCAATCACCTGACGGTGCTCAGTCACGATCAAACTCAGCCCTTCATGAACGACACATGGGACTGGCCGCAGTGGCCCGCGCTGGACGTGTCGCACGCGGGGGTGCTCGAGTACTTCCAGAGCATGGTCGTCCTGGGGAATCCGCGAGGTCAGAACCTGACCGCGCTCGACGGATCGCACACCGACCATTCGGGTCACGCGATGTAGCTCGTAAATTTTTCGAAACCAACCACCGCGAACCTCCCTGGGTCAATAACTTGGCCCAGGGAGGTTTCTATGTCGGAGGTTTTGGGTTCCGGGGTTCCGGATTTCGAGGTTTTGGCGACGGCGGACGTCATCGTCGTCGGAGCCGGATTGTCGGGATTGTGCACTGCCCGCGAACTCGTTCGCCAGGGCAAGAACGTCCTCGTACTGGAAGCACGTGATCGAGTCGGCGGCCGGATGGTCCGCACGTCCGTCGCTGGAGGCGGCTGGTTCGACCTCGGCGGGCAGTGGATCGGCCCGACCCACGTCGGCATCTTGGAAATCGCCGAAGAATTGGGCATCCCCCACTTCGACTTCTACGCCACCGGACAGACGACCGTCAGCTACGACGGCGCACTGTCCACCGTCGATGACTTCCCGCCCGAGGATGTCATTCCGTCGGTCTCCGCCACCGACATCGCCGAGGCGAATCAAGTATGGGATCGGTTCTACGCCCTGGCGGCCACGATGAACATCGAGAGCCCGTGGCTCAGCCCCGATGCGATGGTGCTGGATTCCCAAACCGTCACCACCTGGCTCGACCATGCCACCACATCCGAATTCGCGCGATTCAGCGTCAAGCACTGGGTACTCAACGATCTGGGTTGCGATCCCGACGCGATGTCGATGCTTTTCGCGCTGACCGCCCACTCGGCCGGGCCCGAAGAAGAACGGCCCGAGCATTGGCTTTTCGAGGGTGGCGCGGGCCAGATTCCAGAGCGGCTCGCGGAAGAACTGGGCGACCGGATACTCCTGAATCGGGCGGTCGTGCGCATCGACCAACACGACACGAAGGTCACCGTCAGCACTCTCGGGGGCTCCTACACCGCCGATTTCGTCGTCATCGCCGCTCCCCCGCATCTGGCCGGGGCCATCGACTACAACCCCCCGCTGCCCGCGCGGCGCATCCAATTCACCCAGCGGGCACCGATGGGTTCGGTCATCAAATATGCCGCGATCTACCCCACCGCATGGTGGCGCGGTAAGGGTCTCAGCGGCGCGGTCGTGAGCGACGGGACTGTGCTGGCCACAGCGGACAGCTCGCCGCCCAGCGGTGTACCGGGCATCCTGGCAGGCTTCGTCAGCGGTCCGGCCGCCATCCGGATCACTGACGAATCCGAGGACGCCCGAAGGGAATTGGTGCTTTCGGACCTGGTCTCCTACTTCGGTGACGAAGCCGGGGATCCCGAGGAATTCATCGAAATGAACTGGCCGGGTGAAAAGTGGACCGGTGGCGCGTACAACGCGAACCTGGGCCCCGGCACGCTGACGACCTACGGCCCCAACATGACTGAACCGGTCGGCCGAATCTTCTGGGCCGGCACGGAGATGTCGCACAAATGGAACGGCTACTTCGAAGGGGCCGTCCAGGCGGGCCATGCGGCGGCACGCGCGGTGCTGAACGAATTCTGACCGTTCAGTACCAGGCGCGTCGGCCGCCGACCGGCCGGCCGATCGAGCCGAGCGCCCAGAACACCGCGCCGGCGACGATCAAGATCACGCCGACCACCCACAGTAAGTAGACGTTCAGAACAAAACCAAGAATGAGCAGAATCACTCCGAGAGCGATCATCGTGACCTCCCTGAATTATTCGGGCCTGAATTATTCGGGCCGGTGCGGCTATCCGGCCAGTGCGGTCGTTTGGGCCAGAGCGCTGGGCTGCGGCAGCCTGCATTCGGCCACCTTCGGATTCACGCCCGCGTAGTTGAGCGGACCGGCGACCACGGTGAGCCCGATCTGCCCCGCTGTTGCGCAGCTGGCGTCCCCCGAACGGAAGTAGCCACGTTGCCAGGTGGCCAACACACCGATCAGCAGCCAAACCAAAACGATGGTGCCAACGATTCCGCTTCGCATGAGCAACCTCCTCGACGGATGGCCTACCGGGATACCCCGGTTGTTGAGCGGCTAAACACCTAGCTCAGGCGACGAAGGACCTCGGCCTTGTCGGTCGCGTCCGGGAAGAGCGGAATGACCTTTGCCAGGCCCGGCTCTTGGGAGTCTGGATCGGTGCGAACTCGTGAAAAGTCCGCTGTCGCAACGTATTCCGGATACTCGGCTGCAAACGGGTTCGTGAGACCGAAAAACTTCACGATGTGTGCCGCGATGCGCAACAACATGGCTGCAGCCTTTCTGGTGACTGCTCGAACAACGGCGACGGAGAGTGTGATCGCACGGGCTGCCGAGCAAAATGCTTATGGGAGGACCAGTGGGTCCGAATCGGCTGGTATCTCAACCTACTAGGGACTTTATACCCTAAGAACTGGGGACAACAAGACGAAATCGGCGCGAAGCGCAATGTTGTGTCATCCCGTAACGGGCTGCGCGGGCCGCGGCTGTAGCGTGACCACGGTGAATCGCTCTCGTTTCAATTCGTCTCTCGCACTTTTCGCCGGCGCGGCCGCCGTCGTGACATTGGCCGGCTGCTCGGCCGGCGAAACCGCCACCGCCGCCGGGGCGTGCCCCACGGCCGCGCCGACAAGCGCCGACGCTCCGGAGTGGACCCTGGCCGGGACGACGGGCAGCGTCGCCGTCACCGGCTCTACCGACACGGCCGCGCCGGTCATCACCGTCACGGCACCGTTCAGCGTGGACGAGACGCAGGTGCGCACACTGCGTGCCGGTGACGGCCCGGTTGTGTCCGACACGGCGGCCGTCTCCGTTTGCTACATGGGTGTCGACGGCCGCGACGGCTCAGTGTTCGACAGCAGCTACGAACGGGGCGCACCAGTTCAGTTTTCGCTGAACGGAGTGGTCCCGGGCTTCCAGAAGGCGATCGCGGGACAGACGGTCGGCTCCACGGTTGGTGTCGCGGTCACCTCCGCCGACGGCTATCCGCAAGGGCAGCCCGCCGCCGGAATCTGGCCGGGAGACACCCTTATCTTCGCGATCAAGATCCTCAGCGCCACCGGCTAGCGGCCGGGACCGACCGGGCCGGGACCCACGGGGCCGGGACCGACAGGCCCGGGTCCGACGGGGCCGGGTCCGACGGGGCCGGGTCCGACTGGGCCGGGACCGACGACGGGCGTGTAAACGCACTCGTTGAGGTCGAAACTCCAATTCATCCCGAGCGGACACACTCCCGGGTCGGCCTGGCTGACCGCCGGCAGCGCCACGCCGGCAAGCGGCAGCGACGCGAGGATCAACGGATATGCGAAACGCCGCCACCCAATCACACTCATGGCTGTCTCCCCTTCTGAATCAACCCCGCCCCAACTACTACTCCAACACATCGGTGGCGATCGCGTCTTCGTTACGCACGATGTCGTCGGTCAGGCGGTCTATGGTGTGCCGATGACCTCTGTCCTCATCACCGGCTGCTCAACCGGAATCGGCGCGGCGACCGCGTCCGACCTTGCCGCGCACGGTCACACCGTCTACGCGACCGCCCGACGGATCGACACGCTGAAAGACCTTGCAGCCCAAGGCTGTCGGACGTTGGCACTCGATGTCAACGACGAGGATTCGATGGCCGCCGCAGTTGCCGCGGTCGAGAGCGAAGAGGGCTCCGTCGGCGTCCTGATCAACAACGCCGGCTACTCGCAGTCCGGGGCAGTCGAGTCGATTCCGCTCGACGACATCCGCAGGCAATTCGAGACCAACGTGTTCGGACTCATTCGGATGAGTCAGTTGGTGCTGCCGGGGATGCGTAAAGCAGGCAGCGGCCGCATCATCAACATCGGCTCCATGGGCGGCAAGCTCACCTTCCCCGGCGGCGGCATCTACCACGCGACAAAGCATGCGGTGGAAGCCATTTCGGATGCCATGCGGTTCGAAGTCCAGGGCTTCGGCGTCCAGGTCGTGCTGATCGAACCGGGTCTGATCACCACCGAATTCGCCCACACGGCAGTCGGATCCACCGACGAACTCAACGACGGGCCGTACGCCGATTTCAACGCCAAGGTCGGCAAAGTCACCGCGGAGATCTACGAAAGCCCGCTGGCCGCACTGGTCGGCGGCGGACCCGACTCCGTCGCGAAAGTCATTCGCAAAGCGATCAACAGCAAGCGACCCAAAGCCCGCTACACGGTGACGCCGTCAGCCACGCTCGGCATTCTGCAGCGCCAACTGACGCCCGACCGCCTGTGGGATCTGGCCATGCGCGCCCAGTTCCCGGTGCCCAAAGGCCGTTAACCCAACGGTGTGGTTGGGGCGCCGTACTCGTAACCCGGAGGCGGCGGCCCGTCGAGCGAGTAGTAGCCGGGCGGAAGCGCAGGGTGCGGCGCCGACGGGTCGGGAGCCGTTGCCGGGGCTTCAGACCCGGGCGCGTTGATCGACACGTATCCGGGCGGCAGCTGTGGTGCCGGACCCGCACCCGGCGGCGGCGCCGCTCCTCCCCCGGGCAATTCATCGGCTCCGTAGTACGGGTTGCGCAGCTGCTGCCAGAGATCGGAGATGGTTCCGAAAATGCCGCCACCGGACCCGTAATTAGGGTTCGCGATCTCCGGCACCTCCTGATGTGGAGGGGCCGGCGGAGGCGGTGCATCCGGTGCAGGGGGTGCAGCCTCGGGAGGAAGAGCCGGCTGGTTCGGCGTCATCGCCGAAGCATCCGCGGGTAACGGGATCGGTGGTGGCTCACCCGGATCCGCCGCGCCGATGGCGGCTCCGGCGAGCGAAACACCCGCGGCGGCCAACGCCGCCAAGATGTGCCGGACTGATCGTGGGATGCGGTGCCCTTCGGCCATGCCGGTAACAGTAGTGCGTAATGGTGCCCTCGCCAGCATCGACGCCTGCCGGTTGGTTAGATGGGGGCGGCGCGTGTGACGTTTACCCGGGAGGCCTGTGTGTCGAAGATCCATTTCATCTCTGGCTTGCCCCGTTCGGGTTCCACCCTGCTATCGGCGCTGCTACGCCAGAACCCCCGCTTCGAGGCGGGGATGTCTGGGCCGTTGGCCGGATTGTTCGACGCGTTGCTAGGGAAGATGAGCGCCCGCAACGAGTTCTCGGTGTTCCTCGACGACGACAAGCGCCAACGGATCCTGCACGGACTGTTCGACAACTTCTATGCGAATCAGACGGCTGACGTGGTCTTCGACACCAGCCGGGCATGGTGCGGTCGGATGGCCGCACTGGAGCGGCTATTTCCGGAAGCCAAGACGATCGCCTGCGTCCGCGAGGTGTCGTGGGTGGTCGACAGCATCGAGCGGCTCGTTCAGAAGAACGTGTTCAGCCCGTCGTCGATCTTCAACTACAACCCCGGCGGCACCGTCTACACCCGTGCCAACGCGGTGGTGTCACCGGACGGTATGGTCGGCGGCCCCTACGACCTGCTGAAACAGGCGTGCTACGGAGCTCAGAACAACCGATTGCTGCTGGTCCAGTACGAGACCCTGACCACCGACCCGGGCAGAACCATGGCCGCGATCTACGACTTCCTGGACGAGCCCGCCTTCGAACACGACTTCAACCACGTCGACTACGACGTCGAAGAATTCGACATGCGTGCGGGCACACCCGGCCTGCACACCGTTCGCGGCACCGTCAAAGCCGAGCCGCGACCCACACTGCTCCCCCCGGACTTGTTCAACCGCTTTGTGCACGACGCGTTCTGGCGCGACCCGAACCGCAGACCGCCGGGCCTGCGGATCGTCTGACGGCTAGGGACATGTGAGGGGGCCACCCGGGTTTCCGGGTGGCCCCCTCACATGTCCCGGGTTGCGGGTGACGCACTGCTCGCCTTCTACACAAACGGCTGGCGGGTTTGGACCAGGTAATCCTGGTCCAAACCCGCCATCAGTTTCAGGCGCTCCGACTACGGAGTGAGGAATTGCCCTGGCTGGCCGGGTTGGCCGTCCTCTCCGGGGGCGCCGGGGTTACCGCCGTACTGGCCGCCTGCGCCGCCGTCGCCGTACCCGCCGCTCGCACCGCCGGCTCCGCCGCCGCCGACGGAGTAGCCGATCAAACCGTCACCGCCGTCACCGCCGCTGCCGCCGTTGCCTGCGTTGCCGCCAGTACCGCCGACGAACCCTGATCCGCCACCGGTCCCACCGGTTCCGCCGGCACCGCCGGCACCGCCGGTATTGCCGGACTCGCCAGTGCCACCGTCACCGGCGTTGGCGCCGTTACCGCCGTTACCGCCGACACCGGCGTAGCCATAGCTGTAATTGTTGCCGCCCGCGCCGCCGCCGCCGCCGCCGCCGCCATTGCCGCCGAGGCCACCGACAGATCCCGGGGTGTACGTGTCTGCCACACCGCCGTTGCCGCCGACGTCGCCACCGCCACCGTTGCCGCCATTGCCGGAGTAGTAGCCATAACCACCGGCCCCGCCAGTGCCGCCGGTCCCACCCGCTCCGCCGGCCCCACCGACCAACGGTCCGTTGCCGCCATTGCCGCCGGCACCCGCTTTGCCGCCGGTTCCGCCGTCGCCGCCGTAGCCCGCGGCGCCACCACCGGCCCCGCCCAGGCCGCCGCCGCCGCCGCTACCACCCGCGCCGCCGACCGTCGTCCCGTCGTTGCCGTTGCCGGCTGTGCCACCGCGACCGCCCGCGCCACCGGTTCCGCCGACGTCGTATCCGAAGCCGCCAGATCCGCCGGTGCCGCCCTGGCCGCCGTTGCCGCCGGTGCTGCCGTCGCCCAGGCCATCACCGCCATCGCCGGCGTTGCCGCCATTGCCGCCGTCACCGCCGACAAATCCGTAGTAGTCGCCCGCATAGCCGCCGGCGCCGCCAGCACCACCGTTACCGCCTGCGCCACCCTTGCCGCCGGTCTCTGACGAGTCGCCACCGTTACCGGCGTTGCCGCCATTGCCGCCGGTGCCGCCAAAGCCACCCCGGGGACCATTGTCGGTGTAGTAGCCGATACCGCCGGTACCACCCGCGCCGCCCGCGCCGCCCGCGCCGCCCGCGCCGCCATCTGGATGCATGGCGTTTCCACTGGCACCGGCGCCGCCGTTACCTGCGCCGCCCCCTCGGCCGCCGTCTCCGCCGTAGGCTCCGTTGCCGCCATAGCCGCCCGCACCACCAGCACCGCCTGAGCCGCCGTCGGCACCGCTATCGGCGAGCGCATCGCCCGCGTTGCCGCCGGTGCCACCAGCGCCGCCCCTGCCACCCACGCCCTGGTCGACGTAGCCCGGGATATCGCCATAGTGGCCTTCACCGCCGGTGCCGCCGATCCCGCCAGCACCTCCGGCGCCGCCCGCGCCGCCCGCGCCATTGTTAACACCGGTGCTGCCCGAGGCGCCGTTGCCGGCCAGGCCGCCGTTACCGCCGCCGCCGCCGCCGCCGCCGTAGCCGCCCGTTCCGGTGCCACCTTCGCCGCCAGTGGCGCCTGCCCCGCCAGCGCCGCCGCTGCCGCCCTTGCCGCCGCTATTGGCAAGCGCATTGCCGGCAGTGCCGCCGTTGCCGCCCGTGCCGCCGGTGCCGCCGACTCCGTCGGGCGGGCCGGGATGGTTGTTGGTGTTGAAGTTGGCTCCACCGGCACCGCCCACGCCGCCGCCGCCGCCGGCTCCGCCCGCGCCGCCATCGGTGGAAGCAGTGTTGCCGTCGGCACCGGCACCGGCGTTGCCGCCTGTGCCGCCTGCGCCGCCCCAACCGCCGCCGCCGTTGCTGTAGTAGCCGCCGCCTGCGCCGCCTGCGCCGCCGACGCCGCCGGTGCCACCGGCGCCACCAGCCTTGCCGCTGTTGGCGTAGGCGTTGCCGCCCGTGCCGCCTGCGCCGCCGACGCCGCCGTCGCCGCCGCTGCCGGCGTATTCGGCCGCACCGTAGCGGGGATCGGTTGGCAACCCGCCATAGCCGCCGGTGCCGCCCTTGCCGCCTGCGCCGCCCGCGCCGCCTTCCGGACTATCGGCCGTCCCGTGGGACCCTGCGCCACCCGCGCCGGCGTTGCCGCCGTAGCCGCCATCGCCGCCATAGCTGACACTGCCGCCGCCTTTACCGCCTGCACCGCCGTCGCCACCGGTGCCGCCGTCGCCACCGTACGCGCCATCACCGCCCGCACCGCCGGTACCGCCCTGGCCGGCCTTGCCGCCGGTACCCGCGTAGTACGCGGCGTAGTAGTTACCAGCGGTGAAGCTGCTGCCGCCGCCAGTGCCCCCGTCGCCGGCGGCGCCGCCTGCGCCGCCCGCGCCGCCGTCCGCGTACGACATGGAGCCCTGTGCGCCGAGGCCGCCTGCGCCGCCGTAGCCGCCCAATCCACCGTCGCCGCCGTATCCGAGACCGTATCCGCCCTCACCGCCGGCACCGCCTGCGCCACCGATACCGCCGTTGCCGCCGCTGACCTCCAGTGCGTCGCCGGCTTTACCGCCCTCGCCGCCGCTACCGCCCGAGCCGCCGGTGCTGACGTTGGGGTCGGCCACCTCGCGTCCGGTGCCCGCGTTACCGCCCTTGCCACCTGCCCCGCCTGCGCCGCCGTTGCCACCATCGCGGTTGGCCAGGGTGCCGGTTGAACCTGCGCCACCGGCGCCGGCATTGGCGCCGTTACCGCCAGAGCCCGCGATTCCTGTTGCGCCTGGGGTGGTTCCGGAGCCTCCGGTTCCGGCGTTGCCGCCGTTGCCGCCCGCGCCGCCGGCGCCGCCGCTGCCACCGGCAATGGTCGGGTCGGTGGACGCGGTGCCGGCTGATCCGGTTCCGCCAAGGGCTCCTGCGCCGCCGTGTCCGCCGTCGCCGCCGTCGCCGGTGGTGCCCCGTTGCCTGTGCCGCCTGCGCCGCCGGCTCCGGCGTTACCGCCGTTGCCGCCTGCGCCGCCGGCTTTGCCTGACGCCGCGTTGCCGGTTGCGGTGCCGCCTGCGCTGCCGCTGGCGCCCTCGCCGCCGTCACCGCCCGCGCCACCCTTGCCTGCGGAACCGCCGGTGGCGCCTGCGCCACCCTTACCGCCGGCGCCGCCGGCGCCGCCGTTACCGCCGGTTTGGCCGGCGACGTTGGGGTCTACGGGGTCTCCGGCAACACCGTCGCCGCCCTTACCGCCGGCGCCGCCGTCGCCACCGACACCGCCATTGCCCGCGATACCGGAGCCGCCTCCGGCGGTCGCGCCGGCCTGGCCGCCTGCGCCGGCGTTGCCACCGTCTGCGCCGGCACCGCCGCTGTTTCCGGATCCACCTGGCCCGGACCCGGTACTCCCCGTCAAGCCTTGACCGCCCTGGCCGCCGTTACCGCCCTGGCCGCCGCTACCGGCGGTGCCACCGGTGCCGCCGGTGCCGCCGTTACCGGCCGCACCGCCGTTGCCGCCCGCGGTGGGGACGTCTGCGGCGATGTTGAATGCGTCTTCACCGGCGCCGGCGGTGCCGCCGTTGCCGCCGTTGCCGCCCTGGCCG
The DNA here is from genome assembly GCA_046330895.1 of Mycobacterium sp. Lineage (GTDB taxonomy): Bacteria > Actinomycetota > Actinomycetes > Mycobacteriales > Mycobacteriaceae > Mycobacterium. Next base: position 66,705 of record JAXLRY010000010.1, on the reverse strand, counting down.
GCATTGCCGGCTGTGCCGCCGACACCGCCGATGCCCTTGGCGCCTCCGCCGCCGGCCGCGCCGCCGTTGCCGCCGTTGCCGCCGTTACCGCCGGCTATGCCGGGGCCCTGGTGTCCGGCTCCGCTGGCGCCGTCGCCGCCGACGCCGCCGTTGCCGCCGTTGCCGCCGCTGCCGTTCGTGCCGCCGTTGCCGCCGCCGCCGTTGCCGCCCTTGCCACCGGCACCGCCGTCGAAGCCGTTGAGTCCGTTGCCGCCGCCGTCTTGAGCGGTGTTCCCGGTGCCGGTGCCGCCGTTACCGCCGGTGCCGCCGGCACCGCCCTTGGCCACCGCGCCGTTACCGCCGCCGGTCCCGCCGGTGCCGCCGGTCCCGGCCGCTCCTGCGCTGCCGCCGTTGCCGCCGATCCCACCGGACCCACCGGTGCCGCTGGTGCTGCTGGAGCCGTTGCCGCCACGCCCGCCCGTGCCGCCGGCACCGGCCGCGCCTCCAGCGCCGTTGATGCCGCCGTTACCGGCACCGCCGGTGCCGCCGTTACCGCCCTTGCCGCCGTTGTAGCCGTTGCCGCCGGGCTCACCGAGGCCATCGCCGCCTTCAGCGCCGCTACCGCCGTCGCCGCCGAGACCGCCCTTGCCGCCGGTACCGCCCTTGCCCGCGGTGCCGGCCGTGCCGCCGGTGCCGCCCGTGCCGGCATTGCCGGCCTGGCCTGCGGCGCCGCCGGCGCCGCCGTTACCGCCATCGGTGCCCGAGCTGCCGCCGGTGCTGCTGACGCCGTTGCCGCCGTCGCCGCCCTTGCCGCCGATACCGCCGGCGCCGCCCTTGCCGTTGGTGCCGCCGTTGCCGTTACCGCCGGTGCCGCCGTTACCGGCATTGCCGCCATTGCCGCCGTTAGCGCCGGTGGTCCCGGCATCGCCGTTACCACCATCACCACCATTGCCGCCGGTGCCGCCGGTGCCGGCCGAACCTGACGCGCCGCCGCTGCCACCCGTGCCCTTAGCGCCGCCGCTGCCGGCCGCACCGCCGGCGCCGCCGTTACCGCCGCTGACACCGGCTGTGGTGCCGGTACCGCCCTGCCCGCCTTGTCCGCCGATACCGCCCGCACCGCCGTCGCCGTTGGTGCCGCCGTTGCCGTTGCCGCCCGCGCCGCCCTTACCGCCGGCGCCGCCGTCGTACCGGTATCACCGGGGTTGGTGCCGATCCCACCGGAACCACCAGCACCACCCTGACCGCCGGTACCACCGGTACCGGCCAAACCGTCCGTGCCGCCGGTGCCGCCGCTACCCGAGGCGCCACCAAGGCCCGCCGTGCCGCCAGTACCGCCGGTACCGCCAGTACCGCCGGTAGCGCCGGTGCTATCACCTGCGGCGCCCTGACCACCGACACCGCCGCGACCGCCGAGGCCGCCGTCGCCGTTGGTGCCGCCGTTCCCGGCACCGCCCTCACCGCCTTGACCACCCTGGCCGCCGAGTCCGGCGGTCAGACTCGCGTCCGCACCCGCGCCACCGGTACCGCCGGTGCCACCAGTGCCGGCGGCGCCGCCCGTGCCGCCGGTCCCACCGGAGCCTGCGGTGCCACCGGCGCCAGCAGCGCCGCCCTTGCCGCCGGTCCCGCCGGCCAGCGCCTCATCGGTGGAGTAATCATGACCACCACGGCTACCCCACCCGCCGCGGCCACCTCGACCACCGGTACCGCCGTCACCGCTGAGAGCGCCGTTACCGGCGCCGCCGACGCCACCCGCGCCGCCGGCGCCGCCTTGAGCGCCCTCGTAGCCGTTGAGGATGTTGGAATCCTCGCCCATTCCGCCCTGGCCGCCGTCGCCACCCAGACCACCGATACCGCCCTGGCCGGCGGCGCCGTCGCCGCCGCCGAACCCGGCACCGTCACCGGCTTTACCCGCCGCGCCCGCCGCACCACCGGTACCGCCCTGACCGCCGGTGCCACCCAGGCCGGGTGTGGTACCGCCATCCGCGCCGTCGCCGCCGGTGCCGCCTTGTCCGCCCTGTCCGCCCTGTCCGCCGTTGCCGCCATCGCCGTTGACCCCGCCGAGACCTGCCGCGCCGCCGTTACCGCCGGCACCGCCCGCGCCGCCGGCGTAGCCGATGGATCCTTCACCGCCGGGCTGGCTGGGATCAGCGCCCGCACCGCCGCTGGCGCCGATCGCACCGGCCGATCCGTTGCCGCCATTACCGCCGGTCCCACCGGTCCCGGCGCTGCCAGTGCCGCCGCCGGTCCCGAGCCCGGTGCCTGCAGAACCGCCGGCACCGGCCGCGCCGCCGGTGCCGCCGGTGCCGCCCGCGAAGCCGTCTTCGCCGATGTTGGCTCCAGCGTTACCGCCGGTACCACCGACACCACCGATACCGCCCGTGCCACCGCTGCCGCGGGTGCCACCGATACCAGCGCTACCGCCCTGGCCGCCCGCACCACCGGCGCCGCCCTCGAAACCTGAGGTGCCCGAGTTCCCGGCTGCCGCGGTCCCGGATTGTCCGGCCGCCGCGGACCCGTCACCGCCCTGACCGCCGGTACCGCCGGTACCGGATGCGCCGACCTGACCGCCGGTGCCCTGTCCGGAACCGATTGCACCACCAGCGCCCGCGTTGCCGCCGGCACCGCCGGCACCGCCGGCGAGGCCGTCTTCGCCGACGTTGTCTCCGGCGTCTTGACCACGCCCACCGACGCCACCGACACCGCCGCGCCCACCGGTACCGCGGGTGCCACCCGCCCCGGCCGAGCCGCCCTGGCCGCCGGCACCGCCGGCACCACCGACGAACCCGGTCGCGCCGTCGCTACCCGTGGCCGCGGTACCGACCTGATCGGTCGCGTTGCTCCCCGCACCACCCGTACCGCCCTTGCCACCGGTCCCCGACGCGCCGACCGCGCCCCCGGTACCAGCGCCGCCGCCGATCGCACCACCCGCACCAGCGGCGCCACCAGCACCACCGGTACCACCTGCTAGGCCGTCACCGCCGGTGGAATTGCCCGCATCGCCCGCTTTACCGCCGGCACCGCCGACGCCCCCGGCGCCGCCGGTGCCCCGAGTGCCGCCCGTGCCCGCTGAACCGCCCGCGCCGCCGGCACCGCCCGCACCGCCGGCCAGACCCGCCTCACCGACATTGCCTGCCGCTGCAGTTCCACTCAGGTCGGCCGCGGCCGAACCGTCGCCACCGACACCACCTGTACCACCGGTACCTGCCGCGCCGGTCGACCCGCCCGTGCCGGTCCCGGTCCCGGCCGCGCCGCCGCTTCCGGCGCTACCGCCGGTGCCGCCGACACCGCCGGTGATTCCGGCCCCACCTGTGTTCGAGCCGGCGTCGCCACCGCGACCACCAGCACCACCGGCACCGCCCTGGCCGCCGTCGCCACGGGTCCCGCCGGTCGCGGCGTTGCCGCCGACACCGCCCTGGCCGCCGCTACCGCCAGCGAACCCGGTCGCCCCGACCTCACCAGTGCCGCCGGCGGCTGCTGACGCGCCCGCCGACCCGTTACCACCAGTGCCGCCGTCACCAGCCGAACCGGCAGAACCGGCGCCGCCACCGATCCCGGCCCCGCCACCAGCAGCACCCCCGGCACCAGCGTTACCACCGGTTCCGCCCGCACCGCCGGCGAAACCGGTCCCGCCGGTATTAGCCCCGCCGTTGCCGCCGGCACCGCCGGCGCCGCCATCACCACCGGTGCCACCGACACCGCGCACACCACCGGTCGCCGCGGACCCGCCGTTACCGCCCGAACCGCCGTTACCGCCCTTGAACCCGCTCGATCCCGACGTCCCGGCCGCCGCGGTGCCCTGGCTCGCGCCCTCGGAGCCGTCCCCGCCGGATCCACCGTTGCCGCCAGCTCCCGCCGATCCGGTGAACCCACTGTTGCCGCCGGTACCCGGGGCGCCACCCGCACCGGCATTGCCGCCGTTGCCGCCAGAGCCGCCATCAAACCCATTGCCGCCGGTGTTGTCCCCCGCGTCGCCGCCGTTACCGCCCAGGCCGCCCTGGCCACCCGCGCCGCCGTTGCCGTTCAACCCGACCGCACCGTCACCCTGCGGAGTACCGGCGTTACCGCCGACACCACCCGTGCCACCCGCACCGCCGTTACCGCCGCCGCCGCCGGTGTTACCCGCGGTCGCGGTCGCCCCGTCGCCACCCTGGCCACCGTTACCGCCGGCGCCGCCGGCACCGCCGTTGCCGCCGTTACCGGCCACCGTGCCACCGAGACCACCGACACCACCATTGCCGCCCACACCACCGGACGACCCCGACGTGCCGGTACCACCCGGCACAGCCGCGTCCACCCCGAGCGTTCCGGCGCCGCCGGCGCCACCGGCGCCGCCGTTGCCGCCGTTGCCGGCCAACCCGGCCGCGCCACCAGCAGCGCCCGTGCCGCCCTTACCGCCGATCACGCCCGAGGTGACCGCTGCGCCGCCGGCGCCGCCGGCGCCGCCGTTGCCGCCGTTACCCGACACCGAGCCGCCCTGACCGCCGACACCACCGGCACCACCGGTACCGCCATCGCTGCCACCGGCACCACCGGCACCGCCGTTGCCGCCGTCACCGATCGCACCACCGTCACCACCGGCACCGCCGGCCGCACCCGTGCCGCCCGCCGCGGTCGCACCGAACCCGGCACCACCGTTACCGCCGTTACCGGCCGGCCCCGCGACCGCGTCCCCGGAAACTCCGGCCACACCGTCACGGCCGGAACCCGACCCGGCCCCAGCCTCGCCGCCGACACCACCACTGCCCGCGGTGCCCGGATTGCCGCCGTCACCGCCCTTACCGCCGAGCGGGGTCGATGCATCACCATCAGCGCCGGCACCGCCGTCACCCGGAGTCCCGGCCTTCCCGCCATCACCGCCGGCCCCACCCGAACCGTTGGAGCCATCGGTGCCGAAGAAGAACAGAATTCGGCCGCGGCCGGAATCCCCACCCGCACCACCAGCCCCGCCCGCACCGCCGGTGCCGCCGTCACCACCGTCTTGGCCGGCGCCCCCGGCCGCGGTCGCTCCGGCACCGTCCACGCCGTCACCGCCGCTACCACCGGTGCCACCCACACCACCGGCACCGCCGGTACCTCCGGAACCCAGAATCCAGGAGCCGTCACCGCCGTCACCACCGGCACCGCCGTTACCACCGGCAGTGCCGCTCGTTCCGTCATCACCGGCATCGGTGCCGTTCGTGCCGGCCTTGCCCGCCGTCCCAGCACCACCAGTACCGCCATCACCACCAGAACCCCACACCGAGACAATCCCGGTCGAACCACCATCACCACCGGCGCCGCCATCGGCGCCGACACCCACACCGGCACCACCCTTTCCGCCGTCGCCGCCCGACCCGATCACCAAGCCGGCGTCGCCGCCATCACCACCCTCACCACCACCGGCGCCACCCGAACCACCGGCACCACCGGCACCACCGTCAGCCAACGACGCGATAGCGCCCGCGGACCCGCCCCGGCCACCCTTGCCGCCCAATCCGGCCTTACCGCCCTCGCCGCCCGCGCCACCCGAACCACCCGAACCCCACCCCAACACGCCCGTATCTCCACCGGCACCGCCGGCACCGCCCTCGCCTTCGGGGTCGGTCGCGCTACCGCCGGCCCCACCATTGCCGCCGTTGCCGATGAACAGGCCACCCGTACCGCCGGCACCGCCGGCACCGCCGGCAGCACCATCCACCCCGGTACCACCATTACCGCCATTGCCGAACCAACCCGCCGAACCACCATTACCGCCGTTGTAGCCATTGCCGCCGCTACCGAAGATGCCGCCGTCGCCGCCATCGCAGGCATCGCCACCGGTGCACGTCAACGCCGTCCACGAATAGCCATTACCAATCAGAATGCCGCCATCGGGATGCTCGGCCGTCCCGTTGCCGAAGAAGAAACTCCACAAACTTCCCGCACTCGCACCCACTGCCGACGCCGAACCCACCGACGCCGCCGACAACCCGCGACCCGTCGACGACACTCCCTCGCCCTCAGAAGTCTCCGCATCACCCACCACCCGTGCGGACTTGACTCCCGCACCCTTCACCCCGTCACGACGAACGAACCCCAACGCGGCCCAGGCCAACGCCCCACCCGCACCATCAGACCCCGACCCACCCGCAGCCTCATCGCCCAACCACGACAGCAACCCGCCACCCAGCCCCGCAACCTCACCCGTGGCAGCAGCAGCCCGTGGAGCAGCCACCGCCACCGGTGCGTCGTCGACCACCACAACCACATCGGAAGCCGACAACACCGGTCCCGCCGCGGGCGCCTCGACGTCATCTGCCGCATCAGACTCGCCCACACCCGACAATCCACCGACGCCCTCAACCGCCACCGATGACACCGGAGCCGATCCCACCGACGACGCTTCCACCCCGCCGGCAGCCCGACTCGAATCCGAACCCCCACGCGCCCCCGGACGTGACACCCCACCCGACACCCCAGTCGACCCGACCGTCGAGCCGGAACCCAAACCGGCACCATCAGTGGACTCTGCAGACGACCCCTCATCCGAACGCACCGCACCCGACCGAGACCGCGGCCCCGCGTGCCCACGCGAACCACCCGACGACGCGCCACCCGACGCCGACGAATCCGATGAGCCCGCCGACCCCGCAGACCCCGCCGTATCCGCAAACGCCGACACCGGCAGCGCCACAACCGCAGCACCAATGCCCAACGCGGTTGCGTCCAGCACAGTGGTGTACGAGTCGGAGCTGATCTCAGTCCCCGGCGTGTCGTTGCCGAGTGATGGAAGGTCATCGCGTGATTCTTCGAGAGACCGTCCAAAGTCACTCGAGCAAAGGAATCAACGCGATGACCACTGTCCACGATATCGACCTGCCTGCTGTGTTGGCCGACCGACTCACCAGCGCCAGCCCTGATGTGTTGCGCGAACTGTTCGCCCTGTTCATCCACACCTTGATGGGCGCCGAAGCGGATGCCCTGTGTGGGGCGGGCTACGGTCAGCGCAGCAGCGAGCGCACCAACTCCCGCAACGGCTATCGGCACCGCCGATTCGACACCCGCACAGGCACATTGGATCTGGCGATCCCCAAGCTGCGGACCGGATCGTATTTCCCGGACTGGCTGCTCGAACGCGGCAAACGCGCTGAGCGGGCGCTGACCACGGTGGTGGCCACCTGCTACCTGCTCGGGGTATCCACGCGGCGGATGGACCGCCTGGTGGAAACCCTCGGCATCACCGGGTTGTCTAAATCCCAGGTGTCGGTGATGGCCAAGGAACTCGACGCCGCGGTCGAGGCGTTCCGGACCAGGCCGCTGGATGCCGGCCCGTACACCTTCGTCGCCGCTGACGCGCTGGTGCTCAAGGTCAGAGAAGGCGGGCGCGTGGTCAACGTGCACGCCCTGATCGCCACCGGGATCAACGCCGACGGCTACCGCGAAATCCTCGGTGTGGACGTGAGCACCGCCGAGGACGGCGCGGGCTGGCTGACGTTCTGGCGGTCACTGACCGCCCGGGGTCTCTCAGGGGTCAAGCTGGTCACCAGCGATGCCCATGCCGGCCTGGTCGCCGCGATCGGGGCAACGCTGCCCGGGGCGGCCTGGCAGCGCTGCAGAACGCACTACACGACCAACCTGATGGCCATCACCCCGAAGGCCTCCTGGCCGTGGGTGCGGACCCTGCTGCACTCGGTGTTCGACCAGCCCGACGCCGAATCGGTTGACGCCCAATATGATCGGGTCATCGAGGCGCTGGCCGACAAGCTCCCGAAAGTGGCCGACCACTTGGAGGCGGCCCGCGCGGACCTGCTGGCGTTCACCGCCTTCCCCAAGGCGATCTGGCGCCAGATCTGGTCGAACAATCCCCAGGAGCGGCTCAACAAAGAGATCCGCCGCCGCACCGACGTTGTCGGCATCTTCCCCGACCGCAACTCCCTGATCCGCCTCGTCGGCGCAGTCCTGGCCGAACAACACGACGAATGGGCCGAGTCCCGCCGCTACCTCGGCCTGGAGGTCCTCAGCAAATCCCGAGCCGACCACAGCTCACCGACAGAACAGGAGGCCACCCCAGCGGCACTGACCGCCTGACCCAACCCGTCGAAGAATCACGCGACGAGCTCGTACACCACGCCCCTGGACTTGACCCCCAACGCCACCGCCAACGCGCCAACCCGACCCACCGACGACCCCGGTGAAACCACCAGACGACTACCAAACCGCAACGGCCGCAACCGGGCCCGAACTGAGGAAACGCCGTTCTCGACGGAAGAATCGTTGTTGTTGCCGTTCTTGGAAACGTCGAACGTAGGCATTAGAACCCCCAAAAAATTAAGGTCTTACTCAGCATGGGCTCGCTCATTATGCAGGGAAGCGCGTTCTTACATCCCCGTTATCGGGGCAGACACGGAAATTCATGGACCACCGGCACCATCCGAGCTGCCGTGGATTGACGGTGCCACCTTTGCTGGAAGTTGCGGCCTGGGTGGGTCCCGCCTCTGGGGCATTGCGATCACCTGGGAAATCACGCGCCGCCATGCGGGCCGGCCGGGTCAGTGTTTCAGCAGATTGCTTGCTGGGGAACCTGCTGCTGCTCGGCCCTCGGGTGGCGACACCTGGCCGATCGCTGGAATACCGGCGAGTCGCCGCGGTCGACGCTTCCAACCGCTTCTCGCATACCACCCGGGGGTATATGGTGGACGGATGCTGAACACTGCACCGATTCCTGGATGCGACAACCCGAACTGCACATGCGGTGCTGACTGCACGTGCGGTTCCGGCTGTGAATGCGGGTCCGGAAAGAGCGAATAAGCCCGATCGGGGGGCCCGGGTTTGCGGGCCTGGGTTTGCGGGCCTGGGTTTGCGGGCCTGGTCAGGTCCCGGACGGCACCAGTGATGGCGTTCCCACGCCGATCGTGATCTTCGGTGCGGCCGCCGGGTCGAGCCAGTTGAGTACCGAGCGCATCTCATCGCGGCCGATGGCGACGCAACCCCAGGTGGGGTTGCCATCCGTCACGTGGAGAAATATGCCGGCGACCTTGCCCGGGATGCGCTGCGGGTTGGATGCGATGTTGACCGCATAGTCGTAGACCGGCCCGGAGTCATAGAGGTTCTCGGCGATTGACGATGGACTGTTGGGGCCGTGCGTGTGTGTGTTGTAGGTGGGCGATGCGGCGTCCTCGTCCCACCAGTCCTGACTAGTGGCTTGGAAATAGGGCATCTTGGTGCCGGGGTTCGGTTCGCGACCGAACGCCTGGTCGAACCCGAAGGTTCCCTCCGGTGTCCGGTAGACGCCATCAGCGGGTGCTCCCACGCCGAGTTCGCCCACTTTTGCGGGGGTCGGTCCGAGAACGACCTTCCAGTCCTGGCCGGTTCTCTGGAACGCCGTGAGTGTTCCGGTCGTCGCACTGGCTGTCGGAACCCCTACGACGATCCATTGGTTCGACCCGCTCACCGGATCGGATTCCGCCGGTGTCGCCGAGACAACGGCAAAAACCGTCAACCCGACAGACCCGGCAACGGACGCAAGTTTCTTCGTCAATGTCACAGGCACCCCCGGGGTCGGGCCGAGCAACCGTGCTCGAAGCGCCCCGATCGTAACCGCGTGGATGAACTCAGCCCGCGCAGCAAAACGCCCTTACGCCGAAAACGAGATCAGCCGGGCTGGCCCGGCAATCCCGGCTGACCCGGCTGGCCGGGCTGTCCCGGTTGGCCGGGCGCTCCGCCCTGTCCCCCGGCCCCGCCCGCGCCGCCGGCTCCGCCGCGACCACCGGCGCCTCCTTGGCCGCCCTGGCCACCGTTGCCGCCCTGGCCACCATTCCCGCCCTGGCCACCGTTGCCGCCCTGACCACCGGCTCCGTTTTCTCCTTCGGCCGGGGCGACGGCCGTCGTGGAGGTTTCGGTGGGTTCGGATTGGGTGGTGGCGCTACCGCTGTGCCCGCATCCGGCCGCGAACATGGCCAGGGGCAGCACTGCGATGGAAACGATGCGTGTGATCAAGACATGACCCGTTCTCTAGTTCTCTTATCGGCGTCAGCCGACAGCAGATTTGCCTCAGCCTACCCTTCGTAGCGCCAACCCCCTGCCGGCTCAGCGCACGCGCACACTCAAGCAGGTGACGCAGCCTTCAAGCTTTTCGTATTCGGAGATCCCGACGGTTTCCAAGCGGTAGCCGCGCTCGCGGAGCATCTCCGCCGTACGGGGTGCATCCGAGCTCATCAATAGAAGGTCGTCGCCGAGGATGACGACATGTGCGCCCTGTTCTTCCGGGACCGCCAGGAACTTCGGGAATATCGACGCGTCGTCGACAAGCGGTTCGTACCCGATGACGGTGCCGTCCGGAAGTGCGGTGACCGCGCTCTTGAGATGAAGGGCTTTCGTCAGCGGCACGGCGGTGACGGTGTAACCACGTGGGGACAGGATTCGGGTCAGCTGGTCGATCGCGGGGGCTGTTGTCGTGCCGCTGAGTCCGACGTACACCTGCGGGCCGATCTTCAGGACGTCGCCGCCGTCTAGATTTCCCTCGGTGATCGAGGCGGTTTCGAAACCCAGCTCTTCGATTACCCGTTGCACCGCAACGGTTTCCGGGTTGCGGCTGGGCCGTAACGGAATGGTGATGACCGCAAGGTCGCCGAACATGACGACGGTGTCTTCGATGAAAACGCAGTCGGGCATCGAGTCGTCGCCGTCGATCACCACCGTGGGCCATCCGCTGCGCTCCAGCGCGGCGACGTAGTTCTGCCACTGCTCGTTTGCCAGCCGTATGTCGAGCGGTTGTCGTTCGATGAACGTCACGATTCCGTCGGCCAGTGTTTCGGCAGGTCGTCGAACCAGCGCATAGGGACGCTTACGCATCGCGTGTCACCACCGCTTCCGCTCAAGGGGTAGGCACCAAACCTAAGCCATCGTGAGTGTGGTTAATTCAATCCCCATGTCGACAATCTCTCTTTCCGGCGCGGCCGTGGCGATCACCGGCGGCGCTCGTGGCATCGGGTACGCAACTGCGAAGGCATTCGCCGCCAAAGGGGCGAAGGTCTACATCGGCGACCTGGACGCCGAGTTGGCCAAGTCCGCGGCCGCGGAGCTGGGGTGCTCCGGGTCGGGGCTCGACGTGCGGTCTCGTCAGTCGTTCAGCGACTTCCTGAACGGTATCGACGGACCGCTCCAGGTCTTGGTCAACAATGCGGGCATCATGCCGGCCGGCCGATTCGTCGACGAGTCCGACGCGGTCACGGACGCGATCGTCGGCGTGAATCTTGGGGGCGTCCTCAACGGTTCGAAGCTGGCGCTCCCCCGCATGCTGGAACAGGGCTCGGGTCACATCGTCAACGTGGCGTCGTATCTCGGTATGGCGCCGGCAGCAGGCCTGGCTACCTATTGCGCCACGAAGCATGCCGTGGTCGGCTTCAGCGAATCCTTGCGGGACGAGGTCGCGGGCAGCGGCGTGACGGTGACCGTGGTTCTGCCGTCAGCGGTGCGGACCGATCTGGTCTCGGGCGTCAAGCTTGGCGGCCTGTTGCCCACGGTGGATCCCGAAGACATCGCCGAGGCTGTCGTCGAGTCGTGCAAGTCCCGGCCGGCGATCATCGCGGTCCCGAGCTGGATGCGCAGCTATGAGACCGCGGCGGCGCTGATGCCCGACCGGCTCCTGGGCGCGATCCGGGGCAAGCTCACCCGCGATCGTGTCCTGCGGACTCTGGACACCGAGGCGAGGGCGGGGTACGACGAGCGCATCCGCCGGGATGCCGGTGAAGGTGCCGCTGCGGAAGCCGATAAGGCGTAGCTATTCGACGCCGGGTTATTCCACGCCGGGCTATTCGACGCCGGCGGCTACGTCGGTAGACGAGTCCTCGTACGGGGCGCCGAAGTTCGGCACCTCGACGGGGCCGTCCTTGCGAGCCTCTCCGATCGCGGCGCTCAACAAGGGCGCGAGCCCGGCGAACGATCCCATGTCGAACAGCATCAGCGTCAGCAGACGGTTGTGGACGTAGCCGAACGAACTACCGGTTGCCGGGTCGGCCCAGCCGATTGTTCCCCCGAGGCCGATGTGTCCGTAGCCCTCCAAAAGTCCTGGTATGGGCGACGATTGGTATCCGCGGTGGTAGCTGAACGGGATTCCCAGGTTCAGATCGGGCGTGATGTCCACTTTGCCCTTGAGTCCCTGGACCAATTCGGGCGACAGGAACTGGTTTCCATCGATGGTGCCGCCGTTGGCAAGGGCCCCATAGACTTTCGCAAGTGCGCGAGCGGTGACCACCCCGTTGGCGGCGGGAATCTCGGCGTCGAGGAATTGCATGTCGTCCTGCAGCAGCGAGGTGATTCCGGGGAAATAAACCGCACCGAGCATGCCCGAGAACGACAGGGCCGCGAGCTTTGGGGCGACGAAGTCGAAAATCGGTGTGGGAATGGAGCTCTTGGGGAACAGTGTCTGTGCGGCGACGGTGGGTGAACCCTTTGGCGGCCTGCCCAGGTGGATGCCTTCGATGCCGAGTGGAGTGGCGAGTTCCTCCTGAAACAGTTCCTGCATTCCTTTGCCCGTCACAGCGCGGGCCAGTCCGGACACCAGCCATCCGTAGGTGATCGCGTGATACGCGAGCGTGCCGTAGGTGTGATCCAGTGGTGCGGCAGCGAGTTTCTCCTCCATGACGAGGTGATTCATGACGTCGTCCTTGCTGACGCCCTTGAGGTGCGCCAACCCGGAGCGATGCCGGAGCACTTCGTGGATGGTCACTTTCGCCTTTCCGTTGGCCGCGAATTCGGGCCAGTAGTCGGCGACGGGGGCGTCATAGTCGAGCAGGCCACGATCGACCAGTCGGTGAATGACCGTGGCGGCCAATCCTTTTGTCGCGGAGAAGACCATGGCTCCGGTGTCTGCAGTCCAGGGGACTTCACCGGCGCGGTCGGAGCGGCCCATCCATACATCGACGACAGGCGCGCCGTCGATGTAGACGCTCAGGGCGCCGCCACCGAACTGGCGAGATGGGTACAGAGCGGCGAACGCGCGGATCACGGCTGTGAAGTGCGGGTCGGCTGCTCCCTGGACACCGGACGGGAGACCGTCACCGGGCACGAGGATGTCGGACGAAGCCATGCGACTCACGATGCTACGCAGGGCGTGGAGACCGGGCGGGAATGTCGATATCCGATCTCTGTGAACAATCCGCATACTGGTTGGACGGCATTCTTGTGTGGTGATCACGAAGGGACCGCGGTGGGATTGTTGGTGAAAGCAGGTTCGAGCCTGGCGGCCTGCGCGTTGATGATCTCGGTCGCAGGTTGCAGCCGTGACGAGCCCGCCGGGCCGTCGCCATCCCGGGTCGCACCGGCGACAGCGAGTGCCTCGTCGGAACCTGTTTACCCATCGGAGACGCCGAGCGATTCAGCTTTGGACCGTGCCGCCGATGCAGCCGACTGGCCGGGACACATGGTGGTCTCCTACCAGGACGCCACCAATCCGGACACTCAGGCGGGTCGGGATCTGATGCAGCAGTCCCAGTTCTTGGAGGGGTTGGCGGACAGCATCAATCAGTCGATGAAATTGCCGAACGACATCGCGCTGAAGGGCGCCGAGTGCGGCGAGGAGAACGCGTTCTGGAGCTCGGCCGATCAGTCGATCACCATGTGTTACGAGTACGCGGACTGGGCGCTGAAGACGTTCACCAACCTGGGCGATCCGGATCCGGCGGCGTCGGCGCGCGGTTTGTTGATGGCGACGTTCTATCACGAGACCGGTCACATGGCTTCCAGCATTTACGACCTTCCGACGACCGGTCGAGAGGAGGACGTCGCCGATCAGGCCGCCGCGTTCATCCTGTTGCAACCGGGCGACGACGGGCGGGTGGATCAGGACGCGAAGGACGCCGTCATGAATTACGCCCGTGGTTTCCAGCAGGACAGCGAGGATCGGGGTCCCGATGTTCCCGACTGGCTATTCGCCGATCCACACACCCTGGACAAGGCCCGGATGTACAACTTCGAGTGCTGGGTCTACGGCGCTGACCCGATCGGTAATGCGGGGATTGTCGGAGACGGGATGCTGCCGCAGGATCGCGCGGACGGCTGTGAGGATGAATTCGCAAAGCTCACCCACGCGTGGGGAACATTGCTGGACCCCTACCTCCGTTGAGGGTCGCCATCTGACGGCGAGAGCTCAGGGTGCGGGAGCTCAGGCTTCGAGTACCCGCAGGGACTGCCACGGGATGTCGTCCATGTCGTAGTAGTCCCACGACAGTCCCGCGCTTGTGTACACCGATCCCGGATTGGTGGCCGTTGCTCCGGGGATGACCTCGAATATGAAGGCCATCCGGGCGCCCCCCTGGTCGACGACGTAGGCGCCGTAGGTCTGGAGTGTCTTGGCTATCACTTTCTCGCCGGCTGACATCCCCGCGATGGCGTCGATGTCGATGGTGGGGTCGAGCTGGATGCGGTAGCCCTCTGGGATCGGTGTGGCCACCGCAGCGATGTTGATCCCGTCGGATTTGATGGCCGGGCCGACGAAGGTCGACGCCGCGATGTCGGTGGAGAACACCAGCGCGTGATTGATGGCGGTGTTGGATGCGACGGCGGCGCTGAACTCGGCGGCGGTGACAACTCCGGCGTAGCGGGAAATGCCTGTCGCCGTGGCTGATCCGAGCGTGTCGACACCGTTTCCGTTCAAATCGGTCGAGCCGCCCCACGAGCCTGACCAGGTGTCGGTTTTCGCGTTGTACTTGGCCTGCCAGATGCCGAATGCCTTGCCCGCGATCGGGTCGAGGATGGCGACTTGGCCGTCGGCGCCCCCGGGAAGCTTCGTTCCCTTAGGTATGGCGACTGTCGAGGTGCCGAACGGATCGGACCCCCACGCCTTCGTGAACTTCACGTCGTAGCGGGGCGTGCTGGCCGTGATCGCGGACGAGTCGATCAACGTCACACCGTACTGGTAGAGGTTCGCCACGCGCTTCTTGCCGGCCTGGGCGAAGTAGCTGACCCAGGTGGCGCTGTTGGCGGCTGTGGCGGCGTCGGCGGCGATCGGATTCCAAAGCCAGTCCGCCTCTTGGAAATACGGCGGGGTCGCCTCTTGCGAGTCGCCTGGCGGGGTGGGGTCGACGGGCGCGGCGCCGGCGACCACTGTGATCTTGTCGACCTGTAGGTTGCGGTCTTTTCCTTTACCGGAGCTGATGTCGTTGGTGAAGGCGACGCTCAGGACGTGCGTGCCTGCGGTTCCCTCGACGGCGATGGTGTAGTCGGTCCACGCGGTTGCGGACACTTGAGTGGTCGACACGACGTTTCCGTCAACCGATACCGTCATGATCGGCGCACCGTTGTATTGGTCGCCCTTGGCGCGGATGATCACGCTGGTGAAGTCCGGCAGGGTGACGGTCGTCGTCGCCGATGCGTTGTTTGCGAATTTCAGGGCCTTCTGGCCCGACGCGGAGGTGTCTTTGACGATGCTGGTGGCCCGGGGCGGGTTGCTGACCAGGGCTTCGGCTTCGATCGTCACGTTGGACGGTGTGGCGGTTGCTGCGGCTGCGGGGGTTGAAGTGCTTGCGGCGCTGGCGATTCCGGAATTTGGTTGTGCTGCTGTCAGCGATCCCAGGGCGGCCAGGACGCCGGCGACCAGGTTGGCAACTGGAGTGGTTTTGGGGGCCTTCGCGGCTGCGGCGGCATTGGTAGTGGGAGCGGTGACCTTCTGAGTCGGGAGCGTGGTGGCTTGCCGCGCGGCGCTTGCGGATGTTTTGACGGTGGCCGCGGTGGGTGTCGCCTTTGATGAGGCCGGGGTTGTCCGGTTGGCGGATGCGGAGCTCGAAGCTGAGCTGGGACCGGCGGAATGTGTTGCGCCGCGGGAGGAGTCGTCTGCGTGGGCGGCGGCGCAGGTGGCTACCGCGGTGCCGATTCCGAGGGTGACCGCGAGGGCGCCGACGCGACCGATGCGGGCCGCTTGGCCGGCGGAGGCGGGCTTGCGATGTGTTCCCATTTCCGGACTCCTGACGTCTCCGCGGACCGGGCATAGCAACGGCTAAAGCCGTCCCGTGCGCCCAGTTTCGCTACGGGTTTTTGGTCCTGCATTCGACGTCGTGATGCAAAAACTATCAAAAGAACATGCAGATGAGAGGCGATTTTCGCAAAAAACGACGCACGTAAATTTCAAAAGTTTATTGGTTAGCGTGTGCAATTTCAGCGACGTAATTTTATTGACTAATTTAGTTGCTAGTTAACTGTTTACAATTGTCACAGTGATCGAAACGTTATCCACTGCAACGGAATACGGTGAGGCTCCGAACTATGGCGGGATGATTTGACTCTTCTGCAACCCCATGTGTTCACGTATATGCAGAACTAGCAACGTTTTTGATAATTGCCTGTAGAAAATGGCTTCGCGGGGACGTGTCGCGACGGCGACCTTGGCCCGGAATTCGGCGAGTGTT
Source organism: Mycobacterium sp. (assembly GCA_046330895.1). Classification (GTDB taxonomy): domain Bacteria; phylum Actinomycetota; class Actinomycetes; order Mycobacteriales; family Mycobacteriaceae; genus Mycobacterium. The sequence goes on along the minus strand of JAXLRY010000010.1, from coordinate 50,368 downwards.
GGGCGTCCGGGGCACCCCTACGTAGGGTGGTACGGACGTAGCCGCGCCTCCCAAGCGATGGCCTATCACTCGACAGGGGATTTGAATGACGGACCAACAACTGCCGGCAACGCCCGCGAAGTCCCGGCGGTACCTCCTCGGTGCGCTTCCGGTCGCCGCGTTGGGTATGGCTGCCTGCGGTTCGAAACCATCGACGGGGCAAGCTGGTTCGTCTGAAGGCCAGGCTTCCCCGCCGGCCCCGAGGCCGGACTCGCCCACCGAGGCCATCAAGGTGCTCGCGGACGGCAACGCCCGATTCGTGGCTCGTGAACCTCAAATCCGAAGCGTTGCCGCCATCGAAGATCTGTGGGTCGGTATCGGCAAGGGCCAGTCTCCGTTCGCGACTGTGTTGGGCTGCGCGGACAGCCGTTTGGCGCCTGAGCTGATTTTCGACCAGTTCGTCGGGGACGTGTTTGTTGTGCGCGAGGCCGGCAACATTGCGGAATCACCGACCAACATCGGCAGCCTCGAGTTCGGTCACGCGGTGTTGAAGTCGAAGGCCATTGTGGTGCTTGGGCATTCGTCGTGCGGCGCGGTGCAGTCGGCGTTTGAGGGCGCTAAGCCGGGGGGAAACATTCAGGCCATCGTCGACGCGATCAAGCCTGGAATCGCCGGCGCGGCCGATGTCGACGATGCGATCGTTCGCAACGTGCGCGCCGTCATTGAAACGGTGCGCAGCCGTAGCGCTCTTCTCAGGGATGCCGAGAAGGCGGGCGCTCTCAAGATCGTCGGCGCGGTCTACGACATCAAGTCAGCTGTTGTGCGCTTCCTGTAGGACACGCCGGGTTGATAGCGTGCGGACATGAGTCGCAATAGATATGTCGTCGGCGCTGCCGCGGTCGCTCTCGCCCTGACTGCTGCGGCTTGCGGTCATTCGTCTGACACCGCAACCACGAAGACCGAGACCAAGACCGTGACCGAGACGTCGACGGCGACTTCGGGGTCGTCGGCGACATCTACTTCCGTTGCGGCCACCACGTCGGCGACGGCGGCCGATGGGCCCGTCGACGTTCAATCGCTCATTCCGACGCCCGCTAACGCTCAACGCACCGACGGTCCGGATCAGATCGGCGAGAACGGCGTGCACCAGCACTTCGGGGTCGCCGGTGCGCCTACGGCGGTCATGGACGCCTATAAGGCCGCGCTCGAGGCCAAAGGCTGGACCGTGAGCGTCCTGCACACCGGTGGTGGTGGCGGTGGTGGCGGCGCGACGTATACCGGTACTAACGGTGGCGCTTACGGTGTCTTCACCGGGGGCGGCTACGGAGATTCCACAGACCTCGATGCGTGTGCGTGGCCGTCGAAGCCCGCGAATCCGAATTGCGGCAGCCGGGGCGGCAACTAACCCTGCCCCAGGCGATCACGCGGACCGCTAGGCGATTACGCGGACCAGGTATGGGGCCATGCCGTTGGTCCGGACCGGTGAGACGGTGACGGCCGGGTCGGTCGCCTCGAGCATCTGTCCGTTGCCGATGAACAGGGCGACGCTCTGCGTGCCCTCCGGGCCGTAGAAGATCATGTCGCCCGGCAGGGCCTGTGCGGCCGTGACCTTTTGGCCCACTTTGTACATCTCGCCCGACGAACGCGGCAGCTTGGCGCCGACGCCCGCGAAGACGTACTGCATCAGGCCTGAGGAGTCGAAGCCCACAACAGGTGGAGCGGCGGGTGTGGCCGGGGCGGGCTCGACCGTCGGGATGCCGGGGATCAGGCCGGCCCCGAGCGGTGCGGGTGCGGCGACGGTGGGCGCCGGTTCGGCGGCGGGGCCTGCGCCGGTGCCCAGGCTCGGGCCGTTGATATTGCCTCCGGCCCAGCTGTAGGGAACTCCGCGCTGGGCCAGTCCGCGGGCGATCACGTAGTCGACGGCCTGCTGTCGGGTCATCGTGGGCCCTGAGATGAAGTCGGCGTGCGCCACCGCGGGGGTCGCCAGTGCCAGCGCGAAACCGACGATCAGTGCATAGATTCGCTTCATTCGATTACCACCTCTCCGGCTCGAGCGGCCGTTCACATCAATCACCTCAGTCACTTCTACAACAAATCGCCGACGGGTTATCACCGGCGATCGCGTTTACGCAGGGTCGTTGATCCAACCGTGATCGAAGTGTGTCCGTGTTTGGCTCAAACGTGGCCGCGCAGTTGCCGATCAGGGAGTGTGCGAGCGAATCATCCTGCTGGGCAACAGCCGTGTCACCAGCGCGGCAATTCCCATGAGGGCGAACGGGATCACCCAGTAGAAGACGAACGACGACGCCCCATCCTCATCGAGCAGAGTCGCGTCCTTGCCGTGCACGATCGGCGGAACCGCCGCGGACGCGGTCATCCCTCCGTATGCGGCCACCCAGATCCAGGTGAGCACCGTCGTGATCCGAAGGTAGAGGTCTGTGTTGGTCACTTCGGCGGGCTGGACGATGTTTGCGAATTCGCGGACGAACGGCTTTCCGATCAATACTCCGACCAGCACGACGGCGAAGATTCCCGCGTAGCTCAGGGGCGCCAGCCATCGTTCCAGGAATGACTTGCTGACGGTCAGCGTGAGCACTGTGAGGAAGAAGAACGTTCCGAGAGTGCCGATTTCGAATGTCAATCCCGGCAGCTTCTTGACTCGGCCCACGATCATTGCCCCGACGGCGAGGGAGAGCGACACCAGGAGGGCGAGCAGGAACGGGACGTTTCCGACCAGCACCCAGTAGACGATCCACGGAGCAAAGCCGACAAGAAGGCCCACGGCGGTTCAGTCTAGGCAAATCACCCGGCACCCAAGACCATCAATGCCACATGCAACGAAGTTCGGGATTCGGCGTCGTCGAGGTCCACGCCGACTATCCGCTTGAGGGCGTCCAGTCGCGCGTAGAGCGTCGGCCTCGACATGTGCAGTGTCCTGGCCAGCTCGGTCTTGTTTCCGCCCAGCTGGAGGAAGGTCCGGAGAAGGTCGAAGGCCTCGTCGCCGTGCTTGGCGCGATGAGCCAGCAGACCCGCGAGCTCGGTCTCGGCGAACGCCTGAACGCGAGGGTCGGTCCGAATGAGCGAAACGAGGCCTCGCAGACGCAGATCGGCGGCCCGGTAGTACGACTTGTCCTCCCCCATCGACATGGCGACCTCGGCGACGTGACCGGCTTGGCTCAATCCGCTTGCGGCATCGACGAGCCGGCTGGATTCGGGTCCGACCCCGATGACGCAGTCGAGGACGCCTTCCACCCGTGTGACTTCACGGCGGATGGTCGCGCACAGCGGCTCCAGGTCCGATTCTGACGAACTACCGCTGGTCCGCTGCGGAGCGAGGATCACGTCGATCTGCCCGTCGTCGTGGGCCAGGCTCAAGCCGGTGTGACCCGCGGAGCGGATGGCGTGCATCATCGCGTCACGCGTGCGCACTCGCCGTTGCTGCACCAGCACGGCGTCTGCGCCGGAGGTCTCGCGAAGGCGCGCGGCCATCGGAACGTAGGTGAGCGCGGGACGCAGGCCGAGAGCGTGGGCGCGGGCGGTGGCCTCCGACTCGTCGGTGATGCGGCCGCGGCGTAGGTCGCCGACCAATCCGCCCTGGGCCCGCAATTCCAACGAACTCCGGTTCTGTTCGACCATGCGGTTCAGGGCCAGTGCCTGTGCTGCGCGCTCGAGGGTGAGACTCGTCCGGCTGCCCGCGGCTCCGGCGCCGGGGGCGATCAAGCGGCCCCATTCCTCCCGGAAGGGGCCCACTTTGCATGCGGTCCAGTGCTCTTCGGAGTCGAGGCGGGATCGGCGGGACCAGTCCACCAGCAGATCCGCGGCCGGAACATCGCGGCCGTCGAAGGCGAGCACCTGGTGATTCAGATCTTCCAGCACGACGGGTGTGGCCAGCATTTCCGCTGCGGCGCGGACGATTTCGTCGATCGAAGCCCTTCGCATGCTGAGCGCGGTGAAGGCCTCGTGCACTCGCTGCCCGTAGGCCACTTCATCGTATTGATCGGCGATGATCCTGCGGTGCACCTCTTCGGTCACGTCGATGAACCGGACCGGGCGATGCAGTACGACGACGGGCAGTCGCAGTGTCACGCCGACCGTCAGGATTTCGGCGGGTACCGCATGAATGTGGATGCCGAGTTCGATGACGAGACCCACCGCTCCGGCGGCGACCAGTTTTGGCAGGTAGTCGTCGCACGGTCCGGCGGCGAATTGCGATCCGGTGGTCAGAACCAGTTCTCCGCCCATCAGGAGGCCGGACAAGTCCGCGAGATCGCTGGCGTGGACCCAGCGGACTGGTGTGTCGAGCGGTCCGTCGCACACCAATTCCGGGTGGCCTGCGCGCAGCACGGGCAGCTCCAGGATCTGTTGAATCGTCGGCTGCATTGACTGAGTGTAAAAAAGAGTCGCTGATTGGTTACACAACGTCGCCATGATTCGTCGGAAGCCGGGCTGAAGATGGACACACAAGCCCACTCCAGCCGAACAGGATCCACTCCATGACCCTCGCAGCGCCCATCGTTCGTGTCCGCACCATCAGCCATTGGGCGGGCGGCAAGTCCTTCCCCGGGGGCAGCGATCGATCGGCGCCCGTGACTAACCCCGCCACCGGTCAGGTCACCGGTCAGGTTGCGCTGGCCAGCGTCGCCGACGCGCAAGCCGTCATCGAGTCCGCCCGCGCCGCGTTCCCGGCCTGGCGCGACACCTCCATCGCGAAGCGGACCACCATCCTGTTCGCCTTCCGCGAACTGCTGAACGCCCGCAAGCACGAACTCGCGGCGATCATCACCGCTGAACACGGCAAGGTTCTCTCCGACGCGCTGGGCGAGGTGAGCCGCGGTCAAGAAGTCGTCGAATTCGCTTGTGGCATTGCGCATCTGCTCAAGGGCGGCATGACCGAGAACGCCTCCACCAACGTCGACGTCGCCTCCATCCGCCAGCCCCTGGGCCCGGTTGCCGTCATCTCCCCGTTCAACTTCCCGGCGATGGTGCCGATGTGGTTCTTCCCCGTCGCCATCGCCGCGGGCAACACCGTCGTGCTCAAGCCGTCCGAGAAAGACCCCACCGCGGCGCTCTGGATCGCCGAGCTCTGGGCCGAGGCAGGCTTGCCCGCCGGCGTTTTCAACGTTCTGCAGGGCGACAAGGTGGCTGTCGACGAACTGCTCACCAACCCGGCGATCAAGGCCGTCTCGTTCGTCGGCTCCACCCCGATCGCGCAGTACGTCTACTCCACCGGCACCTTGCACGGCAAGCGTGTCCAGGCACTCGGCGGCGCCAAGAACCATGCGGTCGTCCTGCCCGACGCCGACCTCGACCTGGCCGCCGACGCGATGGTCAATGCGGGCTTCGGTTCGGCCGGTGAACGATGCATGGCCATCTCCGCTCTTGTCGCCGTCGGTGACATCGCCGACGAACTGGTCGCCAAGATCGCGGACCGGACACGAACGCTGAAGACCGGTGACGGCACCCGCGACACGGACATGGGCCCGCTGGTCACCAGGGCCCATCGCGACCGTGTGTCGTCGTACATCGACGCGGGCGAGGCCGACGGCGCGACCATCGTCGTCGACGGGCGCAACATCGTGGTGGACGGTGATGTCAACGGCTTCTGGCTCGGCCCCACTCTCATCGACAACGTGACCACCGACATGAGCGTCTACACCGACGAGATCTTCGGCCCCGTGCTGTCAGTCATCCGGGTCGATACCTATGACGAGGCCCTGGACCTGATCAACGCCGGCGCATTCGGCAACGGCACCGCCATCTTCACCAACGACGGCGGCGCGGCGCGCCGGTTCCAGAACGAGGTCGAGGTCGGCATGGTCGGAATCAACGTGCCGATTCCGGTCCCCACCGCCTACTACAGTTTCGGCGGCTGGAAGAGCTCGCTGTTCGGCGACACCCATGCCCATGGCACCGAAGGCGTGAACTTCTTCACCAGGGGCAAGGTCGTCACAACCAGGTGGCGCGATGCCAGCCACGGCGGCATCAACCTAGGCTTCCCCCAGAACAACTGAGCGTCCAGAACAACTGAGCATCGAGAGCATTCGAGAGGAATTCACCCAATGACCGTCACCACGCCGGTGCTGCCAAGCGGCCAGGACCTCGACACCGCGATCGCCGAGGGGGCGCGAGCCTACGAGCTCGACCGCAAGCACGTCTTCCATTCCTGGTCGGCGCAGGCTCAGATCAAGCCGATGACCATCGTCGCGTCCGAAGGCAGCTACGTCTGGGACGGCGAGGGCAACAAGCTCCTCGACTTCTCGGGCCAGCTGGTGTTCACCAATATCGGGCATCAGCATCCGAAGGTCGTTGCGGCCATTGCCGAGCAGGCGGCCAAGCTGTGCACGATCGCGCCGCAGCACGTCAACGCCGCCCGTTCCGAGGCCGCCCGCCTCATCGCCGAGCGCACTCCGGGTGATCTGAACCGAGTGTTCTTCACCAACGGTGGCGCCGACGCCGTCGAGCACGCCGTCCGGATGGCCCGGCTGCACACCGGCCGTTACAAGGTGCTTTCGCGCTATCGCTCGTACCACGGTGGCACCGACACGGCGATCAACCTGACCGGCGACACCCGCCGGTATCCGAACGACTACGCCAGCAGCGGCGTCGTCCACTTCAACGGCCCGTTCCTGTACCGCTCGTCGTTCCACGCGGAGAACGAGCAGCAGGAGACCGAGCGGGCCCTCGACTACCTCGATCGCCTGATCCAGCACGAGGGGCCGTCCACCATCGCGGCCATCATCCTCGAGTCGGTTCCCGGCACCGCCGGCATCATGGTGCCGCCGCCGGGCTATATGGCCGGTGTGCGCGAACTCTGCGACAAGTACGGCATCGTCTTCATCGCCGACGAGGTGATGGCGGGCTTCGGGCGCACCGGTAAGTGGTTCGCGATCGACAATTTCGATGTCGTGCCGGACCTGATGACGTTCGCCAAGGGTGTTACTTCGGGCTATGTGCCGCTCGGCGGGGTTGCGATCAACGACGCGATCTACTCGACGTTCGCGGATCGGGCGTACCCGGGCGGGCTGACCTACTCGGGTCATCCGCTCGCCTGCGGCGCGGCCGTCGCCACCATCAATGTGATGGAGGACGAGGGCATGGTGGACAACGCAGCCCGGATCGGTCGCGATGTTCTCGGCCCCGGTCTGCGTGAGCTCGCCGCGCGGCACCCCTCGGTCGGTGAGGTTCGCGGTCTGGGCGTGTTCTGGGCCGTCGAGCTGGTGTCCAACCCGCAGACCCGCGAGCCGCTGGCGCCCTATGGCGGTTCAAGCCCCGCTATGAACGAGGTCATCGCCGCGTGCAAGGCCAATGGCATGCTGCCGTTCGCCAACTACAACCGGATTCATGCGGTGCCGTCGTGCAATGTCACCGACGCCGAGGTGGCCGAGGGTCTGGCGATTCTCGATCAGGCGTTCACTGTCGCCGATCGGTACGTCACCGCGTAGTTCGCCGGGTGTGAAACGCCGAGCGTGAAATCTTGGCGCCGAGTGTGCGCCCATGGTGGTGGGAAAGCGATTTTCCCCACCGTGGGCGCACACTCGATTGAGCCCCGAGCCCGGGCCCTCAGTAGTGGTACGTGTCCGACGGCGCCGGGACGTGCACCTCTTGGTCGTCGAACTCCGACACCTCGATGCCGTAGGCGCGGGCCAGGTCCAGGATCTTGTTGGCCCGCGCGATGCGCGGAAGGTCCGAGCCGTTGCGGATCTCGCCCCCATCGCGCTCGTACTCGGCGAAGAACTCCTTGGCCCAGGCGATTTCCTCCTGGGATGGCGACAGCCCCTCGTTGACTGTTCCGCACTGGTCCGGGGTGAGGCAGATCTTGCCGGTCATGCCGAATTCGGCCGAGACCGCCGTGGCCTCGCTGAGCTTGAGCGCGCTGGACCCCACTGTGGGCCCGTCGATGGGCCCCGGCAGGTGAGCCGCCTTGGCGGCGATGGTGAATCGTGAACGTGCGTAGGCCAGGGTGGCGGGATGTTCGCCGAATCCGGTGTCACGACGAAAGTCGCCGATACCGAACGCAAGTCTGAAAGTGCCCTTGGCCGAAGCGATTTCGGTGATGCGCTCAAGCCCGCGGGCGGTCTCGACCAGTGCGACGATCGGCAGGCCCGGCAGCCGTTTGGCGGTTTCGGTGACATGGTCGACGGACTCGACCATCGCGAGCATCACTCCCCCGACCGGCGTCCCTTTCAATGCCTCCAGATCGTCGGCCCACCACGGTGTGCCGAATCCGTTGATGCGAACCCAGTCCGTATTGCCGGCCGCCAGCCACTGCACGACGCCCTCGCGCGCCACCACCTTGTCCTTCGGCGCCACCGCGTCTTCGATGTCGAGGACGACGATGTCTGCCCGAGACCGTGCCGCCGCGGCGAAGCGGTCGTGCTGAGACCCGTTGGTCAGCAGCCAACTCCGGGCGAGCACGGGGTCGATGCGGGTCCCCACTTCGTGCGGGTCGTGGCTTGACTGGCTTGAATCCCATCCGGCGGCGTTCTCGTACACCGGACCATGGTCGCATCGGCGTCTGAAACGGGCCAAATGCCGGGTATGGTGCCGGTATGACCGAGGTCGGCCGCATTTCGTCGATCTGGCGCTATCCCGTGAAGTCGATGCTGGGAGAACGCGTCGCCGCGGCGGATATCGGTGAGTACGGCCTGCACGCCGATCGCACGTGGGCGGTGCGCGACGTGGAACTCGACGTCACAACCGGCGCCAAGCGCCATCCCGGTCTCTTGATGTGTTCGGCCCGCTACGTCGATACACCGCCTGCTGACGCCGGCCCCGGCCACGCTCCCGAGGTCGTCGTAGAGTTCCCCGACGGCGAGCAGGTGTCGAGCTTCGACCCGTCGGTGCATGACGAGTTGTCGACGTTTCTGGATCGTGAGGTCACGCTCGAGCCGTTGCCGCCTCTCGATAGGAAGGACCGTTACCGCGGACCGGTCGCCACCAAGGCGGATCTGCGTGAGACGTTCGGGCTCGGGGCCGACGATCCGCTGCCGGACATGTCGATGTTCCCGATCAAGAAGCTCGCCGAACTGAGCAGGTACGCCACCCCGGTGGGCAGTTACGTCGATGCGTACCCCGTTCACATTCTCACCGAGCAATCGCTTGCCGCCATGGCCGAGCGGGTGCCGGGCACCGATTTCGACGTGCGGCGATTCCGCCCAACCGTTCTGATCGACTCCCCCGGCTCGGCCGAGAATGCCGAATGGGGATGGTGCGGGGGTGTTCTTCGCCTGCCCCGCGCACAGCTGCAGCCACTCATCCCGACCATCCGGTGCGTGATGCCCTCGCTCGAACAGCCCGGCCTGGACCGGGATCCGCGAATCACCCGCACCATCGCCGCACACTCACGCCGCTGTCTCGGGGTCTACGGCACAGTTCTTCGGGCTGGGAGAATCGCCGAAGGTGAAGCGCTGCAACTGGATTCGATGACGTCCGTGAAGGGATTCCCCGGCGCTTCGCTGTTGAAGCGCGCGGTCACCAGGGCGGTCAGCGCTGCGCTGCCCTCAGGAGTTCGCGCCAGTAAGCGACCCGAGTCGGATCGATGATCGCAAACCGATCCACTGCCGACGGGTCCGGCCCGGGTGGCATCGGCGACACCGGAAGGTAGCCGTCAACCGGCATCAGCGACCGTCCTTCGCGAACCACGTCACCCTCGAGTGCGCCGATCACGCCCAGCCCGCATGCGAAATCGAGTTGCGGAAGCACACCGGCGAGTGCCAATTCGCCGGCCATGCCGACACTGGTCACCAAAGTCGTTGTGACAGTGCACGGTATGCCGCACATTTCGGCCACCCGCAACGCTCGGCGCACACCCCCGAGGGGGCCGGCGCTGAGGATGCACACGTCGGCGGCTTCGGCGATGGGCGCCCCGACGGCTGCTCGAATGGCGACCCGGACGTCGACGCGCCGCCGTACCTCCGCGACGTCGTCGACGGCCGCGCAGGGCTGCTCGACATAGCCTAATCCTCCGGATGCCTTGTCCAGCAACGGTATTGCTGCCACTGCGGTCGCGATGTCCCATCTGCCGCCGGCGTCGCAGCGCACCACGCCGTCGGATCCCAGGGCGTCGCGGACGGCTTCGAGCCGCGCAATGTCATCAGAAAGGGAACCTGGAATGCCCACCTGAACATCCGCGCTGGAGCATCCAGACGAAGCGACCATCGCGTGCGCGCGGCCGGGATCGACAAACGGCACCGCCACGGCGACGGGAACTCGTCCCCGGACGGGGTCCGGCCAGCCGACCGTGCCGGGTTCCACGGCGGCCGTCAGCCGCCGGGCCGTCTCATCTTGGCCGCAACCGGGCCCGGGGCTGAACTCGCCCCACCCTTGGGGGCCCTCGATCAACATCCCCTCATGCACTCCGCCGCCCAGAACCGGGATCGCGAAGACAGCTGCGCCGTCGAAGTCGATCAGTGCTTTCACGCCGGCGAAGGTGACCAGTAGTCGAGCATTGCGGCCAGAGTGTCAACCGCGGGACGGGAGAATCCGTAGGTCGCCTCGAAGTGAATGCTCAGCGGGAACCCCAGGTCGGCCACGCCGTCGAGGACTCGTTTGTAAAGATCGACCAGTAGCTGTTGGCGTTCGGCGGGCTCGAGGCCGGCGAGGTTCCTCACGAACTCCTGCTCTTTGGCCACCGCGGCGTTACCGGGATCCTGGATCAGCCAGTTGATGAGTCCGATGCGGGTTTCGACCTTCGGCACGAAGCCGAATGACAGCAGGATTTCCGGACGGTGATCGGTGCTTCGCGCGAACTCGGTCAGGAAGTCGACGATCGCATCGGAGTAGAGCAGTTGGGTCATTCCGTAGGTGGCGCCTTGATTGCACTTGAACTCGAACCGCCCGGACTCGCCTTCGCGGGTCGGGATGAGGATCGCGCCACGGTTGGGTACCAGGTCGCGGTAGAGGGCCAGCGCGTCGGTGGGGGCCACGCCGGAACCTTCGCCGTCGCTCATGGTGCGAGGTACGCCTACGAAGACGATGCCTTCCATGTCGGCGGCGAGAAGTTTGGTGAGCCGGTCGCGTAAGGACGGCTGGTCCATGAACGCGGTCACCTGTGTGCAGAGGCCTTTGATGCCGGGAAGTTCGGGGGCGATCCGGTTCCAGTAGTCCAGGACGTCGAGCTTCGGCTTCATCTCGACGGGGCGGTCGTCGTCCTCGGCGATCATTCCGGGGATCATGACGTGTCCGATTCGGCCGGTCAGGCCGGTCTCCGCCGAGAAGCGCGCGACCTTGTGGGCCTCTTCCAGCACCTCGTCGGTGTTGCGGTCTGTGTTCGGTGGCACAAACTCCAGCGCGACCGTATTGAGCGGCACGACAATGCTCCCTGTGTGGCCTGAGCGACATGGACTCTCCGAACCCTACGCGGCGCGTTCTTGACACAAAAACTTGACTCAGTCCAGAAACGGGACGAGTATTTGCAGCGTGGGCTCGACGTCGGACTTCGCGGATACGCTGCGGAGTGCCGACCTGCGAGTGACCCGCCCCCGACTGGCCGTTCTGGAAGCGGTGCACGCCAATCCGCACGCCGACACCGACACGGTTTTCGCTGCGGTCCGAACCGCTCTACCGGACGTTTCCCGGCAGGCGGTGTACGACGTGCTGCACGCATTGACCGCGGCGAATCTTGTACGCAGGATCCAGCCGTCCGGTTCAGTGGCCCGGTACGAGGCGCGGGTGGGTGACAACCACCACCATGTCGTCTGCCGCGGCTGCGGCGTCATCGGCGACGTCGATTGCGCGGTGGGCGAGACGCCATGCCTGACCGCGTCGGATGACCACGGCTTCGTTCTGGATGAGGCCGAAGTCATCTACTGGGGCCACTGCCCTGATTGCCTGGACCGGGAGTGCCCAGGTGAACAAAAGGAGACTTCGCGACCGCAACCGTGATCGCGGATCTAGATTTCAGCCAACGAAGATTTCATCAACAATTGGAAGGAATGCTGTGTCAGCCAGCGACAATGAATGCCCCGTCACCCCTGCCCGCCAGAGCCCCGGCTCACGCTGGGTCGAGACGAACTTCGGTGATGCGGGAACCGACGGGTACGCGCCCAAGACGAATCAGGACTGGTGGCCAAACCAGGTCGACGTCATGGTGCTCGCCGCGCACTCGGAGAAGACGAATCCGCTTGGGGCCACCTTCGATTACCGGGAAGAGTTCAAGAAGCTCGACGTCGATGCACTCAAGCGCGACCTGACCGAGGTCATGACCACTTCGCAGGACTGGTGGCCGGCCGACTTCGGGCATTACGGTCCGCTGTTCATCCGGATGAGCTGGCATGCCGCCGGCACCTATCGCATTCACGACGGACGCGGCGGCGGTGGGCAGGGCGCTCAGCGTTTCGCGCCGCTCAACAGCTGGCCCGACAACGCCAACCTGGACAAGGCTCGCCGTCTGTTGTGGCCCATCAAGCAGAAGTACGGCAACAAGATCAGCTGGGCCGACCTTCTGGTGTTCGCCGGCAATGTCGCGCTGGAGTCGATGGGGTTCAAGACATTCGGCTTTGCGTTCGGTCGTGAGGACATCTGGGAGCCGGAGGAGACCCTGTGGGGCTTCGAGGACACCTGGCTGGGTACCGACCGTCGTTATTCGCAGAGCCGCGAGAACGAATTGGACAATCCGTTCGGCGCCACCACGATGGGCCTGATCTACGTGAATCCCGAAGGCCCCGAGGGCAATCCGGATCCGCTGTTGGCAGCTCGCGATATTCGCGAGACGTTCGGCCGGATGGCGATGAACGACGAGGAGACCGCCGCGCTGATCGTCGGTGGCCACACCTTCGGAAAGACACACGGCGCGGGTGAACCCGATTACGTCGGCCACGAGCCCGAAGGGGCCCCGATCGAGCAGCAGGGTCTGGGCTGGATCAGCACGTTCCGCTCGGGCAAGGGCATCGACGCGATCACGGGTGGCCCGGAGGTCATCTGGACGCACACGCCCACCAAGTGGGACAACAGCTTCCTGGAGATCCTGTACGGCGTCGAGTGGGAACTGACCAAGAGCCCCGCGGGCTCCTATCAGTGGAAGCCGAAGGACGGCGCTTGGGATAAGACGGTTCCCGAGTCGTTCGGTTCGGGTAAGACACATCCGTCGATGCTGACCACCGATCTGTCGATGCGGATGGATCCGGCTTACGGCGCGATCACCCGACGCTGGCTGGACCATCCGGACGAGCTGGCCGATGCGTTCGCGAAGGCGTGGTTCAAGCTGCTGCACCGCGACATGGGTCCGATCTCGCGCTACCTGGGTTCGGAGATCCCGGCGCCTCAGCTGTGGCAGGACCCGGTACCTGCAGCTACCGGCGCCCTCATCGACGAGTCCGACATCGCTTCGCTCAAGGAGAAGGTGCTGGGGTCGGGTCTGTCGGTGTCCCAGCTGGTGAAGACGGCATGGGCGTCTGCTGCCAGCTTCCGCGGTACCGACAAGCGTGGCGGCGCCAACGGTGCCCGCATTCGCCTTGCTCCGCAAAAAGATTGGGACGTGAACGAGCCGGCCGAGCTGGCCACCGTGCTGGGCGCGCTGGAGGGGATCCAGCAGGACTTCAACGGCGCGGGCGGCAAGCAGGTTTCGCTGGCCGACCTCATCGTCCTCGCGGGGACGGCGGCCGTCGAGAAGGCGGCGAAGGACGCCGGATTCGAGGTGACGGTTCCGTTCGCTCCGGGTCGCACCGACGCCACACAGGACCAGACCGACGTCGATTCGTTCGCGGTTCTCGAACCGCGAGCCGACGGTTTCCGGAACTACATCCGGCCCGGTGAGAAGGCTCAGGTCGAGCGCTTGCTCGTCGACCGTGCCTACTTGCTGAATCTGACCGCACCTGAGCTGACCGCGCTCATCGGTGGTCTGCGGGTTCTCGGAGGCAATGTCAACGGGACGGCACACGGTGTGTTCACCGACCGGCCGGGCGTGCTGACCAACGACTTCTTCGTCAACCTGCTCGACATGAGCACGGAGTGGAAGCCGTCGCAGTCGGACGAGAACGTCTATGACGGATTCGACCGCGGTTCGGGTCAGGCCAAGTGGACCGCCACCGCCAACGATCTGGTGTTCGGCTCGAACTCGGTGCTGCGCGCGCTGGCCGAGGTTTATGCCCAGGACGACGCCAAGGAGAAGTTCGTTCGCGACTTCGCCGCGGCGTGGGCGTCGGTCATGAACAACGATCGGTTCGACCTGGCCTAAAGGCTGACCGGGCCTGACAGAACGACTGTGGGGGCTGTGCACAGGAAACCTCGGGTTTCCGTGCACAGCCCCCACAGTCGTTGGGCCTGTACTCCGGGATCTAGTTGCAGGTGTTGGCGCTGATCCATCGGCCGTTCCAGCCCACGCAGGCGTTGACGCCGGGACCCGGCGGCGGGTAGTCCTCCGGCATCGGCGCGTAGTAGGCGGGAGGCGGAACGAACGGCGCCACCACATCTCCCAGGTCCGCGCACCCGCTCACGGAGATCCGCCGGCCGGCGCTGGCGCAGACATCGGCGCTTGCGGTCCCGCTCGGGGCGAGGGTTTCCACCGCGGCGGGCACGGCGCTCAGCGCAGCGATAGCCAGACCGGTCACGCACCATGTTTGCAGTGTGTGTTTCATGCCGCGGAGTATAGCCAGGCACCCCTTCTGCGCGGCCGGGCCGAGCGGACGCCATTTCGGTGCCCGATCCAGGCCGGCGCGAGTCTTAAAGGAGATTTATTCCCCACTCCCGGTGACCTTAGATTTGCGGCCTAGCTTCAACAGTGAATGCTGCGTACACAGGAATGGGGTTCGGACATGGCTGGCAATCCGATCACGAGCTTCACTTCGCGTTACGGCAGTCCCGTTGTCGACCAGGGTGGCGCCCGCATCAGGGCGCACTGCAGGCACGTGGCAACCGTTGTCACGATCAGCGGCCTTCTCGATTCATCGAACATCGAGGCTGCCGGCCGAGTCGCCAAGCGGTTCGTTCTTCCCGATAAGCCGATCGTCCTCGATCTGAGCGAGGTCACCGAATTCGCGCCAGAGGCTCTGCGGTTCCTCCAAGACCTCGATGACGCGTGCGCGGCGGCAGACGTGCGCTGGGCGGTGATTGTCGGCGACGCGGTGTCGACGGCTGTGCTGGCCGCGAATGACGTTCAGGTGCCGGTGGTTTCTTCGGTCGCGCAGGCGTTGCACGACTTCGACGACGAGATTCTTGACCGTCGCCGTTTCCTGCTGCCACTGCTTCGCAAGACCGCCTGACGGACGACGTTTCAGTACTCTCGGTGCCGTGGTTCGCTTGAGAGTCGTCGTATCCGCCGTTGTCATCACAGTTGTATCCGGTGTCGTTACGGCGTCGGGTGCGGTAGCCGATCCGGCCGCTCCGACTCCCCCGCCCGAACCCGCGACATCGATGGGCCACGACGGAACGTATGCGGTCGGCAAAGATATCGAACCCGGCACATACGCGTCGCCGGGGCCCACGGAGGGCAGTCGCTGTTATTGGAAGCGAGTGGGCGGCGACGACGGAGCGACGATCCTCGACAACGCCTTGAGTTCGAAGCCGCAGCTGGTCGTGATCGAACCGACCGACACGGCGTTCAAGACCAGCGGGTGTCAGCCGTGGCTGGCGGCCAACGATCAGACGCCGTCGCCGGATGCGCCCCCTTGGCTGGCGCAGTTGCAACTTCGCCACTATCTCGACGTGCTGAACGGTTTGGCGGGGCAGTCCGGCAACGGCCAGTTGCCGCCTTCGTGATGTCCGTCCCGCGCACGGGATTCTTCTTATCGCTTGTCGTTCTTGTCGGCATTCCGCTGACTGCGTGCGGCGCGAGTCAAGACCCGTCAGCGTCGACGGAGAGCATCGTGGTGTTCGCGGCGGCCTCTTTGAAGCAGTCGTTCACCGAAATCGGTCATCGGTTCGAAGCCGAGAACCCCGGCGCGACGGTCGAGTTTTCCTTCGCCGGCTCGTCGGAGCTTGTCACACAGTTGGAGCACGGCGCCGCGGCCGATGTGTTCGCATCCGCAGATACGACAAGTATGGACAAGGCGCTGCGGGCCGGCCTCATCGCCGGGCGGCCGGTGAACTTCGCGTCCAACACGCTCACGATCGCGGTGGCGCCTGGAAACCCCAAGCACATCAACTCTTTTCGTGAACTGGCGGATGCGGGCTTGAGCGTTGTGGTGTGCGCGCCGCAGGTGCCGTGCGGATCCGCCACTCAGAAGGTCGAGCGGGCCGCGGGTGTCCAACTTGAGCCCGTTAGTGAGGAATCCTCGGTGTCGGAGGTGCTGAGCAAGGTCACGACGGGGCAGGCAGATGCCGGGCTGGTGTATGTCACCGATGTCCTCGGGTCGGGCGGCAGAGCCGCGGGGGTGTGGTTCCCGGAGTCCGTGGGAGTCGTCAACACCTATCCCATCGCCGCATTGGCTCAGTCCAGGAACGCTGTGTTTGCAGGGAAATTCGTTGCGATGGTGAGTGGCCCCGTCGGCGGGGAGGTGCTCGCGAAGGCGGGTTTCGGCAAGGGTTGACTCCTGTGGGGCCATTGGTTTCGAGTCGGGGAATACGCCGTATCCGTGCATCGGCTCTGTGGTCGGCGATAGGCTTCTGTGCCTCGGAATAAGCTTCTGTGCCTCGGAATAACGCGTGGTCCCCCGGCAAGCCGAGAATCGGAATGAACGCACCAGGGAGCTATTGAGACGATGACGTTCGGAGCCGGTGGCATGGATCAGTACTACTCGCTGACCGCCATGCTCGCTGCGCGTGGTGGACAGCGCATCACATCCCGACTCATCGCGACCATCATGTTCGGTCTCGGCGCGGTGCCTCTGTTGGTGATCAACAGTTCGGCGGCACCCGAGTGGGCCGTCGGTCGCCTGGTGCTTGTTCTGCTTGCGGCCGGCTGCTTCGGGATGGGCTTGGTGTGGCTTCGGCATCGCTGGCCGACGAGGCAGCAGTCGGTGCTCCTTGTGGGGGTCGGCACGGTGTGCATCGCGGCGGGTTGTGTCATCCCGGCGGATCCCGCCTACGGGATGGCTGCCGCGACCGCGTTCGGCTTGGTGAGTGGCTATGCCGCGTTGTTCCACACCCTGCGGGTTTTGGCATATGTCTGGCTGATCGCTTCGGTGACCGTCGTCTATCTCACCATTCGGATCGCCGAGCACGATCTGAATCTCGCCCTTGCGGGCTTCATCGTCGTGGTGTCGTTGAGTGCTTTCAGTGCGTTCACCTGTCGAACGGTCGTTGAGCTGACCGGAACCGACACGACCCCCCGGCCGGTGGAGCCTCTGACCGGATTGTTGACGCGGGATTCTTTCGACGATCTGGCCGCCACTTTGCTGGCGTCGCGCAGCCGGGGCGACGACCGCTTTCTCGTCATCGTGGTCGTCGGTATCGATCACTTCACGGAGATGGTCCGGATGGGCGGGGTGCGAGCGGCTGCGGCGGCGCGCATCGCCGCCGGCCAGGCGCTACGGGAGAACGTTCGTCGCAATGCGGTCGTCGGGCACGTCGGCGAGTCCGAATTCCTCATTGCCGACACCTGGACGGTGCCTGATCCGTCGCCGTTGGTCGAGCGTGTTCGGGGTGCGATTGCGGCAACGCCGTTGGGAATCACCGTCAGCCAGGGCGCTGTCAGTACCCCGCTGCGTCCTCTGGCCGACCGCCCTCCGCAAGAGGTTCTCAACGAGATCGTGGCGGTGGGACGTACAGCGATGCAGGAGGCTGCCCGTGCCGGCGGGAATCAGGCGCGCTATGTCATGCGATCCAAAGTCGGTGGTGACGGTGCGGACGAGGACGCCGGACTTTCCTGACGTTCCGGGTCAGGCGACGTAGCTGATGTCCACGGAGAGGTGTTCGGCGATAGCGCGCGCGGCCGTCCAGTCGCCCAACCGCGCGGCGTGAGCCAGCTGGTCCACGAGGGGGCTGTGCACGTCCAGGTCGGCAAGCCAGGAACCGATCAGATTCGCGATTTCGGTTGCCGCGACACTTGCCATGCGGCCTTCGTGGAGGCGGTCACGGACGAGGTACATCTGCGGATTGGATGTCGACCGATGTCGAAAAAGGTGAAACATGGCGCCCGCTCCCTCTTTGCTATCGCGGCCAGGAAGGCGATCCGCTAAGTATCGCGACGTTGACGCCCACGCAAATAGGGTAATAAGTCCCTATTCTCAGGTTTTTATCAGCTTTTGTCAGCTTCTGCCGGTACGCGGAGCGGCCTTTGCAGGCCGTGCGCCCCGGCTTGCGGGCTTGCGGGGTGCCGGGTTGCGAGGTGGGGCCTGGCGAGGTGGGGGTTGGCGAGGTGGGGATTGGGGCGCATCTTTGGTGCCGGGTTGGTCGCCGCGGTGCCCCAGTTTGTGAATGAGGAGAGCCCCTCCCCCGATCCCCGCGACTATCGGCCACTCCACCAAACCGATTGCACCGATCGTGACGATGGTGAGTGCTGCGGCCACGGACGAATTGCCGCCGCGCTTCACGCCTTTCGCGACGCCGGTCACCGCGCCCTCGATGGCACCGAGTGCACCGTTCACCACAGCGCCGCCCACCGCGCCGGCGGTCGAAGTCGCCGCGTCTGCTGTCCGGATCACGCCCTGCCGGGCACCGCTGACCACACCCATGTCCGCTCCTTCCGTGCTTTCCGAGGGTAACCGTTGATGCTGGTGAAAGTCCGTGATGTGCGCCGCTTCATCGTCCGGCGGCGGTAATCTCGGTGCCGTGAGTTCCGGCCATGATCACAAGCCAGCCCGCGACTTGCCGCCTGGCATGCAGGACCAACTCGACCTTCCGTACGCGGGTCTCGCGTCGTTCGGTCACCGTCCGTTTCTGACGGAGCCCGAACAGCTCGATTCCTGGCAGCCCGATGTGGCGATTGTCGGTGCTCCCTTCGACATCGCCACGACGAACCGGCCCGGCGCGCGTTTCGGGCCTCGGGCGATTCGGGCGACGGCGTACGAACCGGGCACCTATCACATGGATCTTGGTCTCGAGATCTTCGATTGGCTCGAGGTCGTCGACTTCGGTGATGCGTTCTGCCCCCATGGCATGACGGAGGTGTCGCACGCCAACATCAAGGAGCGTGTCCACACCGTCGCATCGCGCGGGATCGTGCCGGTGATTCTGGGCGGCGATCATTCGATCACCTGGCCGTCGGCGACGGCGGTCGCCGATGTGCACGGCTACGGCAACGTGGGCATCGTGCACTTCGACGCGCACGCCGACACCGCCGACATCATCGACGGAAACCTGGCCAGCCACGGCACTCCGATGCGGCGCCTCATCGAGTCGGGTGCAGTTCCGGGAACCCATTTCGTGCAGGTCGGCCTGCGTGGTTACTGGCCACCGCAGGACACTTTCGAATGGATGCAGGAACAGGGCATGACCTGGCACACCATGCAGGAGATCTGGGACCACGGGTTCAAGGAGGTGATGAGCCGCGCGGTGGGCGAGGCCTTGGCCAAAGCCGAAAAGCTTTACGTGTCAGTCGATGTCGATGTGATGGATCCGGCGCATGCCCCGGGAACCGGTACGCCTGAGCCCGGTGGGATCACCAGTGCCGACTTGCTCCGGATGGTTCGCCAGTTGTGCTACGAGCATGACGTGGTCGGTGTCGATGTCGTGGAGGTCGCGCCCGCCTACGACCACGCCGAGTTGACCGTCAATGCGGCGCATCGGGTGGTGTTCGAGGCTCTGGCGGGCATGGCGGCACGGCGGCGTGACGCCGCGAACGCAAAGCCGGGCCCGCCCTCCCCGCTGGCGAAGTAGGTGGCCGCGGCATGGTGATGTCCATCGACCGTCCGCGACTGGAAGGCAACATCTCGGTCGGCGAAGGCCGGCGGATCGGTTTCGCGGAATTCGGCGCCCCGCGCGGCAGGGCGGTTTTCTGGTTCCATGGAACTCCGGGGGCTCGTCGTCAAATCCCTTTGGAGGCAAGGCTTTTCGCGGATCGTGAGAACATCCGGTTGATCGGTGTGGACAGGCCGGGAATCGGATCGTCCACGCCGTTCCAATACGACAATGTCCTGGGTTTCTCGCGAGATTTGCAGACGATCGCGGACACTCTCGGCGTTGACGAGATGGCCGTGGTCGGATTGTCCGGCGGCGGGCCGTACACGTTGGCGTGCGCCGCGGCCATGCCGGACCGCGTCGTCGCCGCCGGTGTCCTCGGCGGCGTGGCGCCCACCTGCGGGCCCGATGCCATCGGCGGCGGTTTGATGGCTCTCGGTTCGGCGGTCGCACCGATACTCGAGGTCGCGGGTGCTCCGATCAGAATCACTGCCGGAACGGTGATCAGGCTTGTCCGGCCCATCGCGTCACCGGCACTCGACATCTACGCCCTGCTGTCGCCCGAGGGTGACCGCCGGCTGTTGCTGCGCCCGGAGTTCAAGGCGATGTTCCTCGACGACCTGCTCAACGGTAGCCGCAAACAACTCGCCGCCCCGTTTGCCGATGTCGTCGTGTTCGCCCGCGATTGGGGCTTCCGCCTCGACCAGGTCAAGGTACCGGTGCGCTGGTGGCACGGCGACCGCGACCACATCATCCCGTTCTCACACGGTCGGCATGTCGTCGATCGGTTGCCGGACGCCGAGCTCTACCATCTGCCCGGCGAAAGCCACCTCGTCGGTTTGGGTCTCGGCGAGGACATCCTCCGCACTCTGCTCGCGATCTGGGATCGGTCCTGAACAAAGCTCTCGCCGCCGGAGCGGCCGTTCTGGCGCTCGCCTCGGCTGCCCCCGCGGTCGCTCAGCCGGATACCCGACATCCAATGCCGGACGGCTTTGTCGCCCTGAGCGATGTCGCACCGACGATCCTTCAGGAGATGCGGTATTACACGCTATTGCCGACTTCCCCATTGGCGACTTCCCTGTCGGCTAGCCGCCCAGCTGGCTCGTGATCTGGGTGAGCTGAGCCTGACCGAGTTGCTCAACCAGGTCGACCGGTACCGGGTCGTTGGCGGCACCCTCGAATTCGATCGTGGTTGCGGCATTGCCCTGGGTGAAGGTCAGCACGCCCACGGACCGTCCATCCGACGAGGTGCCGGTCGTCAGCTGACCGTCTGTGCCGACCGCGACTGACTGGGACACCGGGTTGGTGATCGTATTGTCGTCGCGCGCAGTGGCATTCGCGGCGGTGGCCGAATTCGGGTCGGGCAGTACCAGCACTGTGTCGGTGATGGTGCGGGAGCCGTCCCGGTGTGTGAAGACCGCCGTCACTCCGGGCTGGCCGTTGGGATTGACGGTGGGGCCGCCACCGGACCAGGCCTGCGAGTCGGTCACGACGTTCGGGTCTATCAGCAGTGCGGTGTAGTCGCCGGGTGCGGCGGCGGCGGTGCCCAGGACGCCCGCCGTCAATCCGGCGGACACCAGTGCCGCCGCGGTCAGGCCGTGCGCGGCCGTGAATACAGATTTCATCGTCAGACGTTCCAATCGGTGAAGTGGAGATGAATCGGCGCGCCGGGCATCAGCAGAGGTAGCAGGCCCAGCCCTTCCATCCGTCGCGCCAATACCAGCCGGGGCCGCAGCCCATGCTTCCGGTAGTGCCCTCACAGTCCAGTGCGGTGATGATCGGCGCCGGGTTGTAGGGATTCACCGGCGTCGGCTGAGCTGCGCCCGCGGTCTGCGCGCCCGCCAGCCCACCAAACACCAATCCGGCCGTAGCCAGGCTCAGAACGATCTTTCGCATAGATGAACTCCCTGTTTTCAGGTCGATCGAACAGATTGGCTCAGATTACGCACTCCCCTGCTCGACGACCAGAGAATAGGCACTCGGCGATCGACAGTCCGCCGACTTTACGAGTAGGAGCATGCGTGGTCGAGGAGCACCTGCCGTAGCAGATGCATCGCCACCGTGGTCGAGCGTTCTCGGATATCGGAGCGCTGGCCGGGTAGCTGAACGCAGCGAGTCAGCGTTGCGCCGTCCGCCAGCATCACGCTGAACCACACCGTGCCAACGGGCTTGTCCTTCGTCCCCCCGCCCGGCCCGGCGACACCCGTGATGGCGATCGCGGTGTCGGCATCGAAACGCCGCAACGCTCCGGCGGCCATCGCTTCCGCGACCTCTCGTGAAACGGCGCCGTGTTCCTCGATCAAATTCGCCTGTACGCCAAGAACATTGATCTTCGCCTCGTTCGCGTACGACACGACCCCGCCCATCAGATACGCGGATGCGCCGGGCTGATCGGTGAGCCGTGCCGCCAACAACCCGGCCGTACATGATTCGGCGGTGGCCATCCGGCGGCCGGACAGCATGCCGGCGATCTGCTCGTCGATGCTCGAACCGTCTTCGGAGAAGATCGTCGCCGCATGCCGCTGTCGCATCAGATCCATCAGATCGTGGTATGCGCCAAGGCCTTCCGGTTCATAGCGGGTCACCATCTCGATCTCGCCGCGGCGCAGGCAGGTGGTGATTTCCAGGGCGGAGAAACCCGCGACCCGCTGCTCGGCTTCCCGCAGGGTTTCGGCGAGGGCCGATTCGGCGAGCCCGAACATCCGGATGGTCGCTTGCTCGTACGCCGTCGCGCGGGCGATGAGCTGTTGAAGTGGAATGGTCTGGATTGCGTTGGGCCACATGGTCTGCAGCTCACGCGGCGGGCCGGGAAGGACGAGGATCGTCGGCGCCTCCGGCACCACCACCCCCGGTGCGGTGCCAACGGGGTCGATCACTTGGGCGCCGGCTGGAATCATCGCCTGCTTGCGGTTGGCGGCCAGCAGGCCGTCGAAATCGAGGTCGGGAACCCGCTTCATGAACGATCGGAGGATCGCAGCGATCTTGGCTTCCAACTCGTCGTCGAGAACCAGTTCCCGGCCGCTGAAGCGAGCGACGGTCTCGACAGTCATGTCGTCGGCGGTCGGTCCCAGACCGCCGGTGGTGATGATGAGGTCGACGCCCTCGTCGGCGAGAAACCGGAGCTGGGCTTCGATGTCGGCGGCACGATCACCGCAAATGGTGATGTGCGCCAGTTCCACACCCAGCTCGAGCAGCCGGTCCGCCACCCAGGGGCCGTTGCGGTCCTGCACCCGGCCGGTCAGCACCTCGGTACCGGTGACGACAATCCCGGCCCGGACGGCAGCGCGTGTGCTCATCGACGGGAAGCCAGCCCCGCCAACCAGGCAGCGTTGTCCGATGTGAAGAAGCCGATCTCCCCCGCGTGCGTCTGGATCACCAGGTGGGTCCAGCCGCCGGCGACACTGCCCTTGAACACCCGCTCCTCACGCGCGCCGGTGATGTCGCCCAGGGGAATCTCGATGGTCTGGCCGGTCAGGGTGAGGAACACCAGACGCCGGCGCGTCAATGCCATCCAGCCGTTGTTCTTCACGGCCGGGTAGCCGGGTGCGGTCGCGCCGCGGTAGACCCCCTTACCGGGGGGAATGAGGGTCCCTTCGAGTTCCAATTCGCCGTTGAGCCGCTCGCCGGCAGCGAGGTACCTGCGGCGGAACACCACGATGAACGGGACCGCGACGAGGGCCAGCACCACCAGGATTCCGATGACCAACGTCACCACGAACAGCACGACACTCATCTCGCCGCCCCGGGGTGTGTCAGATGACGCCCGGCGCGCGCACCACCAGTGGGACGGCGGGGAACGCCGCGGCCAATTCGGAACGCGACTTGCGCAGGGCGGACGTGCCGTACCCCTTCTTACGATGCTCCGGGTGGATCCAGATGCGGACGTTCACTTCGCCGCCGACGAGTTCGCCGAACACCATCCCGACTTTGGCGTCACCGTCGACGGCCACGAACCACGCGGCCTCCTCTGCGCCGACTCGCTCTCGGGCGGAAGAGATTTCGTCGTCCAGGCTGCCGGCCGGTGACCCCGAACCGTCGCCCGCGGCGCCCATCTCGGTGGTACGGGCACCGAAGATGTCGCGGTCGGTCTCGTGGGAGAACGGACGTAGCTGAAGGCTGTCGTCGGAGCTCGCCGGCCGCTCCCCGAGGATGAAGCTCAGCTTGCTGTTGAGGTCGTCGAGTTCCTTCTTGATGCGGCGCCGCGAATCGATGGTGAGTTGGTCGAACGACATTCCCATCACGGCCTCGCTGCCGATCCTCGATGTCCCGAGCAGGCCGGTGATGGCGTCGACGGCGGCTTCGCGGTCGCTGGCCTCGACGATCGCGTCGAGCACGTCGTGGCGACGCTCGAGAGCGGTGAGCAGGGCATCGGCTATCTCGCGGCGGGCCGCGGCGCGGTCTTGATCGGTCATGACGACAGCCTAGATGCCCGGACACGCGGGATGCGGGTTTAGGGCCGCGTCTCTGCGAAGATGAACGCCGTTCTGAACAGATGTCGTTCGAGGAGTCCTGGGTACCGTGGCGAAGACCGTCGGCGCGATCTTCGCCGTGCTTCTCCTGGTCATGTGTGCCGGCGACTACCGGGTGTTCGTGACTCCCGCGCCTTCGGAGGCGCAGAACATCGAGCTTGCCGAGGGGTGGCAAATCACCTCGGCGTCCGGGCTGCGGGCCGGGGGCAAAGAGATGTCGGTCACAGGGTTCGATACCTCGACGTGGCTGCCAGTTCATCGGATGCCCGCCACAGTGCTGCAGATCCTGCAGGAGGACGGCGTCTATCCGAACCTCTACTACGGCAAGAATCTGCTGAACAACGTTCCCCAGGACCTTTACAAGCAGGACTGGTGGTATCGCACCACGTTCACCGCGCCGGCCGGATCGCAGACCTATCGGCTCGACTTCTCCGGAATCAACTACCGCGCCGACATTTGGCTCAACGGGCACCGTGTCGCCGACAATCGCCGGATCGTCGGTATGTACAACGACCATGAACTGGATGTCTCCCCGTGGATCGATCCCGGCAAGCCCAACACCCTGGCCGTGAAGGTCACCCCGGAGCAGGCCATTCAGGATGTGGACGGTGTGGAACTGGCCGACAGCTGGTACGACTGGATCAACTGGCGCTACCTCGGTTACCAGGGGCCTGGCAAGAATCCGGCCAACGGCAATTCGTTCGTCCCCGATCGCAACGCGGGCATCTGGAAGCCGGTGTACCTCAAGACATCCGGGCCCGTGTCGGTGGGACCCGCGACCGTCAACACGGAGCTTCCACTCCCCAACACCGACAGCGCGCGGTTGACGATCTATTCGACCCTGCGCAATAACTCCAAGCAGCCGGTTCGGGGCGTGCTTCGCGCCACGATCACCCGTGACGGTAAACCCACGATCCGGGTCGAGGAGCCGGTCTCACTGACGGCCGGCGAGGACCGGGAGTTCGAATTTGACCCCGATGCGTTCAGTGCGCTGACCGTTAAGCATCCCGACCTCTGGTGGCCCTACACGCTGGGCCGTCCCGATTTGTACAACTTGCGGCTGGACTTCGTGCAGAACCGCCGCGTCACCGAAACAGCGACGCAGAAGTTCGGGATTCGCACCATTACCCAGGGGCGCGACGCCGACGACTCCTTTGCCGACCTGGGCGCCGGCGGGAGCTTCTTCCTGAGGGTCAACGGCAAGGACTTCCTGGTCCGCGGAGCCACCTACACCCCGGATCTGCTGTACAAGGACGATCCTGATCGCGACGCCGCGATCCTGGGCTACGTCAAGGACCTGGGCCTGAACATGCTTCGCCTGGAGTCGAAGATTTCCTCGACCCGGTTCGTCGAGAAGGCCGACGAACTCGGCATTCCGCTCATGTACGGCTGGATGTGCTGCAACCAGTGGGAGAAGTGGCAGCAATGGGACGACGAAGACCGCCGCGTCGCACAGGAGAGCTTGCGGTCACAGATCGACATGCTGCGTTCTCACGCGTCGGTGTTCGTCTGGGCCAACGGCAGCGACGGGCGGCCACCGGCGGAAGTGCTGGGCTGGTATCACCGGATCCTGACCGACCTGCACTGGCAGAACGCAATCGTCGACACCGTGTCGTCGTTGAACCGCGATTCCGACGGCAAAGCGTTGTGGGACGGTATCCAGATGGCCGGGCCTTACAGCTGGCGCCCGCCGTCGTACTGGTTCAGCGGACGCTACAGCGCGGCTCGAGGCTCGTCGGCCGAGCAGGGCGACAACGAGCACATCCCGCCGTTCCCCAGTCTTAAGAAGTTCATCCCGCCCGACAAGCTGTGGCCCATCAACGACACGTGGTATTTCCACGCCGGGTCGGGGCCGCAGAACTCGAATCTCACCAATGTGCAGCGCGTCATCAACCGGCGGTACGGCTATTCGACGGGCGCCGAGATGTTCGCCAACAAGGCGCAGCTGGCGCATTACGAAGCCACCCGAGCCCAGTTCGAGGCATTCGCCGCGAACGGGTGGGACAGCCACAAGATGACCATCTACTGGATGCTGAACAGTCACTGGCCGTCGTTCTTCGGCAACCTTTTCGACTACTACCTTCGCCCGGGCGGGTCGTATTACGGCGCCAAGAAGGGGCTGCGTCCGCTGTCCGTGGTTTTCGATTCCTATGCGACCGGCAATCACCGACAGGCCAAGGTGACTGTGGTCAATCAGACGGTCGACGCCAAGAAGGACATGCGGGTGCGGGTGCGCACCTACGATCTGTCGGGCAAGCTGCGGGACGACCGTTCTGCCGATGACATCGGAGTCGATGCCGGCGGTTCGGTGCAGGCGATGACCCTGCCGCCGGGGCCGCCCGACTCCCCCGTGTTCTTCGTCCGTTGCGAACTGCTCGACCATTCGGGCCGGGTGGTAGCCGAGAATGTCTATTGGCAGTCCCGCCAGGTCGACGATGTCGGACCGCCCGCCAACGACGCAGCGTTCGATTCCATCCAGGCCAGTTGGGCAGACATGACGGCGCTGAACTACATGCCCAAGGTGCCGTTGACGGTGACTGCGTCCGGCGGTGACTCGGGTCGTCCGGTGACCATCCGCCTCCACAACCCGTCCAAGAAGATCGCCTTCTTCGAGCGCGCCGAGCTTCTCAGCGCACCCGACTCCGACGAGATCCTCCCCATCGAATACGACGACAACTACGTGACGGTGTTCCCGGGCGAAACCGTCGAAATCAACGGGCGGGTTCCGGAACTCGGATCGAACAGGCCTCGGGCATCATGGGTGAGGGTCACCGGTTACAACAGCCCGCCAGTGGTAGTGCCCGTTCGTTGATAGATTCGGGCCCGAGAATCGCGGCCGGGAAGGACGGATAGTGCTGGAGCACACCCTGGTGGTGGCAGCGGCGCTCGCGGGTGCGGTTTTTGCCGCCATCGGGATTGTGGTGCGGCAGCGGGCGACCATGGATGTGCCCCGCGATCAGGGTGTCAGCACGGTCATGGTGATGACGTTGCTGCGTCGGCGGCTGTGGTGGATCGGTACCGGTGCGGCTGTTGTCGGCTACCTGTTCCAGGCGGTCGCGCTTGCCTTCGGATCGATCATTCTGGTGGCGCCGCTGCTCGTGTCGGCTCTGCTCTTCGCGTTGCCGATGAGTGCGCGACTGTCCAATCGACGGGTCACGCGCGCCGAATGGATTTGGGCCTCGGTCTTGACGGTTGCGCTCGGGGTGTTCGTGTCGTTGGCTCGGACCAAGCCCGGTGACTACCAGGGTTCGGCTTTGACGGCGGCGGCCGTGGCGGGCGGTTGCCTGCTGTTCGTCGCCGGGTGCGCTGTGTTGGCTCAACGCTGGAGGGACTGGCGCCGGGCGATCGTGTTGGCCGTGGGTGTCGGGGTGTTGTTCGGTGTGGTCGCTGTGCTCACGAAGGTCGTTACTCAGATTTTGGCCGTGGGCAGTCTCCCGAAGCTGCTGACGTCCCCAGTCTTGTATCTGCTGGTGATCGTCGGGGTCATTGCGACGTTGTTGCAGCAGTCCGCTTTCCACGCTGGGTCGCTGCGTGCGTCCGTTCCCGCGATGCTGGTACTGGAGCCCGTGGTAGCGGTGTTGCTCGGCGAAGTCGTGCTGGGAGAACACCTTGCCGTGAGTAAGCCCGCAGCCGTCGCCATCGGATTCGCCGTCCTTGCCATGGCCGCGGCGACGGTGTCACTCGGCCGCGACGAAGGGGCCTACGAGGAAGAGTTGGAGGCGGCGGTGGTTCGCGGCCAGACCAGCTGATGCACACCGATCCTCTCGCCCAGATCGCGGCCTCCCCGGCGGGACCCAAGGTGGGCGCGTTCTTCGATCTCGACGGCACCCTGGTTTCCGGGTTCACCGCGACGGCGCATGCCGGGGACCGTTTCCGCCGGGGACAGTCCAGCATCGGCGAGGTACTCGGCGTGATCGAGGCGTCGGTGCGGTACCGGCTGGGACGGATGCAATTCGAACGGCTTCTGGATCGGGCAGCTGGATACCTTCGCGGTGAATCATTGGCCGAACTCGATGAAGTGGGCGAACGGATTTATTCAGAGCGCGTCGCCAAGCGCGTCTATCCGATGATGAGGGCCGTCGTCGCCGCGCATCAGGCCCACGGCCACAGTGTCGTCATGAGCACATCGGCACTCACGATCCACGCCGAACCGGTGGCCCGGGCACTGGGGATCTCGCATGTGGTGTGCAACAACTTCGAGTTGGACGACAACGGACTGCTCACCGGCCGGATCGCCCGGCCGATCGTGTGGGGCCGGCGGAAAGCCGCTGCGGTCCAACGGTTTTGCGCCGAGAACGATGTCGAGTTGGGGCGGAGCTACTTCTACGCCGACGGGAACGAGGATGCAGCGCTCATGACGCTCGTCGGGCATCCCCGGCCGGTCAACCCACGTTCCGGGCTGGCTGCGATGGCCGCCGCCCACGGCTGGCCGGTGCTGCGGGTTGGCCGGGTGAACTAGCCGGTCACATCGGGCGGTGCGGGACATCGGTGATCAGGCCGCCGTCCACGACGAATTCGGATCCCGTCGCGAACGACGACTCGTCGCTGGCAAGGAAGACGACGAAGGACGCCACCTCGTCCGGGGTGCCCGGCCGGCCCAGCGGGGCGCGGACGATGTCGTCGGGCAGGTACTTGGTCATAGGCGTCCGGATGAAGCCCGGGTGGATTGAGTTGACCCGGATCTTGTCGGGTGCCAGTTCCAGCGCGGCCGACTTGGTGAGGCCGCGGAGGCCCCATTTCGACGCCACATAGCTGTGCACCATTGCGGCGCCGCGCATGCCTTCGATCGATGAGACGTTGATGATCGACCCACCCCCGGCCGCGGTCATCGGTTCGAGCACCGCCTTGATTCCGAGGACCGGTCCAGTGAGGTTGACGTCCAGGACCTTCTGCCACTTCTCGACGTTGAGGGTCTTCAGCGGGCCCGGGTTGACGATGCCTGCGTTGTTGACCAGAACGTTGAGCGTTCCGAACTCGGTGACGGCCGTCTTTACCGCGGCTTCCCATTGCTCGTAGTCGGTGACGTCCAGGTGCACGTAGCGAGCCGCGTCACCGAGTTCGTCGGCGAGCTTCTGGCCATCCTCGTCGAGGATGTCGCCGATCACCACCCTGGCGCCTTCGGCGACCAGCATCTTGGCGTCGGCAGCGCCCATTCCACGTGCGCCGCCACTGATCAGTGCAACTTTTCCACTCACTCGACCCATGCCGCTCACCGTTTCACGCCGAGCAGACGCTGACATCCCCGACACGCCGCGTTCGCCGGGACCCCAGCGTCTGCTGGTTCACGTCGCGCCGCTATACCCGCCGAGCGTGGGCGCTATGCACGGAAAGTCGCAGATTCGCGTGCATAGCCCCCACGCTCGCCCGAGCAGCCTGGGTATAAACTAGAACACGTTCCAATTATCGTCCCTCTTGCCCTTTCGAGGAGCCGGCCATGCACACCCCCGTCTGCGACGAACTCGACATCGAGTTCCCGATCTTTGCCTTTACGCATTGCCGCGACGTCGTGGTCGCAGTCAGCAAAGCCGGGGGGTTCGGTGTGCTCGGCGCTGTCGGCTTCACACCCGAACAGCTTGAGATTGAACTGAATTGGATCGATGAACACATCGGCGACCATCCCTACGGCGTCGACATCGTGATCCCGAACAAGTACGAAGGCATGGACGCGAACATGTCCACCGAAGAACTGACGAAGATGCTGCAGTCGCTCGTGCCGCCACAGCATCTCGACTTCGCGAAGAAGCTCCTGTCCGATCATGGGGTGCCGGTGGACGACGCGGATTCACATGCCCTGCAGCTTCTCGGCTGGACTGAGGCAACCGCTACGCCCCAGGTCGAACTGGCCCTGCGGCACCCGAAGGTCACGCTGATCGCGAACGCTCTGGGCACGCCGCCCGCCGACATGATCAAGCGGATCCATGATTCGGGCCGCAAGGTTGCGGCGCTGTGCGGCTCCCCCGCGCAGGCGCTCAAGCATGCCGATGCCGACGTGGACATCATCATCGCCCAGGGTGGCGAGGGCGGGGGTCATTGCGGTGAGGTCGGCTCTATTGTGCTGTGGCCGCAGGTCGTGAAAGCCGTTGCGCCACGGCCGGTCCTGGCGGCGGGCGGCATCGGCAGCGGCTACCAGATCGCGGCGGCGCTGGCCATGGGTTGCCAGGGCGCGTGGTCGGGTTCGCAGTGGCTGATGGTCGAGGAAGCCGAGAACACTCCCGTCCAGCAGGCGGCGTACGTCAACGCGAGCAGTCGGGACACGGTGCGTAGTCGCTCCTTCACAGGGAAGCCGTGCCGCATGTTGCGTAATGACTGGACCGACGCCTGGCAGACGCCGGGTAACCCCGAGCCGCTCGGAATGCCGTTGCAGTACATGGTCTCCGGCATGGCTGTCGCCGCGACGAGCAAGTACCCCAACGAGACTGTGGACGTCGCTTTCAATCCGGTCGGTCAGGTGGTCGGTCAGTTGACCAAGGTTGAGAAGACGGCCGCGGTGATCGAGCGGTGGGTGCAGGAGTACCTGGAGGCCACGAACCGGCTTGTCGAGCTGAATGAGGCTGCCGCCGTCTGACTGTCGGCGCCCGGATTGTCCGCAGGCACCGGCCGATTCGTTGCCCCGCGGCAGCTGGATCTCCCCGACGGGCCGGACGTACACGACCAGGCCTGGCCTCTGGCGGCACGCCGTTCTTCCGGGACCCTGTTCTTCCCGGACATGGTGACCTTCACGCCTTTCTAGGCCAACCACTCCAGCGCGGCGGCGACTAGCGCCGTAGTGCCGACGTTCAGCGTCGGCTGGATCAACGGCGCGTAGAACGGGGAGTGGTTGCTCGGAATGTCGGTGGCGACGCGGTCGGCGGCTGCGGCTGCGCGAAAGGCGTCGGGGTCTGCGCCGCCGAAGAACCAGAAGCTGTACGGGGCGCCGACTCCGTTGGCTATCTCGCTGAAGTCCTCACTGCCCAATACCCGCGGCGCGGTGATTGTGACATCAGGGCCCAGTGCCGCGGCGAAGGCGGCTTCGACGCGGGACGTGACAGCGGCATCATTGATGATCAGCGGCGCTTCCTCGAAGATCTCGATATCCGGTTCGCGTGGAGAGCCTGACGCCGCGCATTCGGCGGTCAAGATTCGACGGATCGCCGCCAACAGGATCGTGCGTGCCGCCTCGCTGTAGAAGCGAATGTTGACCAGCAACTCGGCCCGGTCGGCGATGATGTTGGCCTTGGTGCCCGCCTGCAAGCTGCCTACCGTCAGCACGGCCGGATCACCCGGCGCGATCTCTCGCGCGACGACTCCCTGTAGGCGCATGACGATTGCGGACGCCAGGACGACTGGGTCGACGGTGGACTCTGGCATGGAGGCGTGCCCGCCCCGGCCATAGACGGTGATCCGGATCGAGATTCCGCCAGCCATGGCCGGCCCGGTGGCCGTCGCCAGAACACCGGCGGGCAGCGGCCCCACGTGCTGGCCCAATGCAACGTCAACGGGGCCGGTCAGCTGAGCCAGGCCGTCGTCGACCATCCCCCGGGCGCCATCGATGGTTTCTTCCGCGGGCTGGAACAAGGCGACCAGAGTGCCGCTCCAGTGCCCCTGCCCAGAGGCGAGCAATTGGGCGGCGCCCAGCAGACAGACGGTGTGCATGTCATGGCCGCAGGCGTGCATCACTCCGGCGTTGCTGCTGGCATAGGGCAGCCCGGTCTGTTCCTGCACCGGCAGGGCGTCCATGTCTGCGCGCAGCAGCACCGTGGGTCCCTCGCCGTTGCGCAGAATGCCGACCACTCCGGTACCGCCGACTCCTGTGGTCACATCGAAACCGGCGGCGCCCAGCCGATCGGCGACGATGGCGGCGGTGCGGTGCTCCTGATGGGACAGCTCGGGATGCTGGTGCAGATCCCGATACACGTCCTCTTGCCACGGACGAACTTCATCGGCGGCCGTCATGACGGCCGCGACAGCAGATTCAGTCACCAGGCCGGAACGAATGAACTGCCGTTGCCCCAGTCCCCCGCCTGGAGGTATCCGGGCTGCCAACCCTGTGCCCCCAGGCACAGCATGGGCAGGCCGTCAGGCGACTGCGCGGCAGCCTGCGACCCAGGACACGGAGTGCCGGGAACCTGAACGCCGTAGAGCTTGGGTGAGATGACCCAGAAGCCGACGCCCTCCGGCGGTCGGTCCATGCCGATCGGCGATTGGCCCGGAATCCAGTGGCACGCCAGGGGTTCGCCACCGGGGCCACGACCGAAGATGAACCGGTCCCACTGGTAGCACGGTGCACTCAGATAGGCCTCGTAGTTGATGCCGGGCACGTCGCCGGCCCAGTTGCTGCCGTGGCTTTCATCGGCTGTGGCCAGCGGTGCCGCAGCAAGCGCGGCCGCTGCGACACCTGCTGCGATGGCAATTTCGCGGAACATCCTCCACCTTCGGTTCAGTCGACCCTGCCCTGAGCCTAGCGCTGAGCTTCATCGACATCGGGCTGAAACTCGCAATTCGGGGAAACGCCGCTGCGGCAGCATCGAAATCGGTGCCCCAGGTGGTTCGCTTAGCGGAACGACATCGTTGTACCGGAGGAACTCGCATGCCCGATCATCAGCCGTCCGCACTGTTCGCGTCGATAGGTGCTGGGGCGGCGCTTGTCGCCGTGGGTCTGTTTGTCGGCGTCACCGTCAACTCGGCCGCGCCGGAGACTCTGCCGGAAGCGGCGGCTGCCCCAACCTCAACCACCGCGACCACGTCAGCGCCCTCCACGTCAGCGACCTCGGCGTCAGCGACCTCGACGTCAGCGACGTCCACCACCAAGACCAGCTCGTCGACCTCGACGCCGGACTACAGCGCCGACGAGCAAGGCTATGTGGACTGGACGGCCCGCTGCGACGACAGCCAGACACTGATGGCGTACGGCCGCACCGAGCGGTCGTTGGTGGCGGTCTGTGTGGATCGCGACGGCGATCTGGAATACAGGGGTGTGCGTCTGAGCGACAAGGCTTCGCTGGAACTTCCCGTCACCAGGGGGGCGGATGGTGTTCTCATCGCGACGAACGACGGCGTCACCTACTCGATCTCCCCATCGATGTTCCTGGTGTCCGACGGCGACAATGTGATCTACCGCGATGCGTGGATCGAGTTCAAGGAACCGTCCTTCTCGACAGCCACGACCTCGACGACCGCGACATCCTCGACCCCGACATCCTCGACCCCGACGAGTTCAACCGCGGCGAGTTCAACGGCGCCGACAACATCGGGGTCCACCACGACCGTCAGCACTACCACCGTCACCGTCACCGCGCCGGCGGCGACGGCCCCGACGCCGAAGCCCGCCGGCTGAGGTGTAGGCATGGGTGGTGGGGCCGGTGACGCCTCGTCGCCGAATCTGACCCTGGCCGAGTCGGAACGCCACCGTTCGGGACGGCTCAACGGAATGAAGCATTGGCGGGTCGATTACACGGGAGATTGCCGGTGAAAACAGCTGATTGGACTCTCAACCAGGATGACGGCGAGCTTCGGATCCTCACGGGGGTCGCGGGGCCGGCGGCGAAGATGGGGCATCGGCTCACCATCGTGATGCAGTCGTGGCAAGCGGCGGTGGCGTGGGCGGACGGTGAACCGGTGGGCGCCGAATTGGTGGTCGACGTGGATTCCCTTCAGGTGCTCAATGGCGAGGGTGGCGTCACTCCCCTCTCCGGCCCGGAGAAGCTAGTCGTTCGGGCCAATGCCCTCAAATCCCTGGACGCCAAGAAGCATCCGACGATCACCTTCCGCGCCGACGTGGTCGTCAAGACGGAGACCGGCTATCGGCTCGAGGGGATTCTGCAGATTCACGGCAAGACCCGAAACCAGGTCGTGGATTTGGCTGTCGACGACACCGGCGAC
This sequence comes from Mycobacterium sp., assembly GCA_046330895.1. Taxonomy (GTDB): domain Bacteria; phylum Actinomycetota; class Actinomycetes; order Mycobacteriales; family Mycobacteriaceae; genus Mycobacterium. Next base: position 16,349 of record JAXLRY010000010.1, on the reverse strand, counting down.
GCATGGGTGCTGTCCGTGCAGGCGCCCGTCACGCAAACAGAATTCGGCGTGAAGCCCTATTCGCTGTTGATGGGGTCGATGAAGGTGGCCGACGAAGTGACCATCGGCTTTACCGCGAAACGACCCCAGTAATTGGTCTGACCACTTGACCATTTGCCACCGAGGGGTCATTGTGGGTACATGGCGCTACAGCCCGTCAACAGACGCTCCGTCCCAGACGACGTTTTTGAACAAATCCTGTCCGACGTCCTGAGCGGTGAACTCCAGCCCGGAGAGTCGTTGCCCAGCGAACGTCGGCTCGCCGAGGTTCTCGGTGTGTCCCGGCCCGCTATCCGCGAGGCGCTCAACCGTGTTGCGGCGGCGGGTCTCGTCGAGGTACGCCAGGGTGATGCGACCACGGTCCGCGACTTCCGCAGGCATGCCGGGCTGGATCTGCTTCCCCGACTGATGCTTCGCGCCGGTCGAGTCGATCTATCGGTCGTGCGCAGCATCCTGGAGGCTCGGCTGCACAACGGCCCCAAGGTGGCCGAGCTCGCGGCGCAAAGGCGGCCCGCCGGCCTGGCGGACCGTTTGGCCGAGACCATTGACAAGTTGCAATCCGACGCGGACCCGATCGGGCAGCAGCGCTATGCGATGGCCTTCTGGGATCACGTTGTCGACGGCGCCGATTCGATCGTATTTCGCTTGATGTTCAACACATTACGAGCGGCGTACGAACCGGCTCTCCCGGCTTTGGCCACGATGATGGCAGCCGAGGTGACGCGGACAGACGCCTACCGAACCGTCGCGCACGCCATTGAGGCGGGCGACCCTGCTGCTGCCCGGTCGGCGGCCCACGAACTTCTGGAACCCGCGACCGCCGCCCTTCTGGCGGCGCTGAATGCACTGGAGGAACAGCAATGACCACAACGAACACCGGCCGTCGCGGCATGACGCTTGGCACTGCCGCGGCCGAATTCTGGCGGCATCCTTCGCCGTGGCTGCTCGCCGTCGCTCTGGTCTCCGCGACCACCGCGCGCGCTGTGGTGGCCGACTGGGGAATCGGCGACGCATTGCTGCCTTTCGCAATGCTCGCGGCATTTCCCTTCCTGGAGTGGATGATTCACGTTTTCATCCTCCATTGGCGGCCGCGGCGGCTCGCTGGTGTCACGCTTGATTCAGAGCTGGCGCGCAAGCATCGCGAGCACCACGTCGAACCGCGCGATGTGGATTTGGTGTTCATTCCGTTCAGGTCCCTGGTCGTTGTCCTGGTGGCGGTGGTCGGGCTCGCACTCTGGGCGTTCCCCCGGACCGGCATGGCGCTCACGTTCCTGGTGGTTCTGCTCGCCTTCGGCTTGGTCTACGAATGGACCCACTACCTGATTCATAGTGACTACAAGCCGAAAAACGGCCTGTATCGGGCGATTTGGCGCGACCATCGCCTGCATCACTACAAGAACGAGAATTACTGGTTCGGTGTCACCACATCCGGAACGTCGGATCGCGTGCTCGGCACTTACCCGGACGCCGCCTCCGTGCCTACGTCACCGACCGCGAAGAACCTGCACGCGGACGCCGTCAGGCGTTGATGATGACCGGGTCTCCGATGCCGACCTGACTGAAGTACCAGGACGCGTTATCGGGGCTCAGGTTAATGCAGCCGTGGCTCACGTTCGCGTAGCCCTGCGAACCGACGGACCACGGTGCGGAGTGCACGTAGACGCCGCCCCAGGTGATTCGAACTGCGTCGGCCACGGTCAGCTTGTAGCCTTCGGGGCTGTTCAGCGGGATGCCGATAGTGCGTGAGTCCATCACTACCGAGGATTGCTTCTCCAGAACGGTGAACGATCCGATCGGTGTGGGGAACTTCGGCTTGCCCATCGATGCGGGCATTTGACGCATGACGACCCCGTCGATGCTGACGGTGAATGTGTGCCCGGAGATGCTCGCGACGCCCAGTACTGTCGCTCCGGTCTCAAAAGTCCGCGGCACGCCGCCGGCCATCATGGTGATCTGGGAGTGGGAGGGATAGTAGTGATCCGGAATCCACTGCACCACAGTGTTGTCCAGCCATTGATAGTGCCCGGCGAGATTCGCGGGTGAGGTCACGGCGATCGATCGCTCGGCCGCAGAGCGGTCGATGACGGGCTTGGTGAACGTGACCGTGATGGGTGCGGCGACTCCGACCACCTGACCGTTGGTCGGCTGCACGGACGCGATGGTGCCTGCGGATGACGAAGGCGAGGTCGCCGCCATACCGGCGGGCGCCCAACCGAGAGACGTGAGTACCGCGATACCGGCGACGGCGACAATCCGTCGAAAACCTCTGGCCATGACTTCCGTCCTGAAGGGGGCGATAAGCAGGGTCACAGTGTAGATGTCGGCGCGAAGTGCCGAACCGTTACCCGCTGGGCGGAACGTCCACTGGTGGCGCTGCCGAATCGGCCGGCAGCGCTGTGTCGGCCGCCGGCAAAGCCGGGGGTGTTTCCGACATGGTCTGCGCCGCGTTTTCGGGCACCATCGACGATTCGGGTTCGGAGGATTCCTCGTTCAGGGGCTCCTGCGCCGGAACCGTGGCCTCGGGTGCGGGTGCGGGTGCGGGTGCGGGTGCGGGTGCGGGTGCGGCGGGGGCCTGCAGCCTCGTCGGTGTTTCGGCCGTGTTGACCACGTGGTGGTCGACGGTCTCGACTTGACCCAGTCCCTTGTTCGGCAGGAGTTCGATTCCCACTGCCAGGGACGCGGACACGACGAAGGTCACGATGCCGCCGATCAGCATGGCCATCGGGGCCTTCGGCATGGTCCAGAAGCGTTTCTTGGCCGGCGCCGACGGTGTCAGGGCTGCGCCCCGGGCCAGCGCGAGTTCGGCTTCCGCCGGCGCGAAGACGGGAATTCCGAGAATGCCCTGGAGGGTGCCGGCGATGGCGTTCAGCTCATCGCCCGCGCCTAGGAGCACCAGTCCATCCGGCTGCCAGCCGTCCCGCTCGAGCACTTCGGAAAGCCAGTCGATCAGGTCGCTTTCGGACTGCAGCCGGTCGCTTACGGCGGTCAGGACCATCGAGCCGGGGGCGCCGTGCGTTTCGCGGCCGTCGACCACCAGCACGATCGCGGTATCGGACTCGATCACGCAAACAGCTGTGACGTCGGAGCCGATGACCTCGCCGATGCCGCGGGCGAATGCTTCAGTGGCTTCCGGCAGCCTGATCGGTACGACGTTGTCGAAGCCCATGTCGGCGAGCGATTCGAGCAGAAGGGATGCCTCGATGGCGGCGTCGTCGCTCCAGGTGACCCGGATGGCCTGCAGCCGTTGCCCCCGCGCGATCGCCTGAGTCCGGGACAACGCCTCCGCGACAAATGCCGAGGTGCTGACCGGGCTGAATCCGCCGCGGCGAACACCGAAGGTGTCGTGGCCGCGGGTGGAACTGTCGACGCCGTCGCCCTCGAGAAGGACGAGGCCGACGGTCGTCGGGGTCATGGACAATCCCAGAACGGTATCCACTGCAAACACTCCTCTCGTGCCCCACATTCTTGTGGCAGCACTGCGCGCCGAGACCTGGAGAGTGGCCTGCAGGCGATGCTTTCGCTGTGCGCCGGAACTCTGCCGGGCACGTGGTCAGTTATTGACCCTCGCGTAGGCAGACTACCCGCGCATGCCGCCAGCAGCTAATTTGCGGTTGCTGGTCGGCGCGAATGGAGAGCGGTGACGTGTGGTTAGCAACCCTTTCGCGGCAGCTCCGCCACCATGGGAGTGTCGACGCCGACCGGCCCGAGATCGATCGCTCCGCCGGGCGTACCGAGTGGTTTGTCGTGTCCGGCGAGGGTCTCAGCAAAGAATGCGGCGTTGTCCGCGAGGAACTTGCGTTCGGTCTCGGGCAGGTCGGCCTCGTAGTAGATGGCGTCGACCTCGCATAGGAGGCGGCACGCGCCGCAGTCCACGCATTCGTTCGGGTTGATGTACATCGAACGATCGCCCTCATAGATGCAATCCACGGGGCACTCCTGCTGGCATGCCTTGTGCTTGACGTCGACGCAGGCACTGGTGATTACGTAGGTCATGACCCGAACTATATCTGTTACTTGCCGTAGCAGACATATCTCGAGGGCATGTCGCGTAGGGACCAAAGTCCCGAATCGCTCGGGAGTCCCTCAACTCATGAGTTGACTCGTGATGTCGCCCCAGCCCGCCGCGTCTGCCCGGTGGTCGGTCGTATTGCGGCATTCGCCGTAGATTTGCATGGTCGCGCGGCCATGGGCGCCGGGGTCGACGGAGTAGATGACGGTGACGCCGTCTTTCGTGAACTTCGGCCGGCCCCGTTCCAGTCCCGCCGGATTCGGGTCGGTCCATCCGCGCGCGCTCAAGGCTCTGGCGATGTCGCCGAAGTACTTGGGCGTGTCCTTCAAGCCCGGAATGTCGAAATTGAGGCGAATCGCCCCCTGGTAGGGCGGAGCGTCCCCGCTTGCGCAGGACATCAAGAGGTAGCTGCCCCGGGGATTCTTCAAGTGGCCGGTGGCAATGACCTCACGTGACGCCTCGATCACCTGTTGCTTCGACTGCTCGTCGCTCATCGGAATCGCGGGCGGGTCGAACGCCGCTCCGCGCATGTCCCGAAACCTGTGGAGCGCAATGAATGCCGAGCCGAGCGAGAGCGTCAGCACGAATGTCGCAACGAGGAGCAGAATCGAGGGCCTTGATCGCAACACCTGGTAAACGGACGGGCGGACCATGCTCACTTCCCGGTTGTCTTGACCCCTTGTTCACCGTACGCGGGGCATTTCAGGCAGAGTTGACCCATGCAAGTTACGCGCACCCGGCGCCTGATGATGTTCCTGGCGACCCTTCTGCTGGTGCCCGCCCTCGTTGCCGCGCCGGTCAGCGCGGCTCCCGCGCGGCCACCGGTGCCGCTCAACCCGCTCGATCAGTCCGTCCTTATGAACCAGGTGACCCCCGGCCTGGTGGACATCAACACCACCCTGGACTACCAGGGTGCGGTGGGAGCGGGAACGGGAATCGTGCTCAGCCCGGGCGGCGAGATTCTGACTAACAATCACGTCATCGAAGGTGCTACCCAGATCAGCGCGACGAGCCTCGCTGACGGCCGCACCTATCCGGTGGATGTCATCGGCTACGACCGCGCGAATGATATTGCGCTGGTTCGGTTGAACGGCGCGGGGCCGCTGCCGGTCGCTGCGATAGGTAGTTCGGCGACGGTTGCGGTCGGCGACCCCATCGCGGCCATCGGGAACGCGGGTGGTGTCGGCGGGGTGCCAAGCTTCTCCCCCGGAACCGTCACCGAACTCGGTGCAACAGTGCGGGCCTCGGATGAGGCGGGCGGCGGTTCGCGGGAACTCACCGATCTGATTCGGGTCGCCGCGGATATCCGGCCGGGCGACTCGGGTGGGCCATTGGTGAACAGCGTCGGTCAGGTCGTGGGAGTCAACGTGGCCGCGACCCTCACCTATCAGATGGGCGGGGTTCGGGGAGGCGAAGGTTTCGCCATCCCGATCGATCGGGCGATGGGAGTGGCCAACCAGATTCGTGAGGGCGCGGGTTCGGTGCATGTCGGCGATACCGCCTTCATCGGAGTCGCGGTAGCCGACGTTCACGGCGGCACGCCAGGGGCCGTCGTCCGGCAGACGTTGCCGGACACACCTGCGCGCAACGCGGGCCTGGTGGGCGGCGACGTGATCACCGCCATCGACGGCCGTCCGATCAATTCGGCATCGGATCTGTCCGACATCATGGATCAGCACCACCCCGGCGACGTCATAGCGCTGACTTGGACAACCCGCGACGGCGTCGTGCGAACGGAGACGCTGGTGCTGGCGAAGGGCCCGGTCGGCTGAGATGGTGCGCGGTATCTGTGTGGCGGTCGTCTGTACGGGTCTCGCGGCTTTCCCCGCCGCGCGCGCGGACGCACCAAATGATTTGAACGCCTTGGTCGACGCGGCTGTGCAGCGACTTGAGGTGGCTGACCCGATCGCCGCCAACAAGTGGATGACGGGAGGCCCGCTCACCGACCCGCCCAGGGTGCGTCAAGTTCTCGACACGGTCTCGGCCGATGCGCAATCAGCCGGAATATCAACGGATTACGTCAGGACGGTGTTCACCGACCAGATCAACGCGACCGAGGCCATCGAATACAGCCGCTTCGCGGACTGGAAGTTCGGCCGTGCCGCCGCGCCCTCCGCCGCACCGGACCTGGCGGCGTCCCGGTCGCTGATCGACGGACTGAACAAGACGATGGTCAGCGAGATCGCCGCCCAGTGGCCGTTGCTGAATTCCCCGGAATGCGCCGCCGCGCTGGAGGACTCCAAAACGGCGGTGGCCGAGACCCGACAGCTGGAGCCGCTTTTCCGTGAGGCACTGGACACCGCGACGCGCTCGTACTGTCAGGCCTGAGTTGCGAGGTTCCAGACGCCGCGGCGAGTAGCCTCCCGGGTGTGACCAACGTTACAGATGAGACTTCTGTTACGTGCCCGAGGTAACTCGTAGGCAATTCGTCGCAGGCCTGCTGACCACAGCGGGACTGGTAGCCGTCTCGCGGACCATCGGACTCTCCGATGAGGCGCCCCACTCGAAAGCACCGCACGCATCGAGCGATTCGGCTCGGCTACTGCCCGCACCCCCTCGTACGCAACGGGTTTCGCTGCCGGGCAGCGGGGCGCTCAGCAGATTGCCCGGTGACGGCGACATGCTGGCACTGACTCTCGACGACGGCGTCAGCCCCGAAGTGGTTCGGTGCTACACGCAACTGGCGAAGGACACCGGGATTCGGCTGACCTACTTCGTCAATGGCGTCTACGACTCCTGGCGGGAGAATGCGCGGCTGCTGAGACCGCTCGTCGATTCCGGGCAGATTCAACTGGGTAACCACACGTGGTCGCATTCAGATCTGACGATGCTCGACAAGGGCCAGGTCGCCGACGAGCTGCAACGTAACCACCGCTTCCTTCGCGACACCTACGGCGTCGATGCCGCGCCGTATTTCCGCCCGCCGTATGGGAATTCGAACCAGACGGTCGACGCGGTGGCGGCCGATCTCGGGTATCAGGTCAAGACGCTGTGGAGCGCGTCACTGGCCGACTCCACGGTGCTCCCCGAGGACTACATCGTCGAAATGGCCGATCAGCACTTCATCCAGCAGAACATCGTCGTCGGTCATCTCAACCATCCGCCGGTGACTCGCGTGTATCCACAGATGTTGTCCATCATCGGCTCCCGTGATCTGCGCACAGTCACCCTCAACGACGTGTTCCTCCAAGCCGAGGTACCCCGCGTCGTCGGCGCGTGAGCTATCCGCGCGCCCCCGCTCCGCACAACGCCACAACGACGTCGTCTTCGGCTGGAAGCTCTGACCCCCTCGACATGGCTGCCGCGAAGCACGCCGATGCCGTCGGCTCGACGAAGAGTCCCTCAAGTGCCAATCGTCTTCGTGCCGAGAGAATTTCGTCGTCGCTGACTGTGACGATCGAGCCCCCGGTCGCTCGAATCGCCGCGAGGATCTGCTTTGAGCGGGGCGGCTCCGGGATGGCGATACCCTCGGCGACCGTCGAATCGACCTCACCGGGCGAGATATCGTCGGCGTCGCCCGCGAAGGCAGCCGCCAGGGGTGCGCAGTTCTGCGCCTGAACCGCGACTATGGCCGGCAGTCGGTCGGCAAGGCCGGCGGCGACCAGTTCGGTGAACGCGAGATGACAGCCCAGCAGCATGGTGCCGTTGCCCACCGGGACGATGACCGCGGACGGAAGCGTGCGCCCATTGCTCTCCCATATCTCATAGCCATAGGTCTTGACCCCATGCAGGAAGTAAGGGTGATAGACGTGGCTGGCATAGAAGATGTCGCGGGAGTCCGCCCGCCGAACCGCCGCCGCTGATGTGTCGGCCCTATTTCCCGGGACGGCCGTGACGGTGGCGCCGTACGCGCGGATCTGAGCAACCTTTGTCTGCGAGGTCGAGGCAGGCACCATCACTTCGCACCGAATGCCTGCGCGTCCGAAGTACGCGGCAGCGGCGAGCCCGGCGTTGCCGCTGCTGTCGATCAGGACCGACTCGACACCGATGCTCGCCGCCAACGTCGCCAGAACCACCGCTCCGCGATCCTTGAATGACAATGTGGGACTGAGGAATTCGAGCTTCAGATTGATGCCGGGCAGCGACCGCGACCGAACTATCGGCGTACCGCCCTCCCCCAGGCTGATCGATGCGTCGCGCTCGACGGGAAGAACTGACTGGTAGCGCCAAAGCGAGGTGTCATCGACGCCGGGGGCCAGTGCCGGCTTCCAGGTGCCCGCGACGTCCAGGAGGCCACCGCATGTGCATCGCCATGCCAGCTCGCGCACGTCGAATTGACGCCGACAGCAGATGCATTCCAGAGGAGGTGGATTCATCGTCGACGCCATCGGTCAAGACTGCCAGGATCTACTGTCGAGTTCATGAAGGAACGGCTGCACTGGTTCGCGTTGCACGGCGTCATTCGCGCATTGGCCGATTGGTCGGCGCGCCGCGGCGACCCACAGGCGCGGCTGGTCGCCGATCCCGCCCTTCGCGCCGATCCGTTTCCCTTCTTCGACCGGTTGCGTGAGGAAGGGCCGCTGCTACGGGCACGGGCGAGCCTTCTGACCGTCGACTACGCGGTGGCGCACGAGTTGCTGCGCTCCGAGGATTTCCGGGTCGTCTCCCTTGGCGGAAACCTGCCCGGGCCGCTGCGGTGGATTGAGGAGCGCACCCGGCCGGACGGCCTGCATCCGTTGCGTCCGCCGTCACTGCTGGCAGTCGAACCGCCCGAACACACTCGATACCGCAAGACCGTGTCGTCGGTGTTCACCACCCGCGCGGTGGCGTCCCTGCGCGGGCTGGTCGAAGACACCGCCGGTGAACTACTCGAGAAGCTCGCCGACGGTCCGCGCGTGGTCGATGTCGTCGAGCGTTACTGCTCGAAGCTTCCCGTTGCGGTGATCAGCGACATCCTCGGGGTGCCCGAATCCGACCGCTCCCGGATCCTGGAATTCGGTGAGTTGGCGGCGCCGAGCCTCGACGTCGGGCTGTCCTTGTCTCAGTACCGCAGAGTCGAGCGAGGGATCGCCGGCTTCAACGACTGGCTCACTCAGCATCTGCGGTGGCTGCGTGAGCATCCGGGTGACAACCTGATGAGTCAGTTGATCCAGGTCTCCGACGAAGGGGCGCATCTCAACGATGACGAACTTCGGGCGACGGCCGGGCTGGTTCTGGCGGCGGGCTTCGAAACGACTGTCAATCTGCTGGGCAATGGAATTCGCTTGTTGCTGAGCGAATCTGACCAGCTGGACATCCTTCGGGAGGATCCGTCGCTCTGGCCCAACGCGGTCGAGGAGATCCTTCGCATGGAGTCTCCGGTCCAGCTGTCCGCGCGTATCGCCCGAATCGACACCGAAGTCGCAGGTGTATCGGTCCGGCGTGGCGAGTTGATCGTCATCTATCTCGCCGCCGCGAACCGGGATCCCGCGGTGTTCGCCGATCCTCACCGCTTCGACGTGCGCAGGCCCAACGCCAACAAGCATCTGGCCTTCTCCGGGGGGAGGCACTTCTGCCTGGGGGCGGCGTTGGCCCGTTCCGAGGGGGAGGTCGGCCTGCGCCGATTCTTCCAACACTTTCCCGATGTTCGACTCGCCGGGATCGGCACCCGCCGTGACACTCGCGTCCTGCGCGGGTGGGCGGAACTGTCCGTGAGCCTCGGTGCCGCCGCGTCAAATGGGGCGGGCGTCGAAGGGGCAGGCGTCGAATGAGCAGGTAGAGGTTCGAAACAACCAAACTTGACACGTGTCAAGTTTGGTTGTTTCATAGTCGCATGGCATACGACACGATCATCCGCAACGGCCGCTGGTTCGATGGGACGGGCGCTCCCTCCGCAGTGCGGAACATCGGCATCCGCGACGGCCGCGTGGTCGACGTGTCAGCCCGCGAACTCGACGACACCGACTGCCCTGAGGTTGTCGACGCCACCGGAAAGTGGGTTCTGCCCGGCTTCGTCGATATCCACACCCACTACGACGTCGAGGTGCTCAATGGTCCCGGTCTGCCGGAATCGGTACGTCACGGTGTGACCACAGTGCTCGTGGGGTCGTGCTCGCTGTCGACCGTCCACGTCGACGGCACCGATGCGGGCGACTTGTTCGGCAGGGTGGAAGCCATTCCGCGGCAGCATGTCATCGACGCCGTCGACGGCGCCAAAACGTGGACCTCCGCCGACGAGTACGTGGCGGCGCTGGAATCGAAACCGTTGGGGCCCAACGTCGGGGCCTTCCTCGGGCACAGCGACATCCGTACCGCGACGATGGGTCTGCCGCGGGCCACCCGCGACGATGTCCGCCCCTCTGCACACGAACAGGCCCAGATGGAGCGGATGCTCGCCGAGGCGCTCGACGCCGGATTTGTGGGCATGTCATCGCAACAGCTGCTGTTCGACAAGCTCGATGGCGAGACATGCCGATCGCGCACCCTTCCCTCCACCTATGCCAAACCTCGCGAGTTGCGCCGGCTCAAGTCGCAACTGCGACGTCGCGGTCGGGTGCTGCAATCCGGACCGGACATCCAGAACCCGATTGACGTGGCATCCCAGGTGGCTCAATCGCTTCCGGTGCTTCGCAAGAAGCTGAAGACCAGTCTGCTCTCCGCGGCGGACATCAAAGCCAACCCGCTGGCCGTCACGATCATGGGCCCGTTGGCGCGCGTGATGAACAAGCTGGGCGGCGATTTCCGGTGGCAGCACCTTCCAATCCCGTTCGAGGTCTACGCCGACGGGATCGACCTGGTGGTGTTCGAGGAATTCGGATCCGGCGCGGCAGCACTGCATCTTCGCGACGAGGTCGAGCGGAACGCATTGCTCGGCGATGAGGAATACCGGCGTCGCTTCCGCCGCGAATACGACCGCAAATTCGGCATCAGGGTTTGGCACCGTGACTTCTTCGACGCCGAGATCGTCTCGTGCCCCGACGAATCGGTAGTCGGCAAGTCCTTCGGCCAAGTCGGTATCGACCGTGGCGGGCTGCATCCCGTCGACGCTTTCCTCGACCTCGTGGTCGAGCACGGCACGAAGGTGCGGTGGCGGACGACGATCTCCAACCATCGGCCCGACGTGCTGAAGAAGCTCGCCCGGGACCCCGGCGTGCAGATGGGCTTCTCGGATGCCGGAGCGCATTTGCGCAACATGGCTTTCTACAACTTCGGGTTGCGACTTCTGCGGCATGTTCGCGACGCGAACCTTGCCGGAAACTCCTTCATGACCGTCGAGCAGGCGGTCCACCGACTCACGGGTGAACTGGCCGAGTGGTACGGCCTCGACGCGGGCCACCTGCGTGTGGGTGACCGCGCCGACCTCGTCGTGGTGAACCCGTACCGACTGGACGGCAGCCTCGACACCTACGCCGAAGAGTCCGTCGAGCAATACGGCGGCCTGGCCCGGATGGTCAACCGAAACGACGAGACCGTCGATCTGGTGCTCATCAGCGGAAACGCCGTCGTCCGCCACGGTGTGCCCACCGAACTCTTGGGAGCTGAGCGGACCGGAAGCTTCCTACGCGCGGGCCGGCAGGCCGCGCCCGTGCTCGCCAATCAGGGGGTCTCGACCGCCGGCTGATCGGGACCCTGATCGTCGAGGAAGCCGGCGCCGCAGCGATCCCGCATGTCGGTCAGCGGCTGCCGGATCGCCTGCACTTCGGCCTTGGTCTGGGGGTTGGCGTCGAGATAGTCCTGAACCATGGACCGGACCTCGTCGACCGGCTGGCCTTTGAGGCCTGTCATGAAGTCATTGACTTCGGGGTGCGTGAAGAGATACGCAGAGGTCGCGGCGGATACGCCCGCCGCGATGCTCGCGCGGTCGGCCGCGGTGCAGTTAGGAGGGAGGTCGGCGACGGCAAGGGGGGCCGGAGCGCCGATTACTGCACCGGCGGCGATCACGCCAAAGGTTGTGCGCCGGAACAAGTGTGCGGCAAGCGACATGAGTTGAGCTCCTCGTTTGTCGAAATGGGAAGTTGGTCGCGAATCGTCAGCGCGGGCCGATTCCGCCACCGCCACCGCCGGGGCGGCCTGGCCTGCCGGGACCGCCGGGGCTGCCGGGCGGCCTGGGCCTGGGCGTGAGATCGAGGTAGATGTTTGGATCCCAGTTGTCGTAATACATGCAGGTGGGATCGCCGGTGCAGGGGTAGGGATCGAAAGTCGCCGGGGGTGGCGCCGAACCTCCTCGGACGTCGCCCGCGCTCGAGCACAGGGTGCTGCCACCGCTGTAGTTGCAGTCCGCGCCGGCAGGCGCCGCGGAGCCCACTGCCGCGATGGTCCCACCGAGCGCGACAGCCGCCATCAGACAGAGATGCTGTAACCGCATGATTGCCTCCCGGGCCTACTCATCTGGTCAGATGGTAGACCCGTGCCGCGTTATCCCGGCCGATAAGCTTTGCGATCCGCATCGCGTCGGCTTCCGACCATTCGTCCCGGGTGACGAATTCTCCCAATACCCTGCGAATTCCATTGCGCCACAGTCGGGATCCAAGGTAGTGCAGTTCCGGTGGGCCGAAACCGTCCGACGAGTACAGAATCTTCCGAAACGGCGCCATCTCGAGACTTCTGGCGATGAACGCCTCGGCCCGGGAGCCGAGATGGTTGACGGACAGACCGATATCGACGAAGACGTTGTTGAAGGCCTGGGCAAGGTAGCCGGCCTCACGTTCGAAGGGATAGCAGTGCAACAACACAACCGGGGTCTCACCGGACGTACGTAGGAAGTCGAGTAGGTGAACGGGATTGGTGCGGTGGAGGTCGCAGTCACGGTCGCCGAAGCCGACATGGAGCTGCAGCGGCTTGGCCATTTCGAGTGCGCGGTGCAACCCGAAACGCATGAGAGCCCGATCGGTCAGCCGCCCTCCCCCGCTGTCCCGCCAGTGTGCCGCGGCCGCGGCGACTTCGGACGGCGGCGGGTCCGACAGGTCGCCGTCGAAGCCGGTGCGGTAAGCGATGATCGACTTGGTCGCCACCGCCGTAGTCATGCGGGAGGTGAGCAGTTCGCGGAAGTTCTCCGCGTAGTCGCCGGGCATTGCGACGGCAGCTTCGCCTACCTGCTCGATCCGGACCACTTCGTGAGCCGAGCTGCCGGCGGCCTCCGCTGTCTCGGCCGGACTCGAGATGTCGCCGGGGATCCCGGTGTCGACAAGCCAGTCGCTGACACCCGCTGCGCTCAACATCAGAGAGGCCAGCTCAGTGGCGGGAAGTTCGCTTCGCCGGTTCCAATAGGACTGTGGATCGGCATGTTTGGGCAGCCCCAGGAGTGGCGCGCAATGGGCGCGGACCGCGAATCCCAACTGGGTGTCGAATCCCGAGTCGAAGTCGGCCAGTGGCTCGGTGTTCGCCTCGTTCAAGCCGTTCTCGAAATGGCGTCGACTGACCTGCTTCGTCCAGTAGCCGTGCACGTGGTTGTCGACGAGACGCAATTCGTCGATGAAGTCCGCCAGAGCCGAGCCGCCGGCGGTTGGCTCTGTCACAGACTCCAGGCCATGCGAAATTTATCGGCGAGTTGTTCGGCGTCCAGGCCCGAGTAATGGTCGTGCTCGTAACGCCGCACTGCGACAAGGGCTTTGGCCGCTGACTCGCCCAGGATCGCCCTCATTCGTTGCGACGTCTCGAATGCTGCGATCGTCTCGGACTGATCGCTTGAAAGTTGCTGCACTCCGGCGGCTTTCCGCTCGTCGACCGACAGCGCCGCCGGATCCACGGTGACTTCGGCCGGCAGTGGCGCCTGGCGCGCGATACCGTCCACGGCCAAACCCAGAATGGCGGCGGTGGCCAGGTAGGGGTTGGCAGACGGATCCACGACCTTCACCTCGACGTTGGCGCCATACGGATTGCCAGGGCCGACATGAAGGAATCGCACAGCGGCTTCGCGGTTCTCGACGCCCCAACAGGCGAAGGCGCCCGCCCAGCTACCCGGCTTCATGCGGAGACCCGACACGATTGAGCCACACAACGCCAGTTGAGCTTCGATGAGGCCGTCAACGATTCCGGCGATCGCGGCCTCGCCATCGACCGTCATCCGGTGGGCGCCTGAACCACCGGAAAACAGCGGTGCATCGCCACGGATCAGCGAGAAGTGTTGATGGGCACCGGAACCCACGCTGCCCGCAAACGGAAGCGGCGAGAAGCTGACCCGCATTCCGAAGTCGCGGGCCACCCTGCTGATGATGATTCTGGTGAGGACCAGTTGATCGGCCGCTGCCACCGGAGCGAGAGGCGACAGTGAAATCTCGAATTGGTTCTCGCCGTACTCGGGATGAAACTGCTCGATTCCCACACCCGCGGCGTTTGCGGCGGCCATGACACCGCGCACAAAACCCTCGTGCTCGAGGACGCCCGCAACGCCGTACTGGGCCCACAGATTGCTGTGAAGCCGGCCGCCATCGGGATCGACGAGCAGGAACTCGATCTCGTGTCCCACGAGTGCACGCAGACCGGCTTGGATCAGCCGCTCTTCGACTCGTCCGAGTGTGCCCCGCGAACATGTCGGAATCGGACTGCCGTCCTGATCGAAGAACGACGCGGGCGCCCATGCGAGGCCATTGCCGATCGCTCGCAACGCCGACTCGTCTATCCGGATCCGCTCGTCGCCGATGACACTGAAGTCGTCGGTGAAGGCGATCCCGGTGCGATCGATGCCGAACACGTGAAAGACGGGACTGCCACCGAGGCCGGGGTCGGCGAACGCGTCGGCGCGACGAATCGGCACCGTCTTGGCGTGTGTGAGACCCGCGGTACTGACCATCGTGCCCATGAGGGTGTCGACGCCCTCGGCCTGCAATTGGGCGATCACCTTGTCCAGCGGTGTCATCCGGCCCCCGAAGTCATTTGGCCCCGGCGTCATTCGGCGCGGCTCGGCAGAGTCAGGACGCATGCCTGTCCGATGTCCAGAGTGCGCAACATCCGCCCCATTCCCAGCCACAGCGCGCAGGAGATTGTCAGGTCCGCGAGCAGTTCATCGTCGAAATGCTCGCGGCAGCGTTCCCAGAATTCCTCGTCGTCGCGAAGATCGGTGTGTGCCGTCGCGAAGCGGTGCGCGAACTCGGCCGCGATACGTTCCTGTTCGCTGTATCCCGGCCAGGTCTTCCACTCCAGGGCGTGCTCATACAGCGCCTCATCCACGCCCGCGTCCGGACCGTCCGCATCGCGGGTGTTCATGCACACCACGCACTCGTTGTCCTGAGCCATGACCGCGCGCGCGATCTCGCGAACCCGCAGCGGCAATCGGTTGCGGCTGTAGACAGCATTGCTCAGCGCGGCCATGGCGCGGCCCAACTCCGGTGACCTGGCGACCCAACCGACGACATCGTCGTCCGCGAACGGCCCGATACGACTCATCCGGGTGCTTCGTCAGGCAGGCGGGCGCGACACGCACTGCGCCGCGTACAGCTCCGCGCCGAGCGTGTTCATCAACTCGAGTTGCGTTTCCAGGTAATCGATGTGGTGCTCCTCGTCAGCCATGATCTCCTCGAACAGGATCGCCGTCGTCGAATCCTGCTTTTCGCGGCACAGGACGATGGCCGGCTTCAGCCGCGCGACCACCTCGTATTCGATGGCCAGGTCGGCTTCGAACTGTTCGCGCAACGTCTGGCCCACGCGCAGCGAGCCGATCCGCTGATAGTTCGGCAGACCGTCCAGCAGCAGGATCCGGTCGGTGATCTTCTCCGCGTGCACCATCTCTTCGAACGACTCGGCCCGCGTGTGCTTCGCCAGTTCGGTGAAGCCCCAGTTGTCCTGCATCTTGGAGTGCAGGAAGTACTGATTTATCGCCGTCAACTCGCTGGTCAGCTGCTCGTTGAGCAAACGGAGGACTTCGGGATCACCTTGCATGAATGGATTCTCCTACCGCGTTGGGCTGTCGGCCGCGTCCGGCCGTTGACGGGTACCGCAATCAAATCTAGTTGAGCATGCCCAGCATGGCGTCTCTTTGGCCCGCGCACCGTCAAAGCATTCCCTAACTAAGGGTAGACTGCACTAACGTTGCGCTCGCGGCTCGGAAGCTGCGACATCAGGGAGGGGTTTCGCGGATGTACGTGTGCCTATGCACCGGCGTCACCAGTCAGGCCGTGTCCGACGCGGTGGCCGGTGGCGCGTCGACGTGCAACCAGGTCGCCGCGGCATGCGGAGCGGGCGGCGATTGCGGCCGCTGCCGCCGGACGGTCCGCGACATCATCGCGAGTTCGCGCTGTCAGCGTGAGCGCCCCCTGAATTCGGCGAGAGCCTCGGCGTTGGCCGCCGCGCCCATGAGCGTTTCGAAGAGTCCGTTCTCCCTCGACGTAGCCGCCGCAATCTGATCCCGATGCGGTTCGACCATCGTTTGCTTCACCGCAATCAGGCT
>JAXLRY010000009.1:0-201383 GCA_046330895.1 Mycobacterium sp. | reverse complement strand
ACGCCGTCCCCGCCGTTTCCGCCGCGCCCGAACCAGCCCGCCGCGCCCCCGTTGCCGCCGTTGTACCCGTTGCCACCGCTCCCGATCAGTCCGCCGTTGCCGCCGTTGCACGCCGTTACCCCCGTGCAGGTCAAAGCGGTCCACGAATAGCCGTTGCCCACCAAAATTCCGCCGTTGGGGTGTTCGGCGGTGCCGTCGCCGAACAACCACACCCCGCCGGAGGCATTCGCCGACGCAACCGATGCCACGTCGACCAACCGAGAGGAGTCGACCAACCGAGAGGATCGGGCGGCTGCAGCCGATTCCGGTCGCGCGCCGCCTTCCCGGCGCACCGACCCCAGTGCAGCCCACTCAAGCGGCGTGACGGGTGCCGGAGCATCGCCGGACCCCGTGCGCTCCGAACGTGAGCCCGAGACCACCGCATCCGGAAGTGCGGAAACACCGGCGTTCGGTGGAGCGGCGACCCTGCCGGAACCCGCAATCACAGATCGGGAGCCCGACGATGCCGATCGTGACCGGGCCTTCCCGGCGGGCGAAGACCCGGACGAGTCGCTCAGTGCCGAGGAAGCGCTCGAGGCAGAAGAGGCAGAAGAGGCAGAAGAGGCAGAAGAGGCAGAAGCCCCAGACGACCCCGTCGTATCGGCAGAGGCCACACCCGACATCGCTCCGATGGCCGCACCCACACCCAGCGCGACCGCGAGGGCGCCCACCCGGCCCACATACCGACCGGGGTCGGAACTACTCGGCCTGGAAATCTTGACCTGAGAAACGGTGACGCTGTACGGCATCGACAAAGGCACTTGTCCAACCCCCCGGGAATCCGCGATGACTCGTTCCCATCATCCCCGGCCGGGGGTCAAGCCGTTCCGCTTCTGACGAAGCCGAACCCTGAATTGTGAAGTGGCTGCTAGCCCATAGGAATGCTGATCGTCTGACCCGGCATCAGCGGGCCCGTCGACACACCAAGACCACCGTTGGTGTTCGAACCCCCGACGGCAACCCCCGGCGTGCCGATGGAGCCGCCCTGCCCGTTCGAGTACGACAGACATTGGCCGTCGTCGCGGGATCCGAACCACGCCAGGCAGTTACCGGTGGCGGTGTCGGTGGTCGGGGTGGTCGTAGCAGTCAGAGCGGCCAGCGCGGGCAATGCGGCCGCCGCCGCCAGCGCGCCGACGACGGCGATCCGGCGCGCACGATTGTTCGCGAGAGTCATAACCGACCTTTCGTCGCAGACAAGCTCTTCGTTAGCCCCTTGTAGCCCACCATAGCCGCCGGCCGGCGCTCAAGCAGACAGGTCATCGCCGCTGGCCTGCTCGAGCAGGCTGCGGCGATACGCCTCGAGCGCCACCAAGTCGCCGAACAGCGCGTGGTATTCGTCGCCCTGCTCGACGGGTGACATGCGCTGAAGTTTGGATTTGATCTCGGCGACCTGCCTGCCCACCCAAACCTCTTGCAGTCGCGCCAGAACCCCGCCGATGTAGCGGGTCAATCGGTCGTCGTCATCGCCGTCGACGCGAATCGCTTCCACGCTGAGCTCGTTCACCAGGCTCTGGGTGGCCGCCGACTTGACGTGTTCGGTGACCTTCTCGATCCACGGCGCTCCGGAAAGCCCTTGGGCGACTCCGCCTGCGGCGGCGATCGCGGTACTGATCTCCACGTATCCCGGGTGGGTGAAGCTCTCCTCTGTCAGGGCGTCGAATACCGGGCCGCTCTTGGCCGGGTACTGCAGCGCCGCCTTGAGGGCCTCGCGTTGGGGCCACAACGTCGGGTCGCGCGGATCCGGACGCCTGACCGCCCCCTCGGCGGGTGTTCCCGGGCGGGGAGCTGCGGAGCGTCCCTCGGCGCGCTTGGCCGGACGCTGGCCGGCCTGTTCACGGACCCGGCCCACAACCTGCGCGACATCGTCCCAGCCGACCCACCCCGCGAGCTGACGTGCGTACTCGTCGCGCAGGGTGGAGTCCTTGATCTGCGCGACCATCGGCACACACCGCCGCAGCGAACTCACCCTGCCTTCGGCGCTGTCCAGATCGTGTTCGGCCAGGGCAGTGCGGATCGCGAACTCGAACAGCGGCGCCCGCCGCGCAACCAGGTCACGAAGCGCGGCGTCGCCGGAGGCCAGCCGCAGGTCGCATGGGTCCATGCCGTCGGCGGCCACCGCGACGAAGCTCTGTCCCGCAAGGTTCTGCTCACCCTCGAAGGCCTTGAGCGCGGCCGCCTGGCCTGCGCTGTCCCCGTCGAACACGTAGATGAGCTCGCCGCGGAAGAACTTGTCGTCCATCATCAGCCGGCGCAGCATCGACAGGTGCTCATCGCCGAACGCGGTGCCGCACGACGCGACAGCCGTGGTGACGCCGGCGAGGTGCATGGCCATCACGTCGGTGTAGCCCTCGACCACGACGGCCTGGTGACCACGCGCGATGTCCCGCTTGGCCAGGTCGATGCCGAACAGCACCGACGACTTCTTGTAGAGCACCGTCTCGGGGGTGTTGACGTACTTGGCGGTGATCTGATCGTCGTCGTACAGCCGCCGCGCCCCGAAGCCGACCGTCTCGCCACTGGCCGTCCGGATCGGCCACAGCAGCCTGCGGTGGAATCGGTCGATCGGTCCGCGCCGACCTTCCCGGGAAAGCCCCGCGGCTTCCAGTTCCTTGAACTCGAAGCCCTTGCGAATGAGGTGTTTGGTCAGCGAGTCCCAACCCGCGGGGGCGAAGCCGCAACCGAACCGGCGAGCGGCCTCGGCGTCGAAATTGCGTTCCGTCAGGTAATTGCGCGCTGCCGCGGCTTCCTCGGATTCCAAAGCGCCGGAATAGAATTCCTGCGCGGCCGCGTTCGCCGCGATCAACCTGCTCCGGCTGCCACGATCGCGCTGCACACTGGTGCCGCCGCCGCTGTAGGTGACGGTGTAGCTGATCCGGTCGGCAAGAGTTTCCACGGCCTCGACAAAGCTGATGTGTTCGATCTTCTGAAGGAACGCGTAGACGTCGCCACCCTCGCCGCAGCCGAAGCAGTGAAAGTGGCCGTGGTTGGGACGCACATGGAACGACGGCGATTTCTCGTCGTGGAACGGGCACAGGCCCTTCAACGAGTCCGCACCGGCCCGTCGGAGCTGAACGTAATCGCCCACCACGTCCTCGATCCGCACCTTCTCGCGGATGGCGGCGATGTCACGGTCGGGTATGCGGCCTTTTCGGTCGCTGTTCCCGCCCAAAGCACCCGTCACCGGGACAGTCTAGAGCGGGTGCCTTCCGCCGCGATGCGCTCGAGCCGAGTCTCGGTGTAGGACGCGATCTGGTCGATGACCACCCGCATTCGCGCTCCATCATCCGCGGCGTCTTCGAATATCTTCGTGTAGGTCGCATCCAGTCCGGCCGGCGCCGAGTCGAGCAGCCGCTGCGCCACTTCCTGCACGCACTCCCGTTGCCCGGCTTGCAATTCCAGGTGCCGCGGGTCGGACATGATGAATTGCAGCGCCAACGTCTTGAGCACGGCAACCTCGGCGCTCACCTCCGACGGAACAGCCAGATCCGCGCCGTAGCGAACCGACCGCCCGGCACCGGAAACCTGCTTCGTCTCGAACACCGCCGCCGAGGCGAACCGGCCGACGAACTCACTGGTGAGACGCTTCAACGCGACCGACGCCGTCAAGCTCCCGTCGTAGCGGCCCGCGGCCTCGACGATGGGCAACCGCGAGAGCCTGCCCGCCGCCTCCTCGAGATCGTCGGCACCGAGCCCGCGCCCGGCATCGATCGCCCGGGATTCGCCCAGCCTGGCGAGGGCCGCGGCGGCATCACCGTCGGCGAGCACCCGCAGGTCGATTCGGCCGGACACGACCCCGTCCTCGACGTCGTGCACCGAGTATGCGACGTCGTCGGCCCAATCCATGATCTGCGCCTCCAGGCACGGATGCCGTTCGGGAGCTCCGGCACGCAACCACTCCGCGGCGGCGCGGTCGTCGTCGTAGAACCCGAACTTGCCGCCGGCGGCCGCACGGAACCACGGATATTTGGTGACCGCGTCCAGACCGGCGCGCGTCAGGTTCAAACCGACGCTACAGCCCTGCGCGTCAAGCACTTTCGGCTCCAGCCGGGTCAGGATGCGAAAGTTCTGGGCGTTGCCCTCGAACCCGCCGAAGTCGGCGGCGAACTGATCCAGCGCGCGTTCGCCGTTGTGCCCGTACGGGGGATGCCCGATGTCGTGCGCCAACCCCGCCATATCCACCAGGTCGGGGTCGCAGCCGAGCGCGACGGCCATCCCCCGCCCGATCTGGGCGACCTCAAGCGAATGGGTCAGCCGGGTACGCGGATTGTCACTGTCGCGCGGCCCCACCACCTGCGTCTTGTCGGCCAGGCGCCGAAGCGCAGCGCAATGCAGCACCCGCGCACGGTCCCTCGCGAAGTCCGTCCGGTGTTCGGCGTTGGTGCCGGGCAGGCCCGCCGACTTGCGCGGTTCGACGACGAGCCGTGCGCGGTCGGCCTCGTCGTAGCGGTCCTGCTGTTTGCTCATCACCGGGGCACAGTCTGCCAGCGCCACTACATTTGATGTTCATGCGCCTTGCCCGTCTGATCGGCATGCTCATCTCGCTGCTCACCGCCGCCGCATTGCTGGCACCCGCTGCGAACGCCGAGCCGCCCTTCCGCCTTCCCGATTACGTCACGGATAGCGCGGGCGTCCTCAGCGACAAGCAGATCGGCGACGTTCAGGGCGCCGTCGACTCGCTGTACCGAGATCGGCATGTCCGGCTGTGGGTGGTGTACGTCGATTCCTTCGCCCCCAGCGGTGCCGTGACGTGGGCACAGAGCGTGCGCAGCATCAGCGATCTCGGATCGCAGGACGCGATATTGGCGGTCGCGACCGCCGACCGCTCGTATGCGTACCTGGTGCCGTCCGGCGCCGCCGGAGGAAGCACCACCCGAGTCGACGACATCCGGCGCGACCAGATCGAGCCGGCGCTGCGGCGCGGCGACTGGGCCGGCGCGGCGATCGCCGCCGCCAAGGGACTCGACGCCCAGCCGGGCACGACGGCCGCGCCGATGTCCTGGACGGTGCTGCTGAGCGTCATCGCGATTCTCCTGCTAGGTCTCGCCGCGCTGATCCTGTGGGGCCGGCACCGCCGCCGCGGACGCCGCGTGGCGGAGCTTGCCGCCGCGCGGCGGATCGACGCGACGGACCCGGCCGCCCTTGCCTCGTTGTCCATCGAGGTTCTCGACGATCTCTCCCGATCCGTCGTGGTCGACGTCGACAACGCGATCCGCACGAGCGACCACGAATTGGCGCTCGCCACGGAGGAATTCGGCAACACCCAGACCGACCCGTTCGCCAAAGCCGTCAACGCCGCGAAGGTCGCGATCGCCCAGGCGTTCAACGTCCGTCAGCAACTCGACGATGCGATTCCTGAAACCCCCGCCCAGCGCCGAGACCTGCTGACCCGCGTGGTGGTGGCCGCGGCCCGCGCCAACCGCGAACTCGACACGCAGACCAAGGCTTTCCACCAACTGCGCGATCTTGTCATCAACGCTCCGGAACGTCTCGACAGCCTCACCCAGCAGCTGGTCGACGTGACCGCGCGGATCGAACCGGCCCAGCAGCAGCTCGCCGCCTTGAACAACGAGTTCGCCGAGTCGGCTTTGGTCTCGGTCGCCAGGAATGTGGATGCGGCCAGAGAACGGGTCGACTTCGCCGACCGCTCCATCAGCCGCTCCCGCGAGCTCGTCGCGAAGCCCGTCGCGGGCAGGCAGACCGAATTGATCGACTGCATACGGGCAACGGAATCTGCTCTGGGACAAGCAAGTTCGATGCTCGACGCGATCGACGGCGCGGCAACCGACATCCGCCGCGCAACGAGTTCTCTGCCTGACGCGATCGCCGACATCCGAAGGGGCATCGAAGCGGCCTCGCTACAGCTCACCCAGGGTTCGGCGACCAGGGGCGAGCAACTGGCCGGGGCGCGCGACAAAGCCGTCGAGGCCGTCGCCGACGCGCAGGCGAACGGGTCAGCCGACCCTCTGGGCACCTTCATCAAGCTGACACAGGCCGATGCCGAACTCGATCGCCTGCTGCTCGAGGTGGCCGAGGAGCGGGAGACCCGGGAACGCCTCGCGCGGTCCTTCGACCAGGCACTGTTCACCGCGCAATCGCGAGTGCGGTCGGTGTCGGACTACATCGACACCCGCCGGGGCAGCATCGGCCCGGAGGCGCGGACCCGTCTCAACGAAGCGGTCCGCCAGATCGACGCGGCCCAAGCCAAGAAGACTACGAACATCACCGAGGCCATCGCACATGCCAATGGGGCATCGACGCTGGCGGCGCAGGCTCAGCAACTGGCCAACAACGACGTGCAGGCCTCCCAGCGGCAATACGCGAACCAGTACGGCGGCGGCCAGTCGAACATGGGCGCGGTGATCGGCGGGATCATCCTCGGCAACATTCTCTCGGGCGCGATGCGAGGGGGGTTCGGCGGCGGGGGGAACTGGACGTCCAGCTCGTACGGTGGATCTCAGGGCCCGACCAGCGGCGGTGGCATCCTGGGCGGCGGCGGGCGCTTCTAGCGGTCGTACACGGCGAATTCAGCGTCTTCAGACGTGCATTCGAATACCAGTGGACGCACATCGGCGGTGCCCGTCCCGCACTCGAAGGCGTCGATGTCCTGGTACTTCAGGCCGTTCGGGTCGAACTTCGCGGCGACCGAATAGGCGTCTGCACAAGTCATGTCGCCGTTGGTGATCGTTATCCTGCGGTTACCCCGCGCCGGGCACTGCTGCCCGGCCGCCTGAGCAGTCGTCGACGTGGTCGTCGGCGTCGTCGGCGTGATCGTCGTCGAGGTGGGGACTACCGAGGATGTCGCGTGGTTCTGGTGGTCTTGACCGCATCCGGCCAAGACCACCAGCGCAGCGCAACAGACAACCGGAACACGCCATCGACCGAACGTCCGCACAGCTGCCAAATTAGCGCAGCCGCCGTTATCCCCGCAGTCGTGTGCTCAGGTAGTCGACCACCGAATCCAGACTGATGCGTTCCTGTGTCATGGCGTCGCGTTCCCGGACCGTGACCGCCTGATCTTCGAGGGTGTCGAAGTCCACCGTCACGCAGTACGGGGTACCGATCTCGTCCTGGCGCCGGTAACGGCGACCGATCGCACCGGCGTCGTCGAATTCGATGTTCCAGTACTTGCGCAGTTCTGCGGCAAGGTCTTTCGCCTTGGGGCTCAGGTCCGCATGACGCGACAGCGGCAGAATCGCCGCCTTGACCGGGGCCAGCCGCGGGTCGAGGCGCAGCACCGTGCGCTTGTCCACACCGCCCTTGGCGTTGGGCGCCTCGTCCTCGTGGTAGGCGTCGACAAGGAACGCCATGAACGAGCGCGTCAGCCCGGCTGCCGGCTCGATGACATACGGCACATAGCGGGTGTCGGCCGCCTGGTCGTAGTAGGTGAGGTCCACACCCGAATGCTTGGAATGCGTCGAGAGGTCGAAGTTGGTGCGGTTGGCGATGCCCTCGAGCTCGCCCCACGGGTTTCCTGCGAAGCCGAACTTGTACTCGATGTCGGTGGTGCCGTCGCTGTAGTGCGACAGCTTCTCTTTCGGATGTTCGTACAGGCGGAGGTTGTCGCGCGCGATGCCGAGGTCGACGTACCACTGCAGACGGGTGTCGATCCAGTACCGATGCCACTCCGGGGCGGTCGACGGCTCGACGAAGAACTCCATCTCCATCTGCTCGAACTCGCGGGTGCGGAAGATGAAGTTGCCCGGCGTGATCTCGTTGCGGAAGCTCTTGCCGATCTGACCGATGCCGAAGGGCGGCTTCTTTCGCGACGTGGTCACCACATTCGCGAAGTTCACGAAGATGCCCTGGGCGGTCTCGGGGCGCAGGTAGTGCAGCCCTTCTTCGCTTTCGATCGGCCCGAGGTAGGTCTTGAGCATCATGTTGAATTCACGGGGCTCGGTCCACTTGCCCTTGGTGCCGCAGTCCGGGCAGGAGATCTCCGTCATCGGCACGTCGTCGGGATTGACGGGCTCCCCACCTTTGGCCTTCTTGGCTGCAAAGGCCTCCTGCATGTGGTCCTGACGGTGCCGCTTGTGGCATTCCAGGCATTCCACCAGCGGGTCGTTGAACACCTCGACGTGGCCGGAGGCAACCCACACGTCGCGGGGCAGGATGATCGAACTGTCCAGGCCGACTACGTCATCGCGGCCCGTGACGACCGAACGCCACCACTGGCGCTTGATGTTCTCTTTGAATTCGACGCCCAGTGGGCCGTAGTCCCAGGCCGACCTGGTTCCGCCGTAGATCTCACCGCACGGGTAGACGAGGCCGCGGCGCTTGGCCAGGTTGACGACTGATTCGATCACGGATGCCACGATCGCGTGCACTCCTGTCTGGTGGGGATTGAGCCTCAACAGCCTAGCGATCCCTTTTTGACATGCCTGAGCGTGCATGCGACGGTGACATCGTGGTAGCCGAGGAGCGCCCGGTGCGTGCCACCCGACAGCGCGCCGCGATCGTCGACCTCCTGGACAGCGTCGAGGGATTCCGTTCCGCGCAGGAACTGCACGACGAACTGCGCCGCCGCGGCGAGAACATCGGCCTGACGACGGTGTATCGGACGCTGCAGTCGCTGGCGTCCTCCGGCCTGGTCGACACGGTTCGGACCGATACCGGTGAGGCGGCGTACCGCCGCTGCTCCGGAAATGAGCACCATCACCACCTGGTGTGCCGCTCGTGCGGTTCGGCGGTGGAGGTCAGCGGGTTCGAAGTCGAGGCCTGGGCCGCTGAGGTCGCTGCGGCACATGGGTTTTCCGACGTGCACCACACCATTGAGCTGTTCGGCACCTGCGCCGATTGTTCAACGGGGTCATCGGACGCCCCCGAAAAGCGATTGTGAATCAGGGGCGGGGTTTTCGGCCTGGAGCCCACCCTGGCTGCACACTCGAAGCCAACGATTCACACTCGAATCGCCCGCCGCTCGGGCTGAACTGCCGCGGGAGCTAGGCCCGGCCGAACCTCCGGTTGCGCTCCGCGTATTCCTCGCACGCCGCCCACAGATCCCGACGGTCGTAGTCCGGCCAGAGCTTGTCCTGAAACACGTATTCGGCATAGGCGGCCTGCCACAGCATGAAGTTGCTCGACCGCTGCTCCCCGGATGTGCGGATGAACAGATCCACGTCCGGTATGTCCGTCCTGTGCAGGTGCGACGCCAAGGTCGCCTCGTTCACCCGTTCGGGGTCGATTCGGCCGGCAGCGGCTTCGCGGGCGATTTGCCGTGCCGCCTCGGCGATTTCAGCCCGGCCCCCGTAATTCACGCAGTAGTTGACGGTGATGACGTCGTTGGCGACGGTCATGTCCTCCGCGATGTCGAACTCCTTGATCACGCTGCGCCACATCCGGGCCCGAGATCCGACCCAGCGCATCCGCACGCCCATGATGTCGAGGTTCTCGCGGCGGCGGCGCACCACCTCGCGGTTGAATCCCATCAGGAATCGAACCTCGTCGGCGCTGCGCTTCCAGTTCTCCGTGGAGAACGCGTACACGGTGAGGTGCTTGATCCCGATCTCGATCGCGCCGCACGTGATGTCGATGAGGACGGCCTCACCCATCTTGTGCCCCTCGGTACGACTCAGTCCGCGCTTGGTGGCCCAACGGCCATTGCCGTCCATCACCACGGCGACATGCTTCGGCAACTGGTCCGCGGGGATCGCCGGAGGCACCGCTTTGGAGGTGTGTTGCGGCGGCCTGCGGGGCCCGCCTCCGGCAACGGACGGCAGCTGTGGAAAGACGACCGGCCAGCTGGAGGTGTCCGGGAAAGTCGGATAGTCGTCAGGCGCCTGGGGCAGCTGTGGGAACTGCTCTTTGCGCCTCAATATCGACATGCCGCACATCCTGCCTGAATACCGAGCCCTGATGATCGCCGGGCTGCTGATAGATGCGTTCGACCAGCGGCAATGTCCGCAGTTGCCGCTCCAGGTGCCACTGTAGGTGGGCGGCCACCAGGCCACTGGCATGACTGCGATGCGACGGCGACGATGCCTCGGCGACCTCCCAGTCTCCGTCGTGCAGCGCCGACATCAGATCCAGAACCGCCTGCGGTGGAGTGCTCGAGCCGGCCGGCCGGCAGTGCATGCAGACGCTGCCGCCGGCGGCGATGTGGAAGGCGCGATGCGGGCCGGGTGCCGCGCACCGGGCGCACTCGGTCAGCGATGGAGCCCAGCCGGCGATACCCATGGCGCGAAGCAGGTAGGCGTCCAGCACCAGGCCGCGGGACCGCTTGCCGTCGGCAACCGCGCGTAGCGCACTCACCGTGAGCCGGTGCAGCGCCGGCGCGGGCGCCCGCTCCTCGCCGGCGAGCCGTTCGGCGGTTTCCAGCACCGCGCAGGCACACGTGTAGCGGCCGTAGTCGCTGACGATGTCGGTGGCGAATGCGTCCAGCGACACCACCTGGGTGACGACATCGAGATTGCGTCCGGGGTGCAGCTGAACGTCGATGTGGGCGAACGGTTCGAGCCGGGACCCGAACTTACTGCGGGTGCGGCGAACGCCCTTGGCCACCGCACGGACCAATCCGTGATCCCTGGTCAGCAGGGTGACAATGCGGTCCGCCTCACCGAGCTTGTGCTGACGCAGGACGACAGCTCGATCCCGGTACAGCCGCATCGAACGAGCTTCCCACCTCGAACCGACATACCCGGGGACCCGCGCCGCGGGCGCTGGAAACCCCGGCTAAAAGCCCAGGCGGCCCAGCTGCTTGGGGTCGCGCTGCCAGTTCTTCGCAATCTTCACCCGAAGGTCCAGGTACACCTTGGTGCCGAGCAGCTTCTCGATCTGGGTGCGCGCCGCCGTGCCGACCTCTTTCAGACGGGCTCCGCCCTTGCCGATGACGATGCCCTTCTGGCTGTCGCGCTCGACGTAAAGGATGGCGTGCACGTCCATCAGGTCGTCTCGTCCGTCGCGCAGACCGGATTCCTCGATGACGACGGCCAGCGAGTGCGGCAGCTCGTCGCGCACCCCTTCGAGGGCCGCTTCCCGGATCAGCTCGGCCATGAGCACCTCCTCGGGCTCATCCGTCAATTCGCCGTCGGGATAGAAGGCGGGCCCGGGCGGCAGCTGGTCTGCGAGCACGCCGACCAGGACATCGATCTGTTCGCCGGTGGTCGCGGACACCGGGACGATCTCGGTGGCGTGCTCGCCGAATTCCTGGTGCACGGCCATCAGCTGGGCGGCGACCCGTTCCTTCGCGACCTTGTCGATCTTGGTGACGATCACCAGCAGCGTTGTTCTCGGTGCGACGTCGCGGATCTGCTCGTAGATCCATCGATCGCCGGGGCCGATGCCCTCGTCGGCCGGGATGCACAGCCCGATTACGTCGACCTCGCTGTAGGTGTCGCGCACCAGATCGTTGAGCCGTTTGCCCAGCAGGGTTCGGGGGCGGTGCAGGCCCGGGGTGTCCACCAGCACGATCTGGAATTCGTCGCGGTGAACGATGCCGCGGATGGTGTGCCGGGTGGTCTGCGGCCGGTTCGACGTGATCGCGACCTTGGCTCCCACCAGGGCGTTGGTCAGCGTCGACTTGCCGGTGTTGGGTCTGCCCACCAGGCACACGAATCCGGACCGGAATTCACTCATGCGTCATCTCCTGCGTCGAGTCTGCGTCCAGATCGCGAATTCGCCCGATTCGATGATCTGGACGCAGACTCGACATCCTCGTCATCCTCGGGCTCGGCCAGGCTCACCAACACCGTGCCGATGCGAAGGCGGCCGCGATGGTCCGGACCGCCTTCGGCGCGCAACCGCAACCCGTGTGAGACCACTACAGCTCCGGGCAGTGGCACGCGGCCCAGTTTCAGCGCCAACAGTCCACCGACGGTGTCGACGTCGAGGTCGTCCTCGAACTCGATGTCGTACAGCTCGCCGACGTCTTCGATGGGCAGACGTGCCGACACCCGGTACTCGTTGATCCCCAACTCTTCGATGGGCGCGACTTCATCGGTGTCGTATTCGTCGGCGATCTCGCCGACGATCTCCTCCAGGACATCCTCGATGGTGACGAGCCCGGCGATGGCGCCGTATTCGTCGACCAGCAATGCCATGTGGTTGCGGTCGCGCTGCATCTCGCGGAGCAGGTCGTCGAGCGGCTTCGAGTCGGGCACGAACACGGCGGGCCGCATGATTTCGGCCGCGGTGGTGTCCTGTCCGCCGTTCAACGAGTAGTACGTCCGCTGCACCAGGTCCTTGAGGAACACGACCCCGATGACATCGTCGACGTTCTCGCCGATGACGGGAAGCCGTGAATGCCCGCTGCGCACCGCCAGAGTCGTTGCCTGACCGGCCGTTTTCTCGCCCTCGATCCAGACCATCTCGGTGCGCGGCACCATGACCTCCCGCGCCGGCGTGTCGCCGAGTTCGAACACCGATTGGATCATCCGGCGTTCCTCGTCGGCCACCACACCGCGCTGCTGCGCCAAGTCGACGACCTCGCGGAGTTCGATTTCCGAGGCGAATGGCCCGTTGCGGAACCCGCGGCCTGGTGTCAGGGCGTTGCCGAGCAGGATCAGCAGACGGCTGATCGGCGCGAGAAGAACCGAAATCGCTTGCAGCGGAACGGCGGACACCAACGCGATCGAATACGCATTCTGTCTGCCGACCGTCCGCGGGCCCACGCCCATCACGACGAAGCTCGCCACCGTCATGACCCCCGCGGAAGCGAGAAGCGCCCAGCCCCAGCCGATGTATTCCGAGAAGTACTCCACCAACAGCACAGTCGCTGAGGTCTCGCACGCAATCCGCAGCAGCACAACCAGATTGATGTACCGCGGCCGTTCGGCGACCACCGACGCCAGCCGGACCGCGCCCGGCCGTTCGTCGCGCACCATCTCCTCGATGCGCGCCAGCGACACAGTGCTGACAGCCGCATCGATGGCGGCGAACAACCCACCCACGGCGACCAGAGCGATGACGCCGATCAGCGGACCGATTCCCGTCACGGTTCGTCGAAATACCGCGACTTGTCGAGCAGTCGCCGGTCCTTCTCGGTTTGCCGATCCTGGTGGTAGGCCGCGACCTGATCGGCGACCCACTCTTCGAGAAGTTTGCGCTGCAGCGCGAACATCTCCTTTTCCTCGTCCGGTTCGGCGTGGTCATACCCCAGGAGGTGGAGCACGCCGTGGACCGTCAGGAGCGCCAACTCGTGACCGAGGCTGTGCCCGGCGGCGGCGGCCTGTTCGGCCGCGAATTCCGGGCAGAGCACGATGTCGCCGAGCATCGACGGCCCGGGTTCGGGGCTGTCGGGGCGACCACCCGGTTCGAGTTCGTCCATCGGAAAGCTCATGACGTCGGTCGGCCCGGGAAGGTCCATCCAGCGCATGTGCAGGTCGGCCATGGCGGTGGTGTCCAGCAGGATCATCGACAGCTCGGCGCCCGGGTTCACGTCCATCTTGCGGATGACGAAGCGGGCGACGCTGATCAGTTCCTCTTCGGAAACGTCGAGGCCGGACTCGTTCGACACCTCGATGCTCATGTTGTGGCCACCCTACCGTCGCGAGCGCCGCTGGGCGCGATTCATGAGTGTGGGCTGCTCGGCTCGGGCGTATGCGTCGACGATCTCCGATACCAGTCGATGGCGGACCACGTCGGCGCTCGTCAGTTCCGCGAAGTGGATGTCGTCGACGTCGTCGAGGATCTCCATCGCCGTGCGGAGCCCCGATTTCGCGCCGCCGGGGAGATCCACCTGGGTGATGTCGCCGGTGACGACGATTTTCGACCCGAAGCCCAGCCTGGTGAGGAACATCTTCATCTGTTCGGCGGTCGTGTTCTGCGCCTCGTCGAGGATGATGAACGCGTCGTTCAGGCTCCGGCCGCGCATGTAGGCCAGCGGGGCGACTTCGATGACGCCGGCGCTCATCAGCTTCGGAATTGCCTCGGGGTCCATCATGTCGTGCAGGGCGTCGTACAGGGGCCGCAGGTAAGGATCGATTTTCTCGCTCAACGTGCCCGGCAGAAAGCCGAGGCGTTCACCGGCTTCCACCGCGGGGCGGGTGAGGATGATCCGGGTGACCTGTTTGGTCTGCAGCGCCCGGACAGCCTTGGCCATCGCCAGGTACGTCTTGCCGGTGCCGGCCGGCCCCACCCCGAACACGATGGTGTTGGCGTCGATCGCGTCGACGTAGCGCTTCTGATTGAGGGTCTTGGGCCGGATGGTCTTGCCGCGGCGCGACAGGATGTCGAGTGTCAGGACTTCGGCGGGCGATTCGTTCTCGGATGCCTCGACCATTCCCACGCTGTGTCGCACGGTCTCCGGGGTCAGGACCTGACCGCTGGCGACCACGGCCATCAGTTCGGATATCACCCGTTCGGCGAGGGCGAGGTCGGTCGCATCACCGGTGAGTGTGATCGTGTTTCCCCGAACGTGTAGATCGGCGGCGAGGGCTTGATCGAGCACACGCAGATTCTCGTCGGCCAGGCCCAGCAATCCCACAACGAGTTCCGGCGGAACAGTCATGCTGCTGCGCACCGGCGTGGCCTGCTTTCTCGGTCGACAGGAAACCCTCTGGAGGCTCCGAGTTTACCGCTCTAGGTGGTTGCGTGGACTGTCCATCGTGAGGTCAGGACGCCGATAGCGCCCAGAGCCACCGCAGCCGCGGTCGATGTGCGCAGCACCGTGGGGCCCAGTCGCACCGCCACAGCCCCCGCCGCCGTCAGGTCGGCGATCTCATCGTCGGTGACGCCACCTTCCGGACCGACCACCAGAATGATCGAATCGGCTTCTGCCACAGGTGCTTTCGCCAACGGTTGCTCGCCGGATTCGTGCAGAACCAGAACCAGCGCCCCGCCGGCTGCACGTTCCGCGGCCAGCGCCGTCAATTTCGCTGTCGACAGCGGGCCGCTCACCTCCGGGATGTGGGCCCGGCGGGATTGCCGCGCAGCCGAGCGGGCCACCGCGCGCCACCGGCGCAGTCCCTTCTCCGCGCGCTCACCGTCCCACCGCGCGACGCATCGCTGCGCTTCCCAGGCGATGAATTCGTCGGCTCCGGCTTCGGTGGCCAACTCCACCGCCAACTCGGATCGTTCGGATTTCGGGATCGCCTGGACGACCGTCACCTTCGGGGCCGGCTGCGGAATCACCGAGCGGCTCAGGATCCGGGCCGTCAGTCCCCGCTTTGAGACGCTCTCCACCTCGCAGGGCGCCCAGGTACCACGTCCGTCGGACAGCACCAGCCGTTCACCGGGGCGTATTCGTCGCACGGTCGCCGCATGGAAGCCTTCGTCACCGTCGACGGACGCCACATCCCCGACATCCGGGATGACGTCGGCGTAGAAGAGCGTGTCGGCCACAGGAGTTCGGGGCAGTCCGCGAGATCAGTGCCCGCTGAACGTTTCGCGCAGCCGGCTGAACAGACCACCACCACCGCCATTGGCAGGCTGTGCCGGGGCATGAGCGGACCGCACCCCGGGCTGCTCATGGCTCTGCGCCTTCAGCTCGTTCAGCAGTTCCCTGGTGCGGGAGTCGAGCCGGGTGGGAACCATGACGTCGGCGTGTACGTGCAGGTCGCCGCGCGTTCCCGACCGAAGGTGGGGCATGCCGTGGCCGCGCAACGTCGTCACCGCGCCCGGCTGGGTTCCGGGCGGAATGCTGATCTCTATCGGACCGTCGATGATCCCGTCGATCGTGACCGTCGCGCCGAGCGCGGCGTCGACCATCGGTACCGAAACCGTGCAGTGCAGGTGGTCGCCCTCCCGGACGAAGATCTCGTGCTGCTGTTCGTGCACCTCGACGTAGAGGTCACCTGCGGGGCCGCCGCCGGGGCCCACTTCGCCCTGGGCCGCCAGCCGCACCCTCATGCCGTCGCCGACACCCGCGGGAATCTTCACGCTGATCTCGCGGCGAGCCCGGACTCGCCCGTCGCCGACGCACCGGTGACAGGGATCCGGGATCACCTCGCCGACGCCGCGACAGGTCGGGCAGGGACGCGACGTCATGACCTGGCCCAGCAGTGACCGCTGCACGGTCTGCACTTCGCCGCGGCCGCCGCACGTGTCGCAGGCCGTCGCGGTCGAGTTGCCGTGTGTGCCTTTGCCCTGGCACAGGTCGCACAGAACGGCGGTGTCGACTGTCACTTGCTTGGTCACGCCGGTGGCGCACTCGGTGAGGTCCAGGCGCATCCGGAGCAGCGAATCGGAGCCAGGACGAACCCGGCCGATCGGCCCGCGCGACGTCGATCCGCCTCCGAAGAACGCCTCGAACACGTCGCCCAGGCCGCCGAAGCCCGCGAAGCCGTTGGCCGCACCGCCGGCGCTGTCCATCGGGTCGCCGCCGAGGTCGACGATGCGCCGCTTCTCCGGGTCGGACAGCACCTCGTAAGCGACACTGATCTCCTTGAACAGGTGCTGTGCCTGCTCGTCGGGGTTGATGTCGGGATGCAGCTCGCGGGCGAGCTTCCGATAGGCGCGTTTGATTTCGGATTCGGTTGCGTCCTTGCTCACGCCGAGCAAGCCGTAGTAGTCGCGTGCCACGCCTGACCTTTCATCGCACCCGCGTTCAGCGGCTGCCTAAGACCTCACCTATGTACATCGCGACCGCGGCGACGTTGGCGATGGTTCCCGGATAGTCCATCCGGGTGGGACCCAAAACGCCCATGCCCCCGTAGACGGTTCCGGATCTGCCGTATGCGGTGGTCACCACCGAGGTGCCGACCATCTGCTCAGCTTCCGTCTCGTGGCCGATGCGTACCGTGACTTTACCCGCTTGTTGCTGTGCATCCAGCAACCGAAGAACCACCACCTGTTCCTCGAGTGCCTCGAGTACCTGGCGCAGGGACCCTCCGAAGTCGGCGGTGTTCCGCGTGAGGTTGGCCGCACCCCCCATCAGGAGTCGCTCTTCACGGTGTTCTACCAGCGATTCCACCAGCACCGTCGCCGAGCGCCCCACCGCATCGCCGAGGTCCCCCTGACCCTCGAGTTGCGACGCCAGGTCGGCTGCCGCCACCGAGGCCGCCGAGAGTTTCTTCCCGATCAGCGCCTGCCCGAGCAATTCCCTCAACTGCGCCAGTTCGGGTTCGCCGATCGTGTCGCCGAGTTCGACGATGCGCTGGTCGACGCGTCCGGAGTCGGTGATCACGACCAGCAGCAGCCGCGCCGGGGTCAGCGCCACGACTTCGAGATGACGAACCGTGGAGGTGGACAGCGTCGGGTACTGAACGATGGCGACCTGTCTGGTCAGCTGGGCGAGGAGCCGAACCGACCGCCGCAGGACGTCGTCGAGGTCGACGCCGGATTCCAGAAAGGTCAGGATCGCCCGGCGCTCCGGTGATGACAACGGTTTGACGTCGTCGAGCCGATTGACGAACTCGCGATAGCCCTTCTCGGTGGGTACCCGCCCCGAACTGGTGTGGGGCTGGGTGATGTAACCCTCGGCTTCCAGGACCGCCATGTCGTTTCGGACGGTCGCGCTGGAGACCCCGAGGTTGTGCCGGTCGACGAGAGCCTTCGAACCAACGGGTTCCTTGGTCGAGACAAAATCCGCCACGATGGCGCGCAGCACCTCGAAGCGACGATCGTCGGCAGTTCCCATGCGCTGTTCCTCCCGGTTACCGCCATTTTACGGTCGTGGCCGTTGCACGGCGTTCGACGGACACGCGTTAACCTTCCGGGGATGATTTTCAAGGGAGTCCGCGACGGCAAGCCGTACCCGGAGCACGGCCTGACCTACCGGGACTGGTCCAAGATCCCGCCGTGCCAGATCCGACTGGACGAATTGGTGACCACCACGACGGTGCTGGCGCTGGACCGGCTCTTATCCGAGGACTCGACCTTCTACGGCGACCTCTTCCCCCACGCGGTCAAGTGGCAAGGCATCGTCTACCTCGAAGACGGCCTGCAGCGAGCGGTTCGGGCGGCCCTGCGGAATCGGACCATCCTGCATGCCCGGGTATTCGACATGGACGCCGCCTACGGCGGTCAGTACCGCTGAGCGTCCCGTCGGGACATTCGTTCGATAAGCCCACGCGCCGGCGTGAGCCGGATCTCAGGCCGGGGCAGTAGCCATTGCCCGGCTCTGCGCGACTATCCAGCGGTACGTCGGTGAGCGTCGACAACCATTTCGCGCTGGGCCGCTGGCTGTCGCGCAGAGCCGGGCGACTACTACATCGTTCAGTCCAGAAGATCCCGCACCACGGCGTCGGCCAGCAAGCGTCCGCGATCAGTCAGGATCAGCCGTTCCGAGACCGCCATCAGCAGGCCATCTGAAATCGCCTGCCCTGCGCGTTCCCGCTCGGTCCCGGTGAGGTGCGCCACGTCCAGCCCGCTGCGTAGCCGAATCCCCAGCATCACCGCTTCGATGTGCCGGTCGTGCTCTGTGAGGCATTCGGAATCGGCTATCGGGGACTCGCCGCGGCTCAGGAGATCGGCGTAGGTGGCGGGGTGTTTGACGTTCCACCAGCGGGTGTCGCCCATGAAGCTGTGCGCTCCCGGTCCGGCGCCCCACCATCTGCCGCCGTTCCAATATCCGAGGTTGTGCTGGCATTCCGCGCCCGGGCGGCTCCAGTTGGACACCTCGTACCAGCTGAGTCCGGCAGCGGACAGTTGCGCATCGACCAATTCGTACCGCTGGGCGAGGACGTCGTCGTCCGGTCGGGCGATGTCGCCGCGACGGACCCGACGGGCGAGTGCGGTGCCCTCCTCGACGATCAATGCGTACGCCGAGACGTGATCGACGCCGGCGGCCAGGACAGCATCCAGTGACGCCATGAGGTCGTCGTCGGACTCCCCCGGCGTGCCATAGATCAGATCCAGGTTGACGTGCTCGAAACCCGCCGCGCGAGCCTCACGGGCGGCCTCCACCGGCCGGCCCGGGGAATGGACCCGATCCAACAGTTTGAGGACGCGCGTCGACGCGGATTGCATTCCCAGCGAGACCCGGGTGAATCCGGCCGCCCTGATGTCGCCGAAGAACGCGGGCGACGTGGATTCCGGATTCGCCTCGGTGCTCACCTCTGCATCGGCGGCCAGCGTGAAATTGTCCCGAATCGCGTCGAGCACCGCCGCCAAACCACGTCCTCCCATTAGCGACGGTGTGCCGCCGCCGACGAAGACCGTGTCAACGGGTAGGCCGCCGCCCACCGCTGCCGCCATGGACAGCTCGGTCCGCAGCGCCTCCTGCCAGGCCTCCGGGGTGGCCGAGCCGAGTTCACCGGCGGTGTAGGTGTTGAAGTCGCAGTAGCCGCAGCGTGTCGCGCAGAACGGGACGTGGACGTAGATACCGAAGCTCGAAGGATCACGTCCGCTCACCCGCCGAGTATCTCAGCGCCGACTTTTACTCACCGTGATCGGTAAATTTGCCCCGGTCGGATCGGGGTCCGAAGTCGTGGCACAATACCGAGTATGGCCGTCGGTGAATCCACCCTGCGCGATGTCGCGTTGGTGGTTCGGCGGCACGTCGATTTCAAGCGCGTCTGCACTTGTTGTTGTCCGGCTTGACGCCGTAGAACCGCCCACCTGCATTCAGCTGGCCGACGGATCTGCGTTGCCGGGCCAGCCCTCCGGCGATTCACGCAATTCCCGATGCCAGCTCCTTTACATGAGGAGCACCAGCCAATGACTCAACCCACTGACACCGCGGCCCGCCCGACCGGTGGGGCCAAACGCCGCAGCGAAGGCCAGTGGGCGTCGGGCGATCTCGAGCCGCTGAACGCCAACGAACAGTTCAAACGCGACGACGACGCGCTCAACGTGCGCGACCGCATCTTGAACGTCTACTCGAAGCAGGGCTTCGACAGCATCGACAAGAACGATCTGCGGGGGCGCATGCGCTGGATGGGCCTGTACACCCAGCGTGAGCAGGGCTACGACGGCACGTTCACCGGCGACGAGAACGCCGACATCCTGGAGGCCAAATACTTCATGATGCGGGTGCGCAGCGACGGCGGCGCACTGTCGGTGGCGTCGCTGCGGACCCTCGGCGAGATCTCCACCGAATTCGGTCGCGACACCGCCGACATCTCCGACCGCCAGAACGTTCAGTACCACTGGATTCGCATCGAAGACGTCCCCGAAATCTGGCGGCGCCTGGACGCCGTCGGCCTGCAGACCACCGAGGCCTGCGGCGACTGCCCCCGCGTGGTTCTCGGCTCGCCGCTCGCCGGTGAGTCGCTCGACGAGATCATCGACGGCACGCCCGCGGTCGAGGAGATCGTCCGCCGCTACGTCGGCGACCCGAAGTTCTCCAATCTGCCGCGCAAGTTCAAGACCGCGATCAGCGGCCTGCAAGATGTCGTCCACGAGATCAACGACGTGGCCTTCGTCGGCGTCAACCATCCCGAGCACGGTCCCGGCTTCGACGTGTGGGTGGGCGGCGGCCTGTCGACCAACCCCATGCTCGGCCAGCGGCTCGGTGCGTGGGTGCCACTCGACGAGGTGCCCGATGTGTGGGAGGCCATCACCTCGGCGTTCCGCGACTACGGCTACCGCCGCCTGCGGTCCAAGGCGCGGCTGAAGTTCCTGATCAAGGACTGGGGTCCGCAGAAGTTCCGCGAAGTCGTCGAAACCGAATACCTGAAGCGCCCGCTCATCGACGGGCCGGCGCCCGAACCGGTCTCGCGCCCGGTCGATCACGTGGGTGTTCAGCGTCTCAAGAACGGCCTGAACGCCGTGGGTGTGTCGCCGATCGCCGGCCGGGTTTCGGGGACCATCTTGAGCAAGGTCGCCGACCTCGCCGAGCAGGTCGGCTCCGACCGGATCCGGTTCACCCCGTATCAGAAGCTGATCGTCCTGGACGTTCCCGACGACAAGCTGGACTGGCTTCGCACCGAACTCGACGCCCTCGGACTGCCGTCGCAGCCGTCGCATTGGCGTCGAAACCTGATGTCCTGCACGGGGATCGAATACTGCAAGCTGTCCTTCGCCGAAACCCGCAACAGGTCGCAGCATCTGGTTCCCGAACTCGAAGAGCGACTGGCGGACCTCAACTCCACCCTGGATGTTCCGGTCACCGTCAACCTCAACGGCTGCCCGAACTCGTGCGCCCGGATCCAGGTCGCCGACATCGGATTCAAAGGCCAAGTGATCGAAGACGGCGAGGGCGGCCACGTCGAAGGCTTCCAGGTGCATCTGGGCGGAAGCCTCGGACTCGACAGCGCGTTTGGCCGCAAGCTGCGCCAGCACAAAGTGACCAGCGCCGAATTGGGTGAATACATCGAACGTGTTGTGCGCAACTTCGTGAAACAACGCGGCGACGGCGAGCGTTTCGCCCAGTGGGCAATCCGCGCCGAGGAGGACGACCTGCGATGAGTGTGTGCACAACGGAAGCAGAGTTGAGGCATCTCGCCGAACGAGGGGCAGCTGACCTCCAGGGTGCCGACGCGGCAGACCTACTGGCCTGGACCGACGAGCACTTCGGCGGCAACTACATCGTCGCGTCCAACATGCAGGACGCGGTGTTGATCGACCTGGCCTCGAAGGTGCGGCCGGGTGTCGATGTGCTCTTCCTCGACACCGGCTATCACTTCGCCGAGACGATCGGCACCCGCGACGCCGTCGAAGCCGTCTATGACGTCACCGTGGTCAACGTCACGCCGGAACACACTGTGGTGCAGCAGGATCAGTTGCTGGGCAAGGACTTGTTCAAAAGCAACCCGAACGAATGCTGCCGGTTGCGCAAGGTCGCTCCGCTGGGCCAGGCATTGAAAGGCTATTCGGCGTGGGTGACGGGCATCCGCCGGGTGGAATCCCCCACCCGCGCGAATGCCCCGCTGATCACATTCGATGAGGCGTTCAACCTCGTCAAGGTGAATCCGCTCGCCGCATGGACCGACGACGAAATGCAGGATTACATCGACCGAAACGGAATCCTGGTGAATCCGCTTGTCGAAGAAGGCTATCCGTCAATCGGGTGCGAGCCCTGCACGATGAAGCCCGCATTGGGGGCCGACCCACGCAGTGGCCGCTGGCAGGGACAGAGCAAGACGGAATGCGGGCTGCACAGCTCGTGAGTTCGACACTGGTTTTGACCGCGCACGGCAGCGCGGATCCGCGCTCCGCGGCGACCACCCGCGAGATCGCGCAGCGGATCCGCCTGATGCGTCCGCGGCAGGAGGTGCGGGTCGCGTTCTGTGAGCGGAGCACCCCGAACCTGCGGGATGTCCTCGCAGCGCTGCGCGGACCTGCCGGAATCACACCCGTGGTCACTCCCCTGCTGCTGGCCAGCGCCTACCATGCCCGCATCGACATTCCCGCAATGATCCGAGATGCCGAGTCCCCAGCCGTGCGCGCTGCGACCCTGGGCGAGGATCCCCGCCTGGTGTCGGTGATGCGAGAACGCTTGTCCGCATTGGGCATTCGACCCTCAGACGAAGGCGTCGGCGTCCTCGTCGTCGCAGTTGGATCGTCGCACGCCGCCGCGAACGCGCGGACGGCCACGGTGGCCGTGGAGGTCGCGCGCGGGACGTCGTGGTCGACCGCGACGGCGTACGCCACCGGCCCGTACAGCGGAGTCGCCCGGGAAATCGAGCTCATGCGCCGGCGTGACTTGCAGCGAATCGTGTTGGCGCCCTGGTTCATCGCGCCCGGCATCATCACCGACCGTGTCGCGGCACTTGCCGACGCAGCCGGTATCGAGATGGCGGAGCCGCTGGGCTCACACCGTTCGGTCGCCCGGACCGTACTGGATCGGTTCGATCAGGCCATCTCGGCGCGCGCCGCGGCCTGAGAATCGCCCGCGATCGGCGGTATCCGGGTCGCCCGGACATAGACGGTGTCACCGTCCTTCAGCCCGAGCGCCTCGGCGTCACCGCGGGTGATCTGCGCGGTGAACGGGCTTCCGGTGGTGGCACTGGTCAGTTCGACACGCACCTCGAACCCCAGATAGACCACCCGGTCGATGGTGGCCCGGATGACTCCGGTGGATTCGGCCGTGCGGTCGTTGGCCGCGATCGCCAACTCCGGGTCGCGACCCACGCGAATATCGTGGGGGCGCACCAGGATTCCGTTGAGTGACGAAACCTTGCCCAGGAACGACATCACGAACGGGTTGGCCGGGCTGTCGTAAACGTCGTTGGGCGAACCGACCTGTTCGATGCGACCTTTGTTGAGGACCGCGATCCGGTCCGCCACGTCCAGGGCCTCCGCCTGGTCGTGGGTGACGAGGACCGTCGTGACATGAACCTCGTCGTGCAGCCGGCGCAGCCACACCCGCAGGTCTTCGCGCACCTTCGCGTCCAACGCGCCGAACGGCTCGTCGAGAAGCAGAACCCGCGGATCGACGGCCAGCGCGCGAGCCAGCGCCATGCGCTGCCGCTGACCGCCTGAAAGCTGATTGGGGTAGCGGGTCTGGAAACCGGCAAGCCCGACCACTTCCAGCAGGTTGTCGACCTTCTCTTTGATCTCGGCCTTCGGCCGCTTGCGGATCTTGAGCCCGAACGCGACGTTGTCCCGGACCGTCAGATGCTTGAACGCGGCGTAATGCTGGAAGACGAAGCCGATACCGCGGCGCTGCGGCGGAACTTTGGTGACGTTGTGACCGTCGATGATGACGGTGCCGGTGTCGGGTTCGTCGAGGCCGGCGATAGCCCGCAGCAACGTCGATTTGCCTGAGCCGCTCGGACCCAGCAACGCCGTCAAAGAACCTGCGGGAACGGTGAAGTCCACGTTGTCCAATGCCACGAAATCGCCATAGCGCTTGTTGGCTCCGACGATCTCGATGGCATTCTCGCTAGTGCCGGTGCCGGTGCCGGTGCCGGCGCTGTGCTTGGGGTCGGCCATATGTCCTACACCTTTGCCTTCCGTCGGGCGTCCAGGACGACCTGGACGACGAGCACCAGCACCGCGACAGCCATCAGCAGCGTCGAAATGGCGTACGCACCATATTCCGCACCCCGCGAATAGCGGTCGGACACCAGCAATGTCAGTGTCTGCGACGTGCCGGGCAGATTCGACGACACCATGATCACCGCGCCGTATTCACCCAGCGTGCGCGCCACCGTGAGCACGATGCCGTAGGTCAGCCCCCATCGGATCGAGGGCAGCGTGATCCGCCAGAACGTCTGCCACCACCCCGATCCGAGAGTGGCCGCCGCCTCTTCCTGGTCGGTGCCGAGTTCGTGCAGGACCGGCTCCACCTCGCGGATCACGAACGGCACGGTGACGAAGATGCTTGCCAGCACGATGCCCGGCAGCCCGAAGATGATCTTGAAGCCCAGGGTGTGCTCGACCGCACCGAGCGCTCCGGCGCTGCCCCACAACAGGATCAGCGCCACACCCACCACCACCGGAGACACGGCGAACGGAAGGTCCACCACGGCCTGCAACAGCGACTTGCCGCGGAACCTGTTGCGCGCCAGCACCAATGCCGTGGGCACACCGAATATGACGTTGAGCGGCACCACGATGGCAACCACCAACAGCGACAGCTGCAGGGCGGCAATGGCGGCGGGAGTGGTGATCGAACCGATGAACGCACCGAAGCCGGGCGCGAAGGTGCGGGCCAGGATCAGCCCCACCGGAACGATCACCAGCACCGCTATGTAGCCCAGTGCCGCGAACCGGATGATGGCGCGTACCAGCGGGGAGAGCTTCACGACGCCAACTCTTCCCGCTTCGCCGCCCGTGAACCGACCACACGCAGGATCAGCAGAACGATCAGCGAGATGACCAGCAGGACGATGGATATCGCCGCGGCGCCGGTCGGGTCGTCGTTTTCGATCAACGTGCGGATCCACTGCGACGACACTTCCGTCTCCCCCGGGATCGCCCCGCCGATCAGCACCACCGAGCCGAATTCGCCGATCGCCCGCGAAAACGCCAGCCCCGCACCGGATAGCATCGCGGGCAGCAGCGCCGGCAGGATCACCTTGGTGAAGATGACGGTGTTCGTGGCGCCCAGCGACGCCGCCGCCTCCTCGACCTCGCGGTCCAGTTCGAGCAGCACCGGCTGCACCGAGCGGACCATGAACGGCAGCGTGACGAACAACAGCGCGATCCCCACGCCCCACCGGGTGTGCTGCAGGTGCACCCCGACCGGGCTGTTGGGGCCGTAGAGCGCCAGCATCACCAGACTCGCGACGATGGTGGGCAACGCGAAGGGCAGGTCGATCACCGAATCGATCAGGCGCTTGCCGGGGAAGCTGTCGCGCACCAATACCCAGGCCACCAGTAGCCCGAAAACGGCGTTGACGAGTGTGACGCCGATCGAGATCGTCAATGTCACCCGGAACGAGTCGAGCGCCGCATTGGACGTGACCGCGCGCAGGAACGCGTCCCATCCACCGCGGGCCGACTGCCACACGATGGCCGCCAGCGGGAGCAGAACGACGATGCTCAGCCAGATCGACGCGGCGCCAACTCGCAGCGAGGTGGTGCGCCGGGATTCGATGGCGATTGCGGTCACCCGGTGGCCTGCTTGTAGATCTTCGTGATCAGCCCATTGTCCTTGTCGAACAGGGCGGGATCGACCGTGCTCCAGCCGCCGAGGTCGGCTACGGTCCACAACTTTTCGGGAGCCGGGAACTCCTTTGCGAATTCGGCCGTCACCGCCGGGTCGACCGGGCGGAATCCGGCAGCCGCCCAGATCTTCTGCCCCTCGGGCGTGAAGAGGAAGTTCTTCAGCGCGGTCGCCTTTTCCAGATGTGCGCTGGTGGTGACCACGGCCACCGGGTTCTCGATCTTGAACGTCTGAGGCGGAACCACGTGTTCGACGTCCTTGCCCTGCCGCTCGGTGTTGATCGCCTCGTTCTCGTAGCTGATGAGGACGTCGCCGGTGCCCTGGAGGAAGACGTCGGTGGCCTCGCGGCCGGAGCCCGGGCGGGTTTTGACATGGTCGGCGACCAGCTTGCTCACGTAGTCCAGACCAGCCTGCTGGTCCTCACCACCGTTGCTCTTGGCGGCGTACGGCGCCAGCAGATTCCACTTGGCGGACCCGGAGCTCAGCGGACTGGGGGTCACCACCTCGATGCCGGGCTGCAGTAGGTCGTCCCAGCCCTTGATGTTCTTCGGGTTGCCCTTGCGGACGACGAGCGCGACGACGGAACCGAACGGGATTCCCTTGGTGACGTCCGAGTTCCAGTCCGCCGCGACCTTGTTCGCCTTCACCAGGCGGGTCACGTCCGGTTCGACGGAGAAGTTGACCAGGTCGGCAGGCTTTCCGTCGACGACGGCCCGCGACTGGTCACCCGATGCGCCGTACGACGTCGTGACCTCGACGCCCTTGCCTTCGGGCGTGGCGGCGAACGCCGGGATGATCTTGCTCCAGCCGGGTTCGGGAACCGCGTAGGCCACCACCGTGAGCGTGGTCTGCGCGTCGGAGGTGCGGCTGGCACCGACAACGTCGCTGGAACCGCCGCCGCATGCGGTCAGAACCGCTGCCATCGTGGTTGCGGTCGCCATCGTTCCGATTGCGCGCCGGCGACTGATCGGGCGGGTGTTCTTGGGTGACGAGGTCATGGCTGTGGGCCTTTCACGTTGCGGAAGCGGGCGGGTTAGGCCCGTCACGACGGAAGGCGTGGATGATCACCGGCCGGAACACGATGACCGCCACCGACCCAGACCGCGGGCGGGCAGATATGTCACCGACAACAAGCGACGTCAGCAACCGCAGAAGCACCAATGGCTATCAGCGCCAACACGTGGCACTCGCCGTTGCCGATGGCGGGTTGCATTGCGCGAGCCTAACAGACACCGTTTCGTCGGGCGGGCCGCCAACTCAGTGGTTGAGCAGCCAGACGACCACGACGAGGATCAGCAGCGCCACCAGCGCCAACGTGACCCGGGAACGTGGCATCTTGTTCATGAAGCGCCTCCCTGCCCGGCCTCGTCACCGCTGTTGTCGTCGCCTACATCGTGGCGGATGAACCTCAGCACGCTGATGCCGGTACCCAGCACGCGGTCCACGACCAGCGCCATTCCGTAGGCCAGGAGCAACACGACGGGCATCACGATGATGGTCTGCAGCACGAACCCGAGCCCGGACAGCCACAGTTCGACGCTGTCCCACCAACTCAGGAATCCCGCCACAGTCAAACCATAAGCGGGCGGCAATCGCCGGCATCAGAAACCACAGGCATCAGAAACCACAGGCGGGGGCCCAATGCGCCGGAAAGCAGACGCCAAACGCTCCGGCAGTCGATGATGTCTCAATGGTTTTGCACGACCTGTCACCAAGCAATCAGATCGGGGGCTCGCAGGTCCCGGGCGCGTCCCCGCTGGGACCGTTGTCGGTAACCGAGCCGGTGCCCTATGCCTCGTCGAGCATGCTCCGGAACCCGTTCCCCCCCATCGCCGATTACGCGTTTCTCTCTGACTGCGAGAACACCTGCCTGATCTCGTCGGCGGGTTCGGTGGAGTGGCTGTGCGTGCCGCGGCCGGACTCCCCCAGCGTGTTCGGCGCGATTCTGGATCGCGCGGCCGGACACTTCCGGCTGGGCCCCTACGGTGTGTCGGTTCCGGCGGCGCGGCGATACCTGCCCGGCAGCCTGATCCTGGAGACGACCTGGCAGACCCACACCGGCTGGCTGATCGTGCGCGACGCGCTGGTGATGGGCCCGTGGCACGACATCGAGACGCGATCACGCACACACCGGCGCACCCCGATGGATTGGGATGCCGAGCACATCCTGCTGCGCACCGTGCGGTGCGTTAGCGGGACGGTCGAGCTGGTGCTGAACTGCGAGCCGTCGTTCGACTATCACCGGGTCAACGCCACGTGGGAGTACTCGGCCAACGCCTACGGTGAGGCCATCGCGCGGGCAAAGAAGGACCCCGATGCCCATCCGACTCTGCGGCTGACGACGAATCTGCGGATCGGATTGGAGGGCCGCGAGGCACGGGCCCGCACCCGCCTCAAGGAGGGCGACAACGCATTCGTCGCCCTGTCCTGGTCAAAGCATCCGTCGCCGCAGACGTACGAAGAGGCGTCGCAGAAGATGTGGCAAACCAGCGAATGCTGGCGCCAATGGATCAACGTCGGCGACTTTCCCGATCACCCGTGGCGCGCGTATCTGCAGCGCAGCGCGCTGACGCTGAAGGGGCTGACCTACTCGCCCACCGGCGCCCTGCTGGCGGCCAGCACAACGTCGCTTCCCGAAACGCCCCAGGGCGAGCGCAACTGGGACTACCGATACGCCTGGGTACGCGACTCGACATTCGCGTTGTGGGGCCTGTACACGCTGGGACTGGACCGCGAGGCGGACGACTTCTTCGCGTTCATCGCCGACGTGTCCGGGGCGAACAACGGCGAACGCCATCCCCTGCAGGTCATGTACGCCGTCGGCGGGGAACGTGAGCTCGTCGAGGATGAGCTCACCCACCTGTCCGGCTATGACCACGCACGTCCGGTGCGCATCGGCAACGGCGCCTACAACCAGCAGCAGCACGACATCTGGGGCACCATGCTCGACTCGGTGTACCTGCACGCCAAGTCGCGTGAGCAGGTGTCCGATCAGCTGTGGCCGGTGCTCAAGGAGCAGGTC
This sequence comes from Mycobacterium sp., assembly GCA_046330895.1. GTDB lineage: Bacteria > Actinomycetota > Actinomycetes > Mycobacteriales > Mycobacteriaceae > Mycobacterium. The sequence goes on along the minus strand of JAXLRY010000009.1, from coordinate 172,950 downwards.
GAGGAGGCCATCGCGCACTGGCGTGAGCCGGACCGCGGCATCTGGGAGGTTCGCGGAGAGCCCCAGCACTTCACGTCATCGAAGGTGATGTGCTGGGTCGCCCTGGACCGCGGGTCGAAGCTCGCCGAACTGCAGGGCTCGAAGAGTTACGCGCAACAGTGGCGGGTGATCGCAGAGGAGATCAAGGCGGACATCCTGGCTCACGGCGTCGACGAGCGCGGGGTCTTCACCCAGCGGTACGGCAGCGACGCTCTGGACGCGTCGCTGCTGCTCGTGCCACTGCTGCGCTTCCTGCCGTCGGACGACCCCCGTGTGCGCGCGACCGTGCTGGCCATCGCCGACGAACTCACCGAGGACGGCCTGGTGCTGCGCTACCGGGTGGAGGAAACCGACGACGGACTGTCCGGCGAAGAAGGCAGCTTCACCATCTGCTCGTTCTGGCTGGTATCGGCCCTCGTGGAGATCGGCGAGGTCAGCCGCGCCCGGCATCTGTGCGAGCGGCTGCTGTCCTTCGCCAGCCCGCTGCATCTGTATGCCGAGGAGATCGAGCCGCGGACGGGCCGTCATCTGGGCAACTTCCCGCAGGCGTTCACCCACCTCGCCCTCATCAACGCCGTGGTTCACGTGATCCGCGCCGAAGAGGAAGCCGACAGCACCGGAGGGTTCCAGCCGGCGAATGCGCCGATGTAGGGGATGCCGACGTAGGGGATGCCGATGTAGGGGGCTGTCGTCACCGAGGACGCCATGTGCTACTAAAGTGCTACATTCGCTGGCATGGCTGAAACCGTCGGAATCCGAGAACTGCGCCAGAACGCGTCGGGGATTATCAGTGCCGCGGAGGCCGGCCAGACGTTCCATGTCACCGTGCGCGGCAAAGACACCGGTGTCGTCATCGGAATGCACGCCCCCCGCTCCAACGAGCGTCGGCGCGGCGTGAGCCGCTCCCAGATCGAACAAGCCGATACCCGCTCCCATCCCGCCCCCGACGGTTACGAAGCAGCAATGCTCGAACTCGTCGAACGCGGGCGTGATGCGTCCGGGCGTGTGGGCGACCTCGCTCGGTGAGGATTCATCTCGACACGAATCTGCTCATCCGCAAGCCGCACTGGGCCCTACTCCCACCGGGCGACCATGAGTTTCTTGTCTCGGCGATCGTGTTCGCCGAATTCAGCGAAGGTTGCGCACACCCGGACCTCGACATCGCCGCACGCGCTCGAATCGACCTGGTCAGGCATCGTTCGACCTACGGCGAAGGACTGGCGTTCGGCCAGCGAGAAGCAGATATCTACCGCGAGCTGTCTGCGATAGTCGCTAGCTCTGGCCGCTCGCCCGGCGGAAGACGCCGCGTCGACTTGATGATCGCCGCCATCGCGATCGGGGACGACGCAGCCCTGGCCACCCGAAACACTACCGATTTCGACGGACTGGAAGCCCTGCTCCGTGTCATCGAGCTCTAGCGTCCGAGGCCTATGTAGGGACCCACTGGTCCCGCGACTGCGCATTGCGATACGCGACGCGCCGCAGTTTGCGTATGAGACCGCGCACTCGTGGGGCGACTGTGAACAGCGCAGGGTGCTGCACCACCTTGGGCATCGGGATGTCGTCGACGTAGCCGATCGCGGCGTTGACGGTCTCGCTCATGGCGACTCCTCACGGAAAGCGTTGTGGGAGTCACGGTAAGCCGTTGCACCGCAACCGCATCCGGTTGCGATCAGCGTGAACGCATCACACCTATTGGGCGTTCTTCTGCATCTGGCCGACAATGGCGGCGGCCTCGTCCTGAATCGAATTCGAGCAAGCCCACGCCTCGACGACGACGTTGGACACGGACGTCAGCGCGTGTTGACAGCCCCATCCGCCGGCGTGGCGCTGTTCGGTGAGCTGCGTCAGTATCAAGCCACTCTTGGCTTCTTCGGCCCGAAAATCGCCGAGGTCCCACGTCGAGTGCACGTCGCCGTTGTCGATGTCGACGGATTTACCGGCACACTGCTGCCAGGCCGCTTTGGATTCCTCGACGAAATTGCGGGCCTTCGCCGCGGAGGGATAAAGCACCGCGATCTGCTCGACCCAATGCTGGTTGTCGTCGTTGGGCTCCTGCACCACCTGATCCCGGATGGCGATCCAGTCGCTGCCGCCGTAGACGAGTTTCTCGGCACCGTAGATGGCGCCGAGGCAGTCTCGATCGGAGACGACGTCAGAGTTGTCGCTCAAGTCTTCCGACGAGGCAACAACTTCCATGCCGCGCGCACCCATGATCCCGTTGACCGCGCTGGCCCTGATGAGCACCCGCTCGAGATCCGACTCGCTGAGTTGGGGAACGTCTGCGGGTGCCGGACCCCCGGCACGCACCGCGGTCCCCTCTATCGTCGTCGCGCAGGCGGATATCAAGCCGCACAACAGGATTGCGCAACCCAGAGCCGAGATCCCGCGGCGCCTCACTTGCGTCCCTTGTCCCCGGCCTTGTCGCCTGCGGCATCAGTGGACAATGCGGCGACGAACGCCTCCTGCGGGACGTCGACCCGCCCGATGGTCTTCATCCGCTTCTTGCCCTCTTTCTGCTTGTCCAGCAGCTTGCGCTTACGGGTGATGTCACCGCCGTAGCACTTCGCCAGGACGTCTTTGCGGATCGCGCGAATGTTCTCGCGCGCAATGATTTTCGAGCCGATGGCAGCCTGCACCGGAACCTCGAACTGCTGGCGGGGAATGAGTTCCTTCAGCCGGGTGGTCATCTTGTTTCCGTAGGCGGACGCCGAATCCTTGTGGACGATCGCCGAGAAAGCGTCGACGGCCTCGCCCTGCAGAAGGATGTCGACCTTCACCAGGGCAGCCTCCTGCTCACCGGATTCCTCGTAGTCCAGGCTGGCATAGCCGCGGGTGCGGGACTTCAGCGAGTCGAAGAAGTCGAAGATGATCTCGCCGAGCGGCATCGTGTAACGCAGTTCGACGCGCTCCGGCGAGAGGTAGTCCATACCACCCAGTTCGCCGCGACGCGACTGGCACAGCTCCATGATGGTGCCGATGAATTCGCTGGGCGAGATGATGGTGCACTTCACCACCGGCTCGAACACCGTCTGGACCTTGCCCTCGGGCCAGTCCGACGGGTTGGTGACGGTGAGCTCGGTATTGTCTTCGCGCACAACGCGATACACCACGTTCGGTGACGTCGAGATCAGGTCGAGGTCGAATTCGCGTTCCAGCCGCTCGCGGGTGATCTCCATGTGCAGCAGCCCGAGGAACCCGCAGCGGAAGCCGAACCCGAGTGCAACCGATGTCTCCGGCTCGTACGTCAGCGCTGCATCGTTGAGCTGAAGCTTGTCCAGCGCGTCGCGCAGGTTCGGGTAATCCGAGCCGTCCACCGGGTACAGGCCGGAATACACCATCGGCTTGGGCTCCCGGTAGCCGGTGAGCGCTTCGGTCGCGCCCTTGCGCGCGGTGGTGACGGTGTCACCGACTTTGGATTGCCGGACATCCTTCACACCGGTGATCAGGTAGCCCACCTCACCGACGCCCAGGCCGGCGGCGGCTTTGGGCTCGGGCGACACGATCCCGACCTCGAGCAGCTCGTGCGTGGCGCCCGTCGACATCATGGCGATCCGTTCGCGAGGGATGATCTTGCCGTCCACCACTCGCACGTAGGTGACCACGCCCCGGTAGATGTCGTAGACCGAGTCGAAGATCATCGCCCTGGTGGGCGCATCGGCGTCACCGGTGGGGGCCGGTATCTTTCGGACTACCTCGTCGAGCAATTCGGTGACGCCTTCGCCGGTCTTCCCGGACACCCTCAGAACATCGCCTGGCTCGCAGCCGATGATGTGGGCAATCTCGGCGGCGTACCGATCGGGATCGGCTGCGGGCAGGTCGATCTTGTTCAGCACCGGGATGATCGTGAGGTCGCGGTCGAGCGCCAGATAGAGGTTGGCCAGCGTCTGCGCCTCGATGCCCTGGGCGGCATCGACCAGTAGAACCGCGCCCTCGCACGCTTCCAGCGCCCGTGACACCTCATAGGTGAAGTCGACGTGGCCCGGAGTGTCGATCAGATGCAGGACGTAGTTCTCGTCGTCCATCGTCCAGGGCAGACGTACATTCTGTGCCTTGATGGTGATGCCGCGCTCGCGCTCGATGTCCATCCGGTCCAGGTACTGCGCGCGCATCGACCGTTCGTCGACCACCCCGGTGAGTTGCAGCATCCGGTCGGCGAGGGTCGACTTCCCATGATCGATGTGGGCGATGATGCAGAAGTTCCGAATACGCGCCGGCGCTGTGAACGTCTGGTCGGCGAAGCTACTGATGGGAATCTCCTGGTCGGGTAGACGATTCGGTAGCTAGCAGCGTATCGACACCACCGTCGGTCGGCACAATCGCGCCGCCCGCATAAGCTGTCGAGAATGGCGTCGCAGTGGAAGACGTTGCAACGAGTCGCAAAAGCCACGGAGAATCTCGTTTTCAATGAGGCTCCAAAGTTCATCCGGTACCTGCAGAACTCGGAATCAATGCAGCGCACCATCCAGCAGGGGATCAAGATGGGCGGCGACGCCCTGCTGGTCCTGGTCGCCAACGCGGTCCTCAACGCCGCCGATCAGCCCAAAGCCATCACGGCGGGCCGTCCGGTGACCGACAAGAGCGTCCCCACCGCGCACCGCGCGCGGAAGCTGGCGTACTCCCCCGACCTCGACGGGCGCGCCGATCCGGGCGAAGTCGTCTGGACATGGGTGGTCTACGAAGACGATCCGACGCGCGGCAAGGACCGTCCGGTGCTGGTCGTCGGCAGGGACCAACGCACGCTTCTGGGGCTGATGCTGTCCAGCCAGGCTCACCACACCGGGGACGCCGACTGGATCGGCATCGGGACGGGTGCCTGGGACTACGAGGGGCGGTCCAGCTGGGTGCGCCTGGATCGCGTATTGGACGTTCCGGAGGACGGGATTCGGCGGGAGGGCGCGATCCTCGACCGGTCCACGTTCGAGATGGTCGCCGCCCGCCTGCGCACGCATTACTCCTGGAGCTGACGTCTGAATCGACTGTGAATCAGTGGCGTGGTTTTCCGCCTGGAGGCAGCCCTGGGTTCACAGTCGATGCCAACGATTCGCACTCGACCTGCGCAGTTCACCCGCCCTGAGTGATGTAGGCCTGAAGGTGCTCGTGTTCGGCCTGCAACTCGTCCATCCGATTCTTGACCACGTCACCGATACTGACGATGCCGACCAGCCGCCCGTCGTCCAGCACCGGGACGTGGCGTACACGGTTGTTCGTCATCAGCGCGCTCAGGTCGTCGACGGCATCGTCCGGTGAGCAGGTCACCACGACGCCGCTCATGATGTCGGCGACTTGCAGACGCAGCAGGCCGGGACCGTGCTCGTGAAGCTTTCGAACGACGTCGCGTTCGGAGACGATCCCGACGACACCGTCCTGCCCCACGACGACCATGGCCCCGATGTTGTGCGTGGCGAGTTCGGCGAGCAGTCCGACGACCGTGGTCGTCTCGGTGACGGTTGCCACCGCCGACCCTTTGCTCCGCAAGACGTCTGAGATGCGCATCCGTCGCCCCCATGATTCAGCCCTGTGATCGACCTCACACCAGGCTACGCGGTAGGAATGTCTCCATGATAGAGATCACACTGCTCGGCACCGGAAGCCCGATGATCGATCCCAATCGCGCCGGGCCGTCAACACTGGTTGGCAGCGGTGACCAGATTTTCCTGGTGGATTGCGGGCGCGGGGTCCTGATGCGGGCGGCGGCCGTCGGGGTGGGCGCTGGCAATATCACCGCACTGCTGCTGACGCATCTGCACAGCGATCACATCACCGATCTCTCCGACGTCATCACCACACGATGGGTGACGACATTCGCGCCGACGCCGCTGCCGATCATCGGCCCGCCCGGAACGAAGGCCGTGGTCGAAGCCACCCTGGCCGCACTGGCGCCGGACATCTCGTATCGAATCGGACACCACGCCGACATCACCGAGCCGCCGTCCATCCAGGTCCACGAGTACACCCAGGGTCAGGTGTGGGACGCGGGCGGCGTGCGGATCACTGCGGCGCCGACGGACCATCGGCCGGTTGAACCGACGCTGGCATTCCGCTTCGACACCTCCGACGCATCCGCCGTGCTGGCCGGCGATACGGTTCCGTGCACGTCTCTGGATGCCCTGGCTTCTGGTGCAGACGCGCTGGTGCACACCGCGATTCGGGCCGACCTGGTCGAACAGATCCCGGTTCAGCGGCTCCGGGACATCCTCGACTACCACTCCTCGGTCGAGCAGGCCGCGGCAACCGCGGCGCGCGCGGGTGTCGGGACGCTTGTGCTGACGCACTACGTCCCGCCCCTGGTTCCCGGTCAGGAAGACCAGTGGCGCGCGCTCGCGGCCAAGGAGTTCAGCGGTCCGGTAGAGATCGGGAACGATCTATTGCGGGTGACTTTGCCAGCAGCACCTCGAACATGAGAACCACGCCGTAGCGGCGCGGTGCCAGTGTGGGTATTGCCCCACCCCTGGCCGGTGGGCGCCGCCAGCCGTGTCAGCGCGTCACTGATCTCTCTTCTTCGTAGCACTCTCAGCAGTGCGCGACGTAGGCGGTGCCGTCGGAGGCGATCGCAACGCTGTTGGGGTGGTTCCGACGCAGATTCTCACGCTGGCTTAGCCGGTGGCGCCACCGGAGCCGGTGGCGCCCGAAGCGCCGTTGGAGCCGCCTGGTGCGGTGCCTTGACCGCCAGTGCCGCCGGTACCACCGGTACCACCGGTACCGCCGCCGGCACCGCCAGTGCCACCGACACCTCCCGAGCCACCGGTACCGCCGGTTGCCCCGGCGCCGCCAGTGCCGGGTGTGCCACCGGTGCCGCCGATACCACCGACACCGCCTTCACCGCCCCAGTCGGCTGCCGCTCCCTCGCCACCGACACCGCCGGTGCCACCGACACCGCCGCGGCCGGCATCGCCTCCGGTGTTGGTAGCGCCGCCGCCGCTGCCCGAAGCTCCGCCGCCGCCGCCAACACCGCCGGTACCGCCGGTACCGCCGGTACCTCCACCGCTGGAACCGGGGGCTCCCTGGCCACCCGTGCCGCCGACACCGCCGGTACCGCCCTTGCCGACGGTGCCACCCGCACCGGCATTACCACCTGCGCCGCCGGTACCGCCGGTACCGCCTGCGCCTGCAGCACCCCCACCTGCTGTCTGACCGGGGAATACAGCGTTGGTGATGGTCAATGTGCCCGGGGCGGGGGCACCGGGCAGTCGAGTGATCTCGAATGCGATGGAACCGCTGGCAGTGACGGACACCTCCAAATGCCCCGACGGCGGACTGCCATTGACGCTCAGCTGAGTCGGCACCCCATTTACCACGAAGTTCTGGATGCTATTGGCGCCCGTGGCAGCCCAGTCAAAGCTGACCGTACCGGCCGTGGGGACCGGAATGAACTTGTACTGAATGGTGGAGAGGTCGTCTGTCCCGGTGATCACCACAGTCCCCGGCGCGCCGCTGGTGTCCACTGACCCACCCGAAGTTGGACCCGTAATTATCTGCCAGTTGGCGGGGTCGTAGGCGCCTGCGAAGCCGCTATTACCGCTGGTGCCTGATGATGCGTCCGCACCGGCGCCGCCCTGACCACCGGTGCCCCCGTTGCCGCCGGTGCCGGATGCGCCGACAGCCCCGGTTGAGCCGCCGTTGGCCGCACCCGATGCGCCGCCGGCGCCAGCCGCGCCGCCCGTACCACCGGCGCCACCGGCTTGTCCGTCGCTACCGGCATCGGCTGTGGACCCTCCGGTGCTTCCAGCCCCCCCCCGGCCGCCCATACCGCCTGAGCCGCCGGCGCCCGCGGTGCCGCCGGTACCGCCTTGGCCACCCTGACCGCCGGTACCACCGGCACCGCCCGCACCGCCGGTGTTACCGACGGTGTATCCGGTGACCGCCGCACCATCAGTGCCGTTCGAACCGTTACCGCCGGTACCGCCCGTGCCGCCGCGGCCTGCGTTACCGGCCGCCGCAGTGGCGCCACCAGCAGTGGCACCCGAGGCGCCACCAGCACCCGCGTCACCACCGGTACCACCGGAACCGCCTGCCAGCCCGGTAACCCCATCACCCGAGGTAGCGCCGCCGCTGGCTCCCAGACCACCGACACCGCCGTCACCACCCTGGCCACCCTTGCCTGCAGCACCACCCGTGCCGCCGGTGCCACCGGCACCGCCGGTGCCACCGCTACCACCGGCACCCGCTGCGCTTGCACCCGCGGTCTGGCCGGGGAACACGGCGTTGATGATGGTCAACGTCGCTGGAGGAGGTGCCGTCGGCCCCTGTACGAACTCGAATCCGATCGTGCTGCCGGCAAGCACGGACGTGCTGTAAGTACCGGAGGTCTCACCGCCGCCGTTCAGCAACGTCGGGACGCCGTTGACCAAGAACTGAACCGTGTAGTTGGCGTTACTGATCGACCAGTCGAAGCTGACTTCGCCGGCATCTGAAATAGGCGCAGTGGTTATGTAGCGGGAGGTCCCGCCGCCGATCAGAGTGGCGCTGTTGATGACGACGGTTCCCGGAGCACCGCTGGTGTTGACGCTCCCCCCCGTACCTGTCTGGCTGAAGGTCCAGTTGGGCGGTGCATAGGAGCCGGCGAACCCGGTCGTGCTCGTCGTCCCGGCCGAGACGGCCCCGGCACCACCTTGACCACCGGTGCCGCCGGTACCGCCGACGCCGTAGTCACCCACGGCCCCGGTCTGTCCGCCGTTGGCCGCACCCGAGGCACCGCCGGCCCCTGCCGCACCGCCGGCACCACCGGAACCACCGGCTTTGCCGTCACTGCCGGCATCAGCCGTAGCGCCACCGGTGCCGCCGGCACCACCTCGGCCGCCCGAGCCACCCGAGCCGCCGCTGCCTGCCGTTCCTCCGGTACCGCCCTGACCACCACTGCCGCCCTCGCCACCGGCACCGCCGGCGCCGCCGGTATTGCCAACGGTGTAGCCGGTGACGACGGCACCAGCGGTGCCGTCCGAACCGTTGCCACCCGTACCGCCATTGCCGCCGACGCCAGCATTGCCGTCGGCGCCATCGGTCCCGCCGGCGGACGCACCCGAGGCCCCACCGGCACCAGCGTTGCCACCGTCACCGCCCTTGCCTCCTGTAAGCCCATTGGCACCGGAGCCAGAGGTAGCTCCTGCGTTGGCGCCGGCACCACCGGTACCACCGTTGCCACCCAGGCCGCCGCTGCCCGCGGCGCCACCTGTACCACCGGTACCTCCGGCACCACCCTTGCCGCCTGCGCCACCAGCCAGACCGGTAGCGCCGTCCGTCGTGCCCGCCGCACCGGTGCCGCCGTTGCCGCCCGTGCCGCCGGAGCCGCCCGCACCCGCACTGCCTGCGGTGCCGCCGCTGCCGCCACCGGCAGTCGAACCCGCCGCACCACCGAGACCTGCGGCGCCACCGCGGCCACCGTCACCACCGGTACCACCGGATGCTCCCGCACCGGTGCTCCCGTTCGCGCCCTGCCCGCCGGTACCGCCGTCACCGCCCTCACCACCGAAGCCCGCGACACCGCCGGTGCTCGCGCCGCCACCGGCACCACCCTGGCCGCCCGCACCGCCGGCTAGACCGGTCGCTCCGTCCGTGGTGGCACCCGCACCGGTACCACCGTTCCCGCCGGTACCACCACTGCCGCCGACACCGGCGTTACCCGCCGTACCGCCACTGCCGCCCGCCGCGGTCGAACCACCGCTGCCACCGGCACCCGCGGTACCGCCGGCACCGCCATCGCCACCCGTGCCACCGGAGGCTCCTGCGGCTGTGCTGCCGTTCGCACCCTGCCCGCCGGTACCACCGTTGCCGCCGTGCCCGCCGACACCTGCGGTTCCACCCGTGGCGGCACCGCCACCGGCACCACCGTTACCGCCGGCGCCGCCGGCTAGACCGGTCGCCCCATCCGCGGTCGCACCCGCACCCGTCCCACCGTTCCCACCAGCACCACCACTGCCGCCGACACCGGCATTACCCGCCGTACCACCACTGCCACCCGCCGCGGTCGAACCACCGCTGCCACCAGCACCAGCCGTACCACCGGCACCGCCATCGCCGCCCGTGCCACCGGAGACACCAGCACCCGTGCTCCCGTTCGCACCCTGCCCACCGGTACCACCATTGCCACCCTGACCGCCGACACCCGCGGTCCCACCCGTCGCAGCACCACCACCAGCACCACCATTACCGCCAGCACCACCCGCCAGACCGGTCGCCCCATCCGCGGTCGCACCCGCACCCGTCCCACCGTTCCCACCAGCACCACCACTGCCACCGACACCGGCATTACCCGCCGTACCACCCGAACCGCCACTGGCTGTGGAACCCGCCGTACCGCCGGCACCAGCCGTACCGCCGGCACCACCATCACCACCCGTACCACCGGAAACACCAGCACCCGTGCTCCCGCTCGCACCCGCACCACCGGTACCACCATTACCGCCCTGACCACCACTGCCCGCAGTGCCACCCGTCGCAGCACCACCACCAGCACCACCATTACCGCCAGCACCACCATCACGACCCGTCGCCCCAGGCGCCGTCGCACCCGCACCCGTCCCGCCGTTGCCGCCCGTCCCACCCGAACCACCCACACCCGCGTTACCCGCCGTACCACCCGTACCCGCACCCGCGGATCCACCGGCACCGGCAGTACCACCATTACCGCCGTTACCGCCGCTGCCACCCGATGAACCGCTACCCGTCGTCCCGTTGGCCCCGGCACCGCCGGTACCGCCGTTGCCACCCTGACCACCACTACCCGCCGTACCACCGGTGCCCGCACCGCCGCCGGTGCCGCCCGTGCCGCCGGCACCGCCATCACGACCCGTCGCCCCAGGCGCCGTCGCACCCGCACCGGTACCGCCGTTGCCACCGGTGCCGCCGGAACCGCCGTTACCGGCCAGTGATCCACCCGCGCCACCCGAGCCACCCGCACCACCACCACCGCCCGTGCCACCATCGCCACCGGCACCACCGGTGCCGCCATCACCGGTGGTGCCGGCGTCTCCACCGGCACCGCCCTTACCACCGGTTCCACCTACCTCGGGGTTGTCCCAGCCATCCCCGCCGGCACCGCCGTTACCGCCGCCACCGCTGGCGCCAGTGGCTCCGGCGCCGCCCTTGCCGGCGCCGGTGCCCCCGGCGGTGCCACCAACACCACCGCTACCGGCTGCACCCCGGTTCCCGCCGTTACCGCCACGACTGCCATCCGGGGTCTCCTCGACACCGTTGGCCCCGCGGCCGCCGTTGCCGCCGTCGCCGGCCGCACCACCCGTCCCGCCCGCACCACCACCACCATTACCGCCGGCAACCCCGGCACCGACCGCCTTGCCCGCGCCACCACCAACACCACCACGGCCGCCGCTAGCACCGGTTCCGCCGTCACCGCCGGTGCCCCCGGCCACGCCGGGGGTCGTCGAGTTCGCCCCATCTTCACCATCGCCACCATCACCACCGGCACCACCAGCACCACCGGAACCGCCCGAGCCTCCGTTACCGGTCACCGAACCACCCAGACCACCGGCCCCACCGGCACCACCGTCGCCGCCGGTCGTGCCCGCGGTACCGGTGCCCCCCGTGCCCGAACCCTGACCCGCTAAACCCGCTCCGCCGACACCACCACCACCGCCAGCACCGCCGTTGCCGGCAGCACCCGCGTTACCGCCGACGCCACCGGTACCGCCGTGTCCGGCAGGGGCCTCGTCGGTGGCCGCACCACCGGTACCGCCTTCACCACCCGTGCCACCGTTCCCCGATACCGCACCACCGGAACCACCCACACCACCGGCACCACCCGTGCCCCCGCCCGCAACGCCCGACCCGCCACGACCACCTCGCCCGCCGTTGCCCGTTGTCCCGCCGCTACCACCGGTTCCACCCGTGCCCGCTACCCCGCCACCGGCACCCGCAGTGCCGCCGACACCACCGTCACCACCGTCTTGGCCTGCAATGGTGGAATTCCAGCCCCGGCCACCCCGACCACCGTTACCTCCGGTCGCGGTTGCACCGTCGGCACCCGACGCACCCGAGGACCCACCGGAGCCACCGCTACCCACCGCACCACCAGCCCCACCTGCACCCGAAGCCCCACGGTCACCGCCCGAACCACCATCACCACCAGTCCGCACCGAGGCGTTGCCGTCGCCGCCGTCACCACCATTGCCGGCGTGACCAGCATTCCCACCCGCTCCGCCCGCCCCACCGTTGCCGTTGACCCCGACCGACCCCTTACCCACCGCACCGCCACCAGCACCACCATTGCCGCCGGAACCGCCATCGCCGCCGCTACCACCGGCACCACCATCGGTGCCATCACCACCAGGGAACATGCCCGTCAGACCATCGACGCCGTCCCCGCCCCGACCGCCCGTGCCGCCCGCACCGCCAGCACCACCGGTACCGCCGTTACCGGAGATCGATCCACCCAACCCACCCGCACCGCCGTTGCCGCCGGCACCACCCGAAGAGCCACTGGTACCGCTGGCACCGGTCCCCGAACCATTCGTCCCACTGACCCCAGTGCCACCGTGCCCGCCCGCACCACCAGCCCCGCCCTCGCCGATCGCCCCGGCGTTGCCACCCGTACCGCCGTCACCACCGGCCACATCCGGGTCGGTGCTGTTCCAGCCCGCACCACCGGTCCCACCATTACCCCCGCTGGCGGTGCTTCCGTTTCCACCGCTGATCCCCGTCGTACCGCCGGCACCGCCAGATCCGGCGGCACCACCGGATCCCCCGGCACCCGCTGTGCCCCGGCTACCGCCGTTACCGCCCACACCGCCATTCGGTGTGCCGGCATCGCCGTCGCCACCACGACCACCATTGCCCGCGTTGCCCGCATCACCCCCGGCCCCACCGTTGCCGCCCGACCCATTAGTGCCGTTACGCCCGAAGAACAACAAAACACGGCCCACACCCGCGTCACCGCCCGCACCACCGGCACCGCCAGCCGCACCCGTGCCGCCGTTGCCACCATTGCCACCCGAAGCACCCGCCGAGGCCGCCGTCGAGCCCTGAACACCATTGCCGCCCCGACCACCCGTACCACCCGTGCCGCCCGCCCCACCCGCACCACCAACGCCGAAGACGTAACTGCCGTCCCCACCGTTACCGCCCGCACCACCCTTGCCGCCCGCACTCCCGGTACCGCCGTTGGGATCTCCGGTCGACCCGGCAGCACCCGAAACACCCTTCCCGCCAGCGCCACCGATACCGCCCGCGCCACCTGAACCCCACAACGACAACAACCCCGTGCTCCCGCCATCACCACCAGCACCACCATCCCCACCCGCGACCGTCGCATCCCCGCCCGCACCACCGGCACCACCGGAGCCGAACACAATCCCGCTATTACCGCCATCACCACCAGCCCCAGCAGCCACACCGCCATCACCGCCGGCACCACCTGAACCGCCCGCACCGATCGTCGAAATCAATCCGGTGCCACCACCCACACCACCAGCACCGCCCACACCCGCCGCGCCGCCATCACCGCCGGCACCACCATCACCACCGCTACCCCACGAAATCAGACCGCTGTCGCCGCCGTCGCCACCCCGGCCACCATCACCAGCCGCATCGGTGGCATCACCACCGGCACCACCGGCGCCACCCTGCCCAACGAACAGACCACCCACACCCCCATCTCCACCCGCACCGCCGGACGAACCGGTGCCGCCCGTCCCGCCATTCCCGCCGTCCCCGTACCAACTCCCCACACCGCCGTCACCACCGACACCACCGGTGCCACCGCTGCCTGTTCCACCGGCACCACCAGACGCACCGACGCCGAACACGATCCCCGCATTGCCGCCATCACCACCGGCACCGCCGCCCTTGCCGCCGGTACCGCCCACACCACCGGCTCCGCCATCGCCAATGGTCGAAATAGCACCCACACTGCCGCCGCGACCACCATCACCACCCACCCCGGCCTTACCGCCAGCACCACCGGCACCACCGGCACCACCTTGGCCCCACCCCAACAACCCGGTATCCCCACCTGCACCACCCGCGCCGCCATCACCATTGGCGTCGGTCGCCGCGCCACCCGCGCCGCCGTTGCCACCATTACCGATGAACAACCCACCCGTCCCACCACTGCCGCCCGAACCACCCGCCGCGCCCGCCACGCCCGCACCACCATTACCTCCGTTGCCGAACCAACCCGCCGACCCGCCGTTGCCCCCGTTAAACCCATTGCCGCCATTACCCAGCAGGCCACCATTACCACCCGTGCACGCCGCACCACCCGTGCACGTTTCCGCCGTCCACGAATAGCCATTACCAATCAAAATCCCGCCATTGGGATTCTCCGCGGTCCCATTCCCGAAGAAGAAACTCCACAAATCACCCAGACCCGCACCGACCGAGGACCCCACCGAGGCAGCGGTCGGCACCGTGCCGGCCGAGGACCCCGTCGACGACGGCAGAGCCTCACCCGCACTAATAGCCGGATCACCCGTCACCGACGCGGCCTTCAACCCGCCCCCACGAACCCCATCACGACGCACAAACCCCAACGCAGCCCACGCCAACGCCCCACCGGCACCATCAGACCCCGACCCACCCGCAGCCTCACCGCCCAACCACGACAGCAACCCCCCACCCAAACCCGACACCTCACCCGTCGAGGCCGCCGCCCGCGGAGCCGCCACCGCCACCGGAGCCACCACAGGAACAACCTCAGCCGCCACAACACCCACGTCCACCGCCACAACACCCACATCAACCGAACCCACCGACGGCTCAACCGACGAAGACACCTCATCAGCAACCGACGACACATCCACATCACCCGCCGACACCGACCCCGCCGCCGGCACACCCGCCCGCGCTACGGAACCCGCACCAGCATCCGAACGCGAACCACGACGACCTGAAAAACCCGACCCAGACCTCGACAAGCCCGACGACACCCCAGCCGATCCACCCGTCGAACCCGACCCCATTTCAGACCCCGACGACTCAGACCCCGACGCACCCGCACCCGCGCCCGACCCAGACTTCGCCCCAGAACGCGACCCCGCCTGACCCTTACCCGACCCCGACGAACCACCCGACGAATCGGACCCACCCGCAGAACTCGAAGACCCCGAAGACCCCGCAGAACCCGACGAATCCGCAAACGCCGACACCGGGAACGCCACCACCGCAGCACCAATCCCCAACGCCACCGCCAACGCACCAACCCGACCGATGTAGCTGGTGTAGGTGCCGGCGACCGTCATCTGCGGCCGGGGCCCGCCGACCGGTCGGATTGCCCGTGGCCGATCGATACCAGCCATACGCGAAGTGCCTTGAGACATCCCGAAGTCAGGGGTTGAGCTCATTAGAGGGGTCTCCTTATATCTCACGAGAGGTCAGGTGTCTTGTAGCGCCGAGGGAAGACCACGCTGGACGGGCCTCGGGCCCCGCAACCAGACGACCGTCCGCGGCACGCGCGGTAGTCGCTGCCACTGGCGTAACCCGCTGAATGCGGCTTCGTGGCACCGAGTCGTACGGCAATGCCCTCACCATCAGTCCCCCCAGGCCACCCAGCGCAGTACGGTCACATCCGACCGATAGTAAGTGATCACTTTCATTCCCGAAGGGAACTCGCGATAACGACTTCGAACGCCAACCTGAGCGACCGCTCACCAAGGCGGCGAGACTGTTCGGCGACAGAGGTTTCGGAGCCACCGGCGTGTCCATATCGAGGCCGGCAACCGGGCCTCGGCGCAGGCTCAGGCGCCCGCTACTGCCACTTCAGATTCAAAGACGACATGTTGAAAGCCTGCATCGATCGGCCAACTCGACCGCCGATCTGCTACGCGAAGAAGGTGCAAGCCCTTCACCGGCCTGTCACGTCCGCACAGCGAACACACCATCGTCGGCCGCTATGTACTCAGCGTTGAGAACTCCACTCGGCCGACGCGGCGAAACCAACAGCGGCCAAAGGAATCAGCGATCCGGTAGAGATACGGAGCGATCTTCTCCGCGTGTTGCGGCCAACAGCACCTCAGCGCCGATCACCAGAAGAAGCGTGACCCCGAACGCGGGATAAACGACCGCCAGAACGGTCCCGATCACGCCGACCGCAACCGCCGCGCGCCTCGGTGTACCGACGCCCGACTTGTCGCTTGCCCGTCCCGGCAGACCGGAGCTGCCTGTCGGGCGGCGCTTCCACCACATGATCACCCCCGTGGTGATCATGGTGAGCAGGCCGAGGCACGCCAGGGTCGCAAGGGTGCGGGTCAGCAGGCCGTACTGATTGCCCATATGCATGTCGACGCTCCATGAGGACAGCCGGGACAGCGCGCCGTCCTGCGCCGCTCTGGAGTTGGTGATCGTCTGCCCGGTGAACTGATTCAAGTACAGCGTCCGCTGCTCGGACAGCTTCTGCGGCCAGTGATTGACCACCGTGTAGCTGCCGTAGACCGGCTCACCGTCTTCGCCCACGCTGTCCGACGGCGGAATGATCGCGTAACCGGGCACCATCTTCTCGTCCTTGGCGATCCGATCGATCTCGGCGAGGCCCAGGGTGGCCGGCCTCGGACCGCCCGGCGCCGAGGTCGTGGAGGCGAACACCGCATCGTCCTTGGCCGCCCAGGCGACTCGCCGGCCCAGCCGATCGAAGTCCCCCACCTTCGCCGGCGTCGACGGCGCATCGATCTCCGCCGCGGGCGTCACCGTCGCCGCGACCGCGCGCCAGTTCTCGCCCCAATACCGCGACCAGGTGAGCCCGGAGACGATGTAGCAGATCAAAACGATCGACACCAGGATGCCGGTGGTGGCGTGCAGGTCGCGCCACCGCAGGCGCCCGCTCTTGCGCCACCGCACCGCGAGCCGTGGCTTGCCGCCTTCGATGGCCCGCGGCCACCACAGGTAGATGCCGCTGGCGAGCAGAACCAGGATCCAGCCGGCCATGACCTCGATGATGAGGTTTCCGACGCCCACTTTCATGGTCGCGTCGGGATACGCCGACGGGGCGATGATGTGCCCCAGCGAGGGCAGCGAAATCTTGGGTCCGTCGTTGCCGAAGAGCCGGTGCAGCTGATTGGCCCAGCCGACAATTCCGGACAGCTCGCTGCGCTGTCCGAGGTAGCGACCCGTGTATGGGTCAATGAACACTTGGATGAGATTGCGTTCCCCCACTTCGGCGACCTCGGCCGGCGCGAAGTCAACCTCTGTGGAGTGGCCTGGGGCGTCCGGCGGAATGACCCCGTCCAGGACCATGTCGGCACCGATGTGCTGGCGAGCCGCCGCCACCTGATCGTCCAAAGAGACCTGCTGGCTCCCCTGGGCCACCGCCTTGAGGTCCTTGTGCAGCCACATGTCCAGGGGTTGTGTGTAGAGGATGACCAGGCCGGTGCAGGCCAGGGTGATCAGCGCAGGCGCCGAGAACAGTGCCACCCAGAAGTGCAGCCGCCAAATCCTGCGGAGAATGCTCGCTTCGCCGCGGCGTTGGTCACGAGTGACGGTGGCTGCACCGGTATCCATAGATTGCACGGCTGATTAGTCGTCCGGCGCGGCCGATCAGTTCCCGGCGGCCGCCCAGGGACCCTCCGAACAAAACGACATGAATGGCATACCGATGGTACTAATAATGGTATGCGTACAACCATTGATGCGGCGGGACGCCTGGTGATCCCGAAGGCACTCCGCGAACAATCGGGCATTGTTTCGGGCGCGGTGGAAGTAACTCTCGACGGAGCCGGAATTCGCATCGAAAGCGTGGCCGCCGATGACCTGATCGAAGAAGACGGGCTGCTCCTGCTGCCCAGCGGAGGGTCAGGCCTCGACGCCGACACAGTGCGGGAGCTGCGCCTTGCCGACCAGCGCTGAGCATGTACTGGTGGACACCAGTGCGGCCCTCGCGTTGGTCCAGCAAGAGAACCCGTTTCACCGCACCGCAAAGACGAGACTCCTCGCATGCCGCCGGGGAATGTCAGGCCATGCCGCGGTGGAACTGCTGTCTGTACTCACGCGGATGCCGTCGCCACAGCGACTCAGCCCGGCTGCAGCACTCCGGTTGGAAGAATCGAACTTTCCCGAGTCTCGCTACCTGTCCGCGACCGATACCCGGGCTCTCCTACGAGAATTCGCGGCCGCAGGATTGGCCGGTGGCGCACTCTACGACGGTCTGGTGGCTGCGGCCGCGCGTAACCACAAGCTGCTGCTGGTCACCTGTGACCGTCGGGCCGAAACAACGTATCGCCTACTGGGCGTGACATACGAGCTCCTCGGCACTACGCCAAGCGAGTGATCTCGACGATCACGTCGAGATCGGTTGATCCTTCCCCCGAGTAGATGCCTTTGAGCGGGGTGACGTCGGCATAATCGCGCCCCGTCCCGACGCTGACGTACTGCTCGTTGATCTCGCAGTCGTTGGTCGGGTCGTAATTCCACCAGCTGCCCGTCCATGCCTGAATCCAGGCGTGGCTCTGCCCGTCGACGGTGTCCCCGATCACGGCATCGCGGTGCGGATGCAGGTAGCCCGAGACATAGCGCGCGGGAATGCCCATGCTGCGCAACAGAATCAACGACAGGTGAGCGAAGTCCTGGCACACGCCCTTGCCTTCGCGCAGCGCGTCCAGCCCCGACGAATGCACACCTGTGCTTCCCGGGACGTAGGCCAATTCACTGCGCACCCACTGGCAGGCCAGCGCGACCGAGTCGAACGGATCGTTGTACTTCGCGATGCGCGCCCCGACGCGTTCCAGGCGCTTGCTCTCGGGTGTGTAGGGCGTGCCCCCGAGAACCTCGTCGAACCGGTCGATCACCGGCTCCGAGGCCAACGCCTCCCAATCCACCTTTTTGGTGGGCGGGTCTGCGCCCTCAGTCTCCACGACGGATGAAGCGGTCACCTCCAGCTCGCTGTGCGGCGCGTGCAGATCGAACGCTGTGACGGCTGTTCCCCAGTAGTCGAAGTACCGATACG
Source organism: Mycobacterium sp. (assembly GCA_046330895.1). Taxonomy (GTDB): domain Bacteria; phylum Actinomycetota; class Actinomycetes; order Mycobacteriales; family Mycobacteriaceae; genus Mycobacterium. The sequence goes on along the minus strand of JAXLRY010000009.1, from coordinate 154,028 downwards.
TCCTCGAAGTGGGGACGGTCTCGACGCGGTTGAGGATGACGTTCTGCCGTGAGTCGGACCGCGGCGTCAGCCTGGCCTCATTGAATGAGGCAGTGACCGGTGACCGGTACGCATACCCCGTCGAATGGACGACCCGCATCCGCCACATCAGAGTTCTCCCACTTCGATCGCCTCGCCGTTACAGCCCGCGTCCGTCCAGGCGACCCACGGGGCGGAGTGAAAGTACTGGGACGCCAACGCATCGCCGACGTCGCGACAGGTTTCCTGGAGTCCTGCCAGTCTGATTTCCAGTGATTCGAGCAACGCTCCCGGACGCAGGAATTCCAGCTCGCTTCGGGCCCGCCCGAGGAGTCGCTGGGCTTCGGCGGTGGCGCCGAGCCGGCTGTTCGGGTGGTGCGTCAGTTCTTCGAGGCTGTGCTCGGCCAGTTTGAGGGAGTAGAAGATCGAGCGCGGGAACAAGCGGTCGAGCAGCATGAATTCGACGACGCGGGTGGCGTCGAGGACACCGCGGTACGTCCGCAGGTAGGTGTCATGCGCGCCCGCGGAACGGAGGAGCGTCACCCAGGCCGGGGATGACGCGCTGTCACCGACGCGGGACAGCAGGAGGCGCACCGTCATGTCGATGCGTTCCAGCGCACGACCCAGAACCAGGAATCGGTAGCCCTCGTCACGGGACAGCGTCGAGTCGGCCAGTCCGGCGAACATCGCGGCACGTCCCTCGATGAAGGTGAAGAACTCGTGCGGGCCGAGTTTGCGTGCCGCACGCTCACGTTCGGCCAACGCGTTGTAGGTGGTGTTCAGGCACTCCCACATGTCGCTGGAGGTGACCTCGCGGGCCGACCGCGCGTTTTCGCGCGCGGCCGAGATGGCCGCGACGATCGAGCAGCCGTCTTGGGGGTCCCGGTTGAACGCGACCAGATCCGTCAGTGACCACATGTCGAGTGCGGTGTCGGGCGGCTTGATGCCGAGTACCTCGAGCAAAACCCGCGATGTGCGGTTGGGGTCGACGCTCGAATCCTCAAGGAGAGTGTGGACGGCGACGTCGAGGATCCGGGCGGTGTCGTCGGCGCGCTCGACGTAGCGGCCGATCCAGTAGAGCGCTTCGGCGTTGCGAGCCAGCATCAGTGCATCTCCGCCTGTTGTTGCTGCTGTTGTTGCTGCTGTTGTTGCTGTTGGGCTGAGCCGCCTTGTTGCTGCGGCTGGTTGGCAGGTCCGTCCGAGCCTTTGTCCTGACCCCGTTTGGACGGGGGCAGTCGCCGCACGATTTCGGCGGCGCCCAGCTCCCGCGCGGCAGAGGTCCGCGAGGCCAGCACCCAGGTGTCCTTCGACCCGCCGCCCTGACTTGAGTTCACCACCAACGAGCCTTCGACGAGCGCCGTCCGGGTGAGACCGCCGGGCAGCACCCACACGTCGTCCCCGTCGTTGACCGCGAACGGCCGGAGGTCGACGTGGCGGGGCGCGAGGTGATCCCCGACCTTCGTCGGGACCGTCGACAATTGCACCACCGGCTGGGCGATCCAGCCGCGCGGATCGCTGCGGATCTTCTTGGCGGTCGCCGCCAATTCCTTCTCGGACGCGTCCGGACCGAACACGATCCCGTAGCCGCCGGAACCTTCGACCGGTTTGATGACGAGCTCCTTGATCCGGTCGAGCACCTCTTCGCGTTCGTCGTCCAGCCAGCAGCGGAACGTGTCGACGTTCGGAACGATGGGCTTCTCGCCCAGGTAGTACTCGATGATCGTCGGCACGTAGGTGTAGACGAGTTTGTCGTCTCCGACGCCGTTGCCCACCGCGCTGGAGATCACCACGTTTCCGGCTCTAGCGGCGTTGAGGACGCCGGCGATTCCGAGAACCGAGTCGGGCCGGAACTGCATGGGGTCGAGGTAGGCGTCGTCGATGCGGCGGTAGATGACGTCGACCTGGGTTTCGCCGTTTGTCGTCCGCATGTAGACGGCGTTGTCGCGGCAGAACAGGTCCCGGCCCTCGACGAGTTCGACGCCCATCTCCCGGGCGAGCAGCGAGTGCTCGAAATACGCCGAGTTGAAGGGCCCCGGCGTCAGGACGACGACAGTCGGATCGGTCTCGTTGGTGGCGGCGGCGTTCCGCAGTGCCCGGAGCAGGTGCGACGAATAGTCGGCAACCGGACGCACGCGGTGCGTTGCGAACAGGTTGGGGAACACCCGGGCCATGGTGCGGCGGTTCTCCATCACGTAGGAGACGCCCGACGGTGAACGGAGGTTGTCCTCGAGCACCCGGAACGTGCCCTGCGCGTCACGCACGAGGTCGATTCCCGCGACATGGATCCGAACGCCGTTGGGCGGTGTGATTCCGGCGGCCTCGCGGTGAAAGTGCTCGCAGGAGGTCACCAGCCGCCGCGGGATGACTCCGTCGCGCAGGATCTCCTGATCGCCGTAGATGTCGTCGAGGTACATCTCCAGCGCCTTGACCCGCTGGCGGATACCTCGCTCCAGCCTGGTCCATTCGGCCGCGGAGATGACCCGCGGCACCAGATCCAGCGGGAACGGGCGCTCCTGCCCCGACAGCGAGAACGTGATGCCCTGATCGATGAACGCCCTGCCCAGGGCTTCGGCACGGGCTTCCAGACTGCTGGCGTCGGACGGTGCCACCTCGGCATAGATGCCTTTGTAAGGGCCTCGGACGTTGCCCCGGTTGTCGAACATCTCGTCGAACGCCTTGGCGTACGAACCCGGGTTGTTGTAACCCCCGAAAATGGGCTCGTGCTCGCGTGGCGTGCCCGACCCGTCGCCCGATGGTCGAGCCTGTGATGACTGCGATGGAAGGGTGCGAAGGCTCACCCGTCACATGCTGCACTAAGTCGGGCGTTTCGGCAGGCCGTGAGAGCGACTTTGGGAGATTGCGGGCCAAACTGGTAACCTGAGCGTTCGCTGCCCGGCGGCCTGCACGGTCGCGGCAACCAGAACCCCGATCATTTACGAAGGAAGCTCACGCGTGGCCAATATCAAGTCGCAGGAGAAGCGCAACCGCACCAACGAGCGCCGTCGGTTGCGCAACAAGTCGGTGAAGTCGTCACTCCACACGGCTGTCCGCGCGTTCCGTGAGGCTGCCGCCGAGGGCGACAAGGAGAAGGCCGGCGTTCTGCTCACCACCACCAATCGCAAGCTCGACAAGGCCGCCAGCAAGGGCGTCATTCACAAGAACCAGGCCGCGAACCGCAAGTCGGCTCTGGCCTTGGCGTTCAACAAGCTCTGATCAGCCAGTTCTGATCTTCGGCTCAGCCGTGGCCGCCACCGGCGGCCAGCTGGGCCACCTCACGTACAGCTTTCTCAAGCACGTAGTCGGCATTCGCCGCCACCCCTTTGACATCGCCGTTCAGCGCAGCCACCAGCCGAACGGCGGTTGTCACATTTTCCGATGACCAGCGCCGCGACTGTCGCTGCGCCTTCTGTATGCGCCACGGCGGCATTCCCACTTCCGACGCCAGCCGGTAGGGGTCTCCCGACAACGATCCCACTCGCGCGATAGCGTGAATCGCCTCGGCCAGCGCATCCGCTAGGACCACGTGCGGCACGCCGCGCATCATCGCCCAACGCAAGGCTTCAGCCGACCCCTCGACATCCCCCGCCACAGCCTTGTCGGCGATTTCAAAGCCCGACACCTCGGCTTTCCCGCTGTGATACCGCCGAACCGCGGCCTCGTCGACCGTTCCGCCCGTATCGGCAACGAGTTGGGAGCACGCCGCAGCCAGTTCGCGGATATCGGAACCCACCGCATCGAGCAGCGCGTTGACGGTTTCGTCGTCGACTTTGACTTTGCATCTGCGGAATTCGGCGCGTACGAAGTCTGCCCGTTCCCCCGCCTTGGTGATCTTGGCGCACGGGTGCACCTCTGCATCCAACTTCTTCAGCCGGTCGGCGAGAGCTTTGGCACGGCCGCCACCTGAGTGGACCACCGCGAGGATGGTGCCGGGCGGCAGCTCGGCCGCCGCCGAGGCGATGAGCTCGACCGCGTCTTTACCCGCCTCGGCCGCGGCCTCAAGAATCACCAGGCGTTCGTCGGCGAACAGCGACGGACTCAGGAGTTCGGCCAGTTCGTTCACCGACACCTCACCGGCGCGCAGCCGGTTCACTGGGACGTCGTCGGTGCCCGCGGCCTTACGGGCTGCACGCAAAACCCCGCCGACGGCCCGTTCGACCAGTAGCTCCTCGTCGCCCAGGATCAAATGCAGGGCAGCCACCGCGCTCACTTGGGACTCCCCGCACCTTCACCACGCGTCACCCGTGAATCGTGCCACGGGCGCATGACGAGCAGGACCGCCAGCACCCCCGCTCCACCGAGTGTCAAGAGTCCGGCCATTCCTGACGGCACCGGCAGATTGGCCACGGGCATGCCCGCCGCGACATGGGCCACCCGCAGCAGCCACCACACTTCGGGACCTGTGAATCGGATCAGAAGGCCCGCGACACCCGGTGCCACCACGCACAGTGCCGCCGCGGCGGTCCCCAGCACCGTGACGGGCGCGATGACGGGCGCCACCACCAGGTTGGCGAGGACCGCCACGACGCTGAACCGGCCCGATATCGCCGCGATCAACGGCGCCGTCACCAGCTGTGCCGCCACTGCCACGGATACCGCGTCGGCGATGGGCTTGGGCCAGCCCCGAACACAAAGCCGGCGCGACCAGGTCGGTGCGATCAGAACGAGACCGGCGGTTGCGACAACCGACAGGGCAAACCCGATGTCGACCGCCAGCTGTGGCTGCAACACCATCAATGTGATGACGGTTGCCGCCAGCGCCGGTATCGCCTGACGCCGCCGCGACGCCAACACTGCCAGCAGGCTGATCGCACCCATGACCGCCGCACGCAATACGCTCGCAGTCGGCTGGACCACTATGACGAACGCCACCAGCGCCACAACCGCGACAGCGACCGCCATGCGAGGGCCGACGATCACCGATGACAACAGCATTGCGCCGCACACGATCGTCACGTTGGCGCCCGACACCGCCATCAGGTGCGTGAGCCCGGCCGTTCGGAATTCCGCCGTCGTGGTTGACGGCACGGTCGAGGTGTCACCGAGCACCAGGCCCGACACCGCTGCGGCCTGCCCCGCCGGCAGCACAGTCCTGGCCACTTCCCCGAATCGCGCCCGCACGGTGTTCGCGGCACGCTGCAGCAGGCCGGCTTCGCCCAGCGCCGGCTCTCCCGTAGCGGTGAGTGCCGCCACGGTGAGGTCGGGTCGAGGTGGTCGGCCTATGCGCGCCCGGAACCTGGCCGGCTGTCCGGCCATCAGCCCTCCGTAAGTCGCGGCTGGCGCGAAAACTACTACTGCGCCCGTCAAGCCGGACCCGTCGACCTCAATTAGGTTGCCGCGGAACATCACCCGGCCGCCCAGTACCGATCGCGGACTTTCACTGGCCGTGACCGTCACCCAATCGGATTGGCCGGATCGCGCAGTGAGCGGATGGTGTCGAACAGCGTCGCAGCGAAGCGTGACAGCCATGCCGAATCCCGCACCCACCACGGCGACGGCTGCAACCCCCATCCCTGCGGTCCTGGTCGTCGAGCCCGCTGATTCACCGCGAAAAGACAAGGCAGTCAACGTGATCAGGGCCGTCACCACCCCGGCGGCCGCCAGCGTCGGCCCGGCGTTCCAGACGATTCCAGCCGCCGTGACCAGCCAAGCGGTGAGCGCGGCCGGGACGAGTCGCAGATCGAGCCCTGCGTGTTCACCGTCGGTGTCGGTCACACCTTCACCAGGGCGCGCAGCCTCTCGAGACGAGCCGGCCCGATTCCGTCGACGTCGCCGAGCTCGTCGACGTTGCTGAATGTGCCGTGTGCAGCGCGCCACGCCACTATGGCCGCCGCGGTGACCGGCCCGACTCCGGGTAGCGCGTCGAGCTGCTCGGCTGTCGCGGTGTTGAGATCGATGCGGGCAGTTGAATCCGTATCACCGGCCCTCTCGGTGGGAGCGATCGACGCGGAGGCGCCGGAGGACGTCACCGAACTGCCGAGCACCGCGGGCTGCCCAGCCGGGGTGGCGACCCCCACCACGATCTGCTGCCCGTCGGCAACCCTGCCGGCGAGGTTCAATCCGATCAGGTCGGCGCCATTCAGTGCGCCTCCCGCAGCGGATACCGCGTCCGCGATTCGCGATCCGGGCGCGAGGGTGACGAGGCCGGGCTGGTGAACGAGTCCAACAACGCTGACGACGGCCGGCGCATCGGGCCGGGGGGCCTGACTTCCACTTGGCCGCGCCACCTCCGACGAGACCATCTCGACCGGCGGCAGTTTGGCCGAGACGACCGGCGCGGGGCTATCGCGAACAGCGACGAAAATCGTTACCAGCACCGCGATCACGGCGACGACCGCCAGGGTGATTCCACCGGATCGCCCCGGGTCGACCCGGATGGCCGAGAGCCACCGTTCTCGACGCGAAACCCGGCCGTCGGGAATCCAGCTAGGAAGATCGTCTGCCGGATCCGGGTCATCTTCGTTCTCGCCCGGATCGGGGCTCAATCGGCTGAGCGGAAAATGGGGCCGGTCGGATCGCATTCCACGAACGTAGATTTCACACCCACGTCAGCGCGCCGCGAGAGCCCGTCACCCCTGGCGCCTGTGCATGAAACGACGACTGTGACTGATTGATTCACCACGGAGGTTGATTCACCACGGCGGCCATGCCCGCCGAGATCGGAGCCGCCATCGAGGTTCGGCCGCCGGCCACTCATAGCGGATCGACCACCCTATCCCTCAGCTGAACCACGACACCCAGCGCGCCCGGTCCCACATGCACACCCAGCACCGGCCCCAGCTCGGTGATCATCGCCGGCCCGCACCCCGGTAGCGCCGACGCCAGTGTCGCCGCCACCTGGGTGGCACCGTCGATGTCGTCGACGTGGTGCACCGCCAATCGGGCCCGCCGCTCCCCCACCAGTTCCAGCACCTGCTCCACCATCATCGCGACGGCCCGTGACGCCGTGCGGACTCGTTGCGCCAACACGAAACGTCCGAAATCGTCGATACGCAACACCGGCTTCACCGCCAAGGCCGTACCCACCCAGGATGCCGCCGTTCCGATGCGGCCGCTGCGACGCAGGTTGTCGAGGCGGTGCACCACGATGTAGGCGGACGTCTCGCGAACCGCCGATTCCGCTTTTGCCGCAACGGCATTCAGGTCCGCACCGCGGGCGGCGGCGCGGGCGGCGGCCAAGGCCGCAAATCCGGTTCCCATCGCCGCCGATTTGGAGTCGACAACGCGAACCTTTCCATCGAACCCGTGCGCGGCCCGCTTCGCCGCATTCGCCGTGCTCGAGAGAAAGTGCGAAATATGCACGGCGACAACGCCGTCACCTTCGCTGTCGGCCAGCGCCTGCCGGAAGGCACGAGCCAACTCAACCGGGGTCGCGCCCGCGGTGGTCACCGAGCCGCGGGTATAAAGGTCCGCCGGGGCTTCGTCGATGCCGTCCAGCAGGTCCAGCCCGTCGACCAGCACATGCAGCGGAACGACGCGAATTCCCGCTTCCGCCGCGACCTTTGCCGGGATTCGCGCCGAGGAATCGGTCACCACCACAACCGGCATCGTCAGCCGTGAACCTTCCCGGCGGGAACACCGGCTTGCGTCAGCGACGTGAGCATCAGTTCGGCGACGGCCCGGTGCGCTTCGAAATTCCAGTGAATTCCATCTGGATTGGCGCGGCCCGAAAGCACTTCGTCGGCCACGGCGGCCTTCAGGTCGACCAGTGGTATGTGGTGCTGCCCGGCCCACGCAGTGATCGCGTCGACAGTGCCCTGGCGGCCCTGATGCGCCCTGCCGTAGCCGTCCGCGATATGCACCGACGGTAGCGACGCCACGATCGGAATCCCCGGCCTGTTGAAATCCACTGCGGCGCGGGTCATTTCAAGGTATTCAGCGGTGAGATGCGGCGGCAGTGCAGAACGGGAGATCGGCGAGAATCGGCGCTGCACCCACTCGTAGGAGTTGCGGACCAATCGACGCAATCGTGGTGGCCTGGTGTAGCGGATCAGTTCCCGAATCGCCGTCGGCACGGGTGACGGAAGCGAATCCATTCCGCCAGTGGCGAACACCACCGCCCCGGCCCGCGGCAGCGCCGCCCACGATCGGGGGTCCTGGGTGGCCGCCCACCACACATCGCGGCATGTCCAGCCGATTCGGCCAACCAGCTCGAGATCCCAGTCAAGTTGGGAGGCAACGATATTCGGCCAGATCCGGGGATCGTCGGCGGGAAGTCCGCCGGCCGGACCGTAGTAGGACAGCGAATCGGCGAACACCAGTAGAGCCGGCCGCTTCGGATGAGCCTCAGAGGACATCGTTGGCAACCTGAGCCGAGGCGTTCCACACGTCCAGACGCCACCGGATCTCCTCGAACGCCGCACCTTCTGCGCCGTGGCCCGACAGCTGCGCCCAACTGGCGTTGCCCATCCCCCCCAGCGCGGGCCAGCTGGTCACCGGCAGACCCAGCAGCGCAGCGGTCAGGGCCGCGATCAGCCCACCGTGCGCAACCAGAACGACGGGCCTGTCGCAGCTGCCCGCACCCCACTCCGGTTCGCCCCCAAAGATGTTGGCGACGAGGGGCACGCTGCGGTTGGCCACATCGATGCGGCTTTCGCCGCCGTGGGGGGCCAACGTCGCATCGTCACGCCAGGCAGCCCTCGCTCCCGGGGCGATCTCATCGACCTGCGTGTGAGTCAAACCCTGCCAGTCCCCCAAATGCGTTTCGCGCAGCCGGCCGTCCACCTGGATCCGCAACCCGGCGCGTTCGCCGAGTGCCACTGCCGTGTCGTAGGCGCGCCGCAGATCCGACGACACGATCAGCAGCGGCTGGCGTTTGGCCAGAACCTCGGCGGCGGCCACCGCCTGGGCCTTGCCGAGGTCCGTGAGTTCGATGTCGAGCTGACCCTGCATGCGGCTTCCGGCGTTGTAGTCGGTTTGCCCATGCCGCAGCATGACCAGGCGGCGAACGGTCACGGGGATTCCTGCGGCTCGAGGTCGACCTCGATGGTCGGGCAGTCCCGCCAGAGTCGGTCGAGGGCGTAGAAGTTGCGTTCGTCCTGATGTTGAACGTGCACGACGATGTCGATGAAATCCAGCAGCACCCAGCGCCCTTCGCGGGCGCCTTCGCGGCGGGCGGGCTTGTGACCGGCGGCCCGCATCTTGTCTTCGACCTCGTCGACGATCGCACCGGCCTGGCGCTCGTTGGATGCCGAGGCGATGACGAAGCAGTCCGTGATCACCAGTTGCCCGGACACGTCGATGACGGTGATGTCCTGGGCGAGTTTCGACGCCGCGGCCTGCGCCGCGATGGTCGCCATCCGGATCGATTCGTCTGATGCTGTCACTTCGTGCACTCCTGATAGAGCTTGCGTTTGGAGACGTACTGCACCACGCCGTCCGGGACGAGGTACCAGATCGGCCGGGCCCGGGCGGCTCGCGCTCGGCAATCGCTGGACGAGATGGCCAAGGCCGGTATCTCGACGAGGTGCAGGGCGTCCTCGGGAAGTTTGTCGATGGCGGCGACGATGTGTTGGCCGTCGAGGTCGTAACCGGGGCGGCTTACTCCGATGAACTTCGAGATCGAGAACAAGTCTTCCCAGTCCTGCCACGACAGGATCGAGGCGAGCGCGTCGGCGCCGGTGATGAAGAACAGTTCGCTGTCCGAATGGAGATTGCGCAGGTCGTGCAGCGTGTCCTTGGTGTAGGTGCGGCCGCCGCGGTCGATGTCAACGCGGCTCACCGAGAATCGGGGGTTGGAGGCCGTGGCGATCACCGTCATCAGGTAGCGGTCCTCGGCTGGGCTGACCCTGCGGCCCTCCTTCTGCCAGGGCTCGCCGGTCGGCACGAAAATCACCTCATCGAGGTCGAACAGGTCGGCGACCTCGCTGGCGGCGACCAGGTGTCCGTTGTGGATGGGATCGAACGTCCCACCCATCACACCCAGTTTCATGATTGGGCAGCTTACGTGAGTGGATCCGCACCCAGATCGACGTAATGGCGGGATCTACTCGCACTTTTCCGCCCGTTTGTAGGTTTGGGCGCAAGAGGGGCTCAGACGGGGAGCAGGTCGTCGATCACCGCGGCCAACTGCTTGGCCGACCGGCATTCGTGCATGGTGATGACGTCCTGATAGCGCGGCACCGCTGAATCGCCGGTGCCCCAGAGGTGTTTGGGCTCCGGGTTGAGCCAGTGCGCGTGGCGGCTGACGCTGACCATGTGCGCCAGGACGTCGACGGCCGGGTTGCGGTAGTTCGTTCGGCCATCACCGAGAACCAGAAGCGAACTGCGCGGCGACAGCACGTTGTGGAAGTTCTCGCGAAACGACGTGAATGCGTTTCCGTAGTCGGAGTGCCCGTCACGGGTGTAGACGCCCGCCTCGCGGGTGATGCGCTGGATGGCCAGCGCCAGGTCGGCTTCGGGTCCGAACAGGTGGGTCACCTCGTCGGTGGTGTCGATGAAGGCGAAGACGCGAACGCGGGAGAACTGCTGGCGCAGCGCATGAACCAGGAGCAGAGTGAAATGGCTGAAGCCTGCGACCGATCCGGAGACATCGCACAGGACTACGAGCTCGGGCCGCGCCGGCCTCGGCTTACGCAGCACCAGGTCGATGGGAACCCCGCCCGTCGACATCGACCGGCGCAGCGTCCGGCGCAGGTCGATCACGCCGGCCCGGGCACGCCGCCGCCGGGCGGCCAGTCGGGTCGCCAGCGTCCTGGCCAGCGGAGCGACGACACGGCGCATCTGCCGTAGCTGGTCGCCCGATGCACGCAGGAACTCGACGTTCTCCGACAGCTGCGGGACACCGTACATCTGTACGTGTTCGCGGCCCAGTTGCTCGGCGGAGCGCCGTTTGGTCTCGTTGTCGACGATTCGGCGTAGCTGCGAGATCTTTCGGGCGGCGATGGCTTTGGCTATCTGCTCCTGGGTGGGACTCGGCTCGTCACCATGCGGGGCCAACAGACCGGCCAGTAATCGGCCTTCCAGTTCGTCGAGGCCCATCGCCTTGAGCGCCTGATACGACGAGTAGGACGGACCCCGACTGGATGTGTAGCGCCCGTGCGCCTCGACGATCTGCGCGACGAGCGCAACCAACCGCTGGTCCTGATCGCCGATGTCGGGATTTTCGGAGAGCAGATCCGTCAGCATCGCCCTCAGCGTCTCGATGTCGACGGGCGGCGGCCCATCGGCCGGCTCGTCGTCCGAAACGACCGTGCGATCCCCGAGCGCCGCAGGCCACCACAGGTCGAACATCGCGTCGTAGGCCGGTCGATGGTCGGCGCGGCGCAGGACCGCGCATGCGAATCCTTCCCGCAACGCCTCACGATCCCCCAGTCCCAACACGGTCAGCACCCGGCCCGCGTCGACGGTCTCCGACGGCCCTACCGAAATGCCTTGGGCGCGAAGGGCTTCCACGAATCCCACCAGGTGCCCCGGGAGTCCGTGCGGTGCCGGCGGCTGCAGGGAAGGCATCAGTTCAGCCGAAGCTCACCGCTGGCGCGCTGCTGATCCGATTGATGTTTGAGGATGACGCCCAACGTCGTCGCGATCGTCTCGTCGTCGATGGTGTCCATTCCCAGCGCCAGAATGGTGCGACCCCAGTCGATAGTCTCCGCGACCGACGGCAACTTTTTGAGTTGCATCCCGCGCAGCACCCCGATGATCCGGACCAATTCGGCGGCCAGCGCCTCGGGCATCTCGGGCACCCTCGACAGCAGGATGCGCCGCTCGAGGTCGGCATCGGGAAAGTCGATGTGCAGGAACAGGCAACGACGTTTGAGGGCTTCCGACAGTTCTCGGGTGGCGTTGGAGGTCAGCACGACGAACGGCGTCCGGGTGGCGGCGATCGTACCCAACTCGGGCACCGTCACCGCGAAGTCGGAGAGGACCTCGAGGAGCAGCCCTTCGATCTCGATATCGGCTTTGTCGGTCTCGTCGATCAGCAGAACGGTGGGTTCGGTGCGACGGATCGCGGTCAGCAGCGGGCGTGAGAGCAGGAACTCCTCGCTGAAGACGTCGTCTTTGGTGCGGTCCCAGTCGGCGCCTTCGCCCTGCCCGGCCTGAATCCGGAGGATCTGTTTGGCGTGGTTCCACTCGTAGAGTGCGCGGGCCTCGTCGACTCCCTCGTAGCACTGGAGGCGCACCAGTTCCGACCCGGTGGCCTGGGCCACGGCGCGGGCCAGCTCGGTCTTGCCGACACCTGCGGGTCCCTCGACCAGTAGCGGCTTGCCCAGCCGGTCGGCGAGGAACACGGCGGTCGCAGTCGCGGAATCAGGCAGATAGCCGGTTTCGGTGAGCCGCCGGGCGACGTCGTCGATGTCACTGAACAGGGGCATGGTGCGCGCCGGGGTCTCGGTCACGGATCTCTCCTCATCACACGGGTCTGATGTGGCCGTCTCCCCAGACAATCCACTTGGTTGACGTCAATTCCGGCAGGCCCATCGGTCCGCGAGCGTGCAACTTCTGCGTCGAGATGCCGATCTCGGCTCCGAAGCCGAACTGCTCACCATCGGTGAACGACGTCGACGCGTTCACCATCACGGCGGCCGCATCGACGAGCTCGGTAAAGCGTTGTGCCGCGGCAAGATCGGTGGTCACGATCGCCTCGGTATGACCGGTGCCGTAGGTGTTGATGTGGTCGACCGCCGCATCGAGCCCGTCGACCACCTGAACGGCGATTTCCATCGACAGGAATTCCGCGCGCAGCTCATCCTCGGTCGGATCGCCGTGGACAGTCACGCCCGCGGACGTCAACGCGTCGACCAGCCGGGGCCGGGCGATGTCGGCGATCGCGGCATCGACCAGCAGCGTCTCGGCCGCGTTACACACGCTGGGCCGTCGGGTCTTGGAGTTCAGCAGGATTCGCTCGGCAACGTCGAGGTCGGCTGCCGAGTGCACGTATACGTGGCAGTTGCCGACGCCCGTTTCGATGGTCGGCACCATCGCATCGCGTACGACGGCGTCGATGAGGCCCGCGCCGCCTCGCGGGATCACCACGTCGACGAGCCCACGCGCCTGGATCAGGTGGGTGACGCTGGAACGATCCGCACTGGGCAATAGTTGAACGGCGTCCTCCGGCAGCCCTTCCGCCGTCATTGCGCCACGCAGCACAGTGACAAGCCGCGCGTTGGAGTGCGCCGCCGAAGAACTGCCGCGCAGCAGCACCGCGTTGCCCGACTTGAGCGTCAGCCCGAAGGCATCGACCGTCACGTTGGGCCTGCCCTCGTAAACGATTCCCACCACACCCAGCGGAACCCGCTGCTGACGCAGCTGCAGCCCGTTCGGCAGGGTCCGGCCCCGCAGCACCTCACCGATCGGATCCGGCAACCCGGCCACCTGACGCAGGCCGGCGGCGATGCCGTCGATGCGCTGGGGGTTCAGCGCCAGCCGATCGAGCATCGCCGCGGGTGTTCCGGCCGCACGGGCCGCGTCGAGATCCTCGGCGTTGCCGGCCAGGATGCCACGGACATTGGCCAGCACCGCGTCCGCCGCCGCATGCAATGCGCGATCCTTGGCCGCGGTGGTCAGCGTGCCCAACGTTCGCGCGGCCACCCGCGCCCTGCGCGCGGCCTCGTGCACTTCGGTCTTCACATCTGGGGCCTTCACATCTGGGGCCTGCACATTTGGGGCCTTCACTCCGGGGGCCGTAACGGCGGGCTGGACTTCGGGGGCCGCGCTGGAACTCATTAACCCAGCGTAACGCGGGTCCGATGGCCGGCGTCTGTCCGGTCGGGACCGCGGGCACCGCTAGATCGACATGCGGTAGCCGAAATATTCGTGGTCTTCGTTGTAACCGCCGTGGCCCTTGCCGATCCCGGCGAAGCTCTCGACGAATTCGATGGATTCGATCCACTTGACCTGTTTGAACCCGAGTTCGACCTCGTTGCGCAATCGCAGCGGTGCACCGTGGACTTCGGGCAGCGGTTCGCCGTTCATCTCGTACGCCAGGAGCGCGGTCGAGCGCCGCATGTGGTCGAGCCGGTGGCAGTCGTAATAGCGGCCGGCGCCGGGTTCCGATCCCTCGGCGAAGGATCGGAAGACCACCCACTGCGCGGATGGCAGCGGGCGGACCGCGTCGAGCACGTCCGACATCCGCACCCCACCCCATTTGGCGATGCCCGACCAACCCTGAATGCAGTAGTGCTGGGTGATCTGCTCGTGTTTCGGCATCGCGGTGAGTTCCGCGAAGGTGAAGTCGCGCGGGTTCTCCACCAGCCCGGTCACCCGGAGTCGGTAGGCCGCCCAGTTGTCCGCCTTCAACTGTTGGAAGGCTGCCGCGTCCGGCAGCGTGCCGTTGACCCAGAAGTAGGGCGAGATGTCTTTCTCCGTGTAGATGGCCCGCGGGTCGAGGTCTTCAAGGAGGCCCTTCATCCAGCCGATCGTGCGGCGACCGATGCTCTGGACGACGCGCGGGTAGCGCATCGTCAGGGGCGATGCCGCAAACCAGAGCACGAGGATCACGGCCATCGCGATGAGATAGATGACCAGCGCCCAATAGGATTTCGTGTCGGTTCCGAAGACGATGTGGTTGAGATTGCCCAGCAGCCCGGTGGTGAACACCATGAGCGTGTGCACGGCGATGAAGAACACCATCCACACCAGGACCAGGAAGTGAATGGACCGGGCGATCTGACGGTTGGTCGGGCCGGACCCGAACCCGAACCGTGCCGCGACGGCCGGCGCCTGGAGCAACCCCGTCACGAATGCCAGTGGCGCAAAGACGAACACCGTGAGGAAGTAGGCGATCAACTGCAGCCCGTTGTAGGCGATGAAACCTTCGTTGGCGGGAAAATCCAGCGACGCGTACTGCACCGCGGTCGATGCCGCATTGGGCAGGACATCCCACGACTGCGGCACGATCCGGCGCCACTGGCCGGTGACGAACAGCAGCACGTAGAACACGATGCCGTTGACGAGCCACAGCAGGTCGAAGGAGAAATGCCACCAGCGCGCCAGGCCGATCGAGTGCCGAATACCGGGAATTCCCAACCAGTGTGGCAACGTCAGCGAATCGTCTTTGGCCGTCCATATCTTTCGCGCATCGGCGGGATTCACGCGATCGGCGGGCACCGGACCGCGAAGCCTGAGCCAGGCGGTGCCGGGCGTGCTGCCCGCATTCAGGTACAGACGCGGATGGTCGGCGAGAATCTGCAGGCCGGCCCGAATGATGAACATCATGAACACGATGTTGAAGAGGTGCTGCCACCGCAGCCAGCCGGGCAACCCCGGCTCGATCGGGCCGTGCGATCGCGCGGTGCCCGGGTAACGCGCGATGAAGTCCTGCATCCATTCGTAATTTCGCAGTTGCTGGGCGATGGCAATGGCAACGACCAAACCGGCCGCCCCCAGTGGCAGCAGCCACAGCGAACTGATCCAACGGCGCCCGATGCGCAGCGACGGAGCACGGGCCGGCTCGGCTTCGATCCCACCGGCCCACTCGCCCAACCGGATTCGCTCACTGGCCGCCGACACCTCGACCTTGTCAGTGCTCATTCCCGACAGCCTACTTTCTAGCTGTGGCCAGGAACATCGCGTTCGATCTGGGTCAGCCACGTGGTCGCGGCCATGTCCGACGGAGCGCGCCAGTCTCCCCGCGGCGACAGCGATCCGCCGTGCGACACCTTGGGCCCGTTGGGCAGAGCCGAACGCTTGAATTGGCTGAACGAGTAGTAGCGCTGCGCGAAAACCTGTAGCCACTTCCGAATCTCGTTGAGCGAGTAAGACGGCCGCTTGTCGGGCGGAAACCCCGGTGGCCAATCACCCCGGTCGGGGTCGCTCCACGCGTGCCAGGCCAGGTACGCGATCTTCGACGGCGAAAACCCGTAGCGCAAGGCATAGAACAATGCGAAATCCTGCAGCGCATACGGGCCGACCTTGGCCTCGCTGCTCTGGATTTCCTCGTCCTCACCGGTCGGCACCAGTTCCGGGGTGATCTCGGTGTCGAGCACCGACTGGAGGATCTCGCCGACCTCGTCGCTGAATTCACCGGACGTGATCACCCATCGAATCAGGTGCTGGATAAGCGTTTTGGGCACGCCGGCGTTGACGTTGTAGTGCGACATCTGGTCGCCCACCCCGTAGGTGGACCATCCCAGGGCGAGTTCGGACAGGTCGCCGGTGCCCAGAACGATGCCACCGCGCTGGTTGGCGAGCCGGAACAAGTAGTCGGTGCGCAGCCCGGCCTGAACGTTTTCGAAGGTGACGTCGTAGACCTTGTCGCCGCGCGAGAACGGGTGACCGATCTCGTTCAGCATCAGCGCCGCGGTGGAACGGATGTCGAGTTCTTCGAACGTCACCCCGAGCGCCGCGGACAGCCTGATCGCGTTTCCCTTCGTGCGCTCGCCGGTGGCGAAACCCGGGAGTGTGAATGCCAGGATGTCGCTACGCGGTCGTCCCTCCCGGTCCATCGCCTTCGCGGCGACCAGCAATGCATGCGTCGAATCCAGGCCACCCGAGACGCCGATGACGACCTTCGGATATTTCAGGGCACGCAGCCGCTGCTCGAGCCCGGAGACCTGGATGCTGTAGCCCTCGTAGCAATCCTGTTGCAGCCGAAGCGCATCGCTGGGCACGAAGGGGAACCGCTCGACAACACGCCGCAGACCGATGTCACCGGACGGCGGCTCGAGCCTGAATTCGATCCGGCGGAATGCCCTGACGGCATCCCCGTGGTGACGACGATTGTCGTCGAAGGTGCCCATCCGCAATCGTTCCGCGCGCAGTCCCCCGACGTCCACGTCAGCTACCGATCGGCGTTCGCTCCTCGGGAACCGCTCCGACTCGGCGAGCAGCCGTCCGTTCTCGTAGATCATCGTCTGACCGTCCCAGGCCAGGTCCGTGCTCGACTCCCCCTCGCCGGCCGCGGCGTACACGTACGCCGCGAGACAGCGGGCGGACGCCGAGCGAGCCAGCAGATGGCGATCCTCGGCACGTCCGATGGTGATGGGACTCCCGGACAGATTGCACAGCACCGTCGCCCCCGCCAGCGACGCCTGCGCGCTGGGCGGGATGGGGACGAACATGTCCTCACAGATCTCGACATGCAGAACGAGCCCGGGAACGTCGAGCGCGTCGAACAGCAGGCCGGGCCCGAACGGAACCATCACCGACCCGACGCGGATGACGTCGCGCACCTCGTCCCCGGCGGCAATCTGCCTGGCCTCGTAGAACTCCCGGTAGGTCGGCAGATAGGACTTGGGGACGACACCCAAGACCGCGCCGCGGTGAATGATCACCGCCGTGTTGTAGATCCGGTGCAGATGCCGCAGCGGTGCACCGACCACCAACACCGGAAGCAGGTCGGTCGATGCGGCGACGAGCTCCGTCACAGCCTCTTCGACCGCGTCGAGCAGTGCGTCCTGCAAAAGGATGTCTTCGATCGAATATCCGGACAGCGTCAGTTCCGGGAACACCGCGACGGCGATCCCGTCGTCATGACAGGACCGTGCGATCCGCAACACCGATTCGGCGTTCGCATGCGGGTCCGCCAGCACCGTCCGGTGCGTGCAGGCGGCCACCCGCACGAACCCGTGCCGGTAGGCGGAGAAGAAATCCATGCCCTGATTGTCCACGTTTACCCTCGTAAGCGTGGACGCACCCGAACTCGTCGCTCTGTTGGCGGGTAAACGTGTCGCGGTGCTCACTGGGGCGGGAATCTCCACCGATTCCGGGATACCCGACTATCGCGGGCCTGATTCACCACCCGCGAACCCGATGACGATTCGCCAGTTCATCTCCAACCCCGACTATCGCCAACGGTATTGGGCCCGCAATCACGTGGGTTGGAAACACATGGCCAGCACGCTCCCGAATCCGGGACATCGTGCGCTCGCCCAGTTGGAACGCGCCGGCGTGGTGACCGGGATCATCACCCAGAACGTCGACCTGTTGCACACGAAAGCGGGAAGCCGCAACGTCATCGATCTGCACGGAACCTATGCACGCGTGCGGTGCCTGGACTGCAGTCACACTCTTTCGCGGGCTGAGCTTGCCGAGAAGTTGGAGGCCCTGAACCCGGGCTTCTCCGAGAACGCCGAACGGGTGGGCAGCATCGCCGTCGCCCCGGACGCCGATGCAGTGGTGACCAACACCGCGGCATTCCGGATCGCGGACTGCGCCGAATGCGGCGGGATGCTGAAACCCGACATCGTCTACTTCGGCGAAAGTATCCCCAAAGACACTGTGGCGCAGGCATCTTCACTGGTCGAACAATCAAATGCGTTGCTCGTCGCGGGTTCTTCGCTGACCGTGTTCTCCGGCTATCGATTCGTGCGTCAGGCCGCAGCGCTACAGAAGCCGGTCGCCATCATCAACCGCGGTCCGACCCGGGGCGATGATCTGGCCCAGGTGAAGATCGACAACGGCTGCTCACCGATGCTCGCCCTACTGGCCGGACAGTTGGACGGCCACCAGATCGTCGGCATGGACGACGGGCCTACGCAGCTCTGCGGGCAGTTCTGACGTAGAGCGCCCGATCATGGCCAACAATTCGACGTTGTCGTATTCGACGACGCCGCGGGCCACCAATTCGGTGTCGGGACCGACCAATTCGACGACATCCCCCCCGACGAACCGCCCCGACAGCCCGGTGATTCCGGCCGCCAGCAGCGAACGGCGTTGATCGACGACCGCCCGCACCGCCCCGGCATCAAGATTCAGGGCTCCGGTCGATTCGGCCGCGTACCGCATCCAGAATCGGCGGGCCGACATCCGCTCCGGGCGGGGCGCGAAGACCGTCCCCACGGAGGCGTCGCTGAGCGCACGGCCGGCGTCGGCGGCCGCAGCCAGGAGCACCGGCACCCCGGCGTCGGCGGCCAGCATGGCCGACGACAGCTTCGACACCATCCCGCCCGTCCCGAGATGGCTGCCGCGGCCCGCCACCACACCATCGAGATCGTCGGGGCCGGAGACCTCTTCGATGAAGCGCGCGTTGCCTTTTCGCGGATCCGAGTCGTACAGGCCGTCGATGTCGGAGAGCAGGATCAACGCGTCGGCACTGACCAGGTGGGCGACCAGTGCGGAGAGCCTGTCGTTGTCGCCGAACCGGATCTCGTTGGTGGCCACCGTGTCGTTCTCGTTGACGATCGCGACCGCATGCAGTGCGCGCAACCGGTCGAGTGTGCGTTGGGCATTGGTGTGCTGAACCCGCTTCGCCAGGTCGTCGGCGGTGAGGAGCACCTGACCGATGGTCCTGTTGTATCGGGCGAACGCCGCGCTCCACGAGTTGACCAGCGCGACCTGCCCGACGCTAGCGGCAGCCTGCTTGGTGGCGAGATCACTCGGCCTGCGACTCAGGCCCAACGGTTCTATACCGGCAGCGATCGCCCCTGACGACACGATCACAACATCTGAACCGGCCGCCATACGCGCCTCGATCGCGTCGGCAAGTCCAGCCAGCCGGCCCGCATCGAACAGGCCGGCTTCGGTGGTCAGCGCGGTGGTGCCGATCTTTACGACCACGCTGCGCGCGGACCGGACCGCATCGCGGTAGACGCTCGTCACTCGTCGTCACCGTGTTCACGACGCCGTCGGCGCGCTTCTTTACGCTCCGCGGCGCCGACCCGGTCGGACTGCTCCACGCGCGAATCGGTGCCGCGACCGGACAGCGTCACATCCACCCCCGCCGGGGTCTGAGGCTCCCAATCGAACGTCATATCGCCGATCGTCACCGCGCAGCCCGGTTTCGCACCCAACCGCAGCAACTCCGCTTCGACTCCCAGCCTGGCCAACCTGTCGCCCAGGTAGCCCACCGCTTCGTCGTTGACGAAATCGGTTTGAGCCACCCAGCGTTCAGGGCGGGTACCCCGCACGACGAATCCACCCGGGTTTTCCTGATCGGCTTCGACGGTGAAGCCGCTCTCGTTCACCGCGATCGGCCGGATCACCGGGCGCCTGGGCACCGCGGCGGGACGCTCCGCTTCGTATGCGGCGACCATCTCCCACAGGGCAAAGATCAACTCGCGCAAGCCTTCACGGCTGACAGCGGATACCTCGAAAATCGGCCATCCCCGCTCCGCGATGTCTGCCCGGACGAATTCGGCGAGTTCTCGGGCATCCGGCACGTCGATCTTGTTGAGCACGACGGCGCGTGGCCGGTCGGCCAGGTCACCAAGAGTCGAATCGCCCTGCAGTGTCGGCTGATAGGCGGCCAACTCCGCCTCGAGCGCGTCGATATCGGACAGCGGATCTCGACCGGGCTCCAGCGTGGCGCAGTCCACCACATGCACCAGGACCGCACACCGTTCGATGTGCCGGAGGAAATCGAGTCCCAAGCCGCGGCCCTCCGAGGCACCCGGGATCAGACCGGGCACGTCCGCGACGGTGAACGTGTGTTCCCCCGCCGACACGACACCGAGGTTGGGCACGATTGTGGTGAACGGATAGTCGGCGATCTTCGGCTTCGCGGCCGAGATGGTCGACACCAGCGAGGACTTGCCCGCCGAGGGAAATCCGATCAAACCCACATCGGCGACGGTCTTGAGTTCGAGCGTGAGGTCGCGGACGTCCCCGCGTTCACCGAGCAACGCGAAACCCGGTGCCTTGCGGGCGCGTGACACCAGGGCTGCGTTGCCAAGCCCACCGCGGCCACCTTCGGCCGCCACGAATCGGGTTCCGGCGCCGACCATGTCAGCAAGCAGCCGCCCGTTTTCGTCGAGGACGACGGTGCCGTCGGGGACTCTCAGCTCGAGGTCGGAACCGCTGGCTCCGTCACGATTGTTGCCCATCCCCTGCTTGCCCGACGGGGCATCGAGATGAGGATGGAAATGAAAGTCGAGCAGGGTGTGCACCTGCGGATCGACGACCAGGACGACGCTGCCGCCACGACCGCCGTTGCCGCCGTCGGGGCCACCGAGCGGCTTGAACTTCTCGCGGTGCACCGAGGCGCACCCATTGCCGCCATTGCCCGCTCGGGCGTGGATGACTACGCGGTCAACGAACCGGGGCATCGGAAGGGTCCTTTCAGCCGCCGAATGTGAAGCTGTTGCGAGAATCCAGCCTCAATCTCGCGCTGGCTTCACACTGGCGAATTCGAGACCTACTCCGCGTGCGTGGCGTGCGCGGTGCGAACGATGTTGACGGTCTTGCGGCCGCGCTTGACACCGAACTCGACGGCGCCCGGCGCCGTCGCGAACAGCGTGTCGTCGCCACCGCGGCCGACGTTGACGCCCGGATGGAAGTGGGTGCCGCGCTGGCGGACGATGATCTCGCCGGCCTTCACGACCTGGCCACCGAACCGCTTGACGCCGAGTCGCTGGGAATTGGAATCACGACCGTTGCGTGAGCTGGAAGCGCCCTTTTTATGTGCCATGTGTAACGCCTCCTACTTGATCCCGGTTACCTTCAGCACGGTCAACTGCTGACGATGACCCTGCCGCTTGTGGTAGCCGGTCTTGTTCTTGAACTTGTGAATGCGAATCTTGGGGCCCTTGGTGTGCTCGAGCACCTCGCCGGTCACGGAGACCTTGGCGAGTTCCTGGGCGTTGGTGGTCACCGTGGCACCGTTGACCACGAGAGCGACCGGCAGCGACACGGTGGCACCCGGCTCGCTGTCGAGCTTCTCGACCTTCACGATGTCACCGACCGCGACCTTGTACTGCTTGCCACCGGTCTTGACGATTGCGTAGTTGGCTGTTGCCGCTGCCATGTGTCCTCTTCGGTTCGCGGGCGCGCTAACCGAAGTTGCGCGCGCGGGTCTGCGGGTTTGCAGGTTTGGGGTTGCGGGTCGCGCCGGCTAACCAGCGGTCCCACTGCCGCCGGCCAGGCCTGGCGACAACTGCTCAAGGTTACGTGAGCAGCACCGGGAGGGTCAAACCGCCCGAGTGCAGCCGCTGGGCTTCACTCATCAGGCCGGTGGTCCCGCCGGTCGTGCCGCCGAACGACGACGTGGCCGACGCCCCGTAACGACCGGGGCCACCACTACGACGGGCTCGTCATCGACGTCTTCCTCGGCCTCGTCGTCTTCGTCGTCTTCGTCGTCTTCGTCTTCTTCGTCGTCTTCTTCGTCGTCTACGTCCTCGTCGTCTAGGTCGTCGTCCTCGTCGTCTACAGCGTCGTCGTCTTCGTCGAGATCGACTTCCTCGACATCCTCGTCCAGGTCCTCTTCGCCGTCCTCCGCCAGGTCGTCCTCCGCCAGGTCGTCCTCCGCCAGGTCGACGTCCGCCACGTCCTGATCGATCGCGTCCTCGGCCTCCTCACCACCCTCGAAATCGTCGGCGAGTCCCTCCTCGGGCTCGTGGCCGTCGGGATCGATGTGGTCGGGATCGTGGTCTCCGGGGTCGTGGTCGTCGGGGTCGTGGTCGCCGTCGTCGGGTTTGCCGTTCGCGGCCGCCATGGCCTTGAACATCGGGTGGTCGTGAGGGTGGTGAGCCGACGCCGCGTGCACGGCGGTTGCGGCGGTGGTCTCCGCGGGCTCCTCGGTTCTTGCGGGCTTCTTGGCGCGCTTCGACCGGCGGTTCCCCGTTCCCGATTCCTGCTGCTGTCTGCGACCAGTCGCCGCGGTGGTGTCGACCGGATCCGAGTGCAACACGATGCCCCGGCCGGCGCAGTGCTGGCAATTGGTGGAGAACGCCTCGATGAGACCCGTGCCCAGACGCTTCCGCGTGAGTTGTACAAGTCCCAGCGACGTCACCTCGGAGACCTGGTGCCGGGTACGGTCACGCGCCAGCGCTTCGGTCAACCTGCGCAATACGAGATCCCGGTTGGACTCCAGCACCATGTCGATGAAGTCGATGACGATCATGCCGCCGATGTCGCGCAGCCGAAGCTGACGCACGATCTCCTCGGCCGCCTCGATGTTGTTCTTGGTGACCGTCTGCTCGAGGTTGCCCCCCGCCCCCGTGAACTTGCCTGTATTCACGTCGATGACCGTCATGGCCTCGGTGCGGTCGATCACCAGCGTCCCGCCGGACGGCAGCCAGACTTTGCGGTCCATGGCCTTCGTCAGCTGCTCGTCGATACGGTGCACCGCGAACACGTCGGGTCCGTCACCGCCCGGCCGCTCGTACTTCGTCAGCTTCGATACAAGATCGGGCGCAACAGAGTTGACGTATTCGTTGATGATGTTCCAGGAGGCATCACCAGAGACGGTCAGCCCGGCGAAGTCCTCGTTGAACAGGTCGCGGATGACCTTCACCAGAACGTCGGGCTCTTCGTAGAGTGCAACCGCGGCCCCGGCGGCCTTGCCCTTTGTCTGCTCCGCCTGCTCGGCGATCTTGGTCCACCGCTCCTGCAGTCGTGTGACATCCCCGCGGATGTCGTCCTCTTTGACCCCTTCGGAGGCGGTACGGATGATCACGCCGGCGTCGTCGGGCACGACGTCGCGCAGGATCTGCTTGAGGCGCTGCCGTTCCGTGTCGGGCAGCTTGCGGCTGATCCCTGTCGAAGCGGCGCCCGGCACATACACCAGGTAGCGACCGGCCAGTGACACCTGAGTTGTCAGGCGCGCTCCCTTGTGCCCGACGGGATCCTTGCTGACCTGGACGACAACGTAGTCACCGGGCTTGAGGGCCTGCTCGATCTTGCGGTTGGCACCGCCGAGACCGGCCGCCTCCCAGTTCACCTCGCCGGCATAGAGCACACCGTTGCGGCCCCGCCCGATGTCGACGAACGCCGCCTCCATGGACGGCAGAACGTTCTGCACGATGCCGAGATAGATGTTGCCGACCAGGCTTGCCGAGGCTGCTGAAGTGACGAAGTGCTCGACGACGATGCCGTCTTCAAGAACGGCGATCTGGGTGTACCGAGAACCCTGATGCGGCGGTTCGGTGCGCTCCTTGTCGCGCACCACCATCATCCGGTTGACGGCCTCGCGACGTGCCAGGAACTCCGATTCGGTCAGGATCGGCGGCCGGCGCCGCCCCGCATCGCGGCCGTCGCGGCGGCGCTGACGTTTGGCTTCGAGCCGCGTCGATCCGCTGATGCCCTGGATCTCGCCGGAATCCTTGTCGGCCTTCGCGGCGCGCGGCGCGCGCTCGTGCACGACGGTGTTCGGCGGATCGTCGGGCGAGGCGGCCTCCGAATCCTCGCCCCCGCCGGACTTGCGGCGCCGGCGGCGGCGTCGACGGCGGGTCGCCGCCTCGCCCGTCGCGGCATCGTCGCCCTCGTCGTCGTCGGCGTCGCCTTCGTCGGCACCATCGTCGTCGGCCTGCTTGTCCGCTTGCTGGTCGGACTGTGGCTCGGAGTCGTCGCCCTCGCCTTCTCCCGCACCCTGCTCACCACGGCCACGGCCTCTGCCTCGGCGGCCACGACGCCGGCGCCGGTTGGCGGGCCGTTCCTGATCGCCGCTTGCGTCGGCATCCTCGGCGTAGGCGGAATCGTCGGAACTCTCATCGTCGTCGTCGGATTCATCGACGTCCGCCTTGACGCGGATGGGTTGTGGCGCGACGAACAGCGGCATCGACACGGCAATCGGGGGTACCTCGGTGGCTTCCGCGGACTCAGACTCAGCCACGACCTCGGGCTCGCTCGGGACGGGCTCAGCCACGGCCTCGGCCTCGCTTGCGTCTGAGCCGGCGTCCGTCTTGGTCTCGGGTTCGGTGGACTGGACGTTCGTCTCAGCTTCCGCGCTCGGGGCGAGCACTTCCCGAACGCGGACGGCATCGCTGCGGTCGACGGTGGATTGGGCGCTGCGGGTTCGACCGTCGAGCCCGACCAGCACCTCGATCACACGCTTGCTCGTGGTGCCGAGCATCCGCGCGAGGGTGTGCACCCTCAGTCGCTCGGGCAGATCCGCGCCGTCGGCCGGAGGTGTCTCCGGTGACTGGCTCTGGGTTTCGGATGGGTCCTGGAAGAGGTCATCGTTGGCCACTTATTCTCCTCAAGCCCCCGGGCGCGTCCAATCGACGCGGCCACTCGAGGGCTTCCGCTATGTGCCCGGGTCACTTCTCCCGGACTTGTCATGGTCTCGCTCCGAAACACTCACGACGAGCGCCCGGTGCCTGGCTGAATGATGACTGTCAACGGTCCGCGCACGCACCGTTGCGGTGGTCGCGCACGTTTTCAGTTTCATTCAGACACACGTTTGACCGTGCATCCGCGGTCAGTATCCCACACGCAGGTGCTTAATCAGGCACCTGTCGGAACACCTGTGTCAGAGGGCGGGAAACCAGAGGCCGATTTCACGCTCTGCCGACTCCGGGGAGTCCGAGCCGTGCACCAGATTGAACTGTGTCTCCAAACCCAGGTCGCCGCGGATCGTGCCCGGCGTCGCCTTCTCGACCGGGTCGGTCCCGCCGGCCAACTGGCGGAACGCGGCAATCGCGCGTGGGCCTTCCAGCACGGCGGCGACCACGGGCCCGGAGGTGATGAATTCCAGGAGCGAGCCGAAGAACGGCTTCTCGGCGTGCTCCGCGTAATGCGCGCTGGCCAGCTTCTCGTCGACGTGCTTGAGTTCCAGCGCGACGATGTTGAGGCCCTTGCGCTCGATTCGGTTGATGACGTCGCCGATCAACCGCCGCTCAACGCCGTCGGGCTTGACAAGTACCAGAGTCCGTTCCGTCACGGCGGTCAGACTACAGGTGAAGGATGGGCGCTCCCCGACCCCTCGCCCCTACCCCTCGGGATTCGAGCGGGGTTGCTGCCCGGGCAACAGCCCGTGCCGCTGACGCCGGAGCATTTCGGCACGCAGGTACGCGATCACGAGCCAAACCACCGCGAACAGCACCCCGACGAACCCGATCGCCAAGTCGACCGCGAATCCCGCGATGAGGATGAGCTGGGCGGCCAGGTTGATCCAGATCGCGGCGGGCCTGCCCTGCACCCCGGCCAACAGCACCAGCAGTACGGCGAAGCCCACCAGGTAGCCGACCGACCAGGTGGACCAACCGCGCCCGACCAGCCCGACGACGGGCAGCGCCAGCAACACCACGATCGCCTCGAGGATGAGGGTGCCGGCCATGACGCCGCGAAAACTCTTCCAGGGGTCCGGCGGGGTCTGTGCCGAGTCGGTCATCGTGGATCCTTGCCGAACAGAGTGCGCGCCGCACCCGCGGTGACCACGGATCCGGTGATCACGATTCCGGCACCGGAGAGGCCGTCGGCGTCTGCCGACCGTTCGACCAGCGTTGTCGCTATTTCGATGGCATCGGGCATCGTGTCTGCACGGATGACCCGTTCCGGGCCGAAGATCTCCTCGGCCCGGAACGCCAGCGAATCGACATCCAGTGCACGCGGGGATCCGTTGTGGGTTAGCACGATCTCGTCGAAAGCGGGCTCCAAGGCCGTGAGGATCCCGATGACGTCCTTGTCGGCCATCACGCTGACGACACCCACCAGGTAGGTGAAGTCGAACTCTTCGGTCAACGTTTGCGCCAGCGCTGTGGCGCCGGCCGGATTGTGGGCGGCGTCGACGAAGACGGTCGGCGCGCTTCGCACCCGTTCCAGCCGGCCGGGGCTACGCGCGGCAGCGAATCCGGCGCGCACGGTGTCGATGTCGAGTTGGCGCTGCGCACCGGCGCCGAAGAAGGCTTCGACGGCCGCAAGCGCTACCGCGGCGTTGTGCGCCTGATGTTCGCCGTGCAATGGCAGGAAGATGTCCGAGTACACGCCGCCGAGGCCCTGGAGCTCTAGCACCTGACCGCCGACCGCGATCTGACGGTGGAGTACGGCGAACTCGGAGTCTTCGCGAGCGACGACCGCGTCAGCCCGAACGGTCTGTGCCAGAAGAACTTCCATGGCCTCCGGCGACTGGCGTCCGATCACCGCGACGGTGTCGACTCCGCCGCGAGCCCCGATGATGGCCGCCTTCTCCGCGGCGATCACGCCGATCGAGTCGCCGAGGTAATCGGCATGGTCGAGTCCGATCGGAGTGATGACCGCAACGGGCGCGGCCACCACATTCGTCGCGTCCCACCGGCCGCCCATGCCGACTTCGACGACAGCGATGTCGACCGGCGCATCGGCGAACGCGGCGAAAGCCATCGCCGTGACGACTTCGAACTTGCTCATCGGCGGTCCGGGCGGTCCCAGTTCACCCGCCTCCGATCGCTGATCGATGATCTGCACGAACGGTTCTATCTCGCAATAGGTTTCGACGTATCGGGCCGGACTGATCGGTTCGTTGTCGATGGCGATGCGCTCAATGGCCGATTGCAGATGGGGGCTCGTCGCCCGTCCGGTGCGCCGGTGGAACGCGGTGAGCAGCGAGTCGATCATCCGGGCCACGGAAGTCTTGCCGTTCGTCCCGGTGATGTGGATGCACGGATAGCCCAACTGCGGGGAACCCAGCAACTCCAGCAGCGCAGAGATTCGCGCGGTGCTGGGCTCGAGTTTGGTTTCCGGCCAGCGCTGGTCGAGGAGGTACTCGACCTGCAGCAGCGCCGCGAGTTCGTCGGGTGCGGGTTCCGCGCTAGCCATCGCGTCGACCTCCGCCGGGCGTGCACTCGTGGCCGGATTTCGGCCGGTTCGTCGCCGTGAGTGCACCTTCGATGACCAACGCGTCCATACGACCCCTCATTCGAGTCATGCCAGCGCAGCCAGCCGCGCCGAGATCCGGTCGACCTCCTCGCGGGCGAGCTGTTCGCGGCCGCGGATCGTGGCCACGACATCCGCCGGCGCCTTGGCGAGGAAGGCGTCATTGGCGAGTTTGGCTGCGGTGCCGGCCAGTTCCTTCTTCGCGGCGGCCAGGTCCTTCTCCAGACGACGGCGTTCGGCTTCGACGTCGACCGTGCCGGAGGTGTCGAGTTCGACATTCACGGTGCCCGCCGAGAGCCTGACCTCGATGTGCGCTGTCGGGCTGAAGCCCTCGTCCGACTTGGTCAGCCATGCCAGCGATGTCAACGACGCAACGTGCTCACCGAGACCTGCCGCATCGATTCCCGACACCCTGGCCGCCACCTTCTGCCGGTCCGCCAGTCCCTGATCGCTACGGAAGCGGCGGATCTCGGTCACAAGACGTTGTAGATCACCGATGCGCTGCACGGAACCGTGATCCGTCTCCACTCCCGACGGGGTCGGCCACGAGGCCACCACCAGCGACTCCGCGCCGGTCAACGACTTCCACAGCGTTTCGGTGACAAAGGGCATCACAGGGTGCAGCAATTTGAGCAGGACGTCGAGCACCGCCGCGAGGACAGCCGTCGTGTGGTGATGTCCGCCGGCCAGCTGCACCTTGGCGAGCTCCAGGTACCAGTCACAGAATTCGTCCCAGGCGAAGTGATACAGCGATTCGCAGGCCCGGTTGAATTCGTAGCCGTCCAGGGACGAATCCACTTCCGCCCGAACCTCTTCCAAGCGACCCAGAATCCAGCGGTCCGCGTCGGTGAGGTTTTCCGAGGCCGGCAACGGCGCCGGGGCAGCACCGTTCATCAGCGCGAACCGGGTGGCGTTGAACAGCTTTGTGGCGAAGTTGCGCGACGCACGCGCGTGGTCTTCGCCGACGGAAAGGTCACCGCCCGGACTGGCTCCGCGCGCGAGCGTGAAGCGCAGGGCATCGGCGCCGAACATCTCCACCCAGTCCAGCGGATCGATCCCGTTTCCGCGCGACTTGCTCATCTTGCGGCCGTGCTCGTCGCGAATCAGCCCGTGCAGGAACACATTCTGGAATGGCACCTGGGGGCCACGCTCGCCGCCGAGGGTGACCGCGTCGTCGCCGGAGACGAACGTCCCGAACATCACCATTCGCGCCACCCAGAAGAACAGGATGTCGTAGCCGGTGACGAGAACACTTGTCGGATAGAACTTTTCGAGCTCCGGAGTTCGGTCCGGCCACCCCATCGTGGAGAACGGCCACAGGGCTGAGGAGAACCAGGTGTCGAGTACGTCCGGATCTTGAATCCAGCCATCCGGTGGCGTCTCGTCCGGTCCGACACACACCGTCTCGCCATCCGGGCCGTGCCAGATCGGGATCCGGTGACCCCACCAGAGCTGCCTTGATATGCACCAGTCGTGCATGTCGTCGACCCACGCAAACCAGCGGGGCTCAAGGCTTTTCGGGTGAATGACGATATCGCCGTTGCGGACCGCGTCACCCGCGGCCTTGGCCATCGATTCCACCTTGACCCACCACTGCAGGCTCAGCCGCGGCTCGATGGGCTCACCACTGCGCTCGGAGTGACCCACGCTGTGCAGATACGGACGCTTCTCCGCGACGATCCGTCCCTGCGATGCAAGCTCTTCCCGGACCTTGACGCGAGCCTCGAATCTATCCATGCCGTCGAACTGCGTTCCGGTGTCGGCGATCCTGCCACGCTCGTCCATTATCGACGGCATCGGCAGCCCGTGCCGAACTCCGATCTCGAAGTCGTTCGGATCGTGTGCCGGCGTGACTTTGACTGCACCAGTGCCGAATTCCGGGTCGACGTGCCCGTCGGCGACGACCAGGATCTTGCGATCCAGGAACGGATGCGCGAGGCTCTGGCCGACCAGATCGCGGTAGCGTTCGTCGTCGGGATGCACCGCTATCGCGGTGTCGCCGAGCATGGTCTCGATACGCGTGGTCGCCACCACGATGTGGGGTTCGTCGTCGCGTAGCGATCCGTACCGGAATGAGACCAGCTCGCCCTCGACGTCCTCGTACTTCACCTCAAGATCGGATATCGCGGTCTGCAAGACGGGCGACCAGTTCACCAGCCGTTCGGCCTGGTAGATCAGCCCGGCATCGAAGAGCCTCTTGAAAATGGTGCGAACGGCCCGGGACAGCCCCTCGTCCATTGTGAAGCGGTCACGGCTCCAGTCGACCCCGTCGCCGAGGCGCCGCATCTGGCCGCCGATCGTGCCGCCGGACTCGCGCTTCCAGTCCCACACCTTGTCGATGAACGACTCACGGCCGAGGTCTTCTTTCGTCGTCCCGTCGGCGGCGAGTTGCTTCTCGACGAGGGATTGCGTCGCGATGCCCGCGTGATCCATACCGGGCAACCACAGCACCTCGTAGCCCTGCATGCGCTTGCGCCGGGTCAGCGCATCCATCAGGGTGTGGTCCAGCGCATGGCCCATGTGCAGGCTGCCCGTGACATTGGGCGGCGGCAGCACGATCGAATACGCCGGCTTGCCGCTGGTCGGGTCGCCCGCGAAGTATCCGGCGGCAACCCAGCGGGCATAGATTTCTGCCTCTACCGCACCCGGGTCCCACGACTTGGGCAGGGAATCGAGGTTGGAGTCGGCGGTCATCCCGCCAATCTTAGGAACTGGCGCATGCCGCCCGGCATTCCGCCCGGGATGTCGCCGCGCCGCGTCCGCGACGGGGGCCTATGACGTCCTGCGGATAAGAACATGCCGAGGAGCTCAATCCAGGCGAGTCGACTCCAATTGGATGCCCGCATTCGGGAATCGGGCCAACAGCGCATCACCCATCGCCGCGGCGGGGGTAAGCACTCCGCGCAGATCCGACAGGGCGTCCCGATCCAGAGCCAAGGCAAGCCCGCACTCCCCCAGCATGACCGATGTCGCCTTGTAGCCGGGATCGCCCTGCTGCGAGATGCTGGCCATGTAGCGGGCTCCGCCGGTGGTCGTCGTGTACGTCTCGGCCCGGTAGTAGCCGCGGTCCCTGGCCTCCTTGCTCGGACCCGTTCCGGGAGCAGGTACGACGCGCTCGACCAATCGCTTCGGCAGCAGCCCGAAGTAGCGGCTCCCCAATTCGACTGCGGCGTTGTTCACGCCGCTGGCGACCGCCGACACGAGCGGCGCCACCCGGGACGAGCCGACACTGAGGTTCTCCGCGTACCGAAATCGGCGGCCGTAGGCATAGTCAAGAAGCGCATTGCTGCGGCGGACGATGCGCGTGTTGTAGAGCGCCATCGCGAACCCCGTGGTCCACGTCCCGGCCAGTTCAGGCGCTATGTCTCGACCGCGCCGCCACGGTAGGTCGGGTTGCGCGCCAAGTTCGGGTTCGGCCACTCGGTCCGGGGTGAGGGTGTACGGATCGTCGAGCAACGCACGGATTTCGGGATCACTGGACGACGCGTCGAAGACTTCGATCATCGAAGCCACCGTCCCGCCCGACACGCCGCCGGAGAAACCTCGCAGCACGAAGTTGGTGTCCATGAGCGAGCCGGTGCCGTCTTGGGCCGCGCGGCGGTAGAGCTCGAAGACGCTCATATCCGAGGGGATTGAATCGAATCCGCAAGCGTGGACGATCCGCGCACCAGTGTCGATCGCCTGTTTGTGGAACTCGTCGATGCTCTTGCGGACGAACATTGCCTCACCGGTGAGATCGGCGTAGTCCGTTCCCGCCGCGGCGCACGCGGCCACGAGGGGAAGTCCGTATCGGGTGTAGGGGCCCACCGTCGTGATGACCACCTGCGTCCGGGGGGCCATGGCGTCCAGCGACGACTGCGCGGAGGCGTCGGCGGTCAGGATCGGCCAGTCCCGCGCGCCGGAACCGAGCGAATCCCGCACCGCCAGGAGCTTGTCGCGTGCGCGGCCGGCCAGGGCGATGCGGGCGTCACCGCCCGCCCGTGCCAGGTATTCGGCGGTCAGCCTGCCGACGAAGCCTGTTGCGCCGTAGACGACGATGTCGAATTCGCGATCGGATGCCGGGGTTCCCGAAGTCATCACTCCAACTTAGCGACGCGACTGCGACCGCATGTCTTTTGCGACCCGTCTCCGAGCTGTCCGGGACGACGCGCCTCATCCTCGGCGGCCCGTAAGAGCTACTGCGGACGGCTATTTCACCGGGCCGCCAGGGCGGCGGTGAAAGCCTTGCCCGGATCGGTGATCGCCTGGCACATCTTGCCGAAGTCGATGAGACCGAGGGGGCCACGGCCCAGCCCCTGGCATGCCGACTGCACCGGCGCCTTGCCCGTGGCGACCGGAGTGGCGAACGACGGGGTTGCGGCGGCGGCACCGCATGTCGGCCAGGCGCCGATCCCCTGCTTGGCCATCACGTTCTCGGCCACCCGAATCTGCTCTTCGCGAGTCGCGTGAGCCGGCGAGCCCAGCCCGCCGTTGGCGTTCCAGGTGGCTTGCTTGAACTGCAGGCCGCCGTAGTGCCCGTTGCCGGTGTTCGCATTCCAGTTACCACCGGATTCGCACTCCGCGACCGCGTCCCAGTTGACGCCGCTCTGGGCGCTGGCGGCTCCTGCGCCGAGGATGATCCCGAACAGCGCCATTGCGCCCGATATGACGACCAAGGTGGCGATCCTGCGCAGTGCGCTCACGATGTTCCCTTCCCCGACGCAAGGGCCGCAATGTGCTGCGGTTGTGATGTGAATCGCACGTCGTGGGTCAGGCGTTACAGCTGTTACATGAGGCTTCTCTGAGGCTGGTGAGGCGGATGCGGCCACAGATACGTCAGTGGCGCCGGGGTATCTCTCCCGGCGCCACTGAAGGTGTTGGCTATTGCGCGCTGATCAGGCGCGTCGCCCACACACCGGCCATGCGCCGATGCCCTGGCGGTTGAGCACGTTCTCGGCCACCCGAATCTGTTCGGATTTAGGGGCGTTGTGCGGCGATCCGGCACCCCCGTTGGCCTTCCAGGTACCCATCGTGAACTGCAGGCCGCCGTAGTACCCGTTTCCGGTGTTGATCGCCCAGTTGCCACCGGACTCACACCTGGCGACCGCGTCCCAGTTCACGCTCGAGGTCTGGACCGGCACGGGCGGGGCCGCATCGGGCTCCGGGCTTCCGGGCTCCGGGCTTCCAGCCGCCGGGTTTCCGGGCTCCGGGCTTCCGGGCTCCGGGCTTCCGGGGACCGGGCTTCCGGGCTCCTGAGTCAGCGGGTCGGCGCCCACGTCGGGAACGCCGGCGTTGACATCAACGCCGGGGAGCGCTGGAGTCGCATCAGCCTGATCGGCATTATTCGCCGGGCCGACGCTCGCGCCGGTATCGACGTCGATCACATCGGTGCCGTTATCCGCATAAGCGACTGCCGCGCCACTGGACACGGCCATCGGAAGTACGGCCAGCGCGCCGGCGAATGCCGTCACGCCTACTGAACGCACGAGGGTCTGATGAATGTTTTTCAAGGTTTGATCCCTTCGTCGGGGTCGTGTCCGCGAATCCGGCCACGAGAGCGAGGGCATCGGCCCCGCCCAAACGCAGGAGTTGAATTACGTTATGTGAATAATTTGCTGCGTTTCGAACTTCACAACCATACGGTTCAGCCACCACGAAGTCATGCCTTGAATTACGGATATCGATTCGATAACGCGGTGAATTAACCGGCCCATAATCGGCCTTATGCACAGGTCAACGCCATGAATTAGCAGGTGGAGGCCTTACCTACAGCCATGCTATTCGGTGAGTTGAATCACACGGATTCTGTGAACCGGCCCACAACAATGATTCAGGCAATTCACCGAAGATTTGAAAGAATCCCTTCCGGGAATTGGTTGTGAAGCAACCGAATCAGTTACCGGGCGGCAGATCTAAATCCGCCTGGGAATTGATATTCGTCAGCGCCTTCGTGGGCGGCAGGACGACTCGCTGGGTCAGCGCAGACTCCGCCAGTGCACGCATGCTGCGCCTACCCGAAGCGACCAAGGCGTCTACGCGGTCGGCCAGGCCGGTGCGATAGATCCCGGCGAGGTAGTGGTCGCGCCCATCCCAGGGAAGCACGACTTCGACTTCGGCGTTGGCGTGGTACTTGAGTTCGTCGATGATGTCGGCCGTCAGGTAGGGCATGTCGACGGCGCTGACGAAGGCCGAATCCGCGCCGGCAGCGGCGGCGGCTCGCAACCCGCGGCCGGTCGCCAGCAGCGGTCCGACACCCCGAATCTCGTCCCGGAGGACCTCCGCGGACAGCGGCGGCAGCGGCTGTCCGGGGGCCGCAATCACGAAGACGTGCGCACATCGGCTGTTCAGCACGCCGACGACGTGCTCGACCATGGTCATCGACGCCACATCGGGATGCGGAAGGGTGGCCTTGTCACGGCCCATCCGCCGCGACGCTCCACCGGCGAGTACGACGGCGGCCAGCGAAGTGGCAGTGCCCATGGCTAGTCGACGGTCCAGGTGTCGCGGCCCCTGAGCAGCGCCTGCAACGCAGCGCGATCGTGTGCCACCGACTCCCGGGCGGAAGCGACCTGCGACCGTGCCTCGTCGTCGTACGAGGGTCTGGTCACCTGACGGAAGATTCCGGTCACCATGTGCTCGAGGTTCTGATCGCTCAACCGCGACAACGCAAAGGCGTAGGCCGGATCGTCGATATGCGCATTATGGACAACGATCTCCGACGCCAGCACATTCGCGGTCTTCGCCACCTCGAGGCCGCCGAAGCCTGCCTTGACAACGCAGTACTCGCCTTCGGCGCCGAACGTGATCGGTTGACCATGCTTCAGGTTGATGAGCCGATCCTCGGCGCCTTCTTTGCGCAGGGCATCGAACGAGCCGTCGTTGAAGATCGGGCAGTCCTGCAAGATCTCGACCAGGGCCGCCCCGCGGTGTTGCGCGGCGGCCCGCAAGACCTCCGACAATCCGGCCCGATCCGAATCCAAAGCCCGGCCGACGAACGTCGCTTCCGCGCCCAACGCCAACGAAACCGGATTGAACGGCTGATCCAGCGATCCCATCGGCGTCGACTTGGTGATCTTGCCGATTTCGGACGTCGGGGAATACTGCCCCTTGGTCAATCCATAGATCCGGTTGTTGAACAGCAGGATCGTGAGGTTGACGTTGCGCCGCAGAGCGTGGATGAGGTGGTTGCCGCCGATCGACAACGCGTCGCCGTCGCCGGTGACCACCCAGACCGAAAGGTCGGGCCGTGCCAGGGCAAGCCCGGTCGCCATGGTCGGCGCACGTCCGTGGATAGAGTGCAGACCGTAGGTCTCCAGGTAGTACGGAAAGCGGCTGGAGCAGCCGATCCCACTGACGAAGACCATGTTTTCGCGGCGCAACCCGAACTCCGGCAGGAAGTTGCGAACCGTGTTGAGGATGACGTAATCACCGCAACCCGGGCACCACCGGACTTCCTGGTCGCTGGTGAAGTCCTTGGCCTTGAGTGGGTTCTCGGCCCTGGGCACCCCGGCGGTCTTTGCTTCTCCTGCGACAAGTGGCAATTCCACCCCGATCAGGTCGGTCATGCGTGCGCCCCCGCATCCTCGCCAGCATTCACGGTGACTGCCCCGAGTCTGGCGATTCTGTCTTTGTCGTTTTCTTTCGCATCCAGAGTCCCATCGATCGCCGAATCGATGATCGTTTCGACTTCCTCGGCCAGGAAGGCCATGCCGGCCACCTTGGTGACCGATTGCACGTCGACCAGGAATCTGCCCCGCAGAAGCAATGCGAGTTGGCCCAGGTTCATCTCCGGCGCAACAACTTTCGGGTAGCTCCGCAGGATCTCTCCCAGATTGGCCGGGAACGGATTCAGATGTCGCAGGTGCGCGTGCGCGACCTTGACACCCCGCAGCCGCGCCCGGCGGCACGCCTCACCGATCGGCCCGAAGGAACTACCCCAGCCCACGACGAGCAGGTCGGCGTCGCCGGTCGGGTCGTCAAACTCGAGGTCGGGCACCGAGATGCCGGCGATCTTCGCCTGCCGCAGCCGCACCATGAGGTCGTGGTTGGCGGGTTCGTAGGAGATGTTTCCGGAGCCGTTGGCCGATTCCAGACCACCGATGCGATGCTCCAGCCCCGGCGTTCCTGGAATGGCGAACTGCCGAGCCAGTGTCTCCGGATCCCGCGCGTAGGGCTGGAAATCCTCGCCGGCCTTCGCGAAGTCGGGGTCGATCGCGGGGAAGTCGGCGACGTCGGGGATCCGCCACGGTTCCGATCCATTAGCGATCGCACCGTCGGACAGCAGGATCACCGGCGTCCGGTACGTCAGCGCGATCCTCGACGCCTCGATCGCCACCTCGAAGCAGTCCGCCGGCGAGCATGCCGCAAGCACCGCCACCGGCGATTCACCGTTGCGCCCGAAGAGCGCCTGCAACAAATCGGACTGTTCGGTCTTGGTGGGCAACCCGGTGGACGGGCCACCACGCTGGACGTCGACGACGAGCAGCGGCAACTCGGTCATCACCGCCAGTCCGATGGCCTCCGACTTGAGTGAGACTCCCGGTCCGGACGTGCTGGTCACCCCGAGTGCGCCGCCGTAGGACGCCCCGATAGCGGCACCGATGCCGGCGATCTCGTCCTCGGCCTGAAACGTCAGAACGTTGAAGTTCTTGTGCTTGGACAGCTCGTGAAGGATGTCCGATGCCGGCGTGATCGGGTAACTGCCGAGCACCACCTGGATGTCGGCCAGCTGTCCGGCGGTGATGATCCCGTACGCGAGAGCGGTGTTGCCCGAGATCTGGCGGTACTCACCGGCTTTCAGCTTCGCGGGCGCCACCTCGTAGGTAGTCGCAAAGGCTTCGGTGGTTTCCCCGTAGTTCCAGCCGGCCTTGAGGGCCAGAACATTGGCCTCGGCGATGTCGGGCTTGCGGGTGAATTTCTCCCGGATGAAGGCTTCGCTGGTTTCGATCGGCCGCCCATACATCCACGACAGCAGGCCCAGCGCGAACATGTTCTTCGCTCGCTGACCATCCTTCTTGGACGCGCCGATCGCCTCGACCGCGCCGAGCGTCAGCGTGGTCATCGCGACGGCTTGTACGACGTAGTCGGAGAGCTCACCGGTCTCCAGCGGATTGGCCTCGTACCCGACCTTTGCCAGGTTGCGCTTGGTGAATTCGTCAGAGTTGGCGATGACGAGCCCGCCGCGCGGCAGATCGTCGATATTCGCCTTCAATGCGGCGGGATTCATCGCGACGAGGACGTCGGGGCGGTCGCCGGCCGTCAGAATGTCGTAGTCGGCAATCTGGATCTGGAAGGACGATACACCGGGCAGAGTGCCCTGCGGGGCACGGATCTCGGCCGGGTAATTCGGTTGGGTCGCAAGATCATTCCCGAACAGTGCGGCTTCCGAGGTGAAGCGGTCACCGGCCAGCTGCATGCCGTCCCCGGAATCACCCGCGAACCGGATCACGATTTTTTCTAGCTTCTGCCGGCTGCTCGTCGCCTGGCTGCGGTCAGGACTCACGCCCCCGCCCTTTCGTTCCCCCAGGGCTTCCCCTGAGGCTCACCGGCGAGATGGAATTCCGCGTCGCAGATGCGATACGCGCCGCCGGAATTCGCATTCCCCAGTTGCTGTCACTCGCAGTACCGATTATTGCACTGCCGTTAGCCATACCGGGCGGCACTTTGGCCCTGACACGCCGGGTCGTGGCGAGCGAAGGCACTGGTCAACACGTTCGCACTGAGCCCGACCGTCGTCATTTGTGGCATTGGTCACATTTGCTGCCGGCGGAATTCAGGACTGTTGACCGCTGGTCAACTGCTGGCTGGGCATGTTGTGGGGCGTGACGATCTGGACAGGGACGAGTTTTGCGGGCTCCGCGGGCAACGCTCCCCTGGCTTGCAAGATCATCCTGACCGCCAGCCGCGCATCCGCCTGCAGGTCGTTGTGCAGCACAGCCGAGATCCGCCCGTCGCGTAGCAGCCTTCGATTGTCCTCATCGAGATCATGGGCAATAAACACTCTGCATTCCCTGCCCAGCTGCTCGAACGCCGCGATGGTGGCGGTATTGCCACCCCCGACCGAATAGACGGCGTCGACGCCGGGGTGGCGGCGCAGCGCATCCAGGACGAGACGTTCGTTGTTCGCGTCGATCCCGTCGCTGTCCGTCACATCGATGATCTGGCGGCCCGAACCCCGCAACGCCGATCGGAACCCCACCTCCCGCTCGCCCTCGTTGCGAAAGACGTCACGGCTCAGGGTGATCAGGATGTCCGAGGGCCGATCGCCGAGCCACTGGCGCATGATATAGGCCGCGGTGGTGCCCGCGCTGTGATTGTCGATGCCGACGTATCCGCACCTCGAGCTCGTCGGTACGTCGGTGGTGTAGGTGACCACCGGAACACCCGAATCCACCAGGTGATCGATCGCGTCGACGACTTCGGGTTCGTCGGCTGCTTTCAGAATGACGCCGTGACTACCGCGCAATCCGCCCAACTCCTGAACCATCTGCTGGGTGGAACCCGACTCCCAGAGATGGAACCGGACACGCACCATGGCGGGTGCGAACGCCGGCAACTCCGCCTCGATGGCAGCGCGGAACGCGTTCGAGAATCGGTGGGGCGTCTGCATCACCACGTCGATCAGGTAGCGGCGGCCGTTGAGCCGCAGCTGCGACTGCTGCTTCTCCAGATCCCTGATCGCCTGCATCACCTCGGCGCGGGTGTTCTCCCGAACACCCGCGCGATTATTGATCACCCGATCGACCGTCGCCTCGCTCAGCCCCGACTGCTGGGCGATCTCCTTGACCTTGAAGCGGTGCGCCACAGGCGTCCACTCTAGCCACGTGTGATGTATTTTTGATGGGTTTCTGGTATTGAAAGCCGTCGCAATCCCAGCAAGACTGACCACATGACCACGCTCGGCATCATCGGCCTGGGACGAATCGGCGCCTTCCACACTGAGACACTGGCAAACTTGGCGGGCGTCGACGGACTCGTCGTCACCGACGAACGGCCCGATGTCGTCACGGCGGTCGCGGCCAAGCACGGGGCCCGACCGGTCTATTCGGTCGACGAGCTACTCAACTCCGGTATAGACGGTGTGGTCGTCGCCGCAGCCACCCCGGCCCATGCCGAACTCACCCTGGCCGCCGTTGAACGTGGCCTGCCCACCTTCTGCGAAAAGCCGATCGCCGCAACCGCTTCGGAGAGCGCGCGAGTGGCCGAGATGGTCGGCCGATCCGGCGTTCCCGTCCAGGTCGGATATCAGCGTCGCTTCGACACCGCGTTCGCCGCGGCGAAGCAATCGGTCGATTCAGGCGCTCTGGGGCTTCTGCACACCGTTCGCAGCACCACGATGGATCCGGCGCCACCGCCAATGGAGTACCTGGCGGGTTCGGGCGGAATCTTCCGCGATTGCGCCGTACACGATTTCGACGTGCTGCGCTGGATCACCGGTCAACGGGCACTGGAGGTGTACGCGACGGGAAGTGTGCAGGGCGATCCACGGTTCGCCGAGATCGACGATGTCGACACGGCAGTCGCCGTGGTCACGTTCGAGAACGGGACACTCGGCCTGGTCTCCGCTGCTCGGTACAACGCCCGCGGCTACGACTGCAGACTGGAGATCCACGGTTTCGACGACACCGTGGTCGCTGGGTGGGACGCGGGCGCTCCGCTACGAAATGTGGATCCACACAACACATTCCCGGAGGGGCCCGCACACCAGTTCTTCATGGACCGATTCACCGACGCTTTCCGCGCCGAACTCGCGGCGTTCGTCGATGTGACCCGGGGTGACGCCGAACCGGCGTGCACCGTGGCCGACGCCGTCGAGGTCGCCTGGATGGCCGAGGCGGCAACCGAATCCCTTCGCAGGCATGCGCCGGTACGGATCGACGAGGTGATGTCGCGATGACCGATGTCAAGATTGCGGGTGCGCCCATCTCCTGGGGTGTCTGCGAAGTACCGGGCTGGGGGCATCAGCTCTCCCCCGACCGGGTTCTTAGTGAGATGCGCCAGGCCGGGCTCGCGGCCACCGAGCTGGGGCCGGCAGGATTCCTGCCCGCCGATCCGATGGCACTGCGGGGTTTGTTGGCTGGGTACGGGTTGGACTGCGTCGGCACCTTCGCACCCGCGGTTCTGCATCGTGCTGGGCATGATCCGCTGAAAGATGTTGCCGCCGCTTTGGATTCGATTGTCGCAACCGGTGCTTCGACGCTGGTGTTGGCAGCCGCCAGCGGCACCGACGGATACGATTCACGTCCCGTTCTCGACGCTGGCCAGTGGGCAACGCTGTTGGCCAACCTGGACAGGATCGCGGCCCACGCCACCGATCGTGGCGTGACGGCGGCGCTGCACCCGCACGTCGGCACCATGGTGGAAACGGCGGACGACGTCGACCGGGTGCTGTCCGGGTCGATGGTCCCGCTGTGTCTCGACACCGGACACCTGTTGATCGGCGGAAGCCGGCCGCTTGACCTCGCACGCGGGTTCGCCGACAGAGTTGCCCATGTGCATCTCAAGGATGTCGATGCCGCCCTGGCCGCACAGGTCCGATCCGGAGAATTGACGTACACACAAGCCGTTGGCCGGGGCATGTACACCCCGCTCGGTTCCGGAGACGTTGATGTCGCCGGAATCGTCACGGCGTTGCGCAGCAACGGGTTCGACGGCTGGTTCGTGATCGAGCAGGACACGATTCTCGACCGCGACCCCCGCGGCGAAGGGCCGCTTCACGACGTGCTGGCCAGCGTCGCCTACCTAACCGACGTGCTGGCGGGAATTCCGGCCTAAACTTTCCGTTGTGCCACAGGCCTTCCCCGAACCGCGCTGGGGGCGAGATGACATCTCGCCGCTGTTTCGTCCGGTGTTCAACTTCGCCTCATCCCGACTCGGGTCGCGCGTCATCAGGTTCCTGGTGCCGCTCGACGGCCGACTACTCAAAGCTTCCAACGGCAAGTACACACTGTTCGGACCGATCTCCATGCCCGAGCTCCTGCTGACGACCATCGGACGCAAGTCCGGCCAGAAGCGGGTGTCGCCCTTGAGCTATGTCCGCGACGGAGATCGAGCGCTGGTTCTAGGCAGCAACTTCGGCCAGGAAACCCACCCCGCGTGGTCGGGGAATCTGCTGGCCGAGCCGCAGGTGTCGGTGACGATGGGCGGTATCGAAATCCCGGTCACCGCAACACTGCTCAGCGGCGACGAACGTCAGCGCGGCATGGACAAGTTCCTTGCCTATCCGATGTACCGGTCGTATCTGGCCCGCACCGATCGCGAGCTTCGGCTGTTCGCACTCACCCCGCGCTGACGGTCACCGGCCGAGCTCGTGGGACAGCGCCTCCAGCTCGTCCCCGCCGGCCATCTCCTGGGTCAGGTGCTCCAAGGTGATGTCGTCATAGGTGCAGTCCAGCTTCTGCCGTCCGCGGTTGAGTAGCACGAAGTGGTCGCCGACCATGTGAGCGTGGTGCGGATTGTGGGTGATGAAGACAACCCCGAAACCAGCTTCCTTTGCCGCGGTGATGTATTTAAGGACCACCCCGGATTGCTTCACACCCAGTGCGGCCGTCGGCTCGTCGAGAATCAAGACCCGCGCACCGAAGAACACTGCACGCGCTATTGCAACGCACTGACGCTGACCGCCCGACAGTGACCCGATGGGTGCATCCACGTCGGGGAGATCGATCCCCATCTTGGACAACTCCGCAACCGTCGTTGCGCGCATCGCATTCGTGTCCAACGACCAAGGGAAGCCGCTCTTTCGAACTTCCTGTCCGAGAAAAAAGTTGCGCCACACCGGCATGAGCGGAACCACGGCCAGATTCTGATAGACCGTCGCAATGCCCTTGGCGAGTGCCTCCGCCGGCGATGCGAACTTCGTCGACTCGCCGTCGACCAGCAATTCTCCGTCTGTCGGCTGATGCAAACCGGCAATGATCTTGATCAGTGTCGACTTCCCCGCGCCATTGTCGCCGAGAATGCCGGTGACCTCACCGGAATGCACCCGTAGCGAGATGTCTTTGAGCGCAGTGATGTTGCCGTACGTCTTGCCCACACTCCTGAGCTCGACGAGCGGGATCTTGCCGCCCGACTGCGCCTCACCGGTCCGACGATCGACGGTTGCGCTCACTTCTCACCTCCTGGCGGCGTAGTTGCGAAAGGCGTTGTTGGCGATGACCGCGAACAGCAGCATCGCGCCGAGAAAGAACTTGAACCAATCCGGATTCCAGCCCGCGTACACGATGCCCTGGTTCACCATTCCGAAGATGAACGCGCCGATGGCGGCACCGATGGCGGTGCCGTAGCCACCGGTGAGAAGGCATCCGCCGATCACCGCGGCGATGATGTACAGGAATTCATTTCCGACGCCCTGGCCGGACTGCACGGTGTTGAACTTGAAAAGCAGGTGCATCCCCACGAACCAGGCGGCGAATCCGACGAACATGAAGAGGCCGATCTTCACCTTGGTCACCGGTACGCCTACCGCCCTGGCACTGTCCTGATCACCACCGACCGCGAAAATCCAGTTGCCAATCCGGGTGTTGAACAAGATGTAGGTGGCCACCGCGGTGAACAACAGCCACCAGAACACCGTGACGTCGACCGCCACTCCGAAGATGTTGTAGGACTTCGCAAAGAACCAGCTGGCCGAATCCCAGCCCTCCATATCGTTGACACTCGGGGTGGCCACCTGACCCGAAATCAGTTTCGTGGTCGCAAGATTGATGCCGGTGATCATCAGGAAGGTGCCCAGCGTGATGAGGAAACTCGGGATCTTCGTTCGCATCACCAAGAAGCCGTTGAGGAATCCCACGCCGAGCGCCAGCACCAACGCCAGGGCGGCCCCCGCCCACAGATTCAGGTGCAGGTTGTACGCCAGCATCGACGCCGCCAGCGAATTGAACGTCACGGCGACGCCCGACGACAGATCGAACTCGCCGCCGATCATCAGTAATGCCACGGCGCACGCCATGATGCCGATCGTCGAACTGGCATAGAGGACGGTCGCCAGGGCTGCCGGAGAGCGGAACGGCGGCGCGACGACGGCGAAGAATACGAATATCGCCACAGCGCCGATGACCGCGCCCATTTCGGAGCGAACGAGGAAGCGCTGCAACGGGTTGCGCCTCTTGACGCGCTCATCGTGGATGACCTTGTGCCCGCCGACGACCTCCTTGGCAGTGGTCATCGGGTGCCTCGCTGGGCGTACTCCGCCACCGCGTCGATATTGGATTTGTCGATGAACGCAGGCCCGGTCAAGGTCGGTTGCCCGCCGCCGATGACGTTGCCGTTGTTCAGATACAACCACAGCGAATCGACGGCGAGGTACCCCTGCAGGAACGGCTGCTGATCGACCGCCCATTGAACGGTTCCGTCCTTGATGGCCTGGACCAGCGCGGCGTTGGTATCGAACGTCACCACTTGCGCCTTGCTGCCGGCGTTCTTTGCGCTCTGGATCGAGGTGAGGGCAAACGGCGCGCCAAGGGTCAGGACACGGTCGATGCCGGGGTCCTGCTGCAGCTTTGCGGTGATAGTCGACGCGACTGAGGGCATGTCCTTGCCGTTGACGTTCAGATTCTCGATCTGGCCGCGGAAGCTCTCGCGCACACCCGCGCAACGTGATTCGAGTCCGACGTTGCCCTGCTCGTGGACCACGCACAGTACCTTCGTGGCCCCATCGGAATTGAGCCGTTCGCCAGCACCCTCGCCGGCTACCTTGTCGTCCTGGCCGAAGAACTCCTTGACACCCATCGACTTCCACGCGTCCATCCCCGCGTTGAGTGCGACCACCGGTATGCCCTTGGCTTCGGCATTCTGAACGGCGATGCGCATCGCTTCGGGCTTGGCGAGTGTGACGACGACACCCTTCACCCCGCTGTCGACGGCCGTCTGCACCAGGTTTGCCTGGTTCGGCGCTTCCGGATCATTGGAATACCGGAGTTCGAGGTTGTCCTTCTTGGCGGCCGTTTCCGCACCTTTTCGGACGAGGTCCCAGAACGAATCGCCTGGAGCCTCGTGTGTGACCATCGCGATGGTCATTCGCGGAGTGTCGGCGGTGCCGGCACCCATGCCCGAACCGGTGTCGCGCGGCCGGCCGCCCGTGCTGGAGCAGCCGGACAGTCCGATCGCTCCGACCACTAGGACGCCGACGACACATGCCAAGAACCGCTTCGTCCTCATCAACGCTCCTAGTCCTTGACCCGTGTTCTTGACCCGTCGTCGTCCTGGACGATCACCGGTCTCGATGTAATACGGGACACACTCGAAAGTCAATACTTTGTCCGGACATTAGGACTTGCAGCCCGCACTCCTGCCGACACGATCACGGTTGCCGTCGCGGAGGCGGCAGCGAAGGACATAACGCGTGCCCGCCTCATAGCGACTACGGATTTGAAGGACTTCGTCGTCGCGAAATCCGGGGTGCAATCGTTGCGACACAGTCGCATGAGCCGGGCAAATGCTTATGCGC
The DNA here is from genome assembly GCA_046330895.1 of Mycobacterium sp. GTDB lineage: Bacteria > Actinomycetota > Actinomycetes > Mycobacteriales > Mycobacteriaceae > Mycobacterium. Next base: position 110,197 of record JAXLRY010000009.1, on the reverse strand, counting down.
CCGGAAAACCGGCCCGGTCACCGGTCCACCAGAGTTGTTTCGAAGAAGTACCGCGAGGCCCGGTAGCAGTGGGTGCCGTACTCCACTGCCCGGCCCGAATCATCGAACGCGGTGCGATCCATTGTCAGCAGGGGCGCGCCCGGCTTCTCGCCCAGAAGCCGGGCTTCGTCACGAGCGGCGGCCTTTGCTCCGATCCGCTGCCGGGCGAGCCTGATGTGCACCCCCTGCGCCCGAAGCGCTTGGTACAAACCATTCCCCTCCAAAGCGGAAGCCTCCGGTGCGATCTCGACGGGGAGGTAGTTGGTCATCAGGGCGAGCGGCTCACCATCGGCGCACCGCAGGCGCCTGATGCACATCACTTCCCGGCTTCCCGTCAGATTGAGCTCGCGCGCGACATCCTCGTCGGGCAGGCCCATCCGATAGTCGAGCAACTGCGTGGTGGGCACCTTCCCCGCCCGGAGAAGATCGTCGAACAAACTGGTCAGCTCCACCCGTCGATGAACCGGGTTCTGCACCACCTGGGTACCTACGCCGCGCTTCCGTACCAGCAGGCCCTTGTCCACGAGTTCCTGGATGGCACGACGGGTGGTCGGTCGGGACAGCGCCAACCGCTTCGCCAGCGCAAGTTCATTCTCGAAACGATCGCCGGGCGCAAGCTCTCCATCCCGAATCGCCGCCTCGATCGCCTCGGCGAGTTGGTAATAGAGGGGAACCGGGCTTGATCGGTCGAGTACAACCGCCAGGGGCATGCCGCGATCCTAACACCGAGAATGATTGCAAGACATAATGTCCGGACAAAGTATTGACATGGTGGTTGCGCGGCAGGCACAGTCGTTGTCGGGCCCCGTGACGCACGGCCTGTAAGGGAGCTGAGTTGACCACTGGCAAGCCTTTTGACGTCCTGGCCATCGGGCGATGCGGCGTCGACATCTACCCCCTGCAGACCGGAGTCGGCCTGGAAGACGTCGAATCGTTCGGAAAATTTCTCGGTGGAAGCGCGGCCAACGTGACGGTTGCCGCCGCGCGGCTGGGCAACCGGGCAGCATTGATATCCGGCGTCGGCGCCGATCCGTTCGGCACGTTCGTGCGTACCGAGTTGGCCCGCCTCGGTGTCGACAACCGCTTCATCGGAACCTGCGAGGCGCTCCCCACCCCGGTGACCTTCTGCGAGATCTTCCCACCGGACGACTTTCCGCTGTATTTCTACCGAAAGCCCAGCGCTCCCGACCTACAGATCCATACCCGCGACCTGGACATCGATGCGATCCGGGCTGCGCGGCTGCTTTGGTCGACGGCCACTGGACTCTGCGAAGAGCCAAGTCGCAGCGCACATTTCGCAGCATGGGAAGCGCGCGAACGCCGTCCGCTGACGATTCTCGACCTCGACTACCGCCCCATGTTCTGGGACTCCACAGCGGCAGCGGCCGAGCAGATCCAACGCGCACTGCCTGATGTCACCGTCGCGGTCGGGAATCAGGAGGAATGCGAAGTCGCCGTAGACGAGACCGACCCGGTCAAAGCGGCGGACGCTCTCCTCGACCTCGGCGTCGAGCTTGCGATAGTCAAACAAGGCCCGCGTGGTGTGCTGGGTCGAACCAGGGAATCGTCGGTGACCGTGCCGGCCAACAATGTCGATGTCGTCAACGGACTCGGAGCCGGCGACAGCTTCGGCGGTAGCCTGTGTCACGGACTGCTGCACGACTGGCCGTTGGAGAAGACGCTGCGCTACGCGAACGCGGCGGGCGCCATCGTCGCCTCCCGACTCGAATGTTCAACAGCGATGCCACTTCTCGACGAGGTGGCGGCGCTCGCCGAAGGGATCGCTCATGGCTGATTTCATCGTGACCGCAGCGGGCCCTCTCTGCCGGACGTACGACGAGATCACCGAGTTGCGGGCCACCCGCCCGGAGGCGATCGCACACGCGTGGCATTCCCGGCGCACCCGCCCGACCGTTCGGGGCGATGGCAGGTTGATGATCGTCGCCGCTGACCACCCCGCCCGCGGGGCCCTGGCGGCCGGCGGGCATCCGACGGCCATGAACAGCCGAACCGAATTGCTCGACAGATTGCGGACAGCTCTGGCGCATCCGGGGGTCGACGGCGTCCTGGCAACAGCCGACGTCCTGGACGACCTTCTTCTTCTCGGCTCGCTGGACGACAAGGTGGTGTTCTCATCGATGAATCGGGGTGGACTGGCGGGCGCCAGTTTCGAACTCGACGATCGAATGACGGCTGCGACCGCCCAGGCAACCGCTGCCGCGCGAATGAATGGCGGAAAGATGTTGTGCCGCATAGATCTTGATGATCCATCCACAGTCGCAACGCTGGCCGCATGCGCCGCGGCGGTCGACGAACTCGCCAGCCAGGGGCTGATCGCGATGCTGGAGCCGTTCATCTCATCGCGGGTCGACGGCACAGTGCGCAACGATTTGACCCCCGACGCGGTGATCAAGTCGATCCACATCAGTCAGGGACTCGGCTCGACATCGGCCTACACGTGGATGAAGCTTCCCGTCGTCGACGAGATGGAGCGGGTGATGGAAGCCACCACCCTGCCGACCTTGTTGCTCGGCGGCGACCCGGCAGATCCCGACGAGGCGTTCGCCAGCTGGGAGAAGGCACTCGGCCTGCCCCCGGTACGCGGATTGATCATCGGCCGGACAGTGCTCTATCCCGCCGACGGCGATGTCCGTTCGGCTGTCGCCAACGCGGTGTCGATGGTGAGGTGAAGATGCCCACACGCTCCGAGTACTACATTCCGGCCGGCAGCGCTGCCGCACCCTTCACGGTCCATGTCACGCCCGAATCGGCCGGGTGGGCGGAGTGCAGCCTGTTCGTGGTCGAACTCATGCCCGGACGAGATCTGACGCTCGACACCGCTGGCACCGAGGTGATGATCCTCCCGCTGAGCGGGGGAGGTTCAGTCCGCTGCGAGGGCCAGGAATTCGAATTATCGCAAAGGAAAATGGTTTTCGATGGACCCGCCGATATGGTCTACATCGGAACCGGAACCTCGTACACCATCGGTGGCGCGGGTCGGTTCGCCGTCTGCGGGGCCAGGGCCGAACGGAGGCTGCCCAACCGTCGTGTGCCCGCATCGGATGTCGCCGTCGAACTGCGCGGAGCGGGCAATTGCAGCCGGCAAGTGCACAACTTCGGCACCGCGGACACCTTCGACGCCGATTCGCTCATCGCCTGTGAGGTCATCACTCCCGGCGGCAACTGGTCGAGCTATCCGGCCCACAAGCACGACGAGGATTCACCCGTCGAGTCACAGCTCGAAGAGATCTATTACTTCGAAATCGACTCCGGTCCAGGAGATTCCGGCGGATTCGGATTCCACCGGGTGTACGGCACCGAGGACCGCCCGATCGACGTGCTCGAGGAGGTCCGCACGGGTGACGTGGTGCTGGTGCCGCACGGCTACCACGGCCCCTCGGTGGCAGCGCCGGGCTATCACATGTACTACCTGAACGTCATGGCCGGATCCGGCCGCGAACGCGCATGGAGAATCGTCGACGATCCGGCGCACGCCTGGCTGCGTACCAGCTGGCACGGCCAGGACACCGACCCCCGACTTCCACTGCATTCACCGAGAGAGGCCTGAGCCCGCAAGGAGCAACACATGGTTTCCACCGCACCCCGGTCGTCGGCCAAGATCACCGAAGCCGAACAGACCGTTCAGCTCACCGTCGCCCAGGCCGCGATCAGGTTCCTAGGCAACCAATTCGTCGAACGCGATGGGCGGCGCACCAGGTTCTTCGCCGGCTGCCTGGGGATCTTCGGCCACGGCAACGTCGCCGGAATCGGCCAGGCATTGCTACAGGAGGAAATAGCTGCGGCAGAAGCCGGTTCGGCCCCGCCCATCCCCTACGTGCTCGGGCGCAACGAGCAGGCGATGGTCCACACGGCCGTCGCCTACGCCCGGCAGAAGGACCGGCTGCAAACCTGGGCGGTGACGGCCAGCGTCGGCCCGGGCTCGACCAACATGCTCACGGGCGCCGCATTGGCCACCATCAACCGGCTGCCGGTGCTGCTGCTGCCTGCCGACACATTCGCGACCCGGGTCAGCGCGCCCGTGCTTCAGGAACTCGAGGTTCCGGGTTCGGGCGACGTGACGGTGAACGACGCCTTCAAGCCGCTGTCGCGCTATTTCGATCGCGTTTGGCGTCCAGAGCAGTTGCCCGCGGCGCTTCTCGGCGCCATGCGCGTGCTCACCGATCCCGCCGAAACGGGGGCGGCAACGGTCGCGATTCCACAGGACGTCCAGGCGGAGGCTTTCGACTGGCCCACAGCCCTTTTCGCCGAGCGAACCTGGCATATCGCACGTCCGGTCCCGGAACGACAATTGATCGAAGCGGCGGCAGACATCATTCGAAGCGCCCGTCGGCCCCTCGTCGTCGCGGGCGGTGGAGTCATCTATTCCGGCGCGACGCAGGCGATTTCCCGACTGGCTGAGCGTACTGGAATTCCGGTTGCGGAGACGCAGGCCGGCAAGGGCGCCCTGAAATTCGACCATCCCCAGTCGGTCGGCGCCATCGGGTCCACCGGAACGACGGCCGCCAACCGATTGGCCGACCGCGCGGACGTGGTGATCGGAATCGGCACCCGCTACAGCGATTTCACGACGGCGTCACGGACAGCCTTCAAGGATCCTGCGGTTCGATTCGTCAACCTCAACATAGCGTCGCTCGACGCCGTCAAGAACGGGGCGCTGTCCGTCGTCACCGACGCGCGAGCCGGGATCGAAGCGCTCGATTCAGCACTGTCCGATTATTCCGTCGACGATGAATACCGCAGCACCACAGCGTCTCTCGCGGGAGAATGGAACGACATCGTCGACCACGCCTACCACGTCGAACCCAGCGACCGAACCCTGCGGCAGAGTCAGGTCATCGGGCTGGTGAACACCCTCGCCGAACCCACCGACATCGTGGTGTGCGCGGCCGGATCCATGCCGGGCGACCTGCACAAGCTGTGGCGGGCCCGGGATCCGAAGGGCTACCACGTCGAATACGGCTATTCGTGCATGGGTTACGAGATCGCCGGAGGAATCGGCGCCAAACTTGCAAGCCCGGACCGGGACGTCTTCGTCCTGGTGGGCGACGGCTCGTACCTGATGATGGCGACCGAACTCGTCACCGCCGTTCAGGAGGGCGTCAAGGTCATCGTGGTGCTGGTGCAGAACCACGGATTTGCCTCGATCGGCTCGCTTTCGGAGTCGCTCGGTTCGCAGCGGTTCGGCACCTCCTACCGGTACCGGGGCACTACAGGCCGCCTCGACGGCGAAAGGCTTCCCGTGGACCTCGCCGCCAACGCCGCGAGCCTGGGAGCTCGGGTGATCCGGGCGAACGACGCCACCGACTTCGCGAATGCCATCAAAGAGGCCAAAGCCAACGCGGCCACCACGGTGATCCACGTCGAAACGGACCCACTCGTCAGCGCCCCCGACAGCCGATCATGGTGGGACGTCCCGGTAAGCGAAGTGTCGTCGCTCGACTCGACGCAGGAGGCCTACCGCAACTACTCCCGGTGGAAGACGCTGCAGCGCAGCTTGATCCGTCCGTGGGGGCCGTGATCCGGCGGGTCGCGTAAAGTGCTGGCATGCGTCTCACCGCAGCGCTACGCGCAGCTCGATCCGCCACCGCTGCCCTTCTCATCTGTGCCGCCACCGTCTTCGGGACGGCCGGAATCGCCTACGCGGAACCGGGCGACGGCCTCAACGGAGACCCCGACGCCGCGGCACCGTACTGGGGCAAGCAGCAGTTCGATGACTGTTCGCTGATGGCGGTGGCCGACGTCGTCGGCCAGATGACCGGCAACAAACCCACCGAAGACCAGATCATTTCGCTGGCCACCTCGATGCCCAGCGGCCAGCACCCGGGGCCCGTCTATTCCCTGCCGCCCGACCTCGCAAACCCGGACTCGGGCGACGGCACTTACATCGCGGACCTGCCGATGCTGCTCGGGCACTACGGCGTCTATTCGATCTACACCAACGACCAGCTGGCCGGCGAGGGTGGCCTACCCACGGGTATCGCGGCTCTCGATCAGGAACTCTGGCAGGGCAAGAAAGTCATCGTCTCTCTCAACGGCGAGACGATCTGGGACCAGCCGGGCAACCGAGACATCCACAATCACGCCCTCGTGGTCACCGGAATCGACAGCCCGAGCAACGTGGTCTACCTCAACGACAGCGCTGCCGCCGGGCCCAATACCCAGGTCTCCATCGACACTTTCGAGGCCGCCTGGCGGACCAGCGACCACGGCATGGTCGTCGCTGGATAACGCGGTATTCGCTGCCCAGAGCAACAAGATCTCGAATCCGGCGGACTCGAGCGCCCGAATTGTGATTTTGAGGGCCCGAAGGGCGTACGGTGTAGACCGTCTAGTTAACTTCGCACTCTTCTGGGGGAGATACATCATGGAGGCTTCGCGGATCGTCGCACCCTTCGCCATCGCCGCTGCTGTGGCCGGAGCACTTCCGGCGCTCAACACGGTTCACGCAAATGTTCCGGTCATCTCGTCGGCGGCAACAACGCTCACCAGCGCTGCCAGCCACATCGGCATCGAGGATTTCGGCAACTTCGATTTCGGTGATTTCGGCGACTTCGGACTGCCCGACATCTTCACGTTCGGTGACCACGGGGGCGACTGGGGCTTCGGCGGATGGGGCGACTGGTCGCAGGGCGGGGACATCAGCAGCGTCATCCAGAACGTTCTCGACTTCATCGGCGGGATCACAGGCTCGGGCGACAGCAGCGCGATCATCGCCGCGGTCGAAGACGCGTTCAACTCGGTGATCACCGATCTGGGCAACGGCGAGAGCATCGCCACCGCCCTGGCCAACGCGGGCTCACAGATCGCCGACGCAATCGGTGGGCCCATCGGGACCATCCTCGAACTCGGCCTGGGGCAGATCGGCTCGATCATCGCGATCGGCCCGGCCATCATCGACGGCGCGAAGACCGTCGTCGCCGCAGTTCCGAATGCGGTGTTCCCGGTCGTCCAGGCTGTCATGTCCGCCGTGAACGGCGTCGTCGGCTCGCTGGGCGAGCCCGGTGGCATCCCGGCCGCGATTCAGGCTGGCATCGCCGGGATCGTCTCCGCGGTCGAGGAAGGCTTCGCCACGATGAAGACGGCCGTCGACACCGCTTGGGCGGGCATCCAGGAAGCACTCGGCAGCGAGGCCGGTGCTGCACCCGCCGCCGCCAAGAGGGTTGCCGCCGCAGCAGCGGTGGCGGCTTCGGAAGAGGCGCCGGCTGCCGACAGTGACGACGCCCCCGCGGGCGGACTCTCCGACAAGGCCGACGACAGCGACAGCGCTGAAGTCACCGCAGCGCCGACCGAGAGGTCCAACACCGGCGCAGGCAAGCGGTCCCACGGCCGTGAGACCGCTTCCAGCGACGACTCGGGTTCCGCCTCCTCAGGGCATGCTGCCCGCGGCGGCACCGGCAAGTCCCGCCGCGCCGCCTAGGCAAGCGGACTAGCCACTCACGCTAGACCCGAAGGCACTGTTTCTTCCCGGCACATGCCGGGGAAACAGTGCCTTCGGCGTTTGTGCCATAAGTTGAGACGATGGGCAAGAAGCGCCGCAGTTCCGACCATGACGTTCGTGTGGAGTACGACGAACACTCGACGCTCATCGGCGCCCCCAAGACCACTGCCGCCGGGTTACGGGCGGTCCTGGTTTCGGCGCAGCGCGGATTCAGGGAAATGGGGCTGATCCGGACTGCCCAGGCGTGGCGCCGACTCAACCAGCGCGATGGATTCGACTGCCCCGGCTGCGCCTGGCCCGAAGAGCAGGGCGGACGCAAATTCGCGGAGTTCTGCGAAAACGGCGCGAAGGCCGTCGCTGAGGAGGCAACGCTGCGAGTGGCCACCCCGGAGTTCTTTGCGCGGCATTCGATCGCCGAATTGGCGGGCAAGCCCGAGTACTGGCTTTCACAACAGGGCCGCCTCACCCACCCGATGGTGCTGCGCCCGGGCGACGACCACTACCGGCCGATCGAGTGGGATGCGGCCTTCTCACTTATCAGCGAGCGATTGCGGGCGCTCCCAACTCCGGACGCGGCCGCTTTCTACACCTCGGGCCGGACCAGCAATGAAGCCGCCTTCCTGTATCAACTGATGGTCCGCAGCTTCGGCACCAACAATCTCCCCGATTGTTCGAACATGTGCCACGAATCGTCCGGGACCGCACTGACGGAGTCGATCGGCATCGGAAAGGGATCGGTGACCGTGGCCGATCTCGAACAGGCAGATCTGATCGTCATAGCCGGGCAGAACCCCGGAACGAACCATCCGAGAATGTTGTCGGTCCTCGAAAGGGCCAAGGAGAACGGTGCCAAGATCGTCGCCGTCAATCCGCTGCCGGAAGCGGGGCTGATCGGGTTCAAGGATCCGCAGAAAGTGCACGGCGTCGTGGGCAACGGCATCGCCATCGCCGACGAATTCGTCCAGATCCGCATCGGCGGCGACCTGGCGCTGTTCAAGGGGCTGGGTCGTCTGTTGATGGAAGCCGAAGACCGGGCACCGGGCACAGTCGTCGACCGAGATTTCATCGCCGCTCACTGCCACGGGTTCGACGAATACGAAGCCGACGTTCGCAACGTCGACCTCAACACCGTGTCGACCGCTACCGGTATCGGTCGCGCACAACTGGACCGCGTCGCGACCATGCTCGCCGATTCACGCAAGACGATCCTGTGCTGGGCAATGGGGCTAACCCAACAGACCCATGCCGTCGCGACCATCGCCGAGGCCACCAACCTGCTGTTGCTTCGCGGCATGATCGGCAAGCCGGGGGCCGGGCTGTGCCCGGTGCGCGGCCACTCGAACGTGCAGGGCGATCGCACCATGGGCATCTGGGAGAAGGCTCCCGAGACGTTCCTCGCCGCGCTGGATCGCGAGTTCGGCATCAGCAGCCCCCGCCCGCACGGCTATGACACAGTGAACGCGATCCGGGCGATGCGCGACGGGCGAGTGTCGGTCTTCATCGGAATGGGCGGCAACTTCGCCGCCGCGACTCCGGACACCGCCGTCACCGAAGCCGCGTTGGCGAATTGTGCTCTGACAGTTCAGATATCGACGAAACTCAATCGCAGTCACGTGGTTCACGGCCACACCGCACTCATCCTGCCGGCTCTCGGCCGAACCGACCGCGACCTGGTCGACGGAAAGAAGCAGGTTGTTTCGGTAGAGGATTCGATGTCGATGGTGCACCTATCCCGCGGCAGCCTGCATCCACCGGGCGACCAGGTGCGAAGCGAGGTGGCCATCGTCTGTCAACTCGCCCGCACCCTGCTCGGGCCCGAACATCCGGTGCCGTGGGAGCGGTTCGCCGCGGACTATGACGCGATCCGGGATTCCATCGCCGCGGTGGTTCCCGGATGCGCCGACTACAACCGCAAGGTGCGCCAACCCGACGGCTTCCAACTGCCGCACCCGCCACGCGATTCCCGCGACTTCCCGACGTTGACAGGCAAAGCGAATTTCGCCGTGAACCCGCTGACGTGGGTGCCCGTGCCACCGGGGCGGCTGATCCTGCAGACCCTTCGCAGCCACGACCAATACAACACGACCATTTACGGGCTCGACGACCGCTATCGCGGCGTCAAGGGCGGTCGCCGGGTCGTCTTCGTCAATCCCGCAGACATGGACGCGTTCGGCCTTCGGCAAGGCGATCGGGTCGATCTGGTCTCGGAGTTCACCGACGCGGACGGACACCTTCAGGAGCGGCGCGCCGCAGACTTCCTGGCGGTCCCCTACCCCACCCCGGTTGGCAACGCGGCGTCCTACTACCCCGAGACGAACCCCCTGGTGCCACTGGATCACGTTGCCGACAAATCGAATACGCCCGCGTCGAAGGCGATCGTGATCCGGCTGGAAAAAGCATGGGCCGGGTAACGTCACACCGGCGGGTCCGCCACCTCGCGGGCGCGACACACTTCGAGCGACCAGAAACGGTCGTCGTCGAGGAGCCATTGGAGATCCGAGTCAACGGGTCTGCCCTGACGGTGACCATGCGGACACCGGGCTCCGATGTCGAACTCGCCCAAGGTTTCCTTCTGACGGAGGCGGTGATCGGGCATCGCGACGATGTGGCATCAGCCCGCTACTGCCGCGGCGCCGACGCCGACGACCTCAACACCTACAACGTCCTCGACGTGACACTGGCCCCCCAGGTGCCGCCGCCAAGCGTGGATGTGACCAGAAACTTCTACACGACGTCGTCGTGCGGGGTGTGCGGCAAGGCCTCCCTGGACGCGGTCCGATTGGTCAGTCGGCACTCCCCCGGCGACGACCCCTGCGTAGTGGCCGCCGCCGCCTTGTCCGCGATGCCAGCCCAATTGCGCCGCGCGCAAAAGGTTTTCGCGACAACCGGGGGTCTGCACGGTGCCGCCCTATTCGACACGAGCGGTGCGATGCTCGCCGCCCGCGAGGACGTCGGACGCCACAACGCCGTCGACAAGGTCATCGGCTGGGCACTCGAATCCGGCCGTGTGCCGCTGTCCGGAACGGTGCTGTTGGTCAGCGGGCGGGTCTCGTTCGAGATCACTCAGAAAGCCGTGATGGCCGGCATCCCGATCCTGGCGGCGGTATCCGCACCGTCGTCTCTGGCCGTCGATCTGGCCGCGCAATCAGGCATGACTCTGGTGGCGTTCCTGCGGGACGAGTCGATGAACGTCTACACCCGCCCCGACCGGGTCACCTAACTGCGCGAGCAGACGCAAAAGCCCCGACACACCGTCGCGTGTTGGGGCTTTTGCGTCTGCTCGGGCTATTAACGAACCCGAATTGCGCAACTCCTCCTCACGCCGCTACACGGCGCGCATCGTCGTCACGCAGAACCCGTCTTGCGCAACTCCTCCTCACGCCGCTAGGCGGCGCGCATCGTCGTCACGCAGAACCCGTCTTGCGCAACTCCTCCTCACGCCGCTAGGCGGCGCGCATCGTCGTCACGCAGTCTTATCCCGACGCTCGGGACGAGCAGGCTTGCGCGGCACGATCGTCGGCAGGACGTTGTCCTCGACGGTCTCCTTGGTGACAACGACCTTGGCGACGTCGTCGCGGCTGGGGATGTCGTACATCACCGGCAGCAGGACTTCCTCCATGATGGCGCGCAGACCGCGTGCACCGGTTCCACGGTGGATGGCCTGATCGGCGATCGCCTCGAGAGCGTCGTCGCTGAACTCCAGCTCGACGTTATCCATCTCGAACAGCCGGGTGTACTGCTTGACCAAGGCGTTCTTCGGCTGGGAAAGGATGGAGACCAGCGAGTCCTTGTCCAGGTTGGTCACCGATGCCACCACCGGAAGCCGGCCGATGAACTCGGGGATCAGACCGAACTTGATCAGGTCTTCGGGCATGACCTCCGCGAAGTGATCCTGGGTGTCGATCTCGGCCTTCGACTTCACCTCGGCGCCGAATCCCAGACCCCGCTTTCCGATCCGGTCCGACACGATCTTCTCCAAGCCGGCGAACGCGCCCGCAACGATGAAAAGCACGTTGGTGGTGTCGATCTGGATGAACTCCTGATGCGGATGCTTCCGGCCGCCCTGCGGCGGAACCGACGCCTGCGTGCCCTCGAGGATCTTCAGCAGCGCCTGCTGCACGCCCTCACCCGAGACGTCACGCGTGATCGACGGGTTTTCGCTCTTGCGGGCGATCTTGTCGACCTCGTCGATGTAAATGATGCCGGTCTCGGCGCGCTTCACGTCGTAGTCGGCGGCCTGAATCAGCTTGAGCAGAATGTTCTCGACATCCTCGCCGACATACCCCGCCTCGGTCAGCGCTGTGGCGTCGGCGATTGCGAACGGAACGTTCAGCATCTTGGCGAGCGTCTGGGCCAGGTAGGTCTTGCCGCAGCCGGTCGGGCCGAGCATCAGGATGTTGGACTTGGCCAGTTCGACGGGCTCCGTGGAGCGGGATTCGCGTGACTTCTCGCCGGCCTGGATGCGCTTGTAGTGGTTGTAGACCGCGACGGCCAGGGTCCGCTTCGCCGTGTCCTGCCCGATGACGTAGTTCTCCAGGAATTCCCGGATCTCGGCGGGCTTGGGCAACTCGTCGAGCTTCACCTCATCGGCGTCAGCGAGTTCCTCTTCGATGATCTCGTTGCACAGGTCGATGCACTCGTCGCAGATGTACACGCCTGGACCCGCGATGAGCTTCTTGACCTGTTTCTGGCTCTTGCCGCAAAACGAGCACTTGAGCAGGTCACCGCCGTCTCCGATACGCGCCATGGGGTGTTGTCCTACTTCCTTCGCCGTCGGTCTTCGATCATCGTCGCCGATGCCTGTGCCGGGAACATTCCCCGACGCTACCCGCATGTTCAGCCGGGGTGCGACCGATAGCGCTGAATAGCGTCGGTGGTATTCGCCTACCTACGAAACATATCCTTTGGATGGACCATGACCGCTGCGTCGGGCCCACCAATTCTTGGCGTGTCGTCATCGGCCCCGGCCGCTACTTCGTAGCGGAAAGCTTCCGGTACTCCAGAACGGTGTCGATGATCCCGTACTCCTTGGCGTCTTCGGCCGTCAGGATCTTGTCGCGGTCGGTGTCCTTGCGAATGGTGTCGGGGTCCTTGCCGGTGTGACGGGCGAGGGTCGTCTCCATCAGAGTGCGCATCCGCTCGATCTCCGCGGCCTGGATCTCCAGGTCGGAGAACTGCCCCTGGATTACGCCCGTCAGCGACGGCTGATGGATCAGCACGCGCGCATTCGGCAGCGCCAACCGCTTGCCCGGCGAACCCGCCGCCAGCAGAACGGCCGCCGCCGATGCGGCCTGGCCCAGGCACACCGTCTGGATGTCGGCACGCACGTATTGCATCGTGTCGTAGATGGCCATCAACGAGGTGAACGAGCCACCGGGGGAGTTGATGTACATCGTGATGTCGCGATCGGGATCGAGCGACTCCAGCACCAGCAACTGCGCCATGATGTCGTTCGCCGACGCGTCATCCACCTGGACTCCGAGGAAGATGATGCGTTCCTCGAACAGCTTGTTGTACGGGTTGGATTCCTTGACGCCCCAGCTCGAGTGCTCGATGAACGACGGGAGAACGTAACGCGCCTGCGGAGCGAGCCGAGGATCGGTGTAATCAGTCATTGGAGGCTCCGTTGAAGTGGGCGCGAGTGATGATGTGGTCGACGAAGCCGTACTCGAGGGCTTCCTGTGCGGTGAACCACCGGTCACGATCGGAGTCCGCCTCGATCTGCTCGATCGACTTGCCGGTGAACTCGGCGTTGAGCCGGAACATCTCTCTCTTGATGCGCGAGAACTGCTCGGCCTGAATGGCGATATCGGTGGCGCCACCGGTGATGCCGCCGAGCGGCTGGTGCATCAGGATCCGGGCGTGCGGCAGGGCGTGGCGCTTGCCTTTGGCTCCGGCCGCCAGCAGGAACTCGCCCATCGATGCGGCCATCCCCATCGCGTACGTCGCGACGTCGCACGGCGCCAGGACCATCGTGTCGTAGATCGCCATGCCCGCGCTGATCGAGCCGCCGGGCGAGTTGATGTACATCGAAATGTCCTTGGTCGGATCCTCCGCCGCCAGCAACAGGATCTGCGCGCACAGACGGTTGGCGATGTCGTCGTCCACCTGCGAGCCCAGGAAGATGATGCGCTCGGCGAGCAAGCGCTCATACACCGAGTCAGTGAGGTTCAGTGCGCCCGAACGCATATACGTCACGACTTACTACCTGCTTTCTACGCTGCCTTCGAAACACGCCAACTTTTCATTGGTGTTCCCGACGTTCCTACCGAACCCTAACCAACCCGGGGCGCTCTGCACTCCCAGGACACCACTCGTTCGCTGTCAGCGTTATTCGGCTTCGTCGGCCTTCTTCTCGGGAGCCTCAGCAATGGCCTCGGCCGCTTCGGCCGTGTCGCCGGCGTCCTCCGACTTGGGCGGGCCGAAGAACTCCGAGGTGTCGACGACGTTGCCCTCGGAATCGGTGACGGTCGCCCTCTCCACCACCGCGGCCACGGTCAGGCCGCGCCGCACGTCGGCGAACACTGCGGGCAACTGGTTGTTCTGCTGCAGGATCCCGGCAAGCTGCTGGGGCTCGATGCCGTACTGGCGGGCCATCAGAACCAGACGCTCGGTGAGGTCGCTCTCGCCGGGCTGGATGTCGAGGTCGTCGGCGATGGCGTCCATCAGCAGCTGAGTCTTCACCGACTTCTCGGCGGCGTCGCGGGTCTCGGCGTCGAACTGCTCGCGCGTGCTGCCCTGTGCTTCCAGCGCCTCGGCGAACTTCGCCTCGTCGTGATCGAGGCTGTGAACGGCGTTGTGGGTCACTTCGTCGATATGGGCCTGGACGATAGCCTCGGGAAGCGGCACCTCCACCTGCTTGAGCAGGGCTTCCAGAGCATTGTCGCGAATCTTCTCGGCCTGGTGAATCCGCTTGACTCGGCGCACCTGCTCTTCGAGGTTGGCACGCAGTTCGGCGATCGTGTCGAATTCGCTTGCCAGCTGAGCGAATTCGTCATTCGCTTCGGGCAGCTCGCGGACCTTGATCGACTTCACCGTGACGGTGACGTCGGCATCTTCGCCGGCATGCTCGCCGGCCAGAAGCTTGGTGACGAACACCTTCGACTCGCCCTCAGACAGGCCCACGATGGCCTCGTCGAGTCCGTCGATCAGTTTGCCGGTGCCGACCTCGTGCGAAAGGCCCTCGGTCTTGGCGTCCGGAATGTCGACACCGTCGACGGCGGCGGTCAGATCGATGGAAACGAAGTCGCCGTTCTGCGCGGGACGATCGGCACCGACCAGCGTTCCGAACCGAGCCCGGAGGTTGTCGAGCTCCGCGGTGACGTCCTCCTCCGCGAACTCGATCGCGTCGACCGAGATCTGCAGCGCATTCAGGTTCGGAAGCCTGATGTCGGGGCGCACGTCGACCTCGGCTGTGAAAACCAGCTCTTCGCCGTCCTCGATCTTCTGAACCTCAATGTCGGGCTTGCCCAGCGGACGGACCTCGGTCTCAGTCACGGCCTCGCTGTAGCGGGTGGGCAGGATGTCATTGACAACCTGCTGCAGAACGGCGCCGCGACCGACACGCGCCTCGAGAATCTTGGCGGGCGCCTTGCCCGGACGGAAACCCGGGACGCGGACGTTCCTCGCGAGCTGCTCGTAGGCACGGTCGAAATCTGGCTTGAGCTCCGCGAACGGCACCTCTACGTTGATGCGAACCCGAGTGGGGCTCAACTTCTCGACGGTGCTCTTCACGCTGGTACTCCTCGGTTCGTTCTGTGTACGGATGTCGTGCTTCGGGTGTCGCCCTGGGCGTGTCGGGGTGACAGGATTTGAACCTGCGGCCTTCCGCTCCCAAAGCGGATGCGCTACCAAGCTGCGCTACACCCCGTTCTGCGCATGTCGCGGCCGTGATCCTACGGCCTCACCCCAGCTCAACCGCAATCGACCTGCATATGAGAGCCGGTCCGCCGCAATCCAATCGGGCCCCGGAGGGGGCCGATTGGATTGATCCGGTCGGCGCCGGTAGATTGGGCTCGCGCAAAAGCATGCGGGCGTAGCTCAATGGTAGAGCCCTAGCCTTCCAAGCTAGCTACGCGGGTTCGATTCCCGTCGCCCGCTCCGTGTGATGTATCAAGACATCGGAATAGCCCGAACCTCGTCCAGGGTTCGGGCTTTTCTTTGGGGCGGCCGGTTGCGGTGCCGCCGGGTTGGTGCCGATCAGGTATTCGCGTCATGGCGTTTCATCAAGGTGCTGTGGTCCGGCGTTCCAATGCCGACGGCAGCCCTCGTTCACGAACCCAGGCATGGTGTTGACGGCCCAAATCAGTGACAGGTTCAACGGTTCCATCAAGATCGTCAGCAATGGCCCGCGCCGGCAAGGTGGCATTCAAACCGGCCAACACACTGCTGACAACAAAATGGACGCGGGCGAAGAATACATAGTCATCGGGAATTTTCATCTCGACGATCGACCGGCTGGTTCTACGGAAATCGGATGCATATCGGATGACACGACCGATCAACTCTGGCGTGTACGTAACCGGTTGAGGCGCCGTCTCCGCGAATCCGACTAGAGCATGTCTCCTAAATGGCGGGCCCAGGTGATGCAGGCGCTGAGGACAACGGCAGCGCGGTAGGTGATGGCGAGCTTGTCGTAGCGCGTGGCCAGAGCCCGCCATTGTTTGAGTAGGGCGAATGATCGCTCGACGAGATTGCGCTTCTTGTAGAGGGTTTCGTTGAAAGCCGGTGGTCCCGGCTGACGTCGCGTTCTGCGGGATGACGGCGATGATCTTGCGGCGCCGCAACGGCGTCGGGTGACTCCACTGGTGTAGGCGCGGTCGGCAATCGGCCTCGGGACGGCTGCGGGCGCGGCCCTTCCCGTGCGGGCACCACGATTTCGTCGAGCACCGTCGCCAGCATCGCGCCGTCATTGCGTTGACCGCCGGTGACCACGACCGCCAATGGCCGCCTTTTCCATCAGCGGTGTGGACCTTGGTGGTCAGCCCTCCCGGGCCCAACCCGTGACCTGCGGGTTCAGTATCGGCCAGTGGCGTTCTGTATTCGACAGTCCTGGCCGATCAGGGCGGGTTGTATTCGTCGCGTGCTGATGAGCACGGTTGATCGTGGCGTCACCGAGACCGTCAGTCCAGCGCCTCGACGTCATCGGCTAAACAAGTTCATCAACACCCGATCCCAGGTGCCATCGCCGGCGTAGCGGCGATGTCGTTTCCACACCGTCTGCCACGGGCCGAATTCCGAACGCGGCAGATCCCGCCACGGCACACCGGTGCGATACCGGTAGATGATGCCCTCCACGACCCGCCGATCATCCGAAAGGATGACCACGCCGCCTCGTTCGACGGCAACAGCGAAATCCTCCACTGAACGTCATTCAACAATCGAAACCGAGAAACCGTCGCCATCTCGACAGCATCCCGTCAAATGCCACCTACATATGGGAGACACGCCCTAGCAGTTCGGCCTGCCAATCGAATAATTCGTCAGCCCCTAAGGGAAAATCGGCCGGGAAATAGCCGGCCAACACCATCAGGTCGCGCATGTCTTCCTTGCGCCCCTCCAAAAACGCCCGGATTTGGGCAACCAACCGCAACCGTTGCACCTCAGGCAGCACCTTCACACAGCCAAAGTCCACAAAACCCACGCTGCCGTCGCTGTTGAAACGATAGTTACCCGGATGCGAATCGGCATGCAACAAGTTCGCGTGCCGGTAGTTGCCGTACACGAACCGCAGAATGGTCTCGGCCCATCTGTTCTTCAGATCCTGATCAGCCTGCTGCGCTGCAGCCCAGTCCATCCCCTCCAGATACGTCATCGTCACAACACGATCACTCGACAACTCCGGGACAAGATCAGGCACGCGGATAAACGGATGACCTCGGTAAAGTTCGCTGAACGCGGCGATACTGGCCGCTTCGTGCCGATAGTCAACTTCCTCAGCGATCCGCGCAGCAGCTTCACGGGCGACCGCCTGCACATCAACCTTCACGCCCAAAGCAGAACCTGCAAAACGCAAAAATGTCACCAGCAACTCGGCGTTGGCCAGATCATCGCGGATAGCGCCGGCCACGCCCGGATACTGGATTTTCACCGCGACGTGGCGACCATCACGCAAGACCGCGTGATGAACCTGACCGATCGACGCGGCCGCCATCGGTCGATCGTCAAACTCGGCGAACTCCTCGACCGCGCACCCCAGCTCGGCCTCGAGAATTTCATGTACCAACACCGGACACATACCAGGTGCGTCGGCCTGCAATCGGACCAACGCCTTTTGATAGGGCGAGAACCCGCCTGCTCCCAACGTAACCGGATCAATCGTTGACAAAAGCTGACCGGCCTTCATCAAGACACCTTTGGAATGGCCGAGCAACTCGGTGTAATGCTCAGCGGTGGAAATATGGAACCGCTCGACCGCACCTACAGTCCCAGCCTGCTCGCGAAAGCCCGCAACCACACGGCCGGCTGCAGCACGAACAGCGGACCCCGCCAGCGGCCGCACTCGGCGCACCCGACCGCGCGGAACTGAATCACCTTCTAACGGCATCAAATCACCACTACTCCCCCGCACTACACAGATTAAAGTAAACTGCGGGTTTATGGTAAGTGAGCACTTTGCATCGAGAGTAGGGCGGTGACGGCTCCGACGCCCACCCGGGAACGATTGATCACCGAAGCGATACGACTGTTCGGCGACAAGGGTTTTGAAGCCACCAGCGTGTCCCAGATCGAAGCAGCAGCGGGTCTCTCCGCCGGCTCGGGTGCCCTCTACCGACATTTCAAATCGAAAGACGACGTGCTCACCGCCTGCATCGACCGCCAACTCGACCGGCGATCCGCCATGCGGAAAATGCGCACGCTGTTCACCGGGCTATCAGACCTGCACAGCGAACTCACCGTCATCGGCCGCTATCTCTTCAGCGTCATCGACAGCGAAACCGAGCTGCTGCAAATCGCTGCCCGCACCCCACCTGGCCTATCCGAACAGCTCGACAACGCCTACGCTGCGCTCATCGAAACACTTCGCGATGAGCTGCACGGCTGGATCAGCGACTGGGCATCTCGCGTCGCCCCGGAACACACCACCTCCGAACACACCGTGTCCGACCCCACGGCGTCCGAGCACACCAGGGCACTCGCTACCGTTTGCCTCACAAGTCTCCTCGGCCAGCGATACGTCACGAACATCGTCCGCCAATCCGACGCACTCGCCTCCGACGAGGAGTACCTCAAAGAGTGGACAGCACTACTCGTCACCCGCCTACAAGAATCGTTCGCTTAGGCGATCTCTCGATCGGTGCGAACACACTGGGCGCACAATGCTTTTGCTATTGCGGAAAGCCCAGACTCCAGCCCCGGTAGAGCCAGTTGGGCCTCACATTGGGGCTCGGCAGAATCTGTATGTTGCGCCCGTCGCCGTACCCTCGCGCGAGCCCTTGGACGCCGCCGGAGATATACGTCCCGTCGCCGCGGGCAATGTCAATACGGTTAAAACTGCCGGCAACACGCACCGGCGCACTGATCAGCCACCTTCTGATGCTGTGACAACGTCACCGCAATCGTCGTCCGCCCAACACGATCAGCAGGCAGGTGAAGGCCAGACAGCCGGCCGGCAACCAGATCGCTTGCGCAAACCAGGCACGGCTGGCAAGCGCTCCGATCACCGCACCGCTGGTGAACGTGGTGATGAGGGCGCCGTAGATGGAGAAAGCACGCCGCGAATGCGCCGACTTTTCGACGAAGCCGTCGTATCCCGCTTCGACGAAGCGCATCAGATTCCCGGTGGTCGCCACCGGGAAGTAGGCCAGCTCGCCGATGTTGCGGAACAGCCCGATCTGCACCGCCGCCAGGAAGCAGATCGGAATCGTCACGAGGCTGTTCGGAACCGACAGCGGCACAAACCCGATGATCAGGAGGGCGACCGCCTGAACCGCCATCGTCCACAACAGCGGACGCGGCACCAGGCGCTCAGCACGTCCAGATTTGATGTGCGATGCCAGGGCGATACCGATGATGAATGCCAGCAGCGACCACACATGGGCCATCGCGGCGGCGAGTTTCGCTTCCGAGATGTCGACGGCGAACAGGATGATGTTGCCGGTCTGGACGTTCGCGAACACTCCCCCGCGCGTGAAATACGTGTAGGCGTCGATGAACCCGTTGGTCAGCGTGAGGAGCAGCGCGAACCACAGTGTTTTGGTCCGCTCGAAATCGGCATGACGGGTACTGCCCACCGCGTCAAGGTAGCCCGATTCCCTCCAGTGGGTGCCCACGATTGCGGCACAGCCGTGACCTAACCGGAGCAATACCGAGCGCGTGCCGTGATCGGCGGTGGGTAGTCGCTCGGTACCGTTGTGATGTTCGTTGAGCGGTATCTGAATCCATATCCCCAGCCAGTCGGGACTTCCTCGAGCAGGAGACGCCATTGAGCGACGAAATCCCGATCAGTGGGGTCTGCGCACCAGGCTTTGAGGCTGTCCGCGACGAGTTCGTCAAAAACTTCACCGATCGGGACGAAGTCGGCGCAGCGGTGGCGGCCTGGGTTGACGGCGAACTGGTGGTCAACCTGTGGGGTGGCCACTCGGACGCGAAACGGCGGCGGCGCTGGCGGGAAAACACCGTCGCGAGCATCTTTTCCGGAACCAAAGGCCTGACCAGCACGTGCATGCACCTGCTGGCGGACCGTGGCGAGATCGACCTGAACGCACCTGTTGCGCACTACTGGCCGGAATTCGGGCAGGCCGGCAAGCAGGACATCACGCTGGCCTGGGTGTTGGGTCACCGGTCGGGCGTGATCGCTCCCCGCAACCGGCTGCACTGGAGTGAGGTCTCCGATTGGGACCGGGTATGCGATGAGATCGCGGTCTCGACGCCATGGTGGGAGCCCGGCACGGCGCAGGGCTATCACATGGTGACCTTCGGTTTCATTCTCGGCGAGGTTGTCCGCAGGGTGACCGGCCGCACCATCGGTCAGTACCTCCGCACCGAGATCGCCGAACCCATGGGCATCGATGTACACATCGGCCTTCCCGTCGCACAACACCATCGCTGTGCCGAGATGATCAACAAGCCGCACATCCGCAACGTGCTCGCCAACGGCGGCGCCCCCGGTCATCCGGACTCGCTCGACGAACACCCGATGGCCGGGCTGTCGGCGGCCATGGGCTTCCTTCCCGATGACGAACTCGGCTCGAACGACATCACTCAATGGCGACGCTCCGAGTTCCCCGGCACCAACGCTCATGTTTCGGCGTTGGGCATGGCGACCTTCTACAACGGACTGGCGCAGGAGAAGATCCTCACCCGCGAGCACCTGGAGAAGGTGCGGGTGTCGCAGGGTGGCTTCGACTCCGATGTCGTGCTGGGACCGCGGGTTGCCGATCACGGCTGGGGCCTTGGCTACATGCTTAACCAGCGTCGCGTCGCCGGCCCCAACGTCCAGAGTTTCGGGCACGGCGGCTCAGGAGGCTCATACGGTTTCGTCGACCTCGAGCACGGGATCGGCTACGCGTACGTGATGAATTACTTCGATGCCACCAAGTGCAATGCCGACCCGCGCAGCACCGCGATGAGCGACGAGATCTACCGGATCATCGGCGCGCTCTGACGCGCTGATCCCCTCGGTACTGTGGATCCATGAACAGTGTGCTGCTGGTCCTCATCCTGGTGGTTGTGGCGGCAATCGCCCTTGCCGTGTGGAGCTCTTCGCGGGCCTCCGGGAGCCGCAACGCGGCAAGCCTCGCCGACGCCAAGGCTGACGCGCGCCGGGTGATCGAGCGGCTCGGGGGTCAGGTCCTCAACCTCACCGGCACCGACGACCCGTCGAAGCAGGCATTGGCCGACGCGTCCGAGCGATACACGGCCGCGGCCTCACAGGTCGAACAGGCCACGACGGCCAAGCAGGCGATGTTCGCCAAGGAGAGCGCGATCGAAGGCCTGTATTACGTGCGGGCCGCCCGCACCGCGATGGGTATGGATCCCGGTCCCGAATTGGAATCGATCACGGGACAACGCGGTGCCGGATCGGTCACCGAAGACCGCAAGGTCGAGTTCGAAGGCCGGCAGATCGAGGCGTCGCCCGTGCCGACCAACCGCACGCCCAACTACTACCCGGGCGGCCGCGTCGCCGGTCGGCCTGTGCCTGCCGGCTGGTACTCCGAACCGTGGTGGAAGACGGCCCTCGTCGCCGGAGCTTGGGGGCTCGGATCGGTGATGCTCTTCGACGCGATGTTCTCCGGAATGCACGGCGTCAACTACGACGCCGCGGGGTTCGAGAACGGATTCGGTTCGGGGTTCGACCAGGGCTTTGATCAGGGGTTCAACCAGGGTATCGACGCCGGGGCCGGGCAGGATGGTGGCTGGGGCGACAACGGCGGCTGGGGCGACAACAGCGGTGGCCTCGGCGACAGCAGTGGGTTCGACTTCGGTGGCGGCGGGGACTTCGGCGGTGGGGACTTCGGCGGCGGGGACTTCGGCGGTTGGGGAGATTTCTGACGGCCGCTAGAAGCGGCTCTCCAACCGGGCGGTGACGCCGGCCTCCTGAAGATCCAAACGTCCAAGCATTCCGCGCACCGCCTCGTCATCGAGGCGGCCCGCATCTCGCTCGGCGATCAGCGCCGTGCGCTGCGCAGTGAGCACTTGCCGGTACAAGTCGGTGAACACCTCGGCCTGCAGCGTGTGTGTCTCCGGGTCCGGCATCTCGTCGGCGTCCTGGGAGTGCCGTGCGATGGTCTGACGGATCTCGGCCAGCACCCGCGGATCGAGCCCCTGAGGCGGGTCGGCCCGGAAGTCGGCCAGAACCTGGTCCGCGGCGTCGTGAACGATCATCGCCGCCTTGGCGGCTTCGACGCGGTCGTCGTCCTCATGCGACGGCAACTGCAGCCGCCGGATCAACGGCGGCAGGGTGGATCCCTGCAGCAGCAGGGTGCCGACGGCCACGCTGAAAGCGATCGCCTGGATGAGCGCACGCTGCGGGAACGGCTCACCGGTCTCGGTGGTCCACGGAATGCCTGCGGCGGCGGCCAACGTCACCACACCACGCATTCCGGTCCAGGAAACCACCACGTTCTCCTGCCAGGTCAGCGAGCTCTTGTCGATCGTCGAGCGCCACTTGCCCGGGGATTTTTTCTTTCGGGTGCCGAGTGCGCCCCTACCCACCCTGGGTATCGGCACGCTGAGATTCCGGTCGACATGTTCGGCAAGCACACTGCGACCGAACATCAATGACATCCACACCGGACGAATGAGCAACACCACTCCGAAGACGATGGCCGATGCCACGGTGACTTCCACCAACGATTCGTGAGCGCTGCGCAGGTCCTCCAGAACGAACCGCAGATGTAATCCGATGTAGGCGAAGACAAACGCCTCGAGCAGGACGTCCAGGGAATTCCACACGTAGCGTTCCTGCAGCCGCGTCTGATAACCGGAGGACAGGGACCCATTGCCGATGACAAAGCCCGCGACGACGACGGCGAGCACGCCGGAGGCGTGGATTTCCTCGGCGGTGATGAACGCGGCGAACGGCACCAGCAGGCCTTGCACGGTCTCCAAACCGGGGTTGTTGAGCCGGTTTCGAATCCACAGCGTCACGTACCCCAGAACCACGCCGACGGCGGGCCCCACCACCGCGCTGTAGGTGAACAGAAGCAAAGCGTTGTCGATGAAGGTGTGGGTGCCTGCGACTTGAGCGACCGCAATCGAGAACAACGTCAATGCGGCGGCGTCGTTGATGAGGCTCTCGCCCGTAAGAATCGCCATCACCCGCTTCGGCAGGCCGAGCTTGCGCCCGACAGCGACGGCGGTGACGGCGTCCGGCGGGGCGACGATCGCGCCGAGAACCAACGCGGTGCCGAACGTGAGCGGAACAGCCGCGACCCACGAGGACACCAGGGCGACGGCGAAAGCGGTGACCACCACGAGCGCGACGCCGAGACCCACGATTGGGCGGATGTTTCGCATGAACGTCGGGAACGAGAAGTCCAGTGCGGCCGAATACAGCAGCGGTGGGAGCACCACCGTCAGCAGGATGTGTGAATCCAGTTCCGGCGCTTCGAATCCGGGCAGGAACGAGCCCGCGATACCGACCATCACGATGAGAAGGGCCGGTTCGAGTCCTCGGCGATGCGCGATCGCCGCGACGACGATCGCACCGACGACCACGAGAATCAGTTCCATCGGAGCATTCTCCCTACGTCTGGCAGACCGGACACCAGAACAGATTGCGGCCTTCGAGTTCAGCGGTGCGGACCGGTGTCCCGCACACCCGGCAGGGATCTGCCGCTCGACGATAGACGTAGGTACGTGGGCGGTCCGTCGCGTACGACGGTGCACCGTGGTCGTGTTCAGGACGGACGACGACGATCTTTCCGCGCCGCACGCCGATCTTCATCAGGTCGACCAGGTCGATCCACATGTCGGAGAATTCGCCCTGCCCGATCGACCGACCGATGCGGTACGGATCGACGCCGTGCCGGAACAGCAACTCACTCCGGTAGACATTGCCGACACCGGCAATCACCGACTGGTCCATCAGCAGCGCGCCAATAGTCTTGCGCGACTTCGAAATCCGTTCCCATGCTTGTCCCGGATCCGCATCGCGCCGCAGCGGATCGGCGCCGAGCCTTGCCACGATCTCGGCGACCTGCGCCTCGTCGATCACCTCACACACCGTCGGTCCCCGCAGATCGGTGCCGTATTCGGCACCGACGATCCGCATCCGAACCTGCCCTACCGGCAACGGCATCGGGACCGGCGACTCCGTGAAGGTGCCGTACAGGCCCAGGTGCACATGGACGATCGCACCGTCGGCGTAGTGATGGAACAGATGCTTGCCCCACGCCGACGCCCGGGCGAACCGCTGGCCGTCCACTCTCTTGGCGTCAGTGAATCGCCCCTGGGGACTCGACACCGCCGCGGCTGATCCGGCGAACCGCCGCTGATGCAGCCGGGCGAGCCGATGCAGGGTATGGCCCTCTGGCACAGGTCAGTTGGGCGCGCCCGGGACGGCGGGCGCCTCGTGGGTGCGCTCGTATGCGTCCAGGATGTCGATGCGGCGTTGATGCCGTTCGGCTTTCGACCAGGGGGTGCTGACGAAGGCGTCGACGATTTCCAGCGCCTGGGCTTCGGTATGCATGCGGCCACCGATGCCGATCAGCTGCGCGTTGTTGTGTTCGCGGGCCAGCTTGGCGGTTTCGACGCTCCACGCCAGCGCGCAGCGAGCCCCGGGCACCTTGTTGGCTGCGATCTGCTCTCCGTTGCCCGAACCGCCGAGCACGATGCCCAGGCTGCCCGGGTCGGCGACGGTGCGCTGCGCCGCGGCGATGCAGAAGGCCGGGTAGTCATCCTCGGCGTCGTAGTCGAACGCACCGC
Source organism: Mycobacterium sp. (assembly GCA_046330895.1). Lineage (GTDB taxonomy): Bacteria > Actinomycetota > Actinomycetes > Mycobacteriales > Mycobacteriaceae > Mycobacterium. The sequence goes on along the minus strand of JAXLRY010000009.1, from coordinate 85,329 downwards.
AGTCGATCGGCTCGTGGCCGTTCCCCTTCAGGTGCTCGAAGATCGCCTGCTTGAGTTCGTATCCGGCATGGTCGCCACCTAGGTACACGCGCATGCCGGACACCTTACTGGCCTAGTCGCCGACTCCGATGTCCTCGTTCCACAGCGCCGGGTTCGCCGCGATGAAGTCGGCCATCATGCCCGCGCACCGATCGTCGTCGAGCAGCGTTATCCGTACTCCATGCTCGGCCAGCCAGTCATGGCCGCCGGTGAAAGTCCGTGACTCACCGACGATCACCGCACCGATGTTGAACTGGCGAACCAGCCCGCTGCAGTACCAGCAGGGCGAAAGCGTGGTGACCATGATTGTCGAGCGGTAGTCGCGCTGGCGGCCGGCCGCCCGGAACGCGTCGGTTTCGGCGTGCACCGACGGATCGTCCTGCTGAACCCTGCGGTTGTGCCCGCTCCCCAGCAGCACGCCATCGCTGCTGAACAGCGCGGCACCAATCGGAATACCGCCCTCCGCCAATCCTTTTCGCGCTTCTTGGTAGGCGACTTCCAACATGTCCCACGGATCGGCGATCAACTGTTCATCCATTGCCGAGTTCGACGAAATGGCGCGATCCACTCGCACAAGTTCGCCCGTTTGTCGGTTTGGGTGTTGGAAAGCAGGTCACTAGTCAAACTGCGGGCCCTCGGTGCGAGTGCGCTTGAGCTCGAAGAAGTGCGGGTACGAGGCGAACGTGACCGAGGCATCCCACAGCTTCCCGGCCTCTTCCCCGCGCGGTATACGCGACAGCACGGGCCCGAAGAAGGCGACCCCGTTGACATGGATGGTCGGGGTTCCGACGTCGTCACCGACAGCGTCCATCCCTGCGTGGTGGCTCTTGCGCAACGCGTCGTCGAACGAACCATCGGTGGCCGCGGCCGCCAGGCCGGCGGGGAGTCCCGCTTCGGCCAGGGCCTCCGGGATCACCGAGTCGAGGTCCTTGTTGTTCTGATTGTGGATGCGGGTGCCCAGGGCCGTATAGAGCGGGCTCAGCACTTCGGCACCGTGTGCCTGTTCGGCGGCAATGGCCACCCGTACCGGTCCCCACGCCTTGGTCATCAGCTCGCGATAGTGCTCGGGCAGATCCCGGCCCTCGTTGAGCACCGCCAGGCTCATGACGTGGAAGTTGACGTCGATGTCGCGAACCTTCTCGACCTCGAGGATCCACCGGGACGTGATCCAGCACCAGGGACACAGCGGATCGAACCAGAAATCGGCGCGGGACTTCTCGGTCATTGCTGCTCCTTCACTGACGTTCTCGATACCGGGTTCTCGCTACCGGGCACAACTGTCCAACCGCGTCGAGTGTTCCCCATGGCGATAGGTTGGGAAGCGTGCTTCCAAATCTGACTCGCAATGAGGCCATCGAGCGCGCCGCCCTCGTCACCGTCGACCGCTACCGGATCACCCTGGACCTGACGAGCTCCGAGACGACATTCCGCTCGACCACCACCGTCGAATTCGAGGCGCTGCCCGGTGCGGACACCGCCATCGACTTGGCCGCCGCCACCGTTCACAGCGCTGTTCTCAACGGCCATTCGATCGACGTCTCGGGCTACGACGAGTCGACGGGTATCCCGCTCAAGGGCCTGGCCGCACAGAACGTCCTCGTGGTCGAGGCGGACTGCCGGTACTCCAACACCGGCGAGGGACTTCACCGATTCGTCGACCCCGTCGACGACGAGGTCTATCTCTATTCCCAGTTCGAAACGGCCGACGCCAAGCGGATGTTCGCCTGTTTCGATCAGCCGGATCTCAAAGCCGTCTTCGATGTCACCGTCACCGCCCCCAGCCACTGGCAGGTGATCTCCAACGGCGCGCAAATCGCCGCCGAGAAGTCGGGCGCCTCTACCGTCTACACCTTCGCCACCACACCCGTCATGAGTACGTATCTGGTGGCGCTGATCGCTGGACCGTACGCGCGCTGGGATGACACCTACACCGACGAGTACGGCGAGATTCCCCTCGGTCTGTTCTGCCGTTCGTCGATGGCCGAATTCATGGACCACGAAAGGCTTTTCACCGAGACCAAGCAGGGGTTCGCGTTCTATCACCGGCATTTCGGCGTGCCCTACGCGTTCGGCAAGTACGACCAGCTGTTCGTGCCCGAATTCAACGCGGGCGCGATGGAGAACGCCGGCGCGGTGACGTTCCTGGAGGATTACGTCTTCCGCAGCAAGGTCACCCGCGCCAGCTACGAGCGCCGCGCCGGAACCGTGCTGCACGAGATGGCGCACATGTGGTTCGGCGACCTAGTCACCATGACCTGGTGGGACGACCTGTGGCTCAACGAATCCTTCGCCACCTGGGCCGCCACCCTCAGCCAGGCCGAAGCCACCGAATACACCGAGGCCTGGACCACCTTCGCCAACGCCGAGAAGTCCTGGGCGTATCGCCAGGATCAGCTTCCGTCGACCCACCCGGTGGCGGCCGACATCCCCGACCTGCAGGCCGTCGAGGTGAACTTCGACGGCATCACCTACGCCAAGGGCGCAAGTGTCCTCAAGCAGCTCGTCGCCTATGTGGGTCTCGATCACTTCATGGCGGGGCTGCGCGACTATTTCGCGGCTCACTCCTTCGGCAACGCCACGTTCGACGATCTGCTGGGCGCATTGGAGAAGGCCTCCGGTCGCGACCTCTCCGACTGGGGCCGCCAGTGGCTGAAGACCACCGGCCTCAATACTTTGCGGGCCGACTTCGATGTCGACGGCGAGGGGCGGTTCACCCGCTTCGCCATCGCACAGGGTGGAGCCAAGCCCGGTGCGGGAGAAACCCGGGTGCACCGGCTGGCGGTGGGAATCTACGACGACGACGGCTCCGGAAAGCTTGTCCGGACCCGCCGCGAAGAGCTCGACATCGAGGGTGACGTCACGGATCTACCTGCACTGCAAGGCGTTTCGCGCGGCAAGCTGATCCTCGTCAACGACGACGATCTCACCTACTGCTCGCTGCGCCTCGACGACGAGTCGCTGGCGACCGCGTTGACCCGGATCGCCGACATCGCCGAGCCGCTCCCCCGCACGCTCGTGTGGTCGGCAGCCTGGGAGATGACGCGGGACGCCGAACTCAAGGCGCGCGATTTCGTAGCGCTGGTGTCCGCGGGTGTCCACGCCGAGTCCGATGTGGGCGTGGCGCAGCGCCTGATCCTGCAGGCGCAGGCGGCACTGAATTCCTACGCCGAACCGGGCTGGGCATGCGCCGAGGGATGGCCGGCTTTCGCCGACCGATTGCTGGAGTTGGCGCGCGCAGCGGAACCGGGCTCGGACCACCAGCTGACCTATGTCAACGCGCTGTGCACCTCGGTGCTCTCGTTGCGGCACACCGCGGTCCTGGCGGCGCTGCTCGACACCGATCCGGCCGAGCTGGGTCTGCAGGGTTTGTCGGTCGACACCGACCTGCGCTGGCGCATCGTCATCGCCCTGGCCACCGGCGGCGACGTCGACGGCGACGGCTCGGAGACCCCGTTCATCGACGCAGAGGCCCAGAGGGACGCGACCGCTGCGGGTAGGCGGCACGCGGCCACGGCGTCGGCCGCGCGTCCTCATCCGGATGTCAAGGCACATACCTGGGAACAGGTCATCGAGAACGACACCCTCGCCAACATCACCACGCGGGCGATGATCGGCGGCTTTGTCCGGCCCGGCCAGGGTGGAGTGCTTCAGCCCTACACGCAGCGCTACTTCGACGCGATCGCGGGCGTGTGGGAGCGCCGATCCAGCGAGGTGGCTCAGACCGTGGTCGTCGGCCTGTATCCGTCCTGGGACGTCAGCGACGCCGCACTGGAAGCCGCCGACCGGTTCCTCGCCGGCGAGCTGCCGTCCGCCCTGCGACGACTCGTCGTCGAAGGCCGAGCGGGGGTCGAACGCGCGCTTCGAGCTCGCGCGGCCGACGCGGGCTGAACAAGCCCACCCCTGAACGGCACGCCCGTCAGGGGCGGGCGACGCCTGCCGCCATCACCCGCACCGCGCTGACCAGGCCGTCGATCAGATTGCCTTCCTTGAAGGCGGCCGCGGCGGCCGACACTCCGAGCGGCGCGGCTGATTCGACCCCGCGTCCGCGCAGGTCCGCTCCGTACACAACCTCGATCACGCGCTGGTTGGGCGAAACCGCCAGCAACACCGCGTTGTTCGGGGTGGGCACGTCGGCGAGGATTTCCCGCGCCCGGGCCGCGGTGTCGCTACCCAGGTCGCCGATGTAGGTCGCAAAACGCGCCTTCGACTGGCGGCTGCCGTATTTCAGCGCGTCGTCGAGTTCGACCAGGTCCTTGATGGGGAACGGGTACTGAACCGACAGCTCGCCGGCTTCGGTGACACCCGACACCCGCCCGCTCAAGGTCAATGCGTAGCCGTACGGCAGGTCGTCGGCGTCGATGGTCCGAACCGAACCGCCGTGATCACCACTTGCCACTTGCGCCACCTCCAACAGTGAGCTGATCCGAGCCGTGCCCGTGATGCCCGCCGCCGACGTTTTCGCCGGTGGCCGCCCACAGGATCGGGTCGTGTGTCCATTTCTCCGACAACTTGTAGGTGGCCGGGTGCGTGCCCTTGCGGGCATAGATCGGCACGCACAACAGCGCGATCAGCGCTAGCGGAATGCCCACGAACAACAGGTGGATCTCCATCATCGTCACGCCGCAAACCGTATCGCAGGCTCGGCGCTTTAGGCCGCACCTTCACCCAGATAACGCGCCCATGACGGGTCGAGCTCCTTCACGCTGGATATCAACCGCCAGTGCTGACCCTTGGGTGTCGCCGGAACGAGTCGCAGCTTCCAGCCCAACTCGACCAGCAGCTTGTCCGCCTTGCGGTGGTTGCATCTGGAGCACGCCGCGACGCAGTTCTCCCAGGTGTGCCCGCCGCCGCGGCTGCGCGGCACCACATGATCGACGGTCTCGGCTTTTGCGCCACAGTAGGCGCAGCGGTTTCGATCCCGGTGCATCAAAGCGGCCCGCGTCAGTGGGATCCGCGCGCGATACGGAACCTGAACATAGGTTCGCAAACGGATCACCGATGGGACGGCGATGGCCCGCGTCGCCGAATGAATCACCGGTCCGCCCGGGTCGTCGTGCACCACATCGGCCTTTCCGCGAAGCAGCATCACCACGGCGCGGCGTATGGGAAGCGCGGTCAGCGGTTCGTACGTGGCGTTGAGCAGCAGCACGCGCCTGCGTCCCCACACCGAACCATCGGATGCGGGTGTCATCACGGGCAGGGCTGTCATGGCCGACCTCCGCAATCCAGTGCACCACGGTTGCGGGCGGACCGCACGTCAATTCCCGCCGTGTCCACGGTCGATTGGGTGAACATCGTGTGACGGGAGCATCCGTCGGGCGGCCCATAAAGGCAGCCCGTCACAATGGTGGGATGTCCGACGTTCCGCAGACGTTCTACGACGCGGTGGGCGGCGCGGAGACGTTCCGCACCATCGTGTCCCGTTTCTACGAGCAGGTGCGTGAGGACGAGGTGCTGCTACCGCTCTACCCGGTACACGAATTGGATGCGGCCGAAGACCGCCTACGGATGTTCCTCGAGCAGTATTGGGGTGGTCCGCGCACCTACTCCGATCTGCGCGGTCATCCACGGTTGCGGATGCGTCACGCACCCTTCCGCATCGGATTCATCGAACGCGATGCCTGGTTGCGCTGCATGCACACCGCCGTCGCGTCCATCGACTCCCAGACCCTCGACGAGGACCATCGCCGCCAGTTGCTGGCCTATCTCCAGATGGCCGCCGACTCGATGGTGAACTCACAGTTCTGACATGCCATGACGGACATTCCCTGGTGGTCGAACGCGATCTTCTATCAGATCTACCCGCGTTCGTTCGCCGACAGTGACGGCGACGGCGTCGGCGATCTCGGCGGCATCCTCGTCCGCCTGGACCACCTGAGCATGCTGGGCGTGGACGCGATCTGGCTCAATCCGGTCATGGTGTCGCCGATGGCGGACCACGGTTATGACGTGGCGGATCCCCGCGACATCGACCCGTTGTTCGGCGGGCTTTCCGAGCTGGATCGTCTCGTCGAGGCAGCGCACGCCCGCGGCATCAAGGTCACGATGGACCTGGTTCCCAACCACACCAGCGCGGCGCACCCGTGGTTCCGTTCCGCGCTGTCCACCGGACCGGGTAGCCCCCAGCGGCAGCGCTACATCTTCCGCGACGGTCGCGATGGCGGAACGACTCCGCCGAACAACTGGGTGTCGGTGTTCGGCGGGCCCGCGTGGACCCGGGTCACCGAGCCTGATGGCACGCCGGGTCAGTGGTATCTGCACCTGTTCGACTCCCAGCAGCCCGACCTCAACTGGGACAACCCGGCGGTGTTCGAGGATCTGGAGACGACGCTGCGATTCTGGCTCGACCGCGGTGTCGACGGGTTCCGCATCGACGTCGCGCACGGCATGGCCAAACCGGTGGGGCTGCCGGACATGATCAATCCCGGCGTCGAGATGCTCAACGCCGACGACGAAGATCCGCGGTTCAACCACGATGGTGTGCATCGCATTCATCGCGGCATCCGCTCGGTGCTCGACGACTACCCGCACGCGGTGTCCATCGGTGAGATCTGGGTGTTCGACAACGAAGATTTCGCCAAGTACCTGCGGCCCGACGAGCTACACATGGGCTTCAATTTCCGGCTCGTGCGAACCGAATTCATCGCGGCGGACATCCGGAACGCAATCGCCAACTCGCTGGCCGCCGCGGCCCTGGCGCAAGCCAGCCCGACCTGGACGCTGTCCAATCACGACGTCGAGCGCGAGGTGACACGCTACGGCGGCGGCACGCGGGGGTTGGACAGGGCCCGAGCGATGGCCCTGGTCATGCTCGCGCTGCCGGGTGCGGTGTTTCTCTACAACGGCGAAGAACTCGGGCTGCCCAATGTCGACCTGTCCGACGACGTCCTCCAAGACCCGGTGTGGGAGCGATCCGGACACACTGAACGCGGACGTGACGGATGCCGGGTCCCGATGCCGTGGAGTGGCTCCGCTCCCCCGTTCGGCTTCTCCGCCAACCCCGATACCTGGCTGCCGATGCCGACCGACTGGACGCCGTTGACAGTCGCGGCGCAAATCGAAGATCCCACATCGACGCTTAGCTTCTTCCGAGCCGCTTTGAAGCTGCGCCGCAGCACATTTCGGTTCACCGATCGCGACGTGCAGTGGCTGCCGTCCGATGCCGACGTGCTGGTGTTCCTGTCTGGCGGCGTTCTGTGCGTCCTCAATGCCGGGCCAGACTCGATACCACTCCCCCGCCACGAGGTTCTCGCCGGCAGTTCGCCACTGGTCGACGGCGAGTTGCCGCCCGACGCCGCGGTATGGCTGCGCGGGTCTTAGCCCATCAGCAGGTCCGGCCCGCCGGTTCGCCGGTGGACGGATCCGAATCGAGCGTCGATACGCAGCCAGGTCCGCGTCGCCCGAATCCTCACCACCTCATCGGCGGGAACGGGTTCGGGCACGAAACCCATTGCCGTCAAAGCGAACACACACCGCATGGGAACGCCGACGGCCGCATCCCCGGAACCCACGTCCAACACATCCTGATCCAGCAACGACACCGGGGGACCGTGCGCACTTCCGTGCGTCTTGGCCAGCTCCGAACCCTGACGGGCCAGTTCGATCACCAAGGACGCCGGCACGTCATCGAGATGGTCGAACCCGGTCTCGGGCGGGAGTGCTCCGCGCCAAGCCGCATCCATCGAATATCCCGGATCCACGTATCCCGCCTCGTCGGCGTCGCGCAGGCCTCCTGCGAGTTCCGTTGCCCCGCAGGTCATATCATCTGGCCGTATCCGACCGGTGACCGCCCGGCTTGCCAAGACTCCCAGTCCGGTCGCGGCCCAGACCCCGACCAATCCGTCGGACCGGGTCCGCAACCGGATGACAGCCGCTTCATCGAGCCGCACCACCCGATCGACGAATACCCCGAGATCGGCGCGGAATTCGGCGTCGGGAATCCACACACCGCGCTCGGGCTCGGGATTCACGGCAGCCAGCGCTGTAGGTACTCCCGATGCTTCTCCGAAAGCCGCACCAACCGCTGTTCCTCGATGTGCACCGCGGCGAGCTGAGTTTCGGCGATCACCGCCGGCTTGCTTGCCGGATCTGCGCCGACCGAGCGAACCTCATAGCCCAGCGTGAAGTCGACGGCCCGCAGCCGCTTGGTCCACATGGTCACCTGCAGGGGTGAATCGACCAGGCGCAGTTGACCTTTGTAGAGCACCTGAACTTCGTGGATCAGCAGTCCGATGGTCTTGATGTCATCGGCGAACGGCTCCCTGAGGAAGTCGACCCGCGCCTCTTCGAGGATGGTGACCATGGTGGCATGGTTCACATGCTGGTACATGTCGATGTCGGACCAGCGGACGTGAACCCCCGTCGTGAACCGCTCAGCCATTCTTGGCCGGAGTCCCGCTAGTCGGCGTCATGCTGCGGATCTGGCGGGCCGCAACCGACAGCGTCGCGAGGTCGCGTTCGCCGTCGGCGTAGATCTCGGCCAGCGTGCGCCTCGCCCGCTGGACGCGAGAACTGTGGATCTGTTCCCACTCCGAGATCTTCTGCTCCCCGGTCTCGTCGGGCTCGCCCACCGTGAGAACGTCGAAGCACAGCGCACGCAGGGAACCGTAGACGTCGTCGCGGATGGCCAAGCGGGCCAACGCATGCCAGCGGTCGTCCCGCGGCAGCCCGGACACTGCGGTCAGCAGTCCGTCGGTGCCCAGGTAGTCCATCAGCGCGAAGTAGGTGTCGGCCACCTCCGCGGGATCGCGATCGAGAATGTCAGCGATATCGATGACGTCGAGCAGGCTGAACTGATACAGACCGGTCGCGACGAACTGCGCGAGTTCCGTCGATGCCCCGTGCGCGGCGAACTCGGCCGCCTCCTTGGTGACGATCGCCCTATCGTCACCCCGAAGCCATTCCATGATCCTCGGCGTCAACGCGGAAACCTTGGCCGCGAAGCGGTTTATCTCGGCTCCCACCGCCAGCGGCTGTGGACGGTTGTTGAGCAACCACCGTGAAGCACGATCCAGCAGACGGCAGAGATCGAGCGTCATCCGGTCGGAGGTGCTGACCGGCATGCTGTTGTTCTCGCCGGCATCGCGGATTCGCCGCCACGCGTCACCGATTCCGAAGATCGCGTCGGTGGCCACATAGGTCCGGACGGCGTCGACATAGCCGACACCGACGTCCTCGGTGACACGGTAGGCGAACGAGATCCCGCCGGTGTCCACGACGTCGTTGACCAACATCGTCGTCGCGATCTCGCGCCGCAGTTGGTGACCGCGGATCTCGGGGACGAACTGTTCCCGCAATTGCGTCGGGAAATACTGGGGCAGCCGGGCCGCGAAAACCTCCTGATCGGGAAGTTCGCTGGCCAGCACTTCGTCCTTCAGTGCAAGCTTGACGTGGGCCATCAGGGTGGCTAATTCCGGTGAGGTGAGCCCGATTCCGTGGTCCTGACGCCGGAGTATCTCCTTGTCGGTCGGGAGCGCCTCGAGTTCGCGGTTGAGTCCACGGGTCTGTTCGAGCTCGGCGATCTGACGGGCGTGCACGTTGAGCAAGGCGGGCGCGTTCGCCCGGCTGGTCCCCATCAGGTCGTTCTGATTGATGTTGTCGGCCAGCACGAGGTCGGCGACCTCATCGGTCATGGAGGCAAGCAGATCCGCCCGCCCTGCGACGTCGATCTTTCCGACACCGACCAGCGAGTCGACCAGGATCTTGATGTTCACCTCGTGGTCCGAGCAGTCAACCCCCGCGGAGTTGTCCATGGCGTCGGTGTTGATCCGTCCGCCGTGGAGGTCGAATTCCACCCGGCCGAGCGCCGTGACGCCGAGGTTCCCGCCCTCGCCGATAACCTTGGTCCGCAGCTGATTTCCGTTGACGCGGATGATGTCGTTGGCTCGGTCGCCGACTTCGGCGTCCGACTCGGTCGACGCCTTCACATAGGTACCGATGCCACCGTTGAACAGCAGATCGACCGGGGCCTTGAGGATCGCGCGCATCAGGTCCGGCGGCGTCATCTCGTTGGTGCCGTCGTCGATGCCGAGAGCCGCCCGAACCTGCGGGCTGATCGGGATCGACTTCTGGTGGCGGCTGTAGACGCCGCCGCCCTCGCTGATCAGCGTGGCGTCGTAGTCCTCCCAATTCGATCGCGGCAGGTTGAAAAGCCGGTTCCGCTCCTGCCACGACGGTCCGGACTCCGGGTTCGGGTCGAGGAAGATGTGACGGTGGTCGAAGGCGGCCAGCAGCCGAATGTGCTGGGAGAGAAGCATTCCGTTGCCGAACACGTCGCCGCTCATGTCGCCCACACCGACCACGGTGAAATCTTCGGTCTGCGTGTCGACCCCCATCTCGCGGAAGTGACGCTTGACCGCCTCCCACGCTCCCCTGGCCGTGATGCCCATGGCCTTGTGGTCATATCCGACCGAACCGCCCGACGCGAATGCGTCTCCGAGCCAGAACCCGTAGGACTTGGCGACATCATTGGCGATGTCGGAGAACGTCGCGGTGCCCTTGTCGGCAGCCACCACCAGGTAGGCGTCGTCACCGTCCCGGCGCACCACCCGCTGCGGAGCGACGACGGTACCGCTGGTGCGATCGATGTTGTCGGTGATGTCGAGTAGGCCGGCGATGAACAGCCGGTAGCAGGCGACGCCCTCGTCGAGTGATGCCGTCCTGTCGGCAGCGCCGTCGCCCGTCGGGGCGGGTGGATGTTTCACCACGAAGCCGCCCTTGGCGCCGACCGGCACGATGACCGCGTTCTTCACCGCCTGCGCCTTGACCAAGCCCAGGATCTCGGTGCGGAAATCCTCGCGGCGATCCGACCAGCGCAACCCGCCGCGGGCAACGAACCCGAACCGCAGGTGTACACCCTCGACCCTCGGCGAGTAGACGAAGATCTCGAATTTCGGCCGCGGCAGCGGAAGCTCGTCGACGAGTTGCGGATTCAGCTTGTGGGACAACACATTCTGAGCCCGGGCCGATCTTTCGTCGGTGATGAAATAGTTGGTGCGCAACGTCGCCTGGATCATCGACGCGAATGCCCGGAGAACCCGGTCGGTGTCAAGGCTCACCAGGGCATCGATGTCGGCGCTCACCGCGTTCGCGGCGGCATGGGCGTCCAGCCCCTTGGCCGCGGACTCCGGGTCGAACATCGCCTCGAACAGTTCGACGAGCGAACGAGCCGTCTTCGCATTTTCGTTGAGCACGGACTCGATGTGCGACTGGCTGTACGGAAAGCCCGCCTGCCGCAGATATTTTGCGTAACTCCGGAGCACGACCACCTGCTGCCAGGTCAGGCCCTCGCGCATGACCAGCTCGTTGAAGCGGTCGATCTCGACCCGGCCCTGCCAGATCGCCGTGACCGCCTCGGCGAATCGCTGCGCCCTGACATCCCATTCCTCCGGCGTGGGGGCGGGCATCGTGGCTTCGGGGCGAATCTTGAACTGGTAGATCCATACCGTAAGCCCGTCGGGCCGCGTCACCGTGAATGGACGCTCCTCGAGCACCAGAACGCCCATGCACTGGAGCATCGGCAGGAGTTTGGACAACGAGGCCGACGATCCGCCGAGGTACCAGGTGAGCACCGCGTGCCCCTCGTCGTCCGACCTCTCGACGTGCAGCTTGACCGAATTGTCCTGCAAACCTTCGATGAAACCGATGTCTTCGATCGCCTTAACCGGGCTCACCAACTGCTTGTAGGTCGCCGGCAGCGCTTCGGCATAGTGCTGGGCGATCGATTGCTTGATGGCACCCGTCTGGACGGTTCCGAGGAGGCGATCGGCCCACGTGCGCGCGGCCTCCGTCAGCATCGCCTGGATCCGGATGCGGTTGGCGTGCGAGGTGTCGATCGACCGGGTTTCCGATTCGGCCAGACGCACGGTGAAATGAACTACCGCCCAGGGCGATTCGCTGACACGCGCGGTGTAGTCGATACTGGCGCCACCGAATTCGCGGACCAGAATGTCCTGCATGGTCAACCGAACCCCGGTGGTGTAACGATCGCGGGGCAGGTACACCAGGCATGACACGAAGTGACCCAGTTGTTCAGCGCGCACGAACAACAGCGCGCGGCGACGGGATCCGAGGTCGACCACCGATTCCGCCATCCGGAACAGCTGCTGGCTGTTCAGTGAGAACAACTCCGAGCGCGGGATGGTCTGAATGATGTCCAGCATCAGCTGACCGGGGTGACTCGGATCGCCCTGTGCGGTCGCGAACACTTCTGCCACCCGTCGGGCGATGAGCGGAATCTCCAGCACATTCGCACTCATCGCCGCGATCGTGAAGAGACCGACGAAGCGGTGCTCGATATCAGGTGCACCGCCCGCACCCGACTCGCGGATGACGACGATGTAGGGGTAGGCGCCGTAACGAAGGAAGCTGGGCATGGTGGCCTGCGCGAGAAGCAGCAGGTGCCCCTTCTCGCTGAGCTCGGGCAGCACCTCGGTACGCAGTTTGGTGACGCCGAGACGACTGCTCGGATCAACGGTCGCATGCCCATCGCTTACCGTGCAGCGTTGGTAGCCCAGGAGTACGAAGTGACCGTCGCCGAGCCAACGCAGCAGGCTCGCGACGTCCTCGCGGTCCGCACCGGCGAACCGGGCGCCCGAGTCGGCTGACAGCTCTTCCGCCAGGTCGCGCAGCACCGCATTCAGGGCCGCCGAATCCTGAGCGACCTGTCGTGCATCCGCCAACACCAGCGGCAGCATCCGCTGGGCTTCGGCAAGGGCTGAGGGGTCCACGGAGGGCGACAGCTGCACATGAATCCACGACTCGTCGACGGCGCCGGGACCTGTCGTCTCGGCGGGGCCCGGCCGGACATCCAACAACGTGCCGTCCTGACCGCGGCGCACCGCCAGTACCGGATTCATCACCGCGGTGTAGGCCACTCCGAGGCGGTGGAGCAACACAGTCACCGAATCCATGACCATGGTCGCCTGGTCGGTGACGATCTGCAGGGACGGGCCGAATCCACCCGGGTGGTTCGCGGCGTAGACGCCGACCAGTGTGTCGCCTTCGTTTCGGCGGTGCGCCAATCCAGCGTGCGCGCCGATCAGGGCCCGCGGTACCACCTTGCTGAAGCCCGCGTGAATCATCGGACCGGTGTCGGCGGCGTCGGACGCCGTCTCGGGTGCATCCCCGTGCGGACCGTGAAACGTCGCCACGTAGGCGGCGACGAGTGCCGCGGTGAGCCGGTCAACCGCTTCCGGACTGAGCTCGGCCCATTCGACGGGCAGGTCCAGGTGGGTGGTTTCGGGATCAACCGTCATGCTCCGCGCTCCTGGATCAGCTGGCGCACCCTCGTTGGTTACGCAGCCGAAACATTAGTCGCGTGTGAGCCTGCGGTGGGTCACTCGGTGCGGACGCGCCGCCTCGGCTCCCAATCTCTCGACCTTGTTCTCTTCGTAGGACCCGAAGTTGCCCTCGAACCAGAACCATTTCGCCTCACCGGACGCGTCGCCCTCCCAGGCGAGGATGTGCGTGCAGGTGCGGTCCAGGAACCAGCGGTCGTGGGAGATGACCACCGCACAACCCGGGAATTTCTCGAGAGCGTTCTCCAGCGACGAAAGCGTCTCGACGTCGAGGTCGTTTGTGGGCTCGTCGAGCAGGATCAAGTTGCCGCCCTCTTTGAGGGTCAGCGCCAAGTTGAGCCGGTTACGCTCACCACCGGACAGCACCCCGGCCGGCTTCTGCTGATCCGGTCCTTTGAATCCAAACGCCGACACATAGGCTCGCGACGGGATCTCATTCTGGCCGACCTCAATGAAGTCGAGTCCGCCCGAAACCACTTGCCACACAGTCTTTTTCGGATCGATACCAGCACGGCTCTGATCGACGTAGCTCAGCTTGACGGTCTCGCCGACCCGCACGCTGCCGCTGTCGGGCTCCTCGAGTCCGACAATGGTCTTGAACAAAGTGGTCTTACCGACACCGTTGGGGCCGATGACGCCGACGATGCCATTTCGCGGCAGTGTGAAGGACAGATCCTTGATCAGGACTCGACCGTCGAAGCCCTTGTCGAGGTGTTCGACCTCGACAACGACGTTGCCCAGTCGCGGCGGAGCCGGGATCTGGATCTCCTCGAAGTCGAGCTTCCTGGTCTTCTCAGCCTCCGCGGCCATTTCTTCGTAGCGGCCCAGGCGGGCCTTGTTCTTGGCCTGCCGGGCCTTGGCGCCGGAACGCACCCAAGCGAGCTCCTCTTTGAGGCGCTTCTGCAACTTCTGGTCCTTCTTGCCCTGCACCTCGAGGCGCTCGGCCTTCTTTTCGAGGTAGGTCGAGTAATTCCCCTCGTATGGGTAGGCGCGGCCGCGATCAAGTTCCAAGATCCACTCGGCGACGTTGTCCAAGAAGTAGCGGTCGTGGGTCACCGCAAGGATGGCGCCCTTGTACTCGGCGAGGTGCTGTTCGAGCCACAACACGCTCTCGGCGTCGAGGTGGTTGGTCGGTTCGTCGAGCAGCAGCAGGTCTGGTTTGCTCAGCAGCAGCTTGCACAGCGCCACACGCCGGCGCTCACCACCGGAGAGGTGGGTCACCGGCTCGTCTGCCGGCGGGCAGCGCAATGCGTCCATCGCCTGCTCCAATTGGGAATCGATATCCCAGGCATCAGCGGCGTCGAGCTCCTCCTGAAGCTTGCCCATCTCGTCCATGAGCTCGTCCGTGTAGTCGGTAGCCATCAGCTCGGCAACCTCGTTGTACCGGTTGAGCTTGGCCTTTATCGCGACACCGTCTTCGACGTTCTCCCTGACTGTCTTGGTCTCGTCGAGCTGTGGCTCCTGCATGAGGATCCCGACAGTGGCACCCGGCGCCAGGAAGGCATCCCCGTTGTTTGCGTTATCGAGGCCGGCCATGATCCTCAGCACGCTGGACTTACCGGCGCCGTTGGGACCGACCACGCCGATCTTCGCGCCCGGCAGGAATGCCAGCGTGACATCGTCGAGAATTACCTTGTCGCCGTGCGCCTTGCGCACCTTCCGCATCGTGTAGATGTATTCGGCCATTGCCGCGGATCGCCTTCCGTCTTCGAATTGCTCGCCGCCCATCCTAGGGGCCTGGACATGTCAAGCCGACAACGGCAACTCTGGAGAAACCTGTGAGGTGGGCTCCTGTGCGGGGGCCGCATCGACCGCCGGGTGCTCAACCGTCGGGTGCTCAACCGTCGGCTGCTCGACCGCCGGCTGCTCGAACGCCGACGGATGGGACCGCTGTTCGATCCGAACGATCAGCCTCGACAGGTCGGGACCGATCGAAGTGGCCCGCATCTCCAATGTCGACTTCTTGTTTCCGTGGCCGTCCTCGTACTCCCGTGTCCAGACATGCCCCGTCGCGATGATCGGCGCGCCCTTGTAGAGCGCCGCACCAACGCCGGTCACCAGCCGGCCCCAGCAGTTCACTGTGATGAACAGGGAGCTGCCCGGCTCCCAATTGCCCTCAGCGGTGCGGCGTCGAGCGTTGCTCGCGACGCGGAAGCTGATCAATTCCTGATCGCCGACCACTCGGCGGCGCAGATCGGTGACGATGCGACCAACGACGGTCATAGGCGTTTCGAACATGGTTCTCTCCAGTTCTCACTTCGGTGCGGGGTTGCCCCACAAGTGAGCCGCACCGCACCGACGCGAGAATCCGTCCGAATCGCGGAGGCAGGAGAACTGTGGAAGATATCCGATCTGTGGACGGCGCGGGTCACTCGCCCGCGTCGACCGCCCGAGAACGGAAATCTTCCGCGGAAATCTCGTGAATCTCATCCATGTCCGCCAGGATCTCCCGCAGTTCCCGCAGGAAGGCGGCGCGCCGTTCGGGAAGATCCGGTGCCGGCTTCAGCAGTTGCTGATCGGCGGCCACCTGCCGCGCGGTCGCAAACAGCAATGCCGACACCGACTCGTTGCTGCGCACCTTGCCCTGCGCCGCGTACTGCGCACCCACACCCAGCGCCCGCTGCGTGAGATCCGCGTCGGAGATTTCGGCGGGCGCATCGCAAAGCACATCGGCAACGATCTCGTAGGCCTCGAAGAACGGCCGCAGCATCGCGTGCGCCATCAATGGACGTTTCGCGCGAAGCAGCCCCCTCACCGCATCGTTGCCCGCGGCGACGTGGATCTCCCAATCCTGGTGCCACGCCATCTCTTCGGCGACATTCGCACGGAACGTGGCCGAATCCGCGAAGTAGAAATCGAACTTCAGCAAGTCGCGCAACCGCATTGCCTGCGACCAGAAGGCCGCGACCCGGTCCCCCTCCGGCGCCCGGCCCGCGTGGGCCAACGCCAGCTCGACAATCGATGTCTCGAGGAAAGCGTGGATCAGCGTGTTGCGGTAGAACGCCGCCTCATGTTCCTGCTCCGGGGCAATCCGCCAGACCGGTTCGCGGCCACCGTCGACTCTCGTGACCGGATGTCCGTTCGACATCGCGTCCACGGCAGCACGAACGCCCTCGGTGGTACGCAACCGCAGAGTGCTGTTGGTGATCGGAGTCTGCTTACGTGCCAGATAATCCAGCGAATCCTGAAGTGCAACATAGAGCTGGCTCAGGGTGAGGGCCCTACCGCGCGTGGTCAACAGCAGTGCGGAAATCAACGCGGTGGCGTTGATCGGGGTGACGCGCTGAATCCGCCAGGCGACCTCGAAGGCCATCTTCTGCATCGCCAGTCGCTTGGCGTCTGAATCTTCGGCCATCTCGCCGTTGGGCAGACCTAGGTACTGCCGCATCGACACCGCCTCGGGGAAGCGGACGTAGATCTTGCCGTAATTCCGCTCGCCCTGCGCCTTGATGAATTTGTAAAGCCATTCGGCGCCTTCGGGCTTCTTCTCGCCACCCCGCGCATACGCCGCGTACTCGGCGGTCTCGTGGAGCTGATCGAAACTGATCGACACCGGCTGCAACAGAATGTCTTCGCTTCGGCCGTCGAGGTAGGCGTCGGCGACGTAGCTGAGAAGACCCAGCTTGGGCGGCAACATCTTTCCGGTCCGCGACCGGGTTCCCTCGAGCGCCCAGTTCAGGTTGAACCGCTTCTCCACGATGTATCCGACGAATTGCCGCAGCACATACTTGTAGAGCGGATCGTCGAGCTTGCGCCGGATGAATATGACGCCGGACCGGCGCATCAGCGGACCCATGAAGCCGAACGACAGGTTGATTCCGGCGAACGTGTGCACCGGCGGCAACTTGTTCTCCTGCATCGCAACCGGCACGATCGCGCCGTCCAGATACGAGCGGTGCGAGAACAGGAGCACGGCGGGATGCGCCTCCAGCGCATGGCGCATGTTTTCGATCTCTGCCGTGTCGTAGTCGATTCGCGGATCGAACCCTCTGCTGAAGATCGCGCGGCCCAGGTTCGGCATCAGGTCCACCGAGAACCTGCTCCAACCCGTGGCGAGTTCGTTGAGCATCACCTCCGCTTTCGCAGGCGTTGCCCCGGAGATGTTCTCGAGCCCCTCGATGAATCGTGACGACGCCATCAGCTCGTCGGTGATCAGCCGCGGCGACTTGTATTCGGGTCCAAGCAAACGCAATTCGATTCGCTCGATCGCCAGGCTCGCGCGACGCAACACGAACCTGGCGAAGTCGCGGGGAGTCCCACCGACAGTGATCTCCCGCCATTGGCTTCGCAGGTCGGCAACTGTCGCCGGCTCACCGGCCACGACCCGTGCTCGCGACGGATCTTTGCGGAGGATGCCGCGCTGCAAGAACTCCGGCGGACGGTAGGTGTCGCGTCCGGACAACAGGCCCACGATTTTGACCCGCGTCGGCAGGCCTCCAGGTACCCAGAACACCCGCACCGGGACAACGGAACGTTCCTCGTTCGAACTGAGCGAATTGGCGAGCTGAGCGATCAGCCGCTCCGACGGGCCGTCGCCGGGCAGCCGCAGCACTTCGATCTTGGTGTCGGGATGCGCCAGTCGCTGCGCCTCCACCCAGTCGTTGAGCAGATCGAATTCTGCGTTCGACGACACGGCGGCCAGCACCAGCGCGTCACCGATCTCGCTGAAGTCGATCAGATGATCTACGGGAATCATTCGTCCCCAGCCTTATTCGTGGGCGTATTCGCCTCAGCCTTCTCGGGTGCGGCCTTTTTAGCCCCAGTCTTCTTGGCCGCAGCTTTCTTTGGGGCGGCCTTCTTGGCCGCAGCTTTCTTGACGGGAGGCTTCCCATCCGGCGTCTTCTGCGCTGCCCGTCGGTATAGATCCGGCACCGGTACCTCGTCATACGGCCAGTTCTTGAGGGTGTCGACGTACAACTGTCGCACTTCGGCGATCCGGTCGACGAGGTTGTCGTGCGTCCATCCCTCGACCGAAAGTGGCGGATACACAACCACGTCCACGGTTCCCGGGTTCATCGTCTGTGAATCTCGCGGAGCTATCACCTCCGCATTGCGGATCACGATCGGGACGATCGGTACACCCGCCGCCATCGCCATCCGGAAGGGCCCCTTCTTGAATGGACCTACGGTGCGGGTGTCGTGCCGCGTGCCCTCCGGCGCGATCATCACGGACAGCCCGTTCTCGATGAGATCCTCCGCGTGACGCAGGGATTCGACCGCCGCCTTGGGGTCGTCGCGGTCGATGAAGATGGTGTCGACCAGCTTGCCGAGTGTGCCGACCACCGGGTCGTTCTCGAGTTCCTTTTTGCCTACCCCGGTCCAGTTGTCCTTGAGCAGGGATGCGGTGATGACCCCGTCGAAGTTGTTGCGGTGATTGAAGATGAAGATCGCCGGACGCTTCTTGGTCAGATTCTCGCGTCCGAGCACATTCACCCGAACACCGTTGGCCGCCAACAGGAGTTGGGGAAAGGTGGTCGTGAAGAAATTGACGCCGCGCCGCCGGCTGAGCGTCATGAGGCCCCACCCGATCGCCCCGGAAGCCGCGGGCACCAAGGTGCTGATGCCCAGCAAAGTCCGGACCTGGCCCATGACTCCACCGCCGCCACGACTGCTGAACTCCAGAATCGGCCATCCCCGGCGGCGCGCCACAGCCGCCATCTTTCCCTCGGGATTGGTCGGTCGCGGATTTCCGACGAGATACATCAGGGCGACGTCCTCGTCGCCGTCGGCGTAGAAGTAGCTGTCCTTCAAATCGATGTCGTTCTCGGCGGCGAACTTCTGAACAGCATTCGCCTTGCCGGGGCCCCACAGGATCGGCTTGAGGATCTTGCCTGTCAGAGTCTCGTTGTCATCGACCTCGAACCGATTGGTCAAGGTGTTCTGAATTCCAAGGAAACGGGCTACCGGCTCAACCTGAATGGTCAGCGCCGACGAGCTCAATACCACCGTGTGTCCCCGGTCGATGTGCGCCTGCACGAGCTCGCGCATTTCGGGATAGATCCGTTCGGCGATCTTCTGGACGAACAGCCGTTCACCGATGGCCTGGACGTCGGAAAGCGGCCTACCCACGAGCGCCGACGACGCCTTGTTGATCAGCTCCTCGAACTCCAACCGGCCGAGCTGGTGGTTGAGCCCGGCCGAGATCATTCCGATCAGTTCCCCGATGCCCATGTCACGGCTCCGGAAGCGCTCCCTCGTCAGGATGACGGCGGTGAAGCCCGCCACCAGGGTTCCGTCGAGGTCGAAAAATGCGCCGACCCTCGGCCCGGGTGGACTTGCCATCACCTCGGCGACCGAGCCGGGCAAGCGCATCTCACGAGAATTCCCGTTGTGGCTCATCAGAACGACACCGACCCTCCGTCGGAGGAAGCCTTTACCGGCTCCGCTGTGGTATCCGCGAACGACACCGGAACGACACGTGGCTTCGGATCGTCCGCAAGGGCCAGAACTTCATCGAACCCGCGCTGGAAGCATTCGGCGAACAGTTCGCCGTGCGCAAACGAAGCCCGATCGTAGCGGGCAGTCACCGTCACATATCCGCCGCGCGAAACCAGGACCACCATCATCGCCACGCCGGGCAACGGACCAAGCCCGAACTGCCGCAACACCTTTGCTCCCGCCAGGTAGGTGTCGCCGGGGAATACCGGCACATTGCTGGCCTGGACATCGGATCCGAGCGCCGAACTGCTCATGGATTCCAGCACCTGGTCCGGGAGAAACGTCAGTACCGGGGCAACCCACCCGATCATGTCTATCGCCACTTCTTCGCGGCGCTGGATCATCTGTTTGTGGATCTTCGCCATTCGCAGAACCGGGTCCGCGACACCGATCGGGGCGGCCAGGTTGATTCCCGAGAACCGGTTTCCCCCGGCCGGATCGGCATCGGAACGCAGATTGACCGGAACTGCCATGGGCAGCTTGCTGATTGGGACACCCAACTCTTCGTGGTAGAGCCGCAGCGCCCCACAGAGCCCGGCCAGATAGGCGTCATTGATCGAACCGTTTCCGGCATGCGCCGCCCGCTTCAGATCCGCCAACGGCACTTCGATGGCCTCGGTGTGCGTCGACAGCGAACGGCGGCGAAGCAGAGGAGACGGTTCGGCGGCCCGGCTCACGACCCGACGACCGGACCGGGCGTAGTCCACGGCATCCCATACGGCTGTGCCCGGATTGGTGACCGCCCTTCCGAGCGCCGAGACCGAGCCGGCCACTGCGGACACGACCCCGCCGACGATCTTTCCCGGAAGCTGGTTGATCCCTTGGCGCATAAGGTCATTGGGAGAAAGGTCCTGCGGCACGGGCATCGGGGGAACCGGCCGGGCCGGCGGATCGCGTTCCAAATCGTAGATTTCCGCGAACATCTGGATGGCGCCGACGCCGTCGGTCACCGCGTGACTGAGATGCAGCAGCGATACCGCCCTGCCCCCTTCCAGGCCTTCCACCAGCGTGGCCGTCCACAAGGGCCGCGAGATGTCGAGCGGTGACTGCAGGATGATCTCCGCGAGATCGAACACCTCGCGAATGGTCCCCGGCTCGGGAACCCGAACCCGGCGCAGATGGAAGTCAAGATTGAAATCGGGGTCGACCACCCAGCGCGCCGGGGCGGTGGGCAGCGTCGGCATGACGACCTTCTGCCGAAGCCGCAGCACCTTGCGCGACGCATTCTCGAAACATGCGCGGTAGCGATTCCAATCCGGCGTGGTATCGAGAATTTCGAGGGCCATGACCCCGGATCGGGTTCGAGGATTGGCCTCGCCACGGTGCATCAGCAGGTCGAAGGCTCCAAGCTCGGACGGCAGGCCGTTGGCGTCGGTAGGTCCACTCATCGATACCGCTCCATCGACACCCGTACTCCTCCCGAACACCGGTCAATTCAACGGTCAGCCATGACACGTCAGCACCACGCTAACCGACCCCGACCATACCGGGTGTTGATTGTCTCGATCCGCTTCCGCCGCCGGTGAACAGGCAAAACGGTCGAATGTTGGATCGGCTGACGCCGATGCGGCGATCCACCGGACCGGGGTGGCCGCAGCCACAAAGTTTCGCAATTCACGCGTGCCACACGACACGCGCGGGGCTCAGCTGGCGGGACTGACCGCGACCTTCCGGACCGCACCGGCCGCCACGTGCCGCCCATAGATGGTGCCCAAGAAAGCGGCGACCGCCTCGGCGGCCATCTGGCAGCGTAGCGTCGCGATCGCGTCGAAGGCGTGGTGCGCATTGGGCAATTCCGCAAGCGACACGGTGTTGGCGCCGACCGCCGTCAGGGCGGCACAGAACGCCTGCGCCTGTGACAGGGGCACTATCGAATCGTTCTCGCCGTGTAGAACGAAGAACGGCGGGGCATCCTCATGGACACGGTGGATTGGCGAGGCATCCCAGTAGAGCTGCGGATCGTCGGCGATTCGCTTCTGCATCACTACGCGCTCGAGCAACGGCATCGCCAGGCCGTGCATATTGTCGGTGTTGGTGAAGTCGTACATGCCGTAGTAGGGAGCGGCGGCCTGCACCGAGGTGTCGGCATCTTCGAATCCGGGTTGCAGGGTGGTGTCGCCGGACGTCAGCGCGGCGAGGGAGGACAGGTGTCCGCCGGCTGAGCCACCTGTGATCGCGATGAAATCGGGGTCGCCGCCGTAGTCCGCAATATTTTCGCGAACCCAGGCGATGGCACGCTTCACATCGACGATGTGTGCCGGCCACGCCGCGCACGGGCTGCGGCGATAGTTGATGGAAACGCAGATCCAGCCCAGCTGGGTCATTCGCGTCATGAGCGGATAGGCCTGGCCCCGCTTGTCGTTGACCGCCCAGGCCCCGCCGGGAACCTGAATCAACACCGGCGCGCGGCCACCCTCCGGCAAATCCGGACGACGCCAGACATCGAGCAGGTTGTGACGCCCTTTCGAGCCGTACGAGATGTTCGACGTGGTCGACACGTACTTGCGTCTGTGCAGCATCGCGTCGAGCACGCGCGAAACATGAGGGCGCTTGGCCGTGTACGGCTCCAGTGGGTGGTAGACAGCGTCCTCGTAACGCTCGCCGAAAGCCCCACGAAGGGCGGTATCCAGGACCTGGTCGGCCTTCTGCATGGCAAGGCCGCAAACGATCCGGTCCAACTGCGCAGACGGGATCGCCGACATTGCGTGGCCGGTCAGAACGTGCGGCGCGAACTCAGCCGAGAGCCACCCCAGGATCCAGCCCGCGAGGCTCGGCGATCCCCGGAGGACCAGCGAACCCGTGTGATATGCGCGTGTACACCGCGCCGTAACCTGCTCGATTGGACTGCCCATAGCCGGTCGGCCCCTTCGCCACGTCGTTGACCTGGGTATTCGTACTGAATGCGGGCGCGGCATACACCTCGCAGCACGTGCCGCCGGTCACACATTAGTCAACTTCATCTAACGCAACCGTTATTTCTGAACGCTAGGGGTCCAAAGTCCTTATCGGCGCAGGCCAGAGGCATCAAAATTCCGACACGGCCCAACCGGCCGGTCGGTGGGCCGGCGCTACACTGACGGGCGCGCTGCCCCCGTAGCTCAGTTGGATAGAGCGAGGGCCTTCTAAGCCCTAGGCCGCAGGTTCGATCCCTGCCGGGGGCGCAGTGTGTGGTCGCAACCCCTCAGCGGTCGGTCAGGTTGTGCGCGATTTCGGCCCCTCGCCTGCGAACCGAGTGCGCAATCGGCGCGCTCCTCTCGATTGCCGCGCTCGCCAATTCCTGTCCACGTTCCGCGCCGGCCTGCAGTTGGTGACCGACCTTCTCGGCCAACTCGAATGACGTTTCGTTGGACGGCAACGCCGACGCCACCGCTTCGATTGCCCGTCGCCCCGCCCGTCTGCCGCGCCATCCGAGCGAGGGCTTTCCAGCGGTGTCGGCGGAGGCAAGAATCAATGCGCCCACCAGGCTGACATCGGTGGCGAAGTCACGGCGTTTGCGCTTCTTCGCCACCGGATCGGCTTCGTCCCAGAACATGTGATCACCCAGATTTGCGGGAATGACCGTCGCGGCCAGTGTCGCAGCGGCCATGCGCGGCATCCGTCCCGTTGCCAGGCACACCGCTGCGACGACCTGGATGGCTCCATTGACGCGCGCAACGACTGTGGGGTTGTCCGGTATTCGGGGGCCCACGGGCTCTGGCAGCTTCTGCAATCCCTCGAGGGTCGGCCGCACTGCTTCGGAGGCGCGGGGCGTGTTCAGAAGGCTATCGATGCCCTGAACGACGAATACAGTCGACAACATTGGCCGTGCGAGTCTTCGTAACAGCATTGATGCCGAGTTCCCGCTTGTGGCATCGACAAACGTCGCATTCGCCGAAATGCCGGGATTGATCAGTGGCGCACAGCAACAGCAGCGGCCCGCCGCCCGCGCGAGCGGGCCGCTGCTGTTGACTCTCCCCCGAGCATTAAGACGACCCCCCGCGCGGTGCCGCCGGACGGTCAAGGGGCGTCTTCACTGAAGGCACCCGAGTGATTGTGGGTGGTGTCCGCAGCCCCGCGCCCAGACCCACCGTCAAGCAATCGGGGCAGCTACCGCTCTGCGGACGCGGCAGCGGAGCAAGGTAGGTAGCTGATGCCTGATACCGATCGACCAAGGCGGTGCCCGTTACGACTGAACAAGCAATGGCCAACGGAAACGCGGAGATGACCGCGACACCCAACACCCGACTTCGAAACGACTGAGTTGCTGTCGTGTTCATGCGACTGCTCCTTCGGCTTCCCGACCCCCCTGTGGGCCGCTCACATATGTAGGAGTGCCTACGCCCGCCCGGCGTTTCACTTTTCCCACGGAAATTTCGCAGGGTGCGCCGGTGCCTGAACCGGGGCAGCTGCGTTCGATACCCGGTCTTGGACGGGTGCCACGGCATGAGGTCCGTCATCCGTTGTGGCACTTGCGATTACGAAGCAGATGATCACCGCCACCGGAACAGCTGCGATCGCCACCACATCCAAAATTTTTGCCGACAACAATCTGTCGTCCTTCGACGATTGCGCCGCGATCACGTTCTCGCCGCCTCTACGCCAGCGCGGCGGGGAGCGGGTCCGGGCCTCCCGGAGCCGACCGTGGTTCGCCCGGCGCCAATCCGGAGACTATCGAGCACATGATCGCGGCAGGCACCGCTGCGATGAGCGCGAGCCACAACAATCGACTGCGTCGTGACCGATCTGATCTGTTCTTCACACCTGTACGAGCGATTACCCCGCCAGGCGTGTCACTTTTTTCGGAAGTCCGCTATCACGGCCACGAGGTGCGAGGAGCCGGACCCGCCGGAGGCGCGGTGCTCAGCGCGGCGCCCGGCACCGGCTGGTTCTGCAAGGCGCCCAGGCAGAGGCCCAGGCGGCCGGGGAGGCAGGTGCCGTAACTCGAGCCCATGCCGGGCGAGTTGCTGCTCCAGCACAATCCGGTGATCGGGTCCTGTACCTGCCCACCCGGGCAGGCGGCGAATGCGGACGGAGCGCCCACCAACGGGACGGCGACGAACATTCCGGCGCATGCAGACGCCATCAACAACCCGCGAATCCTGAATCGGATCTTCATTCGGATGATTCTCCAGTCTCGGATTAGGGGGTGATCTTTGTTTGTTCGTCGATCAATTTCGCGGCGTCCAAAATGACGTCCTGCTGCCCGTCTGGAGCAACCGCGTTCAACTGCAGGACGAACAGGGCGTCCTTACCGGGAACGACCACCGTCTTCTGCGCGACGACGCGCTTCTTGCCCTCCTCGACAAACGTGCCCGCCGACTGAATCGCCTCGAATCCGCCCAGCGTCGTCTTGTTCGGCTCGTAAACCGATTGATACCCCGGAAGGTTCTGAATCGCACCGGGCGCGTACTCGAGAACCTTTGCGGCGTCGACGTTTCCGGTCAGCTTCGACGCGATGGCGATCATCG
This sequence comes from Mycobacterium sp., assembly GCA_046330895.1. Taxonomy (GTDB): domain Bacteria; phylum Actinomycetota; class Actinomycetes; order Mycobacteriales; family Mycobacteriaceae; genus Mycobacterium. Next base: position 60,107 of record JAXLRY010000009.1, on the reverse strand, counting down.
TCGGCGGGTCGGCCGGATCTTGAGGCTTGTCGTAGACGATCGCGCCGTAGGCCCACTCCGGTGTCTTGTCGCCAGCGGGGCTCCAGCCGGGCGGGAACGGGAAATCGAAGTTGGGCGTACCAGGTTCGTCCGGCTTGAAGGGCGTCTCGGCGATCTTGTTCTCGACGATGTAATCGTTGATCGTCTTGTTCGCGCCCTCAAGCTTAGGACGTTCCGAGGGCATCGCGATGTTGGTCGATGTTGCCGTCGTGGATGCGGAAGTGGGCGAGGAGCTTGATGTCTCGGCCTTCTTGTCCGATCCACAGCCGGCGAGCGTAAGACTCAAGGCCAGCGCAGAGCCCGCCGCGATCACTGTCATTGTCTTCATCGGGTCGCTCTCTCCAATCACGCCCAGGAATGTGCAGCGGATGTTACCGGCTAGCCTCGGTCCGTGCTTCTGTACGACGTCATTGACCATGTCGCCCTCATCACCATCAACGACCCCGACCGGCGAAACGCCATCACCGAGGCCGGGTCGGAGCAACTTCGCATGATGGTGGAGCAAGCCGAAGCCGATTCTGAAGTTCATGCCATCGTGGTCACCGGCGCGGGCAAGGCGTTCTGCGCGGGGGCCGATCTGTCCGCACTCGGAGTTGCGACCAAGGATGGACTCGAGCGGCTCTATGACGGCTTCATGTCGCTGGGCCGTTGCACGCTGCCGACGATCGCGGCAGTCAATGGCGCGGCAGTCGGCGCGGGGATGAATCTGGCGCTGGCAGCCGATGTCCGCATCGCGGGACCGCATGCCATGTTCGACACCAGGTTTCAGAAGCTCGGGATCCATCCGGGAGGCGGCGCCACCTGGATGCTGCAGCGCGCGATCGGACCGCAGGCCGCACGCGCGGCGTTGCTGTTCGGCATGCAGTTCGATGCGGTCGCTGCCGAACGTCACGGGCTGGTGTTGAAAATCGCCGACGATCCCGTCGCCGCAGCCCTGGAACTCGCCGCCGGGCCGGCGTCGGCGCCGCGCGACGTTGTCTTGGCGACGAAGGCATCGATGCGCGCCACTGCTATCCCCGGCTTCCTCGACAGCACCCATCATGAGCAAGCCAAGAACATTGAGCTCGGCCCGCAGGCGGCATCGATCGAGTCGCCTGAATTCGCGCTTAGGCTGCGAACATTTCGGTCCGGCGGTGGTTGAGCATGTTTCGACCGGGCTTAGCTCCGAGAGGTCGGGGCGGACAGCCCGCAGCAATTCGAACACTCATTCGAAATTGCACCCATCTCCGCACTTGACAAGCCCAATCCGGATACAGTCGTCGGTGTGACGAACACCGCAACGGCGCGGATCGGACGAGTCGGGACACTGGCCTTCATCCTTGGCGTCGGATGGGCCATCGGGACCAATGCGGGCGTCGCATGTGCCGACAGCGGTAGCGCCGGTGACACGGGCTCGGCAGCAAGGTCGCACCGAGTCGCCGCCGTAGTCGATACGCGGCACATAGCGCCTCGCCCGACCGGCAATCCAGCCACACCAAGGCCACCCGCGGCAACCGCACTGGAGGCTGTGGGGTTGGCTCGCCGCGAAGCGAAGAAGCCACAAAGCACCGCCCACGCGGTCGCACAGACCTTCGGCAGTAAGTTCTTCGCCGCCACGCCCGTCATCGCCTACAACGCGGCACAGAACGTCCAAGCCGACGACGGCACGATTACCGGGAACCTCAACGCGTCACAGGCCAACGGCTACTCGCTGACGTACACCACCACCGCCCCGCAACACGGCACGGTGGTCGTCCACTCCAACGGGACCTTCACTTATACGCCCGCCGAGTCGTTCGTCGATCTCGGCGGCACCGACACGTTCACAGTCACAGCGGATGACGAACCCGGCAATCCGCCGCACTGGCACGGTCTGCGAACCGTTTTCGCCCCCAGCGGCGGTGCGACGGCAACCGCGAGCGTGACTGTGCTCGAGAACCCCGGCCCGGCGCAACCCACCTCGGTGCTCGCGACAACGAATCAGCTCAATGCCGAGGAACTCGCAACCAGAATCGCGAATTCGCCTGTCATGCAACTGGCGAAGATCGCGCTCAAGGTCGGTTGGTGGTTCGCCGCCAGGCACAACTTCTCAGCGGTGGGCGGGCCGGACCAGTCCAACATGGACCAGCTCGACCAAGCCGTCACCGAGTACGCGAATCAGGCAGCGATGGAGGTTCAGCTGCTGAACTCCAACAGCCCCAAGGTTATTCAACAAGTTTCGCCCAACCACGCCTGGTACATGCAAACCTTCTCCGGCACACGGATCTGGTACGACAACCCGGACACGATCTACCGCTTCATCGGCGTCAACAGCGCATCGTCTTACGTGATCACCGGCAAGTTCGACGGATCGGTTCCCGCCGACACCAACATCAGCGTGCTGACCGGTCTCAACGGGGCTACCGCCGCCAACATCAACGGCCGCGACCTCGTCGTCAATCCCGACGGCACCTTCACCATCACCGCCGACAGCTCGCCGGCCGAACCCGGCGAAGTCAACCACTTGCAGCTAGTTCCCGGCACCACGCTGATCACCACCCGAAACACCTTGTCGGACTGGAATACTCAAGAACCCATGAGTCTTTCGGTGCTCAAGGTGAGCGGACCGCCCAGCAGCCTGTTCAGCCAGATCGGCGGTTTCGCCATCCCCGGCATCGGACCGTTGGTCGCAGGCAGCCCCCTGCTCACCGCGCTGGTATCGGTGATCCCCCCGCTGCCCGGACACGTCGTGCAATCTGTTGAGGCTGCGCTGATCATGCTGCTGCTGGGAATCAACGGCGAAAACCAATACATGTCCGTGGCCACGACCGACGCGGAGACGGGACAGAAGAAGGCACCCAACGTCCTTTCCGATCCGGACCACAACGCCTCGTTCCTGGCCACCCAACTCCAGAGCGCCGGGTACTTCCAGATCGAAGACGACGAGGCCCTGGTGATCACCATCGACCCCGGCAAGGCCCGGTACTTCAGTGTCCCCGTCACCAACGATTGGACCATTACCAACAACTACTGGGATGAGCAGACCAGCCTGAACGTCAGCCAGTCGGCTATGAACCCGGACGGGACCTACACCTACGTCGTCTCCCCCACCGATCCCGGCGTCGCCAACTGGGTCTCGACGGGCGGATTGAACCAGGGAACGATCTCAATCCGCTTCCAGGACTTCGATCCCGAATCCGATGTGGACCCAACGGTTCACAGTGAGCTGGTTGCCCTCAACCAGCTCGACAGCGTTCTTCCGGGCACCATGGTGTACGTCACCCCGGAAGAGCGACAGGAGCAGATCGCCCAGCGTCAACTGGGGTACAACAAGCGTTACGCCCCCTACCCTCAGGCCTGACCGGCACTACAAATCCAACAGGGCGGTCTCCGGCTTTTCGATGAGCTCGCGCAGGTCGACCAGGAATGCGGCGACCTGGGCGCCGTCGAGGATTCGGTGATCGAACGCCAGCGTCAACGTCATGGTCGGCCGAGCCACCACCACGTCGTCGATGACGACCGCACGCTGCTTCAGCGATCCGATCCCGAGGATCGCGGCCTCGGGCGGATTCACGATCGGCACGCCCTCATCGAGTCCGAGTGAACCGAAGTTCGACACGGTAAATGTGGTGCCGCCCAATTGGGTTGGGGCCAGCGCACCGGCTCGGGCTTTACCCACGATGTCGTCAACCTCGGCGGCCAACTGACGGACCGTCTTGACATGGGCATCCACTATCGCGGGAACCACCAACCCTCGATCGCTGGCCACCGCCAGCCCCAATCGAATGTCCGGATGAACGCGAACTTCCGGCCCATCGCCGGATTCGACCCAGCTGGAATTCAGCATCGGATGCCGACGCAAGGCAACCACCAAGAGCCTCAACGTGAGCACCAACGGACCGACTCCGGGTACATCGCGCAATCGATCCCGAAGGGATAGCAGCGCCGAACAGTCAACCTGCACACTTGCGTGGGCATCGGGAACAGTGCTGCGCGCCAACGACATTTGCGCCGCCATCCGCGACTGCACACCGCGGACCGGGACCATGCCGGGCTTCTCCGCCGCCGCGAGAACGTCCTGGCGGGTGATGATCCCGCTGGTGGTCGGATGTGGCTGAACGTCCGCCAGATCGACACCCAGATCGGCCGCCAGCTTGCGCACCTTCGGTGCGGCGCGCGGCCGACGGCTGATGTCCATCGATTCGTCCGCGCCGTAGCCGACCAAGACCGGCATGCGTTCCGGAATGGCCGCCGGCACAGCGGTGTCCCCGGCGGGCGTGCCGGTGTCGATCCGTGCCAGCAACTGCCCCACCGGCAGCGTCTCGCCCTCGAAGCCGCCCAGTGCGACGATGCGTCCGGCGTAAGGACTCGGTATCTCGACTTCGGCCTTGTTCGTCTCCACTGTGCACAGCGGCTGGTTCAGCTCCACGACGTCGTCAACCGAAACCACCCACTGGGTGATCGTTGCGTCCAGCAGACCTTCGCCGAGGTCCGGGACCAGAAAATCTCGCACACCGCTGGTGTCGGGTGTGGTCATGGCCGGCGCAGCACTTTCTCTACACAATCGAGCAGTCGGTCAACGCCCGGTAACCACAGCTTCTCCAGCCGGGCCGGCGGATACGGCGTATCGAATCCCGTGGCTCGCAGCACCGGTGCCTCCAGGTCGTAGAACAGTTCTTCGGAGATTCGGGCCGCAAGCTCGGCGCCGAAGCCGAGGGTCCTGGGCCCTTCATGCATGACTACCACCCGTCCCGTCTTACGAACCGAGTCGGCGATGGTGTCGAAGTCCAGCGGATTGAGGGACCGCAGATCGATCACCTCAATACTCCAGCCCTGTTGCTCCGCAGCGGATTGCGCAGCGCTGACGGCCGTGGCGACGAGTCCGCCGTAGGTGATGACAGTGACGTCGGCTCCGCTGTGCCGAACGGCAGCTTGGCCGATCGGTGGCTCCGGCTGCGCGAAGTTGACGATGTCGGGCCCCCAGTACCGTCGTTTGGGTTCCAGATAGATCACCGGGTCTCGCGCCGCGATCGAATACCGGAGTAGCCAGTAGGCGTCTGACGGTGTCGAGGGCACCACAACCTTGAGTCCCGGCGTGTGCGCCCAATAGGTTTCGGTCGACTCCGAGTGGTGTTCCACCGCGCCGATGCCGCCGAATGACGGAATCCGCACCGTCACCGGCATGTCGACCTCACCGCGTGTGCGCATTCGATACTTCGCCAAGTGGCTGACCACCTGGTCGAACGCCGGGTAGGAAAACCCGTCGAACTGGATCTCGGGAACCGGTACGAAACCGCGAAGCGCCAGCCCCATGCAGATGCCGACGATGGCGGATTCCGCCAGTGGCATGTCGAAACAGCGCTTCTCCCCGAATGTCTCGGCGAGTCCCTCGGTCACGCGGAACACCCCGCCCAACGTCGCGACGTCCTCGCCGAACACCAGCACACGATCGTCGGCGGCCATCGCGTCATGCAGCGCCCGGTTGATCGCCTTGGCCATCGGAAGCACCGCGCTCTGGGCCTTCAGCTCCGGAAGCTTGGACCACAGCGGGCCCCCGAGAGGACTGTCCGGCGCATCGTCACCACTCGCGGGCGGCCGCTCGATGATCTGAGTCATGGCATTTCCCCCTCGGCCAACTCGGTGAGCAGTTGTTGCCGCTGCGCAGCCAACGACGGTGTGATCTCGGCGAATACGGTGTCGAACACCTCGGTCACATCCGGGTCCGGGGTTTCCATGACTGCGGCCCGCAGTTCCGTGCGCAGTCGCGCCGAGCGGGCAGCCACCCGCTCTTCGACGCGCTGCGTCCACACGCCCATCCGCTCCAGGTAACTCCGAAAGCGGACGATCGGGTCTCGGGCCGCCCACTCCTCGAGTTCATGCGGCGGCCGGTACCGGTTGGGATCGTCGGATGTCGTGTGCGGCCCCATCCGATAGGTCATCGCCTCGATCAGCGTCGGGCCGCCTCCGGTTCTGGCTCGCTCTGCGGCGTCGGCCATCACGGCGTAGCACGCCAGAACATCATTACCGTCGACGACGACACCGGACATTCCGTAGCCCACAGCGCGGCTCGCGAGCGACGACGCCGCGTACTGGCGCGTCGTCGGGGTCGAGATCGCCCACTGGTTGTTCTGAACAAAGAAGATGCAGGGCGCACGCTCGACGCCGGCGAGGTTCATCGCCTCATGCGTGTCCCCCTCACTTGTCGCGCCATCACCGAGGAACGCCACCGTCACCGAGTCCTCGCCCAACCGCTGGGCCGCCATCGCGGCGCCGACCGCGTGCAGAGCGTGTGTGGCGATCGGTATAGAGATCGGGGCGCAGCACTTGCGGGTGAATTGCAATCCGCCGTGCCAGGCTCCACGCCACACCGCGGCCATGTGCGCGGGCGCGATTCCCCGAACCAGAAACGCACCCAGCTCGCGGTACTGCGGAAACAGCCAATCGGTTTTTCGCAGGCATGCGGCAGCCCCCACCTGCGCTGCCTCCTGCCCCCGGCATGAGGCGTACAGGGCGAGCTCGCCCTGGCGTTGCAGATTCACGAACTCGCCATCGAGATCCCGGGTCACGACGAGGTTCTCGTAAAGCCAGGCGAGTGTTTCGGGCGGCAGCTCCTGCCGACGCGGCGGATGCGCTGTCACCGACCCGTCCGGTTCGATGAACCGCACCGGCTCCTCGTCGGCACACAGCGGCGTCGGATCGATAGCCATACCCGCCTCCTAACAGCCACCGGCATGTTCGGCCGGCACGACCTTAGGCCTGCTCAGTGCGGAGGCGGTCAGAGCAAGCCCGCGGTGACGGGCGTTAGCTAACTGCCGGGGTGAGGCGTGAGCGCAACGATTCGCTCTGCTCGCCGCAACACTGGGGCATCCACCATTATGCCTTCGAACGCGAACACGCCACGCTGATCGCGCGCAGCCGCCAACACGTGTCTGGCCCACTGCGACTGATCCGGCGTCGGTGTGTAGCCGTCGCGGATGACTGACAGCTGGGTCGGATGAATCGCGACCTTGATGTCGAAGCCGACGGCGACCGCGTCGTCGACCTCTGAACGCAACCCCGCGAGATCCTTGATGTCGAGGTAGACGGCGTCGAGCGCCAACCTCGAATAGGCCTTCGCCGCCAGCAGAGTCTGCGAACGGACATGCCTCACCACCTCGCGGTACGAACCGTCGGGAAAGCGATTGCTGGTTCCGCCGAGCACGGCGAACAGGTCCTCCGCTCCCCACATCAGAGCGACGGTGTTGTCGACCCGGGCCACCTCGACTGCCGCGAGCGCGCCGAGGGGCGTCTCGAGAAGCGCCACGACGTCGAAGTCCAGGCCCCGAACCTGCTCGCCGGATTCCGTCTTCGCCAGCATGACGGTCTGGTAGGGGGTACGCGCGAGCACCTCGAGGTCCTTGCGGTGGTCTTCCGTCGTCGTAGGGTTGATGCGGACGACGGTGCGGGCGGGATCCAGCTGAGTGTGCACCAGGGCTTCGCGGGCCCCCTCTCGATCCTTCGCCGCCACACCGTCCTCGAGGTCGAGAATGACGACATCCGCTGCTGCAGCGGCCTTTTCGAAGCGCTCCGGACGATCGGCTGGGCAGAACAACCAGGCCGGCCCGGGTGCGTTGAGGGTCATCAGTCAGGCTTCTTTCGGACCATGGTCTTCCTCGTCGCGGTCGCGACGACGTCGCCGTGCTGATTGCGCGCCGTGTGGGCGAACGTCACGATGCCTTCACCGGGACGACTCTTGGACTCCCGCTTGTCGGTGACGACCGTCTCCGCGTACATCGTGTCGCCGTGGAAAAGTGGCTTCGGAAAGGCGATTTCGGAGAATCCCAGATTGCCGACGATCGTGCCCTGAGTCAGCTGAGCCACCGACAACCCCACCAGCGTGGACAATGTGAACATCGAATTGACCAACCGCTGATTGAACGGCGGCAGCGCATCTGCGAAGGCGGCATCCAGATGCAACGCCTGTGTGTTCATCGTCAGGGTGGTGAACAACACGTTGTCCGCCTCGGTGATTGTCCGGCCCGGACTGTGCACGTAACGCACGCCGAGTTCGAACTCCTCGAACCACAGGCCGCGCTGGACCACCACCTTCTCGTCGGCTTCGGTCATCTACAGACCCAACTGGCGTGCGATGAGCATCAGCTGCACTTCGGTTGTCCCCTCACCTATTTCGAGGATCTTGCTGTCTCGGTAGTGCCGGGCGACGGTGTATTCGTTCATGAACCCGTATCCGCCGTGGATCTGTGTCGCGTCGCGCGCGTTGTCCATCGCCGCCTCGCTCGCGATCAACTTCGCGATCGCGGCCTGCTTCTTGAACGGTTTGCCGGTCAGCATCAGCGCGGCCGCGTCGTAGTACGCGGCGCGAGCACCATGCGCGCGGGCTTCCATTCGGGCGATCTTGAACTCGATGGCCTGCCGTCGAGCAATAGGCTGGCCGAACGTCGTCCGTTCCTTGGCGTACTTCACGCATTCATCGACGCAACCCTGAGCCGCGCCAGTCGACAAAGCCGCCAGCGCGACACGACCTTCGTCGAGGATCCGCAGGAAGTTCGCGTAACCGCGCCCGCGCTCTCCCAAGAGGTTCTCGGCCGGAACCCGAACATCCTGGAACGTCAACGGGTGGGTGTCGGACGCATTCCAGCCGACCTTGTTGTACGCCGGCTCGGCGGTGAATCCCGGCGTCGGCACCGGAACCAGAATGGACGAGATCTCACGGCTGTCGCCTGGCCCCCCGGACACCGCGGTGACCGTGACCAGGCGGGTGATGTCGGTTCCCGAGTTGGTGATGAATTGTTTGGATCCGTTGATGATCCAGTGATCGCCATCGAGTTTCGCGGTGGTCTTGGTGGCACCCGCATCGGTTCCACCGCCCGCCTCGGTCAAGCCGAAGGCGGCGAGAGCCTGGCCACTGGTCAGCAACGGCAGCCATTCCTGCCGCTGGGCTTCGGTCCCGAACCGGTAGACGGGCATCGCACCGAGCGACACTCCAGCCTCGAGAGTGACCGCGACGCTCTGGTCCACCTTGCCCAGCTCCTCGAGAGCCAGGCAGAGCGCGAAGTAGTCGCCGCCCATGCCGCCGTACTCCTCCGGGAACGGCAGCCCGAACAACCCCATCTCGGCCATACCGGCCACGACCTCATAGGGGAACGAATGCTCGGCGTCGTGCTTGGCCGCAACGGGCGCCACGACGTTGCGGGCGAAATCCCTGACAGTCTTGGCGAAGTCTTCGTACTCGTTGGACAGGGTCCCGGTGGATAGAAATGTCATCGGCCTTCACCCACTCACTTGTTCTTCTGCTGCGTGTACGCGGGCCAACAGTTGGCCCACCTTGACCTGATCGCCGACGGCGACAAGAAGTTCCACCACACCGTCGACCGGCGAAGTCAGCGAATGTTCCATCTTCATGGCCTCGACCGCCAGCACGACCGTACCGGAACTCACCGATTCGCCATCCGAAACACCAATGGCCACAACCGATCCCGGCATCGGACTCGTCAGCTCCGCGTCGCCGCCGCTCTCCTCGTCCGGGCGAACCGGCGCCTCGCGGACCTCATCGAGGACTACCGTTCCGCCATCGCCCGCCAGCCAAATACGCGGTCCGTCGGCGGCAACCGCATACTCGCGCCGCAGGCCGCCGAAGGTCACCTGAAGCCTGTCGCCTGCCAAGGCTGCGCTGAGTGAGCCGGTGGCGCCGTCTTCTACTCGCGCAACCGCATTCGCCGGGACTCCGGTGATATGAACATGATCGACGCGCTCCCCGCATCGCAGGCGGACGCTCGTCGGCGCCGATGCGCCGAGCCGCCAACCCGACGGCGTGTCCCACGGATCGGGACTCGCCGACTTCCAGCGCTTCAGCCAGGAATACGCTGCCGCGGCAACGAATGCTTCGTCGGTCGCCCCGCCGGCGGCGAAATCGCCTGAGCGGCGGTCGAGCAAGCCGGTGTCGAGCCGACCAGCGACTACATCGTCGTCGGCAAGCAGGAAACGCAGGAATTCCACATTCGTTCCCACACCCAGCACAGCGGTCTCGGAGAGCGCCCGGTCCAGCGTTCGCAGCGCAGCCGCCCGATCGTCGCCATAGGCAATCACTTTCGCCAGCATCGGGTCGTAGTCGCTACCGACTGTCATCCCTTGACACAAACCGGAATCCACTCGCACACCGCGACCCCGGGGCTCGAGCAATCCGAGCACGGGCCCGCCCGTCGGCAGGAAGCCGGCGGCCGGATCTTCCGCATAGACCCGCGCCTCGATGGAATGGCCGCGCAGTTCGATGTCGTCCTGCGCCCGGTCCAGCCTCTCCCCCGCCGCGATCCGTACCTGCCACTCGACCAGATCCCACCCGGTGACCATCTCGGTCACCGGGTGCTCCACCTGAAGGCGGGTGTTCATCTCCATGAAGAAGAACTCGTCGGGACGGTCGGCGGAGACGATGAACTCGACCGTTCCCGCGCCGCGATAATCCACGCTCCGCGCGGTGTCACATGCCGCCGCCCCGATTCGCGCACGAGTGGCAGCGTCCAGCAACGGCGAAGGCGCCTCTTCGATCACCTTCTGATGCCGCCGTTGCAAACTGCACTCACGCTCACCGAGATGCAGCACGGTGCCGTGCGAGTCGGCAAGCACCTGTACTTCAATGTGCCTGGGGCGCAACACAAAACGTTCCATAAACAATGTGTCGTCACCGAAGGCGGCCGCAGACTCCCGGCGAGCCGATGCCAGCGCGGACGGAAGATCGCCCGGCTCATCGACCCGGCGCATGCCCTTGCCGCCACCGCCGGCGGACGGCTTCACCAGGATCGGAAATCCGATGTCCGTCGCCGCGGCAATCAACGCGGCATCCGACAGCCCCGGCTCGGCGAGACCCGGCACCACCGGGACACCGAACTTCGAGACCGTCGTCTTGGCGGCGATCTTGTCGCCCATCGTGCGGATCGCACCACTCGGCGGACCGATGAAGACGATTCCGGCATGCTCCAGAGCCGCCGCGAAATCGGAGTTCTCCGAAAGGAAACCGTAACCCGGGTGTACCGCCTCGGCCCCCGTTCGAATCGCGGCCGCGACCACCGCATCGATGTCGAGATAGCTCTGCCGCGCCGCCGCAGGGCCGATGCGAACGGCCGTGTCGGCTTCGGCCACATGGCGGGCGTCGGCGTCGGCATCGCTGTACACGGCGACCGAGCGGATGCCCATCGACCGCAGAGTGCGTAGCACCCGGACGGCGATCTCGCCGCGGTTGGCCACGAGTATGGTTTTGAATTCTCGTTTGTTCATAGCCGCCTACATCCGAAAGACGCCATAGGACACTGGTTCGAGCGGGGCATTGGCGGTAGCCGAAAGCGCCAGTCCCAAAACAGTTCTGGTGTCAGCGGGATCGATCACACCGTCGTCCCACAGACGAGCACTCGAGTAATAGGGATTGCCCTGGGTTTCGTATTGCTCTCGGATCGGCGCCTTGAAGGCTTCTTCTTCCTCCGGGGTCATATCGCCCCGCACGGTCGCCAGTACCGAGGCCGCCTGCTCGCCGCCCATCACCGAGATCCGCGCATTCGGCCACATCCACAAGAAGCGCGGCGAATACGCGCGGCCGCACATCGAGTAATTGCCGGCACCGTACGACCCGCCGATCACAACGGTCAACTTGGGGACGCGCGCGCACGCCACCGCTGTCACCATCTTCGCTCCGTGCTTGGCGATTCCGCCCGCCTCGTAATCCCGGCCGACCATGAAACCGGTGATGTTCTGCAAGAACACCAGCGGGATCACCCGCTTGTCGCAGAGTTCGATGAAATGCGCTCCCTTGAGGGCGGATTCGCCGAACAACACGCCATTGTTGGCGACGATCCCGACGGGATGGCCGTGGATGTGCGCGAATCCCGTCACCAAGGTGTTTCCGTATTCGGCTTTGAACTCACTGAACTCGCCACCGTCGACGATGCGGGTGATCACCTCGTGCACGTCGTAGGGCACCCGCGCATCGACAGGAACGACGTCGTAGAGCTCCCGCTGATCCGCGACGGCATCGATCACCGGCCTGACGTCCCACGGCCGCGGTGCGCGCGGCCCGAGAGTGGAGATAATGCGCCGCACGATTCCCAGCGCGTCACGGTCGTCGTGTGCGAGATGGTCAGTCACACCCGAAGTCTTCGAGTGCAGATCACCACCCCCGAGCTCCTCGGCGGTGACCACCTCGCCGGTGGCGGCCTTCACCAGCGGCGGGCCGCCCAGAAAGATGGTGCCCTGGTTGCGAACGATCACCGCCTCGTCGCTCATCGCCGGCACATAGGCGCCTCCCGCCGTGCAGGACCCCAGCACGGCGGCGATCTGCGCAATGCCGGCGGCGCTCATCGTCGCCTGGTTGAAGAAGATCCGACCGAAGTGCTCGCGGTCGGGAAACACCTCGTCCTGACGGGGCAGGAAGGCCCCACCGGAGTCGACGAGGTAGATGCACGGCAGCCGGTTCTGTGCGGCGATTTCCTGCGCCCGCAGATGCTTCTTGACCGAAATCGGGTAGTACGTGCCGCCTTTGACGGTGGCGTCGTTGGCGACGATCATGCATTCGCGGCCCGAGACCCTGCCGATTCCGGCGATGATTCCGGCCGCCGGGCATTCGTCGTCGTACATCCCGTCGGCCGCCAAAGGCGCGACTTCGAGCAGTGGACTACCGGGATCGAGAAGCCCGTCGACCCTGTCGCGCGGCAGCAGCTTTCCGCGGGCGACATGCCGTTCGCGAGAACGCTCGGGTCCACCGAGCGCCGCGGTGGCCAATTTGGCCCGAAGCTGCTCGACGAGTCGCAGATGCGCCTCGCGATTCACTGCCGGTGTTGCCATCGATGGGATCCCGTCACGATTCGGTTAATGGTGACTAACTCGTGTTAGGTTAGTGAAGATTAACCGAAAGGTCCAGACGGAGGCGCGGGAGGTGCATATGACACCACCGGCGACACGGCCCGCCTTCGAGCCGCCGGACGACAAGCCCGACACCCGGCGCAGCAGACAGAAATCCGACCGCCGGTCCCAACTACTTTCCGCCGCAGCCCATTTGATGGCAGAACGCGGCTTTCTCGCGGTCCGCCTCGAAGACATCGGCTCAGCTGCGGGAGTCAGCGGACCCGCCATCTACCGGCACTTCCCCAACAAGGAGGCGATGCTGGTCGAGCTGCTGGTGGGAGTCAGCACTCGGCTGCTCGCGGGCGCGCATGCTGTCGCAGACGCGACACCCGACCCGACAGCGGCCCTGAACGGACTCATCGACTTCCACCTCGACTTCACGCTGGGCGAACCCGATCTGATCCAAATCCAGGATCGCGACCTCGCCCACCTACCGGTGTCGGCCCAGCGGCAGGTGCGACGCGCCCAACGGCGCTACGTCGAGATCTGGGTAGGCGTACTTCGCCAGCTGAACCCCCGACTGGACGAGGCCGATGCGCGAGTCATGGCACACGCCGCATTCGGACTGCTCAACTCGACGCCGCACAGCCTGAAGCGACGCTCGACCCGGACCACCGGGCAGGTCCCCTCACGCAGCCTCCTGCACCAGATGACGGTCGCAGCACTGTCAGTCGAAGGGCGTCGACCATAGCGGCGTGACCCCAGGTAGCCTGCGAGTGTGAGGTGGGCATGAACGATCCGAGTCGACGCGAGCGGCAAGGACAAGGGTGGTCGGACCCCACCCAGCCGGTTGGCAACAGCTATCCGGCGTACCCGTCCTACCCGCAGAATCCGGACCCTGCATATTCCGGGCAGACCTATGGGGGCCAGAGCTACGGCCCGACCTACTACGGCCAGGGCAATCCCCCGCCGACCAGTCCCACCGAGCAACTGCCCACGTACTGGCAGCCGGGTACCGGCTACGGCGGCTACGGGTCCGGCGAGCCGCCCGCCCCGCCGCCCGGTGGCCCGAAATCACCCAAGTGGCTGTGGATCGCGGCCATCACCGCGGTGGTGCTCGTCGCCGGATTGGTGATCGCATTGGTGATCGTCACCGGTTCATCCAAGGAGTCGGCCGTCATGGCTCCGCTGCCGCCGTTGTCGGTGTCCAGTTCGGCACCATCGACGACGACAACTCGCACGACGCCCCCGACCACATCGCGGTCCCCATCGACGACCACCAGCACAGCGCCCACCACAACCAGCGCGACAACCAGCCCCACCGGAACCGACAACGTCGTCTACACCGTCTCGGGCGAAGGACGCGCCATCAACATCACCTACGTGGACAACGGCGGCGTCATGCAAACCGAGTTCAACGTCATGCTTCCCTGGTCCAAGCAGGTGACCCTCTCGTCTCCCGCGCGCGGATCGGCCAGCGTCGCGATCGTCAACGTCGGGCGGGACGTCACCTGCAGCGTGTCGATCAATGGCGCCCAAGTCCGCGAACGGACCGGCCGCGGACTCACGATCTGCACCGGAGCGTCCTAAGCGCCGACCCGGACATGATGCGGAACACGCACGAACAACAGTCCGATAAGCCCGGCCGCCAGAACCACGATGAGCCCACCCAGGCCCGCGCGATCCGAATGGAACCAATCCACAAACACGAAGAACAGCCACGGCGCGAGGAAGGCCACGGCGCGACCCGTCATCGTGTACAGGCCGAACGCGACCCCCTCCTTGCTCTCCCCGGCCATTCTCAACAGCAGGGTGCGTGCGGCCGACTGCGTCGGCCCCACGAACAGTGCCAGCAAAAGCCCGCAAATCCAGAAGGCCACCGGCCCATGCACGGCCATCAAGCCGGCACACACCACGATCAACACCGACAGCGACGCGACGATGACCGGCTTACCACCGATCCGGTCGTCGAAGTGACCGCCCGCAATCGCGCCCACCGCGGCCAAAGTGCTGGCGACCACGCCGAAGATCAACACATCCGCCTGTGAGATGCCGTAGACGCTGACCCCGAGCACGGCGCCGAAAGCGAACACACCCGCCAGGCCATCGCGGAAGACCGCACTCACAACCAAGTAGTAGACGAGGTTGCGGTCCCGCTTCCATTCGATCTTGAGATCACGCCAGAGTTGCCGGTAACCAGACAGCACACCCGTCGCAGGCGGGTCGAGTTCCCCCGCGGGAGCGAAGGTGTGCGCGGTCAGCAACAACGGCATCGCGAACACCACGAACCACGCCGCCGTCATCAGCATCGCCATCCGGATGTTTTGACCGTCGTCCACCGGAATCCCCAGCAGGCCACGGGCAGGCCCGTCGCCGACGATGAATCCGAAGTACAGGACGAGCAGCAGCACCACACTGCCGAAATAGCCGGCGGCCCAGCCAAGTCCGGACACCCTGCCGGAATTCTGCGGGGTGGTGAGCTGCCGCAGCATCGCGTTGTACGGCACGCTCGCCAGATCCCCGCAGGCCGCGGTCAACGCCAGCAGAGCCAACCCCGGCGCCAGGTAGGCGACATCGTCGCGGATGAAACACATCGCGCTGGTCGACAAGGCTGCCAGCGCCGTCAGCACCGTCAACGCCGTGCGCCGCCGGTGCGGAGCCTGAACCAGGACACCGGTGACCGGCGCCAATACCGCGACCACCAAACCCGCGATGGTGAGGGTGCGCCCTAACCAGCTGGCTGGTGATGCACCCCCGGGCAATCCCTGCCCCACCGAACCTGTCAGATAGACGGAGAACACGAACGTCGCGACTATCGCGTTCATCCCGGTCGAGCCGCAGTCCCACAGCGCCCAGGCCAGAACCTTCGACCGGCCGGCCGTCGGACGATCCAGCCGGGGCGTGCTCATGGACGCCACCATATCGATCCCCCCTACGATTGCCCCATGCCAGTACCTGCTCCCTCCCCGGACTCACGGGCTGTCGTCACCGGTGCCTCGCAGGGCATCGGCGCGGCGTTGGCCACTGAACTCGCTGCTCGCGGCCACAACCTGATCGTGACCGCCCGCAGGGAAGACGTGCTCCAGAAGCTTGCGGCCCGCCTGGCCGAACGCTACGGCGTGATCGTCGAGGTGCGCGCCGTCGACCTGGCCGAGCCCGTCCAGCGGAAATTCCTGGCCGACGAGTTGGCCACACGCAATATCTCGATCCTCTGCGCCAACGCCGGGACGGCCACCTTCGGTGCGGTGGCGGGCCTCGACCCAGCCGGCGAACTGGCCCAGGTGCAGCTGAACGTGCTCGGCGTCCACGACCTCGTGCTGGCTGTTCTCCCCGGCATGGCAGCCCGCCAGGCGGGCGGCATCCTGATCTCCGGTTCGGCAGCCGGCAACTCGCCCATCCCCAACAACGCGACCTATGCGGCGTCCAAGGCGTTCGCCAACACCTTCAGCGAGTCACTTCGCGGCGAACTCCGCAAGACCGGGGTGCACGTCACACTGCTGGCTCCCGGACCGGTCCGCACCGAGATGCCCGACCCCGACGAGGCATCCCTGGTCGACAAGCTGATCCCGGATTTCCTGTGGATATCCGTGGAGCACACCGCCCAGCTGTCGCTCGACGGGCTGGAGCGAAACAAGATGCGAGTGGTCCCCGGCGTCACGTCCAAGGCCATGTCCGTGGCAAGCGGCTACGCGCCCCGCGCGATCGTCACACCGATTGTCGGGGCGGTCTACAAGAAGCTCGGCGGCGGCTAACGCCGACGGCCGGTACCGAAGATGCTGCGGGTGATCTCGCGGCCGATGACCGTCCCTGCCGATCGCATCGCGCTCTTGAATGCGGGACTGTTCATCACTTTGTCCAGGGTGCTGGGCTCAGCCTTCCGAACCTGCCGTGGCATCGGCGGCAGGTCGATGCCGGTAGGCAGGATCGGAGGCAGATCGACGGGCTCGGGTTCGGGCGGCGCAAGCCGGGAGGCCAGCATCTCGTAGGCCGATTCCCGGTCGACGGTCGTGCCGTACTTGTCTTGCAGCGGACCGGCCTGCGCCGCCGTCTTGATCGCGTCGGCGCCGATGGTGTCCATCAGCGACCGCGGAGCGCGCAGCCTGGTCCAGGCAACCGGTGTGGGCGCACCCTTCTCCGAGAGAACCGTGACGATCGCCTCCCCGATCCCCAGCGATGTCAGCGCCGATTCGAGGTCGTACACCTGTGTCCTGGGGTACGTGCGGACCGTCTTGGACAGCGCCTTCTGATCGTCCGGGGTGAACGCGCGCAACGCGTGCTGGATCCGGGCCCCCAGCTGCGACAGCACATTGTTCGGCACGTCGCTGGGAAGCTGGGTGCAGAAGAACACGCCCACGCCTTTCGACCGGATCAGCTTCACGGTCTGTTCGACCTGCTGCAGGAATGCCTTCGAGGCATCCGCGAACAGCAGGTGCGCCTCGTCGAAGAAGAACACCAGCTTGGGCTTGTCCAGGTCACCGACCTCGGGCAGATAACTGAACAGGTCGGCCAGAACCCACATCAGGAATGTCGAGAACATCACCGGACGAGCCGCGTCGGCGCCCAGCTCCAACAGACTGATGACCCCGCGGCCCTGCGGATCGACCCGGATCAAATCCATAGGATCCAACTCCGGCTCACCGAAGAAGGTGTCGGCACCCTCGGCCTCAAGATTGACCAGCGCGCGCAGGATGACACCGGCCGTTGTCGTCGACACGGCCCCCAGCGCCTTCAACTGCGGTTTCCCCTCATCACTGGTCAGATAGGTGATCACCGATCGGAGATCCTTGAGGTCCAGCAGCGGCAGACCCTGCCGATCCGCCCAATGGAAGATCAGGCCGAGCGTCGACTCCTGAGTTTGATTGAGGCCCAACACCTTTGACAGCAGGATAGGCCCAAAGCTCGAAATGGTCGCCCGGACTGGGACACCCAGTCCCCCGGTACCCAGGGACAGAAACTCCACCGGGAAGGCCGTCGGTGACCAGTCGTCGCCGGTGTCCTTCACCCGCTGAGCGGTTCTGTCATTCACCTCACCCGGCCTCAGCAAGCCAGAGAGATCACCCTTGACGTCGGCCATCATCACCGGCACACCCGCCGCCGACAGCTGCTCGGCGATCACCTGCAGCGTCTTCGTCTTGCCGGTGCCGGTCGCCCCCGCCACCAGGCCGTGCCGATTCATCATCGCCAGCGGAATCCGCACCTGCGCGCCCCGGTCGACGGCCCCGTCCACCACCACGGAACCCAGTTCGAGCGCCTGGCCGGTAGTCAGGTAGCCACCGGCGATCTGCTGCGCCGGCGTGTCCGCGGATCCGATGGTCATGGCGCGACACTACTTGTCATAGGTCCCTCGGCAAGCGCGTAATTGCCACGGCCAACAGCGATACGCCTACTGTTGATCGCTGTGCGAGACGAATTGGTGTGGATCGACTGCGAGATGACCGGGCTCAATCTGGAATCCGACCGGCTCATCGAGATCGCGGCCCTGGTGACCGATGCCGACCTCAACATCCTTGGCGACGGCATCGACGTCGTCATCCATGCAGACGACGAGTCCCTCGACGGCATGGTCGAAGTGGTCACCCAGATGCACACCAGATCCGGCCTTATCAACGAGGTACGAGCGTCCGCCATTGATGTTCCGACAGCTGAGCAGATGGTGATGGACTACATCCGCACCTACGTGAGACAGGCCAAGACCGCGCCGCTGGCCGGGAACTCGATCGCCACCGACCGCGGATTCATCGCCCGCGACATGCCCGCGCTCGACAACTACCTCCACTACCGCATGATCGACGTCAGCTCCATCAAGGAGCTGTGCCGCCGCTGGTACCCGCGGATTTACTACGGCCAGCCCGATAAAGGGCTCGCGCACCGCGCACTAGCCGACATTCACGAGTCGATCCAGGAACTGAAGTACTACCGGCACACGGCATTCGTGCCACAGCCCGGGCCGTCTACCAGCGAAATCGCCACCGCCGTTGCCGAACTGAACGGCACGCCGAGCTCAACAGCCGGTTGCGATTCGGCTGCGGGACACCAAAGCCGCTAGGATCGACAGAGCCTCACCGGCCCTCGGGCAGGCGACGGCATGGTGGCTGTAGTTCAGTTGGTAGAGCACCAGGTTGTGATCCTGGCTGTCGCGGGTTCGAGTCCCGTCAGCCACCCCGATGCGGAGAACCGCCTCTGACCAGTTCAGGGGCGGTTTTTCGTCTTGCTGGACAAGCGGGAAATCGCGCTGTACGTCATTCCGTGCGTCATGTGTCGAAACATGGCGCCCCAGTCGAGAACGTCCCCGTCGGGGTGGCGGGAGCACAATCAAACCGCCGCAAGACCCAGCAGCTATGGCACGATCCGTAGATGAACGCCGGCAAACAGGCCACGTCGAAGCGGTCGCTGCGGCAGATGATCTGGGCCTGTCTGGCCATGATGACCGTGCTCTTCCTCGTCTCCGCGACCTCGTCGGTGGTGGCGCTCGAAACTGTCACCCACGCGACCGAACGACTCAACGGTCACCTGCTGCCTCTCCAAGATCGCGTCGTCGAGTTCGGCAAGACGTATGTCGACGAAGAGACCGGTCAGCGTGGATTCATGCTGACTGGAAACGAAGTCTCTCTTGAGCCGTACAAGACGGGAAAGGCCTCGATACAGCAACTGACCGCTCAACTGGACGCCGACCTGGCTGACGACGCCGAGGCCAGCCGACGACTCAATGCCGTGGTCGCTGCGGGTGAAAGCTGGGTCAGCGAAATCGCCGAACCTCAGATCGCCGCCAGGAGAGCAGGATTCATACCGCCGGAGCAACTTGCGCCGATGACGCTGGCGGGCAAGCGTCTGTTCGACGAGCTGAGGAAGCAGATATCCGGGTTGGACGCTCGCGTCCACGAACTGATCGCCGAGCAGTTCGATCGGATTCACGTGGCGCGCGAGCGGGCCATCATCGCCCAAAGTCTGGCGGCTTTCCTGCTGCTGGTTGGAGTGATCGCCAGCGACTGGCTGTTGCGCCGAACACTTACGCGGCCAGTCGAAAGCGTCTTGCAGGACGTCACCGCGGTCGCCGGCGGTGACTACGATCGGACCATCAACAGCGCGGGTATGCGCGAGATCTCTGCGCTGGCCGATGCGGCCGAAACCATGCGCGACTCGATGCGCAATCAAACCGCCGCGTTACAGTAGGCCAACGACGCGAACGAACGGGCGCGCCGCTCCAAGGAGATTCAGGCAAACCTGATGCTCGAGTTGCGGGCCGAATCAGACCTTGCGGACGCGTGCCGAATCATCGTGTCGCGCACCGCCCAGGCCTTGGCCGCCAAGCACGGGGCCCTCTATCTGCTGCAGAATCTGCTGCGCACCACCACCGACGAGCACCGCTTCGTGCTGACCGCGTCCTACGCATTTCATCGCCGCAAGGATCTGCCCAATTCGTTCGGGGTGGGCGATGGGCTGGTCGGTCAGTGCGCGTTGGAGGGCAGCCGAATCGAGGTGACCGACGCTCCGGCGGACTACGTCGAGATCGTCTCGGGATTGGGCAAGACCCAGCCGGTGTCGCTGATTCTCATTCCGATCAAGTTCGAGTCCGAAGTGGTCGCCGTTCTCGAGCTCGCCGGATTTCGCACCTTCTCGGAAGAAGACATCGACCTCTTGGAGAGCATCGCGTTGGGTGCGGGGATCGCCATCAGCGCCATCGATTCGGCGCAGAAGACACGCGAATTGCTGCAGACGTCCCAGGCTCAGACCGAGGAACTCCAAGCCCAAGAAGAAGAGCTTCGGGCAGCCAACGACCAGTTGATGCAGCGCGAAGACCAGCTGACCGCCCAGAACGCCGAGTTGGAAGAGACGACAGAAGAGCTGCGGTCCCAGCAGGAGGAGTTGCGGGCGACTTCGGAACGGCTCGAGGGACAATCAGAAGCGCTGGAAGTCAAAAACCGGGAACTCCGGCACCTCAGCGAATCGCTACAGGCCAAAGCCGAGGAACTGGCCGTGTCGTCGCGCTATAAGTCAGAGTTCCTGGCGAACATGTCGCACGAGCTTCGTACCCCGTTGAACAGCATCCTGATCCTCGCCGGGCTGCTGAGCGACGCAAAGGAAAATCTCACCGACAAGCAGATCGAGTTCGCGGAAACCATCGAGCAATCCGGAAAAGACCTGCTCAACCTGATCGATGAAGTGCTCGACCTCGCCAAGGTCGAATCCGGATCCATGCGCCTCGAACGGGAGGACATCGACGTAGCGCAGCTTGTCAGTTTCCTGGAGCGGACCTTCGGGCCGATCGCGGCGGACAAAGGCCTTGCTTACGACGTCGTGATCGATGCGAGCGCCCCACTGGAGGTCACCAGCGACAACACGCGCGTCAAACAGATCGTGAAGAACCTCGTGGCCAACGCACTCAAGTTCACGGATGCCGGATCGGTGACTGTGAGGCTTTCCGGAGCCGGCGGCATTGACGGCGCTCCCGGTGATCGCTATCTGGCCATCGCCGTCGCCGACACCGGCATCGGCATTGACGCGCAAGACCACAATCTGATCTTCGAATCGTTCCAGCAGGCAGCCCGCGGCTCCACCAGGAAGTACGGGGGCACAGGCCTCGGGCTGGCGATCAGCCGTGAACTGGCCCGCCAACTCGGCGGGGAGATCACGCTGAGCAGCGCTCCCGGACAAGGCTCCACGTTCACCTGTTACCTGCCCGTGCATGACGGAGCGGTCACCGCCGAGCAGGGCGGTACCGGAGCCTCCAAGCCTCCTGGCGCGGCACCCGCGGCGCACCTCGTCAGTACGCAGGAGACGCCGTCCGACAGCGCGGAGGGCGATTCCGCCGAGCGGTACGGAGAGGTGGACATCACAAACATCGACTGGCCGCGGAATGCCAAGCCGGTGTTGTTGATCGTGGAAGACGACGAGACATTCGCGGGGATGCTGGCGGAATTGGCCACCGAAGCAGGCTTCGACTCTGTCATCACGGCCAGTGGCAGAACGGCCCTTGCCCTGGCCCGGGAACACCAGCCTGCCGCTATCACGCTGGACATCGGGCTACCGGACATGGCCGGGTGGGTCGTCCTCGACGTGCTCAAGCACGAACTGGCCACTCGCCACATCCCGGTCAATGTCATATCCGGAACCAGCGATGATGGGCGCGGGCGCCGAATGGGCGCCATTCACACACTGAACAAACCTGCCGACGCGGCCACCCTCCGGTCAATGTTCACGGCTACCGCCAACTTCCTGAAACCGGGATCACGGCACGTGCTGGTCGCTGAAGACGATGCCAACCAGCGCCAGGTGGTGACGAATCTGATGGAGAGCGACGATCTGTCGATCACGTCGGTCAGCACCGGCAAAGAGGTGCTGGCGGAGCTGGCCGGGCCGAAATCCTACGACTGCCTCGTCCTCGATCTCGGATTGCCCGACATCGACGGAATCAAGCTGATCGAGCAGATCCAAGATCTGTTGAACCAGAGGAACCTCCCGGTCATCGTTCACACCGGCCGTGAATTGACGGCGGCCGAAACAGCGCGCCTGGACGTACTGGCTGCCGCCATCGTGTTGAAAAACGCGAAATCACCCGAGCGACTGCTCGACGAGACCGCGCTGTTTCTGCATCGCGTCGCCGACGACATGCCCGCCGCGGCCCGCGCGATCCTGTCCAACCCGCAGCGGCTCGACGACTCGTTGGAAGGCAACACCGTGCTTCTCGTCGACGACGACATGCGGAACGTTTTCGCACTCGGAAATGTGCTGAAAAACTATGACATCACAGTGCTGCCGGCGAGCAACGGGCAGGAAGGTCTCGAAACCCTCGCGGCCCATCCCGAGGTCGACCTGGTGCTGATGGACATGATGATGCCCGTCATGGACGGTTACGAGGCGATGCGCCGCATCCGGGCCGAGGCCCGGTGGCGCACCCTCCCCATCGTCGCCCTCACCGCGAAGGCGATGAAGGGTGACCGCCAGAAATGCCTGGATGCCGGCGCATCCGACTACATCACCAAACCCGTCGACATCGACCAACTCTCATCAGTGCTGCGAGTGTGGTTGGCGCACCGGTCACGGCGACCATCACAAACCAGCGAGGCCTGATGACGCGCGTCCAAGGACAAGGCCCGGTCGACCCGACGGCGTCGGGGCAGGCCGTCCTGGTGGTCGACGACGACGACCAGCTGCGTAACCTTCTGTGCGCGGTCCTGACCCCGTTGGGGTGCGAAATCGTGTCGGCGGGTTCCGGCGAAGCGGCGCTCAAGGAATTGTTGCAGCGCAAAGTCGCTGTGATCGTCTTGGACATCAACATGCCCGGGATGGACGGATTCGAAACCGCGCAGTTGATACGGGACACCGAAAGACTGGCATCGACGCCGATAATATTTCTCACCGGCCAGACAGGGCAGGACGGTGATGCCGAGCGCGGATACGACCTCGGCGCAGTCGATTTCCTCGTCAAGCCAGTCTCCCGGCACGTGCTCTACGCCAAGGTGAAAGCCCTGCTGGAATTGGATCGGTCGTTCGCCCAACTACGGAGCGAAGCCGAGAAGCTCCACGAACAGCAACTCGACGCAGCTCGCGCCGCCGAGATCCGGCAGCGCGAGGAACTGGCGTTCACTCGACGACGGGAACGTCTGACGAACATCTTCGCCGAGGCGAGCATCGACCTCGCCTCACTGGAGAAAGCCATCGTCACAGAGTTGAGCCAGCTGTTCGAAGCCGACTGCGTCTTGCGCCTGTCGTCCCCCGGTCACGGATGGCATGACTCGCTCTCGCACGCGGCATCGGGCGGTTCTTCAGAAGCCCTGGAAACCTGGCTGGTCGAGCGGCTGGCCGATCAAGGCCAGTGGGCGACGTCGTATCGGGAAATCATGGTCGAGGAACTGACCGCCCGAGGCCAGCGCGTCGGCATCATCTGCGTGGGCCGGGCTGAAGGTCCCGCCTTCACCGACGTCGACGCATCATTGCTTCGAGGGGCCTGCACAGCCGCAGCCCTCGCCGTCTCCAACGCGACGCTGTACCGGATCCAAGCCGAGTATGCGGCGGTCATGCAAGCCTCCGGCGACGCGATCCTCGCCGTCGATGCATCCGGTGAGATCCGCAGCTGCAACAAAGCCGCCACAGCCCTGCTCGGTGGGGACTACGACAACCTCCTGGGGCGATCCATCATCGACTTCGCGATCGACACCCACCGCGATCGATTGCAGCAGCAACTGGACCTCACCCTGGCGGCACACCGGGAGGTCTCGATGGAGATGGCGTGCGTGTCCAATGACGGCCGTCAAATAGACGTCGTCGTCACGTTGTCCCCGATTGGCGACTCAGTGGAACTGCACGTGGCCGCAGTCCTCCACGACCTGTCGGAGATCAAACAGGCTCAGAGCGAGATCCGGCATCTCGCGAGTCACGATCCACTGACCGACCTGGCGAATCGGCGTGAGCTGCAGGACCGCCTCGACGCCCTGGTTCTCGCACAAGAAGACTCGGAGACCCTGGTCGCCCTGCTGTACATGGATATCAACCAATTCAAGCTCGTGAACGACACCTACGGACACGACACCGGGGACGAACTTCTCCTCGAAGTCGCCACTCGACTTCGGGCCGCGGTGCGTTCCGACACACTCATCTGCCGTGTCGGTGGCGACGAGTTCATCATCGTGCTGGAGGGCGTGCCCTCGACAGACGACGCCGTGGCGGCGGGAAACCGGATTCTCGAGCGCGTGCAGCACGAATCGGTGCAGTGCCGGAACGCCACCCTGCAACCTTCCATCAGCATGGGCATCGCCTGCCTGGGTGACAGCGCCAACACGGCGGAAGAGTTGCTGTCCCAAGCCGACCTGGCGATGTTCGAAGCGAAGAAGAATCGGCTGCGAGAATGCGTCGCCTACACAGACCTGATCGGGGCTCGGCATCAGGAACAAGCTCATCTGCGGGCCGGGGTGTCGAGCGCGATCATTCACTCCGAATTCCGGATGGTCTACCAACCGATCGTGAACGCGGCGACCGGCGCCCTATTCGGCATCGAGGCATTGATCCGCTGGCACGTCGGAGATGACGAGGTGCCGGCCAGCGAGATCGTCGCTCTGGCAGACGCTTCCAAACAAACCGGCGCACTCGGCCGGTGGATTCTGAGACGAAGCTTCGACGACTACATGGCGTTGGGACGAAACGATCTGCAACTTCACGTGAATCTGTCGCCAGACCAGGTCCTCGAAAACGACTTCCTCACTGAACTGGTGAACGCATACCGCGACAGCGGAATAGCACCGGCGAACGTCTGCCTGGAACTCACGGAACGAGCGTTCAGCCGAGAAGCGCTGCCGGCCTACGTGGCGCTGCACCATGCGCGAAACATCGGATTCAGCCTGGCCATCGACGACTTCGGTGTCGAATACGCCAGCATGACCAACCTGCTGAACGTGCCCGTCGACTGGATGAAGATCGACCGATCGTTCATCGCCCAGATCCACGACAACGAACGGGTACAACGACTCGTGCGAAGTCAGATCGCGGTGGCATCGATAATGCAGCTCAACCTGATCGCTGAGGGAGTCGAGAATCAGGAGCAGGCGGACTGGCTCCTCGAAGCAGGATGCTTTCTGCACCAAGGATTCCTGTACGCATATCCGACCGAGACCTCAGACCTGGCGGCTCTCGTCGATGGCCCCCCGATCGGTTGGGGCGGCCACAGTACGGTTGCCGACCGGCCTCACCGACCCGGAACCTGAGCACCTGCTCGGCGCCAGGCCGTCAGCGCGAACACGAACATGACGCCCGTCGCCCACGCCCCGAACGGTAGCGCGCTAATCGTTCGCGTTACCGGCTTTCCACTGTGCCCACGGGATGTTCCAGTCGCCGAGCCCCTCGGTGCCCGACAAGGTCGAGCCGACCGTGTTCTGCACTTCTACGATGTCCCCGCGCTTGGTGTTGTTGTAGAACCACTGAGCGTTGCTGGGACTCACATTGAGGCAGCCGTGACTGGTGTTGCTGTAGCCCTGCGAACCGACCGACCACGGTGCCGAATGGACGTAGATGCCGCTGTACGACATCTGCGTCGCCCAGTCCACTTCCACCCGGTAGCCGTTGGGCGAGTTCGACGGAACCCCATAAGTCGAGGAGTCCATGATCATGTGGGAGAACCGATCGCCGATTGTGTAGATGCCGTTGTTCGTCGGCGTGCTGCTCTTCCCCATCGAAATCGGGATGGACTTGACGACCTCACCATTCCGGCGGACGGTGAGCGTCTTCGTGTCGTCGTCGGCTGTCGCGATCAGTTCGTCGCCGATGGTGAAGTGCGAAGTCAGATTCTCCTGACCGAACAGCCCGTCGCCCAGATCGACACCGTACGTATTGACCTGCACCTCAATCTTGGTACCGGACGCCCAGAATTTCTCGGGCCGCCACCGCACCTCGCGGTTGTTCAGCCAGTAGAACGCACCCTCGACCGGCGGATCGGTCTTTACCTTGATCGCCCGCTGTGCGGCCAGGCGATTCGGAATGTTCTCGTCGAACCGCACTGCGATCGGCTGACCAACCCCGACAACCTCTCCGTCTGCCGGCAACAGATACGGCATCGTGAGGTTGGCGGGCGAATGGGTCTTGAAAGTCATGGTCTCAGTGGCGACACCGCCGAGCCCCAAAGACTGTGCGCTGATCTTGTAAGTCTTGTTATAGCCCAACGGTTCCGTGGTGGCCCACGTGACGCCATCCGGGCTGAACTGGCCGGCGACCTGCGTGCCCGACTCATTGGTCATGCTGACCGCTCCGAGTACGCCCCCCTGGGCCCGCACCGTCACCGGCTGATCGACGGACACCCCCACCGCGCCGTCCTTGACCGACGCCGTGAGCTTGGGCACCAGCAGATCGCTGAACGGCGTGCCCTTATCCGCGATGACCTGCGGTGGCCGCGGAGTTTGGTCGCCTCCGCACGCCGCGGTGCCCATCAGTAGCGCGGGCATTATCAGGACAGTTGCCAGCACGGCCCTCACCCGCAGACCCGACAAACCGAACTGCCACTTCACCTGCTTGTCCCCCACAACCTTCTCCAGCCCTGAGCTTCGAGCGCCCAGCGCCCCAAGTGCCCAATGTTTGGCAATAGCTTAAGGGCGAACACGGATAGGGCGCGACCTCGCAGGTCAGAGCCACGCGGGTCCGCAGAGGACCGGGACAGGGTGATTTCGCCTTGAACGGCGCGGCCTGTTATTGTCGCTGAGCAGTTCTCGCGCCGTTAGCTCAGTTGGTAGAGCAGCTGACTCTTAATCAGCGGGTCCGGGGTTCGAAACCCTGACGGCGCACCAAACAAAGGCCCTGCTTAGGCAGGGTTTTTGTGTTGTGAACAAATCCGCTCGCACTGACTCAGGCACTGACATCGGCACCCGACAAGCAACCACTGATTGCAGGCCAAATCCACCCTCGGCCCCGATAAGCGACGGCCTTCCGCGCGCCCGGCCATTCTGGATCGACGTGATCCGATGGCTGGCCGTTCCGCTTCTGCTCATTGCGGCTGTGCCAGTTCTGCGCATGGCGCCGCCGACTGCAGCTGATCCAGGATTCCCGGACGGCGACAGCACGCAATTCCTCAGCTTCGACGGCCTCGACCGGTCCTACCTGCTGTACAAGCCGTCCGGTTTGCCGCCAGCCGCACCGTTGGTCGTGGTTCTGCACGGCTTCGGCGCCGGCCCCGAATTCTCCGTCGGCAGATTCGGCTGGAATCCCCTTGCGGACTCCGAGAAGTTCGTCGTCGCCTACCCGGCAGGTATTGGCGCATCCTGGAACGCCGGCACTGCTTGCTGCGGACCCGCGAGCAACCAGCAGATCGACGACGTGGGATTCATCGCGCAAGTCGTCCGCGACATCGGGGCCAAGGTACCCATCGACAACCGCCGGGTCTATGTAGCCGGCATGAGCAACGGCGGCATGATGGCGTTCACGTTGGCCTGCAACAGTGACGTGTTCGCCGCCATCGGCGCGGTCTCTGCAACCCAACTGGGGCAGTGCAACCCGCCCCAGCCGACATCGGTGATTCAGCTTCACGGCACCAACGACATACTCGTGCCCTACAACGGCGGATTTGGCGGCGCCCGACCGCCCATACCGGACGTCGATGCCTTCTGGCGTCGCGTCGACGAGTGCGGAGAGCCCGCGGTCAACGTCGACGGACCACTGACGACCTCGAGCGCCGACTGCGCGGGCGGGCGCGGCGTCGACCTGGTCACCATCGCCGGCGGCGACCACAGCTGGCCACCGTTCGCCACCCCGATGATCTGGCAGTTCTTCGCTACCCACCCGCGCTAGATGTAACTCCCGGGTGTCTAGCCGGTTTTGACGGTTCGCTCGAGTGCCGCCACCGATGCCGCGAGGTAGTCCGCTGGGAACGGCGGCATTCCCCCGACCTGGTCGCGGAATTCCTGCGGGGTGTCGGTCCAGTCATAGGTGAGTGTGACGTCGGTGCCATCGCCGTTGGCAGCGAGGTCGTAGCGCCAGAACCAACCTCCGGGAACATGGTTGCCCTCGTCGTCGAGACGTCCCGGCAGCCATCCGATGGCGCGATCCCGGTCGAACACGTCGACGAGGTTGTACGTGACGTAATCACCGCCGATTTGGGTCAGATACATGTTCATAGCGAAGATCTGCCCGGCGGCAGTGATCGGTTCGGGGGCTACCGCGTCGCGAACCCAATCCCCGGGTTCCGTGTCGTGGTGCCGCGAGGGATCGGCCAAGACGGCGAAGACGGCGTCAGGTGAGGCGGCGATGGTGCGAGTGACTTCGTAGCGTTCAGCGCTCATGGGTGTTCATTCTGCGTCCTGGCGGGCTCATCGCAATGCATCCGGCTACGGCCGGCGGAATTCGGCCACCGGGCAGCTGTCCCCGTAGCGATGCGCGGGCCGACGCACGCCCGACGGATCCAGACCGGCGCGTAAGCCCAGTCGGGCCAGTTCCTCAGCATCGACAAGGTGGAACGTGGCAGGGCTGCCGAGTTGCAACTCCAGCGCGCGGACATAGTCCGGATGCCATCCCTGCGTCTGCGCCAGGCGATCCCAGGGCCCGCGCGCTTCGAGAATGCGTCGGGCGACTTCACTGGGCCGCACCCCTTCCGCTGGGGTCTTTTGCAGAGCGCCCCACATGCGCAGCTTCAGGGCATCAAGAGTCGGGATGCGCCCGCGATCGAGATCCTCGAATATCTCGGCGACCGTTCCGGTGCGCCCTTGGGGCGCGAACAGGCGCACCGCAAGCGTTCCATCCGGGACCAGCACCCGTTGCACCTCAGCGAGCAACTCGCCCTGCCCCACAGGATCGAGCAACCCGACTCCGGCATCGCACAGCAACAGCGTGAAGGACTGATCGGCGAACGGCATCGCAGTCCACGAGCCAGTCACAGCCGTGTCGGCCGGGCCCTGCCACACGGCTTCGAGCATCGGTGACGAACTGTCGAGCGCGAGGACCTCGGCATCGGCCGGCCAACGCAGTCGGTACAGCTCCGGGGTTACACCCAGCAGCAGCACGCGCGGCGGCCCGTCGATCAGGGCGGTCGCACGATCGACTATCTCTTGATAGACCACCAGGTCGTCGGCCGCAGGTCGTATCGGTGGGCCGAATAGGCGCCAGAGATCGGCGATTCGATCCCAATAGTTGTCGCTCATCGGTGCCTTGCGGTGGCGGGACAGGCGGCCGGCGCGGTCACCGGGCCAATAATAGGGCGCCGATGGCAGGGAGACAGGGCTGGTACGTGATGATACCCGTCCGGACTCCCCAGCAACGCCTTCTGTGTCTACCCTGGTCAGGGTTGCGCAACCGCGTGGATTTGGTAAGTCTGGCTGCGTCGCCGTCACAGATGACCTTATGGAGGTTCGGTGGAGATCGACCGTTTCGACAAGTTGCCCGGGCGTTCCGCGGCTTTCGCCGCCGCCGCGGCGGTAACCCTGTCGGCCCTGTTCACCGGAACCGCGGTAGGTCACGCGGAGCCCTACGGCGACGACGATGACACCGGTACCAGCCAGACAAGCGACGACGGCGGGGGCATGAGCGAGTCGGGCGGCGGCATGAACACCGACGAACCCTCGGGCGGCGGAATGAACACCGACGAACCATCCGGCGGCGGCATGCACGACTCCGGAGGCATGGAATCGCCGGGCGGCGGAATGGAAGAACCCGGCGGCGGAATGAACACCGACGAACCATCCGGCGGCGGCATGCACGACTCCGGAGGCATGGAATCGCCGGGCGGCGGAATGGAAGAGCCCGGCGGCGGAATGAACACCGACGAACCATCCGGCGGCGGCATGCACGACTCCGGAGGCGGAATGAACACCGATGAACCCTCCGGCGGCGGAATGAACACCGACGAACCCTCGGGTGGCGGCATGATGCAGCCGTCCGAGTCCGATGCTCCGGCACAGGACGTCGCTACCGCAAACGCGGCCTCGGTGGTCTCGGCAAGTTCGGTCGAGGCGACCTCCGAGGAGATCAGCAGCTACCGCGAATCCATCGAGTCGAGCTTCACCAGTTCCACCTTCACCACCTCGTCGGTGCTGAGCAGCCCTGTCACACAGTGGAATTCGCGGTGGCTCTCCTACGACCCGTTCTACCGCCCCGTATTCACCAACCCGTACCAGACTCCCCTCCAGGTGATGTACGACTACGGCGGCAAGCCACAGCTGTTCACGGTCCCGCCCCTGCAGCGGGCAGCGCTCGATGTGCCCAACGCGGGTGTTTACAACTTCACGAGCATGACCCGCCCGGCCAGCGGCCCGGCGTCCAACGTGTCGGTGGGCAGCTTCTCGGGGGGCGGCTTCCAGCCCGCCCCGGGTCAGGCACCGCCACAGAAGCCCGCCGGACTGAAGACCATCAAGAACGCGCTGGTTCAGGTGAAGTTCGCCAGCGGAACCTCGGAGCCGTTCCGGGTCAGCCTTCTGAACGATCTCGGTAAGGACGAGGCCGTCGGCGGCGCCACCAAGGTGCTGCTGGACGGCGAGGTGCCGGCGTGGGGACAGTGGATCAAATCGGGCAAGGGCCAGGACATGTTCCAGATCACCGAGACCCAGCTGCTTCCGGGCGTCAAACCTCCGGCCCAGGATCCGCTGCCCGGCTACAAGATCAAGCTGGCCGCAGCCCAGCACTCGGACACGTCGTGGCTGGATCGGAACAAGACGCTGCTGATCGGCGCTGGAGCGGGGGCAGGCGTTCTCGCCCTCGCGGCTATCGGCTTCGTCTTGGCCAGGCGACGCCGCGGCGCCGAATAGCCGATTAAGTAGCTATTCGATTCACTTTGCATGTGAAATGCCGCAATGAACTGCGGCTATTTTGCCATCGCTGATATAGTCGCGTTTGCTACGGATCCGGCGCGGAGGGCGCTTCGACCCGTCTGGCGAATCGAATGGGGGCATCGGGATGACTTATGGCGACAACAATGCGGGGCATCGGCAAGGGCCCGAGCTCGCGACGTTCCACAACTGCAGCCGCATCGGCCTGCGCGCCAACCCCCCGACATCGAGATGGTCGCTCAGCGACTGGCTACGGCGCCGCTGAGATCAGCGGTAACGGATTCTGCGAATCACAACGATCACCGTCACCGCGCTGAAACCCGCAAGGGTTGCCGCCACAGCCGGCCTCTTGATGAAAGCCAGTAGTGCGGACCTCACGTCATCGGCGATCCGCTGCGGATTGGCACGCTCAGCCAGCGAATCAACCGTCAACGCGAGGCGATCGCGCGCCGCATCGATATCGGCCTTGATGACCTCGGGATCCCGATCCGCCACTTCCGTCCTCCAAACTGCCGCTCTGCCGAACTACCCTAGATCAGCCCGGGCACGTCCGGTGCACCGGTGGACGAAGGCAACGAAAGGGAACCAGCGTGACCGAGACATCACGGCTTGAGGTGGGCGATAAGGCTCCAGCGTTCAGCCTGCCGGACGCCGACGGCAATACCGTCAAACTGTCCGACTTCAAAGGACGCAAAGTGGTCGTGTACTTCTACCCCGCGGCGTCTACCCCCGGATGCACCAAACAGGCCTGCGAATTCCGGGACAGCCTCGCATCGCTCGATGACGCGGGAATCGACGTCGTCGGAATCTCTCCGGACAAACCCGACAAGCTTGCCGCATTCCGCGATGCCGAATCGCTGACCTTCCCACTGCTGTCCGATCCCGACAAGAAGGTACTCACGGAGTGGGGTGCCTTCGGCGAGAAGAAGCTCTATGGAAAGACAGTGCAGGGCGTTATCAGGTCGACGTTCGTCGTCGACGAAACCGGCACGATCGCGGTAGCTCAATACAACGTGAAAGCGGCGAACACCGCGTCGTTCATCGCCAAGAAGGTCCTGAGCGCTTAGGGAAGATCTCCCAATCTCGCCAGCAGGAGAGCCTCGGTTGTCGCCGCCCGCTCGAGCACGCCGAGGTGCAGGCTCTCGTTGATGCTGTGAGCCTGTGTCCCAGGATCTTCCACGCCAGTCACCAGGATTGCCGCCTCGGGGAAGATCGTCGCGAATTCCGCGATGAACGGGATCGAACCACCCATGCCCATGTCCACGGCGTCGGCTCCCCACGCCTCGCGGAAGGCCTGTCTGGCAGCGTCGTAAACGGGCCCGCTGGCGTCGATCGAATACGGTTGCCCAACATCGCCCGGCGTGACAGTCACTTGAGCACCCCATGGGGCGTTGTCTTCCAGGTGCTTTCGGAGTGCGTCGAGATGCGCCTGCGCGTCACCCCCGGGCGCCACACGCATGCTCACCTTTGCGCTTGCCCTCGGAATGAGTGTGTTGGACGCCTTCGCAATAGACGTGGTGTCGATGCCGACGACTGTGACAGCCGGCTTGGCCCACATACGTTGCGCCTCAGTCCCAGAACCGATTTCATGAACACCGTCGAGGATTCCCGATTCGTTCCGCACCCAGTCAGGTCCGCGATTGAGGTCCGCGGCTGTCGTTTGATGAAGGCCGGCGACCGCGACATTGCCGTCGTCGTCATGCAGCGACGCCAAGAGTCGGACAAGCACACTCAACGCGTCGGGCACGACGCCGCCCCAGAGCCCCGAGTGCAGACCATGATCGAGCGTGGCGACCTCGACGACGCAATCGGCCAGTCCCCGAAGCGAAATCGTCAACGCCGGAATATCGACCGTCCAGTTGTCGGAATCCGCGATCACGATCACGTCGGCAGCGAGCTTGTCGCGGTACCTCTCCAGGAGCCGCGCCAACGACGGCGAGCCGGACTCCTCCTCGCCCTCGACAAAGACCGTTACACCGACCGGTGGATTGCCGTCATGCGCCCGGAATGCGGCGAGATGCGTTGCGATACCGGCCTTGTCGTCGGCAGTCCCACGGCCGTAGAGGCGTCCGTCCCGTTCGGTCGGTTCAAACGGCGGTGAATCCCACTGGCTGTGGTCGCCTTCCGGCTGAACATCGTGATGGGCGTACAGCATCACCGTCGGCGCTCCGGGCGGGGCGGGATGACGCGCGATGACGGCCGGAGCACCGCCCTCACTGACGATCTCGACGTCGTTGAACCCGGCGTCCCGAAGCAGCCTCGCGACGGCATCAGCGCTCCGATGGACCTCATCACGCCGAGCCTGATCGGCCCACACCGACTCGATGCGCACCAGATCCTCCAAGTCGGCTCGCACCGAAGGAAGTATCGCCCGCACCCGCTGAATCAGATCGTCCATGCGGCCCACCTTTCCTGCGCGAGCGCTAGGAAGTCTCGAGAATGGCGACGGCCGCTGCGGTATCGCCCTCATGCGTCAGCGACACATGGATGGTCACCTCGGCCAGATGCTGAGCAATCGCGCCAGTCAGCCGCACCTTGGGCCGGCCCCACATGTCGGTGACCACCTCAATGTCCCGGTGAATCCCTTCGGGCAGCACGGGACGCTGCGCAAAGCGTGAACCCGACCACGCCTTGATGACGGCCTCCTTGGCCGCCCACCGGGCAGCCAGATGCCGTGCGGCGACCGAACTCTTGTCCGCGGCGTCGCGCCGCTCGCCGGGGGTGAACGTCTCAGCGAACACCGTTCCCGGCTGGTCGACCTGCTCCGCGAACTCTGGGATGGACACGACGTCGATCCCGACACCCACTATCGCCACGTCGTGACCCTAACGCAGGTCTCCACTGCGCTCTTCGCTTCGCTCATCACGCGGGTCTCCACTGCGCTCTTCGCTTCGCTCATCACGCGGGTCTCCACTGCGCTCTTCGCTTCGCTCATCACGCGGGGTAAGTGCCGTCGCCGCCCAATCGCGACGCCGGATCGAGCAGCATGGCTGCTTCCTGACGCTTTTCCG
This sequence comes from Mycobacterium sp., assembly GCA_046330895.1. Lineage (GTDB taxonomy): Bacteria > Actinomycetota > Actinomycetes > Mycobacteriales > Mycobacteriaceae > Mycobacterium. The sequence continues at coordinate 26,047 of JAXLRY010000009.1, read as the reverse complement.
GTACGTCATGGTCGAAGCGCCGATCGGCCGGCTTCTCGTACATCGGCCGCCCACCGGCGATGGCCGACGCCAGACGGCGCTGCCCCGCAAGCACGCGGTCATTGGCACGCCGCGCATAGTCGGACCGCTCCTCGGGGCTCAGCGCCGCCAGGAACGCCTGCGGGTGCACGAGAGCGACCAAGCCCGAAACGTGACCGAAGCCGAGGCTGGTCACCAGACCGGCCTTCAGCGGGAATTTGTCACCCAGGCGGAGGGTCTCGCGGACCCACACGAAGTGCCCGGCAGACGCGAGCTCGTCGTCGACGCAGTCCAGGCTCCGGTTCGGCGGGATCACCCCGTCGCGCAGGATCTGACACAGCCCCATCATCTGGAACACCGCGGCGCCGCCCTTCGCGTGGCCGGTGAGGCTCTTCTGCGAGACGATGAACAGCGGCGCCCCGTCGGAGCGTCCCATCGAGTCGGCAAGCCGCTCATGGAGTTCCGTCTCGTTGGGGTCGTTCGCCAGCGTCGACGTGTCGTGCTTGGAGATCACCGCGATGTCATCGGGACCAACGCCCAGCTTCGCCAGAGACCGGGCCAGCAGCGAATCCCTGCCCCCGCGGCCCGCGCTCAAAGCGCCGAGCCCTGGCGCCGGAATCGAAGTGTGCACACCATCGCCGAAGCTCTGCGCGTAGCCCACGACCGCAAGCACTGGGAGGCCCATCTTGAGTGCAAGGTCGCCCCGCGCCAGCAGGATGGTGCCACCGCCCTGCGCCTCCAGGAAGCCAAGTCGGCGGCGGTCATTGGCGCGGGAGAACTTCCCGTCGCTGATGCCACGCGCCCGCATCATCTCGGTGTCGGCGGTGGCCGCCATGTCACCGAAGCCGATGATGGCCTCCAGCGTCAAATCGTCGAAGCCACCGGTGACGACCAGCTCCGCCTTGCCGAGCCGGATCTTATCCATGCCCTCTTCGACCGAAACCGCGGCCGTGGCGCACGCGCCGACCGGATGGATCATCGACCCGTAGCTGCCGACGTACGACTGAATGACGTGTGCCGCAACAACGTTCGGCAGAACTTCCTGAAGGATGTCGTTCGGCTTGGCCCGCCCCAGCAGGTTTCCGTGATACATGGTCTGCATCGAGGTCATGCCACCCATGCCGGTGCCCTGCGTGCTGGCGACCAAGCTCGGGTGCACCCAGCGCATGAGTTCGGCAGGCGTGAAACCGGAAGACAGGAACGCGTCGACGGTCGCGACGATGTTCCACAGCGCCACCCGGTCGATCGATGTCGCCATGTCGGCGCTGATGCCCCAGACCGTCGGATCGAAGCCCGTCGGAATCTGCGCACCCACCGTCCGCGACAGCTTGGTCTTTCTCGGCACCCTGATCTCGGTGCCCGCCTTGCGGATCACCTGCCAATCCGCGGAGTCCGGAACAGGCAACGCAACGGTGTGCTCGGGATCGAACTCGACGAACGCCCGCGCGTCAGCCTCCGACGACACCACGAAGCTGAAGTCCTTATCCAGGAACACGCTCACCAGCAGCGGTGAGGCGTGGTCCGGGTCGATCGCGCCGTCGTCAACGAATTCCCTTATGCCGCAACGCTCGACGACCGTGTCGTGATAGCGCTCGACGAGTTCCGCCTCGGGAATCAAGTCGCCTGAAGCGCTGTCGTACCAGCCCGGCTTCGGATCGTCCTCCCATTTGATGAGACCCGTCGTCCACGCCAGTTCCAGAACGCCCGCCGCCGACAGCTCGTTGTCGACCTCCATCTCGAAACGCGTGCGCGACGAACCATACGGCCCGAGCTCCGCGCCGCCGACGATCACCACCAGATCGGCCGGGTCGACATCGAGGTCGGCCCACGCCGGCGCAGCAGAGGCGACATAGCCCCGGGGCGGCGATGGCAGTGCGGCGATGGTGCCGTCCGCCGGCTCATCGTCGGATGTATCGGCGGCCTCCGCCGACATCTCCTCCCGCGCCTTGGCGGCCAGCTCGGCCATGTCCAGTTGGACGTCGCCGAGGCCGCCGGTGAGGTCGACGTTCAACGGTGTGTGCGCCGAGGCGACCTTCGCCTCCACCGTGCACAGATCGAGCAGCATCGCCGCCATCTCCGCGGTGGTGTAGGTGGTGACGCCGGCCTCCTCGACCGCGTCGACGACGACGTCGTTGTGGCCCATCAGACCCGTGCCTTTGGTCCAGCCGATCAGTGCGTGCGCGAAGCTGACGCGCTGCGCCCACGACGTCTCGGCGCTCCACCGGGTGACCACGGCGTCGAGTGCCGCCTTGGACTCGCCGTAGGCGCCGTCGCCGCCGAACATTCCGCGGTTCGGCGAACCGGGCAGCACGACATGCAAACGGGACGCGATGTCGCGCTCCGCGCCGATGGCCGACAGACCGCCGATGAGCCGCTCCACTGCCCACAGCAGGACCTTCATCTCCATCTCGGAACGGGAGCCCGCCTCCGACAGGTCACCGGACACGCGTGGAGCCGCGAACGGGAACAACAACGTGGGCGTCTGAGCATCCTTGATGTGGATCGATTGCGGCCCGAGGCTTTCGGTCTGCTCGCTACCGACCCAGGATGCCAACGCATCGATGTCGGCGTATGACGCCATGTTGGCCGGCACGATCCACAGAGCCGCGTCATAACGGGCATTGTCGCGATACAGCCCCTTGTAGAAAGCCAAGCGATCGTCATCGAGCTTGGACGTCGTCGCGATGACAGTGGCCCCGCCTTCGAGCAGCTGAGCCGCCACCGACGCCGCGATCGACCCCTTCGAAGCACCCGTGACGACGGCGACTTCGTCGCTGTAACAACCCTTTTCAGGGCTCTCCGCACCTGCCGCGATCCGGCCGAAGAGCGACGCGTGAATCACCCGGCCGGCGGCCAGCGCCTTGCCCTGCCACCAGTTCGCCTGCGTCGCAACAGCATGCCCGGCACCCTCGAAGCGCTCCGACAGCCGCACCCAGTCGGCGTCGATGTCATCTTCTTCGGCCAGCCACAGCTTGACGAGATCCTCGCGGGCACTCGCCCAGCGATCGTCGAGCAGAACCGCCTTTTTCGAATCGAATGCGGGCGCCACCAGACGAGGCCAGTCCGAACCCAGTTCGCCGGTCACCAGATCGATCAGCTCGGCATCGGTCGCCGCGGCCGGCGCGGTGACGGGTTTGTCGAGACCTAGCTGGCCCAACACCATTCGCGCAGCCGCGGCGAGAACACCGTCGCGACCGGTGACTTTCTCGGCGAACTCGGTGAGAGCCGCGGAGTCGACGACGCCGCCTCCGCCACCACCGGCGGAGGGCAACGACACCGAGACACCCTTACGGGCGGCGACCGTCGCGACGGCCGCGTCGATGACCTTGTCGACCGCGGCCGCATCGGCCAGCACTCCCTCGTGCAGACCCCCGAGGCTGTCACCCCGGACGCTGGTGCCCTCTCGGGTACCGAGCGCGAACTCGACGATCACGTGCTTCGCCCAGCCGTCGCCGAGCTCCCAGGTCTTCTTGACCCGTTCTGTGATTGCGGCTGGCCGCTTGCCGGACGGGCCGAGGACCGTTCGCAGCTGGTCGTTGATCGAATCCGACAGCACCGGGCCGAACGGCTTGTAGGTGCGCGCCAGCTTTGTGACCTGCCCCTTCAGGGCCGACAGATCTGCCTCCGCAGCACCGTCGATGGCGCCCAGATTCAGTTCCGACCCCAGGTCGACCAGTAGTTGGTTACGTCGTGACGACGCACCGTCGGTGATCGTCTCGATGGAGTCGAGCGCCTCGATCTGATCGATCCGCATCTTGGCCGACAGCGCGATGAGCGCGAGCGTCGCATCGGCAGCGTCGAATGGAATGTCCTCGGGGCGTGGCCCTCCCGAGGGTGCCGCCGCCGGAGCCGGCGCCGCCTCCACAGGAGCACTTTCGGCAGCAGCCGTCGGCGCCTCCTCGATTTCGGGCTCCGGCTCCGGGTCGGTGTCGGTGGCGAACAGCACCGCCGCGTCGCGCTCGCAGTTGAGCACCTCGACGGTGCTGTGCGCGTACTCGGGCAGCTTCAGGGTGTTGGTGGCCAACCCGGCGACGGTGGGCGCAGTCTTCACACCGATCTCGACGAAACGTTCGATGCCGAGGCCGCCGGCCGGCTCCTCGATGAAGAGGAGATCCTGAGTTTCGATCCACCGCACCGGGCTGGCGAACTGCCATGCCAGCAGTTCGATCACGATCTTGCGGCACAGTTCGCGCGGCTTCTCGTTACGCCAGGTGTCGTAATCGGCGAGGATCTCGTCCAGCGGTTCGGCCGGAACGAGATCGCGGATCTCCTGAATGAAGTCGCGATCCAGAGTGAAGGGTCGCGGCACCAGGTTCGGGATGTAGCGACCGATGATCAAGTCCGGGTTCTTGTCGCGCGGCATCACGCGCTCGAGCGAACGACGGAAGTCGTCGACGCCGACCCGCAACACCTTGGAGTGGAACGGCACGTCGATGCCCGGCACCAGGATGAAAGACCGCTTGCCACCGGTGATTTGCCGACGCCGTTCGATCTCCTCCTCGAGCACCTCCAGGCCGCGAACCGTACCGGCGATCGCGTACTGCGAGCCGCGCAGATTGAAGTTGACGATCTGTAGAAACTCTCCGGTCTTCGCCGAGATCTCGTCGACGAAGCTCTCGACGTCAGCGTCCGGAAGGTCGATCTGCGACGGTCGGATGGCGGCGAGGCGATAGTTGGAACGCCCGAGTTCGTCACGCGGCACGATGTCGTGCATCTTGCTGCCACGGTGGAAAACGACCTCCAGCAGCGCTTCCAGCTCATAGACACCGGAAACACACGCCAGAGCGGTGTATTCGCCCACCGAGTGGCCGCAGGCGATCGCCCCCTCGACGAAGGCGCCCTGCTCGCGCATCTCGGCAACCTGGGCAGCCGCCACCGTGGCCATTGCGACCTGGGTGAACTGTGTCAGGTACAGCACCCCTTCCGGGTGCTGGTAGTGCACGCCCGCGGCGATCAGGCTGGTCGGGTTGTCCCGCACTACGTGGAGCACCGAGAACCCGAGCGTCTCGCGGGTGAACTTGTCGGCCTTGTCCCAGATCTTGCGTGCCGCCTTGGAGCGGGCCCGAACCTCCATGCCCATGCCCTTGTGCTGGATCCCCTGCCCGGGGAACGCGTAGACCGTCTTGGGCGCCGCGAGTCGCGCGGTGGCCGACATGACCAGTTCGTTGTCGACCCGCGCGGCGACTTCCAAAACCTCTGCGCCCAAATCGATTCCGACGCGGTCGACACGGAACTCGACCTCTTCTCCCGGCTTGACCATACCCAGGAATCGGGCGGTCCAGCCGACGAGCTTGGCGGGCGGAACGGGTTTGCCGTCGGTCGCGGTCACCACGTGCTGAGCCGCGGCAGACAGCCACATGCCATGCACGATCGGCTCGTCGAGGCCGGCCAGCAGTGCTGCAGCCCGGTCGGTGTGGATCGGATTGTGGTCACCGGAGACCACCGCGAAAGGCCGCATGCTGACCGGTGCCGACACAGTGACATCCCGGCGACGACGACGCGGAGTGTCGTTGGCATTCAACGACACCGCTCCTCCGGCGCGAACCGGATCCGTCAGCTCGGCCGGACCGGTACGACCGCGGATCGCGAAGCGCTCCTCCAGCACGGCGAACACGGTGCCGTTGACTCCGCTGACGTTGACGGTGACCGGCACCACCCGACCGACCTCGGTGTCGGTTGCAGCCGAAGCTGTTGCCGTGATGAACAATTCGGCACTCTGCGTGGGCAGTGGCTTCAGCAGCCGCGCCGCATGGTCCAGATGGACCAGGCTCAGCAGACCTTCGACGACCGGAATTCCGGTGTCGGTGATCGCGCTGCCGACGGCCGCGAAAACCGCGGGCCAGCAGCGCCCGACGAGCGCGTCCGGAACGGTGGTAAGCGTGGGTGCCAGCGGCGAACCGAACGTTGCCGTCACGCCCGTGTGGTCGGCAACACGCTCCGGATCCCACTCGACCCGCACCGTCGTCGATCCGTCGACGACCACGGGCAGGGCGTCGGGTCCGTCGACTCCGGCGGCGATGGCCAGCACCGCGCGCATCGCGGCAGTGGCGTCGTCGGTGGTCACCACGGGCGCTCCGCCGTCGGCAACCTCGTCGGACAACGTGAATGCGATGTCGATCCACACGCCCGACAGCGGGACGCTCAGCGTGACCCGATCGGGAGCGGTGACCTCAAGCCGAGCACCGGTCGAATGGTTTGTGGCGGAACGATTGTCATGCACCAGCCAGTCCGCCGGCGGGGCGATCCGATGGACGGGATTGGCCGCGATCCTGCCCGCCCACAACACGTCGGGGGAATCCAGGACGATCGCGAGCGGACCTACGACGTCACTGCGAACCTGGAGGCGGGAAGCAACGGGCAGGGGACGCTCGCCCGCGGCGAGCACCTCGTCCACCGCCGCCTGTTCGAAGCGGTCCAGCAGCTCACCGATCGGCTCATCAACCCTGGTGATACCCGCGACGGCGGCGGTGCCGGGAATGATGCACACCTGCTCGGCGCTGTAGCGCGCGTCGTGGGCTTGCCACAACGAGTCGCTGCGCCACCAGCGCCGGACATCCTTGTCGATCACCGGAACGAAGTTCACGGGCTTGCCCAGTACTTTGCACAACTCGATGAAGAACGGCACGTCGGCCGGGTGCAGCAGGACGGTGTCCGCGTCTGGATAACGACCGAGAAGGAGATCGATTGCCGCGCCTGGGTTTTCCAGCAGGCTCTCGTCGGCGAAAAGGGTGTCGATCGGCCCGCTGTCAACGGTGTTGAGCCGGGCCTCGGCGCGCCGCAGCATCTCCGCGAAACGGTCGCGCCAGGTGACGTCCAGCCATGGCGAGTCGGCGGTCTTGGTGTCGGCGGTGGAATCGCCTGCGCCGATGGCCAATTCGATGTAGCGCTGGAGCCACTGGAGGTAAGTCATGTCGGCGACGTCGCCGAAATAGGGCTTGGCGGTAGCCGCCATCGCGGCGATGATCTCGTCGCGACGATCCGCCACCGCATCGGCGTCGCCTGCGACATCGTCGAGCAACCGGCCACAGCGAGAGGCGGCGTTGTCGATCTCGTGAATGTCTGCGCCGAGCTGGCTGCGCCCTGATGCCATACCGTTGAGAGCTTTTCCGGCGGCTACCCACTGATCGGTCCCGACGGTGTCGACGAGCATCTGCTTGACCGACGGTGACGTCGTCGCTTCGAGGCAGGCCATCGCGGCCGTACCCACCAGAATGCCGTCGACCGGCATCAGCGGATACCCGTATACCTGAGACCAGCGGCCCGAGAGATAGTCGGCAGCACGTTCCGGCGTTCCGATTCCGCCGCCGACGCAGACGGTGATGTTGGCGCGCGCGCGCAGCTCGGAATAGGTGGTCAGGAGCAAATCGTCCAGGTCTTCCCACGAGTGGTGGCCACCCGCGCGACCGCCCTCGATGTGAACGATCACCGGTTTGGTGGGCACCTCGGCCGCGATCCTGATCACCGAGCGGATCTGCTCGACGGTGCCCGGCTTGAACACGACGTGTGTGATGCCGACGGTGTTGAGTTCGTCGATCAGGTCGACGGCGTCCTCGAGATCCGGAATACCTGCACTGACGACGACACCGTCGATCGGCGCACCCGACTGGCGAGCCTTCTGGACCAGGCGCTTCCCGCCCAGCTGCAGCTTCCAGAGATACGGATCGAGGAAGAGCGCGTTGAACTGGATCTCGCGTCCGGGTGTCAGCAAGGTCTCCAGCTCGGCGATACGCCGGGCGAAGATCTCCTCGGTGACCTGGCCGCCGCCGGCCAGTTCTGCCCAGTGCCCGGCATTGGCCGCAGCGGCGACGATCTTGGCGTCGACGGTGGTCGGCGTCATGCCGGCCAGAAGAATGGGCGAACGTCCAGTAAGACGGGTGAATTTGGTCGACAGCTTCACTGAACCGTCCGGCAGGCTGACCACGGTCGGGGCATAGCTCGACCACGGCTTGGCGACTTCGGGGGCCGCTCCGACAGTGAACAGGTTTCGCTGGCCTCCGCGCGTCGCGGCTGGGACGATCCCGACTCCGAGTCCGCGAACGACCGGCGCGGTGAGCCTGGTCAGGATGTCACCGGGGCCGAGATCCAGAATCCATCGGGCGCCGGCACCGTGCAGGGATGTGACTTCCTCAACCCAATCCACCTGGCGGACCAGGATTGCTTCGGCCATCTCGCGGGCCAGTTCTACGTCGAGCCCGATCGCTTCGGCCCAGCGGCCGACGATGTCGACGCCGTCGGCCAGACGCGGGGTGTGGAAACCGACCTCGACCTGAACCGGTTCGAAGACCGGACTGAATACGGCACCGCCGCGCACCTTGTTCTTGCGCTCGGCAGCTTCCGATTCGGCGATCTGTTCGCAGTACAGTTCGAAGCGCGACAACTGTTCGGGCGTGCCGGTGATCACGACCGACCGTCGGCCGTTCCGGATGGACAGGACGGGCGGCAAAACGGTTCGGACGTCTTGCGCGAATTCGTCGAGCAATTCGTAGATGCGCTCCGGTTCGGCATTGGTCACCGACACCATCGGGGGGCGGTCACCGAGGATCGCAATGCCCCGACGACGAGCCACCAGAGTGCCGGCGGCACCGATCAGCTGCGCCATCGCCAGCAGTTCGACGTCCTTGGTTCCCGATGCCTTGAGGGCTTCGACCGCGAGGACGCCCTGCGAGTGTCCCGCGACGGCGACCGGCGGGTTGGCGACCAGGTCCATGCCCTGGCGGGCCAGCGCCCGGATGGCGGCGATCTGAGTCAACAGCACGCCGGGGACCGATACCGCCGCGGAGGTGAGGTGCTTGGAGGCCGGGACCGTTTCCTCTGCGGCCAGCGCACGCACCCACCGCAACGGCTCGAACCCGATCGGACGAACCACGACCAGTTCGGTGGCGATCGGTTCGAGCAACAATTCGGCTTCACCGGCCAGGGTCGCCAATTCGGACTCGATGCCCGTCGCGGTCACAAGCTCTTCGAGGGTCTCCAACCAGGCGCTGCCCTGACCTCCGAACGCAACGGCATACGGCTCACCGGCGCTGAGGCGGTCGACCAGAGCGTCGGCAGTGCCGTAGCCCGTCCCGTCACCCGTCGACAGTCGGTCGTGCTCGTGGATCGTCACGCTGATTCACTCCTCGTACTCTTCGCTACATTCGCGCTGGGCCGGTAACTGGCCGATGCACCTGCGCCGCCCTGCGGAGGTGTCGGGTTGATTCCCCGTCGAATCCGGGCCTGCGAACCGTGGCTGTCCGCAGCGCCGACTGCACTAAGAGTGTCATAAGAATGGGCCCGAATTTGCCGCTTTATTGGTTACTGACGAGTTCTACGCGCGGGTAACCATGTCGCGGGTAACACGGGTGCGAACAATCCTTCGGAGCCACCGCGACAAACGTCCTGCGTGCAGGTGGTTACGGTCGAGTAGCAACAACTGTGCAGATCAAGGCATGATTGTTACATAATCGTTATCTGAAAATTCGTCGTTGGCGACCCAGGCAACGGCGCCGCGCCCCGGGCGGCCCGAACACCGGCGTCCAAATTTCAGTCGACAATTGTTCACCGAACTGAGCGACATCGAATTGTCCACAGCAAGGCCCTAATTCCTTACCAGTCGGTAAGTTTTGACTAGCATCCACACTCCTCCCGCCCCACCTCGCTGACCGCAGTAGCGGAATCGTCGATCCACCCAATGGCCCAATGCGGGGCACATAAGGACTTTCTGCTCTCTCCGGGCGTCGATTTCCGGCGATAACGTCGAAGGAACAGACCGGACGACTCTGGAGACAACGCAATGTCGGAGCATCCCGCGCCACCATCGATAGTCGTCGGGATCGACGGGTCACGAAGCGCGGTCCGCGCGGCACTCTGGGCCGTCGACGAAGCGATCGCCCGCGACATACCCCTTCGATTGGTCGCGATCGTCGAACCCAGGACGACCGGTGCCGCACGAGACTCACAACAGGACGCCCGCGATCTGGCTGCCGCCGAACTGGCAGTGCGGTACGCCTACGCCGCAGTCGATTCGACCGGACGGCCGGTCAAGATCGAGACCGAGATCGCCTACGGCCATGCGGCCTCAATTCTGCAGTCCGAGTCCAATTCCGCGGTGATGATGTGTATCGGCGATTACGGACTGCGACATTTCGACGCCAACCGCATCGGTTCGACGGCCAAGACGTTGGTCTCATCGGCTCACTGCCCCGTGGCCATCATCAGGGGAAACGACGGCGCCAAAACAGCCACCGCGGGATGGATCGTCGCTGAAGTGGACGAAACACAAGACAGCACAGCGGTTCTGGCCGCAGCTGCCGAGGAGGCGCGACTCCGACACGGGCCGATGCGAGTCGTGAGCGCATGGCAGTCCGCCGACCAGATCGAACTCGACCGCCGGCTGTCGTATTGGAAGGCCCAATATCCCGACCTCGACATCGAACCCGTGCTGGTACACGGCTCTCCGCTGACCTACCTGGCCGCCCACGCGTCTTCCATCCAACTGGTCGTCATCGGCGCCCACCGCATCGAGGCCGCGGGCGAAGTGCTCGGGCCGATAGCCGCCGCCAATCTCCGAAACGCAGACTGGGCGACCCTCGTCATAGATCGGCAACTCGTTTTGTAAGCGGCACTTTGCGTCGATGCTTGACCTCGCCGGATATGGTTGATCTGCGCGTCGCGGTTTGTTTCTCGAACCGGAAGGTCAAGTGATGGCGGTCAAAGTCTTTCTCGTCGACGACCACGAAGTGGTACGACGAGGCCTGATCGATCTGCTCAGCGCCGACAGCGAACTTGACGTCATCGGCGAGGCCGGGTCGGTGGCCCAGGCCCTGTCCCAGATACCGGCGCTCCAGCCGGACGTCGCAGTCCTCGATGTACGGCTACCCGACGGCAACGGAATCGAGCTGTGCCGCGACCTGCTGTCGAAGATGCCCGACCTGCGCTGCCTCATGCTGACGTCGTTCACCTCCGACGAGGCCATGCTCAACGCAATCCTCGCCGGAGCGAGCGGATACGTCGTCAAGGACATCAAAGGCATGGAACTGGCCAGGGCGATCAAGGACGTCGGAGCCGGACGATCTCTGCTGGACAACCGCGCCGCCGCCGCCCTGATGGCGAAGCTGCGCGGAGCCGCCGAACGGTCCGACCCCCTTTCCGGTCTCACCGAGCAGGAACGCGTCTTGCTCGGCCTGCTCGCGGAAGGTCTGACGAACAAACAGATCGCCGCCCGGATGTTCCTCGCCGAAAAGACGGTCAAGAATTACGTCTCCCGCCTGCTCGCCAAGCTCGGCATGGAACGTCGAACACAGGCCGCCGTCTTCGCGTCCCGACTCGATCAGCAAGTTCCCGGCGACGAGTGAAGCCCACCGCGGACTTATCTGGCACCATTTGAAGTGTGGCCGAGGATGTCGGGGTAGCGACTAGCGCTGCCGCCATCCCACCGGTGCGTAGTGCGCTTTCGCAATTACGCCTGCGCGAACTCCTGACCGAGGTACAGGAGCGGATCGAGCAGATCGTTCAGGGTAGAGACCGCCTCGAAGGCCTCATGGACGCGATGCTGGTCGTGACCGCCGGCCTCGAACTGGACGACACCCTCAGAACGATCGTGCATAACGCGATGCGGCTCGTCGGCGCCCGGTACGGCGCCCTCGGCGTTCGCGGCGACGACCATGAACTGGCTGAGTTCATCTACGAAGGCATCGACGCCGCAACCAAGGAACTGATCGGCCCGCTACCCGAAGGTCGGGGCGTTCTCGGGGTGCTCATCGACGACCCGAAACCCATTCGGCTCGACAACATCCTCGATCACCCGGCATCGGTGGGATTTCCACCCAACCACCCACCCATGCACACCTTCCTCGGCGTGCCCGTGCGCATCCGCGACGAGGTCTACGGAAACCTGTACCTGAGCGAGAAGGTCGACGGCGAACCCTTCAGCGAGGACGACGAGGTACTGGCCGAAGCGCTCGCCGCCGCGGCCGGCATCGCGATCGACAATGCACGCCTCTTCGAGCAGACCCAGACACGACAATCCTGGATCGAAGCAACCCGCGACATTGGGACACAACTGCTCGGCGGCGCCGACCCTGCCCAGGTCTTCCGACTGATAGCCGATGAAGCACTATCACTGACTCGCGCGCACGCGGTTCTGGTTGCGGTACCGACCGACACCGAGCTCGGTGCCATCGACGTCGATCAACTGGTGGTCGTCGAGACCGCCGGGTCCGCTGGTTGGTCGCGCCCGATACCCGTCGTCGGCACCCTCATCGGACAGGTGTTCGCAGACCGCACCCCCCGCCGAATCGATCTCTTGGAGAACCCGCCCGAGGGCATCGCGGATGCGGGCCCCGCCCTGATACTGCCGCTGCGGACCACCGAGACCGTTGCGGGCGTCGTGGTCATCGCGCGCGACAAGGGCGGGACGGTGTTCACCGACGAGCAGCTCAACATGATGGCCGCCTTCACCGATCAGGCCACCCTGGCTTGGCAATTGGCCGTCTCCCACCGCCGGATGCGCGAACTCGACGTGCTGTCCGACCGCGAACGAATTGCCCGCGACCTGCATGATCACGTGATCCAACGGCTCTTTGCGATCGGGCTGGCTCTACAGGGCGCGATCCCGCGGGCGCGGTCCACCGAGATTCAGCAGCGCCTCATCGAGAGCGTTGACCAGCTTCAGGGCGTCATCAGCGAAATTCGAACGTCGATCTTCGACCTGCACGGCGGCTCGTCCGGCAGCACCCGACTGCGCCAACGCCTCGACCAGGCCATCGCGACATTCGCCGGAGCCGACGTGCGTACCACGACCCAATTCGTCGGTCCCCTGTCAGTGGTCGACACCGTACTCGCAGACCACGCCGAGGCCGTCGTGCGCGAAGCGGTCAGCAACGCCGTCCGCCACGGCAGAACGCGGACACTGGCCGTGACCGTCCGGGTCGACGATGACCTGATGATCGAGGTGATCGACGACGGCGACGGAATGCCGGCGGACGTCACCGAAAGCGGGTTGAACAATCTCCGATCCCGCGCCGCCGAAGCCGGTGGCGAATTGGTAGTCGCCCCGGCGCCCGGAGGTGGAACCCGGCTGCAGTGGCGTGCACCGCTCCCCTAGTTCACGCGGATCGGGCGAAAATTCATGCGGATCGGGCGACGATGACCGGCATCCGCGCTGCATTGACCACCGCGGCGCTGACCGAGCCCAACAACATCTCGGTGAAACCGCCGCGGCCGCGGCTGCCAACCACCAATAGCTGGGCGGATTCAGACTGCTCGACCAATTGCCGGGCAGCCTTGTCGGCCACAACGATTCGGCGGACCGTCACGTCCGGATAGCGTTCGCTCCAGCCCGCCAGGCGCTCACTCAGCGTCTCTTCGCCGGCCGCCTGCAGAGCCGACCAGTCAACGCCCGGCACCTCGAACACGTCGGAGTCGTTCCAGGCGTGTACCGCCACCAGGTCCACACCACGAAACGAGGCCTCTTCGAATGCGATCTCGGTCGCCAATTCCGATGCCGGCGAACCATCGATGCCCACCACCACAGGGGCCTGGGACGGGTGCGGCATCAACGGGTCCTCGTCGTGGATGACCGCCACCGGGCAGTGCGCATGGTGAATCAGCCCGGAGCTCACCGAGCCCAGCAGACCCCGCGCCAACGCGCCGTGACCGCGGCAGCCGACCACGATCAGTTGCGCGTCCTTGGACAGCTCGACCAGGGTGGGAACGGTCGAACCGGGCACCGTCTCGCTGGTCACCTCGATAGGTGTATCCGCGGTGGCCTCGTTGACGACGGCGAGCGCATCGTCGAGAACCTTCCGGCCTTCGCCGGCCTGCCAATCGAAGTACACCGACGGCACCGGCACCTCGGGGAACCCCAGGACCGTCGGAGGACTGATCACCACAACCAGTTTCAAGGGCAGATGCTTCATAGCCGCATTTCGCGCGGCCCAGTCGGTGGCAACCTTCGATGCCGGCGAACCGTCAACGGCTACCAGGATTCCGCCGGGGCGTGCTGAAGCTGACATGTCGTTCTCCCTCTGGTTTCAGGCGACGCAGGTTCCATCGTCCACCCAACCAGCGACCTCTTTGAGCGGACGACGCGGGGTCGCCGGCAGCGGATCGGCATTGGTCGCGGCCCAACCCACCCGCAGCAACATCTGAGGATGCCCGCTGGTTCCGAAGACATCGGCGCGTACCGCATCGCGGATCTCCAGAATCTCCAGCGGCTCGGTCACCGGGCACGTCGCCAAACCCATCGCCGTCGCCGACAACAGCACAAGGCTGGTTGCCTCCCCTGCGCGAAGCCGGGCCAGCGCGTCGTCCTCGGCGGTACCAAGGGCCAGCACGATCGCATTGTCGGACGACGGGTGGGCATCCGCCGACCGCATGAGCGCCGCACCGGCGGACGACCACGAAGAGACAGTCGCGGTCGGATCGGCAATCGGGGTATCGCGCACCGCGACACCGCGGGAATTCACGTCCAGCGGGTGGCCGTGACCAGTTGCATTGCTGAGCACCGACCTTGCGACCACCTCGTTCAATCGGGGTAGAAGGTCGATCTGACGCAACATCACCCCACCCCGCGCGGCGCGCGCTCCCATCAACGCGATGTCGCCCCCCGGGACGGGCCATGAACTGTAGTGCCTGCGATCGCTCCGGCGCCGCTTGATCGCAGCCGCGAGAATGATGTCCACCTCACCGGGAGTTTGCGGTAGAACGTCGATCGAGGCCAGATGCCCGGGATCGTCAGGGTCGGGAAACCGATGGACCTTCGCGTGCCAGCCCAGCGCCGCCAACGCGACGACACAGTGATGCAGCGCAGCTCCGCAGCTGACCATCAAATCCCGCAGATCGGGATCGGTGCTGCGAAGTCGGCGCGTGAAGTCCGCGAACAGATGCAGACCTCGGTTGTCGACCCGCCAACTCCACGGCTGGGAGTTATGCACGGACGGTGCTTGGATCGCAAGGCGCAACGCAGCGCGGATTGTCTCGGTATCCGGAAAACGGGCGCTCATGGCTGCTCCCTGCTTTCTTGATGCGGAGTTCGGCTGGCTTTCTCTACCGACCAGCGTGGCCCAACCGCACGGGCACTCGACAGAGACGTAAGTCCTTAGCCGGAGGGACCGATTCTGCAACCAGGTCCGGCCTCCGCCCCTCCGCCCGGCCACGCGTTCATAGCCCTGATGATGGCTCGCACGGTGTGCCGGCACCGCCCACAATCCGCTCCGGCACCGCACGCCTCCGCGACCTGACCGGTGGACGCCGCGCCCCGCTCAATTGCATCGGTCACCACGTTGCTGGTCACACCGTTGCATAAACAGACGAACATCTTGGATGGGCCGATGCTTCAGCGATTCTCATCGATACGAAGCATGTGCCGGAAACGCCCGACGAAGACTGGTGGATATGCGCCGATTCCGGCGCCCTTCATCCAGGCGGCGGCGATCTCCGAATTCGCCAGCCACTCCGCGGCGTCGGCCTCATTGTCGATCTCTTGCAGCATCATGACCTCGTGCTGGTCGTCGAAAGCCTGAAAGATCCGAATAGCGCGCACCCCCGCCGAGGCGATCTCATGCAGCTCCCGATGCAACCCGCCCACCAACGCCTGGGCGTCGCCGACGGACGTGATTGCCGCCACGATGACACCGGGCGGCTGATCCGGATCCGCGTCGACGACAACGATCTTGTCGAGCGTCTCGCCGGCAAACACCGCCGGAATATCCTCCACCCCGAGCGCGTCGAACCAGTCGAAGAACAACCGCGACCCTAGTACTTTTCGCACCGGCTCCCGGTTGCGCAGTCCCACGGTGACCAGGATCCGCCCCGGATCCTCGATGGACGAATAGACCAGCACGTGATGGGCGCCGAGCCCGGCGAGCACCTCCGCGTTATCGGTGAGCAGAGGCCACACCCTCGCCGGATCCGGCGGCCGATAATCCGTCGCAAGAACCAGATGATCGGGCTGCTTCGACATGCCCACGGCCTCCGCTCGTATCGGCCCCAGCTATACGGGCTTGAATTCAGAGATCAACCAGCGGCCGGAATTCTTGACCATCGAGACCATCACCGCGCTGGTTGCGAGCGCGGGCTCCGGCCGGTCCTTGCTGGTTGTGACCTGGTTGACGAACACCAGGACCACAGCCCGGTCCGGATGCATCTCGGAGACTGCCGCGCGCACCACGTTCGCCTCCGTCTTGACGCCCTTCTTGGTGGCCGCCGGCTTGACGATGGTGTCGGTGAACTGGCTGTAGTACGTGAGAAACTCGCCGGTCAGGTGTGATTTCGCATTGTCGAGGTCTTTGTTCAAGCTGTCCGGGGCGTAGGACAACAGCGCGACGGTGCCTTCCTTCGCCGCGTCCACGACCTGCTTCTCCGCAACCGCATCGGTCTGCTGGTCCGGACGGTAGATCCACCAGTAGACACCGCCCGCGCCGCCCGCCGACAGCAGCACCAGGACGGCGATAAGGAGGCTTCCCCAGCGCCGGCCGCACCAACCGAGGGCACGGCTGACGACGCTCGGACGAGGCTCGTCCGAGATGTGGAGGTCCGTCTCCTCGCCGTCCGCTACGGCAAGGTCGGCGGCACCGGGTTCGATATCGGGTTCCATGCCGGATTCCATCAGTTCGGTGGTCTCCACAGGGGTCACGACCTCACTCGTTGACGACTCTTTGCTCACGGCACGAACTCCACGTTCGACATTTTCACTTGCCCACCATCCCGCGTCAGGGTGACGCTCATCCGCCAGGACCTCGGATCTTGTTGCGCCCCATTGGCATTGGTCACCTTCGACGACGCGGCGAGCAGAACCACGCCGCTGTCACCGTTCACCGACTCCAGCGCCGCCGCACTGACCGACCCCACCGTAACAGCCTTCGAATCCTGGGCCGTCTTTACGAAATCGTCTGCGTCCCTGGCGAAATCATCTTTGAAGGCTCCCGTCGACGCGTCGATGACGCGCTGAACGTCTTCCTTGGCGTGGTGGTAGTCGAGCGACAACAGTGCCACGACGCCCCTCTCGGCCGCCGCGACGAATTCAGCCTCGCGCGCCTGCCGGGCGGTCGCCTGCCGGTGCTGCCAGACGATCAGACCACTCAACGTGAACGACGCGCCGATCAGAAGGACCGCTGACACCACGGCCAATCGTGGCCACCATCGCGCGAACCGGCCGGTCAACGGCGCCTCCGGCACATCGACGCCCAGCCGCGCGGCCGTCGCTCTGGCCCGCGCCGCTTCCGCCAGAGCCTCAGCCTCCGCCGCCTCCGCTTCGGCCAGATCGGCAATCACCTGCGCGACGGCATCACCGTCGACGTCAGCCGCCATGCCGCCTCCACCTCATACTCGAAACCCGATCACTCATACTCGGACCCCGATGCTCAAACTCGGACCCCGATGCTCAAACTCGGACCCCGCAGTGAACCTTCACACTTCGGACCAGGGATTCGCTCATTGTCCATGACATATTCGGCACCATTCTGTGAGGTCGGACTCTAGACTCCAAGATTGGTCACCGGAAGGAGACGGCGTGCGAGGCCCCAAGGGCTATTCCCGGATCGGGGTGGCGACATTGCTGGCCGGCGCCGGCGGTCTACTCACCGCCGGAACGACCCACGCAGACGACCCGGTGCTACATCAGGTCACTTACACGATTTTCAGCGAGAAGCCGACTCTCGCCGAGATCTACTACCGCGACACCGACCCGCAGGACTTCGCGCAGTACAGCCACGACCCCTATGTGTTCAGCCCCAACGTCGAGGCGCAGGTGGGGCCCGACAGCAAGTGGGTGCTCAACGTTTCGCTGGTCAACCCCGATCAGTGGGCGATGGTGACCGCCACTAGCGGCCAATCACCGAATCAGCCGAACTTTCACTGCGTCCTGGCCGTCGATGGTGTCGTCGTCGACACCGGCGCGGGCCCCAAGGGCGCGCTCTGCTCGATCCGCAACTGGTGACAAACGGCTGATCACGCGTCGCCGCGCTGCCACACCATCGAGTTGTCGTTGGTCGCGCCACAGGTCAGGAATAGTCCGTCGGGCGCTTGCGCCACGTCATTCTCGTACCCTGTGCAGTCGTCATTGAGGTTCTTCACACCCATCATCGGCGGCGACCTGAAGTATCGCGGCTCATATCGACGCGGTGAACCGCAGAACACCAACCGGCCCCAGCCATTGCGGGTATCGGTGCCGAACACGTAATAGGAGGTGTTCTCACAGTTAGCACCCAGAATCACACCAGGGGTGATTCCCGGGGTGCAGAACGCGTCGTTGCATTCGGTGGTGTCCGCGGACGCCGCCGGCGGCATGACCACCCCGACGCCCACCAACGTTGCAACTGCCACGACGCTTAGGCGCACGGCACTACTTTCGCATAGTCGCCGCGCAAATTGGCCACCAAAGGCGAAAGCTTTCGGCCCACAACCTGCGCCGCCGGTCCCGCCGGCGGCTGTGCCATGCTGGATCGCGGTCGATGCCCCAGGAAGAACGGGAGCATCCGACGACTTGACGAGGAGGCCTGATGTCGAGCGGTGGTAGCGAGGGGCCCGACGGCGGCACTGCCGACGACCTCACCTCGCCCGAGGCCGCCGAGTTGGCGGCATCGGAGGCGGAGGCCCGTGCCCAAGCCGCCCGCGCCAGGGCCGACGAACTTCGCCGCAAGCTGGATGAGGCGAGGGGCCAGACGCCGGCCTCCGACACGGTGGACGCCGACCAAGTGGACGCCGAACAGGTAGACGCCGAACAGGTGGACGCCGAACCAGAAGCGGCCGTGCTCGATGAGGCCGAACCAGAAACGGCCGTGCCGACAGCGGCCACGAGGCGCCCGCAGCGCCTTCGACTGCCGCGCCTCGCAATCGTCGCGCGCGTCGCCGGAATACTGTTGACAGCGGGCGCGCTAGCGGTGACCGGCCTGATGCTGTGGCAGCACCGCAAGACCGCCGACCATCGGCATCTCGAGGCCGAAAACGTCGCCGCGGCACGGCAGGGCGTTGTCAACCTCATGTCGATCGACTCCACCGCGGCCAAAGAAACCGTCCAGCGACTCATCGACGACTCGACCGGAAAATTCCAGGCGAATTTCAAAGACGGCTCCGACGACCTCATCAAAGCCATGCAGGACGCGAAGGTCGTCACCAAAGTGACGGTCAACGACGTAGCCGTCGATGAAATCGACGGAGACACGGCGATTCTGCTCGTTGCCGCGACCACCGAACGCCGGGATGCGCAGGCGCCCAAAGAAGACAATCAACCCCGTGTCTGGCGCGTGGTCCTCACGGTCGTCCGGGACGGGGGCGACATCAAGATGTCCGACGTGGAATTCGTCTGAAACCGGCAGGTCTGTCGACTATGAACACCGAACCGAAATGGCGGCAATTCGCCGCGACATCCTCCGACTACGGAGCACCCACCGACGACTACTCAGCCCTCTGGCAATGGTCGGTGCACCAGCCCGCCCGGTTCTGGCGAGCACTGTGGGAATTCTTCGGCGTGACCGCTCATGCAGGTCCCACCCCCGGCGACAGCGGAATTCTGGCCGAATCGTCGATGCCAGGAGCCCAGTGGTTTCCAGGCGTCACCCTGAACTACGTCGACCAGGTGCTCAAGCACACGGCGCAGCCGGGGACGGCCATCCTGGGTATCGACGAGGACGGCACCCGTACCGCGATCCCGTGGACGGAGTTACCGGGCCGCGTGGGCGCTGTGGCCGCGCAGCTGCGGCGCCTCGGCGTCCGACCCGGGGATTGCGTCGCCGCATACCTGCCCGACATCGCGGAGGCGATGATCGCCTTTCTCGCCACCGCGGCTATCGGCGCCGTGTGGTCCGCGTGCGGCCAGGACTACGCCCCGGAGGGCGCCGCGGCGCGACTGGCGCAACTCGAACCCAAAGTGCTCTTCAGCTGCGATGGCTACCAGCTCAACGGAAAGCGGATCGACAAGCGTGCCGATACCGACCAATTGCACGACCTGCTTCCGGGTAACCCGCACCTGGTCATGCTGGACGGTGCGGAATACGCGGCTCTGATCGCTGAACCGACGGCCCTTGAAGTAACGGCGGTGCCGTTCGATCATCCGCTGTGGGTGTTGTTCAGTTCCGGAACCACCGGGCGGCCCAAAGGCATCGTGCACGGTCATGGCGGTGTGATTCTCGAACACCTGAAAGCCGCCGTCCTGCACGCCAATCTCGGTTCCGGTGACGTCTTCTTCTGGCAGACGGCGTTGAGCTGGATGATGTGGAACTTCCGGATCGCCGGCCTGCTCTGCGGCGCACAAGTCATCTGCTACAGCGGACATCCCCTTTACCCCAACGCTGATCGACTCTGGCAGCTGGTCGCCGACGAGAAAGTCAGCTTTTTCGGAACCAGCCCCGGTCACCTGCTGGCGTCCCGCAAGGCGGGCCTGCATCCCGGCGCGACACACGATCTGGCGCGGCTCCACACCGTCGGCAGCACCGGTTCGCCACTTCCGAGCGATCTCTTCGATTGGGTGAAAGCCGAAGTGGGACAACATGTCACCGTATCCTCGATCAGCGGCGGAACCGACGTGGTCACCGCGTTCGCCGGCGGTACCTACGGCGTCCCTGCACTTTCCGGAGAATTGGCCACCCGCTATCTAGGTGTGGCACTTGAGAGTTGGTCCCCCGACCGGACGCCACTCATCGACGAGGTGGGCGAGATGGTGATCACAGCACCGATGCCGTCGATGCCGGTGGGGTTCTGGAACGACGAAGACGGATCACGTTACCGGGCAGCATATTTCGATCATCCGTGGGCCGATGGACCGGCGCCGGGGGTGTGGCGGCACGGCGATTGGGTGACCGTCACGAACCGCGGGTCGCTGATCATTCACGGAAGAAGCGACGCGACCCTGAATCGGCACGGAATCCGGATGGGCTCCGCCGACATCTACGAAGTCGTCGAGGCAATCGAAGCGGTGACAGAGGGATTCGTTCTGGGCATCGACGGTCCCGACGGGGCCTACTGGATGCCGCTGTTCGTCACACTCGGCGAGGGCTACGAGCTCGACGATGCCCTCGTCGACACCATCCGCACCGAAATCCGCAATCGGCTCTCCCCGCGGCACGTCCCCGACGTTGTCGTAGCCGCCCCCGGGATACCTCACACCCGCACCGGGAAGAAGCTGGAAGTTCCAGTGACCGCCATCATGGCCGGCCGCCACGACGTCTCGCTGGACCCGCGATCGGTCGATGATCCGAACCTTATCGAGTGGTACCGCGAACAAGGCCGCCAGCACCGCTGGGGCAGTACATGAACCGCGGATGTCAATCCCCGGCTGGGCTTATCCGATCGACGTAACCGGCTTGCGGGGTGGCTGCTGATTCTGGGTGAACGACGAGCACAGGCCGAGATGGCTCGCGACGCACGGCACACCATTGATGGTGGGTGCGCTGCCGACCACAAAGCACTGGCTGTTGTACGGATTGCTCACATGACCTGGAGCACAGCCTTCCGCCGACGCGATAGGCGCGGCGTTCGACATTGCTCCCAGCACCACGAAAAGCACTGTGGCCGCGGAAAATCTGAGCAACTGACACATCGCTGTTCAGCTTACTGCGCCGACAAACCGGATGAGCCGCATAAAGTGTCGGTTGACCGGAGGGATGAGACGGCCCCAATGCGCAGCGAACAACGTAGATCGGCACGAACTGCAATGGCTCCGACGCCGATGCTGGCCTGCGCGCTTGCCGTTGTTGCGGCACTGGGTTTTTCGCCACGCTGCGCCGCCGATCCGGTGCCGGAGCCGGCTCCGGCAGATCCCGCGGCCCCGACCTCGATCCTCGGCGTTCTGGGTCTCCCGGACCTGTCGCCCGCCTACGGCCCGAACATTCTGCTGGGACAGAACGTCGTGCCCTCGGCACCCGGCGTGCCGGTTCCGGTGATCGCCCCAAACCTCAGCGCATTCAACGATCCCTACCTGCTCCAGCAGAACACCTCACCCGCCGCACCCGGACAGGGCGTCGACGCCCCCGGACTCGACCAACTGGAAGCGACATCGGGCAGGCTCGACTACCTGCGGGAGCTCTACGGCATGTATCAGGATGGTGCGCTCAAGGGCGCGCTGCTCGGCCAGATGCCGCTGGGCGAGCTTCCGGTCGATACGGCGCCCCCGGCGACGCCGGGAGGCGCACAAGGATGACCGCGGATGCGTGTTGACGGACGACAGGTCACCGTTTCGGGCAGCCTGCTGCAGCCGCTGACGCAGCGCACCAACGACATCGTTCGTCTCGTCCTTGCCGCCCTGCTCCTCACCCTGGTGATCACAAGTTCGGTGATCACGCGAAACGACTGGGTGGCTCTCGAGAAATCCATCTCGCGGATCGTCGGGGTGCTAACCCCGACCCAGTCCAACCTTGTCTACATCGCTTACGGGGTCGTGATTCTGGCGTTGCCGTTCATGATCCTGATCGGATTGTTCGCCGCGCGGCAGTGGCGACTCTTCGGGGCCTACGCGGCTGCGGCAGCGCTGGCCGTTCTGCCGCTGTCGATCAACAACGGGAATCTCTCCGCGCCACGGTGGTCCTTCGACATTTCGGATCGACCGACCACCACCCTGTCTCAGTTTCTCGATGACCCGCGGTGGATCGCGATGCTGGCCGCGGTCCTGACGGTATCTGGCCCGTGGCTGCCGGCTCGGTGGCGCCGACGTTGGTGGACGCTGCTTTTGGCATTCGTACCCATCCATCTGGTGGTCAGCGCGGTGATACCGGCGCGGTCGTTGTTCGGGCTGGCGGTCGGATGGCTGGTCGGTGCGGTCGTCGTTCTCGCGGTGGGAACCCCGGCTCTCGAGGTACCACTCGACGGCGCGGTGCGGGCCCTGGCCCGGCGAGGGTTCGTCGCCGCCTCACTGGCCGTGATTCGGCCGGCCGGTCGTGGACCGTTGGAGTTGTCGGCCGTCGACGAGTCCGGCGCTGTGGGGATCGTTGAGCTCTACGGGCCGAACCAGCGCAGCGGTGGCGCGCTGCTCCAATTCTGGCGTTGGCTGCGGCTGCGCAACAACGAGACGGCACCCCTGCAAACCTCTATGCGCCGTGCGGTCGAACACCGCGCCCTGATGACAATCGCCGCCGATGACCTGGGGGTCGCCAACACCAAGACGATGGCCGTCGCCACGCTCGACCGCGGGTGGACGTTGTACGCCCACACCCTCCCCGAGGGCGTCGCCATCGACCAGACCCAGGATCAGAACACGGTCGACGGCATCTGGCGGGCACTCGGCGTCCTCAACGTCAACCAGATCTCCCACGGTGATCTTCGGCTCGAAGAGATCACCGTCAGCTCTGGAAACGCCATGTTCGGCGGCTTCGGCGGCTCCGAATACGGGGCCACCGACGAGCAGCTGCAATCCGACATCGCCCAACTGCTGATCACCACGGCCAACCGCTTCGGGGCCGAGCCGTCGGTCCGGGCGGCGATCGAGGTTCTCGGTAAAGAAGCGGTTCTCAGTGCGTCTGGCCGCCTCACTCGGTCGGCGATCCCGGCCCGCATCCGCAAGTCCGTCACCGACGCCAAGGCGATCATGACCGCCACCCGCGATGAGGTGAAGAAGCAGACGGGCGCCGACCAGATCCAGGCCGAGACGATCACCCGCTTCACACGCAATCAGGTGATCCAACTGGTTCTGCTCGTCGCGCTGGTCTACGTTGCCACGCCACTGATCAGCACCGTGCCGGCCTTTCTGGACGAGTTGCGCAACGCCAACTGGTGGTGGGCCCTATTGGGCCTGACCGTGTCCGCCCTGACCTATGTGGGGGCTGCCGCCGCGCTGTGGGCCAGCGCCGCGGGGCTGGTGAGCTTCCACAAATTGGTGATCATGCAGTTCGCCAACACTTTCGCCTCGACCACCACACCAGCCGGGGTGGGTGGCCTCGCTTTGAGCACCCGATTCCTCCACAAGGGCGGCCTCGGCGCGCTTCGCGCGACCGCCGCCGTCGCACTGCAGCAGTCGGTGCAGGTGATCACCCATATCGCATTGCTCATCTTCTTCAGCGTGGCTGCCGGCGCATCGGCCGACCTATCGCATTTCGTTCCCGACGCGACGGTGCTCTACCTCGCCGGCGGCATCGCGCTGGGGGCGGTGGGCACGTTTCTCATCGTGCCGAAATTGCGCCGTTGGCTGGGCACCGCGGTACGGCCGAAACTCAAGGAGGTGGGCGGCGAACTGCTGGATCTGGTCCGCGAGCCCAAGAGACTGGGGCTGATCGTCTTGGGCTGTGCGGCAACAACTCTCGGAGCCGCCCTGGCGTTATGGGCCAGCGTCGAGGCCTTCGGGGGCGGCACGACGTTCGTGACGGTCACCGTGGTGACCATGGTCGGTGGCACACTCGCGTCGGCGGCACCGACGCCCGGCGGCGTAGGCGCTGTGGAGGCCGCACTGATCGGCGGCCTCGCCGCCTTTGGTGTGCCCGCCGCCGTAGGCGTGCCGGCAGTGTTGCTGTACCGGGTGTTGACCTGTTGGCTGCCCGTCTTCGTCGGCTGGCCCATCATGCGCTGGCTCACCACCAACGACATGATTTGAGTGCGGGCGGGGGGACTCGAACCCCCACGCTCTAAGAGCACCGGCACCTAAAGCCGGCATGTCTGCCAATTCCATCACGCCCGCTGAACTCGACGATGGTAACGCCCCGGGGCGGCGGGACACACGCCCGCCAGCAGGTACCGTCTTGGTGTGGCAACCACCCGACGTCGCAGATTTGCGCTGATCATCCTGGTGATCGCCGCGGCGTCGGGGTGTCTGGCCCTGGGGTGGTGGCAGTGGACGCGCTACGAATCGGTGTCCGGAACATTTCAGAACCTTGGCTACGCTCTGCAGTGGCCGATGTTCGCCGGGTTCTGCGTGTACGCGTACCGAAAGTTCGTCCGCTACGAGGATGAGCCGCCCCTCCCACCTGCCACCACCGCCATGACCGAAATCCCCGCGGGGTTGCTGCCCGAGCGCCCGGCGCCGCACTCCGAGGTGGGACCCGCGATGCGCGAGTACAACGCCTACCTATCCGAACTGGCCAAATCCGACGCCGAACCAGCCAAATCCGACAAGTCGAATTCGGACGCCGTCAAGAAGAACAGGACGACTGCATGACCGCACCCGAGACGCCCGGCCCGCAGACCCAGACGGGTACGCCGCCCGAAAAGGTCCGCACCGCCCTGACCCAGTACCGGGTGCTGGCGTGGGCAACCGGGATCTGGTTGATCGCGCTGTGCTACGAGATGCTGATGAAGTACGTCGTGAAGGTCGACGATCCGCCGACCTGGATCGGCATCGTGCACGGCTGGGTCTACTTCGCCTATCTGATGTGCACCGCGAACCTCGCGGTCAAGGTGCGTTGGCCCATCGGCAAGACCATCGGGGTTCTCATCGCCGGTACCATTCCGCTGCTCGGCATCATCGTGGAGCATTTCCAGACCCAGGAGATCAGAGAGCGCTACGGCGTCTGACCCGGAAAGAACTGCAGCTCAGGCCAATTCGCGCAACGCCGGCACCAGCGAAGCTAGCGCTCGACCACGGTGGGACGCGGCGTCCTTCTCCGCTGCGGTCAGCTGGGCGGCGCTGCGCGCTTCCCCTTCGGGAATGAAGATCGGGTCATAACCGAAACCACCGTCTCCGCGCGGCTCGCGCGCGAGGACCCCCGGCCACTCGCCGCGCACCACCACGTGATCACCGTCCGCCGGCCCGTAGACCAGCGCGCACGCCGAGACGAAGGCCGCCGAGCGCCGGCCGTCGGGAACGTCATTGGTCTGCGCCAACAACAACTCGTAGTTGGCGACGTCGTCGCCGTGCCTGCCGGACCACCTTGCCGACAGGACGCCCGGCATCCCGTTCAGCGCCGCGACTTCCAGCCCGGAATCGTCGGCGACAGCGGGCAAACTCGTTGCGGTGTAAGCGTCGCGCGCCTTCACCAGCGCGTTCTCCTCGAAAGTTGCCCCGGTCTCCGGAGCCTCCTCGAACGGCGCGACGTCGTCGAGGGACAGCAGGGTCAGCCCCGTCAACCCGGCGGCATCGAGCACCCTGCGAAGTTCGGCAAGCTTCTTCCGGTTGCGACTCGCGACCAGCAGC
>JAXLRY010000008.1:0-207083 GCA_046330895.1 Mycobacterium sp. | reverse complement strand
CTTTTGCACCCCGCATTGCGTTTGCCATGATCCGTACACCTTCCGTCTGCGACCCAATGGGGCCGATCCTGCTTGGCTAAGACTTGAAGAGCGCTGCAATATCTTTCGACACCCGACTTCGGCATCGATTACCAGTGATCCTAGATGCTCAATAAGAAGAAATACATCCTCGGCGCGAAAAAGCTGGAATGCAACGTCGGAGAATTGTTACCGAGCGATAAGAATGACGTCGTTACCGAACTGCCACATCTGGTGAGCCATTTCCATTTCAGCCACTCTAGCTGCTGCTTTCCAGAGGCATGGGCAAGAAAATAGAGGTCATCGGCACCCATGTGAAACCTGAGAATCATGGCGATCGGCAAGCTTGATGAGGCCCACATCACATTGGGGTCGAGAATTCTCCGATGGAGCGGGAATAATTCATCTTGACTATTCACGACCAGAATGCAATCGGGACTTTCGAGTGGCGCCGCTCACATTTTGTACGCATATTTTGAAGAAATTCATTCGATCATCGGACACGGGTATCCCCCGATTGCCGGACACGCCTCCGACCACTACATCAGACCGCCAAGTGTCACAACCCCTGCTCCACAAGTTCCCGAGGCCGAATCGGATCAGTGCCCGGGATGTAGTGCGGTTCGGTGTGGGCTCCGGGCCCGCCGGCAACGCCCGATGCGACCCTGGCCGTCGCCTCCCGAAACTCCCGAAGAGGCCCCATGACGGCCTGCGAGGCGTTGATGACCGTCCACTGAACGGCTCGCCGGGCGACACGCCGAGTGGGATGGGGCCGGCGATACATGACCATTTCGGCGGCCCACTGCGGCAGCGCGTCGCAGATGGCCCAATCGGCTAATTTTGCGGCAGCAGGCACCTCGGCGTTCCGCGCGAGATTAGGGCCGGTGGACAATGCCATGCCGTGGGTCAACCCCAGCCGGGGTAGGTAGGAGTGCAGGCATTCCAGGGTCTCCGCCTTCGTGGTGGGCAGCTGAGTACCACCCAGCGCAACGCCGACCCGGGTGAATTCCCGGTAGTACTGGTCGATGTCGGCCAGCGGCCTCCCGTGATAGAGCTCGTGCGCTGTGGCGATCCCCCAGACGACCGTCGCGTAGTTCCAGCGCAGCCAATCCGGATCGTCGGCGTCATAGGCGAGCCCGTCCGGGCGAACGCCTTTCACGGTGTGGTGCATGGATCGCACGGTCCGTGCCAGGCGCTCGGCAGTGGGAGTCGAACCGTAGGCGGTTCCAATGAAGAAGGCCAGCGAGTGCGCCAGCCGCACCCGCGAGCCCTCGGCGTCGATCCGCCCGGTTGGCGTGCCCTGGCCGTCACGTTCGGCGAGCCGCGAATGCGTCGAACCCATCCAATAGATGCTGGGGTCCAATCCCTCGAGGAATGCGGCGCACTGCAGACCGAAGATCAGGGCCGGAGTGTGCGAATGCACGTACCAGACCGCGCTGCCCGGCCCGAACCAGCCGGGATCCCCCACCGGGCCCGCGAAGTCCATGCCGCGGAAAAACCGCTGACGAACACCGCAGTCGAAATCGCTGTTGAGCTTCGCGGCGAGGAGCCCAATCGGAGGCAACAGCTTGGTGGCGATCGGTCGGGGCGGGTTCAGATTTCCATTCTGGTTACGCATGTCACCAGAATAGCACGGTCTGGATACACCTGTAGCCAGATTTGCGCCGCCGACCCGCGCTCGGGCCGCCCGGTGGGCCCGCGCGGTTGGAATGGAAAACCCCTAGGGTGGCGGGCCGTCCCAGGTATAACTTCCGGAATGGAAACGCCCGCAAAATACCCGAGCCGCTTCATGGCCGGGGAGGCCCGCAACCGCAGGATCGGACGGCCGCTGCAGAACTCCACCGGGATCACCGAACCCGACCCGCAGCTCCTGGACCGGATCGGACGCGCGCTGACGGAGCGTGACGAGCCGGCGGCCGCCCTGGTGGCAGCATTCCGCCGCCCTTCGGATGACCCAGCCCGGGTCACGATGCGCCAGTTCAACACCGCCCTCGAATCCGGGGTTGACGCCGTGCCGGACTGCCCCGAAGCACTGCGCACTTTCTTCGCCATCGTCGAGGACACCCCGGACTGGGTCGACTTCGACCTCATCAACGCCGGCGCCAAGGCGTACCGCAGCTACGGCCGCAATGTCCGAGACGTCATGGCCGATCTCTGCCTGATTGGTGGATACCGCTTCGGGGGGCCGCCCGACCTGCTGGTGTTGACCGGCCTGCTTTCCGGGTCGGGTGCGCTCAAACGGATGGGCGAGACGGTGCACTGGTCCACCGCCGTCACCGAACACGACGGAATGCGCCGAGATGCAGACGGTTTCAAACTCACGGTGCATGTCCGGCTGATGCATTCGCTCGTCGACCACGCCTACGAAACGAACGGCAGGTGGGACACCGACCAGTGGGGCCTGCCGGTCAACCAGGCCGACCAGGGCTTCACTCTCGGCTTGTTCAGTGCGGTCCTGCTACGCGGCTTGCGGCGGCTGGGCGTGCGAGTGACCGACGCGGAATCCCTTGCGATGATGCATCTCTGGAAGTACGTGGGCTGGCTGATGGGAGTGAGCGACGACTTCCTGCGCGACACCGAAGCCGAGCAGGACCGGCTCCAGTACCACCTCCTGCTCAGCCAAGGACCGTTGACCAGCGCCGGCCCGAAACTGGCGAACGCGATTGTCGACGCCGAACGCCGCCAGCACTTCCCGAACCTGCCCCGGCTGCGGAGTGGCTATGCGCACTTCCGGCGGCTGAGCATGCTGCGGTTCTTCCTCGGGGAAGACGGCATGCGCGAATTGGAATTGCCTCGAACTTCGCCGGTCGCGGCATTTGCCGTCATCGCCGCCAACGTCGTCCGCTACCAGGTTCTGACCCGCACCTCCAAAGGCCGGGAGATGGTGCAACACTGGGGCGAGCGATCTCGAAGCTTGGTGCTGCACAACCACTTCGGTTCGAACGACGCCAAAGTCGCGCCCCTGCCGTTGTCGGCGTGACGCCGCTTTCCCCTCCCATCGGATACCCATTCAATCGAGAACGGGCGCGGACAACACCGACAGCGCCGAGACGCAGGTGCGCACGCGCCGGAGCCACATCGACGTTCGACGGGATACCCTCCGTGAATGCCGGGTCCCACCAGGTGGGCGGGAATCTCTCCTGAGGACCGCCGATCAGAACGCCGATCACTGCTGGTAAATGCCGCCTTCAAGCTGTTCGGCGAAGGCGGTGAAGCGGCTGTTTCGGTGCGGTCGGTGTGTCGCGAAAGCGAACTCAACAGCCGCTATTTCTATGAGAGCTTCGATGACACCGACGAACTCATCGGTGCCGTGTACGACGAGGTCGCCGCCGAATTGGCGACTTGCGTGAACGTCGCGACAACTCTCCCCACGAATGACGACCGCGCGCTTCTCCGCTCGGGTATCCGGGCCGTTCTGGACTTCAGTTCGGCGGATCCGCGCCGAGGAAGAATCCTCTTCACCGAGGCGCGCGGCAACTCTGTCCTGGCCTCGCGACGGGCCGCGGCACGCGATCAACTCCGCGAATTGGTGCTCACCGAGAGCACACGCAGCGCCCCTGAATCCGAACAGCTCGCGCGAGAGGTCACCGCAGCCATGTACGCCGGAGCGATGGCCGAGCTGGCCAACCAATGGCTGGCAGGCCACCTCGGCGACGACTTGGATGAGGTGGTCGCACACGCCGTGCGGCTCCTGCTCCCCGAGCAAAACACTCCCGACAAGTGACGGGATTGGGCACGATCGACGGATGAACCGAGACGACGACGCGGAACGGCGGATCCGGGAATTGGAGCGTCCACTCGCCGACGCCGCACAGGTCAGCGAACTCGGCACCGGCACACCACCTAGCAGATATCCGCCACCGGGCTACTACCCGCCGCCCCCGCCACCCGGAGCGCCGTTCCCCGGCGCGCCGTATCCCAGCCCGTCGTATCCCGGCCTGGAGCCGAAGCCGTCGCGCGGCATTCGAGTGGGTTGGATCATGTTCGCAGTGATCGTTCTGGGCCTGGTGCTCGGGGGCGTCGGAATCGTCGCGAATCAGTTCGCGTCCACAACACGGTCTCTGACCACTCCGACATCCAAGCCCGGCGTCTCGGGAGGGGGCGGCTCGTTCACCACGCTACGACCGACCACCCACACGTCGGCCCCCAGCAGCGAAGCCAGTCCGGAGACGCCCGCACCACCCGCGAACACCGAATCGGCACCGTCCCCGGACGGCACCATCAGCGTGGCCGGAATGGGACAGAACCGGATATTCACCTGCAAAGACAGCGCGGTGACGGTCAGTGGTGTGAGCAATACCGTTGTCCTGCAAGGTCATTGCGCTCGCGTCGACGTGTCGGGCGTAGAGAACACAGTCACCGTGGACAGTGCGGACGCAATCGTCGCCTCCGGCATGCACAACCGGGTCACATTCCACGCCGGGTCACCCGAGGTCAGTCAGTCCGGAATCTCCAACAACATCGACCGAGGCTGAGCGTGTGAAGGCCCGGAGCCAATCGCCCCGGGCCTTCACCAACGACAAGCTCCTTACTTCTGCGAGTGCCTGGGGCTCCTTGCCGAACCTGACGACCCACCGTTATCCGACGAACGGTGAGAACGACGAGCCGAACTGCCTCCCGAGTTCGATCCGCCGTCGCTCTTGCTTGCGTTCGCGCCGCTGCCGTCACCTGCCGACGGGCCGGCCGCGGTCTTCTTGCTCGTGCTGTCGGCCGCAGGGGCTGCGACCGACGACTTGGCTGCCGAGCTCGAACCCGTATTGTTCGGAGCGAATTCATTGACTGCATCCGCCAGACCGCCGACAACCTGGCCGGCCGCATGGGCGCCGTTGGCGGTGCCGCTGGTGAGAAGCCCGGTGCCGCCGACTATTCCGGAGGCCGCCAACGCTGCACCGCCTTTCAGCTCCTTGTTCAGCAGCCGGGTTCCGCCGGTGATCTGGTCACCCACGCCGTTGAGGAATGTGTTGCCGGCCCCGGCGAGCCCGCCGCTCACGTCTGCGGCGGCGGCAAGCACATCGCCGGGACCCGGTAGCGCCGACGACCTCGAGGACGCGAGGGTCGCGGCTGACGACCCGCCCGGCGCGAACTCCCCGACCGCGTCGGCCACTCCGTCGATCACCTGAACGAGCGAGTGGGCTCCGGTGGCCGTGCCCGACCTGACGAGCCCGACACCGTTTACCAATCCGCTGGCCAACAAGGCAGCTCCCCCAGCGAGTTCGCCGTTGAGGAGTGCGGTGCCGCCGGTGATCTGGTCGCCGAGACCGCCGAGGAAGGTGGTACCGGCACCTGTCAGCCCCCCGAAGACATCGGACGCGGCCGCGAGCACGTCACCCGGGCCGGGGAAAACTCCGGACAGCGATGCTGAGTTCGCAGCCAGCGCCGCGGCAGCCATGCCGCCACCTGGCCCGAATACACCGACGGCGTCAGCCAAGCTCTCGACTATCTGAGCAAACGAGCCGGCCCCCATCGAGGTGCCCGAGGTGACAAGGCTGATACCGCCGAGAATTCCGGCGGCCAGCAGTTGGGCACCCCCGCCGAGAGCTCCGTTGAGCAGCGCCGTACCTCCGACGATCTGGTCGGAAAGACCGCCGAGGAACGTGCCACCGGCTCCGGTAAGACCACCGAACACGTCTGCCAGAGCTGAAAGCAGGTCACCCGGGCCGGGCAGAACGGACGTCGACGATGCGGACAGCGCCGCCGTGTCAGCACCCGGGCTGAATTCACCCGTTGCGTCAGCCAACCCTTGAATTATCTGCGCAAACGCATCTGCTCCGGTCGCGGTGCCCGACGTGGCGAGCTGGACACCGCCGATGAGTCCGGCGGCGAGCAGACCCGCACCACCGCTCAATCCGCTGTTGAGCAGATTCGTACCGCCGACGATTTGATCGGCAAGGCCGCTGAGGAAGGTGTCGCCCGCGCCGGTCATGCCGCCGAGCACATCTCCGAACGCAGAGAACAGAGCCTGCGCGCCGGGCATCGCAAACGCGACCAGTTGGGTCGGATGGGAGACCGTCTGCTCTACGGCCGCCAGGTCTGGAAGGTTCATACTGTCGGGCACGACGATCAAGGGACTGACAGCGAGGACGCTGGCACCGACGATCGCCACGCCGGTCGTTAGGTAGGGACGTACTGCCGCATGCATTTTGGTGCCTCCTGAGGCGAAGTGAACTGGGCACGGTCTGGCTACCCCTCAGGCATGCCGCGTAATCACTTCGTAACCAAAAGGTCGCGATACTAAGAGTTTTGCAATGAATCCCGTTGTGAAATATCAGGATTGAATCATTGGACGCACTCCGTGGCCCAGAACAAGCACATGGGCGGGTGAGGCGGGCACCCGATCCGGCAGCCTCAAGTGCACGATCCCAGCGTCCACACGCCATTCGATCGGCTGGTTTATCCCCAGCATTCGAACTCCCGTGAGGGCAGTGGAATCGATACCGCGGATGGCGAATTCGCGCGTTGGGAGATCCAGCAGGATCGCGTTGAGCGCACCATCTCGTTGCGTGAAGCGAACTTCGGTACCTTCGGTGGTCAACGCTTCGGCGGTGTGCCAGGGCGCTGTGCCGTAGATCGCGGAACCATTCGTCTGCAGCCACGCTCCCAGGCCCCGCAGCGGCACCAGCTGCTCGTCCGGGAACCGGCCGTATTGGTCTGGCCCCACCCCGATCAACAGGTTGCCGTTCTTCGAGACGATGTCGACGAACGACCGCACCAACTCGGTCGTGGTCACGATGTCTTCGGGCCGTTCATTCCGATTTGCTCCGAAGGAGTGGCCGACTCCTCGCGTCGACTCCCACTTTTTGTCCTGGACCGAGTCGAAGGTGGCGTATTCCGGGGTGCGGATGTCGAAATGGTGGTTGGCGGGGAAGGTCAGCGACTTGTATCCGTCGGGAATGATCGACCAGAACCGCTGGACCAGCCGTCCGCCCACGCGGGCCACGGCATCGGTGACCGCGCCACGGTGCGCAGTGGATTCGATCCACCGATCGTTGATGATGCCGTCCGGCACGACGTTGTAGTAGCGGGCGAACAGTGCGGCCAGGTCGCCGCCGGCGGGCCAGCAGATGTCGTTCCACAACACCGACGGCTGATACCGCTCGATGAGCTCGGTTACATGCGCGGTGGCATAGTCGACGTAGTCGGGCGTGTGCGGGACGGCCAGCATCACGTCGGCCGGGTTCTCTAGCAGCGCGTCGTTGTAGGGCCAGTCGTAGCCGCCTGAGTAGTACAGGCCCATGCGCATTCCGACGTCGAGGACCGCCGTTCGCAAGTCGGCGACGATGTCTCGGGCCGCGTGGTAACGGCCCTTTCGCGGATGTGTCAAATCTGTTGGCCACAAACAGAATCCGTCGTGATGCTTGGCGGTCAGGACCACATAGCCGGCCCCGGCGTCGCGGCATGCCGCTGCGATGGCCGCCATGTCGGCCTCGGCGGTGCCGCGGTCGAACGGGTCGACGAAATCGTCGTAAGTGGCGTCGGGACCGTAGGTTTCGCGCTGATGCCGCCACGTTGGGCTACCGGTCAGCCGGCTGGAGTTGAGATACCACTCCGCATAAGGGTTTTCACGCAGGAGGTAGGCCGGGCCAGCTTCCTTCAACTGCTGTTGCACGTCGGCGACCTGGGGCGCCCATCCCGGTACCGAGTAGAGGCCCCAGTGAATGAAGATGCCGAGCTTCGCATCGTCGTACCAAGCCGGCAGCCGATGGGTGGCCAATGACTCCCAGTCAGGCGTGTACATGGGCTGAGGCTACGCCGACCGCTACGGGGCCGCCCCCGACTGCCGGTCTCATCCCGCCTGCCGGACTCATCCCGCCTGCCGACGATCCCTCGCAGCGGCAACCGTCGCAAAGCGTGTTACGGCGATGAAAAGGATTGTTCACCGGGCAGCACGAGCAAACTCGTGCAATGTTTACTTGGTCCACGTTTCGTCCGACACATCGAGGTCAGCCATGCGTCTTGTCGACTTCAAGGCCAAGACTCCGCTCATCGGCATGTCCATGGTCTTTCTGGCGATGGTCATAGTCGCGGTAACCGCATATCTTCACGCCGGGTGGTACTCGGTTGTCGGTTACGCCATCGCCGCGGGCGTGGCGGTCTTCGGCTTCATCTTCACGTTCCGAGACATGCCAAATCCGCCGCACACCGAAGAGACCGACCAGAACGGGGCAGCCAGCCGATGACGACCACTCCGGGCCTCACACCAGCCGAGGTGTCAGCTCTCACCGCCGAAGACGAGGGCTACCACAAGGGTCTCAAACCCCGCCAGATCCAGATGATCGCGATCGGCGGCGCTATCGGAACAGGGTTGTTCCTCGGCGCGGGCGGCCGGCTGGCCAACGCCGGTCCGGGCCTGTTCCTGGTTTACGGGTTCTGCGGCGTCTTCGTCTTCTTCATCCTGCGCGCGATGGGCGAGCTGGTGTTGCACCGGCCGTCGTCGGGGTCGTTCGTGTCCTACGCGCGGGAGTTCCTGGGAGAGCGGGCCGCATATGTCGCCGGGTGGATGTACTTCCTGAACTGGGCGATGACCTGCATCGTCGACTCCACCGCGATCGCCACCTACTTCCAGTACTGGAAGGTGTTCCACTCGATCCCGCAGTGGGCGATGGCGTTGATCGCCCTGGCCGCTGTGCTGAGCATCAATCTGGTGTCGGTAACGCTCTTCGGGGAACTGGAGTTCTGGGCCGCGTTGATCAAAGTCGTTGCGCTGGTGACGTTCTTGGTCGCCGCGACCGTATTCCTCGGTGGGCGTTATCAGATCGACGGCCATTCGACGGGATTCAGCGTCATGGCCAACAACGGCGGCCTCTTTCCCGCCGGGATTCTGCCGCTCGTGATCGTCGTGTCAGGCGTCGTATTCGCCTACGCCGCGGTCGAACTCGTCGGTATCGCCGCCGGCGAGACGGCTGAGCCGGAAAAAGTCATGCCGCGCGCCATCAACTCCGTGATCGCCCGCATCGCCCTGTTCTACGTGGGTTCGCTGTTCCTACTCGCCCTCCTGCTCCCCTTCACCAGCTACAAAGCCGGTGAGAGCCCGTTCGTGACGTTCTTCTCGAAGATCGGCATCGAGGGGGCCGGCTCGGTGATGAACCTCGTGGTGATCACCGCGGCGTTCTCCAGCCTCAATGCGGGGCTGTACTCCACCGGGCGGATTCTGCGCTCCATGGCGATGAGCGGCAGTGCACCGAAGTTCACTGCGCGGATGTCGAGACGCGGTGTGCCGTACGGCGGGATCTGCCTGACGGCTTCGATCGGCCTGCTCGGTGTGCTCCTCAACGGCGTGGTACCCGGCATGGCGTTCGAGATCGTGCTGAATGTCGCCTCGCTCGGCATCCTCGCCTCGTGGATGACGATCGTCGTCTGCCAACTGCAACTGTTCAGGTGGTCCCAGAAGGGCCGGATGAGTCGGCCGACATTCCAGTTGTGGGGCTCGCCCTATACCGGGTACGCCACGCTGGTGTTCCTGTTCGGAGTGCTGGTCTTGATGGGCTTCGACTATCCCGTGGGCACGTGGACTGTCGCGAGCCTTGTTGTGGTGATCCCGGCGCTGATGATCGGCTGGTATTCGGTGCGCGGCCGGGTGCTCCAGATCGCTGCGGAACGCGAGGGCCCGACCGGACCGTTCCCGGTGCTGCCTGTCATCCCGCCACCGCTTGAGCCGAAGTAGTCGCGTCAGGCTTCGATCGGCGGGTGCAGCTGTTCCATCGTGTACTGGCGACTTCGGCGAACGCCCCAGGCGGTCACCGCCATCGAGGCCGCAAGCACCCCGGCGAGTACCGCAATGGATATCCCGAGCCGATAGTCGATGCCGCCCGCGGTCAGCTGACGAAGACCCGTGACGGAATACGTCATCGGCACAAAGGGGTGGATGATCTGGAATGGTTTGGCGGTGGTCTCGACCGGATAAATGCCGCCGGCCGAAACCAGTTGCACCATAAGGAAAGCCAACGTGACCACTCGACCGACAGCAACCCCGAACACGGCATTGAAGGCCTGGATCAATCCCAGGTACGTTGACAGGACCAGCAGCAGGAACAGGCCGGTGTACAGCGGGTATTTGGGGTTCAGGCCCACGCCGAAATGCACCACGGTGTACATCACCAGAACCTGGCATACCGCCAGCAGGAAGGCGGGCCAGTAGGACGCAAGCACCACCCGAAATGCACCCAGCCCGTTGATGATCGGCCGGGGTTGCAGGGGCTTGACGGCCATCCAGATGAGCAGTGCCCCCACGAAGACCGCCAGACCCATGAAGAACGGGGCGAATCCGGTCCCGAATGTCGGCGCGGGATTGTGGGTGATCATGTCGAGTTTGACCGGAGACGAAACCGTCTTCGCGACATCGGTGCGCTGCTGATCCGTCCAGGACGGGATCTGCGTGGATCCCTGGCGCAACTTGTCGGCCAATTCGTGGCCGCCGTCGGACAACTTCACCAAGCCATCGTGGAGTTGATGAGCTCCGTCGTTCAGTTCGTCGACGCCGTCGCGCAATTTGACGAGATCCTTGCGAAGTCCGCCGCTGAGGGCTCCGCTCATGAATGTTCGCAATTTGCTGCTGGGGTCGCCTAATTCATCTTGGAGTTGCGCCGCGCTGTCTTTCAGATGTTTGAGTCCGCTGTCGGTGGCCGGATCGAGATCGCGCGCCCGCAGAACCTTTTGCGCGGCGGAGAGAATGTCGCCGGCCTGACGGACCTTCGGGTCGCCACTGCCCTGCAGCACCACAACCGCCTGGTCGACGAACGCACCCGCCTGCACCCAATCGATGTTGGCCGACTCGATGCGGTCGGTGGTGTCCTCCACCGCAAGACTGAGCTGGTCGGCCGCCGCGGCGACCGCGTCAGCGCTGATCCCCTTGTCGTCGAACCGCGCAAGAAAATCGATCAATGGTGTGGTGGCGGTGTCCACCGAGGTGGCTAATTGCCGTGTTCCGTCCGCAAGCTGAGCGGACCCGTCTTCGGCCTGTGACAGGCCGTCCGCCAATTGACCCGCCCCGTCGGCCGCCTTGGTCAGCCCCGCACCGGCGTCGGTGAGTCCGTTCAGTACGGAGATGACGGTCTGCTCCCCCACGCTCGCATTGACGTCGTTGATCACCGCGCGGGCCGCGTTCTGACCGATGATCGAACCGAGGTAGCTGTTCGCATCGTTGAAGGTGAATCGAAGGGCAGCCTGAGCGGGGCTGCCACCGGACGGCGACACGATATCCGCGCTGAAGTCCGAGGGGATTGTGATGGTGAAGTAGTACTTGCCGTGCGCCAGGCCGTCGGCGGCCTCGGCTGCCGATACCTCATGCAAGCTCAACTCGTGAGAGTCGATGAGGGCCTTGGCCACCTGATCGCCTGCACGCACCTCTTTGCCGTCGGCTTTCGCCGGCCGATCCTCGTTGACCAGCGCCACCGGAACCTTGTCGACGTGACCGAATGGATTCCAGAACGCCCAGAGATACAGCGCGCCGTACAGCAACGGCATGACGATGATGATCAGCAGCGCGATCCTCGGAAGGAGACCGCGCGAATACCGTTTGATGTCGGTGCCCAGTGACATTGCGGCAAGCATTGCTACCCCTTGCGTTTCTGCGATTCCACGAGTTCGGCGCGGTCGGCGTTGGGCACCGCGATTTGGGCGCGCACGGGCTGTCCCGCGACTCCGTTGACCGTTGCCGTGACCACGGTCTGTACACGGCCGAGATCGATCAGCCGCTCTATCAACAGATCCCGGTTGAGATCGCTGGTGACGAAGTCCAGATTTCCGACGACCAGCACCTGAGGTCTCCTGGTGTTTGCCAACGAGATCCGCAGAAGGAGCTGGTCCAACTCGGAGAGTTGCTCGAAATACTCCATCAGCGGAGGTAACGGCAGCCCGCCGAACACCGGCGCGCACACGCGGGCCAGATCCTCCTGCCCGGCGAGCGGGATGAAGCGATACCACGAAGCGTCCCAGCGGAGCTGTTCGGTGATCAGATCGCGGACCGTCACGGACTCCGAGACGGTGTCGAGCCCGTCGATTCCGGCCAACCCGCAGAGCCTGAAGATGTCTTTGGCGCGCGTGGCACCCATGACCGTGAGCTCGCCGGATTTCGGTTTCATGCGGCCGGCGATGGTCAGGAGCAGCGCGTCGCGGGGCGTCCCGGCCGGACACACCAGAACGCTGACTCCTCCGACTGGGATGGTCAGGTCCAGCGGACCGTAGACCGGACCCCACGGCCCGACCATGCGGATTCCCTTGGCCACGATAGCGGGAGGCGGGGTCGCATCCCGTTCGGCGGCATCGGGATCTCCGCCACTCGGCTTCGACACGCCATCCTCCCGTTCACCGTGCTCGCTCATCTCCGTGAAAACCGTGCGGCACGGCTAGACGGGTCAGCTGTCGCTGCCCCGGCCCCTCAGGTCCTTCTCGATGTCGGCGACGGCATGCACCAGCCCGTCGATGATGTCGATGATGTTGTTGCCGACGGACTTCACGGCGTAGGTGCGGGGAGATTTTTCCGGATCGATGTCGGCGAAGATCTCGTTGATCTTGTTTTCCATCTGCTCGGCGACCTTGGCCGGCAGTTCGCCCAGCTTGCTCTGGAACTCCGACACCTTGCCCTGCAGTTCGGTGCGCAACTGCTCCATCCGGTTCTGAAATTCCAATTTCTGAAATTCGCTGAGTTCAGCCACAAGTCTTCCCTACTCGAGATCGCGTCCAACCAGCGAAGGCTACGCCCGCTGGGGCCGACGCGCGTGAGGAACCCCCGACGTCACAGGTTGGAACTCCGGCTAACACAAGTGCCTTTCGATGCGATGATGACGGCATGACCAACAAATTGGCTGCAACCCTCCTCGGCGCAATGGCTCTACTCGCGATCCCGGCGGCAATCACCCCGGCCGCCCAGGCGGATATCTGCGGCGATGTCGGCGGACGCCACGTGAGCGTCGGCGGGTGCACCCCCGGCATCGCGGGCGACGTCGTGGATGGTGCCATCGACGGGGCGATCGTGGGCGATGTCGCGAGAAACGACTTCGACGCCTATCCCGGCTATGCAATGGCTGCGGTGCCGTCGTTCCCTGGCGAGGCGCCGTGCTACACGCCCACCGGGCTTCCGTACTACACGCCCGGCGATGCGCCCTGCTACCCGTTGTGACGGTGAGCAGTCGCTTCATCACAGGCCGAATACCTGGCCGTCCCTGGCGATAGTGGTCTTGCCGGAGAAGTTCCTTCCGATTTCGCCAAGCCATTCGGCGTCGGCCAGGCCGAGCGGGCTGTAGTGGCTCAAGACCAGGTGGCGAACGCCTGCGGCCGCGGCTACCTCCCCGACCTGTTCGGCTGAGGTGTGCGAGTTGCATTGATAGTCGGGCGGAAAGTGGCCGTGCCAGTAGTCGTCGTCGAGCCTGAACATGGCCTCGTGGACGAGGATGTCGGTATTCTCGGCGAGACGGATCAGGTTGTCGGACTTGGTGGTGTCGCCTGAGAAGGTCACCGAGACACCGGATTCGATCAGGTCGAAGCGGAACGCAAACGCGGGATAGACGTCGTAATGAGGCACCAGGGTGGCGGTGACCCTGACGTTGTCATCCGACATCACTAAGAACGGATCCATCTCGGGTGATCTGAGTTGGTGATCGGAACCCGGTGGCACGGCGATCTCAGTGACGTTCGCCAGGTCTTCCACACTGACGATGCCGTAGTCGCGAACGAAGATGTTGCTGCTGTAGGCGAATGCGCGATGCAACAGGTCAGTGGTGGCCGCAATGCCCGGCGCCGGCTCGGCTCGGGCGACTGTGGGAGGGTCCGGGTCTCCGAGTCGGCTGTGCGGCAAGCCCCCGGCGGGGCCAGGGCCGTACACGCTGATCGGATCTCGATCACGTCGGGTCGAGAAGCCGCCTGAGACGAAGAAGTTGTAGTAGTCGATGAAATGGTCGGCGTGTAGGTGCGTGATGAAGATGGACTGCAGGTCGCTGACATGAAGCCCGGCGTTGGTGAACGCGTTCAGCGAACCCAATCCGGCGTCGATCAGATAGACGGCGCGACCGATCTTCAGCACGGAAGAGATTCCGCATCGATTGGCCTTCGGCGGCGGCCCGGCGGCGACGCCGAGCGTGATCAACGCCGTCGCCGGCAACGCGGGGGGTTGCGGCATGAACCTAATTGCCGGCGCGCGGCGTGACTTGCGTGTCCATCGGATCAGGTGAAGATCATGTCGCTGAGTTTGAGGTTGCTGGCCTTCACCCCGTCGAGGGATACCCTGGCGCCCCCGAAGTAGACAACTGCACGGCCACCCTCATTGACGATTCGGACTGCCGAAGTTGTTGGCACACCGAGGTTCTCGAACTGTAACTTGTCCTGGCCGACTTTGAAGTCGGTGATCACCGCGTCGACATTCTTCTTGCCCACGATGAAGGTGTCGGCGCCCGCGGCGCCGGTCAGCGTCTGGCGGCCACTGCCGGCAACCAACAAATCGCCCTTGGTACCGCCGACCAGGGTGTCCGGGCCGCTGGACCCGATGACCAGTTGAGGCGAATTCGGGTTCTCCATCACCCCGCCGCCGGCTTGTCCACTGCGGCGCTCGTAGAACACGAACGCGTCGGCCTGCATGTGCTGGATATCGGTGTTCTTGAGAATCAACGACGACAGCGTCGTCGATTCGATGTCACGGAGGGTGGCCTGGTCGAAGCCTTGGTTCTGGTACCACAGGCGATCACCGTCACGCAGGTTCTGGAACTGCTGGCTGATGATCAGATCGAAGGTCGGCCCCACCATAGCTCCGGGCAGATGATTTTCGGCAAGTCCACCGATCCACAGTTCGACGTTGTTGACGTCGCCGTACGCGGCCTTCAGAGCCGCGGCAGTCGCGGCGTCAGAGGTGATTGCGGCGAAGCTTGTGTAGGGCTTGAGCCCCAACGCAATACGCGTCTCATTCAAAGTGCCCAAGCCGAGGTCGCGTCCTCGCTGGAGATTGATCGAGGCTAGGTCCATCCCGGCCGCGGGACCGAACAGGAAATTCCGCAGATCGTCGACGATGTGCACGTCCAATGCATTGGACAGATCGTTGGTGAGGTGGCGCAGCAGACCGTTCGCCCCACCGTCTGCGACGAAGTCTGACGGATTCTGGAAGAACGCTTCCTTCAGGGTTACCGCATCGCCGATCTCCGCGCCCTGCTCATCGGTCTTCTCCAGGTTGGCCGAGACGATGGAGTGACCGAATCGGAATGCGGCACCGGCGAATTCCTCGGTGAGCCTGGGGTCGGCCGTGGGCTTGTAGCCCTCGTAGGGCTTAATGGCGTTCGCACCGAGCAGGTGTGGAAGGAATTCGTTGTAGGTGATCCGCGCGATCTCCGCGGTAACGATCGCTCGCGCCTGGTTGTAGAGCTGGTCGCCGGTCCAGTCCGGATGAGCAAGCTTGAGCAAATCCACCTGCCGATTGTGTTCTCGCATGAGCAAGGTCTGCACGGCGGTGAGATCGGGGTTCTCCTGCACACGGATGTCCCCGGCGACGAAGGCGCCGTTCACGATCGGCAGGTTGTTGCCCGCCGAGGTCAGCAGGTGGCCGTCGGCCGATCTGAGACTGGCAGCCGTGGCCGCGTCGGAGCCGTAGACCATTGAGCCATCAAGCCATCCGGTCACGTTGTTGGTGGTCAGGGCCGGCTTTCCGGCGACACCGGTCAGCGGATCGATGACGGCGCGCGTCAGCGAGATCGAGCCACTCAGGACGGGGTCGCCTGCTGGAATTGAGATATCGATGTGGTTGACGTTGTCAGACAACGTCAGGTTGATGTCGTGGTCGATGAACTGACCCCAGGCATACATCATTCCGGACAGACCTTCGGCGTTCGGAACGTCGCCATTGCCGGCCACCACCAGATTGCTGATGGTGCGGGTGTTGGGCAGGTCCGTGCGAATGGCCCACACGCGGTCGCTGAAATGCGCGGTGCCGATCCGACTGAAGTCCGCCCCGAGAGCGTTGAGTTTGGTGTTGGTCACGTTGTTTCCGCTGCCGTCGATCGACCGATAGATGATCGCGGGTTTGGGCGGGGGTGCGGGCTGGGGAGCGGGAACCTGCTGACCCTTGACCGCGGCAGCGGAGGTAACCCCGGATTGACCATTGAACTTCTTTGTTGCCAAACCATTTTGGTGGATCACAGAGGCATGGGCGCTGATTCGCGAATCGTTGGATCGCCCGGCGGCGGTATCCGACGAATCGTCCGCCCACGCAACACCGGCAGACGCGATCGCGCCACCCACACCGAGGGCGATAGCCAATGCGCCAACGTGTCCAACGTGTCCAACGTGTCCAACGTGTTTGGAGTGTTTGGCATGTTTGGAGTGCTTGACAGCTATAGGAACCTGCCGGCGGAAATTCGGGTCGTGGTACTTCGACATCCAACACCTCCAGAGGCGCGCTACTGAAAGCAGTCTGGCACCGCCCGGCAAACACCTTCTGTGATCGGAATTTTTCTAGACAAACTCTCAGCTCGATGATGCGGCATTTGGGCACCCTGCGAATGGTCCGGATGAGCCCGAAGATCGCGCCCACTCGCGTCGCAACTCAAACTTGAACGGCCCCAGAGTCTTACATCACTGCCTCGAGGTGATCCACGGCCCATGCTCAGGCGTGCGCCACGTCATCATCCGGCGCTCAGCTCCGCTCGACACCGGATTCGATCCCATCACCGGGCTTGGCCCGAAAAGGACAAGAACCCGGCCCGGCAACGCTCGCCGCTCCCCCCGGCCGGCCTCCTCCGGTGACCGGGCTGCCGTCCCCCCGACGAATCCCGACCCGCGGAGCCGACCCGAGGGGCCAGCCGTCGCTTGTTTGCCCACCACTCACGCGATCATCTAGACGTTCATGAAAGTTTCCTCAAAATAGCCCATTTACCCAGAATCTCCCCGCTCAGCAACTAAGCTCTGTGTTTGCTGGGGCTTGGAGGACCAGCCTCCGCCCCAAGCACTTGTGGCATGCGGTCGTGAGGGGGCAGCCATGGCGAATAGCCGACAGATCTCCAGAGTGGGCGCCGCCGTCATCGGCGCGGTTGCCGCGTTTATGACGACTCCGGCGGTCGGCCTGGCCGACCCAACCGACTCGGAGGCCGCCAGTGCCCCCGCGGCGGATTCCGATATCGGCTCGTCCCCATCGCCGGCGCGGCAGTCGCCACCCCGCCACGCCCCGGAGGAGACGCAGCCGGATCGCACCCGGGCAGAGCGTCCGTCAAAGCTGCGCATTCACGGCGGTCCGGGCGCAGCGTCGCGCGCCATAGCTACCGGGTCGACGATCGCCGAAGCCCGGGTGCCAGCCGAGCCGGTCGAACGGCCGCTGACGCCCCTGGAGCATGAGGTAACGCTGCGGCTGTCTCCACCGCCGGCGACAGCAAATCCGGTGCGGCCGACTTCCGCCGAGGCAACGCCCGCAACCCCGGAAACCATGATCCCAGCGGGCGGCACAACCGTGAAGTCGCTGGAAGATTGGCCGGCACCTGTGAGGACACCGGCTGTACCGACGACACCCGCACTGTGGGCGGCGCTGGCGTGGGTACGCCGAGAGGGCGATGGAGCCCTCACCGCTTCGGGGACGCACTCGGTGCAGACAGTCGCCGCTAGCGTCGCCGGGGCCAAGCAGCCATCAGCCACGGGAACGCTAGGCAGCTGGCTCCGGCATGCCCTCAACAATTCAGCGCCGACGTTCAATCCGCAGACCGACCAGGTGTTCCTCGGCCACGATCAGAGCAGCGGGCCAATTGCGCTCGGAGGCGAAGATGTCGACGGGGACGTCTTGAGCTACACCGTCTCCACCGGCAGCGCTGGAGGTGCTCTGCAAATTTCCGGTGCGAATTTCACCTACACGCCGCCTGCGGACTGGGATGGCATCGTTTCCTATGACGACACCTTCGTCGTCACCGCCTCCGACGCTGTCAGCGGCTGGCATATCCACGGCCTCGCAAGCCTCCTCAACATGCTCACTTTCGGCCTACTTGGATCGGCCGGACACATCGCATCGGCCGCCGTGACGGTCCGCGTCAACCCCGAAGCCGAGCCCGACCCCGAAATCGAGCCAGAGCCAGAGCCGGAACCGGAACCACAGCCGGAGCCGGAGCCGGAGCCGGAGCCGCAACCACAGCCGGAACCACAGCCGGAGCCGCAG
The DNA here is from genome assembly GCA_046330895.1 of Mycobacterium sp. GTDB lineage: Bacteria > Actinomycetota > Actinomycetes > Mycobacteriales > Mycobacteriaceae > Mycobacterium. The sequence continues at coordinate 188,959 of JAXLRY010000008.1, read as the reverse complement.
CCGGAACCACAACCGGAGCCGCAGCCGGAACCCCAGCCCCAGCCACAGCCACAGCCAGAGCCAGAGCCGCAACCCCAACCACAGCCGCAGCCAGAGCCCCAGCCGCAACCCCAACCCCAACCACAGCCAGAGCCAGAGCCCCAACCACAGCCGGAACCCCAGCCCCAACCACAGCCGGAACCACAGCCCGAACCGGAGCCCGAGGAGCAGCCGCTACCGCCCAACACGCCCCCGCCCAACAACCCACCGCCCAACAACCCACCGGCGACCACACCGGAAGCCACAACCACAGCTTCCGACCGTTCCTACTGGACCACCGAAAGGGGCGTCGGGTTCTCAGTCGGATCCCTGGGGGCACTGGGCGGCCAACAGCGGATGGAGGATGCGCTGCAGGAGGCTGTCGACCTTGGCTTCACGACAATTCGCACCTGGGGCACCGACGAGTACACCGGCCGAATCCTGGAAGCCATAACGCGATTGGATCTGCCCCTGAAGGTTCAGCCCGGGATTTGGATCACTCAGGAAGCTGGTGCCCGTGATCAGATCGACGCGGCGCTGGCGATTATCGCCCCCTACTCGGACAAGGTCGTCGGAGTGAGTTTGGGCAATGAGCAGGTCGTCGATTGGAATACTTGGTCGTCACTCACCGTGCCGCAGCTGATCGGTCTGGTGCAGTACTTCAAGAGCCAGTCCACGCTGCCGGTCACTTACAACTTCGCCGGCGAAACCTTCCTACCGGGCGCCAGCCAGTGGAACCAGAATCTCACCGGCCTCCTGCAAGAGCTGGATTACGTGAACGTCCACAGCTACGGCGGGTTCTTCGACAACCGAAACAATCCGGCATGGACACCGGCGTTGCAGCTCTCTTCGGTGCAGTCCTTCGAGTCCATGCTCAACGACAAGTTCACATCACTGGGCTTGGGTTCAAAGCCGATTATTCTCGGCGAAACTGGTTGGCAAACAACGGGTTACAATCCCGCTGTCACGAACCCGGCCAACCAGCAGCTGTACTACGAGCTGGTATCCAAATACGTCTACGGCCCCGACGCCCGATTCGACGGAATGTTCTATTTCAACTTCACCGACGAGTCGTGGAAGGGTGGTGACGACAACTGGGGCCTGTTCCGGGAAGGCTCGTCCACCGCGATCGGCACATCGAAGTTCTCGATCGTTCCGGTGTCTCAAGTTCTTGCAGGGGTATCCAATCCGCCTCCACCTCCACCCACACCGGAACCTCCGGCATCGCCCCCGACAGTCGCGGGCTCGTTCCCTGTCGCATTCGTCAACAACACGGGTGGCGCGTATCAGGACAACCAGATCTTCCTGACGATCTTCGGCCAAACGACACCCGGAAATTGGGCCTGGGTCGATGCCGACGGCGCCACGCATTCACTGGACCACACGGCAGCCGACGCCGACGGACACCTGGTAAAGGATGGGCGGAATTTCGCGGACATGTCGTTCACCCTTGCCGAGGCCGCGGGCTTCCAGATTCCGCCGAGGCTGGAGGGTGCTCGCATCTACATTTCGCTGGGCGAACCGCTCTACGTCGGCATCAGCCCCGACAACAGCGGGTGGGCCGGTCCGGACCCGATGAATCCGACAGACCCAAACATCGACACGGTCTACGACTGGTACGAGATGACCTACGAATACGGCCGTATTCCATTTGGCGGCAACACGACACAGGTCGACATGTTCGGTCTGCCGTTCACCTTCACAGTGACCCAAACCTCTACCGGATTCTCCGGCACCCGTGGCATGACGCTGTCCCGCGACGAGGTGTTCCGTCGCTTCGAGGACACGATGCCCGCCGCCTTCCAGCCGTTGATCCAGCGCGATGGCGACGGCAACCCGCTTCGACTCGTCGCCCCACGCTCACAACAACCCGGAGAACTGGCCACCTGGTTCGATGACCCCATCGACGACTTCTGGACCAAGTACGCCGGTGAGCAGTTCGTCTACAACGGACCGGGATTCAGCGTCACCGGCGGCATCAATGGCAGCAACCAGTTGGCCTATACGGTGACCAACAACAGCAATGGAACCTCCACGTCTCACGTCATGGAGAAGCCCACGACCGCCGACGTCTGGCGCGCCGACGGGCCATTCCTGGGGACCTCGCTACAAGGCGCGTTCCTCGCGCATCTCGATGCGGCCTTCCACCGCGGTGTGGCGACTTCGCCGCAAAACTGGGATAACGCGGCCGCGTACTATCCCGCCGGAGGGCGCTGGAACAACTGGGCACAGTTCTTCCACGCCAACAGCATTGGCGGCTACGCCTACGGGTTCCCCTACGACGACGTGAACAGCCAGAGCCCCGTCCTGATCCTCACCAGCTCACAGCCGGCGGATGGGCTCACTATCACCATCGGCCATTGATAGCCTGACAACTCAGGGCAATTCCGCCGGATCCGCGCTGTAGGGAACCAGCCAGTGGCTGTTGAGAACTCCATACACGAAAACTGAACTGGGTTGGCCAGTGTCGTCACTACCCCGAAAGATGTTGTCGCGGTGGCTGACCGGAACGGGAAGACGTACCTGACTGGGAGACCCCGGTCAGCCTCGACGAAGCCGAAACACATGGACCCACATCACCGTTTCGGGTCAACGACAGGTCAAATGACCAAGTCTTCGTCAACCCATTTGATCGCAGCCTCTCCAAAGTGAGTGGCGAGCATAGACCCTTCGTCAGGCTGCAACTCAATGCAGGCTTCCGATTCGGATTCATCAGCCGTCTGTCCGAGGACCACCCGTCGAGCCAGATTCCCGTCACGCCAAATCCATTGCACCAAAATGTCGGTGAGCCCGAGCTCCGTGCTCATCCAGCCCAGCGACCTGGCCATCACGACTTCACCCTCACGTGTCCCAGGTCGGAGATCCGCCTTGCGTATAGACATTTCAGGACTCCTCCCACGAGTTATTGAAAGCGGGATTCCCCGGGAACCGCATCGTAAACCCGGTCAAGCAGGAATCGAGGCGGTTCGCCGCTACCTGGGCATCCGACTCAACATCGCGGCTGAACGCCAAGAGGCCGGCTCGTCGGAGCAATCGCCGAGACCTTCGTCGAAGCGCCGAGTTCTCCGTTGATGGTGTCGCTGTCGGCACCGTAGGCGGTGCCGTTGCCCACGTCGCGGCCTTCGGGCATCGGCATCTATTGACGGGACGATCTTCATGAAATCTACGACAGTCCGGAAAGACGCGACACGACCGCATTCGATTGCTAGGTTTGCTAGCCGACCCATCATTGCGACGTCCACCACATGGGCAGAGCACCCGGGAACGGCACCGCAGCGGCACCGTCACTGCAACGTTCTAGTGAAAGCTGGTGCGACACGTGCGCAACCGAGTCTGGTCCCGGTGTGGGCTTGGGTTGTCAATCGTCGCATCCGGGATTTCCGTGGGCATTCTGAATGCAGTCCCGCCCGCCCCGACGGTCGTAGCCAGTTGCTTTCAGCGGGGAGGCTACAACCCCCCGCCGTGCGTCACTACGACGCCGACGACGGACAGCGCCAGTTCCAGCGGAAGCAGCACGTCAACCTCGGCCACGCAGGACAGCACCGACAGCACCGACAGCACCGACAGCAGTTCAACCGACTCGAGCACCAGCACCAGCAGCAGCACCAGCACCAGCGGCCCGCCCGATCCCGGGGTCACGGCTTGTCAGAATCAAAGCTCCATGTCCGTCGCCCTCGGCCTGGTGCCGCTACCTTGCCCTTCCAGTCAGCCGGGCGGCACCCCAGCCGACTCCAGCGTCACCGCCTGCCAAAATCAGAGCGCCATGGCGACCGAAATGGGCCTGGTGCCCGTACCGTGCCCATCCAGCCAACCTGGAGGCACCCCAACCGATTCCGGCGTCACCGCCTGCCAGAATCAAGCCGCTATGGCCAACAACATCGGATTGCAGCCGATGGCATGCCCGCCCAGCCAGCCCGGAGGCGCTCCCACTGATTCGGCTGTCGTTGCCTGTCAGAATCAGAGCGCCATGGTCACCACCGTGGGATTGCCGCAGATACAATGCCCACCCACCGTCAAGACGGGCAGCGCCAGCTGATGGGTCGACATATCGGGCAGGAGGGGCGGCGACGTGCGACCTCCGGTGTTGGAAGGCTCAGATAAAAGCATGACAGCCCTTGACGAAGTGACCGATCTTCGGGCCCTACCGCACGTGCCGTTGTGGTCGGTGTTGAAAGATCTCAGCGCCCTGCTCTGGCCTGGAGCGGGGAGTTCCGCGCTCAGCAAACTGGGCGAACGGGTCGTAGTGGATCTGCCGCTACTGCCCAGGTTGCTGTTCACCAGTTCAACGGTCGACGCGCGAGCATTGCTGATCGACGCCGAAGACAACTTCTCGTTTGGGCAGGTTCTGCAGCGCTTCACTGCCCATGATGTGATCTTCGGCCTCGATTCGTTCTTGTTCCTCGACGGCGCCGAGCATCGGGCCGAGCGCAAATTGGCGTCACCGCCGTTTCACGGTCGAGCGGTCAAATCAAACGAGGACCTGATTACGGCGGTCGCGCGAAACCACATCGCCGGGTTGCCGGTCGGCTCGCCCATCGAGTTCCTCGACGTCGGTCACCAACTTTCCCTTGACGTGCTCATGGCCGTCGTATTCGGTGTCGATGAATCTGAGCGGAATGCTCGCCTCCGGCAGGCCATACGCAGTTGGCTCGAAGCCGTGGAAAGCCCTGCCTTCCATGGGTTCAGCGCTCTGGGCGTCTTCACCGGCGGACATGCGCTTCCGTACCTCCCGGTTGAGCGAAGCGCAGCTCTGGTAGACAAATTGCTCGTCGCGGAAATCGGAAAGCGTCGCCCCGGCGGTGGCATCTCCGGGAGTGACATCTCCGGGGGCGCAATCATGCACATGCTGCAGGCCAACACCGAGCGCGAGACTCCGAAGAACGATGCCGGCCTAGCGCGTGAAGTGCGCGGAATCTTCTTTGCCGGCTATGCGACGACAGCGGTGACGTTGGCGTGGATCGCGGAATTCGTCAGCCATTCACCGCGCGTCCTGGGCGAGTTGCAACGCAGCATCGACTCCGGCGACGACTCGTATTTGGACGCTGTCATCTACGAAGTGATGCGGCTGCGACCCGCCGTCCCTGTCACGGGTCGACGGGCGTTGCGAGACACGGCACTCAACGGAATTCGCATTCCCAAGGGCACCGTTGTCGTCATACCGTTGCTGGCCATTCATGAACGGTCGGATGTCTACGACGACCCGCAAGAATTTCGGCCCGAGAGGTTTCTGGAAGCGCGCCCCGGAACCTATACCTGGCTCACATTCGGCGCCGGAGCCCATCGTTGCCTAGGTGCAGGACTGGCCACCCTTGAGTTGCGGGCGATAGTCCGAACACTGTTGCAGCACAGAACATTTGAACTTCTCCCCGGGAGCCCCGCCAGGCCGAAGTTGATTCACCCTGTGCTCGCTCCGGTCAACGGTGCCAAGGTGGTTCTTCAGCAGCGCTGACGATGTACGAGCTTCGGAACTCGGAAGCAGGCATTGTCGTCCGCAGAAACAGCCACGATGGGCGCCGAGAACGCAGGCGTACCAATTTCCGCCTCTGGTTCCTGTGAACTCTGCTGGAAATCCTGCAGTTTGCTGGCACCGGTGGTGCACTGTCCCCGGGACAGTTATCGGGCAGACGCTCGAAAGGGGCAGTGATGTCGGCCAGTCGTGGAGCACATTCGGATCGGCGACGAGCAGCAAACTTCGCGGTGCTGCGATGGTTGACCTTGGGAGCTGCGGGGATTGGGATCGGCGCTGCGGCGTGGACAGGGACGGGCTTGGCATCTGCGGATGCCGGCAGCTCAACTTCGGATGCAAGCACGCACTCGCCGTCCGCGGCGAAGACATCAGCCGCCACAGGGCACTCGGGGCCGCGTCGCGCGGCGAGGGCTGGTTCGCTGCCGTCAGCGACTGCCATGCCCACAGGTCTGGGCGCACGCAATAGCGGTGCGCCGAGGACTGCCGAGTCACCGCGAACCGAAACCACGCATGACGCGAATTCTTTTGTAGCAAATAGGGTTTCGGATTTTTCACCACTCGCGGAGGACATACCGGCGACCCACAACGATTCGACCGCCCTTCGGGTTGAACGGCGTCGCGGGACGGCGACCTCAGCAGCAGCGGTACGGACAGTCGGTGTGCCGTCACCCGAGGCGGCAGCACTCACCAAGTCGTTGGTCGGTGATCAATCGGAGTCGATCCCTTACGACGAGACACCGTCGGACAGGGGGGTGGTGACGGATCAGACTCCGTCGTTGAAGGAGCGGTTCGACTCGGTGATCTACGGTTTGCTCGACGTCGTCTCGAACTGCCTGTCCAAATTTCCGGCCAACCCGATCACCGACTTCCTACAGGGTGCGTGGTTGACGATGCGGCGCACCTTCTTCAATCAGGCTCCGACGCTTGACCCGTCGCAGACCTCCGGCCAACTCAGCGGAACGATCACCGGCACCCTGGGTGCAGTCGATCCCGAAGGTGACCAGCTGATGTATTCAGTCCTGCAGAACCCCGCGCAAGGCACGGTCAACCTCAACCCGGACGGCACCTTCACCTACACCCCCGGATCGGACTTCGACGGTCGCGACGTATTCATCGTCGGCGCCCGTGACACCAATGAGCCGGCTATCAACGTGCTCGATCCCTTCGGCAACGGCATCACCGAAGCGTTGGTCACCGTCGAGCAAGGCACGACGCCTCGAGTGAACTACGCATTCACCTTCAAGCAGTCGACATACCTGTTTCCTTTTCGCATTCAGCGGTGGGACGAAGAAGCCGAAGTCGCGCTGGAATGGGCCGCCATCAACTTGGCCGACCAATTCGTCCCCGACCAGACCATCACGTTGACCTTCACGGCGACCGCCCAGTATCTCCGGGGCGACAACCTTGCTTCGGCCGGCAGTCCCCTCACCGACACGGGCGGCGGGTTCTTCCCCACTGTGGTGCAGTCCCGAATCCAAACGGGCTCACCGTCGGTGACCAAAGACGGGGAGCCAGTGCCCGACGGCAATGTCAACGTCAACTTCTTCCAAGACTGGGGCTATTTCGGCGAGGTGGGAGCCGACCAGTTCAACTACGAAACCACGATCATGCACGAGATGCTGCACGCCTACGGCTTCCTATCCACCGTCGGACCAGCCGGGAAGAACGGCGGCGCGAACGAGGCCTGGTCGCTCTTCGACAAATACATCACCGACAACGCCGGCACACCCGCCATCAGCCCGACCACCTACACGTGGGACACCGCCTTCGATCCGAATCTGACCGGAGGCGACGGCGGCCTGTTCTTCTACGGAACGAACGAAGCGCTCGCCTTCGACGGGAACCCCGTACCGCTGTACACGCCCGCCAAATGGGCGCAGGGCAGTTCGGTGACCCACCTCGATGACGACTATTTCAACAACAAGACTGATCGCAACGATCCACGCTACGTCCAATTGATGAATGCGAACGACAGCCCGGGGCCATCGGGTCCCGACTACCTCAGTTCGATCGAGATCGGCATTCTCAAGGACCTTGGATACACCATGCGCGACGTCACGGCCTAGAACGTCTACTCCTCTTAAAGTCTTAGAGGTCCAGATCACCGGGAGACATCGGCAACCATCAGCCCAGATAGGAAACGGTCGGGAACGAATAACTCAGGGCACCACTGGCCCAGTAGCCCTGCACGACGGGCAGAGGATCGGTTTGCGGCATGACTGACCGGTCGGTCGCACCGGGGATGTAAGGGTTGTCGGTCCGCATCCGCAGTACGTTCGCCCACAGGTAGTTCTGGATACTCGTGTACTTCTCATCGTCGGTCTGGCCCTCCAGGCCTAGATACGTCGTGAAGACGTCAAGGACCTCATCGGTCTTTGCCCCGGTCTCGATGTATCCACGGACGGCGACGTCGAAGGTCTGCTCGTCAGTGGTGTAGAGGTTGATCCCCCCACCCGGCGCGACAGCGAGGAAACCTTTGGCGCCCGCCACGCCGATCTGAGCTTGTTTGAGAGCGGTTTGCGGGTCTGGCACATAGCCAAGATCCAGCGACGCCACCTGCGTGTTGGGATTGATGAGGACAATCGCCGACCAACGGTGATGGCCGTCGACAATGTAAGTCCCGTTGTCTGCGGTGACGATGGGGTTGCCGAAGGGCTGGATGGTTCCGCCTGCGAAGTAGGTCTGCAAACTGTCCGGATCCTGTAGCGGGAACTTCAGCGATTTCTGCAGATCGATTTCGTTCTGGGTCGGAATGAGGTCCGCCACACTCGCGGTCATCGACTTCAGCTGCAGGCTGCTGTTGGGTAAGCCGCGTTGTGCACCCCCGGCCGTCAGCAAGTCATACAACGCAGGATTCTTGCAATCTGGCCCCTGGGTGTCGCTGCAGTTACCGATCAAATCTCCGTACAGCTCGACGAAGCCTGTTGGGTCTTGGGTGTAAGCGGCCAACAGCAATTGCTGGAGTTCTGCCGCCGCAGCCATGTCGGGCATGGCCACCTGCCCAGCCTCGATGCGTCCGACATTCGCCGACGTCGCGAGCAGGCTGGTGCCGATGCCGGCCAGTCCACCGTTCAGGAACCAACGCTGCACGTAATTGGCGATTTCATCCTGCGTCGCCTGTTCACCCAGGACTTGATAGATCTCCTGAATCTTGATGCCGCGGAACTCATCGGTGGTGACGAATTGCACCGCCGCCAAACTGATCGGCAATCCGCCCTGAAGTTCTTGGACATAAATCTGGAGAGCGGTCGGATCGGCCGCCTGGCCCTGCAGGGTGCGGTACATCAGGTTGATGTAGCTGGTGGCTGTGGGCAGCGGACCGAGGGTCCCACCGCCGGTGCTGCTGTTCTGGTAGAACTCTCTGGTTCCAGCGATCGAACCAGCGAACAACGGCTCCGGGACGCCCCACATCAAGCTGGTCGTTCCCCAGGAGAGTTCATGCTGGGTGGGGGCACGCCCCAGAATCTCAAGGTAGTAGTTGGTGACTTCCGACTGACGAAACGCAGTCGAGCTGTACAAACCGGCGACGACGCCGTTCACCCCACTGCGGCTCAGCACGCCGAGGTAATTCTCAAGTTCCGTGGCAGTCGGGTCCTGCCGCAGAACCTCATTGAACAACCCTGTCACCACAGCGGTCGGATTGGTCACCACCGGAGGTCCGGTACCGCTGAACAGATCCTCCATGGTCAGCCGGAACCTCATCGGGATGGACCACAGACTGGGGGCGGACGTGGCGGGAGCGCCGGGCAAACCCAGGAATGCCGCTAGGTTGCCGAGAGGGTCGGCCTGCACCGTCGCCGCGACTCGTGCGGAAGCCGGCAATGGTGACGGCGCGACGCGAACGGCAGACGGGCCAGTCGGCATCGTGCTGGCGCTGGGCAGCACGGCTACCCGACCGGGACGCCCCAGCGAGGCACGCGTGGGCAACCGGGCAACTGACCTCGGCGCGTCTGACGACGCCGACGTCGTCTCGGTATCAGGATCGGACACAACCACCGAAGCACGCTCGCTCGAGCTGCCAATGCCAGCAGGCCGCAAGCCGATACCCGCCGCGGAAGGCTCAGGAGTACCGGCACTGGGCGCCCCGCCCTCGCTCCCCAGCGCCCGAGACGGCCGATGGGTCACCGTTTCGGCTGCCGCCGCATCGCGCGCCGGCCGTGCCGCCGCCGATGCATCGCCTACATCTGCGGAGGCCACCCCGGACGTAGTGGCCCATGCCGCACCCAAGCCAGCGGCCGCCACACCCACGTGCAGCCACCGAACAACCGGGAAAGAGGCGCGGCGCGGCCGAGTGGCATCGGAACGACGACGTCTTGGCACAGAACCAGCCACGAGCAAACCCCCCCAGGGCAAGGCAGTGGTCAGTCCACTGTTGGAGGGATTTATAACATCGGACCGAAGGTCGATTCAGCCCTTCCCGGGAACAGCCCCAGATGTCTCAGGACCGCGCGCTGCCCTGCGGGCGGGTGAGTTGGAGTCGGCCCTATTGCCTGATCCTGTGACGGGCAGAGGTTGCGCACCGTCTGCGCTAAGCGCTTGGGCAACTGACGTCGGCGGTGCCAAAGGCGGATTCTTCCCCGGCGTTGGCTTCACAAGCCGCGATAGCAGCCCCACCACTGCTGCCGGCCGCGCCCCAGGATCCTTGCGACTCGCCATTGACGAGGTCCAGACCGCCGGGAAGCTGGCCACTGCTGTCTGCTTGTTCCCCGGGCACAGGCACACATTGGGTGTAGTCGCCCTGCTCTGGGGCATAGCCCGCAGTGCAATCAGCCAGAACTGTGACAGCAGCGGGAGGAATGCAATGGAGTAGGAGTGCAACCGGCGCGACGAGAGCAACAGCGACCCGCCTCGTCATCCACGAACTCGCCACCATAGGACCAACGCTCCTCCCCGGTGAAATCAAGTTCGCACATGTGGTGGGTCGAAATGTCGCGTTAATTCCATTCGACCCTTCAGGTCGAAGCGAACAGGTCCACGATCCCCCGTAGACGACCCAAGGACCGGGCCTGGTCAGCTATTCGAAGTACTCGAAGGCATCGATGAGATCCAAGTAGACGCCGTCGAACCCGGCGGCGGTGATGCGGTTGAGGTAGGACTCAGGACCGCTGAGTATCAGGTCCTGCCATCCCTGTTCCCAGTATCGAACTTTGTAATTGCCTGCCCAGTCCGGATTCTCGGAATCCAGCCAGGATGGCGAACCGGATTGCCAGCCCGCCTGCCAGTAATACCGGTAGTCCTCCGCTTCGCCGATGCTCATGTAGGCGATCACCAGCCGACGCCCACCGTTCGCCTTCGACTGCAGCGCAGCCACTTCAGCCGCTGTCAGCGCGGCATCGTCGTAGAACGCGTCGATGACCAGTGCGTCGTAGTTCGTCGCGGCAAGAGTGTCGAGGTAGTCCGCGCGGGAGTCGAATCCGCCCGGGTCGAGCAGGTACAGGAAGTTATGTGCCTGCGTCAGGTTACTGATGTCGTCCGCGTTGACGCCCGCCGGTACGACCGGTCGGGGTGGGATCGTGTCGAGATCGCGGTGATTCGCGGCGAAGGAGATGAAGCCGCGCGCCGCGTTCTGGGTGTACGAATTGTCGACGCGCGCCGGGGACGAGGCGTAGTCGACGACCAGGACCTGCACGCCCTCGGCTTCCTCGCGCTCAAGAAAGTCCAGCAGGTAATCGCGGTCCGCGGGCGGCGTGGCTACGTTGTCGGCGGTGTATCCGTAGAAGAGATCTTCGCGACCCTGCCCGTCGATGGCAGCCAGGTAGTCGGCGGCCAGTGGGCCGTCCGCCTCGCCGTTCTGCGTGATCAGTTCCTGCCCATTCTGAGGAATGACGATGAAGTCAGGGTCTACCGAGCGGGCCTGCTGGGCAATTCGAATGACGAAGGCGCGCATACTCTTTCGGTAATCCGAATCCGGTTGCTGTTCAACTGGGGGCTCGGCAGGCGGGTTATCGGCCGCGACGAACGGGGCGACCACAACATCGACGGTGGTGGTGCTGGAATCCCCGCGGTAGCCGAGCAGGCCGAAGCTGAGCAGGTGGATCAGCCCGGACAGACCGTGGATGGCGAACCCGCTGGCGGCGTCGCTGACAGTCACCGAAAACGAATCGGCAACGCCCGTGGCAGCCACCATTGGCGACGGTGTGTATGTCCACAAGCCGCCGGCGGAAACCGCCGCCGTGCCGTGGGCGGGCTGCGTGGTCACGGTGAACGTCAGCAGCTCGCTGTCGGGATCGACGGCGTTGAGCGTGCCGCTGACCAATCCTGCTGAGCTCTGCTCGGTCTGGGTCGGGCTCAACTTCGGGGTCTGGTTGTTGAAGAACGACAGCACCGTCGCGAACAACCCTGAGGTTCGATCAGCCACACGGGCTGGTCCGCCCGGTGCGTGTGCAATCGCAGGTTTACGTTTCGGTGGGGCGATCAGCGCCCGACGGGGAACCGGGGAAGCGCCCGACGGGCCGCCGATACTTTCGCCTGAAGACTTGTCCGGCAACGAGTGCGTCGCGCCGCCCGCCGAGACAACCGAATCTCCACGTTCCGCTGATGCCGGGGCGGCCCACTCCACCACGCCGAACATCCCGATCCCCAATGCGAGCGCGAATCCACCGACCCGGCCCGCATGCGCTGATGCACTCATCCCGTTCACCCCAAGATCAACGATCTCACGCGAGCGGGCCCGCAGCACCGCAACGAGGCAAGAACCCGATCGCTTCTAGGTGTCAACTGCCGATGGTGGGCACCAAATTCAGGTGTATCCATACTGACGTCCGGCGGCGACTGACGTCCGGGCCGTCCCTACGCAATTCTCGGCAAGATGTTCAGTTGGCTGCCCCGGTAGGACGAGCTCAGCTCGTCGAGCGTCAACCGGATGAGACCATCACCGGAATTTGCATCGGAATAGCTCACAGGCCGGCCGCCCGAATCACTCTTCCACGGGTTCCGGAGGATCACCGCGGTAACTTGATTGCCACTGGCCTCCACCGCCCACACCGTGTAGTACATCGGTAGCGCGAACATGTCACCGGCCGTCGTGGCAAATTTCCGTCCCAGGGTTCCAGGCCTCCAGTGCGCTTCGTCTACCCGGCCCACGTATGGACCGCTGTCCCCGTCGTCGGCAAGGGCGACTGTCAGGTAGCTGCGTCCGCTCTTGAAATCGAGGAGCGCCGTATTAAGGAAGTCAGCAGAGCCGCCACAACTTCCGAGCTCAACGTCGAGGCACACCACGGATATCGGAAGCCCGGCCCTCAAATCTCCGAACAGTCGGAAGACACCGGTTCCGGACATTTGCCCCCACGGGGCGGGCTTCAGTGCGGTGTAATCGTAAACACCTGCCCGCAGTGGCGTGGCCATCGCGATTCCCTTTTCGGCGATGGCGACCCAGATCGAGTTATCCGCTCCGAAGTCTGCGTAGTAGGGATGAGTGAACCCCAAGAGATCAGTGGACGCCGGCAGCCGGCCATCGACCCGGTAGTACGAACCGTTGAGGGCCAAACCGTAAGTGCCATCGCCGAAGTCCACCATCGCACGCCTAATCAACCAAGCGTTGCTGGGGTCGCCGTCCACCGCCAGACCCGCCAATTGAGCGCCGACGACCGTGTAGTCCTTCTGAGGCAGAGATAGCGGCCCGGTAAAGGGACCCTGCTTGACATCGGACCCCTGCGGTCCGCTGGGCGAGAACAGCGGGTAGGCAGAGAAGTCCACAACCGCAGCGTTCGTGGGATCGCTGGGGCCGGCGATCCGGTCACCGTTGAGGGTGCGATCAGCGCCGTTCGCGAATGCGCGGACGGCGTTGTCTGCGTCAACATCGATCAGGAAATCGACCGCCGTGTCGGTGACGTTCCCGTCGCTGTCCCGCCAGAAGATGTCGCGGCCTGCGTCCCCCTGCAACCTATCCACCGCGGCGTCGATGCCCACGAGCCAGTCGTCGCCTTGGCCTCCGAACAGGGCGTCGACGCCGTCGTTGCCGTTGAGCGTGTCATTGCCGCCATCGCCGCGAAGGGTGTCGGCGCCGGCCCCGCCGAGCAGGAAGTCCACGCCGTCGCCACCGTTGAGGGTGTCGTTGCCGGCGTCGCCCAGGATGCGATCGTTGCCAGCATCCCCGCTCAAGGTGTCTATTCCGTCGCCACCGCTGAGCGTGTCATTGTCGGCACCACCGAAAAGGGCGTCGGCGCCGACATCCCCGCTGAGGGTGTCCATTCCGTCGCCACCACTGAGCGTGTCGTTGTCGGCACCACCGTAGAGCGTGTCGGCGCCGGCATCCCCGTAGATGAGGTCGTTGCCGGTATCCCCATAAAGGATGTCGTTGTCAACGCCACCGTAGAGGGTGTCGTTACCCACGCCGCCCCGGATCGTGTCGCTGCCGGCATCGCCGTACACCGTGTCATCGCCGCCCCCCGCGAGGATGTTGTCGGCATCCTCGTTGCCGCGGATTGTGTCGTTGCCATCGCCAGAAATGATGGTGTCGAGTCCGCGTCCGCCGAGCAGGATGTTTCTTCCGCCGAACGAGTCCTCGATCCAATCGTCGCCATCTCCACCAGCGATGGTGTCATCGCCGCCACCGCTGTCAGTGAGACGGTCGTTGCCGACATCGCCGGAGATGAAGTCATTACCGGCGTCGCCGCCGATGGTGTCGTTGCCGTCGCCGCCGGTGATGGTGTCGTTGCCGTCTCCACCCTTGATCGTGTCGTTGCCTGCATCACCCCGAAGCACGTCGTTCCCCTGACCGGCGATGACTATGCCGTTGGCGTTGATGATGTCGTCGCCGTCCCCGCCATTTATTGTGTCGTTGCCGGCGTCGCCGTTAAGAGTGTCGCTGCCGATGTCGCCGTAGATGGTGTCGTTGTCGGCCCCACCGGAGACGGTGTCGTTGTCGGCCCCGCCGTAGATGAGGTCGTCGCCCGCGCCCCCCTGAATCGTGTCGAACCCGCCGTCGCCGTACACCGTGTCGTTACCGCCGCCGGCTTGGATGTTGTCGCCATCCTCGTCACCGCGGATCAAGTCAGTGCCGTCGCCGGCGATGATGGTGTCGAACCCGCGTCCGCCGAGCAATGTGTTTCTTCCGGGCCCCGAGTCCTGGATCCAATCGTTGCCGTCTCCGCCGACGATGGTGTCATCGCCGCCTACGTCACGAAGGGTGTCGTTGCCGCCGTCACCAGAGATGACGTCATTGCCCGCGTCGCCGGCAATCGTGTCGTCGCCGTCTCCCCCGCTGAGTGTGTCGTTGTCGGCCCCGCCATTGATGGTGTCGATCCCGGCCCCGCCCCGGATCACATCATTTCCCCCGTTGCCATTAATGGTGTCGCGGTCACCGCCGCCGATCAGCGTGTCGTTTCCGGCGTTGCCCGTAATGGTCATCGGTTTGCTGACCGCGGCGCCGTTGAAGGTGTCGTTACCGCCGCTGCCGGTGTACTCCACTCGCTGCACCGAGCCAAGCAGCCAACTACCAAGCGCCTGATCTCCATTCGCGCCAATCACGACGACGGAGACTTGCGCGATCTGCCCGCCTACGCGGAGTTCGATGTTCGTAGCGTTACCGCCACGGATGATCAAGGTCCCCTGCTGATTGAGGTTCGCCGACGACCCCCCCACCACCGCAACCGGAGACGCGGCGGCAGCCGGGGCTGAAATTTCAGTGCGCGCCGCCGCCAAGGGGACGCCCGGACCGCTACCACCGAAGATGAGCGCCCAGGTGGGCGGCGAGGCTGTCGGCGAGACGTGCGGGAACAGAGTTCGCCGCACCAGCAGCAACGCCCCAGACAGCAACTCGCCGGCCGGATTGGGCAGCAGATTGGACAGCAGCCGCGACACCGTGTCGAAGAAGCCGGCCGGCGCTGTGTTGAGCGCCGCGGGCAACTCGGCCGCCACCGCCGATGCGGCCACTGGTGTGCGACTCGAACGCGCCAAGGTCGTGGAGGCGGCACTTGGAGCTATTGCGTTGACCGATTGTTCTCCGGCCGCTCCGGAATCGACCGAAAAGAGTTGCCGTAGTGAACTATTCCAGTCGGCAGTAACCACCAGAGCCGAGTCCACCATCGGTTCCACGACCATGTGAGCTGCTGGCCTCGAATGTGTGCTCATCACGCGTCCCGCTCCTCGGTCGCCGAATCCTTGGCGGCGCGGCAACGCCACGAAAGCAGGCGAATTGGCGACCTCGCTGAGCTGGGAATCACCACGGCGCGCCCCGATGAGGCCAGATCCCCACAGGGGATGATCCGCCGGCAGATCAACAGATCGGGACGCTTGGCCTGTTCCGGCCCGCCGGGCTGAAGGCCTTTGCTGGTCTTCCGCTGCCGGCGAGCCACCAATTTCGCGGTTGCCCGCATTGTCCGCATTGTCCGCATTGTCCGCGGCAGCGATGCCGCACAACTCCGACGACGCCAGAAAAAGTCCCAGGCCCAAGACTGCCGCTTTGACTCTCACACCACCCGACACGACGCCTCCAACTTTCTCGGCGCGACCCTCCGTTAGACCGCCCATACAAGTGAGAGGAACAACCCCATCCAGTCGTGTCACTTTCTTGCAGACGATTTCTTAGCTCAGTCATTGGGTTGACCGTGCCGCCCAACGCGCCGCAAATTCCCGGATCGTGTCGGCGAAATTTCTCACCCTCATGCGCACGCGATGTGGACGCGGCGCGCCGATTTCCGGCTCTCCAGGGCTGAGCGAACTACCCAACCAGACCCTCTACCAGCACTTTCTCAGTGCCCCCAGTCGGACTCGAACCGACACTGTGCGGATTTTAAGTCCGCTGCCTCTGCCAATTGGGCTATGGGGGCCGACGCAGGCGAGAGCCTTCACCAAAGGAACATCGCCGGGACGAATCTGCCGAATGTACAACGCGTTCGAATACGCGAATGCCGTGCTTGCGCTGCGGCGGGACACAGACCAAGACGTCCTTACGCGATCGCCTCCCGGTCGCGTAGAGCCACCGGGAGGCGATCGCTAGGTAAAGCGGAAGCTCAGCCGCCGTTGGCTTCGGACCACTTCGTCAGTGCGTCCTCCAGTGCGGTGGCGATGTCGACACCGGCAGTCTGGGCGGTGGCCTCGAACCGGTCGATCAGTTGCGTCGGGACCGCGACGTTCAACTTCGCGCGCTGGGGCTCCACCTCGGCCGGCGGATGGTCGAGCACTACCGGTGCGTGCCGTTCGACGGTCGAGTGAATGGTGTCGCGCAGTGCGGGAATTTCTTCGAGCAGCCGGGTGAGGTCGTCTTGCTCGATGCGCAGCACCTCGGCCGGACCGGTCGTGGTGACCGTCGCCGAACGCAGTTGACCACGCAGAAGAGCGGATTCGCCGATCACTTCGCCAGGTCCCAGAGTGGCGACGCGGTCACGGCCGACATACACGCCCACCTCGCCGCTCAGCAAGATGTAGCAGGAGTCCGACGGTGTCTTCTCGTAGACGAGGGGCCAGGACGCCGAGGTCGAGTGGTGATGCGCCGCCTCAGCCAGCTGCCGCAACTCGGCGTCGCTGAACTTGTCGAAGGCGCTGAACTTCCGTAACTGACCAGCGTCAGCTTCCACGGAGGACGGTGTCACGTTTGCATCGTTCGCGTGTCGGCTGGCAGCCATAACGGGCGCACTCCTTGCTGTCTTGGTTTGCAGAACACCTGATTGTGCGGCAGACGAAGTCCTCAGGAGGTGAGAACGGACGAAGCGCCCTTTTCGTGTTGCTCCCCGCCCTCGTCGAGCATGGTCATTTCGTCGAACGGATCCTCACCGCTGAGCACCCTGCTGACCTTGTCGTTGTCGACGGTCTTGGTCCACGCACCGACAACCAGTGCGGCCACCGCGTTGCCGGAGAAATTTGTCAGCGCGCGAGCCTCGGACATGAACCGGTCGATGCCCACGATGAGCCCGACCCCGTCGAGCAGTTCGGGCCGATGGGCCTGCAGTCCGCCGGCGAGCGTCGCCAAGCCTGCGCCGCTGACGCCAGCGGCGCCCTTGGACGCGACGATCATGAACAACAGCAGGCCGACTTGTTCGGCAACCGATAGCGGGTCGCCCAATGCGTCGGCGATGAACAGCGACGCCATGGTCAGGTAGATCGCGGTGCCGTCGAGATTGAACGAATAGCCGGTGGGGACAACGACACCCACGGTGCTCTGCTCCACGCCCAGGTGTTCCATCTTGGCGATCAGCCGCGGCAGCGCCGCCTCGGACGACGACGTCGCGAAGATGAGCAGATATTCGCGGGCCAGATATTTCACGAGTTTGAAGATGGATGCGCCCGCCACCACTCGAAGGAGTAGACCTAGCACACCGAAGATGAAGATCACGCACGTCAGATAGAACCCGAGCATCAACGTCAACAGATTGGTGACGGCGCTCCAACCGGTCTGTGCGACGACGTTGGCGATGGCACCGAACGCTCCGATCGGCGCCAGCCACAACACCATCACCAGGATCTTGAAGATCAACCGCTGCAGATGCTCGATCCCCCGGACGATCGGTTCGCCCTTCGCACCCAGTGCCTGGGTTGCGAATCCCGCCAGCAACGCGACGAAAAGTGCTTGCAGCACATTGCCTTCGGTCAGGGCGGAGAACAACGACGTCGGGATGATGTGCTGGATGAAATCCATCAGCCCGCCCGACTCGTGGGCCTTTCCGGCGAGTTCCGCTCCCTTGGCGGCAGTCGATGAGCTGATCTTCAGGCTGCTGCCCGGGTGCAGGAGATTCCCGACGAGTAGACCGATGCCCAGAGCGAATGTGGACATCACCAGGAAGTAGCCGAACGCCAGGCCACCGACCCTGCCGACGGTCGCGGCTTTTCGGACCGAACCGATCCCGAGCACGATCGTGCAGAAGATCACTGGCGTGATCATCATTTTGATCAGGTTGACGAACATCGTGCCCAGCACCGCGACGCTCTTACCCACATCGGGCGCGGTCAGGCCGACGACGACACCGGCGATGACGGCGGCGATAACGGCCAGGTAGAGCCAGTGGGTGCGGTCCTTGGGACTGTTTGGCGCGGTCATGGCAGGAACGTTCCCAGACGAGCAGACCCACAAGCCCCGACACGCCCGGCGCGTCGGGGACTTGAGTGTCTGCTCACGTCACGAAGCGCCCCGTAAAGAAACCATCAAGGCAAGCGAAGTCCTGGAAATGCGCCCCTAGCGTCACAACCAACGCTTCGGAATGGGAGAGCTTGATGGGGATTGTCGTGTACGCAGCGGTGACGGTCGCGGTGTTCGCCGTGCTCGGGCTGGCGCAGAAGCTGGTGGAGAAGCTGTGAGTTACCAAAACCTGATCGGGCTGGTGCTCGCAATCCTGCTCGCCCTGTTCGTCACCGTCGCACTCCTGTTCCCCGAGAGGTTCTAGGTGACCACGGCATCAGCCGGGCTCGCATTCCTGGTAGCTCTGATCGTCGCCCTGGCCGCGGTACACGTCCCGCTGGGCGACTACATGTACCGCGTCTACACGACGGACAAGGACAACGCCGCCGAGCGGTTGGTCTACCGCCTCATCGGGGCCGACCCGAAGTCCGAGCAGACGTGGGCCGCCTACGCACGCAGCGTTCTGGCCTTTTCCGCAGTCAGTGTGCTGCTCCTGTTCTTCCTGCAACTGGTGCAGGGGAGGTTGCCGCTGCACCTCAACGATCCGGCCACGACGATGACGCCGGCCCTGGCGTGGAATACCGCGATCAGCTTTGTGACCAATACCAACTGGCAGGCCTATTCGGGTGAAACCACTCAAGGCCACCTCGTTCAGATGGCGGGACTGACCGTCCAGAATTTCGTGTCCGCCGCGGTGGGGATGTCGGTGGCAGTGGTCCTGGTTCGGGGGTTCGCCCGAAGAAACTCCTCCGAGCTCGGAAACTTCTGGGTCGACCTGGTCCGGGGAACCCTGCGCATACTCTTGCCGATGTCGGTGATCGCGGCGATCGTGCTCGTCGCGGGCGGCGCCATCCAGAACTTCCACCTCCACGACCAGGTCGTCACCACGATCACCGGCGCCCGGCAGACGATCCCGGGCGGGCCTGTCGCGAGCCAGGAGGCGATCAAGGAGCTGGGCACGAACGGGGGCGGCTTCTATAACGCGAATTCGGCTCACCCGTTCGAGAATCCGACGGGGTGGACGAATTGGGTCGAGATCCTTTTGCTCCTGGTGATCAGCTTCTCGATGCCGCGCACCTTCGGCCGCATGGTCGGCGACAAGCGCCCGGGCTACGCGATCGCGGCGGTGATGGGTCTCCTCGCGGTGATCAGCACATTGCTGATGCTCCAGTTTCAGCTGCAACATCACGGCACCGTCCCGGCCGCGATCGGAGCGGCCACCGAAGGGGTGGAACAGCGCTTCGGCGTTGCGGATTCGGCAATTTTCGCCAGCGCCACCACCCTGACTTCAACCGGTGCGGTGGACTCGTTCCACGATTCGTACACGAGCCTCGGCGGCATGATGGCGATGTTCAACATGCAGCTTGGGGAAGTCGCACCCGGCGGAACCGGATCGGGCCTCTACGGAATGCTGATCCTCGCGGTGATCACCGTTTTCGTCGCCGGTCTGATGGTGGGCCGAACACCCGAGTACCTCGGCAAGAAGATCACACCTCGCGAAATCAAGCTCGCCGCAAGCTTTTTCCTCGTCACGCCGCTGATCGTTCTGACGGGGACGGCCGTGGCGATCGCCCTCCCCGGCGAACGCGCCGCGATGCTGAACTCCGGGCCACACGGCCTATCCGAAGTGCTGTACGCGTTCACTTCGGCTGCGAACAACAATGGCTCGGCGTTCGCCGGGCTGAGTGTCAACACCGACTGGTACAACACAGCTTTGGGGATGGCGATGGTGTTCGGACGCTTCCTTCCCATCGTGCTGGTCCTCGCCCTCGCGGGTGCTCTGGCCCGTCAGGGGCGCACACCGGACTCGATCGGAACGCTTCCCACCCATCGCCCCCAGTTCGTAGGGATGGTCGCCGGCGTCACGCTGATTCTGGTCGCGCTGACGTTCTTACCGATGCTCGCTCTCGGGCCCCTCGCCGAAGGAATCCACTGACATGACAACAACGGCAGTGGAATCGGTGCGGGACCCTAACGCCTCCAGGACGCGGGCTTCGGGCGGCATGCTCGATCCGGCGATGCTCTGGAAGTCCCTTCCCGACGCTATCCGCAAAATGGACCCGCGCACCCTGTGGCGGAATCCGGTGATGCTGATCGTCGAGATCGGAGCGGTGTGGGGCACCGTCCTGGCGGTGATAAACCCGAATTGGTTCGGCTGGCTGATCGTGTTCTGGCTCTGGCTGACAGTCGTTTTCGCCAATCTGGCCGAGGCGGTGGCCGAGGGCCGAGGAAAGGCTCAGGCCGAAACTCTTCGGAAAACTAAGGCCGATACCACCGCCCGCCGCCTGGTCGGTTGGGCGCCAGGTACCCCCGGCACCGAGGAAGAGGTGGCCGCCCCTCTGCTGTCCCAGGGCGACATCGTCGTCGTCGAAGCTGGTCAAGTCATTCCCGGAGACGGCGACGTCGTCGAAGGCATTGCCTCCGTTGATGAATCGGCAATCACCGGCGAGTCCGCCCCGGTGATCCGGGAATCCGGCGGCGACCGCTCCGCGGTGACCGGTGGGACAACGGTGCTGTCCGATCGCATCGTCGTCAAAATCACCCAGAAGCCGGGCGAGAGCTTCATCGACCGCATGATCGCGCTCGTCGAAGGCGCCAATCGGCAGAAGACGCCCAACGAGATCGCGCTGAACATCCTTCTCGCAGCCTTGACGATCATCTTCATCTTCGCCGTCGCGACCTTGCAGCCACTCGCCATCTACTCAAAGGCGAACAACCCCGGAGTGGCGGAATCGCTCTCGCTGAACAGCGATGGAATCAGCGGAATCGTCATGGTGTCGCTTCTGGTGTGCCTGATTCCCACCACAATCGGCGCACTGCTGTCGGCGATCGGCATCGCGGGCATGGACCGCCTCGTCCAGCGTAACGTGCTAGCGATGTCAGGCCGGGCTGTCGAGGCCGCCGGCGACGTCAACACCCTCCTGCTCGACAAGACTGGAACCATCACACTCGGCAACCGGCAAGCCTCGGACTTCCTTCCGATGCCGGGGATCTCAGCCGACCAGCTGGCCGATGCCGCTCAGCTCTCCAGTCTTTCCGACGAAACGCCCGAGGGGCGTTCCATCGTGGTATTCGCGAAGGAGAACTTCGGCCTTCGAGCGCGGACTCCGGGCGAACTGGTGAATGCGGAGTGGGTCGAATTCTCCGCAACGACAAGGATGTCCGGAGTCAACCTCGACAACGGACAGCTGCTTCGCAAGGGCGCGGCGAGCTCCGTGGCCGAATGGATCCGAAGCCAGGGCGGTGCAGTACCCACCGATCTGGGCAACCTCGTCGACGGCATCTCGGCAGCCGGCGGCACCCCTCTGGTCGTCGGCCAGGTCAGCCGGGAAAGCGGCACAGCGAAGGCTTCCGTACTCGGCGTGATCCATCTCAAAGACGTTGTCAAGCAAGGGATGCGCGAACGATTCGACGAAATGCGCAAAATGGGGATTCGCACGGTGATGATCACCGGGGACAATCCCCTGACCGCACGGGCCATCGCCGAGGAAGCCGGCGTAGACGACTTCCTGGCCGAAGCGACACCCGAAGACAAGCTCACACTCATCAAGCAGGAGCAGGCCGGCGGCAAGCTGGTCGCGATGACCGGCGACGGCACCAACGACGCTCCCGCACTGGCGCAGGCCGATGTCGGGGTCGCGATGAACACCGGAACATCGGCCGCCAAAGAGGCCGGCAATATGGTCGACCTCGACTCCGATCCGACTAAACTCATCGAAATCGTCGAGATCGGAAAGCAGTTGCTGATCACCCGGGGCGCGCTGACGACGTTCTCGATCGCGAACGACATCGCCAAGTACTTCGCGATCATCCCGGCGATGTTCGTGGCACTGTTCCCCGGTCTGGACCTGCTGAACATCATGCGGTTGCACAGCCCCCAGTCGGCAATCCTGTCCGCGGTCGTCTTCAACGCGATCATCATCGTCGCGCTGATCCCGCTGTCGCTCAAGGGAGTTCGATACACCCCGAGCAGTGCGTCGAAGCTGTTGAGCCGCAACCTCTACGTGTACGGGCTCGGCGGAATCGTCGCCCCGTTCGTCGGCATCAAGATCATCGATCTTCTCATCCAATTCCTGCCGGGGATGTGACATGAACCTGTCCAATGTGATTCGCCAACACTGGGCCGCGCTGCGCGCGCTCCTGGTGCTCACTGTGATCGTCGGCATCGGCTACCCCTTGTTCATCTGGTTGGTGGCACACATTCCGGGCCTCAGCGACAAAGCCGATGGATCCATCATCGATCTCAAAGGCCGTCCCGTAGCCAGCCGATTGATCGGTCAGCAATTCACCGACGCCAAGGGCAACGCGCTCCCCCAGTACTTTCAAAGCAGGCCGTCGGCCGCCGGTGCCGGATACGACCCGATGGCCAGTGGCGCGTCGAACCTCGGCCCGGAGAGCGTCGTCGACACACTCGGCGACCCCTCCGAACCGGCCGGCGGCAACGGCTATGCGGCAAGCCTGCTGACGCAGGTGTGCACCCGCAGCAAGGACATCGGTGACGCCAACGGTGTCGACGGCAACCGCCCGTTCTGCACCCCGGGCGGCGTCGGAGCGGTTCTGGCGGTGATGGGCCCGCGGGACGCCCGGGGAACCGTGGTCACTCCGACGCGGGTGATCAGCGTCAACGAACCCTGCACCACCACGCCGAGCCCCTTCATCGCCACCTACGAAGGTGTGCGAGTCGAATGTGCGAAATTCGGTGAGGACTATTCGGCAGGACAGATCGTGCCCATTCGCGGCTCCGCACCGAGCAACCCGACTGTCCCGGCGGACGCCGTGAGCGCGAGCGGAAGCGGACTCGACCCAGACATCTCGCCGGCCTACGCCGCCATGCAGGTCGCGCGAGTTGCGAAGGCGCGCGGAGTGGACGCCCGCGAGATCGGTCAGCTCGTAACGCAGTTCTCCGACGGCCGCGTAGCAGGCATCTTCGGAGAGCCCGCCGTCAATGTCGTCGAACTGAACCTCGCCCTGGACCAGAAGTTCCCCCCGAAGAGTTCGGGACAGCCGGGCTAGCGGGCCGGATCGCAGATGGATGATGAGCAGGTGGATTCCCTTCATCCCCCGCGGGTGCCCGGCGGCGGCGAACAAACGCCGCGCAACCCGAAACGCGGCGAACTGCGGATCTATCTCGGCGCGGCACCCGGTGTGGGCAAGACCTATGCGATGCTCGGCGAGGCCCACCGGCGCCTCGGTCGCGGCACCGACGTTGTGGCCGCGATCGTCGAGACTCACGGCCGAGAGAAGACAGCCCAACAGCTCGAGGGCATCGAGCTGATCCCACCGCGCATCATCGAATACCGCGGCGGTCGATTTTCGGAACTCGATGTGCCGGCAGTACTGGCACGCCGGCCGGAGGTTGTGCTCGTCGATGAACTCGCGCACACCAACACGCCCGGCAGCAAGAACGCCAAGCGCTGGATGGACATCGAGGAGCTGCTCGATGCAGGTATCACTGTGCTGTCAACCGTCAACGTTCAGCATCTCGAAAGCCTGAACGACGTAGTCTCCCAGATCACCGGAATCGAACAGCAGGAAACGGTTCCCGACGAAATGGTCCGCGCCGCGGCACAGATCGAACTGGTCGACGTCACCCCGGAAGCGTTGCGCCGCAGACTTTCACACGGCAACGTGTACGCAGCCGACCGTGTCGACGCTGCTCTGTCGAACTACTTCCGACGCGGAAACCTCACCGCGTTAAGAGAATTGGCGTTGCTCTGGCTCGCCGATCAGGTAGACGCCGCCCTTAACAAATACCGCGCGGACAACAGGATCGACAAGACCTGGGAAGCCCGAGAGCGCTTGGTGGTCGCCGTCACCGGCGGACCGGAATCGGAAGCGTTGGTGCGCCGAGCATCACGCATAGCGTCGAAGTCCAGCGCCGAGCTGATGATCGTCCACGTCGCCCGTGGCGATGGGCTGACCGGAGTTTCGGCACCGCAGATGGGCCGGATCCGCGAGTTGGCCACGGCGCTGGGAGCGACTGTCCACACCGTCGCGGGCGGCGGCGCCGGGGGTGTGCCGGCCGCACTGCTCGACTTTGCGCGCCAAGTGAATGCCACTCAGTTGGTGCTGGGCACCTCACGACGGTCTCGTTGGGCAAGAATT
This sequence comes from Mycobacterium sp., assembly GCA_046330895.1. Taxonomy (GTDB): domain Bacteria; phylum Actinomycetota; class Actinomycetes; order Mycobacteriales; family Mycobacteriaceae; genus Mycobacterium. The sequence continues at coordinate 164,318 of JAXLRY010000008.1, read as the reverse complement.
TTCGAGGAGGGCATCGGCGCCAGAGTCGTCCAGGAATCCGGCAGGATCGACGTGCACATGGTCACCCACGCGGAGGCCAAGCACGGTCTGTCGATGACCTCGGTAACCCCCCGCGGACGCCGCGTGATCGCCTGGCTGGCAGCGGTTCTCGTCCCTCCTCTGATCTGTGCGATCGCGGTCGACGCGCTGGATCGCTACCTTTCAGTGGCCGGTGACACCGCGCTGTTCTTCGTCGGGGTGCTTGCGGTCGCGCTTCTAGGCGGCGTGGTGCCTGCGGTGCTCTGCGCCGCACTGTCCGGCCTGCTGCTGAACTACTACCTCACCGATCCGAGGCATACGTTCACCATCGCCGACCCCGACAGCGCGGTCACCGAAGTCGTCCTGCTGGCAACGGCGATCGCGGTCGCGGCGCTGGTCGACAGAGCCTCTCGGCGCAGCCGCGAGGCAACGAAGGCATCGCGGGAAGCTGAACTGCTGACGCTGTTTTCGGGTTCGGTGCTCCGCGGGGCGGATCTGTGCGCACTGCTGGCGAAGGTCCGTGAGGCCTACTCCCAGCGTGCGGTCAGCCTGGTGCGGGTGCGCGACGACCACTCGCAACTGGTGGCAAGCGCGGGCGAGGATCCTCCTGACGGCGTCGACTCCGCCGACACCGTCATCGAAGTGGGCGACGACGAATTCTGGATGCTCATGGCCGGCCACAGTCTGCCCGCCGGAGACCTGAGGGTATTGACCGCCGTCGCCAAGCAGGCCGCAGGCCAGGTCCGCCAGCAGGAACTCGCCGAAGAAGCGAGCAAAGCCCATGCCATCGAGAAGGCTGACAACCTGCGCCGGTCGCTGCTATCTGCCGTGAGCCACGACCTGCGCACCCCCCTTGCCGGGGCCAAGGCGGCAGTGTCGAGCCTGCGTTCCAAGGAGGTCAGTTTCTCGGCGGAGGACACCGCCGAACTACTCGAAACGATCGAGGAATCCGTCGACCAACTCGGGGCACTCGTCGACAACCTGCTCGACTCATCCCGGTTGGCCGCGGGGGTGGTGCGTCCGGAACTCACCGCCGCTTACCTCGAAGAGGTCGTACAACGGGCTCTGCTGAGCATCAACCGTGGGGCCACCGGCTTCGGAGCCAGGGGACTGAACCGAATCAAGGTGGACATCAATGCCGACAGCGGAGGCTCCGTTGTGGTCGCCGATGCCGGCCTGCTCGAACGGGTTCTCGCCAACCTCATCGATAATGCGCTTCGCCACGCGCCAGGATGCACTGTGCGGGTGAATGCCGGCCGGGTGGGAGACCGCGTCCTGATCAACGTCGTCGACGAGGGCCCCGGCGTTGCCCGGGGAGACGCCGATCAACTGTTCGAACCGTTCCAGCGACTTGGTGACCGGAACAACAAGCTCGGTGTGGGCCTCGGCCTTTCCGTCGCCCGGGGTTTCACCGAGGCTATGGGCGGAACCATCTCTGCCACCGACACCCCCGGTGGCGGTCTGACCGTCGTGGTCGATCTTGCCGCGCCACCCGAAACCGGTAAGACATGAACAAGATTCGCGCATTGGTGGTTGACGACGACCCGCAGATCCTGCGCGCTCTTCGAATCAACTTGAGTGTTCGCGGATACGACCTGCGAACAGCCTCCACCGGTGCGGAAGCACTCCGAATCGCCGCCGACCACCGACCCGAGGTGGTCATTCTCGACCTCGGCCTTCCCGACATGTCCGGTATCGAAGTTCTTGCGGCACTTCGGGGATGGCTCCGCGCTCCGGTGATCGTGCTGTCGGCGCGCACGGATTCAATGGAGAAGGTCGAGGCGCTCGACGCGGGCGCGGACGACTACGTCACGAAGCCCTTCGGCATGGACGAGTTCCTGGCCCGACTGCGGGCCGCTGTCCGGCGCGGTGCGTCAGCCGTCGAGACAGACGTCCCTGTGATCGAAACCGACTCTTTCACAGTGGATCTGGCGACGAAGACGGTCCATAAGAACGGTTCCGCCGTCCATCTGACCCCTACCGAGTGGGGAATGCTCGAGGTGCTGGTACGAAATCGCGGCAGGCTGGTCGGCCGCGAGGAGTTGCTCAGGGAGGTATGGGGCCCGGCGTACGCCAAGGAGACCCACTATCTGCGGGTATACCTTGCTCAGCTGCGGCGAAAACTCGAGGACAATCCAGCCCAGCCCCGGCATCTCATCACCGAAGCCGGGATGGGCTACCGGTTCATCGCCTGAATTCCCCTGCTCGAGATTTCTTTCGCGAGCAGACCCAAATGTCCCCGACACGCCGAGCGTTCCGGGACCTCTGGGTCTGCTCGGCGAAACGTCAGGCGAGAGACAGGGTCAGGCGAGAGACAGCGCGATGCCGTCCAGGATGTCGTGCTCGCTCACGACCAGTGAGTCGATGCCGGCACGGGTGCCCAAAGCGCGCGCCAATTCCTGAACGACGATCGCTCCGCCACCGATCACGTCGACTCGCCCCTCGTGCATGGGACCCAGCGCGGCGCGGCCGGCACGCGTCATGCCGACGAGCTCGTCGCACACCGGCAGCAGATCACCGAACGTCACCGTCGACAGATGAATCGCATCGGCGTCATAGGTCGTCATGCGCTTGGCCAGGGCCGCGACAGTGGTGAAGGTGCCGGCAAGGCCGACCCATGTCGCGGCACTCTCGACCGGGACCGCCCGGAAGGCCTCACCCAGCTTCTCGCGCACCAGTTCACGGGCGGCCGCCACCTCAACAGCGGTCGGCGGATCGGAGTGCAGGAATCGTTCGGTGAGCCGCACGCATCCGATGTCTGCGGAGTGTCCGGCCAGCACACCCGTGTCCCCCAGCACCACCTCGGTCGACCCGCCACCGAGATCGACCACTACGAACGGCCCTGCGGCCGAATCCAATTCGGCGACGGCACCGTTGAATGAGAGCTCGGCCTCCTGCGCTCCGCTGATGACCTCGGCGACCGCACCGGGTTGGACGGCGCCCAGCAGGTCTGCGGTCATCGCGAAGAATTCCTCACGGTTGGAAACATCGCGCGCCGCTGAGGTGGCGACCATCCGGATCCGCTCAACGTCGTGGCTGCGCAGCAGATCCGCGTAATCACTCAGCGCGGCCCGCGTCCGCGCCAATGCCTCCGGCGCGAATTGTCCTGTTGCGTCAACACCTTGACCCAATCGCACGATGCGCATCTCCCGATGCACATCACGCAGGAGAGAATCTCCCGTCTCAGCGATCAACAACCGAATCGAGTTCGTGCCGCAATCGATTGCACCGACCCTGCTCACGTCCAAACCTCGGGCGCGAGTATTCCCGCCATAGCCGGATCGGCCGCCAGCCTGGCCAGCGCCTCGTCGCCGAATGGATTGACACCGCGACCCTTCGCGAGCGAATGCGCCATCAGCACATGCAGACATTTCACCCGATCGGGCATGCCGCCACCCGTGAACGTGGTTCCCAGCGACTCGATCGCATCGCGCTCCGCCAGATACGAGTCGTGCGCACGACGGTAGGCGGCGGCAAGATCAGGATCCTCGGACAATCGCGCGGACATTTCGCGCATGACGCCCTCGGACTCCAACCTGCTTGCAGCCGAGGTCAATAGCGGATGCGTCAGGTAGTACAGGGTTGGAAACGGAGTGCCGTCCGGAAGGCGAGGCGTCGTCTTCACAACACCCGGTTCCCCGTTGGGGCAGCGGTAGGCGACCTCGAGGACACCCCGCGGCTCACGCCCCAGTTGGCGCGCGACTGCGTCGAGGTCCGCGAGATCAACCACCGGCGGGCACCGGTGCCGCGGGTGCGTCCGGCACAGGAGCGCCGGGAGGAGCGGGCTCCGGTGCGGCCGGGGCAGGCGGGCCGTGCGGAGTGTCGGCCACGGTGTGCCACAGTGACGTGTACCAGGGGGTGGAGTTCTTCGCCGTCTCGGCATGTTCTTCGGCGGGCGCCGCCTGCACAGCGGACGCCGGCAGCTGCACTTGATAGGGGATGTCGCCGGGCATCACGAAGCCGAGCCGCTCGCGCGCCTGTGCCGCCACGTACACCGGATCGGCGAGCTTTTCCTTCTGCTGTTCGAGATCCGAGATCTGTTTGCGCATAGTGGCTTCCGCCGCCGCCAATTGCTTCATCTCGGTGCGCTGCGCGAAGTACGTGCGCACCGGGCCCGCGATGGTCAGCGTCAGAACGCACACCACCGCAGCCAGAATCGCCGCACGGCGTGCCGTGAACCCCAGCCGTTGTTCGTTCTGCCGATCGAGCGATGCGACGATCGCCCGGCGAATGGGGCCGGCAATCGCTTCGACGGCGTTCTCGGCATCTGCCTTGCCGGTGGAACCCCGCGATTCGCGCCTGGGGATGACGGCCGGACGCGAACGCCCCTGCCCGGACGCACCCGGTCTCGACCCCGGTGTCCGCCGCTTTGAATCACCCCGCTTGCCTTCTGCCACAATGCTTCTCGGCTTACTGCTCCGGGCCGGCGAACCTCGGGAACGCCAGATCGCCCGCATATCGGGCGGCGTCACCGAGCGCTTCCTCGATGCGAAGCAACTGGTTGTACTTGGCGACGCGTTCACTACGCGCCGGGGCACCCGTCTTGATCTGACCGCTGCCGACGGCCACCGCAAGATCGGCGATGGTCGTGTCCTCGGTCTCGCCGCTGCGGTGGCTCATCATCGTCCGATAGCCGCTGTTGTGCGCGAGGGAGACTGCGTCGAGCGTCTCGGTCAGCGTTCCGATCTGGTTGACCTTCACGAGCAAAGCGTTGGCGGCACCTCGCTCGATGCCGTCCTCGAGTCGCTCCGGATTGGTGACGAACAAATCGTCTCCGACGATCTGGACGCGGTCGCCGATGGCTGCGGTCAGTTCGATCCAGCCGTCCCAGTCGTCCTCGGACAGCGGGTCCTCGATGGACACCAGCGGATAGGAGTCCAGCAAGCCCGCGTAGAACTGGCTCATCTCGGCGGCGGTGCGGGTTTGCTTCTCGAAGCTGTAACCCGTTCCGGCCGTGTAGAACTCCGTCGCCGCGACGTCGAGGGCCAGCGCGACGTCGACACCAAGCTTGAAGCCGGCCGCCTCGACGGCCGAACCGATCAGGTCGAGTGCCGCCTTGGTGCCCGCGACATCCGGGGCGAAACCGCCTTCATCGCCGAGGCCAGTCGAAAGTCCCTGCTTCTTCAGAACGGACTTCAGGGAGTGGTAGACCTCCGCGCCCCAGCGCAACGCCTCCTTGAAGCTGGGGGCACCGATGGGCGCAACCATGAACTCCTGAACGTCGACGCCGGTGTCGGCGTGTGCGCCGCCGTTCAGAATATTCATCATCGGGACCGGAAGGATGTGCGCGTTCGGGCCGCCCAGGTAGCGGAACAACGGAAGCGCCGCGGAATCGGCAGCGGCCTTGGCGACCGCCAACGAGACACCGAGGATGGCGTTCGCACCCAGCCGGGACTTGTCCGGAGTGCCGTCGAGGTCGAGCAATGCCTGATCGACCAACCTCTGATCGTCGGCCGAGAGTCCGATCACCGCGGGGGCGATCTCATCCAGAACGGCCTCGACGGCCTTCTGGACACCCTTGCCGCCGTAACGGGATCCGCCGTCTCGCAGCTCGACCGCTTCGTGCTCACCCGTCGATGCGCCCGACGGCACCGCCGCACGCGCGATGGTTCCGTCGATCAAGGCCACCTCGACCTCAACCGTCGGATTGCCGCGGGAATCGAGGATCTCGCGGGCCGCAAGCTGCTCGATGATGGGCACTGGTGTCTCCTAATGTCTGTCGACCTGCTTGTCTCGTGATCGGCGGCCGCCTAATCACATGAGTCAACCCCATGGGAGCCCGCCGTTCGGGGTAAAGCCTAGATGGTGTCCGTCAGCGAGGCTGCCCGGTCGCGTATCGAGTCGCCCAGTCTCGTACCGCGCGCGCGTACTGGTCGGAATGGTTGTAGGCACGCAGGGCGTTCATCCAGCCCGCGGGCGTGGCCAGGTCCTTGCCGCGAAAGCACAGATAGCCTGCGGCCGAGAGGGCCGCGTCATCGAAATTGTCGGGGCTGATCGCGCCGTCGTTGTTGGCGTCGACACCATAGAGCCGCCAGGTTTCGGGAATGAACTGCATCGGGCCCATCGCCCGGGCGTAGACCTCGTCGCCGTCGAGTGCCGATTCGCCGTCGATGATCTCGAGGTTGCCACCGGTGCCATCGAGCCGCACGCCGCGAATCGGCGGGGTGACGTCACCGTTCGGCGCGATGGCCGAGCCGCGGTAGGTGCCGTGGTGGCTTTCGACCATCCCGATTCCGGCGAGCGTGGTCCACGCCAGATGGCACTTGGGATTCTCCACTTCGGCTACCCGCGCCGCGTATGCGTACGCCTCGAGGGCTTCAATCGGAATTCCCAGTTTCGGCGCTCGCTCGGCAGCCCATTCGCGGAGCTGATCCGCAGGTCTTCCGCCGGCATGGGTGTCGATGGCGGGCACGGGGTCGCCGGCCGGCGGTGGAACGCCGTCCGGGATGGGGGTACCCGGTTGCCATGAGCAACTCGAAGCCAGCAGCATCGCCGCCGCCACAACGACGACGGCGACACGCAGCCATCGCGATCTGGACACATGACTCCTCGAACCGAGCTCAGCGCAATCATCGTCCCATGCCAGGCCCGCGATAGCCGCTACCTCTGCCGCCACAGATGGATAACGTCGCCGATACCACCCGTGTTAAGGTGAGCCACACCTTGCTTTGGTGAGCCAAAGCTGTTCAAGGGATTCACTCAGTGAGGACAGTGCGATGATCGGTGCAGCAGACATCTTGACCAGCACCCAGAGCACGTTCGCCGCCGCCGGCCCGAGTATCGGAGCCCAAGTCTTCGGTAGCGGTCTCATCGGCCTCCGCGAAGGCCTGGAAGCCAGCATCGTGGTGATGATCCTGGTGGCATTCCTGGTGAAATCGGGTCGGCGAGACGCACTCAAATGGGTTTGGCTGGGCGTCGGCGCGGCGGTGGCGATCACCGTCGGGATCTTCCTGGCCATCCAACTCGGCGCCTACACCATCAAAGACCTCGCGGCGGAAGCCGTCGCGGGGGTGGCATCGCTGGTGGCCGTAGTGATCGTCACCTCGATGGTGCTGTGGATGCGCAAAGCCTCCGGCAGCCTGTCGGGCGAACTGCGGACGGGAATGTCGCAGGCCCTCGAAACCGGTCCGCTCGCGGTCACCGCGCTCGCGTTCCTCGCGGTAGGACGCGAAGGCGTGGAAACCGCACTCTTCATGGTCGGCTATGCCGAAGCCGAAACCACCTGGCCGCTGGCAGGTCTACTGATGGGCGTCGTCGTGGCCGCCGCCATCGCCTACGGCATGTACGTCGGCGCGGTCCGGATCAACCTGCACAAGTTCTTCCAGTACACAGGGATCTTCCTCATCGTCGTCGCCGCCGGGATTCTGTCCTACGGCATCGGAGCGCTGCAGACCGTCGGCTGGTTACCCGGACTGGGCGCCAAGGCATTCGACATCACCGCCTGGTTCGACTGGTCGTCCTGGTACGGCTCGCTGATCCAGGGCGTCTTCAACGTCAAGCCCACGCCCACGCTCCTCCAACTCGCGGGCTGGCTGACCTACCTCACCGTCGTTCTCGGCTTTTTCCTTCGGCCAACCGTCGCCCCGCCCGCATCGCCTCAGCAATCCAGCACTCCTGTCACTGAAAGGTCGACCACGTGAAACTCAACTCGCCGCAGGGCTTCAAGTCAGCCACCGCAACGGTTGCAGTGATTGCCGCCGGTGTTGTGGGGGCTTCGCTCGCGGGTTGCACAGCCAAGGAGACGAAGACCTCCGACGCGGCGGGCGAAAACGCGGCCGAGATCACCGTCACCGCGTCGGACACCGACTGCAAGCTGTCCGCCACAACGGCCGCGACAGGTCCCAGCACGTTCGTGATCACCAACAACGGAACCAAGGTCACCGAGTTCTACGTCTACGGCGAGGGCGAGCGGGTGATGGGCGAGGTCGAAAACGTCTCACCCGGACTGCAGCGCAAACTCATCGTTTCGCTCAACGAGCCGGGCACGTATCAAACCGCCTGCAAGCCGGGCATGGTCGGAGACGGTATCCGCGGCGATTTCACCGTCACCGGACAAGCCGTCAAGGTCGACACCGAGGGCAAGTACAAGGAAGCCGCCGACCGCTACAAGGAATACGTCGAGACCCAGACCGAAGCGCTCATCCCGGCCACCGAAGCATTCACCGCGGCAATCAAGAAGGGCGACGTCGCCACCGCGAAATCGCTCTACCCGACCACCCGCACCTACTACGAGCGCATCGAACCCGTCGCCGAATCGTTCCCCGACAACCTCGACCCCCGCATCGACTTGCGCGAAGCCGACCTCGAGCCTGGCCAGAAGTGGACGGGCTTCCACCGGCTGGAAAAGGACTTGTGGGTCAGCGGCCTGCAACCCGACACGAACGCCGTCGCCGACCAATTGCTCGCCGACATCAAGGAACTCAACGACAAGGTGAACTCACCCGAGTTCACCATCGATCCCACCCAGATCGCGGGCGGCGCTCAGGGGCTCCTCGACGAGGTCGCCATCAGCAAGATCACCGGCGAGGAGGACATCTTCAGCCACACCGACCTGTGGGACTTCCAGGCGAACGTCGAGGGCTCCCAGACGGCGGTGTCCTCGGTGCGCCCGATCGTCGACGAGCGCAACACCGAACTGGGCAAGGCGGTCGACCAGCGATTCGCCGAAGTCGAAGCGTTGTTGGCCAAGTTCCGCAATGGCGATGGATTCGTGCTGTACGACACAGTGACCGAACCGCAACGCCAAGAACTGTCGCGCGCCATCGATGCGCTGAGCAAGGAAGTAAGCCAGGTGCAGGGTGTCGTCGCGCAAAAGTAGTCACGAACAGACCGAATCGCGCTCCGGGGTATCCCGGCGCGCGGTTTTCGGTGCGGTAGGAGTGGGCGCCGCGATGGTGGGAGCGGCGGGTGCAGGTGCGCTCGCCGGCCACGCCTGGGGCAGCAGCACCGCCACCACCGGACTGGAGAAGCCCGTCCCATTCCGCGGCAAGCGGCAAGCGGGGATCATCACACCGGCCCAGGACCGGATGCACTTCTGCACATTCGACGTCACCACCGACTCCAAGGCGGACGTCGTCAAGATGCTGCGGGAGTGGACGTCGATGGCGGAGCGCATGACCGCGGGCGAGGAGGCAGTCGCCGACGGCGCGATCGGACTCAACCCCTATGCACCGCCATCGGATACCGGCGAGGCATTGGGGCTGCCGGCCTCCGCGCTGACACTGACGATCGGCTTCGGTCCCAGCTTCTTCCTCAAGGACGGCAAGGACCGGTTCGGAATCGCCGACAAGCGGCCCACTCCCCTCGCCGATCTGCCCAAGTTTCCGAACGAGACGATGGATCCCGCTCAATGCGGCGGCGACATCGTCGTTCAGGCCTGCGCCAACGACCCGCAGGTCGCCGTCCACGCCATCCGCAACCTCGCCCGGGTAGGTTTCGGCACCGTCGCCGTCCGCTACTCACAACTCGGTTTCGGCAGGACCTCCTCGACCACTCGCGAACAAAGCACCCCGCGAAATCTGTTCGGGTTCAAGGACGGAACCAACAACATCAAGGCCGAAGACACCGACCTCCTCGATGAGCAGGTCTGGGTGGCCGACGGCGACGGTCCGTCCTGGATGACCGGGGGCACCTATCTGGTCTCCCGGCGAATCCGAATGCGCATCGAAAACTGGGACCGAACAACACTTCTCGAGCAGGAACGGGTTATCGGTCGACAAAAGGGAAGCGGGGCGCCCAACGGCCTCAAGGACGAGTTCGAAGAACTCGACCTTGATCTCGTCACCGGCGAGAACACGCCGTTGATCGACGTCGATGCGCATGTCCGACTGGCGTCGCATCAGCATCTGAACGGGATCCGGATACTGCGTCGCGGCTACAACTTCACCGACGGCACCGATGGCTTCGGGCATCTCGACGCCGGCCTGTTCTTCATCGCCTTCGTCCGCAACCCGGTTACGCAATTCATCCCAATGCAAACCGAATTGGCTCGCAACGACGCGCTCAACGAGTACATCACGCATACCGGTTCCGCGGTGTTCGGATGCCCACCGGGGTTGGGTCAGAGCGACTACTGGGGCTCCACGCTACTGGGCTGATCGCTATTGGGGCGATCCCCAGTACCAGCGCCACTCCTCGTCGCTGATCGGGATCTGCGATCCGTCGCCGAGTTCGCCCCGGGAGGTGGCGACAGCGCGCTCGGTCGCGCGCACGGCATCCATGAATCCCAATACCGCACTGCGCAATTCGACCTCCGCATCACCCCCGGGAGACAAAGTCACCGTCGTCATCGTCGCGGGCATCAGCTCGACCGGAAATCCGGCATTGACCACCCGCTCGATCACCTTCTGCGCCAACGCCAACGCGGGCTGCGCGGTGGGAATGTCATCGACGCACGACTGCCGGGCCTGCGACGTCAGTTCCTGCGCCTTGCGCTCCTCCCACTGGGCCAGCTGATCCTCGAGCGATATCGACTCACCGGAAAGGACAGCGGGAACGCGGTTGCCGAGTTTGCGCACCAGTGAATCGGCGACGTCATCGATGGTGAACGCACCGTGCGTCGCCTCTTGGGCGATCCGGGCGTGAAACAGCACCTGCAGCAACACATCTCCGAGTTCCTCGCGAAGTTCGTCGGCGCTCCCGCGGTGGACGGCGTCGAACAACTCGTAGGTTTCCTCCAACAGGTAACGCCGCAGTGAATCGTGGGTCTGCTCGCTCTCCCACGGACCCGCGGTCCGCAGCCGGTCCATGATGTCCACCGCGTCGACGAGTCGCTCCCCGGCTTGTGGCGACGGCGCCGAGATCAGTCGTTCACCTGAGGCCAACCGCGCCTGCACCACCGGGTGTTGCCGATCCGAGGACAACAGCACGGGCGCGTCGTCGCCGGAATAGACGGAACGGGCCGACGGCAGGCACCACGGCACGCGAACGGGCATCTCTTCGGTGTATTGCACTTCGCCGCCGAGCAATTCGACAGCCTCGACAGGAACCATCGCGGGCCGGCGAGGATCCACCAGAATGACGGTCATGTGTCGCCGCCGGGCGCGAAGCTGGTCATGTCGATCTCGCCCTTCGGTCTGCCATCGAGCGCCAGCAGCAGGTCGCTCACCATCTGCACCAATTCCAGGTCGCGGATTCTCGGCGCGCCGATCCCCCCCGTTCGAGGGATCGGAACCTGCACCATCGAGGTGGTCGCCCGGTAGTTGGACCCCGGATACACCCGCTTCAGCCGCAGTTGTGCTGAATCCGCCAACACCAGTGGCGACAGGCGAAGCGTTGTGGCAGAACCGGTTCCGGTGGCGCCCACCTCCGTGACCCCGTAATGACGGCACACCAGCCGCAACCGCGCCACGGCAACCAGCAGCTGCGCCGGCTCGGGCAGTGGACCGTACCGGTCGATCAGCTCGTCGACGACCCTGGCGACAGCGGCCTCGTCGCCCGCCGCGGCCAGGCGCCGATAGCCCTCTAGTCGCAACCTGTCGCTGCCGATGTAGTCCGGCGGCAGGTGCGCGTCGACCGGAAGATCGATCCGGACTTCCTTGGGTTCGTCGGCCGTCGTGACCGTCTTCCCGTCCGCGGCCGCACGGTAAGCCTCGACGGCCTCACCGACCAGCCGCACATACAGATCGAAGCCGACACCGGCCACATGGCCGGACTGCTCCACCCCCAGAACGTTACCGGCACCACGAATCTCCAAGTCCTTCAACGCAACTGCCATCCCGGCGCCGAGTTCGTTGTTCTGCGCGATGGTGGCCAGCCGGTCGTGCGCGGTGTCGGTCAGCGGCATCTCGCGCGGATAAAGGAAATAGGCGTATCCGCGCTCGCGGCTGCGGCCGACCCGGCCCCTGAGCTGATGCAGCTGCGACAGTCCGAAGGTATCGGCGCGTTCGACGATCAGCGTGTTGGCGTTGGAGATGTCCAGACCGGTCTCGACGATCGTCGTGCACACCAGAATGTCGAATTCACGGTGCCAGAACCCCTCGACCGTGCGCTCGAGCAGGTCCTCGGCCATCTGCCCGTGGGCGACAGCCACCCGGGCTTCCGGCACCAGCGCCCTGATCCGCCCCGCCGCGGCGTCGATGCTGTTGACCCGGTTGTGGATGTAGAACGCCTGACCGTCCCGCAGCAGTTCGCGTCGCAGCGCCGCAGCGACCTGCTTGTCATCGTGCGGCCCCACGTAGGTGAGCACCGGGTAGCGCTCCTCGGGCGGGGTCAGGATGGTGGACATCTCGCGGATACCCGCCAGGCTCATCTCCAGCGTTCGCGGGATCGGTGTGGCACTCATGGTCAGCACGTCCACGTGGGAACGCAGCGCCTTGATGTGTTCCTTGTGTTCGACTCCGAAACGCTGTTCCTCGTCGACCACCACCAGCCCGAGATCCTTCCAGCGAACGCCCGTCTGGATCAGGCGATGCGTCCCGATGACGACGTCGACGCTGCCGTCGGCCATGCCCTCGACCGTCTTGCGCGATTCGGCGGGATCGGTGAACCGCGACAGACCCTTCACAGTCACCGGGAAGCCCGCCATACGTTCGGTGAATGTCTGCAGATGCTGATCGGCCAGCAGCGTCGTCGGCACCAGAACGGCCACCTGCTTGCCGTCCTGCACGGCTTTGAAGGCAGCACGGACGGCGATCTCCGTCTTGCCGTATCCGACGTCGCCGCAGATCACCCGGTCCATCGGGACCGGCTTCTCCATATCGGACTTGACCTCCTGGATGGCCGTGAGCTGGTCGATGGTCTCGGTGAACCCGAACGCGTCTTCCATCTCCGCCTGCCAGGGCGTGTCCGGCCCGAAGGCGTGCCCGGGTGCGGCCTGACGCTTCGCGTACAGCGCCACCAGTTCCGTCGCGATCTCACGAACGGCCTTGCGCGCCTTGGTTTTCGTATTCGCCCAATCGCTGCCGCCGAGCCGGGAGAGGCTCGGCTCCTGGCCGCCGACATAGCGCGACAGCTGGTCGAGCGAATCCATCGGGACGAACAACCTGTCTGCCGCCTGGCCTCGCTTGCTCGACGCGTATTCGAGCACCAGGTATTCGCGGCGCGCGCCGCCGACCGTGCGCTCCACCATCTCCACGAAGCGGCCGATGCCGTGTTGGTCGTGCACCACCAGGTCGCCGGCGGTCAGCGCCAGCGGATCGACCGTGTTGCGGCGTTTGGCCGCCAGCCGTTTGCCTTCGACGGCGGTGGCCCGATTACCGGTCAGATCGGTTTCGGTGACGATCACCAGGTTGGCGCCGCCGATGATGATGCCGTCGTGGAGGGGGCCCTTCAGGACGCCGACGACGCCCCGCTTGGGTTTCGCGCCAGGTTCCAGAATCGTTGCCGGGGTGTCCCTTTCGGCGAGCTGCTCGACGACCCGCTGCGCAGTACCGGCGCCCGGGGTGACCACCACGGCGTCACCGCCGGTCAGTACGTGGGCGCGCAGCATGGCGAAAATCTCGTCGACGTTGCTCTGTTGTCCTCGGGCCGACGGCGCAAGCCGCACATCCAACTCGACAGCGCCCTCGTCACCCAGCTGACTCAGGGTCCACCACGGGTGACCGCCCGCCTTGGCGACATCGCGAACATCATCGAGGTCCTGGAAGCCCGAGCCGCCAAGCTCCTCGATGTCGATCGGAGCCTGCCCCCCGACGGCCGCCACCGACCACGACGCCTCAAGGAACTCACGTCCCGTCTTGATCAGATCGGCAGCTCGGGCCCGCACCTTCTCCGGATCGCACACCAGCAGCGGCGTGCCGGACGGCAGATGGTCGGTCAGCAGCGTCGGTTCTCCCGACCGCAGCAAGGGGGTCAGCGCCTCCATGCCGTCCACGGCGATGCCCTCGGCCAGCTTGGCCAGCATGTCGCTCACGCTGCCGGTTACCTGGTTCTCGTCGCCGCGGGGGTGCTGCGCCAGCAGCTTCGCCGCGTTCTCCCGCACCTCGGCGGTGAGGAGCAGCTCACGGCACGGCAGCGCCACAACACCGGTTTCGGCGATGTCGATCTCGGCGATCGACCGCTGATCGGCCACCGAGAACATCCGCATCTCGGCGATCTCGTCGCCCCAGAACTCCACCCGGACCGGATGTTCGGCGGTTGGGGGGAACACGTCGAGAATTCCGCCGCGCACAGCGAACTCACCGCGCTTTGCGACCATGTCGACGTGGGTGTAGGCAAGCTCCACCAACCGGGATATGACACCGTCGAAGTCGAGTTCGGCCCCCACGGACAACGCGACGGGCGCAATGTCGCCGATGTCCGGTGACATCGGCTGCAACAGCGATCGCACCGTCGTCACCACCGCCTTCAGCGGCGGACCGAGCCGGGCGTCGTCGGGGTTCGCGAGCCGACGCAACACCATCATCCGCGCGCCGACGGTGTCCACTCCGGGCGACAGCCGTTCGTGCGGCAGCGTCTCCCATGACGGGAACAACGCCGCCTCCGCGCCGTACACCCCGCGCAGTTCCGCGGTCAGGTCGTCCGCCTCGCGCCCGGTGGCTGTCACCACCAACAGCGGTCCGGCCTGAGCCAGTGCGCACGCGGCGAACAGACGCGCGCTGACAGGCCCGAAAAGTGCTAGCTGCGCGGGCTTCTCGGCGGCACGATCGACGAGATCGGAAAAAGTCGGGGCCGCCAGGGCCAGATCAACCAGCCCCGTCAACGGGGGCTGGACATGGGAGTGCCCCGGATCGATCATCGTCGGTCAGTCTATGCGGTCCGCCGGCAGCTCACTCGTCGCGCAACTGGGGATCCGCCTCGAGGTGCGTCAATCCGTTCCACACCAGGTTCACCAGATGCGCCGCCACCACTTCCTTCTTCGGCTCACGCGCATCCAGCCACCACTGCGCGGTCATCGAGACGGAACCGACGAGCGCCTGGGCGTACAGCGGCGCCAACTCGGGATCCAAGCCACGACGGGCGAAGTCCCCGGCGAGGATCGACGCAACCTGACTCACCGCGTCGTTCAACAGGCTCGAATACGTTCCCGAGCTGATTGCCGCCGGCGAGTCTCGGATCATGATGCGGAAGCCGTCGGTTCGCTCCTCGACGTAAGTCAGCAGCGCCAGCGCCACTCGCTCGACGCGAACCCGGGAGCGGTTGTTCGTCAACGACGACGTGATTCCGTCGAGAAGAGCCTGCATCTCGCGATCGACGACGACGGCGTAGAGACCCTCCTTGCCGCCGAAGTGTTCGTAGACAACCGGCTTGGAGACGTTCGCGCGCTGAGCGATCTCCTCGATCGAAGTCCCGTCGTACCCGCGCTCGGCGAACAATGACCGGGCGATGTCGATCAGCTGGTGCCGGCGCTCACTGCCGGTCATCCGGGCGCGCGGGGCGCGGGGCTCCTTATCAGGTGCTGCCACCCGAATCACAGTAGCGGTTTGCACTAGAGTCTCAGTCGGGCTTTGGCGCCCGGTCCGTCGTGGTGTAATCGGCAGCACCTCTGATTTTGGTTCAGATAGTTCAGGTTCGAGTCCTGGCGACGGAGCAATCGCGGCGGAGTATCGATGAGCACAGACACACAGACGGCCGTCCTGGTTCTAGCAGCCGGCGCCGGAACCAGGATGCGTTCGGCCACCCCCAAGGTGCTGCACGAACTCGGTGGCCGCAGCATGCTCTCCCATGCGCTGCACTCGGTGTCCGGAGTTGCGCCGCAGCATCTGGTCGTGGTCCTCGGCCATGAGCGTGAGCAGGTCGGCCCGCTGGTCAAGGACGTCGCCGAGAAACTCGGGCCCATCGACGTGGCGATCCAGGAAGAACAGCTGGGCACCGGGCATGCGGTGCTGTGCGGTCTGTCCGCATTGCCGGCCGACTTCGACGGCGTTCTGGTCGTCACGTCAGGCGACACCCCACTGCTGGACACCGACACACTGTCCAGCCTGATCGACGCGCACCGCGACACCGCTGCCGCCATCACCGTGCTCACCACGACATTGCCCGACTCCACCGGGTACGGCCGCATCCTGCGTGACGAGAGCGGCGAGGTCGTCGCGATCGTCGAGCAAGCCGACGCCACACCAGAACAGCGGGCGATCCGCGAGGTCAACTCGGGCGTCTACGCCTTTGACGTCGCAGCGCTGCGGTCCGCGTTGGGCCGGTTGTCATCCGACAACGCCCAGCATGAGCTTTATCTGACCGATGCCATCTCCATCGTCCGGTCCGACGGGAAACCGGTGCACGCCAAGCACATCGACGACCATGTGCTCGTCGCAGGCGTCAACGACCGGGTGCAGCTGGCGAATCTCGGTGCCGAATTGAATCGCCGCATCGTCGCAACGCATCAGCGCGCGGGGGTCACCGTCATCGATCCCGGCAGCACGTGGATAGACGTCGACGTCGCCATCGGCCGGGACACCGTCGTCCGTCCCGGCAGCCAACTGCTCGGCGCCACACGAATCGGCGACAACTGCGAAATCGGACCAGACACCACACTGACCGATGTGACAGTCGGTGACGGCGCGTCTGTGGTGCGGACGCACGGCAGCGAGTCGGAGATTGGAAACAACGCCTCGGTCGGGCCGTACACCTACCTTCGCCCCGGCACCCGACTCGGTGACAAAGCAAAGCTGGGCACGTTCGTCGAAACGAAGAATTCCGTCATCGGCACTGGGACCAAGGTTCCGCACCTGACCTACGTGGGTGACGCCGACATCGGCGAGCACAGCAACATCGGCGCGTCCAGCGTGTTCGTCAACTACGACGGTGTGACCAAGCGCCGGACCCGCGTCGGATCGCACGTGCGGACGGGATCGGACACCATGTTCGTCGCCCCGGTCGTCGTCGGCGACGGTGCCTACACCGGTGCCGGTACGGTGCTGCGCGACGACGTTCCTCCCGGTGCGCTCGCGGTTTCGGCGGGCGCCCAGCGCAACATCGAGGACTGGGTCCTGCGTAAACGTCCCGGTACCGCCGCCGCCGAGGCGGCAATGCAAGCGAAGCGCGCCGACTCCCCGGCGTCCACCGGCGACGCGACGGGATAGCCAACGACGGGATGACCGACACAGCGGGCAGTAGGCTGTCCTGACCCGAGAAAGCAGCAATCCCGCTGCTACGTACGATGGGCGAGTATCGACCCCCAACCGGCAAGGGCAGCGCAGTGGGCACCGACTGGATCGACAATCGCAAGCATCTGATGCTCTTCTCGGGCCGGGCGCATCCCGAGCTCGCTGAACAGGTCGCCAAGGAACTCGACGTCAACGTGACGGCGCAAACCGCCAGGGACTTCGCCAACGGCGAGATCTTCGTGCGGTTCGACGAGTCCGTCCGGGGCTGCGACGCATTCGTCCTGCAGTCCCACACCGCGCCGTTGAACAAGTGGCTGATGGAACAGCTGCTCATGATCGACGCCCTCAAACGCGGCAGCGCCAAGCGGATCACCGCGATCCTGCCCTTCTATCCCTATGCGCGTCAGGACAAGAAGCACCGCGGCCGCGAACCGATTTCGGCTCGCCTGGTCGCCGACCTGCTGAAGACCGCCGGGGCGGATCGCATCGTCTCGGTCGATCTGCACACAGACCAGATTCAGGGCTTCTTCGACGGACCGGTCGATCACATGCGGGCCCAGCCCCTGCTCACCGGCTACATCAAGGAGAACTACCAGTGCGAGGACGTCGTGGTGGTCTCCCCCGACTCCGGCCGCGTTCGTGTCGCCGAGAAGTGGGCTGACGCGCTGGGAGGCACGCCACTGGCGTTCATCCACAAGACTCGCGACCCGAAGGTGCCCAACCAGGTCAAGTCCAATCGCGTCGTCGGTGACGTGTCGGGTAAGACGTGCGTACTGACCGACGACATGATCGACACCGGCGGAACCATCGCCGGGGCGGTCAACCTGCTCCGCGAAGCGGGTGCACGTGATGTCGTCATCGCCGCAACCCACGGTGTCCTGTCGGATCCGGCCGCCGAACGACTGGCCTCCTGCGGCGCCCGCGAAGTGATCGTCACCAACACGCTGCCCATCGACGAGGCGAAGCGCTTCCCGCAACTGACCGTGCTGTCCATCGCTCCCCTGCTGGCCAGCACAATTCATGCGGTGTTCGAGAATGGTTCGGTCACAGAGCTTTTCGACGGGGACGCGTAGGGAATTCGGTTGCCTGACACCTGGGTCATCTATCACAACCCGCGCTGCAGTACGTCTCGCAAGACCCTCGAACTGCTGCGGGACAACGGCATTGAGCCGAGGGTCGTCGAATACCTGAAAGATCCACCGTCGCGCGCCGAACTGGTCAGGATGATCGCCGACGCCGGAATCACGGTTCGCGACGCTGTCCGCAAACGTGAATCCCTCTACGGCGAGCTGAATCTGAACCAAGCAGACGACGAAGAGCTGCTCGACGCGATGATCGCGAACCCGATCCTCATCGAGCGCCCGTTCGTGGTCACCACCAAAGGCACACGCCTTGCGCGCCCGGTCGACGCCGTGCGGGAGATCCTGTGAAGCCGGCCCGAATCGGGCAGGTACTCGGCATCTGCGCACTGACCGTGGCGGCGATCGGCACCGCATGCGGGTCGCCTACGCCGGACTACTCTTCGGTGTGGAGCAGCAGCCCGACATCGGCCACATCCACGACATCGACGTCACCCACACCGATCGCCCAATACCTGGAGGGCGTCGGGGTCACGGGCGAACCCGTCCCGCTGGACAAGCTGACCGACCTCAAGGTCACGCTGCCCCAGCCCGCCGGATGGGTGAAGTACTCAAACGCCAATCTGTCGCCCGCCACACAGGTGATCGCGAAGAACAACACCTACCCGACGGCCACGCTGATCATCTTCAAACTCAACGGCAACTTCGACGTCGGCGAAGCCATCAAGCACGCGAACGTGGATGCCGAGATCTCACAGAACTTCACCAAGCTGAACTCGTCGGACGCCGACTTCAACGGGTTCCCGTCGGCGATGATCGAGGGCAGCTACGACCTCAACGGCAAGCGTTTACACAGCTATAACCGGGTGGTGATCCCGGTTACCGCGGCACCGCAATTCCAGCGGTACCTCGTCCAGCTGACAGTGACCTCGCTGGCCGACCAGGCGGCCCCGGACGCGGCCGACATCGAGGCGATCATCAGGGGCTTCACCGTCGCCGTGAAGTAGGTCCTCCGCCGCGTAAGGTGAGGCGCATGTCCTGGACCGCCGCAGACCTGCCCACATTCGCCGGCCGCACCGTAATCGTGACGGGCGCCAACAGCGGGCTCGGCCTCGTCACCGCACGCGAACTCGCACGCGTGGGCGCCCACGTCATCCTGGCCTGCCGCAACACCGCGAAGGGTGAGGAAGCGGCCGCGACGATGCGGGGAAGCGTCGAAGTGCGACCCCTCGACCTGCAAGACCTCGCCGCAGTCAAGGAGTTCGCGAGCGGAGTCGACGAGGTCGACGTCCTGATCAACAACGCCGGCATCATGGCTGTCCCCTACGCGCTGACCAAGGACGGGTTCGAAAGCCAGATAGGCACCAACCACCTCGGTCACTTCGCTCTCACCAACCAGTTGCTGCCCAAATTGTCTGAGCGCGTCGTGACGGTGTCGTCCATGATGCACCTGTTCGGGAAGATCAGCCTGAAAGACCTGAACTGGAAGTCCCGCCCGTATTCGGCGTGGCTCGCCTACGGCCAGTCGAAGCTGGCGAACCTCCTGTTCACCCAGGAATTGCAGCGGCGCCTCGACGCGGTGGGCTCCCCGGTGAAGTCGCTGGCAGCCCATCCCGGCTACTCCTCCACCAATCTTCAGGCGCATACCGGCAATCAACTGGGCACCCGCTTCTGGGATATCGGTAACACGCTCCTGGCGACGAGCGCCGACTTCGGCGCCCGCCAGACCCTGTACGCGGCTTCACAGGACCTGCCCGGCAACAGCTACGTCGGCCCGAAGTTCGGAATGCGCGGCCCCACCGCTGTCGGCCCCCGCAGCCGGCTGGCCAGCAACGCCGATACCGCCAAGGCCCTGTGGGAGCTGTCCGAGCAGCTCACCGGCACAGGATTTCCCCTCTGAACCGCTGATCGGCTAGCCTGATCCCGCGTCACGGCGAGGGTGGCACAGCCACCGTGATCGACGGGATAGCGCGTTTCAAGCGCGTAGTGCCGACGTCTGCCGTGCGAGATCACCGACAGACACATCTAGGAGCACTACCGATGGCCAAGTCCAGTAACCCGGCGTCCACCAACACCGCCAATGAGCTGAGCGTCGACGTTCGCTCCAAGACCGGCAAGGGCGCGTCACGCCGCGCACGCCGCGAAGGCAAGGTTCCGGCCGTGCTCTACGGCCACGGCACCGATCCGCAGCATCTCGAATTCAACGCCCACGATTTCGCTGCGATCTTGCGGCACTCCGGCACCAACGCCGTTCTCAGCCTCAAGATCGAGGGCGCCAAGGAACAGCTCGCCCTGCCCAAGGTCATCACCGTTCATCCGATCCGCCGGACCATCACGCACGCCGACCTGATCGTGGTCAAGCGCGGCGAGAAGGTCACGGTCGAGGTCACGGTCACCGTCGAGGGTGACGCGGCCTCCGGCACCCTGGTCACCCAAGACGCCAACACCGTCGAGATCGAGGCCGAGGCGCTGTCGATCCCCGAAAACCTGGTCATCTCGGTCGAGGGTGTCGAAGAGGGCACCCAGATCCTCGCCGGCGAGATCGAGCTTCCGGCCGGTGTGAACCTGATCAGCGATCCCGAGATGCTTGTCGTCAATGTTGTGGCGGCGCCGACAGCTGAGGACCTCGAGGGCGACACCGCCGAAGAGGGCGGCGAGGCAGCCGGCGACGAGTCCGCGGAATCGGGCGAGGGCGACAGCGAAGCCAAGTCCGACGAGGCCACAGCCGAGTAGGCCGCTCAAGTCCAGAGCGAACAGCCGAAGCGAATGGCCGAGCCTCTTCTGGTCGTCGGATTGGGCAACCCCGGGCCGCAGTACGCGAAGACCCGGCACAATCTGGGCTTCATGGTTGCCGACCTGCTGGCCGGCCGCATCGGTGCACAGTTCAAGGTGCACAAGCGCTCCGGCGCCGAAGTGGTCACCGGCAGGCTCGGCCACCGGCCGGTTGTCCTGGCCAAGCCGCGGACGTACATGAACGAATCCGGCCGCCAGGTCGGTCCGCTGGCCAATTTCTATTCAGTGGATCCCGCCGACGTGATTGTGGTCCACGATGAACTCGACATCGACTTCGGTCGAATCCGACTCAAACTTGGCGGCGGCGAAGGCGGGCACAACGGGCTGCGGTCAATCGCAAACGCTTTGGGTACCAAGAACTTTCAGCGCGTGCGCATCGGGGTGGGCCGCCCCCCGGGGCGCAAGGACCCTGCGGCGTTCGTCCTGGAAACTTTCTCCAGCACCGAACGCACCGAGATCCCGGCGATCTGCGAACAGGCCGCCGATGCGACCGAGATCCTGATCGAACTCGGTTTGGAACCTGCCCAGAATCAGATCCACGCCTGGTAGGCGCAGATCTGATTCGCGATCTGTCTGATAGCACATGAAAGAACGCCGCCAGGGGTGTCGGCGCGACCTCCCACGGACAGGCCTTACGTGACGAGGGCGACCGAGTTCGCTCGACGAAGCTTGCCCGACGGCGTCTTCGGAATCGTGCCCGGACCGAGGACAACCACGTTGCGGGGACGCACATCGACCTCGGTCACGACCTCGTGGGCAACCTGATGCTCGATGCGGCGAACCTCCGCGGGATCCTCCCAGGCGTTTGATTCCACCGCGACGGCGAATGTCTCGCGCGAGTGGCCGGCGTCCAGGCGAACCGCGACGGCGCACCCGGGGCGAACCCCGTCGACTCGGCCGGCGGCCCGTTCGATGTCCGTCGGATAGATGTTGCGGCCGGCCATGATGATGACGTCCTTGACTCGGCCACAGACCACGACGTGCCCTTCATCGGTCAGGTAGCCGAGATCCCCGGTGTCATACCAGCCGTTCTCGTCCTGTGCCGGTACGAAGCCACCCATCGTTATGTAACCGGGAGTCAAGGACTCGCCACGCAATTCGATGATCCCGACGCCACGGGACGGCAAGACGTTGCCGTCTTCATCGACGATGCGGGCTTCCAGGTCCGTCAGCAGCGGTCCGAGCGTCGCAAGCCGACGGGTGTTGCCCTTCGACGCGGGGACCGCACGGCGGATTGCGGCCAGCATGTCGGCATCGACCTCGTCGACGACCAGTCCGGCGTTGCACTCCGAGAACGAGACCGCCAATGTCGTCTCGGCCATGCCGTAAGCCGGGAGGATGGCCGATGACCTGAGACCGAACGGCTTGCCGGCGTCCAGCAGGTCCTCGACGTCCGCAGGCTCGACGGGTTCGGCACCGGAGAGCGCGAACCGCAGGGTGGACAGATCGAAGTCGCCGGCCTTGGCCTGACGGCGCAGTCGCTTGGCGAGCAATGCGTAGGCGAAGTTCGGCGCCGCGGTCATGGTGCCCTTGTACTTGTCTATGAGCTTCGCCCACAGCAGTGTGTCGCGCAGGAAGTCCATCGGCGTCACTTTCACCAGCTCGGCGCCGAAGAACATCGGAATGGTCAGGAAGCCGACCATGCCCATGTCGTGGAAACACGGCAGCCAGCTGACCATCACATCTTTGTCGACCTCGTACTCCGCACCGATGAACATCGCCTCCGCGTTGGAGTAGATGTTGCGGTGCGTAATGATGACGGCTTTCGGCGAACCCGTAGAGCCGGAGGTGAGCTGCATGAGCGCGACGTCGTCTTCGGACGTTTCGACGGGGTCGACCGGCTCGGCCGCCAGCAGCGACTCCACGGTCAGGACTTTGAGTCCGCGTTGTTCGAGAATCGGCGCGGCTACCAGGAATGGTTCGGAGATGACGATCGCCTTGGCCTCGATCATGTCGATGACGGTGGCGGTGTCCTTGGCCCACACCTCGAGATCCGTGCGTGGCGTGGGCTGATGCAGCATGGTAAGGCTGGCGCCACGCATCCACAGGCCCTGCGCCGTCGGTGCGATCTCCACAGGGGCTCCGGCCAGCACACCCACGGCGTCGCCGAGACCGACACCCGCAGCGGCCAGGCCGCCCGCGATGCGCCGCGCCTGTTCGTGAACTTCCCGCCAGGTGTGGCGGACCGGCGCCACCGGCTCGCCCGTGACCATGCCCTTGGTAGTGGTCATGGCGTTGTGGAACATTTTCTCGGTAAAACGGCTCACGACGACCTCCTCGTCACCAGCGACGCCGGGCATGGCGCAACCGCCCGAGATCTCATGCTCCCCCCGGCGGAAGGGCCTGCACAGCAGGCTCGCCAGAACAATGCGGGAGCGTTTCGATCTCGAAACGGTGATGGCTCGGCAACTCGGTATCGCCCGTCTCGCTTCAGGACGGGCGATTGGGACACGTCTGGTGTCCGTCCGCTAGTAGTCACCGGTAGTCATCTTAAACTTCCCTTAAGTTCTCGCCAAAACTTGGGAGCCGATGAGGCGCGAGTCACAGTTCAGCTGGAAACGACGCGCGCGCCAACGACGGGGCCGCTGGCCACCCGCACCGTGCGGCACACCCCTTCGCCGGCCAGTTCAGTTCCCACGTCCACCGCAGCGGCGGCCGACGAGCACAGGAACGCGCATGTCGGCCCGGAGCCTGACACAATGCCTGCCAACGCTCCGGCTTCCAGGCCGGCACGCAAGGTTCTGCGGAGGCCAGGGTCCAGGCTCAGCGCAGCGGGCTGCAGGTCGTTTCCGAGCAGCGGTGCGAGTTCATGCGGATCTCCGCCGGCTAGCGCGGTGAGAAGTGGTTCGGGGTCTGACACGCGCGGTGGATCGCCTGACGCGCGAAGCCGGTCGAGCTCTCCGTACACGGTGCCGGCGGACAGCCCGTTCCGTCCGAATGCCAGCACCCAGTGGAACGAGTTGCGCGCCAGCACGGTGGCCAGTTCATCGCCCCGTCCCGTCCCCAAAGCAGTGCCGCCATGAAGGGCGAACGGAACGTCGCTCCCCAGCTTCGCCGCCAACGCGTGAAGATCGCGCCGCGGGACGCCCGGCTCCCAGAGGTTGTTCATCGCCAGCAGCACGGCAGCGGCGTCGGCGCTGCCGCCCGCCATACCGCCCGCCACCGGAATCGCCTTCTCGATGGTGATCCCCACGTCGGGCGCCCGCCCGAGATGGTTGGCCATCAGCTCGGCCGCCTGCCAGGCAAGATTGCGCTCGTCGACCGGCAGCGTTGCGGCGCCTTCACCGACGACCTGGAGCGAAAGCAGGTCGGCCGTTCGCACCGTCACCTCATCGACGAGCGAGACGGCGTGAAAGACGGTGACGATCTCGTGATAGCCATCTGCTCGAAGGTCGCCCACACCGAGGTGCAGATTGACCTTGCCGGGGACGCGCACCGTCACCGAGCCGGTCGGCACCCACTCTCGTGCCGTGTTGCCGCTGGACGGAGACACCGCACGAGGGTATCGCGCAATGGCCGAATCCCCCGACCCGCATGCGTGTGGATCCTATGGTCGACTGGTGGCGTATCCGTTCGAGGGATACCTCGTCGAGACGTTGCTCGGGCACGGAGGCGAGGCGGGGGTCTATCGCGCTCGCCGCATCGCCGGTGACACCGGACGGCGATCAGGGTCTGCTGTGGCCATCAAGATCCTCGATGAGGACCACCGCGATGACGCCGGTGTGGCTCGGCTGGCTCAAGAGTTCCGGGTCGCCAAGCGGTTGAAGCACCCACACATCATCGAGGTGTACGAGCACGGCGACTACTGGATGACGATGCAGTACATCGACGGCGGCCCGATCAGCCGCCTCGAGTCGATGGCGGACCGGATCGAGGCGCTGGCGCAGGTGGCCGACGCGCTCGACTGCACGCACCGGTCCGGGATTGTGCACACGGATGTGAAGCCGACCAATATCCTTGTGCACCAGGACTTTTCACCCAGGGAGCCCTCACGCGGTGCAGTAGTCGTCGATTTCGGCGCAGCCCACATCCTCGCTGAGGAGGTGTGGAATCGGCCGGGCCTCGTTCTCGCCTCACTGCCCTATGCCGCACCGGAATTGCTTCAGGGGCGTCTACCCCAAGCCGCGACCGACGAGTACGCACTGGCGTGCACGGCCCTGGAAGTGCTGACCGGGCTGACGCCGTACGCCGCCGACAACGCCTCCGACCTGATCGACGCGCACCTTCACCGGCCGCCGCCCGATGTCTCCGCACTGGTGCCGTGGCTCACCCGGTCATTCGACGTCGTATTCGCGAGGGCGATAGCGAAGGATCCGGACCGGCGTTATGAATCGTGCGCGGAAATGATCCAGCACATCTCAGGGGCGGTACGCCGCTGACTGAGCGCCGTCAGAGAATCTGCGCCGAACGGGACTCGCCCACAGTCGCGTCCGCGATCGCCGTAAATTCCGGGGAGCGCTGATACAGCCGAACGAAATCCGCAACGGAAAGGGTCTCGCCGCGCCGTGCCGGATCGATGCTGGCAGCCAGCAGACGCTCCGCCGACTCATTGCCAGACCCGGCCCAGTCCACAAAGACATTCCGCACCGTCTTGCGTCGCTGCGCAAAGGCCATGTCGACGAGTTCGAAGACGCTCTCGCGGAAGTCGACGTCAACCGGCCACGGCGATGTCTCGTAGCGATCGATGCGCACCAGTCCGGAGTACACCCGAGGGATCGGCCAGAACACCGTGGGCGACACCATGCCGTATCGACGGACTTTGCCGTAGAAGCGAGCCTTCACGCTTGGTACGCCGTAATCCTTGCCGCCGGGCTCCGCGGCGAGCCGCTCAGCCACTTCGGCCTGGACCATCACCATGACGGTTCGGATCGATGGGAATTCGGCGAGCAGGTGCAGCAAGGCGGGAACCGCGATGTTGTACGGCAGGTTGGCGACCAAAGCGGTGGGCTCGTCGAAGAGGTCTGTCCGCTCGAGCGTGAGAATGTCCGTGTTGAAGACGCTGAGGCGGTGAATCTCGCTGTGCGTGTGACCCGCCACCGTTTTGGGCAGGCGCTGGGCAAGGAGCGAATCGATCTCAATGGCGGTGACGGTGGCGCCACGGTCTAGTAGCGCTAGTGTCAGCGAACCCAGACCGGGACCGACCTCAAGAACGTGATCTTGTTTATTGATTCCAGATGCAGAGACGATTCGCCGTACGGTGTTCGCGTCGTGAACGAAGTTCTGGCCCAGCGACTTACGAGGCCGGAACTCGAGTTCCTTGGCCAGGTTCCGTATCTCGGTACGACCGAGTAAACGAACGGTCAGGATGCACCCCTACCACACACGGGCCACGCTCCCCAGCCTTGCCGCGCTTGGGTCACTGACGCAATCGCGATCTGCTCTTCTCTGGTTGCCAGGTCGGCACGTTCAGCGTACCTCAGACCACCGTTTCTCTCCCAGGTGTTTTGATCAAATTGCACGCCGCCGAAATATCCGTTTCCGGTGTTGATGGCCCAGTTGTTCCCCGACTCGCAGCGGGCGATCGCATCCCAGATCGGGCCGTTCATCACGGGCGGCACTTCGGTACCCGGCTTCGCCCCGACCCGCAGCACGGAATCCCGGGCCGGCACGACGACGGTGTTCGCGACCGGCAGGCGGCCAGTCTCTTTTCCGTTGATCATCGCCACAGCAAAGGTCACGTCCTGAACGCCGGGTGTTCCCGGATCTTCGACCACCTGTCGGCTCATGTTCATGGCCGGATCTTCGATGCGTTGCGCGACCGGCATCAACGGAACCTGCGCGGTCACCTTTTCGGTGCGAATCCGGGTGACCTGGATCTGCATGCCGGCGATCACCGGTGAAGTCGCGGCGGGCACGACGGTGTCGTACTGCTCAAGAGGAACGCCCGCGGCGGCCAACAGGCCCGCCACATTGGGGGCGGCCAGACGCACCGTGCTGATGACGCCACCGTCGTCGATCTGGACGGTCTTGGCGCTCACCACGGGCAGCGCCATCCCCTCGAGGGGCAGTCGGGCGCCGCGGGACGCGGCTGCGGGCGCGGTGTCGGTCATCGCAAGCTGAGCCAGCGCGTCATCGATGGTGGAGGCCGTCGTCCACACCTGCCTGGGCGCTTCGCCGTCCAGGGAAATCTCCAGCGGACGACCGCGACGCAGCACGATGGTCTCGTCATCGCGGACGGTGCTGCCGCCGGCGGGGAACAGGTCGTCGCGGTCCGCGACGGAGTATCCGTTCTCTTCGAGCACGCCGAGTACGTGAGTCTTCATGGTGGCGACCGTCATGCGGGTGCCATCGACGTCGAGAGTCACCGTTTTGTGAGCCGATACGGCTACGGCGCCGGCTCCGGCGAGCGTGACGAGAAGTGCGGCGACGATTCCCCGAAGGAACGCGGATCGCGATTGCTGAAGCTTGTGCAAGATATTCAAAACGTTTCGGTCCCGACCTAGACGACAGAAAGAGTCAAAAAGCAACGATCTTCGATAACGAGACGGTAACGAACGGGCCACAAAATGGGCAACTTATCGCTCGATTGACTCGAAAGATCCGTACATCCGGGGCTCCCCCAGCGGAGTACATCAGGCTAGACGGTACACCCGCCTGGCGTTTTCCCACGAATCCTGCGCCAGACTCTGCGACGAACGATCGGTCACATCGGCCAGCGCACGGACGGTGTAAGGCAGGCAGTACGGCTCGTTCGGAGCCCCGCGGAACGGGTGCGGCGTCAGGAACGGCGCGTCGGTCTCCACCAGCAGTTGGTGCGGCGGGATGAGCGCGGCCGCGGCCCGCAGATCATGGGCGTTCTTGAAGCTGACCGTGCCGGACAAGCTCAGCATCCAACCGTTGCCGAGACATGTTTTTGCCATCTCCGGCCCCGACGAGAAGCAGTGAAAGATGACCGTGTCCGGGGCGCCCTCCGCCTGCAGGACGTCGAGGACGTCGTCGTCCGCGTCGCGGTTGTGGATCATCAACGGCTTGCCGACCCTCTTGGCGAGGTCGATGTGCCAGGCGAACGCGTCCCGCTGAACCGCCGGATCGGCGCAGCCGTCGAGTTTGCCGGGCCAGTAGAGGTCCAGCCCGGTCTCCCCGATGGCCACCACACGGGGATGGGCGGCAAGACGTTCGAGTTCGTGCCGGGCCTCGCCGGTCAGCGCCTGCGCACGTGTCGGGTGAAGTGCCACCGCCGCAAACACGCGAGGATCCCACTCGGCCGCCTGGACGGCCCACTTCGCCGCGTCGAGATCGTCGGCGATGGTCACCACGGCCTCGACTCCGACGGCTTCAGCACGATCGAGAATGTCCCGGACGTCGTCGGCGTCCGAGGCTCCGCAGGCATCGAGATGCGTATGGGCGTCGATCAACGGCGCCAATGGCTTTGGTGGCGGCGGTGCCGAACGCTGCGAACCCACCGGAACACAATAAAGTGAAGCCCAAATGACCGAGCCGCAGAAGACCCCGTTCTACGTCACGACCGCGATCGACTACCCGAACGGCGCGCCACACATCGGTCATGCCTACGAGAAGGTCGCCACCGACGCGATCGCCCGATTCAAACGTCTCGACGGATTCGATGTCCGCTTCCTCACCGGAACCGACGTACACGGCCTCAAGATGGCCGAAACGGCCGCCGCGCAGGGCATTCCCACCGCCGAACTGGCCCGGCGGAACTCGGACGTGTTCCAGCGGATGCAGGAACTGCTGAACGTCTCGTTCGATCGGTTCATCCGCACCAGCGATGCCGACCACTACGAATCGTCCAAGGCGATCTGGCAGCGCATGAACGACGCCGGAGACATCTATCTCGGGAGCTACTCCGGCTGGTACTCGGTGCGCGACGAACGTTTCTTCGCCGAGGACGAGACCGAGGTGCGCGACGGTACTCGTTACGCCTCCGAGACGGGAACGCCGGTCACCTGGACCGAGGAACAGACCTATTTTTTCCGGCTGTCCGCCTATGCCGACCGGCTGCTCGCGCACTACTCGGCCAACCCGGACTTCATCGGGCCCGACGTCCGCCGCAACGAGGTGGTCAGCTTTGTGTCCGGCGGCCTTCGAGACCTCTCCATCTCCCGAACCACCTTCGACTGGGGCGTGCCCGTTCCGGAACACCCCGACCACGTGATGTACGTCTGGGTCGACGCCTTGACCAACTACCTGACCGGCGCCGGCTTCCCCGACACCGATTCAGCTCTGTTCCAACGGTATTGGCCGGCGGATCTGCACATGATCGGCAAGGACATCATCCGGTTCCACGCGGTCTATTGGCCCGCATTCCTGATGTCGGCCGGGCTTTCGCTGCCCCGGCGGGTCTTCGCGCACGGTTTCATCAACGTCAAGGGCGAGAAGATGAGCAAGTCGGTGGGCAATGTCGTCGACCCGATCGCGTTGGTCTCCGAGTTCGGTGTCGATCAGGTGCGTTATTTCCTGCTTCGCGAGATCCCCTTCGGGCAGGACGGCAGCTACAGCGAAGAGGGCATCGCCACCCGCATCAACACCGACCTGGCCAACGAGCTGGGCAACCTGGCGCAGCGCTCGCTGTCGATGGTCGCCAAGAACCTCGGCGGCGCAGCGCCCTCGCCGGCGGCGTTTTCGGCCGCGGACGACGAGTTGTTGGCAGTCGCCGACGGTCTTCTCGAACGCGTGCGTGCCGCCTTCGACACGCAAGCCTTGCACGTCGGACTGGAAGCGATCTGGCTGATGCTGGGGGCAGCGAACCGCTACTTCTCCGCGGCCGAGCCGTGGGTGCTGCGCAAGTCGCCGTCGCCCGAGGACCAGGCGCGCTTTCACACGGTGCTGTACGTGACGCTAGAGGTCGTGCGGATCGCGGCATTGCTGATCCAGCCGGTGATGCCGGCCTCCGCCGCGAAGCTTCTCGACCTGCTGGGCCAGACCGCGGGGCAGCGCGACTTCGCCGCTGTCGGCGTCCGACTCGTTCCGGGCACGGCGTTGCCGGAACCCACCGGGGTCTTTCCCCGCTACCAGCCCGCCGACTGAGCTCCCGTCCGGATTCCCTCCGCCGAGCAGACGCTGCGGTCCCGCGGCACGCCGCTTCCACAGGACTTGTGCGTCTGCTCGCGAGAGAAAGTGACCTGCGCCACATTTGGCCGTTCGCTGTCACACTCGAAGGATCCGCGGTGTCTTGAGGTCGACGGATCAAACCCCGAAGGAGTGACACCATGACCGAGCACAAAACCCGGGTCGTCGTCCTGGGCGGCGGCTACGCAGGCACGATCGCCGCGAATCGCTTACGCAAACGGCACGACGTCGACATCACGCTGGTAAACCCACGCCCAGATTTCGTCGAACGCATTCGACTGCACCAACTCCTCACCGGTTCGGACGACGCGATTGTCGACTACGCCGACATCCTCGGCGAAGGAATCCGCCTGATCGTCGACACCGCGACGCGAATCGACCGCACCGCCCGACACGTCGCCCTCACGGCCGGCGCAGCCCTCGACTACGACTACCTCGTCTATGCGGTCGGCAGCACTTCCGCCGACTCCGGGATCCCTGGAGTCCGCGAATTCGCCTATCCCGTAGCCGAATTGGAGGAAGCCCGGCGATTGGCAGGCGCGCTGGCCGAGCTGCCCGACAGCGCGCCCCTGTGCGTGGTGGGCGCCGGCCCCACCGGAATCGAAACAGCCGCCGAACTCGCGGAGGCGGGCCGCGCGGTCACGCTGGTGTGCGGCTCCGTGCTGGGCCCCTACTTTCGTGAACCCGCCCGCAAAGCAACGGCCAAGCGGCTGCGCAAGCTGGGTACCCAGATCATCGACGGAGACGGCGCGACCGTCGTCGAGGTCGGCCCGGATGCGGTAGTCCTCGCCGACGGGCGCCGGATCCCCAGTCGCGCGACCATCTGGACCGCCGGATTCGGCGTTCCAGATCTGGCCGCATCCAGTGGACTCCGAACCGACGCCGTCGGACGTCTGCTCACCGACGAAACCCTCACGAGCCTCGACGACGACCGCATCGTCGCGGCAGGCGACGCCGCAGCGCCCTCGGGCGCGCCCCTCCGGATGAGCTGCCAGGCAGCGACGCCACTCGGCGCCCAAGCCGCCGACACCGTGCTGGCGCGCATCGGTGGTGCCGATCCCTCGCCGATCAACCAGGCATTCACGGGCGAATGCGTGAGCCTGGGCCGGCGCGGCGGCGTGATTCAGATCGCCCGCCCCGACGACAGCGCTCTACCGCTCTACATCGGCGGGCGCGCGGCCGCGACCGTGAAGGAGGCGGTCTGCAAGGCGACCGTGAGCTTCATGCGCCGTGAGGCGCGCAAACCCGGCTCGCTCTTCTGGTTCAAGAGCGGCCGCCGTGACGTCACCGAGCCGGCGAGGACGCCATGAGCGCTGCCACACCCGAAGAGCATGCCCAGAGGTTCACCCTGTTGCGGCCGCTGCTGTTCACCATCGTGTACGAGATTCTCGGCTCCGCTACCGAGGCCGACGATGTGCTGCAGGAAAGCTATCTGCGTTGGGCGGAGGTGGACCTGGCTGAGGTGCGCGACACCAAGGCCTATCTGGCGCAACTCGTGACCCGGCAGGCCCTGAACACCCTGCGGGCCGGCGCTCGGCGCCGCGAGGACTACGTCGGGCCATGGTTGCCCGAGCCACTGAGGGTCGAGGAGAACGATGCATCCACCGATGTGGTGCTGGCCGAATCCGTGTCGATGGCCATGCTGGTGGTGCTCGAAACACTCAGCCCCGACGAGCGTGCGGTGTTCGTGCTTCGTGAGGTCTTCGGCTTCACACACGATGAAATCGCAACGGCTGTAGGCAAATCCGAGCCCGCCGTGCGCCAGATGGCGCACCGCGCGCGGGCACACGTTCAGGCCCGCCGGCGGCGCTTCGAACGGGTCGACCCGGCACAGTCCGAACTGATCACAACCAAGTTCCTCACCGCAGCGGCAACGGGAGACCTGCACGCTCTGATGGAACTGCTCGCACCGGACGTCGTGTTCACCTCGGACAGCGACGGCAAGGTCAGCGCGGCCCGGCGACCGGTGTTCGGCGCCGACAAGGTGGGCAGGCTGATTCTCGGTTTGATGCGGAGGGTCGGCGAGGACTACCGGTTTGAACTCGCTGTGTGCAACGGCGCCCCGGCACTGGTGTCGTACTACCGGGATCAGCCCGACACGGTGATCACCGTTGAGATCACCGGTGATTCGATCACCAACTTCTATGCGATGCGCAATCCGGACAAGTTGGCCTCGGTGCTGACATCGCGCGAGATCACCCGCTGATCGCCTTCCTCGGCGGGCAGTCGCAAACGCCGCCGGCCACCCGGACCGCGTCACCCGACGTGTCGGAAGCCTTTGCGTCTGCCCGGCGCACCAGTCAAGCTAGGGCGATGCGCGTGGAACACCTGGGTGGCGTCGCCGATCTCGGCGACGCCGTCGATGTCCTCCGCGCCGTCGCCGAGTCGAACCGGCGACACCAGCGGCCTCCACCCGCAGCCCTGATAGGCGAGTGGTTCGGATCGGCCGCGGTGATCGCGCCCAGCGTTTCGATCCGACGGGTCGATCCCGCACACGTATTCACAATCCCCGCAACCGAATCCAACGCCGAATGCGTAGTCGGTGGCGGCTGGATCGGGTTTCTCTCCTACCCAGATCGTGGAGCCGACCACCGGCCACCGAGGATTCCCGAGGCCGCCGGCGCCTGGACCGACTGCCTGCTGCGACTCGATCACACCGGAAACTGGTGGTACGAAAGCCTCTCGGCGGCACCGGCACCCGACTGGATCATCCCGGCGATCACCACGAAGACCAACGCGGGCTGGTGCGAAATCGATTGGTGTCAGCCCGATTTCGACCTTCATCAGGATGCGGTACTGAGGTGCCTCGATGCCATCCGCGCCGGCGAGATCTACCAGGCGTGCGTGTGCACCCAGTTCACCGGGACGGCGACCGGATCACCATTGGATTTCTTCGCCGAGGCGATGAAGCGAACCGCCCCCGCCCGGGCCGCCTACATCGCCGGAGACTGGGGAGCGGTGGCATCGCTCTCGCCGGAGCTCTTCATCAAGCGCAATGGAGACCGCATCGTCTCAAGCCCGATCAAAGGCACACTGCCACTCGACGAACCTCCCGAGCTATTACGCGCATCGGTCAAGGACGTCGCGGAGAACATCATGATCGTCGACCTGGTTCGTAATGACCTCGGCCGAATCGCGCGAACCGGCACCGTGAACGTCCCTGAGCTGTTGACGGTTCGACCCGCCCCGGGCGTGTGGCACCTGGTGTCGACGGTCGAGGCTCAGGTGCCCGGCGACCTTCCGGCATCGGCACTGCTCGAGGCCACCTTCCCGCCCGCCTCCGTGACCGGAACCCCGAAAACTCGCGCACGTCAACTACTTTCACAATGGGAACAACAACGTCGCGGCATATACTGCGGAACGGTGGGCCTCGCGTCTCCCATTGCCGGATGTGAGCTCAACGTGGCAATCCGCACCGTGGAGTTCGACGCCGCCGGCACGGCATTCCTCGGAGTGGGAGGGGGCATCACAGCGGATTCGGATCCGTATGCCGAATGGCAGGAGTGCCTGCACAAAGCTGCGCCCGTCACCGGTCAGGACGTGCGCGCGCGCAGCACCGCGTCATAGAGCTCGCGTCGTGACGGCGCCCCGGGATGCACCGCGACCACCTGGGCACACGCGTCCTTGACCCGCATGCCGTCGGCGACCAGTGCGTCCACTTCGGACACCAGCGTGGGTACGTCCGCCTTCGGAGTGGCCCCCGCGAGAACGACGGTGATCTCGCCCAGAACCCCTTCGTCCGCCCATTCCGACAATTCGACGAGGCTCCCCCGACGAATCTCCTCGTGGACCTTCGTCAGCTCTCTGCACACCGTCGCACGACGGTCCGCCCCCAGCACCTCGACTGCGTCGGTCAAACATTCGGCCAGCCGCCGCGGCGACTCGAAGAACACGCAGGTGCGCAACTCGGTCGCCAACGTCGCCAGCCACGTCCGCCGCGCCGACCGCCGACGCGGGGAGAATCCTTCGAAGCAGAACCGATCCGACGCCAGCCCCGACACCGCAAGCGCGGTCGTCACGGCCGACGGCCCGGGGAGGCAACTCACCGGCAATCCGGCCGCCACGCATGCATTGACCATGCGATACCCAGGGTCGTTGATGAGCGGCATTCCCGCGTCGCTGACAACCAGCACCGTCGCGCCGCCGGCGATGTCGGCCACCAGAGCAGGAACGCGCGATTCCTCGTTCTGGTCGAAGAGGCTGACCACCCGACCCGCAATCGTCACGCCAAGCGACTGCGCCAGCGTCCGCACTCTTCGAGTGTCTTCCGCCGCGACAACGTCTGACCTCGACAACGCGTCGACGAGGCGTTTCGACGCGTCCGACGGCTGGCCGAGCGGAGTGGCGCCGAGGAGTAGACGACCGGTTGTCACGCCGGACAGCCTACGATCGCTCGTGATGACCGCGACCGCCGACGAACTGGTTGCCCCCGAAAGGGGCGCACCAGTCATCAGTCCTGGTCCGCTTGTCCCCATCGCCGACTTCGGGCCGATCGACCGGACGGCGGGGTGGGCGGCCACCGCGATTGTCACGTCGCTGGCGGCGCTGACCCGGTTCATGCGGCTGGGCTCCCCCACCGATTCGGGCACCCCCCTGTTCGACGAGAAGCACTACGCACCCCAGGCGTGGCAGATGCTGCACAACTACGGTGTCGAGGACAACCCGGGCTACGGGCTGGTTGTCCACCCACCGCTCGGCAAGCAGCTGATGTCGATCGGCGAGGCGATCTTCGGTTACGACGGCCTGGGGTGGCGGCTCAGCGGCGCAATCTTCGGAGTCCTGCTGGTTGCACTCGTGGTGCGGATTGTTCGGCGGATCAGCCGCTCCACACTGGTCGGCGCGATGGCGGGCCTGCTGCTCATCGCGGACGGCGTCAGCTTCGTCTCCGCCCGCACCGCGCTGCTCGACATCTTCCTGACGTTCTTCGCTGTGGCGGCATTCGGCGCACTGATCGTCGACCGGGACCAGATGCGTGCGCGCATGCACAACGCTTTTCTGGACGGCCGCATCGCGGAAACGCCGTGGGGCCCGCGCCTGGGTGTCCGGTGGTGGCGTTTCGGCGCCGGCGTGCTGTTGGGTCTGGCATTCGCCACCAAGTGGTCCGGGCTGTACTACATCGCGTTCTTCGGCGTGATGTCGTTGGCGTTCGACGTTGCGGCGCGACGGGCCTATCGCGTTCCGCGGCCGTGGCTCGGCGTCCTGCGCCGGGATCTCGGGCCGGCGGCCTACGTATTCGGGCTGATCCCGTTGGCGGTCTACCTGGCGTCGTACGGACCGTGGTTCGCATCCGAGACCGCGATCAACCGCTACGAGGTCGGCCAGTCGATCGGACCGCGCCAGTGGTACCAGCCGCCCGACGCGATCCGATCCCTGTGGCATTACACCTACAAGGCGTATCACTTCCATTCCGGGCTGACGAACTCCGCCGGAAACCACCACCCGTGGGAATCCAAGCCCTGGACTTGGCCGATGTCGCTGCGGCCGGTGCTGTACGCGATTGACAACCAAAACGTGCCCGGCTGCGGAATCGCCTCATGTGTGAAGGCGGTGATGCTCGTCGGGACGCCCGCAATGTGGTGGGTGGCGGTGCCCGTCTTGTTCTACGCGGCCTGGCGGGCTTTTGTGCGCCGCGACTGGCGCTACGCGGTGGTGCTGGTCGGCTACTGCGCGGGCTGGCTGCCGTGGTTCGCCGACATCGACCGGCAGATGTACTTCTTCTACGCCGTGCCAATGGCGCCGTTCTTGATCATGGGAATAGCGCTGATATTGGGCGACATCGTGTATCACCCGACCCGAAGCCCTGAGCGACACACCCTCGGGCTGATCGTGGCGAGCATGTACCTGGCGCTGGCGATATCCAATTTCGCGTGGCTGTACCCGATCCTCACCGGGACACCTATCTCGCAGACCACCTGGCAGTACGAGATCTGGTTACCCAGCTGGCGCTAGCCTTCTCGTTCTCCGCGAGAATCACAGCGGATCCCTGGCCACCGGGCACGACAGGCAACGTGGACCACCGCGCCCGGTGCCGAGCTCGGACCCGGCGATCGGCAGCACTTCGATTCCCGAATCCTGCAGCCGCGCATTGGTTTCCACATTGCGTTCATAGGCGACCACCACACCCGGCGCCAGCGCCAGCGTGTTGTTCCCGTCGTCCCATTGCTCGCGCTCGGCGGTGACCGGATCCAGCCCGGTGTCGATCACCCGGAGCCGGTCGATATCCATCGCATCGGCCGCGGCTTGGACGAAAGGAGCCTCGTCGTGAATCTTCACCCCGTCTGAAGTCCGGGTGATCATGAAGGCGGACAACGCATTACTGACCTCTGGGTACATCACCATGGCGTCGACATCGACCATTGTGCAGACGGTGTCCAAATGCATCTGCGCACGCTCCTGGGCGATCGGCACCGCGAGAACAGTGTGGGCCAGGTCGTCGTCGAAGAGGCTGCGCGCCAACGCCTCCGCACCCGCGGCCGTCGTGCGTTCACCCACCCCGACAGCCACCACACCGGGAGCCAGCAACAAGACGTCGCCGCCTTCCACCGGTGCGGTATGCGATTCGTATGCCCTGCGCACACCGAGGAACCGCGGATGGTGCGCGTACATCAGGTCGGTCAGCGATGTTTCCCTCACCCGAGCGGGGAGCGCCAACGACGTGATCGCCGTGCGCGGCCCGATCCAGAACGACGAGTCGCGAGTGAACATCAGGTTGGGCAACGGATCGATTGCGAAATCGGCGCCGTGATGCATCCTGCGCACAAGCGAAGAACCCGACGCCCCGCCCGGCGGGAGTTCGGTGAACGTCATCCCCGCCGTCAGGACGTGCGCCAGAGCGGCCGGGTCCAATCCACGCAGATACTCCGAAAGCTCTTGCGCCAGGTGCACTCCGAGGCGGCGAGGATCGACGGCGGCCGCTATGCCCTGAATCCTTGCCGCCCCGCTCTCCAGCGCCCGAGTCAACAACTCCGACAGCAACAGCACTTCGACACCGCGGGACCGGAGGAGGTCCGCGAATGCATCGTGTTCCTCCTGCGCTCGCGCAACCCACGGCAGGCCGTCGAACAACAGTTGGTCATTGTTGCGTGGTGTCAGCCGCTGCAACTCCTCACCGGGCCGGTGCAAGATGACAACCCGCAGCGTGCCCACCTCGGAATTCGCACCCAAGGAATTCGAGCCCAGCTCGGTGACCGTCACAGTTAGCACCGTATATCTCCGGTATACCGATCGGGTGTGAAGGCAAAATCGAACAATTGTGCGATAGGCTGCGGTTGTGGCTGTTCAAGTCCAGGGTGCTTTGTTCGAACACAGCGAGCGCCGCGACCTCGGCGCCGGCGCGTGGATCGACCTGCGATCCGGGTGGGCGCACGATGCCGACGAGTGGTTCGACGACTTGGTCGACAGCGTGCCGTGGCGCAGCGAACGGCGACAGATGTATGACCGCGTGGTCGACGTCCCGCGGTTGGTCTGCTTCTACGACCTGCTCGCCGCCGGACACGCTGTGCGGCCGCCCCATCCCGCGATCGCCAGACTCCGCCGGCGACTGAACGACATCTACGCCGGCGAACTCGGCGAACCTTTCACTACCGTGGGCTTGTGCCTGTACCGCAACGGATCCGACAGCGTGGCCTGGCATGGCGACACCATTGGCCGCGGCCGCACCGAAGACACCATGGTGGCGATCGTCAGTCTCGGCGCCACCCGGGCGTTCGGGCTGCGGCCCCGTGGCGGCGGGCCGGGCCTGCAGCTGTCGTTGCGCCACGGAGATCTGCTGGTGATGGGCGGCTCCTGTCAGCGAACCTGGGAGCACGCCGTCCCGAAGACGTCCACACCAACCGGGCCCAGGGTGAGCATTCAATTTCGCCCGCGCGATGTGCGGTGAGCGGGCTCAGTTCCTGATCGCATTGACACCCGCCACCAGCAGTTCGCGCGCACGTTCGGTATCGACGGGGACTATCGGCTTGTCCGGTTGCACAAGCGGGTTGGCGCTGACGATGATCTGGTAATCCCCGAAGCGGGCGACGTAGTTGAAGACCTCACCCGTGCGGGTCTGCCCATTGACCACCGTTTGCAAAACACGATGGACACCGAGCGTCTGGGCATCCGCGACCTTGGGTGCATCGACGACCTCGACGGTGCCTCGCAGTGCGCCACCGGCGAACGAGACCTTCTGGCAATCCCTCCCGGGTTCGGCAGCCGGAATCGGTCCGTTCGTCTCCACCGCGATCACGATGTACCGGTTGCCCCGTCCTTCTGCGGAGACTGCGGCCATGTTGCCCTCGGTGCCCGGCGGAACCACTTGGCCGGTAGCGAATTTCGCACAGTCCGAAGGCTCGAATTTGAGGCCATCAGGCAACTTCTGGCCCGTCAACAACTTTGGGTCGATCCCCGTCGGCTCCACCTCGGTGACCGCAAAATCCGGTCCGAACGTCGATTTGACGGTCAGCACTTTCCCGATGTCTGTCTTGGGTGCGCCTTGATGGCCGACGCCGCAGGCCGAGAGCGCCACGGCGCACAGGCTCACCAACAGCACTGCAACCGGATGCATGGCGGGTTTGGGGATTACGGTCATCGTCGGGCAAATGTACCGAACGAGAACCTGATCATCCTCGTAGCGCGGTCACAGTCTTGCCCAGCAGGTCGTTCACGAAATGCGGTTCGATCGGAGCATGCCGCGATCCGGGATCGGTCAGCAGGGTGACGGTCACGACAAACCCGTCGAGATATGCCGACGCAGTTGAGATCTCGGTGTCCGTTTCCATGCCCGATTCGACAGCCGTACGGGCCGTCAGGGCCGCCGCCAGAGTAGCGGCCCCTTCGATCGCCGGAGCCTCGGTCAATTCGACCGAAGCCGTGGTGTGACTGAAGGCCATCGCCCATTCGCGACAGCTGTCCACCAGCAGGGTATCGGCTGCCGCGACTTCCTTTGCAGCAGAGACGATCACGTATATCGTGCCGCCCGGCCCGGATGCGGAAATCCCTCGCGCGGCCGGGTCGGCTGGAGCGGGATCGGCCAGCACCGCGCATCGAGCCGGTTCGGCCTCCCATCCCGCACCAAATCCCCACAGCGCGGCAATGCTGATCGGGCCCTTCAGATCGGCGATTTCGTAGCCGGACGGCAACGCCGACCGAACGCGCTTCAGATTGCCTGGATCGACATGGTTGCCGGCGGGAGCAGAGGATGACGTCGATGTCCGCTCCGGCGCACTGGGATCGTGGGCGCATCCGCCCACGCCGGCCACAAGCGCGAGGAGAAGACCCAGGTACCTTGCCTCGGAACGCATTCTCAGCGACCCGAGGCTCCCACTGCCCTCACCGAACTTGCATGGCGTCGGCCTGCGGTGGCATTGCCCACATCATTCGAAAGGCCGCGGTTCGGGGTCTTCGCCGCCTGCCGAGGCGAGACACCCGCAGGTGCCCTGGCCCGAACCCGGATCGGTTGTTGATCGACCGATGCCGCCACCGATGTCCCCACCGGTGTCCCCGCGGCGGGTACCGAAACATCCCGTCCGCCCACGCCGTACATCCCGGCGGGAGCTGTGCCGAAAGGGCGATAGTCAGGGTTACCTTTCGCCTCCGCGAGACCGTCGTCGAGGCCTACCGGAATCGCCCTGAGCAGATTCAGCATGTCCGGGATCGGGTTGCCGATGTCCAACAGCGACACTTCCTGCGGCGCACCCGGACTGGTCGACCTGTCGTATCCCCACTCGACCATCACGCGCAGCGGAGCGTCGAGCGCAGTGAGGATCGGACTCGGAACGAAGGCTTCAAACGGGATCAGAATCGGAAGCCGGGGAGTCGGGACGGTGTAGTAGGTCGTCTGTCCATCGACGACGATGTCGGTTTTGGTGGGGTCGACCAGGTTGTCGAGGTCGATCTGTGCTTCCTGATTGGCGAAACCGTGCAAGAAGACCGTTCCGGCAAGGGCATTGACGGTGGACAGAATGTGCGTGAAGTGCCGTGGAAAGTCCGACCACCCGTCGTACTGAAGGGCGATGTCGTAAGTCGTTCCGCCTTCGTCCGGGGTCGCCCCCGAGCCGGTGACGTCGAGGATCGGAATCGTTATTCCAGCGAACCGCTCCAGGAATCCGCCGTTGGGCCGGTTGGGATTCGCAAGCAGAACATAGGTGGTGTCGTGTGCCGGGTCAGGGACCGACTCCTTGTATTGGGATGCCACGACGGCGCCCTGCGAGTATCCGAAGATCAACGCTCCGTCGTCGCCGTCAGCGACCACGGCCGCGACGTTCTCCTTGCCAGTGCCGACCGAGGCGTTCCATTTCGGGTCGGCAAGCCCACCGTGCGACACCGGCCAGAACGACGCCGGATAGTCGACCAGGTCATCCGGGCCGGGCGATATCGGGGCCTCGTCGGGCATCACACCGTTGATGACGCCGGCCACGAACCCCAGATATTCAGCGTCGGTCGGCACGCCGCCTATGTCGGTTCCCTTGAGAACCAGCGTCTGGGCCGCGAGAGCCGGCGACGCGAAACTCGGGAAATGCAGCTGAGGCGATGCCATCTGCGGTGCCGCGCACACAAGCGCGCTGACAAGCGCCCCTCCAGCCGCGATTCTTGTGCTTCGTGTTCGCCCCCGCACCACCTCCGCATCGTAACCGCAGCGGCCATCGGGACGGGCGGGTCGATCGACCGGCGCTTTTCAACCGGTGTTGTTCACCCGGTGTTGTTCACCCGGCCTCGATCAGCGGGATTCGGCTACCTGACCTATACTCGATAACTACGCTTTCTGCTGACCATCCAACGAAGGAGAAGCCGACCGATGAAGAAGACGACTGCGGCAGCGACGGCCGGGTTGGCCGCCATCGCGATGAGCATCAGCCTCGTTGGCTGCGGTTCGAAGACCGAAACGAAGACTTCGTCGTCGAGCTCGTCTTCGTCCTCCTCGTCATCCTCCTCCTCGTCCAAGTCGGCGAGCCCCACCAAGCCGGCCGAGGCCGAGGGCGCGCACAAGACCATCCAGGACTACATCAAGGAAAACAAGATCGTCGAAGCTCAGGTCAACCGCGGCGAGGCGTCGGCGCCGACGATCAACCTTCCGGTCCCTCCGGGGTGGTCCGAAGCCGGCCCGCAGACGCCTGAGTGGGCATACGGCGCAATCCTCTTCGAAAAGCCGGAAGACCCGTCCGACCCGCCGAGCATCATCGCCATCGTCTCGAAGCTGACGGGCAATGTCGACCCGGCGAAGATCCTGGAATTCGCGCCCGGCGAGGTGCAGAACCTGTCCGGTTTCGAAGCGATGGGCGACGCCCATAAGGCTCAATTGAGCGGCTTCGACGCCGTCGAGATCGGCGGGACATACGTGAAGGACGGCAAGAAGCGCCTGATCGCGCAGAAGACCGTCGTCATTCCGGGGCAGGACGGCCTCTACGTTCTACAGATGAACGCCGATGCCCTCGAAGGGCAGGAGGCCGCTCTGATGGAAGCGACCAGCGTCATCGACGAGCAGACCACCATCACCCCGTGACCACTCCGCCGGGCCCGTATCCGGATGAGCCGCCTCCCCCGGCCCGCGGGCTGACCCGGGAGGAGCGGGGCCGCGACGTCAGTGAGGCGCAGGCCGAAGTGGAGGCGCAGACCTCTGCCGGTAGGCGGATGCTGAAGTCGATGAATCCGCGTTTCCTGCTGTCGATGGCTGACGGCTACCCGGTCGTGATCAAGCAGTTCCTTCAGTTCTGTCTTGTGCTGATCTATCCCGCGTGGGTGGCCGGTGTGCTGTTCTCGGCCGTCGTCTACTACGTGGTGTACGCGGTGCTCTGGGTGCTGTTCGCTCCGATCCGGTTGTGGATGAAGAAGAACCGGCCCGACGAGTACGCAGCCAGTCAGCAGAAGTAGTGGGTCTCTTCAGCCGTCACACGGGCGTCGAGGTGACCGTGACGCCGGGGCTCGTCTTTCCCCGACAGGTCGTGACGGCCACGATCACCACCTCGGGGCCGATCGACCGGGTCACATCGGCGACCGTCGGCTGGGGGTACACCAACTACTACCGATACCACTGGGCCGGCCACACGGATTCGGCGGCGGCGGCGATGAACGACGATCTGCTTCTCATCGGCGAAGTCGGCACCAACTACGGCGGCGATCGGGAAACCGATGACTGGGTCAATGTGACGACGGCAGAACTGCCCACGGCAACGGATGAATTCACCGGGGGCTCAGCGCAATTCCGGGTGCCGTCGTGGGCGCCGCCCTCATCGAGGGACATCGCCCGCTGGTCGTGCCGCCTCACGCTGGAGCGGGACGGCCGCGACGTGACGCAGGACGGCGAGTTCACCGTCGTCATCGGCCGCGACGATGTCGATGACATCGCCGACCCACTCGAGCGCTATGCGGGATCGGGTGCGACCGGACTCGACATCGTCTTGCCCGCATCGGTGTACGCGGCCGGGGAAGTCATTCGCGGGCATGTCGACGTCGTACCCACCCGCGATCTTCCCGACGGCGATCTGGCGGTGTGCTATCAGCGTCACCGCGATTCGCACCCATTGACCCGCCGGCCTTGCAACACCGGGCCGGTCGACGGCCCGATTGTTCAGTTGAACAAGCGGATTCCGCTTCGCGCGGGTGTCCCGTATTC
This sequence comes from Mycobacterium sp., assembly GCA_046330895.1. Taxonomy (GTDB): domain Bacteria; phylum Actinomycetota; class Actinomycetes; order Mycobacteriales; family Mycobacteriaceae; genus Mycobacterium. Next base: position 121,824 of record JAXLRY010000008.1, on the reverse strand, counting down.
GGTGCCGTTCGAACTTCCGCTTCCGGCCGACGCCGTACCCACCACGGCGGCCGTGCACTCATCGATCTCGTGGTCGGTCGGTGCTCGGTTGTTTTACGCCGGATTCAGTGGTCCTCCGACCGAACGGGTCAGCCGCGGAATCGTGGTCGTCTCCCCGCCCGCGGGCTAGCTTCCATTCCGCGGGCAGTCGCTGATGTCCCGAAATCCTCGGCGTGTCGGGGGCTTCAGCGTCTGCTCGCGGAGGAAGCCGCAGCGATCTGCTCGGGAGTCGGACGCACGCCGGTGTATCGCTCGAATTGTTCGGCCGCCTGCAGTGCTATCACCTCCGCACCGGTGACGACACGTTTGCCCGCCGCCCTGGCGGCTGAGATCAACGGCGTCTCCGCGGGCATCGCGACAGCGTCGAAAATCACTTCGGCCGAGGCGATTTCACGTTCGGTGAACGCAAGGTCCTGCTCCTCCGCGCCACCGGACATCCCGATGGGTGTGACGTTCACCAGAACCGCTCCCCGGGCATCACCGACGTCATCACGCCAGGAATAGCCCAAGCGCTGAGCCAGTTCAGTTCCGCTGGCACGGTTGCGCGCCACAATCGTCCCATCCTCGAACCCGCTGTCCCGGAACGCGGTTGCCACCGCACTGGCCATACCGCCGCTGCCCCGAATCAGCACCGCGGACCGCGGGTCGAGGTCAGCGATGAGTCGGCGAACGGCGGTGTAGTCGGTGTTGGCAGCCGTCAGCACACCCTCGTCATTGACGATGGTGTTGACCGCCCGGATAGCAATCGCGGAGTCTTCGACGTGGTCGACCAACCCGAGAACAGCCTGCTTGAAGGGCATCGACACCGAACAACCACGAATACCCAACGCGCGAACCCCACCGATCGCCGCGGCGATATCGGTTGTGGTGCAGGCCTTGTAGACGAAATCCAATCCGAGAATCTCGTAGAGATAATTGTGGAATCGGGTGCCGATGTTGCTCGGCCGCGACGCGAGTGAAATGCAGATCCCGGTGTCTTTACTCAATGCCGGCTTGCTCATCAGCCCACCGCCCGAAGCACCTGTATCGCCACATCACGGATCTGGCCCACGATCGCGCGATCGATATGCAGTTCGTCCAATGCGGGAACATCGAATTCGGTGGTGACCACGCCGGGTTCATCCCTGGTCCACTCCGCACCGAACCTGTCGAGGATCGCCCGCATCGGCACGTTGTCCGACAAGACCCGCGCACAGAACCGCCGCACCCCGCTGACGTGGGCGGCGACGACGAGTGCGTCCATCAGCAGGTTGCCGATCCCACGGCCCTGGTAGTGGTCGCCCACAATGAAGGCGACCTCCGCCAAGCTCGAATCCTGTTCGTCCACAACGAAACGCGCATCCGCGACAACCGGGCCGTCCACGCCGTCGGTCAGCACCCACACGAAGTGATGCACGTAGTCGACTTCGAACAGATAGTCCATCAAGGCGATGCTCGGGCCACTCGGTGACATGAAACGTCGATACAGGGTCTCCTTGGAGTATTCGACCTGTCCGCTCGCGATGCGCTCGTGGTCACCCGGGAGCACCGGCCGCAGAGTCAGTTCCGCTCCGTCGGCCAATCGCACCGGTATCGGCGCGACAAACGCGGCAAGGCGCTGTCTTGCCGTGCGAACCAGCCTTTCGGTGATGGAGGCAACGCCAGCGAGGGTTTCGAAGGCCGGCCGGTCGCCGACGAATCCGGTCAGCTGCTCGGTGACGGTGACCGTCGCCGTGCGCACCGCTCCGCGCAGCAGCGCGATCTCCCCCACGATCGCACCGGCGCTCAACTCCCCGAGCACCACCGCGCCGTCGTCGCCGACATGCCGGACCTCGGCACGTCCAGATTCGATGAGGAGGAAGGACACCGCCGGCTCGCCCTGATGCATCAGCACCTGCCCCACATCGGCACACACCGGCCGCAGCAGCTCCGCCATCGGTGCGAGGAGATCCTTCGCGCAACCATCGAAGACGTCCATTGACGCCAGCTTGTCGACGGTCGCACTCGTTGAGCTCATCGCCGATGAGATTACCGACCGCCGACTACTCTCGAGGTGGCTGGTTTGGGGAATCCAGGGGGGCAGGGCATGTATTTTCTCGGGGGCTCATCGGCGACCGTGTTGGCGACCGTGGTGTCGGCCGTCGCGCTGGCGGGAACGACGGTCGGGATCACACCCGCGACACCGCGCACAACGACGCTGGCGCCGGAGTCCGCACAGGCGCCGGTGCTGCTGGCGGCCGCGATCAACACCTCGCCGACCACTCTTGGCATCGCCGATTCGGCTTTGTACAACCTGTCCGAGGCCGAGGTGAACCAGACCCTCGATGAACTCCAGTCGCTCGGCGTTCGGGATGTCCGGATCGCGGTTCCCTGGGTGTACGTCCAGCCGTACGACCCCCAGACGTACGACTGGGCGAAACTGGACACCATTGTCACTGCAGCGGCGGCGCGCGACATGAGTGTGCTGGGCGTCATCCACGCCACCCCGGCGTGGGCGGGTTCGATCCTCAACGGCCACCCGGACCCCGACGATTTCGCGGAGTTCGCGTCGGCGGTCGCCACCCGTTACAGCGGCAAGATCTCCGCGTATGAGCTGTGGAATGAGCCCAACGGCGTCATCTTCTACTCACCGGTGAGCCCTGAGGACTACACGGACCTCCTCAAGGCCGCATACCCCGCCATCAAGGCGGCCGATCCCGGCGCCATTGTCATCGGCGGCGTTCTTGGAGCAGTCAAGACCGTACCCGGGATCACGATGAACGCGCCGACCTTCGTCCAGCGGATGTACGCCGCCGGCGCACACGGTTATTTCGACGCGCTCTCCTACCATCCGTACCACTACACGACGCCCTTCTCACAGGGAACAGACCCCGATTCACCTCTGGAACAGGTCGCCGCCATCCGGTCCCTGATGGTCGCCAATGGCGATGGTGCACGCCAAGTTTGGGCTACCGAGTACGGCCTGCCGACAAGCAGCGTGTCCGAGGCGCAACAGGCCGCATTCATCCACGACTTTGTCGCCTCCTGGCAGAACGTGGACGGCGCGGGCCCGATGTTCATCTACACCACCCGCGACACCAACACCGGATCCTTCGATGACGAGGCGAATTTCGGCCTCTTCGAGACGGACTGGACCAAAAAGGCCGCGGCCGACACCGTCGCGAATCTGATCACCGATCTCGCCGACGGAACCGCCGAGCCGTTCGACGTGACCCCATACCTCCCGACCCAGCCGTTCCTGCAAGCGGTCGGCATCTTCGTCCGACAGATCATCAATCAGCTGCTCGCCGTTCCGAAATACGTTCTTCAAACGATCAACAGCGTTGCTATCGGTGTCGTCACTCTCGTCACCGACATCGTGAAGTCGATCGTCAAGACGGTGACAGGCACCGCGGCCGCCGCGGATCCCCCCGCTCAAATGAATTCCGCGGCAGCCATTTCGGCGCGAAGCACCAGTCGGTCGCCGGTGTCGTCAGCCCTTCGCGATTCGCCCGCCAACCGCAAGGTCGGCCCCCCGAATCGCGAGAGGACCTCAGAAAGGGTGCGCCGCCAAGCCGGCCAGCGCAGCGTTCTCGGCGCGGATGCGGGTCCTCAGGAGCGCCGCATTGAGAACCGTGAACACCAGCGCGGTAATCCACGCGGTATGCACCAGAGGTAGGGCCACGCCTTCGGCAACAACCGCAACGTAATTCGGATGCGGAATTCTACTGTACGGCCCCTTCGCGATACGAGAGGCCCCCGGGATGACCACGACCCTGGTGTTCCACTGATGGCCCAGCGTGGCGATGCACCACCAGCGCAATCCCTGTGCCGCAAGCGCAATGGCCAGCATCGACCAGCCCAGGGCCGGGATGAACGGCCACCCCACGACCGCCACTTCGACGACGCACCCCACCAGCAGCCCCGTGTGCAGCACCACCATGAACGGGTAGTGTCCGGCGCCGTACTCGACACCGCCGCGGGCGAGGCTCCACGCCATGTTCCGCCGGGCGACGACGAGTTCCGCCAGCCGCTCCACGGCGACCGCAGCGATCAGAAGCACGTACCACGTCATCGCGTACTCAAGCCTCAATGCCAACGCAACAGCAACAGTTCGGCACTGAAGCCCGGCCCCATGGCCAGCATGAATCCCGGGCTTCCGCTCGCGGGTGCCTTGGCCATCGTGTCGCGCAGTATGTGAAGCACCGACGACGACGAGACATTCCCTATCTCGGCGAGCGAACGCCACGTCAATTCGAGCGCCTCGTCCGGGAGTTCAAGACTCTTGAGGATCGCCTCGACGATCTTCGGACCGCCGGGGTGGGCGACCCACGTGGCGATGTCGCCGGGCCGCAGCCCGTGCGGCGCCAGAAATCGGCTGACGTCGGCGAGCAGATGCTTTTCGATGACGTCGGGAAGGTCGCCCGCGAGCACCAGCTGAAGCCCGGCCGAACTCAGGTCCCAGCCCAATGCCCGCAGCGAATCGGGGTACAACCGGCTGCGCGTGTCCACGATGTCCGGCCCGGACGCGCCGATCGTCACCGCCCGCCGTTCGCCCACCGCGACGACCGCGGCCGCGCCGTCGGCGAACAGACCGCTGCCGACGAACGTGGCCATGCCCGGCTTCGCGCCGGGATAGGTCAGCGAGCACAGCTCCACCGACACCAGAACGGCGACGTCGTCGGGCGCACCTCGAAGGTAGTCGTGCAGGCGGGCCACTCCCGCGGCCCCGGCCACACACCCGAGACCGAACATCGGGACACGGCGGACATCGTCACGCATTCCGAGCACATTCGCGATACGCGCCTCGATGGAGGGCACCGCGATGCCCGTCACCGTCGTCGACACGATCAGATCGACGTCTGCGGGCGCAGTCCGGCCTCGTCCAACGCATTGGACACCGCAGCGCACCCGAGTCGCACCGCATGTTCGATGAAAATGTCGTTGGCGTCACCGAAGTCATTCAGGACGGCGTACTGCTCCAAAGGCAAGGTGAAATGGCGCGTGTCCACTCGAGCGCTGCGATGCAAGGCCCGCGTGACGTCCTCGAATTCGGCGAACGCGGGAAGCCTGACGAGCGCATCGGTGATCTCGGCCTGGGTGTAGCGGTGCGGGGGCAACTCACCACGGACGCCGGCGATCACACTGACGGCCCCGGCGGTACCGGGCGCCGAAGAGTCAGGTTCGCCGGCAGGCCGTCGGTCTCCCTCCCCTCGGGTGCGCGTCACCTCTCCAGTATTACCCGCGGCACATACCGGCGGCGACGCACCCTTCGGCGATCTGATTTCACGCACCTAACAGTTTCGTCTTTTCTCGGTATCGGGGATCGCCTCTTTCCGGCCGGACGTGATGTTGTGAAGGTCGATGTTGTCCATTCGGCTCCGCGCGTCACTATTGGCCGCCGCTGTCGCGGCGTGCTCGGGGCTGCTCGCGTTCGGCGACTTCGAAGCCACCGCGGCACCGGCGTCGGACAGCCAGGGCTACGTCGATTCCACCGCCCGTTGCCCATCGCCGAGCACAGTCGTCGTGTTCGGCAGCACGTCGAGCTCTCGGATCGCGATCTGCAAATCGCCCGACGGCACCCTGCAGTACCGAGGGGTTCGCGTCGTGGACGGCGCGAAGCTGATCCTGCCCGCTCAGCAGCCGAGCACCGGCGTCTACACGGCGACCAACGACGGGATCAAATACTCGGTGACGTCGACGTCGCTCACTGTCAGTTCGGCCGGCAAGACTGTGCGGGACGAGTCGTGGGTCGACTTCCACGGCAACGCGGGCACCCGCACGACACCGGGGACCTCCGCTCCATCGAGTGTTGTCACCGCAACCGCAACCGTGACGGCCACCGTCACACCCACCGCTCCGCTACCGCCTCCACTGCCCGCCGAAGTCGGGGGCAGCGGCGGTCGATGACCCACCTTCGTTTGCTGGCACCCGGTTTGTTCACCCCGGGTACGATGTGGCGCACGAGCCAATCACGTCGGCCAACAGGACCACTTCCTGCGAGATGGGACACGATCATGAATTCACGTCGAATCACTCGCCATTGCGCGCTTTTTGCTGGCGGGGCCGCAATCATTGCGATGGGAACTTTGACGGCTTGCTCTAAGAGCAGCGAAGAAGCCCCCTCGACCAGCAGTGCCACCAGTTCACCGTCCGCGACGCCGACCGAGAAGAGCGTCAATGGCGGCAACAAGTCGTTCTCCCCGACCGTGAAGCCGGCCCTTCCCCCCAGCGGGGGCTAAGCGAGTCGGCGGGGGGGTGACGCCGGTCAAGGGTTGATCCGACTCGCCGACAACTCGTGGAGATACACCTCCAAGTCGGTGTACCCCACGGTCGAGAGGTCGGTGGCATTGGTGTTCGCCACGTTGGGGTTAAGCCCCTTCGAAATTTCCCATGAATCGGGCATTCCGTCGGCATCGGTATCGGTGGGTGCAACCGGCGCAGCCCCGTTGTAGGCGGGAAGCAGTGCGTCGTTGGCGGGATTGATGTTCGGCGCGGCTCCCGAGATGACGTCCTGGGCGACCGACAGGAGCAGACGCGCGTCCATCGGGTCCCGCGGCCACGCACCCACGCTGTTCAGCAGCACGGTCCGCAACTGATCCGTCGGTGTGTAGGTGATCGCCGGGAAGGGCAGCCGCGACGGCATCGCCTGCGCCCGGCGTGACGTGGCATCTGGATTGGTCTCCGACGCAAAGTCGTTGCAGCAGTAGAACAGCTGATAGTCCGACCACGACGGGTGGTTACTCATCTTGTTGCCGCTGACGTACAACTGGTTTTGCGGCACCCGCAGAATCTGGTCGTCGAACATTCCGTACTGGAATCCCGGCGACACTCTGAAATAGTTGTTGACGGCGTTGATCTTCCAGTAAATGGGATACGGGTCGCCGTGCACATTGGTCACTACGTTGGTGCTGACCCCGAGCGCGATGAAGAAGCGCGGATCCCAATAGAGGTTGTTGGACAACTCCAGATTCATCGTCGAACCCGCGGCGGCCAGCGACTCCCGGCTTCCTTCGGGCAGCCGGCCCTCGATCCGGTTGAAGATGTTGTGATGCAGCGAGACGTTGTTGAGTTCGAATCCGTAGGCCGGATTCGAGTAGTTCATCAGGACGCCACCGTAGAAGGCATGCCCACCAAGGGTTTCGGCGATGATCGTGTTCTGGACGGTGATGTTGTTCGAGTACGAGATCTCGATCGCCTCATCGATGGCGTTGCCTATCGAGACGTGGTCGACGATGCCGTTCTTGGTGTAGCGCAACCGAAGTCCGTCGTCACTCGGCCCGTTGAGCCCCGGGCGTATGCGAATGTGTTGCAGGATCCAGTTTTCGGCATAGTCCGCCGGGGCGTGCACGTCTTGGTCCTGATAGGGGGATTCGTCGGTGACAAGCCCCCTGATGGTGATGCCGCCCGGGGACGTCTGACCGGCGATCGTCACATCCCCGTTGGTCAGGTGGATCTGGGTGTCGATCACCCCGCTCACCTTGAACAAGATGTACCTCGCCCCAGGCTGATCGATGGCCCACTGCAAAGACCCGGGCCCGTCGGCGTTGAGGTTGGTGACGTAGATGACGCTGCCGCCCCGACCACCCGTCGCGTAACTTCCGAATCCCTCGGCACCGGGGAACGCGGCCAGTGGGCCGGACCCGCCGGTTCCTCCCGTGCTGCCTGTTCCTCCGGTACTGCCGGTGCCACCCGTTCCCCCGGTGCCACCAGTTCCCCCGGTGCCGCCCGTTCCTCCGGTGGCGCCCGATCCGCCCACCGTCACCACGACGGGCACGTCGACCGTCGCGCCGTGGCCGTCGCCGACCGTCACGCTGAAGGTGTCCTGCCTGTCCTCATCGGACGCGCCCGTGGCGCCCGCGTTCTGTTGCGCGGCGGGCGTGGGAGCGTATGTGAACGATCCTGTGGGCGTTACCGTCACCGAACCCTTCGCGGTGGTCGTAGAGCCCGAATAGGTCAACGTGTCGCCGTCGGGGTCACTGCCGATGACCGCTCCAGTCACGACTCCGGTTGTGGCGTCGGGATTTCCAGAGGTTGCCGACCCGGTGGGCGCGGCGTTGGTGGGACTGATGTTCACCGTCACCAGCACCGCCGCCGTGCCACCGCGACCGTCGGCGACGGTGACCGTGAAACTGTCGGTGGTGTCCGACGGGGTCGCATTGACGATCGAGGCTTGGTGGCGAGTCCCGGATGCCGGTGAGTACGTGAACTCTCCCGTGGGAGCCACGCTGACGCTTCCCCTGCCCGTTGTGGTCGGGCCACTGTAGGTCAACGGATCGTCGTCGATGTCATTTCCCACCACCTCGCCCGTCACCAAACCCGTCAACGGGTTCGGCTCGTGCACCGTGGCCGTTCCGGTCGGCGCGGTGTTGGTCGGATCGAACGGGGTGACGATGACCTCGACCGTGCCGGTTCGGATGTGGCCGCTGCTGCCGACCAGGCCGAACGTCAGCAGGTTGATCAGGCCTGCGAGCCCATGAATGTGGAAGCCGCTGCCCGCGTCGCTGACCGCCACCCCGAATGAGTCCTCAGCGCCCACCGCTGCCAGCGACTCGTCGAGGGTGTAGGTGAAGTCTCCGTCGGCGCCGAGCACCACCGACCCGTGGGCCGGACCGTCTGTGACGCTGTAACCCAATGAACCGCTGTCCGCGTCAACAGCATTCAGCCCGCCGGTGGCCACACCCGCGACCGAGGGCCCGTCCTGACTCGGGTCCATGGTCGGGGTCTGATTATTGAGGAAGCCCCCGAATCCCCCGGGCGCCGCCTGCTGCGCCCCCCGCGGTTCACCCCCCCGCGGTTCGGCCCCCCGCGGTTCGGCCCCCCGCGGTTCGGCCCCGCTCCGCCGTATCGCTGCCGGACGCCCCGTGTCCCGAACGCCGGTAACACCGCTCAACCTCCGTTGCGGTTGACCGACTGCCGAAGCAGCAGAACCGATCTCACTGCGGGAGGCGGAGGCACGCGCCCCCTTGGCCGCCGGATGCCCGGAATGGGCGGACGGCCCCGCCGAGGCTGATCCCGCATCGACTTCCGCGGTGGCCACGGCAGGGCTAGCCATGGCTATCGCCGTTCCTACACCCAGCATCATCGCCAACGGACCTATGCGTCCGACAAACGTTGCAGCTCTCATCGCACCCCCCGAGACTATGACGGGCATCACAGCGGAATGCACAAGAGCAACACGCGCAAGTGAAGCTTGTCAATACCCGTAGTCGCAGGTATTTGCGCATGCAGAGATCGACGTTGCGGCAGCAAAGGTCGTGTCAGCCAAAACACCGCGGGTCGGCCGGAATTGTCACTTGACCTCGTCCGGGTCGTCCCACAGCAGCAGCTGCCGCACAGCACTTCGAGAACCGTATGGCTGCAGCATCCGGCTGGCCGGGCGAGGCCGAACCCGCTGCGGCCACCAGAACCACCTGCCGAGAAGCGCGGCAATCGATGGCGTCATGAAGGCACGCACGATCAGGGTGTCGAAGAGCAGGCCGAGACCAATCGTCGTACCGATCTGTCCGAGGATTTGGAGGTCGCTGAAGATGAACGCAGCCATCGTCGCCGCGAAGACAAGCCCGGCCGAGGTCACGACGGCACCCGAGCCGGCCATCGCGCGGATGATGCCGGTGTTGATACCGGCGTCAAGTTCTTCCTTGAACCGGGAGATCAACAGCAAGTTGTAGTCGGAGCCCACCGCAAGCAGCAGGATCACTGCCAGCGCCAGAACTATCCAGTACAGCGGAATTCCGAAAAGGTGTTGCCAGACAAGGACGGACAACCCGAATGAGGCGCCCAGCGACAGCGCCACGGTCCCCACGATGACGATCGCAGCGACGAGGCTGCGGGTGATGAACATCATGATCAGCAGGATCAGCGTCAGCGCGGAGATCGCCGCGATCATGAGGTCGTACTTGGCGCCGTCCTGAATGTCCTTGTAGGTGGCCGCCGTGCCGGCGAGAGAGAACGACGCACTCGCCAGCGGCGTTCCCTTCACCGCTTCGTGGGCGGCGGCCATGATCGGATCGACATGGGAAATCCCCGCCGGCGTTGCCGGGTCGCCCTCGTGGGTGATGATCATCCGCGCGGCCTTACCATCAGGCGATAGGAAGAGCTTCATTCCCCTTTTGAAATCCGGGTTGTCGAACGCCTCGGGCGGCATGTAGAAGAAATCGTCGTTTTTGGCCGCGTCGAAGGCCTGTCCCATCGCGGTCGCGTTGTCGGCGAGTGCGCGCTGCTGCGCGTTGATGCCGGAATTGGTGGCGTAATTGTTCAGCGCCAGTTGAAGATTGGCCTCCTGACTGGCAATCTGCGGCGGAATGAGTGCCACCAACTGAGGCTGCACCGCGTCCAGTTTGTCAAGCGTCGCGGTGAGTTGCTGGAACTTCTCACTGAGCTGATCGATCCCATCCATCGCGTCGAACACGTTCCGGAGGGCCGCGCAAGCCGGGATGTCGAAGCAGTGCGGCTCCCAGTAGAAGTAGTTGCGCATCGGTCTGAAGAAGTCGTCGAAGTTCGCGATCTTGTCTCGCAACTCGTTCATGATCGTGACCGTGTCATGAAAGCTCTGCGTCTCGGCATGGGTGGCATCGGCCATCTGCTGCTGCAGCGTGTACTGCTGCTGCATGATGTCGATCGTCTTCCGGATCTCGTTGGCCTGCTTGAGAATGTCGTCCGCTCGGTCGGCCTGATATTGCAGGTTTTGCGCCTGACCTGCGGTCTGCATGCTCATCTGAAACGGAATCGAGGCGTGGTCTATCGGCGTACCGAGCGGCCGGGTCATGGACTGCACCTGCGCGATTCCCGGCACGTGCACAACGTTTTTGGCGATCTTCTCCAGGATGAGCATGTCTGCCGGATTACGCATGTCGTGGTCGGACTCCACCAACAGCAACTCCGGATTCAATCGAGATGTCGGAAAATGCCGTTCGGCCGCCGCGTAACCGACATTGGCCGGACTACTGGAAGGCATATAGGGCCGAGCGTCGTAACTAGTGGTGTAACCGGAGAGTGCCAGCAATCCGAGGACGGCAACCGCGCACGTCACCACGAGAACCGGTCCGGGCCAACGCACGATCGCGGTCCCGATTCGGCGCCAGCTCCGAGTTTTCATCCGGCGCTTCGGATCGAGAAGTCCGAAGTGGCCGGCCGCGGTGACCATCGCGGGAACGAGGGTCAGCGAAGCCACAAGGGCGATGACGATTCCGATCGCCGCGGGGATTCCGAGGCTCTGGAAGTAGGGCAACCGAGTGAAGTACAAACACGCGACCGCACCTGCAACCGTCAGTCCAGACCCGAGCACAACATGCGCCGTTCCGTCGAACATGCTGCGATAGGCCGCTTTTCGATCCAACGCAGCATGCCGGGCTTCGTGGTAGCGACCCAGAAAGAAGATCGCGTAGTCGGTGCCCGCGGCGATGACCAACAGCGTCATCAGATTTGTGGCGTACGTAGACAGCCCGATGATGCCCGAATCCCCCAGGAAGGCAACGACTCCACGCGCAGCCGCCAATTCCACGAGCACAGTCGCGAGCACCAGCAGCGTTGTGACGATCGAACGGTAGACGAAGAACAGCATCACCGCGATCACCAGGACGGTAAGCCCGGTGACTTTCGCCGTTCCCTTACTGCCGACTTCGAATTGGTCGGCGATCAGCGGAGCGGCACCGGTGACATAGGCCGTCACCCCCGGCGGCGCCGGTGTCTGCGCGACGATGTCACGAACGGCGCCGACGGATTCGATCGACTGAGCCTCGCCTTGATCACCGGTGAGATAGACCTGTACGTATGCGGCTTTCCCATCGGCGCTCTGAGAGCCCGCAGCGGTCAGCGGATCTCCCCAGAAGTTGTCCACGTGCTGAACGTGCTTGGCGTCCCGACCCAACCGCTGGATCACGGTGTCATAGAACCGGTGCGCCTCGGGCCCGAGCGGCTGCGCACCCTCGAACACGATCATCGCCATGCTGTCGGAGTCGTACTCCTGGAACACCTTTCCCATGCGCTTCATCGCCAGCAGTGACGGCGCATCCCTGGGGTTCTGTGCCACGTTGTGTTGGCGTCCGACTTCCTCGAGTTGCGGCACCAGGGCGTTCGACAATCCCGCCAGCGCCAACCAGAACACGATGATCGGCACCGCCAGCCGGCGAATCGTGTCGGACACCGATCGCATGGTGGATCGGCTGTCCGTCATCCGGACTTGTCCAAGCAGTAGGTGTAGGCGTTCGACGCGGTGACCGATCTCTCGTCCTTCACCACACCGTCGATCGTGATGCGGCATCCGATCGAACCACTGTCGCCCTGCGCCACGAGGTTGGCGAACACACCCGGCAGCGTCGTTGTCGCGTTGTAGCTCCAGGGCAGCGGCGCATCGTTGACCTGCTGCAGCTGCGCGTTGACGTCCAGATAATTGATTGTCGCGACGGCCCCCGGCTCCCCGAACACTTCGAGCTCAACGTGCTTGGGATTGAACGGAACAATCTGGTTCGCCGGACCCGCCGCCGACGCCCGATTCGACTGGGAACCGAATATGCCATGCAGCCGGTAAACCCCGAACGCGGCACCCGCTACAACGATCACCGCAACAATCGGCATCCATTGCCGGCGCACCAGACGGGTGAAGGAGAAGCCCGTCACTCATCCGCCTCCCACCTGGTTCGCGCCCCACCTCGCCGCGAAACCACGGCGTGGAAGAAATGTACAAGTGTTTATATCTGCGCGCCAGACTCGTACAAACGCCTTGCCGAGAAAACTCAACGTCTGTATATTTTTGGAGATTTTGCGATGGGTACTCCGACGCCCGGAACGGGAAGCGACGTGAGTCACGAGACAGCCAATCCACGGACGGGCTTGGCTCTCGTCGTCATCGCGGCCGCTCAGCTCATGGTGGTCCTCGACGGAACGATCACCAACATCGCGCTGCCGAGCATCCAGAAGGATCTGCACGTGAGCGCGTCCAACCTGGCCTGGATCGTGAATTCCTACGCGCTGGCATTCGGGGGTCTGCTGCTCCTGGGCGGGAAATCCGGCGACCTCTACGGACGCCGCCGGATCTTTCGCATCGGAATTGCGATTTTCGTACTCGCCTCCGCTTTCGGCGGACTCGCCGACAGCGAAGGGTGGCTGATCGCCGCGCGGGTGTTGCAAGGCATCGGCGGGGCCATCGCCGCACCCACCGCCCTGTCGTTGATTGCCGTGAATTTTCCCGAGGGATCGCAGCGCAATCGCGCAATGGCCGTGTATGCGGCGATGGCCGGTCTGGGTTCGACAGTGGGACTGCTGCTCGGCGGTGTACTCACCGACTACCTGAACTGGCGCTGGGTCTTCTACGTCAACCTTCCGGTTGGGCTGGCCGTCCTGGTGGGAACGGTCGTGCTGAGCGAGGGCACGCAGCAGCCGGGCCGACTCGACGTCCCGGGTGCGGTGATCGGCACTTCCGGCCTGTTGGCGCTCGTCTACGGAATCACCTGCGGCGGCGACCGCGGCTGGACCGATCCAACTACTGTTGCCTGCTTCGTCGCTGCCACTGTGTTGCTGACGGGATTCGTTGCCTGGCAATCGAAGTCGACCCACCCCATGATGCCGCTTCGCCTATTTTCCTCACGCCGGCGATGCGGCTCCTACATCACGATGCTGTTCATCGGTTCCGGGATGTTCGGCACGTTCTACTTCCTCACCCTGTACATGCAACAGATCCTCGGCTTCAGCCCCGTCCAAACCGGATTTGCCTACCTACCGTTCAGCTTTGGCATGGGGGTTGCGGCATCGATCAGTTCCAAACTCGTGGAGCGAGTGGCACCGCGGTATATCGCCGGACCTGGATTGGTGGCAGCGGCATGCGGCATGTTGCTGTTTGCGCAACTGCGCCCGGATTCGGAGTACGTCACCACACTGCTGCCGTCATTGTTCCTCACCGCGGCCGGCCTGGGCCTCTGCTTCGTGCCCATGACACTGGCGGCGGTGAGTGGTGTCGACGACGCCGACGCCGGAATCGTGTCAGCGCTGTTGAACACCTCCCAGCAAGTGGGAGGCGCCCTTGGGCTGGCGGTTCTCAGCACCATCGCAGGCGCGGTCGCCAACTCGCGAGTGCCCGATGCCGCCACCACCCTCTATCGGGGTCTGGCGATGCATGATTCCGCCTCCGTTAGTGCTGCGAGTTCTGCTCTAACCCAAGGCTTTTCAGCATCATTCATGGTTGCCGTCGGACTGTTCTGCGCCGGCCTGATCGCAACGCTGCTCGCCATTCCGGGTACCCGCGGACACCCGGCGATTGCCATGTCCCGCACCGAATCATGAACGACACTTGGGACGCCGCGAACCCGTCTCCAGATCACGACGTCACCGAACGGAAGGGGCAACGCACCGCCCGCCGGATTATCGAAGCGGCACGAAAAGTGTTCGCGAACGTCGGATACGAGCGGGCCACCATCCGAGCCATCGCAGCTGCTGCCGCAGTCGACAAGTCATCGGTGATACAGCATTTCGAGACCAAGCAGAACCTGTTTCGGCAAGCCGTCCACTGGGACATCCCCATCAAAGAATTGGTTGCTGACGATGTCACGCAGACCGCAAACAACTTTGCGCGAGGCGTTTTGGAGGCTTGGGCGGCCGATCCGGACAGCCCAATGGCAGTGCTGCTGCGAGCGAGCATGACCAGCGAAGACGCCGCGGAACTGCTTCGCACACACATCACCACACAAGCGATCGATGCCGTCGCGGCTCTCATCGACGCGCCGGACGCACGGCTGCGTGCGGCGCTTGCCAGCGCGGTACTGATGGGTGTGGCCAGTCAGCGCTATCTGCTTCGGATGCCAGATCTCCATGAAGCTGACACCGATGACGTCCTTCGCTTGATCACCCCGGTTCTCCGGGAGCTGCTCGAACCGCCTGAATAGCGAACCAATGAGCCGGAATTGAAGCAGTCGACGTGCCGACCGTTTGCCACCGTGCGCGACACCCGTTCGGTGTTAATGTATGCACAACTTTTCCGACGAGAGGACCGGCATGGCCAAAACCCGTTTGATTTCAGCGATCGTGGCTACAGGTGTTGTAGCTGCGGGGCTCTCGGCGGGCATCGCTTGGGCAGGTGGACCAGGTGGCGTCGTCGAAGACACCAGTGATATCTCAGAGGCAGTCGGCACCGGCGCCTTCCAGGGCGTTCTGGAAGGATTCCACGCCTTCGGCGCCACCAATGACGAGGCCGCCGCCAATGTCATCGCGGCATGCCAAGCAGCCGGCGGCATCGATTGCACCGCCGACGAGGTGACCAACGACAAGCTCTGCATCGTTTCGGTTGCCGACGACGCCACCGACGTTGTGGCGGGCGGCGCCGGCGACACCGTTGAGGCGGCACGCCAGGATGCGATCGCGCGGGCGGCAGCCAACGGCACGCCGCTCACATCGACTGCCGGCATTGTCATCTCGGCCTGCCCCTGATCCGCGACAGCCAAACAGCTCAGACTTAGAACGGAAGACAAAATGACAGTTCGAGGCAAATCAGCACTGGTGTTGGCGGGCTTGGCAGTGGTGGCGGGAGTTTCGGCTCCCGCAGCCAGCGCACGGCCCACCTGCCAGGAAGCAGGCGTCAAGACCATCTGCCAGACCAGGGGCAGCGTGTCCATCAAGGCAACTCCCGGAACGCGAGCACCCATCGCGAACCAGCCGGTGTTCCCGTGGCTCGGCGCGCCGGGCGGGCGCTAAACAGCACCAAAAGCAGTGAGCCGCCGCGTGATTCACGCGGCGGCTCACTGCTTTTCGGACATGCTGCTTTTCAGACATGCCCGGCACGTGAAGCGGAATTGACAATGCCCCGGCCGATTGGCCGGGGCATTGTCAATCCAACTGGTGGAGCTAAGGGGAATCGAACCCCTGACCTTCTCGATGCGAACGAGACGCGCTACCAACTGCGCTATAGCCCCTTGATCCGGTAGCAGGTTATCAGCCCGCACCCCACTGACTGAAACCGCCAGGCTACTGGCCTGCTGCCCGCGGCAGATCGTAGTGGCGTGCGAAGCCGACCTCGTCGAGATGTTCGAAGATCGGGTCCTCGTCGTCGATATCGAGTACTGCCGCACCAGGGCGGCGCAATCGCGAGGGCACAACATCGAATTCGCGGTCACGGGTGCTGTCCACGCCCGGGCGTGAACGGGCCATCCTCTGCTGGCGCCGACGGCGAACCTGCTCCTCGATTCGGGTCTGCCGCCGCAGGTAGCCCAGATACAGCACGGTCATACCCGCGGCAGATCCGCACACCCACCAGATGTCCGAGCTGACGGTGAAGGACAGCACAGCGGTCAGCACCATCACGGCCGCCATCGACATCAGCGCACGTCGCCGGAACCGGTACTTGCGAGCTGACACCGCGGCGGCTGTGCTCGATTCCATCCGGCGGGAACGATTCGCACCCGTCGAGACTGTCGCCCGCGGTTCTTCTTCGGCTTCCAGGCCTGAGGTGTCGTCGACATACTCGTATTCGTCGTCCGCCAACTCCTCGTCGACGTTCTCCGCGGCGTCCACCTCGGGGCGCTGCCGGGGTTCTTCGTTCTGGACCTCCGCCTGGTCCGGTTCGCCGGCCTCGTCGAACAAGGACGGTTGCTCCGCCGCACTGCCGACGTCCGCCTTCATTCCCGCGCCCACGGGCAGCGCACCAGAGTCTTCGTCGACGATGTCTACGTCCAGATAATCCGGCTCGGCCTGCTCCGCGACGGCGGCGATGACCACCGAACGTGTTCCCGGAGTCCTTGGCTCGTGGTCCTCGTCGTCGTGGTCCTCGGCGGACGGCTTCCAGTTCGGATCATGCTGATGACCCGAAGCCGGCCCGGTGCGCTTCAGTAAACGGGAATTCGCGCTGCTGTTCAGGACGCGGGTGGCGAGCGCGACGTCGCTCGTCCGTCGGACGGCATCACGCTTGCTGATCAGCATGGGCACCAGCACAAATAGCCAGAGCACCACGAGTGAGATCCATAACAACGACTGGGGGATGCTTGGCATGGCGGCCTGCTCCTTTCCGGACAAGGCTAAAGCCGCAGCTCTCCCGAACCACGACGGCGCGCCGCTGTCAATTACACACGTGTAATTTAGGTCTGACAAGCACCAACAGCCACAAATGTCACATCTGTCACAAGAATGTGGGCTGCAACAGCCGCGCATGGCCGGTCAAGGCCACTGCGCAAGCCCCTTCTTCACCAGGGCCGACGCAACCGGCCCCTGGGTCTCCTCCACGGTCTGGGCTACCAGCAGATGGTCGCGCCACGCTCCATCGATGTCCAGATACCGCCGAAGCAACCCCTCTTCACGGAATCCGACCTTCGCCAACACGGCTCGACTCGCCGCGTTCTCGGGGCGCACGGTGGCCTCGACCCGGTGCAGCATCACCGCGCTGAAGCAATGGTCGAGCCCGAGCGCCAACGCCGCCGTGGCGACACCACGTCCGGTCACCGCACTCGACACCCAGTAACCGATCCACGCGGACCGCAACGCGCCATGCGTGACGTTACCGATCGTCAACTGACCGCAGAAGACACCGTTCACCTCGATGGCATAGGGCAGCATCCGCCCCCTGCGCGCCTCCGCGCGCAACCCCGAACACATCGCTGGCCATGCCGAAACACTGTGCCGCACAACCCAATCCATCTCGGCAGTCGGTTCCCACGGTTCCAGCAACGACCGGTCCGCAAGTCGTATCCGGCTCCACAGCGTCGCATCACGCATCCGCACGGGCCGCAGCCCCACGAGGCCCGCCGACACCCGCAGCGGACCGACCGGGCGCGGCCAACCCGGATGGACGGAATTATTTCGCCAGAGGTTCACGGGAGCATCTAGCCGCGCTGAGCCAGGAAAGCGACGTCGACAGTCTCACCGGTGCGGATCTGTTCGACATCACGAGGCACCATCACCAGACAGTTGGCTTCGGCCAGCGTCGCCAACAAATGAGACGACCCCCCCGGGGCACCACCCAGCACCTGCACCAGATACTCGTCGGTGTCCTGATCGCGAAGCAGCTGACCACGCAGAAATCCCTTGCGCCCCGCCACCGAAGCGATTGGCGAGATCGCACGCGCCTGAACCACCCGGCGCAACGGCTGCCGCTTGCCCAACGAAAGCCTGATCAACGGACGCACCATCACCTCGAAGACCACCAGGGCACTGACGGGGTTGGCGGGCAACAGAAATGTCGGAACACCTTCGCGCCCGAGTTGCCCGAAACCCTGCACCGAACCGGGGTGCATCGCGATTCTCGCGACTTCCATGTCGCCGAGTTCGGACAGCACCGATCGGACCCCCTCGGCGGCCGCCCCGCCGACCGCACCCGCGATAAGGATCACCTCCGCGCGGTTGAGCTGTCCTTCAACCACCTCGCGCAATTCCTTGGGATTCGTACTGACGATTCCGACCCGGTTCACCTCGGCACCGGCGTCACGCGCAGCGGCGGCGAGAGCATACGAGTTGACGTCGTAAACCTGCCCGTTCCCCGGCGTCCGAGAGATGTCGACGAGCTCCCCACCGACACTCATCACCGTCACACGGGGTCGGGGATGCACCAACACCCGCTCCCGGCCGACCGCCGCGAGCAGACCGACCTGGGCAGCGCCGATGATCGCGCCGGAACGCACCGCGACATCACCGGGCTGAACGTCGTCACCGACGCGACGCACGTAGGCCCCCGACCGCACACCTCGCAGCACCCGAACACGGTTCTGTCCGCCGTCGGTCCAGCGCAGCGGCAAGACCGCATCCGCAAGGGTGGGCATCGGCGCCCCCGTCTGTACACGGGCAGTCTGCTTGGGCTGGAGCCGACTCGGCGTCCTCGCGCCCGCCTCGATCATCCCCATGACCGGCAGACTCACGTCACCCGATTCGCGATCACCGTCGCCGACTCCGATCACGTCCACGCTGCGCACCGCGTAACCGTCGATCGCCGCCTGATCAAACCCCGGCAGTGGATGCTCGGTGACGACCTCTTCGGCGCACATCAAACCCTGGGCCTCTGCGATGGCGACCCTGACCGGGCGCGAAGCCATCGCGGCCGCCGCCACTTTCGACTGTTGTTCTTCTACCGAACGCACAGCGCGCCTTTCTGCCCGGACCCGGTCGATGCAGGATCCCCTCGCAGCTCCTACCGTTCGGTCTTCTCGGCCGAGTCGTGTTCGGCCAGACCGAGTCGCGCCACCAACCATCGCCGCAGTTCGGGACCGTAGTCATCGCGATCCAAAGCAAAGTCAACCGCAGCCTTGAGGTAGCCGCCGGGATTTCCCAAGTCGTGTCGAGAGCCCCGATGGATGACCACATGCACCGGGTGACCTTCGGCGATCAACAGTCCAATGGCGTCGGTGAGTTGGATCTCGCCTCCGACTCCGTTGTCGACCCGCCGCAGCGCGTCGAAGATCGCCCTGTCCAGGATGTACCTGCCGGCAGCGGCGTAGAGCGACGGCGCATCGTCCGCCTTGGGCTTTTCGACCATGCCCTTGACCCGCATGACGTTCGGATTATCGGCGTCGGGCAGAGTCTCGACGTCGAAGACGCCGTACGAGCTGATCTCGTCGCGCGAAACCTCGATCGCGCACAACACCGTGCCACCGCGCTTGGCGCGGACCTTGGCCATGGTTTCGAGGACGCCCACCGGCAGCACCAGATCGTCGGGCAGCAAGACCGACACGGCATCTTCGTCGGGTGACAGCACTGGCTCCACGCAGCTCACGGCGTGGCCGAGACCCAACGGCTTGGCCTGAACCACGGATTCGACCTTGATCAACGTCGGGGCGCGCCGCACCTTCTCGAGCATCGCCTTCTTGCCCCGGGCCTCCAGCGTCCCCTCGAGCACCAGGTCTTCGACAAAGTGCGCGACGACACCGTCCTTGCCTTCGGAGGTGACGATCACCAGCCGCTCGGCGCCGGCCTCTGCCGCCTCTTCGGCCACCAACTCGATGCCCGGGGTATCGACCACCGGAAGCAGCTCTTTGGGCACCGTCTTCGTCGCAGGAAGGAACCGCGTCCCCAGCCCCGCGGCAGGGACGATCGCGGTACGAGGTATCGGAACCAGCGCCGTCATCGCTCACACCCTAGCGAGCAGTGTCGGCCGATCGGTAACGCCGAGCGTGATTCCACTGCGAAATTTCGCCCGATTTCGCGCCGCAACTGCAGGCTCGCGTCGACGCTGACATGGTGGACCATGTGGTTGCCGACCGGAAAGCTCAGCTCAGGGCAACTCTGTTGGCGTCGCGTCGCGCAGTTCCGGCGCCGGTGAGGTCGGCCGAAGCCTCCGCGCTGGCGGCTCACGCCGAAGACGCCGTCGACACGGGTGACACGGTCTGCGCCTACGTGCCGGTGCGCTCCGAACCGGGTTCTCCCGAGTTGCTGGAACGTCTGCGGGATCGTTGCGCCAGACTGCTGCTTCCGATTGTGTGCATGGATGCGGGCGAACCGGTTCCGCTGCGCTGGGGCGCCTACGTTCCGGGCGAGCTCGCCGCAGGCCGCTTCGGCCTGCTCGAACCCACCGGCCCCGCGCTGCCCCCCACGGCGCTCGCCGACGCGGCGGTTGTCTTCGTTCCGGCACTGGCCGTTGATCGCCACGGCGTGCGCCTCGGCCGCGGAGGGGGGTTTTACGACCGCTCCCTGATCTATAGAGCGGACGACTGCAAGCTGGTAGCGGTGGTCCGCGACAGCGAAATAGTCGAGACGCTGCCCGGCGATGCGCACGACATCCACATGAGCCACGCCCTCAGTCCGCACCGCGGGTTGACAATCCTGAACGCCCCCGACAACACGGTTTGACGCACGTCGCCGAGAACGCACGAACACCCTCCCCCGCACCGCCGATGGCGGCATCTCCCGCGGGTGTCTCCCCTCCCGCGCGGTTGCCGGAATCATACTCAGCCGTTGGGCGTTCTGGCACTTGGCAAGATAGAGTGCTAACAGGCTTAACGTTTCCCCGGAGGTTCCTGTGCCGACCTACAGCTACGCGTGCACCGAGTGCGACAACCGCTTCGACGCGGTTCAAGCGTTCACCGACGACGCGCTGACCTCATGCCCCGAATGCACCGGCAGACTGCGCAAGTTGTTCAACTCCGTGGGCGTCGTCTTCAAAGGCAGCGGCTTCTACCGCAACGACAGCCGCGAAACGTCGAAGAGTTCGTCCGGGGCCTCGAACTCGACGAAGACGACCACGGCGGGTTCGGAATCGTCCGGTTCGTCCGGCTCCGACAAGTCGTCATCCAGCGAAAGCTCGTCGAGTACCAGTACCGCGGGTTCTACCTCGACGAGTTCGGCCGCGCCCGCCGCGGCATCCAGCTGATCCACAGCCCGCCACCCGAGCTGCACTCACCGTCCGCCGCTGCCCTTTAGCGTGGCGGCATGGGCGAATCGCTCAACCCGACCCCACTCAACCGCATCTCGGCCGCGCTGCGCCCGGACTTCATCAGGACGGTCCGCGCGCGTCGCATCACGGCGGGCGGACTCATCCTCCTCGCCGGTGTAGCCGCCCTGCGACCGGATCCGGCGGACTCCCGCCGCGATGTCATCGTCGCCGCCCACGACTTGAGACCGGGCGTCGTGCTCGAGGCCGACGACGTACGCGCCGTCACCCGCTCTGCCGCGACGGTGCCCGACGGCGCGGTCACCGGCCTGCCGGCGATCGTCGGCGCAACCCTGGCCGGACCCGCGCGCAGCGGCGAGGTCTTGACCGACGCTCGTGTCCTCGGCCCCCGATTGGCCGGGCTGACGATCGGCCCCAACGCGCGGATCGTGCCGCTGCGACTGGCCGACGCCGCCGTGCTGGACCTGATTCACCCTGGAGACGTCGTCGATGTGCTGGGCGCGCCGTCGGCCGCCTCCGACGTCGAACCGCGGCTGGTGGCATCCAACGCCGTCGTGGTGCTCGTATCGGCCAAGCAGACCAATAGCACCACCGACCGAGAGCGTGTGGTGCTTGTCGCGCTACCCGCGGGCGCGGCCAACGCACTCGCCGGAGCGACGCTCGTCGAAACGGTCACCCTGACGATCCATTGACCGCTGATTCGACCCCACGTGCGGTTTCATCCGGGACACACCGCCGACCCGTATGCCGGCGCACCTCCGGCGCCGTGGACGATGACGTGGAACGTCATCCGCCGTTGAAGAATTCGTCATGAAGAAAGGGCCAAGCCGTGTTGAAGGGCTTCAAAGAGTTTCTCTCGCGGGGAAACATCGTCGACCTCTCGGTCGCGGTGGTCATCGGTACCGCATTCACCGCACTTGTCACCAAGTTCACCGACAGCATCATCCAGCCGCTTGTGGACCGGATCGGCGCGGGCGAGGACACCAGCTACGGCATCCTGCGGATCGGGATCGGCGGCGGACAGGCGATCGACCTGAACGTTCTGCTGTCAGCGGTCATCAACTTCGTGCTGGTCGCCGCCGTGGTGTATTTCCTCGTCGTCGTGCCCTACAACCGTCTTCGGCAAAAGGGCGAAGTCGAGGATCCGGCCGACAAAAAAGACACCGAATTGAGCCTGCTCGTCGAGATTCGCGACCTGCTCGCCCAGTCGGACGGCAACTCCCCTCAGCGAAAAGCAGATTCAACCGATACGCCGTAGGAGCCCCCGACATCAAGCCCTAGGCACAACCTAGACATCAATGCGGCCCCCGGGAGGATTCCCCGGGGGCCGCATTGATACCAGACTGGATCAGTTCATGTTCCAGGGTTCGCCGTAGGTGGTGACGCTGTCTCCAGCTTTGGAGATGAGTCGGGCGAAGGGGCGTAGCAGCACGCCGCCGGCTGCGCCGGTCACGGTGCCGTGGGCGTTGGCCACCGCGACCGAGCCGTTGGGGCCTTCGACGTCGACGGAGAAGGTGGCGACTTCCTGGATGCCGGGGCCGTTGCCCAGGTCGGAGCTGATCGACACACCCGGGAACAGGTTCGGGGTGATGACCGAGCCCAGCGGGTTGAAACCCGTGGGGGAAAGGTCGGCGTCGTCGAGCAGGATGTTGGGGGTGGTGTAGCTGAAGTTGATGCCCACGCCCAGTGACCAGGGGAAGCCCACCTGGTAGCCGAGTTCCAGGGTGCCGGCGAATTTGTCGGCGTCCGGGCCGACAACGTTGTAGACGGCCTTGCCGGAGTGGAACCACTCACGGGTCAACCGGTTGCGGTCCAAGGGGAACACACCGTCCAAGAACGTGTCCCACTGCTGAATCGTCATGGTCCGGCCCCCGCCGTCGACCAAACTCATCTGGTTGTCCAACCCCGCCTGCGAGGTGCCCGTCCCGACGAACAACGTCGCGACGGCGGCGAGCATCGCCACCAGAAGCCGCCCGATAACCTTCATGATCTCCCTAGCTGTGTCGACGGCGATCCCGTGGGCTCACCTATGGGGCTCGTACGCGGGCCGGTTCGTTCCGAAACGCATACTGCGTTAGGCAGATTAATTGAGAGTGCTCACGATCCCCAAAAATCGGAGTGCTCAAAATCCGCTCTTACGCGCAGCTTATTGTTGCCAGGAGGAACATAACGGCACCGCATCCGACCGGCAACGCGGAGGCGGGCGCTCGAAGCCCCGAAATTGACCATCGTGTTTGTTTGCCAGCAACCCAGCGCGCCGACGATCCACGCGTTGCTGGAACGACGAGCCAGCGCCAAGTCCGAGCAACTTTGCCTCGCGCCGGCCGTCCGCGGACCCCGGCCCGGGATCACCGATTACCTGCGATCAGGCCGCCAGAAATATCAATTGTGGTGCGGCGGAACGTTATCCCGCAGCCAATCATCACGATCATCGACTGATCGGCCAGCCTCACGATCCGTCTCATCGGTGGACTCGGTGGGCAATTCGCTCCCGAAGATTTTATTAACTGCGCCCGAATCACGACGCTGTTCCGCCATCACGATAACCCCCAAACTATGACGAAGATCACAATTTCGACGGCCCCGAGAGTTCACCCGCATTTAACACAAAACCTCCCGCCGGGTTTGCGGGCCGGGTTTGCGGAGCGTGGCGCGAGGTCCGCTTCAGAGTTCGAGACTGGACAGTTCGCCGATCACCTGGATCGCCAGCGGATTCAGGGTCGCCATACCGTCACGTACGGCCGCACGAGACCCCGCGATATTGACCACAAGCGTGCTTCCCGAAATTCCCGCCAATCCCCGCGAGAGCCCCGCATCCGGGATGCCCGCGGACAAGCCCGAGGCACGAAGCGCCTCGGCGATACCCAAGAGCTCACGGTCCAACATGTCGACGGTGGCCTCCGGAGTGACATCCCGTGGCGTGACCCCGGTTCCGCCCACCGATACGACCAGGTCGACCCCGCCGATGACGGCAGTGTTCAGCGCATTACGGATCTCGATCTCGTCGGCCGAAACGACCACCGCTCCGTCGACCACGAAACCCGCCTCCGCGAGCAACTCGGCGACCAACGGTCCGCTGTGGTCCTCTTCGTCACCGTGGGCCGTCCGGTCGTCCACGACTACAACGAGCGCTCGTCCTACCAGCTCCGCCGGATACTCCATGGATGTCACCGTAGTCCGACGACCCGACATCGGTGCGATGGCACCGCCGACCGTATGCGGATATTCCCCGGTAACCCGAATCACTGCGCCGCCTTACCCAATGTCACCTGCACGGACTGGGTGGCGCCGGCCGCATCCTGATACGTCAGCGTGATCTTGTCGCCGGGAGCCCTGGACCTGACAGCCGCCACCAACGCGTCGGCACTGCCGATCACCCGGTCATCGACCTTTGTGACCACGACGCCGCTGGGCAGGCCTGCGGTCGCGGCGGCGCCGCCCTGGGTCACCTCGACGATCTTCGCGCCGTGTGTGGTGGCGTCGTTGCTGACCTGCACACCCAGCGACGCATGCGTGGCCGTTCCGGTGCTGATCAATTCATCGGCGACGCGCTTGGCCTGATCCACGGGTATCGCGAAGCCGAGACCGATCGAGCCGCTCTGCGCATCGGGCGAATCGCCCCCCAGCGTGGCGATCGCCGAGTTCACGCCTACGAGCTCCCCGTTCATGTTGACGAGCGCGCCACCTGAATTGCCGGGGTTGATCGCGGCATCGGTCTGGATCGCGTCCAAGACGGTGTTCTGGTTACGGGCGTCGCCGCCGGCGGCGACGGGCCGGTTCAGGGCGCTGACGATGCCCGTCGTGACGGTGCCTTCAAGCCCCAGCGGCGACCCGATCGCCACTACGTCCTGACCGACACGCAGGTTGGCCGATGATCCCAGAGTGATCGGCGTCAGACCGGAAACCCCTTCGGCTCGGACCACGGCGATATCGGTGGAGGGATCGGTTCCGACAACGGTGAACTTCGCGGTGCGGCCGTCCGCGAACGTCACGGTGGTCGTTGGCGAGACCCTGACGGGGGCACCGCCACCCTGGCCACCCTGGCCACCCTGGCCCCCCTGGCCGCCCTGGCCGCCGGGGCCGCCGGGGCCTCCCGGCTGACCCGGCGCTCCCGGCTGACCCGGCGCTCCCGGCTGACCCGGGCCTCCCGGCTGACCCGGGGCTCCCGGCGCCCCGGGCGCACCCTGAGCTCCCGCATCGGGCGCAGCAGCAGCCACCACATGGTTGTTGGTCAAGATCAGGCCGTCCGAGGAGAGGATGATGCCCGAGCCCTCCTCGGACTGGCGCCCGAGTTCCGTCTCGAGCTTCACGACGCTGGGAACCACCTTCGCCGCCACCTGCTCGACGCTGCCCGCGGGCAGAACCGCCGCCGGCACGCTCGTCGGTCCGGCTGGGCCGACGGTCGTGACGGTGGCAACGGGTTGCTTATCCGGATGAGCCAGCATCACCACCGAGCCGCCGACGCCCGCCGAAACGACTGCGATCGCCAGGGCGCCGGCGAACAGCGCACCGGCACGTGATCGCCGCCGCGGGGGCGCCGGAATGACCGTGGGACCAACGGGCGGGCCGCCGACGGGACTGTGGGGCCCGACACCGCGATAAGGGTCGTAGGGTTGGCGGAACTGCTGGGTCGGCTGAGTCTGCGGCGCTTGTGTCGCATAACGCCAGTCGTAGGGCTGCTGCTGATGACCCGCTTGGCCCGGCGCGTGGGGGTAACCCGCTCCCCCGTGCTGGTTCGGCATCGAGTTGCCGGGCCCAGGCGGTTGCGAGTACCTCCGGTGGTCGGTCATTTGCTGCGTCACTCTCTCTGTTGAAGAAATGCCCACTCAGGGCAGGTACGAACTAATGGACTCAGCTTGCCTGTCACGACTGAGAGTGAACTGAGACCGCAGTGGGCAAACCGGGCCTGATACCCATCGAATGACCCCCCGAAAACCCATTATGACCATTGCTTTTATCGATTTCGCTCTGGGCGGAATCGTCCGGGTATGTCTCAGCCGGCAATGGCTGTCCCGGGAGCAACACAAAGAACGTCGTCCCCGGGGGCTGACCGCCCGGGACGGTCTCATCGTTGCGGATCTTGCCACCGTGTTTGACCACGACTTGCTTGACGATCGCCAGTCCGAGGCCCGAGCCGGGCATTGCCCGGGCCGATGTCGAACGGTAGAAGCGCTCGAACACCAGCTCCCGTTCGTCGGCTGGGATGCCCGGCCCGCGATCCGACACAATAAGCTCCGCGTGGCCCATATCGACCTGGTGCAGCCGGAGTTCGACGTAGCCGCCCGGCGGGCTCCACTTGGCCGCATTGTCCAGAAGGTTCAGCACGGCGCGGGACAGTCCCGCAGCGTCGCCGTAGATCTGCCAGCCGATGATGTCGACGCGGAATTCGATGTCGAGGCGCCGGCGACGAACCCTCTCGAGACACCGTTCGATGACTTCGGTCATATCGACCGCCTCATGGACAACGCTGCGCGCGTCGTCGCGGGCCAGATCGACCAGATCGCCGACGAGCGTCGACAGTTCCTCGATCTGAGCAACGACATCGGAGCGAAGTTCGGCCATCTCGTTGTCGGGAATCTTCGGAGCGCCCGGGGCCATCGACGCCATGAGCAACTCGGCATTCGTACGCAGCGACGTCAGGGGTGTCTTCAGCTCGTGTCCGGCATCGGCGACCAGCCGCGCCTGCCGCTCGCGGGATTCGGCCAACGCGCGCAACATCATGTTGAAGGCCTCGGTGAGCCGGGCCAGTTCGTCGCTGCCGGCCACGGGAATCGGGCGCAGATCGTCGGTGCGGGCCACTCGCTCGGTCGCCTCGGTGAGGCGCGCCACCGGTCTCAGACCGGTTCGGGCCACCATGCCGCCGGAGATGGCGGCCACCACCACGCCGATGCCGCCGACGGCCAACAGAACCCACTTCAGCCTGGTCATCACGGCGTTCGTGGGTGCCAGGCTCTTGGAGATCAGTAGTGAGCTGCCGTTCGGCAGGTGCACAGCGAGAACCCGCTGGTTGGCGACGGTTCGCCGGGACATGAACAATTCGCCGTTGATGACGGACTTCTCCGGCTGGCCGACGGGCAAGGTCTGGCCCTGCTGGTTGGCGGTATAGATCGAGCGACCCGGATTCACGAGCATCGCGTTGACATCCGAATATGCGGTGCCCTCGATCGCCTTACCCGGATCGGCGGCAAGGGACCCGCTGGCGATCAGCAGCTGGGCGCGGCTCTGCAACTGATTATCGATGTCGCTGTACAGGGCGGCCGATACAACGGCGTAGACGGCCACCGCCATGAGCACCACGACCATCGCCACCATCGACATCGCCAGCAACATGACGCGCCACCGCAGCGACAACGATGTGGTGGCCTTCTCCGACGACTGTTTTCGCCGGCGACGCAGCCTCAGCCTGGACATCAGGGTGGCGTTTCACGGAGCACATATCCAACACCGCGCACAGTGTGGATCAGCCTCGGTTCTCCCTCTGCTTCGGTCTTACGACGCAAATAACCGACATACACCTCTAGTGCATTCCCCGATGTCGGAAAGTCGAACCCCCACACCTCTTCCAAAATACGGCTGCGGGTCAGCACTCGGCGCGGATTGGCGATCAGCATCTCCAGCAGCGAGAATTCGGTGCGGGTCAGGCTGATCGCGCGGGTGCCACGATGCACCTCGCGGGTCACGGGGTCCAGGGTCAAGTCCTGAAACGACATGATGCCGGCCTCGGCCTGATCTTCCGGCGTGGTGCGGCGCAGCAGCGCCCGCATTCTGGCCAGCAGTTCCTCCAGCGCGAATGGCTTCGGGAGGTAGTCGTCGGCCCCGGCGTCGAGGCCCGCGACGCGTTCCGACACCGAATCCCTGGCGGTCAGAACCAGGATCGGTAGATCGTCACCGGTACTGCGGAGCTGACGGCAGACCTCGAGGCCGTCCAGGCGCGGCATCATGACGTCGAGCACGACGGCATCCGGCCGCTCATTCGCTATCGCATCGAGCGCCTCGACGCCGTCCTGAGCCAGATCTACCGAGTACCCGTTGAAGGACAGGGAGCGACGCAAAGACTCCCGAACAGCACGATCGTCATCGACGACAAGGATCCGCACCGCACCAGTGTTGACCCACCAGCTGAGATTTACCTAAGAGGCGCGCCGCGCCTAGCAGGCAATTCGGCGAAGTCCGCGACCTCAGCGCTTGTCGAGATCGATCAGGCCGAGACGCGCGGCCTTCAGCAGACGCCGCGGCACCTTGTGCTTGCGGCCGGCGACCGACACGCCGACGAGTTCCGTGCTGGTGGCCTTCCACTGCGAACGCCGACTGCGGGTATTCGAGCGCGACATTCTCCGCTTGGGCACAGCCATGATCGAGAAACTCCTTGTTGAGTGCTGCCGCGCGGACACTTCGGCGCTGGCGGGCGCTGGCAATTTGGAGTTCAGGATAGCCGCACGGCCGGGTCTGCTCCAAAAGCGTGCCGCCGTTGACAGCGGATGAGAGTCGGTAGGTAACCTACCGGTTGGTTGGTTGGTCGGTCGATGGGAGGGCACACCAATGACGGATGATGCGGTCCGGATCGGCAATTGCTCCGGCTTCTACGGCGACCGCGGGGCTGCGATGCACGAGATGCTCGCCGGCGGTGACCTCGACTATTTGACCGGCGATTACCTGGCCGAGCTCACCATGCTGATTCTAGGCCGCGACAGGATGAAGAACCCCGACCTGGGCTACGCCAAGACGTTCCTGCTGCAGCTCGAGAAGTGCCTGGGCCTTGCACAGGACCGTGGGGTCCGCATCGTCGCCAACGCCGGCGGCCTCAATCCAGCCGGGCTGGCAGCGGCCGTTCGCGCGCTGGCCGCCAAGCTCGGCATCCCGGCGAAGGTCGCGCATGTCGAGGGCGACGATCTGCTGCCGCGGGCCGCCGAACTCGGCTTCGGCTCCCCGCTCACGGCCAACGCGTATCTCGGCGCCTGGGGCATCGTCGACTGTCTGAACGCCGGCGCCGACATCGTGGTGACAGGGCGGGTCACCGACGCATCGCTGGTAGTCGGTCCCGCCGCCGCCCATTTCGGCTGGAGCAGGGATGACTACGACCGGCTGGCGGGCGCGGTCGTCGCGGGCCACGTGATCGAGTGCGGCACCCAGGCCACCGGCGGCAACTACTCGTTCTTCACCGAGATACCGAATCTGGCCCACCCCGGCTTTCCGCTGGCCGAGATCTACCCCGACGGCTCGTCGGTCATCACCAAACACGCGGGCACCGGAGGGGCGGTCAGCACTGGAACTGTCACCGCACAACTGCTGTACGAGATCGGCGGCGCCCGCTACGCGAACCCGGACGTCACAGCACGCTTCGACACCATTTCGCTCACCGACGAGGGTCATGACCGGGTACGTATCAGCGGGGCACGCGGTGAAGCACCGCCGCCGTCACTCAAGGTGTCGCTGAACAGCCTCGGCGGCTTCCGCAACGCCGTCACCTTCATCCTCACCGGCTTGGACATCGAAGCCAAGGCGGAGTTGGTCCGGGGTCAACTCGAGGCTTCTCTGCGGGTATGGCCCGAGGAGCTGGAATGGACATTGGCCCGCACCGACCACCCTGATGCCGACTCCGAGGAAGCAGCAAGCGCCCTGTTGAGCTGCGTCGTGCGCGATCCCGACCCGGACAAGGTTGGACGCCAATTCTCCTCTGCGGCAGTCGAACTCGCACTGGCCAGCTACCCGGGCTTCACGTCGACCGCCCCTCCGGGCCAAGGACAGGTGTTCGGGGTCTTCACACCGGGATTCGTCCCCACCACCGAAGTCGAGCACACCGCGGTGCGTCCCGACGGCGAAAGGGTGACCATCGCTCCCGCGGTCGAGGTCCGCGACCTGGCTCCCGTCGACACGCCTCCACTCCCCGAACCACTGCCCGACGGGCCCACCCGGCGCATTCCGCTGGGTTCCATCGCCGGTGCCCGCAGCGGCGACAAGGGCGGGTCGGCGAATGTCGGCGTCTGGGTGCGCACAGACGACCAGTGGCGATGGCTGGCCAATAGCTTGACCGCCGACAAGCTACGCGAATTGCTGCCCGAGACAGAGGATCTCACCATCTCCCGTCACCTACTGCCGAACCTGCGAGCGATCAACTTCGTCATCGAGGACATCCTCGGACGCGGAGTCGCCTATCAGGCGCGCTTCGACCCCCAAGCCAAGGGTCTGGGCGAATGGCTGCGCAGCCGCCACGTCGACATCCCGGAGGACTTGCTGTGAGCATTTGGACGACACCCGAACGGCGACAACTGCGAGACAGCGTGCGGCACTTCGCCGAACGTGAAATCGTCCCGAACATCGACGAGTGGGAACGCTCGGGCGAACTTCCCCGGGAGCTGCACCGCCGGGCCGCCGAGGCCGGACTATTGGGTACCGACCTGCCGGGATCGGTGGGCGGCGGCGGCGGTGACGCGGCCGATTCCCTAACGATTTCCGAAGCGCTGCATGAGGCGGGCACGCCGGGCGGGGTCTACGCGTCGTTGTTCACGTGTGGCATCTCAGTGCCACATATGGCCGCCTCCGGTGACGAGCGGCTGATCGAGAAATTCGTTCGCCCCACCCTGCGGGGCGATCTGATCGGGTCGCTCGCCATCACCGAACCCGGCGGCGGTTCCGATGTCGGCCACCTGCGGACGACGGCGACCAGGGACGGCGACGAATACATCGTCAACGGCGCCAAGACCTACATCACCTCGGGCGTCCGCGCCGATTACGTCGTCACCGCCGTCCGAACGGGTGGACCCGGTGCCGCCGGAGTTTCGCTCCTGGTGGTCGAGAAGGGCACTCCGGGATTCGCGGTATCCCGCAAACTCGACAAGATGGGCTGGCGCTCTTCCGATACCGCCGAACTGGCCTACACCGACGTCCGGGTGCCTGCCGCCAACTTGGTGGGTGCGGAGAATTCCGGCTTCGCCCAGATCGCATCCGCCTTCGTTTCGGAACGGATCGGCCTTGCCGCACAAGCGTATTCGAGCGCACAACGCTGCCTTGAACTGACTGTGCAATGGTGCCGTGATCGCGAGACATTCGGCAGGCCGTTGATCTCTCGCCAGTCGGTACAGAACACCCTCGCCGAGATGGCCCGCCGAATCGACGTAGCGCGGGTGTACTCCCGCCACGTCGTCGAACGGCAGCTCGCCGGTGAACCGGGCGCGCACGGGCTGATCCCGGAAGTCTGTTTCGCCAAGAACACCGCCGTCGAGGCCGGGGAATGGGTGGCCAATCAAGCCGTGCAATTGTTCGGCGGGATGGGCTACATGGCCGAATCCGAGGTCGAACGCCAATATCGCGACATGCGAATTCTCGGCATCGGGGGCGGCACCACCGAGATCCTCACCAGCCTCGCCGCCAAGACGTTGGGATACCAATCATGACCGCCCTGCGGAGCACTCTCGACCCGAGTTCGCCGGCCTTCGGTGAGGCGGCCGACGCGATGGCCGCCAAACTCGCGGAACTCGACGGCGAGCTTCTCAAGGCGATGGCCGGTGGAGGCCCGAAATATGTTGAGCGCCATCACGCCCGCGGGAAGCTGACGCCCCGGGAGCGCATCGAGTTGCTGGTCGATCCCGACTCGCCCTTTCTCGAACTGTGCCCGCTGGCGGGTTACGGCAGTTCATTTCAGGTCGGTGCGAGCCTGGTGGCGGGCATCGGTGTGGTCGAGGGCGTCGAGTGCCTGCTGGTGGCCAACGACCCAACCGTCAAGGGCGGCACCAGCAATCCATGGACGCTCAAGAAGATCCTGCGTTGCAATCAGATCGCCTTCGAGAACCGGCTGCCGGTGATCTCGCTGGTGGAATCGGGCGGAGCCGACCTTCCCACGCAGAAGGAGATCTTCATCCCGGGCGGACAGATGTTCCGCGATCTGACCCGCCTGTCGGCCGCGGGCATCCCGACAATCGCCCTGGTGTTCGGAAATTCGACGGCAGGCGGCGCGTACATACCCGGCATGTCCGATCACGTCGTGATGATCAAGGAACGATCCAAGGTCTTCCTCGCGGGGCCGCCGCTGGTGAAGATGGCCACCGGCGAGGAATCGGACGACGAATCACTGGGTGGTGCCGAAATGCACGCCCGGACATCGGGTTTGGCCGACCATTTCGCCGTCGACGAACGCGACGCCATCCGGATCGGCCGTCGGATCGTGGCCAGACTCAACTGGGTCAAACAGGGACCGCGACCCCGGACCGTCATCGAGCCGCTGTCCGACCCGGAAGAGCTCATCGGGGTCGTACCGCCAGACCTGCGGATCCCCTTCGACCCGCGAGAAGTGATCGCACGCATCGTGGACGGCTCGGGCTTCGACGAGTTCAAGGCGATGTACGGGAGCTCCCTGGTCACCGGCTGGGCCACCCTGCACGGCTACCCTCTCGGAATACTGGCCAACGCCCGCGGCGTGCTGTTCAGCGAGGAATCGCAGAAGGCCACCCAGTTCATCCAGCTGGCGAACCGGTCGAACACGCCACTGTTGTTCCTGCACAACACAACCGGGTACATGGTCGGCAAAGCCTACGAAGAGGGCGGCATGATCAAGCACGGCTCGATGATGATCAATGCCGTGTCCAATTCGAAGGTCCCACATATTTCACTGCTGATCGGCGCATCGTATGGCGCCGGCCATTACGGAATGTGCGGCCGCGCTTACGATCCCCGATTCCTGTTTGCCTGGCCCAGCGCAAAATCCGCGGTCATGGGGGGAGCCCAGCTTGCCGGCGTGCTCTCCATCGTCAGCCGGG
This sequence comes from Mycobacterium sp., assembly GCA_046330895.1. Lineage (GTDB taxonomy): Bacteria > Actinomycetota > Actinomycetes > Mycobacteriales > Mycobacteriaceae > Mycobacterium. The sequence goes on along the minus strand of JAXLRY010000008.1, from coordinate 88,785 downwards.
CGGCCGCGCAGTCACGCGGACAGGAAGTCGACGAAGCAGCCGACGCGGCGCTGCGCGCGGCCGTCGAGGCACAGATCGAAGCCGAGTCGTTGCCCATGTTCCTGTCGGGGCGTCTCTACGACGACGGCGTGATCGACCCGCGGGACACCCGGACCGTGTTGGGAATGTGCCTGTCCGCCATCGCGAACGGGCCGATCGAGGGGACGTCCAATTTCGGCGTCTTCCGGATGTGAGCGGCGATGAGCGCTCGCGCGAAGAGCGGAGAGCACCAGCGATGATCAACCGGCTATTGGTGGCCAACCGCGGCGAGATCGCACGCCGCGTCTTCGCATCGTGCCGGCGGCTCGGCATATCCACCGTGGCGGTCTACACAGACCCCGACGCCTCGGCGCCGCACGTGGCGGAGTCCGACATCCGGGTCAGGCTCGACGGCGTCGCCGGCTATCTCGACGGGGCTCAGCTGATCGCGGCGGCACAAGCCGCCGGTGCGGATGCCATTCATCCCGGTTACGGATTTCTTTCGGAGAACGCCGATTTCGCCGCTGCCGTGATCGCGGCCGGGCTGATCTGGGTCGGACCGCCCGTCGGCGCGGTGGCCGCGATGGGTTCGAAGATCGAATCCAAGAAGATGATGGCCGCCGCAGGGGTGCCGGTTCTCGCGGAATTGGACCCCGCCGGCATCACGGCCGACTACCTTCCCGTTCTGGTGAAGGCGTCCGCCGGCGGCGGTGGGCGCGGTATGCGGGTGGTCACCGACCTGACCGATATGGCGGCACAGGTGGAGGCGGCGAGCCGAGAGGCCGCATCGGCGTTCGGGGATGCGACGGTGTTCTGCGAACGCTATCTTCCCACCGGCCATCACATCGAAGTCCAGGTGATGGCCGACCAACACGGCACCGTGTGGGCCGTCGGGGAACGCGAATGCTCGATCCAACGCCGTCACCAGAAGATCATCGAGGAGGCGCCCTCGCCGCTCGTCGAGGTGATCCCCGGCATGCGCGAGCGGTTGTTCGAGGCAGCCCGATCGGCCGCCACCGCAATCGGATACACCGGAGCGGGAACCGTCGAATTCCTCGCCGACGACAACGGCGAGTTCTTCTTCCTCGAAATGAATACCCGACTGCAGGTAGAGCACCCGGTCACCGAACTCACCACCGGGCTCGACCTCGTCGAACTCCAGCTTCTCACCGCCGAAGGCGGCCACCTGCCCGAACAGCCCCCAACCACACGCGGTCACTCGATCGAAGCCCGGATCTACGCGGAAGACCCGGCTCGCGACTGGCGTCCGCAGGCGGGTGAGATTCACCGCTTCGAAGTGCCCGGTGTCGGAACCGAATTCGGCCTGATCAACGCGACCGGCATCCGGCTTGACTCCGGAATCGTCGACGGATCCACCGTGTCGATCCACTACGACCCGATGCTGGCGAAAGTGATCTCGTATGCGCCCAGCCGTGCCCGCGCCGCCCAGGTGCTTGCGGACACCCTGCGCCGCAGCCGTTTACACGGCGCCTATACGAACCGCGACCTGCTGGTCAATGTTCTGCGCCACCCCGCGTTCCTCGCCGGGGCCACCGACACGTCGTTCTTCGATACCCATGGATTGCCCGGGCTCGCCGCACCTATCGCCGACGATCACGCTGTCCGGCTGTCGGCGGTCGCAGCCGCACTCGCGGATGCCGCCCACAACCGCGGAACCGCGAGCGCTCTTCCCGGACTGCCGAGTGGTTGGCGGAACGTCCCGTCGGGATATCAGCACAAGGCTTTTCGCGATGATTCCGATCGTGAACACGAGGTTCGATACCGGTTCACCCGTTCGGTTCTGGAGCTTCCCGACGATGACGCGACGCTGGTCGCCGCGTCACCAACCGAGGTGGTCCTGAGGTCAGCTCTAGGTGTGGCGATGGCGTTCGCCGTGGCTCGCCACGGCGCGCAGGTTTACATCGATTCCCCGCTGGGATCGGTGATCCTCACCGAGATCGCCCGGTTGCCGGAGCCGGGGTCGGTGATCGAGAAGGGTTCGTTGGTCGCCCCGATGCCGGGATCGGTGATTCGGATCGGCGCATCCGAGGGTGACCCCGTCGTCGCGGGACAACCGCTGATCTGGCTGGAGGCGATGAAGATGGAACACACCATCACCGCACCGTCCGACGGGATCGTCGCCCAGTTGAATGTCGCCGTCGGCCAGCAGGTCGAGGTGGGATCGGTGCTTGCCCGGGTCGAAGCAGAACAAGAAGGAGCGCAACAGTGACAGACACAGGTTTCATCGAGAACCCGGAACGCAGGGCACTGCGTGAGGCCGTCGCCGCGATGGCCTCGAGCTACGGCCCCGAGTACTACCTGGAGAAGGCCCGGGCTGGTCAGCACACCAGCGAATTGTGGCACGAGGCAGGCAAACTCGGCTTCATCGGCGTCAATCTGCCCGAGGAGTACGGTGGCGGCGGCGCGGGCATGTATGAGCTCGCGCTCGTCATGGAGGAGATGTCGGCCGCGGGCAGCGCGCTGCTGATGATGGTGGTCTCACCCGCCATCAACGGCACCATCATCAGCAAGTTCGGCACCGATGACCAAAAGAAGCGCTGGCTGCCCGGCATCGCCGACGGCTCCATCACCATGGCGTTCGCCATCACCGAGCCCGACGCCGGATCCAACTCACACCGGATCACCACGACCGCCCGCCGCGATGGCAGCGACTGGATCTTGTCGGGGCAGAAGGTCTACATCTCGGGTGTGGATCAGGCCCAGGCAGTCCTGGTGGTGGGCCGCACCGAGGAGGCTAAGACCGGCAATCTGAAGCCGGCGTTGTTCATCGTGCCCACGGACACACCGGGGTTCAGCTTCACGAAGATCCCGATGGAGCTGGTCAGTCCGGAAAGTCAGTTCCAAGTGTTCATCGACGAAGTGCGCCTGCCGTCGGATGCCCTTGTGGGCTCGGAGGACGCCGCTATCGCCCAGCTGTTCGCCGGCCTCAACCCGGAGCGGATCATGGGTGCGGCGAGCGCAGTCGGAATGGGAAGGCTCGCGATCAGCAAGGCCACCGACTACGTCAAGACACGTCAGGTCTGGAAGACGCCCATCGGCGCGCACCAGGGCATCTCGCATCCGTTGGCGCAGAATCACATCGAGGTCGAGCTGGCCAAGTTGATGATGCAGAAGGCCGCCACCCTCTACGACTCGGGCGACGATGCCGGGGCCGCCGAAGCCGCGAACATGGCCAAATACGCCGCCGCCGAGGCATCCAACAGGGCGGTGGACCAGGCCGTGCAGTCGCTCGGCGGCAATGGCCTGACGGTGGAGTACGGCATCGCCGCGATGATGGGGGTCGCCCGACTGGCCCGGATCGCCCCTGTCAGCCGGGAGATGATCCTGAACTTCATCGCCCAGACGTCGCTCGGCCTGCCCCGCTCCTACTGACATGGAGACTCTGGTCACCTACAGCGTCGGCGACGGCGTCGCCCGCCTGACGCTGGACTCGCCTCACAATCGGAATGCGCTGTCGACGCGCCTTATTCAGCAGCTGCATGACGGATTGCGGCGGGCTGCCGCCGACCCGACGGCCCGCGTATTGGTGTTGGGCCACACGGGTGGGACGTTCTGCGCGGGTGCGGATCTCAGCGAGGCTGCCGGTGGTGACCCGTTCGAGTCCACGGTCGCCAGGACCCGGGAACTCGCGGCCATCCTTCGGGCGATCGTGGAATCACCTGTGCCGGTGGTCGCGGCGATCGACGGTCACGTGCGCGCGGGGGGACTCGGCCTAGTGGGCGCATGCGACATCGTGGTCGCTGGGCCGCGCAGCACGTTCGCATTGACCGAGGCCCGGATCGGGGTGGCTCCGGCGATCATCTCGCTGACCCTGCTTCCCAAGCTCTCGCCCCGTGCGGCCGCGCGCTACTACCTCACCGGGGAGACCTTCAACGCGGAGCGGGCAGCCGATATCGGGTTGATCACCACCGCCGCCGACGACGTGGCGGCGGCGGTGGACAGCTTGGTTGCCGACCTGCTACGCGGATCCCCGCAGGGGCTGGCGGCGTCCAAGGCGCTGACGACCGCGGTGATTCTGGGCGGTTTCGACCGCGACACCGAACGGCTGGCCAACGAGTCAGCTCGTCTGTTCACCTCCGACGAAGCCCGGGAAGGAATGACGGCGTTCCTGCAGAAGCGCCCGCCCGCCTGGCTCGCGTAGGACACGCGGGCAGTTCAATGATCTTCCGCGCACGCGCGTCGGGTGGTCGTAGGCTCGATTGCGATGAGGAAATCGACCCGGCGGGATGCACAGGCGCAGCCCGCGGACAACGACCGCATCGAGGTGGCACAGACACTGATCGAGGCGGCCGAACAAGGATGTCTGGCTCAGAGCGACTATGAGGATCGCCTCGAAAAGGCGTACTCAGCGCAAACCTTTCGCGATCTCGACAGGCTGACGCGGGACCTGCCGGGCACGGTAGAGACTTCGCATCGTGGACGGTCCCGCAAGCCCGCACCGTCGACGCTGCTGCTTGCGATCATGAGCGGGTTCGAACGCCGGGGGCGGTGGCCGGTTCCCGGCCGACTGACAACGTTCGCGTTGTGGGGCGGCGGCGTCATCGATCTCCGCTATGCCGATTTCACCTCGCCGGATGTTGAGATCAACGCGTATTCGATCATGGGCGGCCAGACGATACTGGTCCCACCCGAGGTGAATGTCGAGGTCCGTGGTCGCGGAGTGATGGGCGGATTCGACCACGTCGTCGATGGGAAGGGAACGCCCGGTGCCCCAACAGTCACCGTCCGGGGATTCTCGCTGTGGGGTGGCGTCGGGATCAAACGCAAGACGCGCAAGCCCCGCGGGTCGACGTCCACGCCGCCGTCCAGCGGATAGACAAGCAGCACAACATATTTCGGCCCCCGCCATTGGCGGGGGCCGAAATGTTCGGGCAATGTGCGAATCAGCCGTCGCTCGAGGCGCTGCCGCCCTCCGACGAACCCTCGGAACCACTCCCGTTGCGATCGCTGGACTTCTTGCCGCCGCCCAGCGCCGAGCGCACCTTGCCCGCGATCTGCGACACAACGTTGGGTCGCTTGCTCGCATGCCCGGACCTGTCCGATGCGGAACCTGTCGACGGACCGGCGTCGGCCGAATCGGCGTTCGCGGCGTTCGCGTCGACGGAGGCTGCACCGGCATCGGCCGCATCAGCAGAGGAGCCTGCGTCCGCCGATTCGCCGGCGCCCGTCACATCCGCGCCCGTCGCATCTGCGGAGGTGGCGACCGAACTCGTGGCCTCCGCCGATTCGCTCACCGCCGCGTTCGACTCAGCAGTGGCAGCGTTGCCCGTGCCGGATTCCGGCTTGAATCCGGCGACTCCACCGTCGCTGGTCGCGGACGCGACTTTCGCCTTGGGAGCGGCGTCCGACGATGCCTCCGTGGAGGTGGTTGCGGCCAGCGCTGCGGCGGCGGGCGCCTCGGCGGCGGCTGTCGGGAACAAGCCCGTGATTGCCGTCGAAACATAGGCGAGCAAGGCCGACAGGCCCGGATAGCCGTAGTTGAACGAGCCGTCCGGTGTCGAACCGTAGAAGTAGAGGGTGGCCAGGATGCCCCCGCCGACTTCCAGCGGGCCGATGTCGAATGTGGGGACGATACTCTGCAGGATCGAGACAGTCGTGCCGACAATCGTCGGGTAGGTGCCGTAGTAGAAGACCGTCTTGGTCAGCTGGCTGATCGGCGAATCCTCGCCGAAGAACTCGTTGGTGCCGACGTAGATGACGGCGCCAGCGCCGGAGTAGCCGGCGTTCGGGTTGCCCCCGTTCAGCCAGCCGATCTCGTAGTAGTAGTTGTCGAGGTTGAAATCGGTGAACGTATCGAGGACGTTGTCGATCAGGTAGTACGAGACACCCGAGACACCCGAGACGTAGACACCATGAACCTCGGGGTAGTACGGGTCGGGGTCGTTGGGGTATCCGCTGCCGACGTATCCGCCCCAGCCGAAGAAGTACGCGTCCGAGATCCCCTGGACGGTGATGTCGCTCAACGCGGCGAGTTCGTAGTTGGCTGTCACCAACTTGTTCGGGCTCGGCGCACCCCCGAGTGCGAGACTCGCGCTCGGAACGAACGCGGGCGACGCACCCACGATAGCGGCGGCGCTAGCCACTGCCGCTGCAGTCATGAGATAGGGCCGGGTACGAGTCGCCTTGTGAGTGGCCATTGATTCCCCTTGGGTTGAATTACGGGTCGATCTTATAGTTACAAAAGGACTTCGATTTGCTGATATGAAGCTGAGAAGAGCCTGATAAATACTAAGCCGGGATTTGCCGCCTAGCAAGGCGAGAGCCGCCCGAATACCGCTTCGCGGCATTAGCATCTGTCACATTTTTCTCCCGACGCGCGCTGGCTCTGACCTGGTGCATCGGCCGAACGACGGAAATCGTTACAGCCCGTGCCGGCACTTGCGCAGATCCCGCGGTGGCACGAGCGAAAATTTGCCGTGGCGCCGCCTGCCGGTCACTCACCCGCGACGCCGCCGGGAACTCAGATAATCTCCCACCACTGCCGCACCGAGACCGTCGAGATCCGGTACCACCACCCGTCCCTCCACTCGGCGGGCCACCTGGTCGATGAACCGGGCCAACCCGGGGTCACTGCCCAGCCGGAAAATCGTGACCTGGGCGCCGAGCCTGGCGACCTCGTCGAAACCTCGCACGGTGTGCGCGATGGTGCGCGGATGCGGCGGATAGTCGAAGAACACCGCCGAACCCGATCGGCCGGCATCCCCGCCGGCTTCCAGGTGTGCGGTGGGCTCCCCGTCGGTCACGATGAGCACCACCGGTTGGGCATTGGAATGGTGCCTGAGGTGGCGCGCGGCGAGCGACAATGCGTGATGCAGGTTGGTCCCCTGCTCATATACGCCCTCCAGCCCGGTCAGCTCTGCAGCCGTCACTGTTCTGGCATATCGACCGAAAGCCACGATTTGTAACACGTCGGATCTGAACCGGGTGCTGACCAGGTGATTGAGGGCCAGCGCCGTGCGCTTCATCGGCACCCAGCGGTTCTCCATCACCATCGAAAATGACGTGTCGACCAACAGCGCTACCGCCGCCTGAGTCCGCGTTTCGGTTTCCGAGACCTCGACATCCTCGACCATCAATCGGATCCGATCGTGCCCGTCGGCGCCGCCGGCCCGGCGCAGCACGGCGTTGGTCACCGTGCGGGCGACATTCCACGGCTCGGCATCGCCGAACTCCCACGGCCGCGTGGCTCCCGTCAATTCTCCCGCGGCACCGGCGCGCCGGGTGTCCCGCTCGCCGTGTCGGCCCGAAAGCTGTTGGGCGACATCCCGAAGCGCGGCCTGACCGAGCTGTCGCATGGCCTTGGGCGAAAGCCGCCAACTGCCGTCAGACCCGCGATCCAGGAATCCCTGGTTCATGAGCGCCCGTTCCAATTCCGCAAGGGTACGCGCATCGACCGCCGCCTCGTCGCCGAGCTGCCGGGCCAACGCGTCGAGGTCGACGTCGTCCATCGTCGCGCCCGGATAGCTTTGCGACAGCTGCTCGGCAAGCTGCTCCAGCTCGGCGATGTCGGCCAGCGCGTGGGCCGCCTGCCCCATTCCGAGCGGATTGTCACCGGAGAACTCGGCAGATCCCGTCCAATCCTCACCCGGACGAGCTGAACGCAGATGCGAATCCAGCCGGGAGAGCGCAGTCATCAACTGCGGCGAACCGAAAGCCTGCTGGGACAGCGCGTCCAATTCCGCACGCTGTTCGGCGGTGAGGCTGTTGCGGAACCGCTCGGCGGCCGCGGCCCGCTTGGCAAGTGAATCGAGCAGTTCCTCGACATTGCGCGGATTCTCCGGGAAGTAGCGGCCGTGTTTGGCCATGAATTCGGCGAAGTCCCGCTCGGTGTCCTCGTTGCGGGAGTGCTTGTCCAGCAGCGCGTTGAGGTCATCGAGCATCTCGCTGACCGCCTGCCGATCCTCATCGGTGGCGTTCTCCAGGGCCTGCTTCATACCGGCGAATCGCTGATCGAGCATCTCCCGGCCGAGCAGATCCTTGATCTGGTCGTACTTATGACGCGCCTCGGCGCTGCGCCAGTTGTAGTCGGTGAGCTCCCGTACGGCGTTGGCGGGTGACGGCGAGAGGGATTCGATCTGGAATTCGGCAAATCGGGCATCGTCGTCGAGGGCTCGCGCAAGCTCCTTACGTTCGGCCAGCACCGCCTCGTCGAGCAGCCTTTTGATCTCCTGAAGTGTCCCGTCAAGATTGTTGCGGGTCAACAACTCTCGTCGGCGACGGTTGACCTCGGCCGCCAGCCGATCAGCGCCGCGCATGTTCGGGCCGCCGCGCCTGAGAAGCTCCGCGAGCGCTCGACGGGGTGACACGCCGGCCATCACGTCGTCGCCGATCCGTTCCAGCGCGTCCCGCAGATCGACCGGCGGCGCCAACGGATCGGGGCCGCCCGTATAAGCCGAATAGCGTGAGCCCCGACTAGCCATACACGGTTTCGCCTTCCCCGATGACCTTGTCGATCCGCTTCGCGAGATACAGCGCCTCCAACGCGAGTTCCAGAGCGCCCGCCCGCTCCCCGTCGGACTCCGCCTCCAATCGATTCGCGACGGCATCGATCACCGGGAGTCCGGGCAGCGCCGCCAGCACGTCCTTCGCTGCGACCAACTCACCCGTAGTAACCGCTGAACCGCCTTCGACGGCGGCGACCAGCGGCCCGACATCGATACCGCCCAGCAGTCGCTGCGCGGTATCAGCCGTGGCCCGACGCAACAGATGTTCCAGGACGGCCCGTTCGCGGCCCTCCTCCCCCGACTCGAACTCCAGCTTTCCGCGCAACACGTCGATCACGGTCCCCAAATCGACGATCCGTGCCACCGGGTCGTTCTCGCCGAGAACCGCACCGCGGTGCCTCGCCGACGCCGCCACCGTCTCGGCGGCGGCAATGGCGAACCGAGCCGACACACCTGAGCGCTGATCCACCGAATGCGACTCGCGCAGATAACGGGTGAACCTCGCGAGAATCTGAATCAGGTAAGCCGGGACGGGAGCCGTCAGGTGCGCCTCCTGGGTGATGAGGCCCACCTCGGCATCGAGTTCACGCGGGTAGTGGGTGCGGATCTCGGCACCGAAGCGATCCTTGAGCGGGGTGATGATCCGCCCGCGATTGGTGTAGTCCTCCGGGTTGGCACTGGCCACCACCAGCACGTCCAGCGGCAGCCGCAGGGTGTAACCACGCACCTGGATATCGCGCTCTTCCATCACGTTGAGCATGGAGACCTGGATCCGCTCGGCCAGGTCGGGCAACTCGTTGACAGCGACGATGCCCCGATGCGCCCTCGGTATAAGACCGAAGGCGATTGTCTCCGGATCGCCCAGAGTGCGCCCCTCGGCGACCTTGATGGGATCGATGTCGCCGATGAGGTCCGCGACGCTCGTGTCCGGGGTCGCCAGCTTCTCTGTGTAGCGCTCGCTGCGATGACGCCAGTCGACGGGCAGTCGGTCGCCGAGCTCTGCGGCCCGGCGAATGGAGGCCGGCGTGACGGGGGTGTAGGGGTGCTCGCCGAGTTCCGAGCCCGCGATCACCGGAGTCCACTCGTCGAGCAGGTTCTGCAGCGAGCGCAGCAACCGGGTCTTTCCCTGACCGCGCTCACCGAGGAGGACGACATCGTGGCCGGCGATCAGCGCACGTTCGAGCTGCGGCAGCACCGTCGTCTCGAACCCGAAGATGCCCGGCCAGACGTCTCCGCCGCCGGCAAGCCCGTCCAGGAGGTTCTCCCGAATCTCCTGCTTCACGGTGCGTTCACGGTGGCCCGAGGCCCGAAGTTCGCCGAGTGTGCGGGGGAGATCGGCGGGCGCTGCGGGGCTGGCGGTCGGCGGCCCGGCGGCTGGCGGCCCGGAGGGCGGGGGCCCGGAGGGTGAGGTCACGCTTCCAAGCTACGTGGGTGCTGTTCCCTGCGCGAACAGACGCAAAGGGCCCGACACGCCACGGCGTGTCGGGCCCTTTGCGTCTGTTCGGCCGGGAAGGTCAGTGCGCGAAGTGACGGGCGCCCGTCAGGTACAACGTCACCCCGGCCTTCTCGGCGGCGGCATTGACCTCGTCGTCACGCACCGAACCACCCGGATGGACGATCGCCTTCACACCCGCGTTCGCCAGCGTCTCCAGGCCGTCCGGGAAGGGGAAGAACGCATCGGATGCGGCCACCGATCCCGACACCCGACCGCCGCCACGCTCAACCGCCAACCGTGCCGCATCGACGCGATTGACCTGACCCATGCCGACCCCGACCGTCGCACCGTCGGCCGCTACGACGATCGCGTTGGACTTGACCGCCCGGCACGCGCGCCAGGCGAACCTCAGATCCGCCAGCATCGACGCGTCGGCCGGCTCCCCCGCGGCCAGGGTCCAACCGGCAGGATCGTCGCCCGCGGCATCGATTCCGTCGCGTTCCTGCATCAGCAGGCCACCGGTGATCTGGCGAATCTCCACACCGCCGACAGGAGGCTGGGCCGCCACGAGCACGCGGATGTTCTTCTTGCGGGCCAATATGTCGACGGCACCGTGCTGATAGGCCGGGGCGACGATCACCTCGGTGAAGATCTCCGAAACCCGTTCGGCCATTTCAACGGTCACCTCGGTGTTGCACGCGATCACACCACCGAACGCGCTGAGCGGATCGCATTCGTGGGCCTTGCGGTGCGCATCGGCAACCGAGACCGACGAGACGGCGATGCCACACGGATTTGCGTGCTTGATGATCGCGACACAGATCTCGCTGTGGTCGAACGCCGCGCGCCACGCGGCGTCCGCATCGGTGTAGTTGTTGTAGGACATCTCCTTGCCGTGCAGCTGCTGGGCCTGGGCCAGACCCGGCCAGCCGACATCGTCGCTGTAGAGGGCCGCACGCTGATGCGGGTTCTCGCCGTAGCGCAGCGCCGCGCTCCGTCGCCACGTCCGGCCGAACCAGGGCGGCAGGGCGGCGTTGTCGGCTTCCGGGGCCAACGTGGAATCCATCCAGCTCGCGACGGCCACGTCGTATTCAGCGGTGTGCCGGAAAGCAAGAGCAGCAAGCTTCTTCCGCTCTTGCAGGCTGAATCCGCCGGCGCGAACAGCCGCGAGCACCCCGTCGTAACCCAACGGGCTCACCACGACGGCGACGCTGGCGTGGTTCTTCGCGGAGGCACGCACCATCGACGGCCCGCCGATGTCGATCTGCTCGACACACTCATCGATCTCGGCGCCGGATTCCACCGTCTCGCTGAACGGGTACAAGTTGACCACGACGAGTTCGAAGGGCGCGACCTCCAGCTTGGCCAGCGCCGTGACGTGCTCCGGATTGCGCATGTCGGCCAACAACCCCGCGTGCACGTGTGGGTGCAGCGTCTTCACCCGGCCGTCGAGGACCTCCGGGAAGCCGGTCACCATCTCGACGGGGGTGACCGGAATTCCTTGCTGGGCAATGTTTTTCGCGGTCGAACCGGTGGACACCAGCTCGATCCCGGCTTCGTGCAGACCACGCGCCAACGGGATCAGACCGCTCTTGTCGTACACACTGATCAATGCACGCCGAATCGGACGCCTGCCCACCGAGTCACCCGTCATCCCAAGGTCGCCTTTCTGCCAGTCCAGATCACACCGCGCGTCGCCAACGCGGCCAGCACATCCACCAAGAGGCGCCTCTCGACCACCTTGATGCGTTCGTGCAACGTCGATTCGTCGTCGCCGTCGAGCACCTCAACGGCCTGCTGAGCGAGGATCGGTCCGGTGTCGACCCCGGCATCCACCAGATGCACCGTACAACCGGTCACCCTGACCCCGTAGCCCAACGCGTCCGGTACAGCGTGCGCCCCGGGAAACGCCGGAAGCAAAGCCGGGTGGGTGTTCACAACCCTTCCGGGAAATCGGGAAAGAAACTCGGGCCCAAGGATTTTCATGAAACCGGCCGACACGATCAGATCGGGGCGATGTTCGGCGGTCATCTCGGTCAGTGCCGCATCCCATGCGGCCCGGCTGCCATGGTCCTTCAATCCGACCCGGAAGCTGGGAATCGACGCGGTCGCCGCGATCTCGACAGCACGGCAGTCACGGTCGACGCCGACGGCCACCACTCGGGCCGGGTAGTCGCCGACAGCGGCATCGATGAGTGCCTGCAAAAGCGAGCCGGTCCCGGAAGCCAGGACGACCAGTCGCGCCGGCGCACTCGGAGGAACGTGGACCGGAGGCTGCACGGCGATGAGCCTAGAACGTGCCGGTTCTCAGCGTTCGGCCGGACCGGAATCGAAATCGTCGTCGACGACCATCAGGTCCTCGAGGTCGTCCGCGTCCGTCGCCGGGCGCACCGGACGGGCCGGCACGCGTTGCGGAGCAGTCTGCGGTGGCGAGGTCGGTGGTTTCGCCTCGTCGACGGTCTCGTCGACCGCGACGCCGTCGTCCTCGGATTCCACCGGAAACTCCACCGTGACGCCCTCGCCCAGGACGATGGGTGCGGTGTGTGAATCCGCTTCCAGTTCGGCTTCCTGCTTGACCGCCTTGGGCTTTCGCGGCGGGCGGACCACTCCGCCTGCCATGACGACGGTGAGAGCGCCGATCGCAGCGAACCACAGGAAGACCGCCGGACCGAACGTCGCCTGATCGACGCCGACGGCACCGAAGTTCCCCAGTTCCCCTCCGGCGGCGTAGCCGAGTACTGCCATGATCACCGCGGCTGCCAGTGATGCCACGGCGACCTTGGCCAACGCCAGCGGCAGCGGCAGCGGGTGGCGGGCGCACTGCTGGCCCACCGCGACAGCTGATGCCGCGCCGATGATGAGCAAAGCCACCCAGACCGGGCCCAACGGCGGAGTCGGAATGACGGCCAGGATGGGCAATGCCGGAATGTCACCACCGAACACGGTGAACGAACTGAACGTCGCGAAACCTACGTGTGCACTGGAGCCGACCGCCATCGCGGAGGCGCCGACCATGATGTTCGGCACGTAGAGGACGGACAGCACCGTGAGACTCAGCTGGCCGAAGAACGAATCGGTGATCGCATACAGCTGATGCATGGTGCCCCAGTGCACCACCAGCGATCCCGCGGCCGCCACGCCGGACAACCCCAGCAGCGCCATCACACCGGCCACCGCGGCACGCAGCGCGTCCGGCGCCCAGCCGGGCAGTTTGAGCGCCTTGGCGACGCGACGCCACGAACGCGAACCAACCCCGATGAGGGCGCCGATGCCATGCACCGCAAGAACTCCTGAGAAGGCGCGCAGCGCGTTCGGGGTCTGCAACTCGGTGATGACCGACGAAGCGTCGTGAATCACCGCCAGGGCGATCGCTGCCATCAACATCGGACCGCCGACCGCCGAGGCCACCACCCACCGGATAACGAACCACGACGCCTGCACCGACGTGGCCCGCGCCGTCGCCCGCGCGGTGCCCCAGACCATCAGGAGCACGGGCAACAGCGGCAGGGCCGCCAGCTGATGGCCCGCGATTGAGATCGGGACCTGATGGACCGCCAGCCAGATGCTGGCGACGGCACCGAGCGCACCGGTCATGTCACTGTTGGCGATCAGGAGTTGCAACAGAGTCACCGCCGTGATGACGACGAGGGCCACCACAGATGGGCCGAACGCGACCCGAACCAGATCACGTGTCTGATAGGCACCCGCGGAGCGCGGCATCAGCTCCGCCGATCACAAGCGTTGGGCAATACCGCAATCGAGCCGGGGGGCCCGGTCAGGACGGCTTCGAGTCCGACTGTGGCTCCGATGGTGACTCCTGAGAACGTTCGGGCTGGCCTGACGCAGACTCCTGCCGTTGACCGGCCGAAGGGGGCGGGCTGAAGCTGGGAAATCCGGTAGGGGGTGTGGGCGGCCCGTCTTGTGCACCGGCCGAACCGAAGCCGCCGGGCGATGGATAGCCACCGCCATACGGCGGCTGATAGCCGGAACGCTGCGGCGGTACAGCCTGGCCCTGAGCGGATTGCCCGTAGTAGTTGCCGTACTGGGGGTATTGCATGTACTGATCGGGGTATTGATAGCGAACCCGCGGCGCAGGTGGCGAGATGACACCGGCCTCCAGCAGCACCACCGCCGACGCGGCGACCGCCTGAATCAGAGTGAAGACCAACACCAGCCACAGCGCCCACCCGATCGCGAAGCCCGGCGGCTTGCTCACCATCTGCGCGATCACCAGCAGCACTGAGAGCACCGACGCGACCGCCACGACCGGGCCGTAATTCTTGGCCTTGGGGAGAATGCTGACGGCGGCGAGCAGGGCGGCTATCACGGTGGCGATCACCGGGTATCCACCGCCGCCTCCATTGAGTTCCGCCCCACCGAACGGTCCGGCGTCCGCGGTGACGGTCAGGACCGGCCCGAACGAAGCCAGGTACGCGGCCAGTCCCAGAACCACAACCGAGGTGGTCAGATAGACGGGTAGCTTGCTCGGCTCGGGCTGCGCCGGCGGATAAGACGGGTAGCCCGGCCCGCTGGGCGGATAGGTCATGCAGCCACGCTAGCGCACCGCCACTCGGTGGCGAGGGCACCGTCGGCGTGTCATACCCGACCCCGAACCCTTGCCATCACCGACTGAAACACGTTCTAATTTTGACCATGCGATACAGCCTTGTGCTCTTCACCAGCGACCGCGGCATCACTCCGGCGGCGGCCGCCAAGCTCGCCGACGATCACGGCTTCGACACCTTCTACGTGCCCGAGCACACCCATATCCCGATCAAGCGGGAAGCCGCGCATCCGTCGACCGGTGACGAGTCGCTGCCCGACGACCGCTATATGCGCACACTTGACCCCTGGGTGAGCCTGGGCACGGCGTGCGCCGTGACCTCCCGCGTGCGACTTGCCACCGCGGTGTCACTGCCCGTCGAACATGACCCGATCACGCTGGCCAAGTCGATAGCCACGCTCGATCACCTGTCGGGCGGCCGCGTCACGCTGGGCGTTGGATTCGGTTGGAACACCGACGAGATGGCGGACCACAACGTCCCGCCTGGGCGCCGTCGCACGATGCTTCGCGAATACATCGAAGCCATGCGGGAACTGTGGACCAAGGATGAGGCCGCCTACTCCGGCGAGTTCGTCGACTTCGGACCGAGTTGGGCGTGGCCGAAACCGGTCCAGTCACATGTCCCGGTGTTGGTCGGGGCAGCGGGCAACGAGAAGAACTTCAAGTGGATTTCCCGGAGCGCCGACGGCTGGATCACCACTCCGCGCGACCTCGACCTCGACGCGCCCATCAAGCAGTTCCACGAGATCTGGGCCTCGGCCGGACGTCCCGGGGCACCGGAGATCGTCGCCCTCGACTTCAAGCCCGTGCCCGAAAAGCTTGCCCACTGGGAACAGTTGGGCGTCACCGAGGTGCTGTTCGGCCTGCCGGACCGTTCGGCCGACGACGTCGCGACGTACGTGGAGCGCCTGTCCGGAAAGCTGGCGGCGCTCTAGTTCCCTGCCGAGCAGACGCAGAGGTCCCCGCACGATCCTCGTGTCGGGGACCTCTGCGTCTGCTCGCGCGGGCTACAGCGTCTTCAGGATCTCCCGGGCCAGCTCCGCCGTCTCCGACGGTGTCTTACCGACCTTCACCCCGGCGGCCTCGAGGGCCTCCTTCTTGGCAGCGGCCGTTCCGGAAGAACCCGACACGATGGCGCCGGCGTGGCCCATCGTCTTGCCCTCGGGAGCGGTGAACCCCGCGACGTAACCGACCACAGGCTTCGAGACGTTGGCCTTGATGTAGTCGGCCGCGCGCTCCTCTGCGTCACCGCCGATCTCGCCGATCATGACGATCAGCTTGGTGTCGGGGTCCTTCTCGAACGCTTCGATGGCGTCGATATGCGTGGTTCCGATGACCGGGTCGCCACCGATTCCGATGGCGGTCGAGAACCCGAAATCCCTGAGCTCGAACATCATTTGGTAGGTCAGCGTGCCCGACTTCGACACCAGGCCGATCGGACCGGTTCCGGTGATGTTCGCCGGGGTGATGCCCGCCAGCGCCACGTCGGGGGTGATGATGCCCGGGCAGTTCGGGCCGATGATGCGGGTGAGCGGACCATTGGCTCCACCCTTTTCCAGGTTGTAGGCCCACGCGTACGCGCTGTCCTGCACCGGAATTCCCTCGGTGATGACCACCAGCAACGGGATCTCGGCGTCGATGGCTTCGATGATGGCGTCCTTCGCGAACTTCGGCGGCACGAAGGCGACCGACACGTTCGCGCCCGTCTTCTCCATCGCTTCGGCGACCGAACCGAAGACGGGAAGTTCGACCTCGTCGCCGGCTTTGTTGGTGTGCGACACGGTCGTTCCGGCCTTGCGCGCATTCACGCCGCCTACGACGTTCGTGCCCGCCTTGAGCATGAGCGCGGTGTGCTTGGTGCCCTCGCCCCCGGTGATGCCCTGGACGATGACTTTGGAATCGGCATTCAAAAAGATCGACATTTGTTGGCTCCCTTACTTGTTCGCCAGCTCGGCGGCCTTGTCGGCGCCTGAGTCCATGGTTTCCGCCTGGATGACCAACGGGTGGTTGGCTTCGTTGAGAATGCGACGCCCTTCCTCGACGTTGTTTCCGTCGAGGCGGACGACGAGCGGCTTGTTGGCTTCGTCTCCGAGCTTCTCAAGGGCGCCGACGATGCCGTTGGCCACCGCATCACAGGACGTGATGCCGCCGAAGACGTTGACGAACACGCTCTTCACCTGCTCGTCGCCCAGGATGATCCCGAGCCCCGCAGCCATCACTTCGGCCGACGCGCCGCCGCCGATGTCCAGGAAATTGGCGGGCTTGACACCGCCGTGGTTCTCTCCCGCGTAGGCGACGACGTCGAGCGTGGACATCACCAGGCCGGCACCGTTGCCGATGACACCGACCTCGCCGTCCAGCTTGACGTAGTTGAGGTCATGTTCCTTGGCCTTGAGCTCCAGCGGATCGGTGGCCGCCTTGTCCTCGAACTCGACGTGGCCGGGCTGGCGGAAATCCGCGTTAGCGTCCAGGGTCACCTTGCCGTCCAGCGCGAGGATCTGGTCATCCGGGGTGCGCACCAGCGGGTTGACCTCGACCAGGGTGGCGTCTTCCTTCACGAAGACCTCCCACAGCTTCGCGATGGTCACCGCCGCCGCGTCGAGAACCTCGGCGGGAAGGTGGCCCTGCTCGGCGATCGAGCGGGCGAATGCCAGATCGACACCCTTGACCGCGTTGACGGGCACCTTGGCAAGCCGATCCGGCTTGGTGGCGGCGACCTCTTCGATGTCCATGCCGCCCTCGACCGAGCACATTGCGAGGTAGGTGCGGTTGGCTCGGTCGAGCAAGAAGGAGACGTAGTACTCCTCGGCGATGTCGCTGGCCTCGGCTACGAGGAGCTTCTTGACGATGTGGCCTTTGATGTCCAGGCCGAGAATGTTCTGGGCGTGGGTGTACGCGTCTTCGGCGGTGGCGGCGTACTTGACGCCGCCGGCTTTGCCGCGGCCGCCGACCTTGACCTGAGCCTTCACCATTACGGGTTTGCCGATCTCCTCGGCGATGGCTTTCGCACCCGCTGCGGAGTCGGTGACCCGGCCCGCGCTGGTGGGGACGTTGTGCTTGGCGAAGAGTTCCTTGGCTTGGTACTCGAAAAGATCCATGGGCTCGCTGTCTGTCGGCGCTGACGGTTGAGGTGGATGGAGACTCGAAGATGAACTGTAACGATTCGGCATCGCACCGCGGGCGGCTTCCCCGACTCGAACTGTGGTGGATATCACCCGCGAGTGATTCAACTCACAATCGGACAGCTGTCACGGCTTTGAGTTGCCACCTTGATTGCATTTTGGTTAACGTCTCCGGGGTCTAGATAACGCTTTGATCACGACGAGAGAGATTTCGGCTTTGAAAGTGCAGCGGACCCGGGGTGAAAGCAACGCTCTGCCGCACGCCGAAATCACCGATGTGGTCTCGTCCAGCAAATTCAAAATTCCGACTTGCGGGGACCATCGCGTAGACTCCAACAAGCACGCCGCAGCGAACAGCAAATCTCAGGCCGTGCACTTACCCGAATTAGACGATATGCGCGACACCACTGACTTGAAGCCATTACGCCTGCTAGCGCCCGTGGAATTCACGGAAGATGCCGCCGATCCGTCATCGTCGGCACTGGAAATCCCGCTCTTCAGCAACACCGAAGACACGGATATTCTGCCCCGCACTCCACAGCACCGGCGCCAGTCCACCAGCGCAGCAAAGGGCCGCCTGATGATCGCGGCCATGGCCATCGGGGCCGCGGCGGCCGCGAGCTACTCGGTGATCAACCGGCCGGCCAAGGTCACCGCAGTGACCGTTCTGGCTGCCGACAAAACCCCGATCGACGGTGCCGCCAACGCCGCACCCCGGGGAATGCAGCTCATCGCCGTCAAACCCGACACCTACGCCGCCATTCACAACGAAGAGTTCGCCAATGGCGCCGCGTTCGCCGCGGAACGCGCCGAGCGGGAAGCCAGACTGCAGCGACCGCTTTTCGTCATGCCGACCAAGGGCGTATTCACCTCGGGCTTCGGCTACCGGTGGGGTGCCCTGCACGCGGGTGTCGATCTCGCGGGCCCGGTCGGGACGCCGATCTATGCGGCGTCTGACGGTGTCGTCATCGACGCGGGCCCCACAGCGGGCTACGGGGCGTGGGTAAAGCTGCGCCACGCCGACGGAACGGTGACCCTCTACGGCCACGTCAACACCTGGACTGTGCAGATCGGTCAGCGCGTAATGGCCGGCGATCAGATCGCGACAATCGGCAACCGGGGCAACTCGACCGGCCCTCACCTGCATTTCGAGGTTCTGGTCAACGGCACAAACCATATCGATCCCGCACCGTGGCTGGCCGCGCGCGGACTATCGGTGGGTCCGTACGTCGGCTGACCGTCTACGGATCACAACTTCTGCACCGGTGCGTGGTTGTGCATCAGTTTGACGCGGCCCGCGCTGCCGAAGTCGATCAGCGACATCGCCGATTCACCCATGCCCGACACCTCCTCGACGCGGCCCAGCCCGTACTTGTCGTGACTGACCCGGTCGCCGGGTTCCAGCACCATCAGCGGGCGCTTGCTCCCACCAGTGCGCATCGGTGACGGCCTGCTCTGACCCGACCCGAAACCGCTGCCACCCGCCATGCGCCCGGGTGCACTGAACGACGGCGCCGAATCTGTTCTGCGCCAATTGATGAGGTGCTCGGGAATCTCGCGCAGGAAGCGGGATTCGGGATTGAGCATCGGTTGACCCCATGACGAGCGGACCTTGGCGCGCGTCACATACAAACGTCGCCGGGCACGGGTGATCCCGACGTAAGCGAGTCGGCGCTCCTCTGACAACTCAGCCGGGTCGCCCAGTGCCCGCATGTGCGGGAACATGCCGTCTTCCCATCCCGTGACGAACACGACCGGGAACTCCAGGCCCTTGGCGGTGTGCAGCGTCATCAACGTCACCACACCCGCGTCATGCTCGGGCAACTCATCGGAGTCCGCGACCAGCGAAACCCTCTCGAGGAACTCGGCCAGCACCCCGGTCGGGGTGACGCCTTCTGTTGGAACATCATCTTCGGCGGAGTCGCGTTGTATTGCAACGGCATTGGCCCGATCGGTGCTGAATTCGTGTGCGACGCTGACCAATTCGTTGAGGTTATCCAGCCTCGCCAAATCCTGTGGGTCACTCGACGATTCGAGTTCGCGACGATATCCGGTGAGTTCCAGCACAGCCTCGACCAGATCTCCCAGGTCGTCGTCGAGGCGTCCTCGAAGGTCGTCCAACAATTCCACGAATCCGGCGATGGCCTTCTCGGAGCGAGAGTTCAGCATCGGCACCTTGCCGGCGGCGGCGGCCACCAGGGCGTCGGCGAAGGTTGCTCCGGTGTTCTCCGAATACACCGCGACACAGGCTTCGGCGCGGTCGCCGATGCCGCGCCTGGGCGTGTTGAGGATCCGCCTCAGGCTGACCGCGTCACCGGGATTGTCGAGCACCCGCAGGTAGGCGACGATGTCACGAATCTCCTTGCGCTCGTAGAACCGAACGCCACCGACCACCTTGTAGGGAATGCCGGCGCGAATGAACACCTCTTCGACCGCGCGCGACGAGTTGTTGGTCCGGTAGAAAACCGCGATGTCGTTGTAGGACGTCGCGTCGTCGCTGGATGCGTCGAGGACGGCGTCGATCTCCCCCGCGACGAAGCGCGCCTCGTCGTGCTCGTTGTCGGCGACGTAGCCCACGATCAGCTCACCGTCGCCTGCATCTGTCCACAGCCGCTTCTCACGCCGATTCACGTTGCGCGCGATCACCGAGTTGGCCGCCGACAGAATGTTCTGGGTGGAGCGGTAGTTCTGCTCGAGGAGGATCGTGGTGGCGTTCGGGAAGTCGCGTTCGAAATCCTCGATGTTGCGGATCGTCGCACCCCGGAACGCGTAGATGGATTGGTCGGCGTCACCGACTACGCACAGCTCGCTGGGGGCAACGGTGTCCGTGTCGGGCGCACCCACCCCCACCAGTTCGCGTACAAGGACGTACTGCGCGTGGTTGGTGTCCTGGTACTCGTCGACGAGGATGTGCCGGAACCGGCGGCGGTAATACTGGGCGATCTGCGGGAAGTTCTGCAGAACGGCCACGGTCTCGCCGATCAGGTCGTCGAAGTCGAGCGAGTTGGCCGCCCGCAGCCGGCGTTGGTACTCGCCGTAAACGCTGGCGACCGTGGTCGTCAACTCGTCGGCACCGGGTTCCAATTGCGCGAGCGCCTGCTCAGGACTGATGAGTTCGTTCTTCAGGTTGGAGATTCCCTTGGCGAGCAGCCTCGGCGAATATCGCTTGACGTCGAGGCCCATGTCCTTGCCGATCATCATCAGCAAGCGGCGGGAGTCGTCCGCGTCGTATATCGAGAAGTTGGAATTCAGACCCGGCAGCAGTGATGCCTGGTTTCGCAGAATTCGCACGCAGGTGGAGTGGAACGTCGACACCCACATGGTGCGGGCGCGCGGGCCGATGAGCGATGCCACCCTTTCGCGCATCTCGGCGGCGGCCTTGTTGGTGAAGGTGATCGCCAGGATCTGGCCGGGGCCCACGTCGCGCGCGGACAAAAGGTATGCGATCCGTCGGGTCAACACGGCGGTCTTGCCGGAACCCGCGCCGGCAACGATCAGCAGCGGCGCGCCCTCGTGCAGCACCGCCTGACGCTGCTGGGGATTGAGGCCTTCGAGAAGTTCGGCCGCTTCGGCCGGTGGGTTGAAACCCGTCACGTGCACAGTCATGTCGTTGCCAACCTACCGCTGTGCGGCGACAATATTTTTGCGAAGGCGGCCGTTGAAGTGGCACACTCGGCTTGTGCTTTCCACACAGTTCGGCCGATTTTTCTACGGGTACCGGTCCGCGGTGCCCGTGGTGGCCTAGCTGCTCAGCCAGAGAGCCCCGCGGTCCGCATCCGGATCCGGGGCTCGTTTCTTGTGTGAGGCCCGGATACCGATGAGACCTGAACCCACACACGAGGAGAACGCCGTGACCACTGAGACCGCCACCGATATCGACAGCCTGCGCCAGGAGATCGACCGACTCGACGCCGAGATTCTGGCCGCCGTGAAGCGCCGCACCGAGGTATCGCAGGAGATCGGCCGTGCGCGCATGGCCTCTGGCGGGACCCGCCTGGTGCATAGCCGCGAGATGAAGGTCATCGACCGCTACAGCGTGTTGGGCGCCGAGGGCAAGGACTTGGCAATGCTCCTGCTGCGCATGGGCCGCGGCCGTCTCGGCCACTGACGTTTCTCCGCCTTGCGCTTTGCGCCCAAACTCACGTTTGGGCGCAAAAGTACGAGTGGAGCCCACCATTTTGTCGAGTTGGGCACTGTGGCGAATTGCGCACTGTGGGGTTCGCACCCCCGGCACCGCCAAATAGTTCACCACACAGGAGCCTCGAGATCGACGAAATGGTCGACCGTTCCTGGGTGTTTTCCGCCCAAACGTGAGTTTGGGCGGAAACACCCAGGAACAGGCACACTCCCGGCGGAAAGCTAGTTCGTCAGCGCGATGTACTTCGTGTCGAGGTACTCGTCGATGCCCTCGTAACCGCCCTCACGGCCGAACCCGGATTCCTTCACCCCACCGAACGGTGCCGCCGGATCCGAGATCACACCACGGTTGACACCGACCATGCCCGCCTCGATCGCCTCGGCCACCCGCAACGCCCGGTCCAGCGACTTGGTGAACACGTACGATGCCAGGCCGTACTCGGTGTCGTTGGCAGCGGCGATTCCCTCGTCTTCGGTATCGAATCCGACGATTGGAGCCACCGGACCGAACACCTCCTCCTTGAGGATGCGAGCGTCGGCCGGCACGTCGGTCAACACGGTCGCCGGATAGAAGCAGCCCGGCCCGCCCGGGGCCTGGCCCCCCAAAGCCACCGTGGCGCCCTTCTCGACGGCGTCGTTCACCAGATCCTGGACGGCGCCCACCTGCTTGGCGTTGATCAGCGGCCCCAGCTTCGACGACGGATCCAGTCCATTGCCCAGGTTCAGTTCCCCCATGCGCTTGACGAACTTCTCGGTGAATTCCCCGATCACCGCATTGGACACATGCAGACGGTTGGCGGCCGTGCAGGCCTCGCCACCGTTGCGCATCTTGGCCAGCATCGCGCCGTCGACCGCCGCGTCGACGTCCGCGTCGTCGAACACCACGAAGGGCGCATTGCCGCCGAGTTCCATCGAGGTGCGCAGCAGCGCGTCGGCCGACTGCTTCACCAACGCCTTGCCGACACCCGTCGACCCGGTGAACGTCAGCTTCCGGAGTCGGCCGTCGTCGATGAGCGCGGTGGTGACCTCGCGCGGCTTGTTGGTCGGGAGAACCGAGAGCACGCCCTTGGGCAGCCCGGCGTCGTCGATGAGCTTGGCCAGCAGCAGCATCGTCAGCGGCGTTTCCTGGGCAGGTTTGACGATCATGGTGCAACCGGCGGCCAGCGCCGGGCCGATCTTGCGGGTGCCCATCGCCAGCGGGAAGTTCCACGGCGTGATCGCCAAGCACGGACCGACGGGCTGCTGCGTGACGATGATCCGTCCCGTCCCTGCGGGGCTCTGCTGGAAGCGGCCGGCGATCCGGACGGCCTCCTCGGCGAACCAGCGAAAGAACTCCGCACCGTACTTCACCTCGCCCATGCTCTCGGCGTAGACCTTGCCCATCTCGAGCGTCATCAGGGTGGCGAAGTCATCGGCGCGCGCGATGATCGCCTCGAACACCGAGCGCAGGATCTCGCCTCGTTCGCGGGCCGGCGTAGCGGCCCAATCCTTCTGCACCGCGCAGGCGGCGTTGAGCGCGTCGATGGCGTCGTCCGCCGTCGCATTGCCGACCGTGGTCAGAACGTCGTCGTTCGACGGGTCCAGCACATCGAACGACGAGGACGTGGATCGCTCCTCACCGCCGATCCAGATCCCGGTGGGAACCGACGCCAACAACCGCTCTATGTCTGGGGTGCTCATACCTCAATGATCTACACCTTCCGCCACACTCCCGCACTAGGGTCGATGGAATGACCGCAGACATGTCCGCCACCGCCGAATGGAACGCGCTACGCAGCCACTACGGGAAGATACGAGACACTCATCTACGGGACTTTTTCGCCGACGATCCAAGCCGCGGCACTGACCTCACGCTGACGGTCGGCGACCTCTACATCGACTACAGCAAGCACCGCGTCACCCGCGAAACGTTGGCGCTCCTGGTTGCGCTCGCCCGGGCCGCGCACCTGGAGGAGCGTCGCGACGCGATGCTGGCCGGGGAGCACATCAACACCTCCGAGAACCGCGCCGTGTTGCACACCGCACTGCGCCTGCCCCGCGATTCGACGCTGGTCGTCGACGGCCAGGATGTGGTGGCCGACGTCCATTCCGTCCTCGATGCGATGGGCGATTTCACCGACCGACTCCGCTCCGGCGACTGGAGGGGCGCCACCGGCGAGCGGATCAGGACGGTCATCAACATCGGCATCGGCGGATCGGATCTGGGGCCGGTAATGGTCTACCAGGCGCTGCGCCACTACGCCGACGCCGGCATTTCCGCCCGGTTCGTCTCCAATGTCGACCCCGCGGATCTGGTGGCCAAGCTAAACGGATTAGATCCTGCCACAACACTTTTCATCATCGCATCGAAGACATTCTCGACGCTGGAGACGCTGACCAATGCCACCGCGGCCCGGCGCTGGCTGACCGAAGCACTCGGCGACGCGGCGGTGTCCAAGCATTTCGTGGCGGTGTCGACGAACAGCAAGCTGGTCGACGCCTTCGGGATCAATACCGCAAATATGTTCGGCTTCTGGGATTGGGTGGGTGGCCGGTATTCGGTGGATTCGGCGATCGGGCTGTCGTTGATGGCAGTGATCGGGCGTGAGGCGTTCGCCGACTTCCTGTCCGGATTCCATTTGGTGGACCGTCATTTCGCGACGGCTCCGCTGGAGTCCAACGCCCCGGCGCTGCTCGGGCTGATCGGGCTCTGGTACTCCGACTTCTTCGGGGCGCAAACCCGCGCGGTGCTTCCGTATTCAAACGACATGGCCCGCTTCGCGGCGTACCTGCAGCAGCTGACGATGGAGTCCAACGGCAAGTCGGTGCGGGCCGACGGCACGCCCGTCAGCGCTGAAACCGGTGAGATCTTCTGGGGCGAACCCGGTACCAACGGTCAGCACGCGTTCTATCAGCTCCTGCACCAGGGCACACGCCTGGTGCCCGCCGACTTCATCGGGTTCAGCCAGCCCACCGACGACCTCCCCACTGCTGACGGCACGGGCAGCATGCACGACCTGCTTATGAGCAACTATTTCGCGCAGACGCAGGTGCTGGCATTCGGCAAGACAGCCGAGGAGATCGCTGCGGAAGGAACGCCGGCAGACGTCGTGCCGCACAAGGTGATGCCGGGCAACCGCCCGTCGACCTCGATCTTGGCGACCCGCCTGACGCCGTCCGTACTGGGCCAGCTGATTGCCCTCTACGAACACCAGGTGTTCACCGAGGGTGTGATCTGGGGTATCGACTCGTTCGACCAGTGGGGGGTGGAGCTCGGCAAAACCCAGGCCAAAGCGCTGCTGCCGGTGATCACCACCGACGGCTCGCCCGCGGCCCAGTCCGACAGCTCCACCGACGCACTGGTGCGCCGCTACCGGGAAGAGAGAGGCCGGGTTCGCTGAGTCCGCGAGCAGACGCTGCGTGTCACGACACGCCGCGGGGCGCACGGGGCGTTTGTGTCTGCTCGGGCAAGAGAAGGTGACCTACTTGAGCAGGCGGGACATCCGCCGGTCGGCGAGCACCTTGCCACCGGTCTGGCACGTCGCGCAGTACTGAAACGACTTGCTGGCGAAGGACACCTCGCGCACCTTGTCGCCGCAAACCGGGCAGGGAAGCCCGGTTCGGGCGTGCACCCGCAACCCGGACCGCTTCTCCCCTTTCAACGTTGCCGCTTTCTGCCCCACCGATCGCGCGAGCGCGTCGGTGAGCACCGACGACATGGCGTCGTGCAACCGTCCGAGCTGGGCTTCGGTGAGCTTGCCCGCCGTCGCGAACGGCGACAGCCGAGCGACATGCAATATCTCGTCGCTGTAGGCGTTACCGATTCCGGCGATCACGGTCTGATCGGTGATCACCGATTTGATGCGGCCGGTGCTACCGGCCAGCAGGGCGGCCAACTGTTCGGCATCGACCTCCAACGCATCCGGGCCCAACGCCGCGATGCCCGGCACCATGGCGGGATCGTCGACAAGCCACACGGCCAGCCGCTTCTGGGTGCCGGCTTCCGTGAGATCGAATCCGCACCCTTCGAGGTGTACTCGCAGAGCGATAGGCCCCTTACCCGGCTTCAGCGGAACAGGTGACAACTTGTCGGACCACCGCAGCCAACCTGCACGGGACAGATGCGTGATGAGGTACAGGTCCCCGACCTGCACCCCGAGGTGTTTGCCCCACCGGCTCGCATCGGTGACGGTCCGGCCGTGCAGGGCGCTCAGCGGTGGGTCGAACGTCTTCAACGCGGACAGCGCGGCCACGTCGACGCGCAGCACCTCCTGCCCGACCGCGTGATGGCGCAGATGCGCGGCGAGGGCCTCGACCTCGGGTAGCTCAGGCATCAGTCCAGTCTGCCCCGCATGTGACAAGACCGAATGCCGTCGTGTACAAGAGGTGGGTGGAACAGAGCCCCAACGGAGCGGTCAAGTACGACCAGATCCGCCAGTCGTTAACCCGCCGTCTGCACCGCCGCGCCGTCGTCGACGGCAGGATCTCACTTCCGGCCGCACCGGGGATGATCAACGAATACATGGAGATGTGCTCCACCATCTTCGCCTCCGTGGGCTGCGCGTTCACTCCCGAGCAGCTCGACAGGCTCCGGGAAATTCTGACTGCGCAGGCGACGGCCGCCTACGAGAAGTCGCCGCGGTCGAACATCATCATCACCTACGGCTCACCCGTCGGGACGATGCTGAACTATCACGTCAACACCGAGTGGTGGTCGGTGGAGGAGTCGTACAACAACTGGATCGCCACCCGGGAACCTCCGCTGTTCGGCACTGAGCCCGATGCCCGCGTCTGGGCCCTTGCGAGTGAGGCCGCCGACCCCGCAAAGTTCCCCATCCTCGATATCGGAGCCGGAACCGGGCGCAACACAATGGCTTTGGCACGTCGCGGCCACCCCGTCGATGCCATCGAGCCGACGTCGGGATTCGCCAAGGTGATGCGCACCGACGCCGCCCAGCAGAATCTTCAGGTCAAGGTTTTGGAGCGCGACGCGTTCACCACCACCGACGACCTCCGCAAGGACTACCAGCTGATCCTGTTGTCCGAAGTGGTGTCAGATTTCCGGACCACGAACGAGGTGCGTGGCGTGTTCGAGATCGCGGCGCGCTGCCTGGCGCAGGGGGGCCGCCTCGTGTTCAACACCTTCCTGCCGAAGCCCGGCTATGCCCGCGAAGACGGTGCCCGTGAACTCGGTGAGCAGTTCTACACCAGCATCTTCACCCGCGATGAAATGGCCACCGCCGCATCAGGATTGGGCTTGCGGCTGGTCGCGGACGACTCGGTCTACGAATACGAGAAGGCCAATCTGCCCGACGGCGCATGGCCGCCCACCAGCTGGTACGCCGACTGGGTGACGGGTCGCGACGTATTCGACCTGCCGCCCGAAGAGAACCCGATCGAACTGCGCTGGCTGGTCTACCAGAAGGGCTAGCAGCGAGCTCTAGAAGATGACCGTCTGGTTGCCGTAACGGATCACCCGGTCGTCGCAGTGCCACATCACGGCGCGCGACAGCACCGCTCGCTCGACGTCGGCGCCCAGCCGTACGAGGTCTTCGACGCCGTGCCGGTGATCGACGCGGACGACGTCCTGTTCGATGATGGGCCCTTCGTCCAAGTCCGCCGTCACATAGTGTGCGGTGGCCCCGACGAGCTTGACTCCCCGCTCCTTGGCACGCCGATAGGGCGCAGCGCCGATGAACGCCGGCAGGAACGAGTGGTGGATGTTGATCAGCGGGCAGCCCACTCCGTCGAGGAAGGTCGGCGTCAGGATCTGCATGTAGCGAGCCAGCACTACCAGGTCGACGTTGCCCCGCAATAGGTCGAGCTGCCGCTGTTCGGCTTGTTCGCGGATGTCCTTGGTCGCCGGGATGTGAACGAAGGGTACGCCGAAGGGGCGTACATCGTCGGCGAGGTCGGGATGGTTTGCGATCACCATCGACACGGACATGTCCAACTCACCCCGGCGGTTGCGCCACAGCAGATCCAGCAGGCAGTGGTCCTCTTTGGACGCCATGATGGCGACGCGCTTGGGCTTGGAGGCCTCCGTGAGCCGGAAGTCGATCTCGAAGGGCCCGGCTACCTGCTCGGTGAAGGTTCGTTCCAGTTCATCGCGCGCAGCCGAGAGTCCGGGAAGGTGAAAGATGGTGCGCTGCATGAAGATTCCACCGGTCTTCTCGGTGGCGTGCTGGTCCAGCGACACGATGTTGGCGCCGGTCTCGGCCAAGAATTTGCTGATCGCCGCAACCAGTCCGGGTCGGTCGGCGCAGCGGAGCAACAATCTGCCGACGTCTTTCGGTGACCATGCGTCGTGGCTGGCCTGATGGCCGACCGGGAATTCCGCCCCGGTGCCCGATTTCGTCACCACGTGCCCCCTAGATCGTGCATTCGGTCGCGGTCGTCGGCACCACCTGCCACGACCACAGCGAATGATAGCCAGATCTGCGCACATGAAACCGCCCGTTATCCTCGCGTCATGTCGTTTCCGATCCCTGAGGGCCCGAGCCCCGAGGGCGCCGGGCCGAGGCCCGAGGTCGCCCAGCCGGCACGCGGGGGTGCCAAACCGCCCGGCTGGATCGCGCCGATCGGCCTGGCACTTGCTGTCGTCGCCGTGGCGCTCGCCGCCTGGTCCCTGTTGCGCCCGGCACCTGAACCCGCGTCATCCGATTCGGCGCCGTCCGCGGAGCAGCAGGCCTCCGCCAAGACTGGAACCTGCAAGGCATTTGCCATGGTGAGCAAGGCCGTCGCGCTCCAAACCCACGCAGACCTGGGTCCGGACCCCGTCGCCAAGGAAACGGTGGCGGCCAATGCCCGACTGGCCATGTTCGGTGGCGGTTCCTACCTGCTGGCGCACATCGACCCCGCGACCCCCGACGATCTGGCGGCGGCGGCGAAGTCATTCGCCAACGGCTTACAGGACATCGCGGTGTACGCGTTGGCGGGAGTGCCCAACATCGAAGCAACTCAAGCTGCTCGGCTGCGCGACGCCGAGTCGGCGAGCAACCGGGTCGCGCAACAGTGCAAGTGACTCCCCGTTAGGCTGTGCAGCGATGAACGAGATTGGTGACTCGGTAAAGACGGCGCTCGACCATTGGGAGAAGCGCGAATGGAATGCGGCGATGGCGGATGCCTGTGCCGCCGTGGACGCGACCGCGAAGGAGCGATACCCGAGCCTCGGTGTCGCCAAGCGGTTCAGGAAGGTGGTCCGCAGCTCGCTGGACATCTTCGGCGTGATGGCCCTCCCGGGTGTTGAGCTCACGGACGTGCGCTTCCCGGTCCGGGTCCAGTCGGATCTCGAGGACAAACGCCCCGACATGGCCGACATCCTCTATCAGATTCACCGTCGCTCGCACGGTCACGATGACGAACCGCAGTTCAATTTCGTCATGGCGCCCGTCGGCAAATCCTCGGCGAGCGCTCATTTCCGGGTGGAACCCGACCGGATTCAGCTTCCCACTTCCGCGGTCATCGGTCTGCTCGCCATCGCGGTTTTCGCACCCGAGGCCAAGGGACAGAAGATTCCGGACGGCTACCGGCTGAGCTGGGGCACCCACACCTTCTTCGTCAACATCTGGTGGGGTTGGCAGGACCATTTCCGCGACGTCATGTATGCGGACGGAACCCGCCGGGTCACCCCGGACTTCACCAACCGCTGGGCTGACTGGACCCCAGTCAACTAGACCCCGTCAACTGGAACCCCGTCACCGAGCCCTGGGGCGAGTCGGCTGGGCTAGTTGCGCACAGCCCGCTCCGCGCTGCGCACCGGGAACGAGAACACCCAGCTGACGATCGACAGGACGATCGCGGCCCAGATGGCGGTCCACCAGAAGTGGTTGATCTCCAGACCCCAATGAGTGGTGTGTTCGGTGATCCAGGCCGTGATCCACAGCATCAGCGCGTTGATGACGATGTGGATCAGCCCCAGGGTGAGTATGTAGAGCGGGATCGACAGGAACTGCACCATCGGTTTGATGACCGCGTTGACCAGCCCGAAGATCACGGCCACCACGAAGACGATGCCGACCCGCTCCGGTGTTGTCTCACCGCCGACGAAATTGATGCCGGGGACGATGAGCGTGACGACCCACAGCGCCAGACCGATGACCGCTGCGCGCAGAAGGAACGACGCCATATCGACGATCCTGCCACGGCTGCGTCGACATTACGGCTGTCTGAGCAGGTAGATGTCCATGATCCAGCCATGCGCGGCACGGGCCAGGGCACGCTTCTCGACGATCTGGTCGCCGACGGCGCGCACCGTTCCGGACACCAGGACTTCGTGGGCCGTGCCCAGATAGGCACCCCACCAGATCAGCGTCTCCGGGGCGCACGTACGGAACGCGCAGTCGCCGTCAAGCATCACCACGGCCGAGCCCCGCAAGCCATCCTGCCGAAGTTTGCGCCCGGTCGTGATGAGGACGGGTTCGCCCACATCGTTCAGCGGAATCCGATGCCGAGCAGTCAGCGCCTGAACAGCGGTGATCCCGGGAATGACGTCGTAGGTCAGTTCGACGTGCTGGGAGACCTCGTCGAGGATCCGCAGGGTGCTGTCGTACAGCGAGGGGTCACCCCAAGCCAGGAAGGCTCCGACACCGTCGGGACCGAGTTCGGCGACGATGGCGTCGGCCCACAGCCGCGCGCGTTCGGCATGCCAATCGACGACGGTCCGCGCGTAGTCGCCCGCCGCCCCTTCATCGACCGCGACCGGGGCTCGTCGCGGATCCGGCAGCTCCACGAACCGGTATCGGGGCTCGTCGATGAAGCGCCGGCAGACGTCCCGCCGCAACTCAACCAGATCGTTCTTGGCCTCGCCCTTGTCCATCGCAAAGAAGACGTCGGTGTCATTGAGCGCCCGAACCGCCTGCGCCGTCACGTAGTCGGGATCCCCGGCTCCGATGCCGATGACATGGATCATTCGCACGGCGACCACCTCGGAACCAGCAGGACAAAGGCGAAACAACCCCCCAGTGCGCCCGCGATCACCAGTGGGACGCTGCCATCGGCACCCCAGAGCAGCCCGGCCCAGATTCCCGCGACCAGCATCGCGAGACCGCTGAAGCCCTGGAACACCCCCTGCGCGGAGGATTGCCGCTCAGCTGGCGCCAACGCCGAAATCCACGATTTACCCACGCCGTCCGTGCAGGCGGTGAACAGTCCGCAGACCCCGATGAACACCCACGCCAGCACGGGGCTCGACGTCAGCCCCAAACCGATATACCCGACGGCGAAGAACACCAATCCGACACCGAATATCGCGGGCCGCGACAGTCTGTCGGCCAACACTCCAGCGGGGAAGCTCCCCAGCGCGTACACCAGGTTGTAGGTGACATAGGCCAGGATGACCTCCGCAACCGAAAAGCCGATCTCGTTGAGTCGCAGCAGCAACAGCGCGTCCGGAACGTTCACGAGTCCGAATCCGACAAGCACCACCACCGCCCGCCAATAGCGGCCAGGCATTTCGCGCAGGCCGCGGAAGACGTGGCGGCGCTCCGTCGACGGCCCGGCCCTGCTGGCTCCCGACGCCCGGCGCTCGGACACGAGCCCGATCAGCAGGACAGACAGCACGCCGGGGATGACCGCGATGTACAGCAGCGGAGGAATGTCGTGGTCGAGTAGTTCGTAGCCGGCCAACCCGATCAACGGACCCAGGACCGCTCCGAGCGTGTCCATGGTGCGGTGGAACCCGAAGACCCGCCCGCGTACCGAGGGATCCAGCCCGTCGACCAGTAGCGCATCACGGGGCGCTCCGCGGATTCCTTTGCCCAGCCGGTCGACCACCCTGCCCGCAAGAACCCCGGGCCAGGCGCCCGCGACCGCGACGATCAGCTTGCCGAGCGCGGCCATCCCGTAGCCGACCGCGATCAGGGGACGCCTCGCGAACCGGTCGCCCAACGGGCCGGCCGCCAGTTTGGTCATCGCCGCGCCGCCTTCGGCCGCGCCTTCGATGGCGCCGACGACGGCGGGCGGTGCCCCGAGCACCGCGGTCAGGTAGATCGGCAGCAGCGGATACAACAGTTCACTCGCCAGGTCCTGCAGAAAGGACACCGCTGAGAGGATTCGGACATTGCGGGTGAGCCAACCTCGTGACTGCGGCCCACCCGGTTGCGGCCCACCCGGTTGCGGCCCACCCGGTTGCGGCGCAACTGGCTGCGTCATCCGGGTGAGCCGAAATCCAGGACCGCGTACACGCCTCGGAGTTGCTTGGTCAGCGGGAACCGCCACAGCGCCGGGAACACGTGGCCGAAGAACCATCCCCGGCCCTTGGGCATGGCAATGTCGTGGACGGCGGCGATTTCGGGAACCGTACGGGCGAATTCGGTCAGTTGCTTCAGTGAAAGACTGAACGGCATCGGCGGTAGCCGGTAGCGCCGCGACGATCGCAATCCCCTACGCGCCCGTGTGACGACTGTTGGCGGCAGATCGAAAAACATCTGGCCGCCGGGAAATCGGCGAGCGCAGTGGGCGATCAGTCCCAAAGCCTCGTCAGGCTGCAGGTACATCAACAGGCCTTCGGCAGTGATGATGACGCCGTCGGCGTCGTTGATGCGATCCATCCACGTGTAATCCAGGGCCGACTGCGGGACGTTCTCGATCCGGTCTGACGGCGGAAGGAGCCGCTCTCGCAGAGCTATCACCGGTGGCAGATCCACCGATACCCAGGTGAACTGCCCGTCGGGCAGCACGCTGTCCAAGCGCCAGAAGGTTGTCTGAAGCCCTTCCGCCAATGCGACGACGGTTGCCTTGGGATGGTCGCGGAGATACGCGGCGACGCACCTGTCCACGGCCAGCGATCGCAGGGCCATCTCTTGACCGGTGCGGCCGAACTTGTCGAAGTCGAAGTCGATGGCGTCGACAAGCGCGATAGCCATCTCGTCGTTGATGATCGCGTGCGGATGCTTCGCCTGATATGCCCGGCCGTTGAGGGTGAGCAGCGCCGTCTCGGATACTCCGCTCAGCGCGACACCGTCAGCGGTGGGTTCGACGCCCTTGTTCATCGGGCCACCCTACCGAGGCACCTGGTGTGAAGGCTCTCGCCGAAGCAGCCGAACCGCCAGTACCATCGCCGCTATCGGCACGGCCGCCATGATCACATTGAGGGTGTGGGCGGTGTCGATCATCGCCGAGGTGGCCACCGAAATCAGTTCCGGATCCGAGCCGACCGCGGAAGCGTGGGCGGTTCGGAGGGCACTGCGGGCTTGATCGGCGCCTACGCCGGCCTGTGTCAGCCGGGAGTTGCCGGCGAACAGGGCAACAGCCAGCAATGCGGCAAGTGCCGAACCGAGGCTGTAGAAAGTTCCGGCCACCGAGGCTTTCACCGCCGACACCACACCACCGAGATCGGTTGGCGCGCTTGACATCATGATCGCCGCCTGGGGTGTCTGCACAATAGCGCCGCCGACGGAGGTCAGCGCCATCACCGCGGCTACCGCCGCGATAGGGGTGTCGGCGCTGAAAGCCTGGCGCACCAGCAGGCTGACGGCCAGGACCGCTAGGCCCCCCGCCAGGACGGCGCGGGCACCGAACCGCTGTGCCGCCCAACCTGCCCCGAGAGCAGCGAGCGCCGAGAGA
This sequence comes from Mycobacterium sp., assembly GCA_046330895.1. Classification (GTDB taxonomy): domain Bacteria; phylum Actinomycetota; class Actinomycetes; order Mycobacteriales; family Mycobacteriaceae; genus Mycobacterium. Next base: position 55,500 of record JAXLRY010000008.1, on the reverse strand, counting down.
AGGGTGGCGGGGACCAGCAGCAGCGCGAACGTCTCGATGGGTGTTCCGCGGACGATCACGAGGTAATAGGTGGCCATGATCATCGCCGCACCCTGGACCAGGTTGCTGGCGGCGCCCGCCGCCACGGCGGCGCTGAAACGTCGTGAACGGAACAGCCGCAAGTCCAGAGCCGGCTCGTCGGTGCGGCGCTCCCACCAGACGAACGCAGCGGCGCTGAGGATCCCCACGACGATCGATGCGATCGTCATGGGGTTGAGTCCGTTCTGCAACTGCGAAATACCGAATACCAGTCCGATGAGCGCAACGGCCACCACCAGCAGACCCGGAATATCGACCTTCCGATTCGAGCGCGCGGTCTCCGGCACATAGCGCACCGTGAGCATCAGAGCCACAGCGGCCAGCAGTGGCGTGATGAGGAAGCCGCTGCGCCAGCCGATGTGCTGGGCCAGGAATCCGCCGGCCGCCGGCGGCACGAGTCCCAACACGTATACCGCCGACAGATAGCGCGCGATCGCCATGGCCCGTCGATCGGGCGGAAATACCGCGTTGATGATCGCCAGCGACAGACTGCTCAGGAACGCGAAGGCCACTCCGATGCAGCCCCTAGCGATCATCAGCACTGCGGCGTTGGGTGCCGCCACGGCCAGCAGGCCGAACACGATCGCGCCGACGGCGCCGACGGCGAACATTCGCCTCATGCCATACCGGTCGCCCAGAACGCCGGCTCCCAGAACGGCCGCGGCCAGCGTCACCGTCGCCAGGCAGCCGACGAAGATGGTGGTCCCCGGCGAACAGTGCAGGCCGCGCTGCACGGTGGCGAGGTTGGCCGACAGCATCACAAGATCGCCGAGGACCACGGCGCAACCCAATGCCATGGCGACGATCGTCATCGCCGCTGCCGACCCGGTGACCTGTGTTTCGCCGCGAGAAGCGGCGGAGCCCCATACCGACCGCACGAAGCACTAGTATTCGCATGCGCCACAGGCTTACCTCGACGGGGCGGAGAATTCAGAAATGTCGACAGTCAACGGACTGCCCGCGCACGTCCTCCTCGTTCACTTCATCGTCGTGCTGGCACCGCTCACCGCGTTGCTGGCCATCCTGTGTGCCATCTGGTCTTCCGTGCGCGAGCGGCTGGTCTGGCTGGTGCTTGCGCTGTCGGTGTTCGTCGCGGTGCTGACTCCGATCACCACCGAGGCCGGCGAATGGTTGGAGCACAAGGTCGGCAAGTCGCCACCGCTGCACATCCACTCGCACCTCGGCGACACGATGATCTATTTCGCGCTGGCATTGGTGGTGGCCGCACTGCTGCTCGCGGTGATGCACGTTCGGCAGCATCGGGGCATGCCACTGACACGGGTCGTCTCGATGGTCGTCGTCGCATTCGTGTTGATCTCGTCAGTCGCGACGATGGTGCAGGTCTATCGGATCGGCGACTCGGGAGCGCGGGTGAGTTGGGGAGAGCTCTAGCCGAATGAGCGGATATCGAGCGCTGTTTGAGACGAGTCTCGCCGATCCCGTCGGCTTCTGGGCTGCCGCGGCCGGGGCGGTGACGTGGACCCGTGAGCCCAATCGCGTTCTGGACGAACACAATCCGCCGTTCTACCGCTGGTTTCCCGACGGCGAACTGAACACCTGCGCCAACGCCCTCGACCGCCATGTCGAAGCGGGGCGTGGTGATCAGCTCGCCTTGGTGTACGACTCCCCCGTCACCGGCACGAAGCTGACTTACAGCTATCGGGAGCTTCTTGACGCGACCGCCCGGTTCGCGGGTGGGTTGCGCGAATTGGGCGTCGGCAAAGGCGATCGGGTGGTGCTGTACCTGCCGATGATTCCCGAGGCGATCGTCGCGATGCTTGCCTGCGCGAGGTTGGGAGCGGTGCATTCGGTGGTGTTCGGCGGATTCGCCGCTCACGAGTTGGCCACCCGGATCGACGACGCTCAACCCTCGGTGATCGTGTCGGCGTCATGCGGCGTCGAGCCCAGCCGGGTGGTGGCGTACAAGCCGATGCTCGACAAGGCTCTGGAACTCGCATCGCACAAGCCACGCGCGTGCGTGATCGTTCAACGCGATCGGCAGCGTTGCGATCTCATCGAGGGCCGGGACCTGGATTGGTCTGAGGTGACCGCGGAGCCCGTGGAGCCGGTACCGGTGGCCGCCACCGATCCGCTGTATGTGCTTTACACGTCGGGGACGACCGGAAGGCCGAAGGGCATCGTCCGCGACAACGGCGGGCACGCCGTCGCCCTCTTGTGGAGCATGCGCAATATCTACGACATCGATCCGGGCGACGTCTTCTGGGCGGCTTCGGATGTCGGCTGGGTGGTCGGCCATTCCTATATCGTCTACGGCCCCCTGCTGGCCGGGGCGACGACGGTTCTCTACGAGGGAAAGCCCGTCGGCACACCGGATCCCGGAGCTTTTTGGCGCGTCGCAGCCGAGTACGGGGTGAAGGCGCTGTTCTGCGCTCCGACCGCGATCCGGGCGATCCGCAAGGAAGATCCCGAGGGCGCCCATATTGCGCGCCACGATCTGTCGGAGTTGCGTTACCTGTTCCAGGCGGGCGAACGCCTGGACCCCGATACCTATGCGTGGGCCGGCGAGAAGCTCGGCATTCCGGTGATCGACCACTGGTGGCAGACCGAAACCGGCTGGGCTGTTTCGGCGAATCCCGTCGGTGTCGAGTCGCTTCCGCTGAAGCCGGGTTCATCGACGGTCCCCATGCCCGGCTACGACGTGCGGATTCTTCGTCCCGACGGGTCGCCCTGTTCACCCGGCGAGGAGGGTGCGATCTGCATCCGGTTGCCGCTGCCGCCCGGCGCCCTGCCAACCCTGTGGCACGACGACGAGCGGTTCGAGAACTCGTATCTGTCGGAGCATCCCGGCTATTACCTGACTGGCGATGGGGGATACGTCGATGATGACGGCTATCTCTTCGTCATGGGCCGCATCGACGACGTCATCAACGTTGCAGGGCACCGGCTTTCGGCGGGGGCGATCGAGGCGGTGGTTTCGGCGCATCCCTCGGTGGCGGAGTGCGCGGTGATCGGAGTCGCCGACGCCCTCAAGGGACAGCTGCCGCGGGCGTTCGTCGTGCTCAAGGCCGGGGCGGCATCCGAGGGAGTGATCGATGAGCTGATCGCCGCCGTGCGCGACGAGATCGGAGCAGTGGCATCCTTCAAGCTGGCCGACATCGTGGCGGCACTGCCGAAAACCCGGTCCGGCAAGATCCTCCGTAAGGCCATGCGCGCCATCGCCGACGGGCGCGACGAGCCCGTACCCTCCACCATCGAAGATCCTGCCGTCCTCGATGCCCTGCGTCCTGTTCTCTTGCGCGAGCAGACTTAGAGGCCCCCAGAATCACGGCGTGTCGGGGACCTCTGCGTCTGCTCGCGGGAACTCGGCGACCACTTCGGCAGGGGACTTGTCCGGACGTAAGCCCCGCCAAATCGGGTGACGAAGACGGCCGTCGGATGTCAGTTCCGCGTAGCGGACTTCACCGACCAGCTCTGGCCGCACATACCGGACACCCCTGACCTCCCGGGCCGAAAGCTTTGCCGCGAAGGGTGATTTACCGACTTCCAGCGGCGCCATGACCCCCTTCAGCTTGACCAACTCCCGCTCGGTGAACCCGGTTCCCACCCGGCCGACGAATCGCAGCTCTCCGTCCACCGGGATTCCGAGAAGCAGCGCACCGATATTGCCGGCGCGGGAGCCATTCCCCTCCCGCCAACCGCCGAGAACCACGTCCTGGGTGTTCCAGATCTTGTCCTTGATCCACGACGACGAACGGCGTCCCGGCTGATAGGTGGAGTTCCACTTCTTTGCGACGACCCCCTCCCACCCTTTCCGGCGGGCGATCTCCAGCACCGACGGGCCATCGCCGGAAAGCAGTTCCGGCACAATGAGATCGTCGGCGAGAGCTTCCAGGATCCTGCGACGGTCGCGGTACTTGACCTTCAGCAGGGACCGCCCATCGAGGCGCAGCACGTCGAATGCCCAGAACTCGACGCGGCTCGTCCGAGACCGGTTCTGCATCTCACCGAACTTCGGCACGCCTTCCGCGTCGAGCGCTACCGCCTCTCCGTCCAAGACCGCGTGGTGATCGAAATCTGCTGCAAGCGAATGCAATTGCGGATATTCGCCGGTAACGTCGCGCCCGCTGCGCGACTGCAACCGGACCCGCCCGCCGCCGACCTCGACCAGCAGTCGGTGGCCGTCGAACTTCCCTTCGAACGCGTAATCGTTCGGCGACAACCTCTCGATCGCACCTGGGGTGGCCAGCATCGGCGAATAGTCCTGCAGGCGGGGCTCGTTCTGCTCCTTCATCCGGTGGGCGAGCCATTGATTGCCCTCGGTCTGAATCAGGGCATAGCGTCCGGAGATCCGCGCCCCGCGGAGTTCGACGATCACCTCGCTGTCGGAGAACTTCTCCGCCTCATACGTCCCCGCATCCCAGATGGTGACCCGCCCGCCGCCGTATTGTCCCGCTGGAATCGTGCCCTCGAAGGTTGCGTATTCCAGTGGATGGTCCTCGGTGTGCACCGCGAGGTGATTGACCGCAGGGGTGTCCGGAAGGTTCTTCGGCACCGCCCACGACACCAATACGCCGTCGCGTTCCAGCCGGAAGTCGTAGTGCAGCCGTCTGGCGTGGTGTTCCTGGATGACGAAGCGGTTGTCGTCTCCCACCGCAGGTGCTGCCGCCGGCACCGGCTCGGGCGTCTTGGCCGGATTGCGCATGCTCCGGTACGTGGTCAAACGGTCTTCCACAGTCGCGTCCAGGCCTGCCAGTAGATCGCCGTCAGCGGACACGCGGTCCAAGACCTCTTGATACAGCATCTGCCGAAGAGAGGGATCGGCGATCTCATCCCACGTTCGCGGCGCCGCGACGGTGGGATGCGAGCGGCCCCGCAGGGAGTACGGCGCAATGGTGGTCTTGGCGCCGTTGTTCTGGCTCCAGTCGAGGAATACCTTCCCTTCACGCCGGTCCTTGGCCATGACCGAGGTCACCGACTTCGGCATGCTCTGCTCCAGCTGCTGCGCGACACGGCGTGCGAATACGGCGGCACTGGAGCTGCTGATCGGCTCGCCGAGCGGAACGTAGAGGTGCAGGCCTTTGCTTCCACTGGTGAGGGGGTAGACGGTCATTCCGATGTCGGACAGCATCTCTCGAACGGCATGAGCCACCTCGCACAACTGGACCATCCCCACATCCGGCCCCGGATCGAGGTCGAACACCAAACGCGTTGCGGCACCCGGCGTTCCGGGGGCGGTGAAGCGCCATTGGGGAACATGCACCTCCAGTGCCGCCTGTTGCGCGATCCAGGCAAGACCCTCGAGGCTGTCGATGAGGGGGTAGGTGGTGGTGCCGGAGCGGTGCTCGACCCTGTGGCGCCCAAGCCATTCCGGTGCGGACTTGGCCAGTTGCTTTTCGAAGAACGAGGGTTGGTCGACACCGTTGGGCCAGCGCTTCCGGGTGACGGGCCGCCCTGCGATGTGAGGCAGCATCACGTCGGCGATGCTCGTGTAATAGGCGAACACGTCCGCCTTCGTGGTGCCGGTCTCCGGGTAGAGCACCTTGTCGGCATTGGTCAGCCGGACACCCGCGACCTGCCGCAATCCGGCCGAGACTCCGTCATTCACCGTCTGAAGCGTATTACCCGCTGCTACCGTGAACCAGTGCCGAAGCTGTTCGTGGCGAGCCTGCTGACCATCGGCGCCCTGCTGGCCGCGGCGCCCTCGCACGCGGACCCGGAAGATCTGCTCCCCTGGTGTTCGGCCGGCGAGACGCCCGCCGACAACAACTGTCGCGCCCCCGAGCAACAACACCCCAGCGACACCGCACCGGGTGCCGACCCGGAAATCCCCCTCGGGGTGAATCCGGGCGTCGCACCTATCGTGTAGGTATGCGATCCATCTGGAAAGGTTCCATCGCCTTCGGCCTGGTGAACGTTCCGGTGAAGGTCTACAGCGCCACCGAGGACCATGACCTCAAGTTTCACCAGGTTCATGCCAAGGACAATGGGCGCATCCGCTACAAGCGGGTGTGTGAGGTGTGCGGTGAAGTCGTCGAGTTCGCCGATATCGCCAAGGCCTTCGAATCCGACGACGGCCAGTCTGTGTTGATCACCGACGACGACCTCGCGTCGCTGCCCGAGGAGCGCAGCCGGGAGATCGAGGTTCTCGAATTCGTGGCTGCCGGCGACCTCGATCCGCTGATGTATGACCGCAGCTACTTCCTCGAGCCGGACTCGAAGTCCTCAAAATCCTATGTGCTGCTGGCCAAGACGCTCGCGGAGACGGATCGGGTTGCGATAGTTCACTTCTCGTTGCGAAACAAGACCAGGCTGGCTGCGCTGCGCGTGAAGGACTTCTCCAAACGGAACGTGATGGTGATCCACACGCTGCTGTGGCCCGACGAGATCCGCGACCCCGATTTCCCGGTGCTGGATACGAAGGTCGACATCAAGCCCGCAGAGTTGAAGATGGCGGGCCAGGTCGTCGATTCGATGGCCGACGAATTTCAGCCGGACCGCTACCACGATGACTATCAGGAGCAATTGCGAGACCTCGTCGACGCCAAACTCCAAGGCGGACAAGCGTTCAGCACCGAAGAGCCGACGACCGCACTCGATGAGACCGAGGACGTCTCAGACCTGCTGGCCAAACTCGAGGCGAGCGTCAAGAAGCGCAAGGCTGCGAAAGCCACGGCGAAGAAGGGGAAGTAGACACGTGATCCTCGACAGATTCCGCCTCGACGACCGGGTCGCGGTGGTGACCGGCGCCGGCCGAGGGCTGGGTGCCGCCATCGCGGTGGCATTCGCAGAGGTCGGCGCCGACGTCGTAATCGCGTCCCGCACGCCGTCCGAACTTCAGGTGGTCGCACGGCAGATCGAAGCCCTCGGACGGCGAGCGCACATCGTGGTCGGTGATCTGGCCCATCCCGAGACAACGGCCGAACTGGCGCCGCAGGCGATCAAGGCTTTCGGGAAGTTGGACATCGTCGTCAACAACGTCGGCGGAACCATGCCCAACGCACTTATGAGCACCAGCGTGAAGGACATGAAGGACGCGTTCACGTTCAACGTCTTGACCGCCCATGCGCTGACGCTCGCGGCGGTTCCGCTCATGCTGGAGCACTCCGGCGGCGGCAACATCATCAACATCAGCTCCACCATGGGCCGGCTCGCCGCCCGCGGTTTCGCCGCGTACAGCACAGCCAAGGCCGCGCTCGCGCACTACACCCGACTGACCGCGCTCGACCTGTGCCCGAAGATCCGGGTCAACGCCATTGCCCCAGGCTCGATCCTGACCTCGGCACTCGAGATCGTCGCCACCAACGACGCCCTGCGCACCCCGATGGAGAAGGCCACTCCGATGCGACGACTGGGCGATCCTGCCGACATCGCCGCGGCCGCGGTGTACCTGGCGTCGGAAGCGGGCAGTTTCCTCACTGGCAAGATGCTCGAAGTCGACGGTGGTCTCGTCTTCCCCAACCTCGACTTACCCATACCCGACCTCTAAGGAGATCCATGGCCATCCGCGTCGCTCAGATCGGCACCGGGAACGTCGGTGTTCATGCGCTGGCAGCGTTGATCACCAACCCCGAGTTCGAACTCACCGGCGTGTGGGTCTCCTCGGATGCCAAAGCCGGCAGAGACGCAGCTGAGCTCGCGGGGCTGAGCAAGCCGGTCGGAATCACCGCCACAACCGATCTCGACGCCGTGCTGGCGACCAAGCCAGATTGCGTCGTCTACAACGCGATGGCCGACAACCGGCTTCCCGAGGCGCTGGAGGACTACCGGCGAATCCTCGCCGCAGGCATCAACATCGTCGGAAGCGGGCCGGTGTTTCTGCAGTGGCCCTGGGAGGTCATCCCCGAGCAGATGATCAAGCCCCTCGAAGAGGCTGCGGCCGAAGGCAATTCGTCTCTTTTTGTCAATGGTATCGATCCCGGCTTCGCCAATGATCTGCTGCCTTTGGCCCTCACCGGAACGTGTCAGAGCATCCAGCAGGTGCGCTGCATGGAGATCCTCGACTACGCCACCTACGACAGCCCCGTCGTCATGTTCGACGTGATGGGCTTCGGTAAGCCGATGGACGAGATCCCGATGCTGCTGCACACCGGTGTGCTGAGCCTGGCGTGGGGCTCGGTCATCCGGCAACTCGCGGCGGGGCTGGGCATTGAACTCGACGGGATCGAGGAGACCTACGTTCGCGAGCCGGCACCCGAGGACTTCGACATCGCCGCCGGGCACATCGAAAAGGGGACCGCGGCCGCGCTGCGATTCGAGGTGGTCGGCCTCGTCGACGGGCTGCCCGCGGTCGTTCTCGAGCACGTCACCCGGTTGCGCGACGACCTCTGCCCGGACTGGCCGCAGCCCGCGCAGTCGGGAGGCAATTACCGCATCGAGGTCACCGGCGAGCCGTCCTACGCCCTGGACCTGTGTCTGAGCAGCAGCAAGGGCGACCACAACCACGCCGGCCTCGTTGCCACCGCGATGCGGATCGTGAACGCGATACCCGCCGTCGTCGCGGCCGCCCCCGGCATACGGACCACGCTGGACCTTCCCCTGCCGAAACCCAAGGGGCTATACGGCGCCTGGTGAGCCTCTGCACGACGTGAAGGAGCGCAGGGGCCGTAGGCTGGGAGTAAGCAACTCCGCGAGAAGGGCATGCCTATGCGGAACACACTGTGTGGTCTCCTGTTGGTCGCCGGCTCGATGGTCGCCGCCGGTTCTGCCGTCGCCGGCGCCGACACCACCCTGATCACGACGCCGCCGCAGAGCTGTACGCAGGTTTCGGGCAGTTCGGTGATCGGTGGCGACACCACCGAGTGTGAGTCGCCCGGCAATGTGCAGCTGAATGCGACGCCGGAAGTTCCGGACTACCCCTATCCATGGGCCGACGAGTTCTATGGGCCCGCGCTTGTGATTGGAGGCGGCGGATACGGGCCGCCGGCTCCCGCTCCTATGCCGATGCCCGCCCCCCACGGGGGTGGGGGGCGCTAGGCGCGGGCGATGTTCGGCGCCGCCGTAGTGCGGACGGCAACGGCCGCATTAATCGGCGCGGCGGGATTCACGGCGATCGGCGTCGCACCGGCCGCCATAGCCGCACCCGTGTGCGCCGACGTCGCTCCCAACACGAGAATGTGCCAGACACCTGGTCACACTCAGATCACCACGTCACCCGATCAAGCGATGACCAATCCCTATCCGGGTTGGGGCTTCGGCGGCATCGGCGGCTTCGGTATCGGTGGTGGGGGGTTCTGGTTCGGCGGGTTCTGACACCCCAACCTCCCAGGTTTCGGCTACCCTAACTTTCTACTTCGTTCATCCGTTGGAAAGTTTGGTTGGTTGAGTCAGGACACCGATGTCCCAGTGAAGTCCGGCGCCAGGCCCGGGTGGTACCTGCTCGGACCCGCATTCGTCGCCGCCATCGCCTACGTGGACCCCGGCAACGTCGCGGCCAATATCAGCGCCGGATCCCAATACGGCTTCCTCCTGGTGTGGGTGATCGTCCTGGCGAATGTCATGGCCGGCCTGGTGCAATACCTGTCGGCGAAGCTCGGCCTCGTCACCGGCCGCTCACTGCCCGAGGCGGTGCGCGACAACACCAGGGCCCCCACCCACATCGCCTATTGGCTGCAGGCGGAGCTCGTTGCGGTAGCCACCGACCTCGCCGAAGTCGTCGGCGGAGCGCTGGCACTGCATCTGCTGTTCAACCTGCCACTGCTGGTCGGCGGGGTCATAACCGGCGTCGTCTCACTCGTGCTGCTGGCCGTGCAGAACCGCAACGGGCAGCGCAACTTCGAATTCGTGATCAGCGGCCTGCTGCTGATCATCGCGATCGGATTCCTGGCCAGCCTCTTCGTCAAGGCTCCCCCACTCGCACCGGTCTTGGAGGGCCTTCTCCCCCGCTTCGACGGCGTCGAAAGCGTCCTGCTCGCAACGGCCATGCTGGGCGCCACAGTGATGCCACACGCGGTGTATCTGCACTCCGGACTGGCCCGCGACCGCCACGGCCATCCGGAAGCAGGCCCTGCGCGCGCCAGGCTGTTGCGGGCCACCCGATGGGATGTCGGCGTGGCGATGCTCATCGCGGGCGCGGTGAACTTGTCGATGCTTCTGGTCGCCGCCACCAATCTGCAGGGCCGCGACGACACCGACTCCATCGAGGGCGCGCACGCAGCAGTCCGGGATGCATTGGGACCGACCGTTGCGCTGCTGTTCGCCATCGGTCTTCTCGCCTCCGGGCTGGCCTCGACGTCCGTCGGCGCCTACGCCGGGGCGATGATCATGCAGGGGCTGTTGCGCCGGAGCTATCCACTGCTCGTCCGCCGGCTGGTCACCCTCATCCCCGCCCTCGTCGTGTTGATCATCGGCGTCGACCCGACCAGGGCGCTCGTCATCTCACAGGTGGTGTTGTCGTTCGGAATCCCGTTCGCACTCGTGCCCCTCATTCGCCTGACGAGCAGCCGCGCACTCATGGGCGCCGACGTGAATCACCGGATCGTGTCGGCCCTCGGCTGGCTGGTGGCCGGCATCATCACCGTGCTCAACGTCGTGCTGATCTGGCTGACGCTGTCGGGCTGACGGCCCACGGCGCTCAAGCTTCACGGGACAGCGGGTAAGCTCCCAGCCGGTCCGCCCTCGTAGCTCAGTGGATAGAGCACGGCTCTCCTAAAGCCGGTGTCGCAGGTTCGATTCCCGCCGGGGGCACTCTGTGATGGGGGCACTTTGGGATGGCGAGCCGCGCGGCAAGGAATCGCCTGCCGCCGGCCGGCGTGGTGCGCTCTACCCTTCGAGCCGTTTGATTTCGTCGGCCGCCGCACTCACGGCACGGCATAGGCGGATCGCGTCGCCAGCGGTCAGCTCAAGGTCGTCGACGCCGACTACGATCCGCCGCTCGATTGCGCCGTCGGGATCCTGCCAGCCGACGATCTTCACGTGCCCGTCGAACAGGGTGGCGCCGGTGAAGCTGCGCCGCGGCGGATCTCCGAACCAGGGGTCGACCTCTATTGCGTCGGCCGGCGCCGGAACATCGTCGTACATGTCTTGTCGCAGGCGGTCGGCCGCCCATGACCGTGCCCACTTCAGCAGGAGAGCGTCTTCGTAATTCCCGGCGCGTTCGTGGATGGTGAGCCGGGCGGTGTCACCGGCGTCGAGCTGGTCGGTGAGGTCGCGCCAATGGGTCACGGTGTTCTCCGGCGTAGACATGCCGCGGATTGTTGCTCATGGCACCGACAGCTCCCGGGCGAAATGCAGAAAACCTGCCCGGGCCGGTAGCTCGGGCAGGCTCTGCGAGGGCGAGGGGACGTCGCCGAGGGGCTACTGCGCGCCGGCGGCACCCACGAAGCACCGGACATCGCCGACGTCGTTGAGCCAACAGCCGGGCCGGCCGGGGATGAACTGCGCACCGGGGCCGGGAACGTTCAAGACGCAGGTCCCTTCGTCCAGGTGGTACCCCTGGCCGCAGCCGTCCGCGGCGCTGGCCATCGGCGCAACGCCGACTCCGACGCCCAGCGCGCCCAGCGCCAATGTGCCCGTCGCAAGCAATGCCGCTACGCGCTTGGAAAATCGTCCCGCCATGATGGTTCCTCCCGATTTACCGCGGCCGCTCCTGCTGAGCGCCGCCCGCGAACAATGGTGCGGCTCCCCGGGCTGCCTGTCTGTCGGTCATCCGGGTGCGTTTCGGGTGGAATTCGCCGTAGTCCGATCGGTGGAGTCCCGGCTGGACGAATACCCGCCACAACGGCGTCTGAGCTGTAATAGCTTCAACACCATGTTCGTCTGGGCGCTCGGCCGCCGCTAGTGCCCACACCCGCCGACCCCGGCGCCCCCACCTTCCTTGCACCCGGCGCCACCAACGCGATCGGACGGATGCTCGGATTGCTGGGTGACGAATGGAACCTCCACATCGTGCGGCAGGCGTTGCTCCGCGCAACCAGGTACAGCCAATTCATGGCGCACCTTTCGATCTCCAATTCAGTGTTGACCAATCGATTGCAGACCCTCGTCGACAACCAGTTGCTGACCCGCCAAACACACGAATCCACCAGGGCCAGAACCGAATACCTGACAACCCCGCGTAGCCGTTCGTTGTGGACGGTGTTGTTGTCGATATGGGCGTGGGAAGTGAACTGGGTGGTCGAGGATCCCGCCCGCCTGCCGCAGGCGATTCATACAACCTGCGGCCGAGCGTTCATGCCGGTCCTGCGATGCGGCCATTGCCACACCCCCACGGCGGCGGAGGGCATCGCGATGCTGTTGGGGCCGAGCGGGAATTGGGACCGGTCCGTTCCGGCGGCCACCACTCGTCGACGCTCGGATTCGGTGCAGCAGGGCGACGGCCTGCTGCCCGAGACCATGACTATGTTCGGAAATCGTTGGGCCGCAGCGCTACTGTTCGCGGCATTTCTGGGAACGACCCGCTTCAACGATTTCCAACACCAATTGGCCGCTCCCCCAAGCCTATTGGCCGAGCGACTGCAGACGTTCTGCACCTTGGGTGTGCTGGCCACCGAACCCGCCGAACTCGGCGGGCCGGAACGCGCCGCCTATCTGCTGACCGCCAAAGGGCGGGCCTTCTTCCCGGTTCTCGTGGCGGCGCTGCAATGGGCTCAGCGCTGGTACCGCGCCCCCGAGGGCCCGGCGATGACGCTCACCCACCTCGATTGCGGGGCGGGATTCACCGGCGAACTCGCGTGCGACCAGTGCGACCGCAGGCTTTCCCGCGACGAACTCGCACCGGGCATCGCCTGATAGGTATCGCCTCAAGCGAGGTCACTTGGGCGGCAGGATCTGGAATCCCTTGATGATCACCTGCGAATCCCGTGCGTAGGTCTCGTTGTCCGGCTTGATCGCCTGCACCGTCACCGTGGCCACATAGTTGGCGTCGCCCCCCTGGTAGACGGTCGCCAGCGACGTCGCCTTCCTGGCCGGGATCTTGCCCATGCCGGGCGCGGTGTAGGTGGTGGCCTCGGCCGACAACCCACACACCTGGCCTTCGGTGGCCTTGAGATCGGTGACTTTGAGCTTCATCTGCAGCTGCTGATTCTGGGCGTCGAGGATCTGTTTCGGCTTGCCGACGTCGAGGCCGATCTTCTGCAGGGTCACCACCGCGTTGGGGGTGAAGCCGTCGGCCGCCAGGGCGGGATTGCGGATCGCGAAACGAATGGTTTCGGAGTCGAGCTTCGTGGTGCGCTCCCAGCCCTGGGGCTGCGGAATCCGCATCCGCGGCTCCTGATCGGTCCGGGTGGGGATGTCGATCATTGGCACGGAGACGTTTTCGCACTTGTCGGCGCTGGGCTTCGACCCGTCGTCCGAACAGCCGGCGCCCGCAATTGCGACGGCGACAGCGACCATGACCGAAACCGGCCCCCGAGCCTTGTTCAATCCGCTCCCTTTCCAAGGACCCGACCAGACTATCCGAGTCGGATGCCTACAACCGCCGGATGCGCCGCCCGCCGAGGAACACCGCGATCAGCGCCCATACCGAACATAAGACGGAAGCGGCCCCGAACACGGCCCCCAAATAGAACCCGTATCCGGCCACCACGGGGCTGTGCACGTTGAGCCGATAGTAGAACCAGGTGAGTGTCGCGATCACCAACGACAGGACCAGTGCGGTGAAGGCCGCCAGACGAGGCGACAGACTGCGGGCGACCATTGCGCCCGCGACGATGAGCACCGAGGACAGCAAGACGATCAGCTGACCCGTCCCGAAGCGGGACGGCAAGGTGATGCTGCCGAAGGTTCCTCCGATCGCGCTGGCACGTCCGCCGCCCGAGAACGACGTCGTCAACCACGGCAGCCAGGTACTGACAGACACCAGCGCAGCGGACAACGCCACCAACCATCCCGGACGCGGCCCCGCCATCCTCCGACAGTAACCCTCACCGGCTTACACGCGTCGTACCGATCTCTAGGCTGGATCAAATCCAACAGCAACCGAGGATGTGCCGATGCGGGAGTTACCTGACTGGCTTGCGAGGCTCGACCTGGCGCCCCACCCTGAGGGCGGCTGGTTCCGGGAGACATGGCGCAGCGAGGTGAGGATCCCCGAATCGGTGCTCCCCCCCGGCTATATGGGCCCGCGCAGCGCCGGCACGGCGATTTTATTCGCGCTGATGCCAAATCAGCATTCCGAGTGGCATACGGTGCGCAGCGCCGAGATCTGGTTTCACCATCGCGGCAGCCCGCTGCTGTTGGAGATCGGCGCCGACCGCGGTACGGCCGAGGCGTCGATCCTGGGACCGGACATCGCGGCCGGTCAGCAACCGCAGGTACTGGTGCCGGCCGGACACTGGCAGCGCGCCCGGCCCGCCGGCGACGAGCCGAGCCTGGTGAGCTGCGTCGTGGTACCGGGTTTCGATTTCGCCGACTTCGCGCTGGGTGCGCCGTCTCCGTAGCACGCCCAGAGGCGGTCTTTGAAAGTTAGGACCAAAGTCCCTATCAAGCAACTTCAGATTTGACGCCTAATTGCCGCGTGATCACCGTGTTCCTCGTCGACGACCATGATCTGGTCAGGCAGGGACTCGTTGAGCTGCTCAACGCCGATCCGGAACTCGACGTTGTGGGCGAAGCCGACACCGTCGCAGCAGCAATGGCCCGGATACCCGCCGTGCAGCCCGACGTCGCGGTGCTCGACGTCCGCTTCCCGGACGGGAACGGCATCGACCTGTGCAGGGACCTTCTGGCCGCCGTCCCGCAACTGCGCTGCCTCATCCTCACGTCCTTCACCGACGAGCGGTCGATGATCGACGCAATCCTGGCCGGCGCAAGCGGTTACGTCGCCAAGGACATCCGGGGAGACGAGATCGCGGCCGCGGTGAAAGCTGTTGGCGCGGGAAAATCCCTGCTGGACAATCGTGCCGCCCAAGTCCTGATGGACAGGCTCCGCAAAGAGGCCGAACAGACTGTCCTGCTCCGGGACCTGTCCGCCACCGAACGCGCCATGCTGGCACTCCTCGGCGAGGGGCTCACGAATCGCGAAATAGGCCAGCGCATGTTCCTGGCCGAGAAGACCGTGAAAAATTACGTCTCACGCATTTTGTCCAAGCTGGGTCTCAGCGGGCGCACCGAGGCAGCGCTCCTCGGCGCCGAATTAGTGCGCCGCCCAAGGGTCTGAACGCTATCCGCTGAAGACCGTCACGAAACGGTCCAGCGACTGCTGGATGTCACCCTTCAGCGCAGCAGCCACCACCATGCCGATCGGGCCGAACAGCGGCGCGCCGCCCAGGTGGACGTCCATGCTCACCACGGACGAATCCGGTTTGCTGTCATGGGGTTTGACCTTGCCGATCAGCTTGACCTTGACGCCGCCCTTGCCCTCGCCGTTCAGCGTCATCACTTCCGGCGGTTTGAAGGTCACGATCGTCCACTTGACCCGGTTGGGCATGCCCTTGACCTCGACGATGGACTCGACCACCGTGCCCTTGTCGAGGGTATCCGGCAGTTTGGAGCGCCACACGCGGTGAATGCTCAACCACTCCTTGTATCGAGAGAGATCGGACGCCGCCTGCCAGGCCACCTCCGGCGGCAGCGGAACATCCACTGACACTGACAGTTTCGCCATCTGGACCGACCTCCCGAATGCACATTGTCACTGTTGCGCCGCAGACGCGGATCTCCACAATATCCGCGGCTCCCCCAGCACTCGGCCCTGGATCCACCACGCCGCCTCGATCGCCGCCGCGGCTACCAGGCCGATCGCGATCCCGGAAGCGGTCACCGCGAGATGGGACGGATCGATCATGAACTTCTCGCGCGCCCACGGAATCGCGAAGATCAACACATATGCCGATCCCGACACCGCAACCAGGGCGACCCGCCACCACTCATATGGGCGGGCCACCACGGCAAGAACCCATATCGCGGCGATCAACAACGTGATCAGGGCGGCGGTCGAGGCCTGGGTCTGCTCGACGATGCTGGCATTGCGTCCGTGGTAGGCGACGAGGTACGACGCGAAGGTCGCACTGCCGACTATCAATCCGGACGGCAGCGCCGCCGTCATCACGCGGCGGACGAAGCCGGTGTGCGCGCGTTCGTTGTTAGGGGCCAACGAGAGGATGAAAGCCGGGATGCCGATGGTGAACCACGCCGCGATGGTGACGTGTATGGGCTGGAAGGGATAGAGCAGCGGATCTGTGCCGAACCACTTCGACCACAGACCGCCCAGGCCCACCAGCAGTGCGAGCAGTACCGAGTAGACGGTCTTCGTCAGGAACAGATTGGAGACGCGTTCGATGTTCCCGATGACGCGACGCCCCTCCGCCACCACGTGGGGAAGGGTCGCGAACTTGTTGTCCAGCAGCACGATTTGCGCCACCGACCGGGATGCCGGACTGCCCGCACCCATCGCGACGCCGATGTCGGCGTCTTTCAGGGCCAGTACGTCGTTGACGCCGTCGCCCGTCATCGCCACCGTGTGCTGTCGCGATTGCAGCGCGTGCACCATCGCCCGCTTCTGGTCCGGGCGCACCCGGCCGAAGGTGGTGTATTCGGCCATGGCATCGGCCAGCGCATCGCTGTCGTCGGGTAGGTTCCGGGCGTCCATCGTTTCGCCCTCGAGGCCCAGCGTCCCGGCGACGGCTGCCACCGACACGGCGTTGTCGCCGGAGATCACCTTGACCTTCACCTGCTGAGAAGCGAAGTATTCCAGGGTTTCTCGAGCATCCGGGCGCACCCGCTGTTCGAGGACCACCAGGGCCGCCGGGGTCAAGCGGCCCGGCGCGTCGGGATCGTCGACCGTCGCCTCACCTCTGGCCAGCAGCAGGACACGCAAACCGCCCGCCCCGATCTCCTGGGCCCGTCGGGCGACGTCCGTACCCGGATCGAGCAGGACGTCAGGCGCGCCGATCACCCAATTGCCTTGGTCGCCGAAGGACACTCCGCTCCATTTGGTGGCCGATTTGAATGGGGCCGTAGCCGTCACCGTCCAACCGGGTGTGTGCGAGTACTTTTCGGCGATCGCCTGCATGCTGGCGTTCGGCCGGGGGTCGTTGGCGGCCATCGCCGCCAAAACATCCGCGACATCGTCATCGCCCAGCGCCGCGACATCAGACACGCGCATGCCGCTCTCGGTGAGTGTCCCTGTCTTGTCGGCGCACACCACGTCCACCCGCGCCAACCCTTCGATGGCCGGCAGCTCCTGCACCAGACATTGCCTGCGGCCCAACCTGATCACGCCGACCGCGAAAGCGATCGACGTCATCAGCACCAGCCCCTCGGGCACCATGGGCACCAGCGCTCCGACCATCCGCAGAACAGATTCCTGCCAGCCCACGTGAGTGGTGAACAGCTGCGTGTAGATGATCAACAGCCCCGTGGGCCACAGCAGGTAGGTGATGAACTGCAGAATCTTGCTGATCCCGCTGCGCAGTTCGGATTTCACCAGCGTGAACTTGCTGGCCTCCTCGGCAAGCCGGGCGGCGTAGGCCTCACGGCCCACCTTTGTCGCCCGGTAGGCGCCGCTGCCGGCGATGACGAAACTGCCGGACATGATGGGGTCGCCGAGGGCCTTGTGGATAGCGTCGGCCTCTCCCGTCAGGAGCGACTCGTCGATCTCCAGCCCCGAGGCTTCCAACAGTTCGCCGTCGACGACGATCTGATCGCCCGGACCGAGCTCGATCACGTCGTCCAAAACGATTTCGCCGGGCGCCAATTCGCGGGTCCCGGATTGCCGGCGCACGGTCGGCTTGGCTTGTCCGACGATGGCGAGATTGTCGAGGGTCTTCTTGGCCCGCAACTCCTGAATGATGCCGATCGCACTGTTCGCGATGATGAGCAGGCCGAACAGTCCATTGATGAGCGAGCCGGTGGCCAGCACGATGGCGAACAGCACTCCGAGTATCGCGTTGATGCGGGTGAATACGTTGGAGCGCACGATCTCCGACACGCTTCGCGATGCCCTCGTGGGCACGTCGTTGGTCTTCCCCTCGGCGACCCGGGTGGCGATGTCGTCGTCGGACAGCCCAGCGGATCTCGTCGCAGTCATCGGGTGAACGTTCCCATCTTGTCGTGGTCGTAGTATTCGAGCGTCAACGTGTCGCCGTTGAAGACCGCGGCGGAAATGCTTCCCGGAGGAGAGTTTTCGGAGACGAAGCCGAATGTGAATTCGTCGCCGTCCCAATGCTCCAGTTCATGGGTTTCGGGCCGCGGCCCCAGCGATAGCAGGAGCTGCCCGTTCTTCTCGGTGACGGTAGCGGGGCCCCAGTAGTCGTTCGCATACCGCCCGACGTACGAGCGAAGGGGTTTCGGGTTGCGGGGTCGCTGCGGGCGTGGCTTCCCGGCAAGCTCTCCCACAGGGGCGCTCATGGGGGAGATGATGTCCGCGTAGAGCTTTCGCCAGTCTTCGCGCACCTCACCGAATTGGACGAGGTCCGCGAATTCCGCGGTGAGCGCCTCGGGTATACCGGCGGGTGTGGAATTGGACAGTGCGACGATCGCCACGTCGGCCGAGGGGATGATGACGAAATTCGTCGCAGCACCGAGTTCGAAGGCACCGGAGTGGCTGAATTGAACGCGGGAAGCCGACGTCGTGGCGATGTTGAATCCGTACCCGTAGAAACCTGAACGCATTGCGGGTTGCGTCGGGGGGCTGGACACCGCCTGCGGTGTCAAGGCCGGCAGCAGGGCTTCCGGGCTGACGATCTGCTTACCGTCGTAAGTGCCGTTCGCCAGAACCATGGCCAGCCAGCGCGTGAGGTCGTTGACCGACGAACTCACTCCCCCGGCGGGAGATTCCTGATCCGGATCCCGCTGGTAGCGGGGCAGGTATTTGCCATCGATCAGTATGTGCCCCAGGGCTTTATCGCTTCTATTCTCGAAGTCGGCGAAGCGTGAACTTGTGGATGTCATCCCCAGGGGCGAGTAGAGGACGTCGCGGCTGAGGTCCTCCCACGACTTGCCCGCCCCTGCAGCAACCGCCTCCGCCGCGGCAGTCAGACCGAAGTTCGTGTAGGCGTACGAGATTCGGAACGGATCGAGCGGCAGCTGCCGCAGCTTCTGCAGGATGGGGCGCTGGTCGTAGCCGAGGTCTTCCAGCTTGTCCCCGGCATGGTCCGGCAATCCTGACCGGTGGGCGTACATATCGCCGATGGTGACCGTTCGCGTGACAGCGGCATCTGACAACGCGAACCACGGCAGCTTGTCCACGATCGGGGTGTTCCACTCGATCGCATGCTCGCCGACCTGGTGGGCCACCACTGTGGCGCCGATAGGCTTCGAAAGCGACGCCAACTGGAACACCGTGTCGGGCCCGACGCGGTTGCCCGGCTCATCCGGACGCCCGGCGTCCTTGACGCCGAAGCCCTTGGCATACAGCGTCTTTCCGCCGTGCACGACAGCGACGGCAAGTCCGGGGATTCCAGAAGATGCCATCAAGTCGGCGATGATCCCGTCAAGACGCTCGACGGCGCGGCCAACGGCGTTGTCCGGCAACGCCATCGCGGGCAGCAGTGGGGGCGGCTGATCGGAGATCTCGCCCGGCGGACTTCCGCCACACGACGTCAACGCGGCCGCCATGAATACGATCACAACACGTCGGGCTACGGCGGTCATGAAGTCCTACAACCGCCACCAGCGCTCAGTCGGAGCCGATCCAGGCGCCACCCGTCCACCCGGTTTGGGAACCGCGATGTCAAGACCTTCGCTCTGGGCGGCCGACAGCAGCCGCTCGACGGGCTCGGCCCACGGATGTGGTGCCAGCCGGAACGTGCACCAGTGGATCGGGATCAGCAGTCCCGCATCGGTCATGTCGCGGTGTGCGCGGACCGCCTCTTCGGGATTCATGTGGATGTCGGGCCACGCGGTGTTGTAGGCCCCGATGGGCATCAGGGTTATGTCGAACGGACCGTGGTCGGCACCGATGTGTTCGAAGCTCGCGCTGTAGCCGGTGTCGCCGCCGAAATACACGCGGTGCTCGGGGCCCCGCAGGACCCAGGACGACCACAGCGTCGTGTTGCGCACCATGAACCGTCCGGAGAAGTGCCGCGCCGGAGTGCACACCAGCGTCAAGTCGTCGATCCGGGTCTGCTCGTTCCAGTCGAGCTCGATGACGCGATGCGGCGGTATACCCCAATCCCTCAGGTGGGCACCGACTCCCAGCGGAACGACGAAGGGCGACCGCTGACTTCGGGCGAGCCGCACAACGGTGTCCATATCCAGGTGGTCGTAGTGGTCATGGGAGATCAGCACCGCATCGAGAGCGGGCAACGCCTCCAGGGGCGTGGGGTTCGGATGCAACCGCTGCGGGCCCACCGTGCGGGAGGGTGAGCAGCGGTCGCTCCAGATCGGATCGGTGAGTACCCGGTAGCCGTCGACCTCGACCAGCACCGACGAGTGGCCGTACCAGGTCACCGACAGCGGTTCGGTGCGCGACCCGACCGGGTCGGCCAGTGGGATGTCCGCCCCTGGCCTGCCCGGCGAACGCCGGGACAGCATCTCGAACAACACCTGCCGATTGGCTTCGGCATCGATCGCGTCGAGCTTGATCATGGACGCCGGCTCGAGGTTGTGGAAGACCCCGTCTCGATAGTTCGGTGAGTTTTGGGCGACGCCGCGCACTCCGCTGGGACCGGCACCCAGCGAAGCGGGTGCGTCCTGTAAGGCGCGCAGGAGCCAACCACCCGCGGCCAGGGAAGCCGTCCCGGCCGCGAATCGGATTGCCGACTTCCCGGACAACGTGACGGTCCTCAGGCCCCGTTGAAGTTGGCCGAGCGCTTCTCGATGCGCGCCACCTGCGCCTCGATCACATCCTTGCTGCCCCACGCCTTGTCGAACATCTCTTTGTGGGTGGGCAGGGGCTCTTCGTAGGCGCCGTCGTCGTTGAGGACCCGTTTGGAATGTTGCACGGACAACGGCGCGAGTCGGGCGATCTCGGCGGCCCAGGCCTGGGCGTCGGCGAGCGTGCCGAGCCGGTTTGCCATTCCGGTCTGCAGAGCAGTCTCGGCCGGCAGCTTCTCGGCGGCGATCAACATGCCGCGGGCCCGCCCGTAGCCGACCAGCGAACTCAGCCGGCGGACACTCCAGTTGTCCAGGGCCAGGCCGTATCTGGCGATCGGGAATTGGAAGTAGGCCTCCGGAGCAACCACACGGAGGTCGCAGATCATCGCCAGCTGGACTCCGGCACCGATCGCCGGTCCATTGATGGCGCCTATCACCGGCATCGGCGCCGCGTCGATCGCCTTGTTCAAGGCGATCGCCTTGTCCGGGAAGTCCGCGGCGAACACGTCGCCGGACAGGTCCGCGCCGGCGCAGAACACCGTCCCCTGCCCGGTGATCACGATCACGCGGACGTCGTCGGCGGCGGCCTTTTCGATGGCTTCCCGCAGTTGGTCGACGAGTTCCGTGTTCAGCGCGTTGCGTCGCTCGGCCCTCTGCAGCTCGATGGTGGTGACATCACCCACCCGCTCGATTCCGATCATGACCGCCAGCCTACTGTCCGCCGCCCGCGGCGCCGCCCCCCGGACCTGCGGCGCGAGACCTCAGCAGCAGGTCACAGACCTCGTCGTCGGACGTCTGGCTGAAGTCGACATAGCCTTGCCCCACCGCCGTGAACTGGGCTGGAGTGCCCAAGCACACGACGTCGTCGATGACCCCGTCGAAGCCCGCCAACTCCGCCACAGCGTTAGGCGGACCGATAGGTGCGGCGAGGATCACCCGGGCGGCGCCCTGAGCCCGGGCGATCATGCAGGCCACCCTGGCGGTGGCGCCCGTTGCGAATCCGTCGTCGACGATCAGTGCCAACCGCCCACTCAGGTCGAGTGCGGGGCGCCCGTTCCGGTACAGCGCCGCGCGACGCTCCAACTCGGGACGTTCGACGGCTTCGACCGCTGCGACGTCGTCGGCGCCGACCTGCTCGTAGCGCATCACCAGGTCGTTGAGCAGCTTGACCCCGCCCTCGCCGATGGCGCCGAACGCCAGTTCCGGCTGCCGCGGAACACCCAGTTTGCGCACGATCAGAACGTCGAGGGGCGCGCCGAGAGCGTGGGCCACCTGGTAGCCGACCGGAACGCCACCGCGCGGAAGCCCCAGCACCACCGGGTTGGTGGCCCGATAGACCTCGAGGCGTCGGGCGAGTTGACGGCCCGCGTCGATGCGATCCGCGAATCGCTCCATGTCTCGAGTATGTGCCGTCGTGTCACTTGCCGCCTCCCACCAGCCCTGTTGATGTTCGGGCAAGATAGGGCACATGGACAGTGGCGCGGCCTCCCCACGAGTACTTGTGGTCGATGACGACCCCGACGTTCTCGCGTCGTTGGAGCGCGGGCTGCGCCTCTCCGGGTTCGAGGTCTCCACTGCCGTCGACGGCGCCGAGGCCCTGCGCAGCGCCACCGAGACACGCCCCGACGCGATCGTGCTCGACATCAACATGCCTGTTCTCGACGGCGTCAGCGTTGTCACCGCTCTGCGAGCCATGGACAACGACGTCCCGGTGTGTGTGCTGTCGGCGCGCAGTTCTGTCGATGACCGGGTCGCCGGCCTGGAAGCCGGCGCCGACGACTATCTGGTCAAGCCGTTCCAGTTGGCAGAGTTGGTGGCTCGGGTCAAGGCTTTGTTGCGCCGTCGGGGCGCGACGGCCACGTTCTCGTCGGAGACCATCCAGGTCGGCTCACTCGAGGTCGACATTCCCGGTCGGCGCGCACGAGTGAACGGTGTGGACGTCGATCTGACGAAGCGCGAATTCGACCTGTTGGCCGTTCTGGCCGAACACAAAACCGCGGTGCTGAGCCGGGCTCAACTTCTGGAACTGGTGTGGGGATACGACTTCGCCGCCGACACCAACGTCGTCGACGTGTTCATCGGTTATCTGCGCCGCAAACTCGAAGCCGGCGGCGCATCGCGCCTGCTTCATACCGTTCGCGGTGTCGGCTTCGTGTTGCGTCAGCAGTAGCCGGCTGCCCGTCAGCGGGCCGCGAGCAGATCGATGACGAATACCAGGGTCTTGCCGGACAACCGGTGACCGCCGCCTGCGGGGCCGTATGCCTGCTCCGGCGGAATGACCAACTGACGACGGCCCCCGACCCGCATTCCCGGAATGCCGTCCTGCCATCCCTTGATCAGACCGCGCAGCGGGAACGAGATCGATTCGCCGCGGTTCCACGAGCTGTCGAATTCCTCGCCGGTGTCGTATTCGACGCCCAGGTAGTGCACTTCCACCACGCCCCCGGGCTGCGCTTCGTCGCCCTCGCCGATGACCAGGTCTTTGACGACCAGCTCGGTGGGGGCGGGTCCTTCGGGGAATTCGATCTCGGGTTTCGTCGTCACGGCACACACCGTAGTCGACCGTCTCTCGGTGGACCGGGGCATTCGGCAGGCACACTAAAGGCGTGAGCGCTCATGACCTGGATGTGGCGGTGGTGGGCGGCGGGCACAACGGCCTTGTCGCCGCGGCTTATCTGGCTCGGGCCGGACTGCGGGTACAGGTTCTGGAGAGGCTGGATACCGTCGGCGGCGCGGCGATCTCGGCGCAGGCCTTCGATGGAGTCGATGCACGGTTATCCCGGTATTCGTATCTGGTGAGCCTGTTGCCGACTCGGATCCTGGACGATCTGGGCGCGCAGATCCGACTGGCGCGACGCACGTACTCGTCGTACACACCGAATCCTTCGGACGGGGGCCGCACCGGGCTGCTGATCGGGCCACCGTCGAGTTTCGCCGCGGTTGACGCCGCAATCGATGAAGCTGCATTCGCCGAGTTCTACCGGCGCTGCCGGTTGGTCACCGAACCGTTGTGGCCGACGCTGACCGACCCGCTCATCAGCCGCTCCGAGGCCCGAAGCCGAGTACTCGCGGGCGGGGACGACGCCGGCGCCGCCTGGGAAGCATTGGTGGAGAAGCCAATCGGGGAAGCCATCGCCTCGTGCTTCTCGTCTGATCTGGTTCGTGGTGTGGTGGCTACCGATGCCCTGATCGGCACGTTCGCCGACCTTGGCGATGAGTCGCTGCGGCAAAACGTCTGCTTTCTGTATCACCTGCTCGGTGGCGGCGTCGGGATCTGGGATGTCCCGATCGGCGGCATGGGCGCGGTGACGGGTGCCCTGGCCGATGCCGCGCGCGGTTTCGGCGCAGACATCCTGACTGGCGCCGAGGTTCTCTCGGTGAGCCCGGACGGCGAGGTTCGGTATCGGGTTGGGGACGACGAGCATCGGGTTGCCGCCCGTTTTGTGCTCGCCAATGTCACGCCGGTTGTGCTGGCGGGTTTGATGGGCTCTGCGCCGCCCGAACTGGAGGGGGGCGGCCAGGTGAAGGTTAACCTCATGCTGCGCCGACTCCCCCGACTCCGCGACCCCGGCGTAACCCCTGAGCAGGCCTTCGGTGGAACGTTTCACATCAATGAGACGTGGTCGCAGCTCCAATCCGCCTACGCCAGTGCGTCATCCGGGTTGGTACCGGATCCGCTGCCCTGCGAGATCTACTGCCATTCGCTGGCCGACCCCAGCATCCTGTCGCCGGAGCTTCGCGACTCCGGTGCGGCGACACTGACGGTCTTCGGCCTGCATGCGCCTCACGAATTGCAGGCGCGGGACAATGATGCGATGCGGGCCCGCCTGACCGATGCCGTCCTGGCGTCGCTGAATTCGGTTCTGGCCGAGCCTATCCAGGATGTTCTGATGACCGACTCGTGCGGGCGGCCGTGCATCGAGACCAAGACGACGGTCGACTTGGAGCAGACGCTGAACATGACGGGCGGCAACATCTTTCACGGCGCATTGGCCTGGCCCTTCGCCGAGGATGCTGATCCGCTGGACTCTCCCGCACAGAGGTGGGGTGTGGCGACCGACCATGAGCGGATCCTGTTGTGCGGTTCCGGTGCGCACCGCGGTGGTGCGGTGTCCGGGATCGGCGGGCACAACGCGGCGATGGCGGTGCTCGCTTCCGTGCGCTGAGGTGCGGGCCTGCTGGCCTGGTCACATCAGCCACATTTCCAGGCGCCATAGCTTGCGTCCGCCTCACAGCGACAAATCGGCAATCGCCATGCGGGTCAGGCGGTTACGCGAGTCGGTTCTCGCCGACCGCAACGCCACGGCGGCGATCCGACTCTTTTCCATCCGTGGCGTTACCGTCGGCGAAAGCCCCGAGAGTAACGCCATGGCGGCGAGATCGAATTTCCCCTCCCGCTGCATCGTTACCGCGGCGGCTCGCCCCCCCCCAAAAAAAAAGGGTGTCGCTGAGAGCCGGGCGAGACCTACTGTCCGCCCGCCGCGGAAGAGTCCGCCCGCCGCGGAAGAGTCCGCCCGCCACGGAAGAGTCCGCCCGCCACCGAAGGGCCCGCCCGGCTAGCGGGGGATCCTGTCCAGGATGGCACGCAGGGCTTCCAGATCCGCGTCCTCAAGTCCGGCTAACGCCGGCGGCGGCGGGTCGGCGAGCCTGTTGAGGGCGTCGACGAGATCGTGCCCCGCTGCTGTCAGCGAGACCAACTTGCACCGCCGATTCGACGGGTTTATCTCGCGGGTCACAAGCCCGCGCGCCTCGAGGTCGTTGACCGCCACCGTCGCGGCCGGGGCATCGATCGTCGCCATCTCGGCGACTTCCTTCACCGTCATGGGGCCGCGAGACAGGCGCTTGACGATGCGAATCCGACTGAACGGCAGCCCGGTTGATTCGACGGCCGCGCGTCGCCAGGCATCCTTGTTATCCAGAACGAGCGCCGACATCGCGCGCCACACCTGATCCGCAACAACATCATGCGACACGTGCAACCTCATTTCCACGCCCTTCGATCAGGGGCGCCACCCTGTCGGCGGACATCTTCGCCCGCGCCGATGTCGAGGCCACCGCCAGCACCGTGATCACCAGACCCAGACAGATATTGATGAACCAGAGCGGCCTGGCCGCGTCGGTGAAACTTTCATGGTTCGCCGCCAACGCCGAACCGGCGACCGAACCGCACAGCGCCACACCGATACTCACACCGACCTGCCGGCTGGTGGACGTGACGGCTGATGCCGCGCCGGCGCGGTCGCGTGGCATCCCGCTCACGGCGGCATTGGTGACCGGGGCATTGATCATGGCGAATCCGATTCCGTACGTGGCGAAGATCGACAGCATCGCCCAGACAGGCGTCGTCGGCGTCAGGAAGGTCAGCATGACGGCGGCGACGGTGATCATCGATCCCGCGACCAATAATGACGGACGGCTGCCGAATCGACCGACCAACCGGCCCGACAACGGTGAAAACACCAGTGCGCCAATCGCGATCGGCAGGTAGATCAGCCCGGTGTGCATGGCCGAATAGCCTCGCTCGCCCTGCAGATACAGCGACATCATGAACAGGAAGGATGCCCAGCCGGCAAATGCGCACACAGCCGTGACCGTTGCCGATGCAAAGGGCGCGCTACGAAAGAAACGCAGGTCGATGAACGGGTCGGCGCGCCGCGTCTCATAGCGCAGGAATCCGGCCAGCGACACCACTGCCATGGCGATCACGCCCAACACCGGCGGCTCGGACCATCCCAGTGCGGGGCCTTCGATCAACGCGAACACGGTGCCGAACAGGGTGAGCACTGCCAGAATCTGGCCGATCGGGTCCATGTTGCGCATGGTCGCCGACTTGCTCTCCGGAACGAAGATGGCCGTCAGCGCGATGGCGGCCGCACAGATGGGCAGGTTGATCCAGAACACCGCCCGCCAACCCACGAGCTGAATGAGGAAACCACCGACGATCGGTCCCAACGCCATCGAGATCCCCACCACGCCGCCCCAGATCCCGAGCGCGCGGGCCCGTTCCACGGGACGGTAGAAGACCTGCGAAATGATCGACAGCGCAACGGGATTCATCATCGATCCGCCCAAGCCTTGAACAAGGCGCGCAGCGATCAACGTGTCGATGTCGGGGGCGATGCTGCACAGCAGCGAGCCGAACGCGAAGATCCCCAGGCCGATTTGGAAGATCCGCCTGCGGCCGAAGCGGTCGCCCGCAGCGCCGGCGAGGATCAGCAGCGAGGCCAGCACCAGGGTGTAGATGTCGATGACCCATTGCATCTGCGAGGGCGTTGCGCTCAGGTCGGACCGGATTGAGGGAATGGCGACGTTGACGATGGTCGCGTCCATGGACACGATCAGCAGGCTCAGGCAGCAGGACGTCAGGATGACGGCCTTTCGCCGTGGGCTCAGTTCGTCAACGACACTTGTAATCACACAACTATTGTGTAACCACAACTATCGAGGTGTCAACCGCCGCTCGCGCGAGCAGACACAAAGGTCCCCGACACGCCGAGGCGTCGGGGACCTTTGTGTCTGCTCGCGGAGAAGGAGCTAGCGGCCGTCCACAGCGAGATAGTCACGCTCGGCGTAACCGGTGTAGATCTGGCGCGGGCGGCCGATCTTGCTGCTGCCCTCGTCGTGCATCTCACGCCAGTGCGCAATCCACCCCGGCAACCGGCCCAGGGCGAACAGCACCGTGAACATCCGGGTCGGGAAACCCATGGCCCGGTAGATGACGCCGGTGTAGTAGTCGACGTTCGGGTACAGCTTCCGCTCGATGAAGAAGTCGTCGGTCAGCGCGATTTCCTCGAGTGCCTTCGCGATGCCGAGCAGTTCGTCGTCGCCGCCGAGCTTGCCGAGGATCTTGTCGGCCTGCTCCTTCACGATGCGCGCCCGCGGGTCGTAGTTCTTGTAAACCCGGTGGCCGAAGCCCATCAGCTTCACGCCGTCTTCGCGGTTCTTGACCTTCTTCACGAAGGTCTGGACGTCGCCGCCGGACTGCCGGATCTTCTCCAGCATCTCCAGCACAGCCTGGTTGGCGCCACCGTGCAACGGCCCCCACAGGGCGTTGATACCACCCGAGATCGAGGTGAACAGATTGGCCTGCGAGGAACCCACCAGCCGGACCGTGGACGTCGAACAGTTCTGCTCGTGGTCGGCATGGAGGATCAGCAGCATGTCGAGCGCACGGACGATCTCCGGGTCGACTTCGTAGGGCTCCGCCGGGAAGCCGAACGTCATCCGCAGGAAGTTCTCGACCAGGGTCAGCGAATTGTCCGGGTACAGGAACGGCTGTCCCTCGGACTTCTTGTACGCGTACGCCGCAATCGTCGGCAGCTTGGCGAGCAGGCGGATCGTGGACAGCTCGACCTGCTTCTTGTCCATCGGGTCCAGCGAATCCTGGTAGTACGCCGACAGGGCGTTCACGGCGCTCGACAGCACCGGCATCGGGTGCGCGTTGCGCGGGAAACCGTCGAAGAAGCGCCTCAGGTCCTCGTGCAGCATGGTGTGCCGCTGGATGTGTCGGGTGAAGGTGGCCAGCTGCTCGGCCGTGGGCAGCTCGCCGTAGATCAGCAGGTAAGACACCTCGATGAAGGTCGACTTCTCGGCCAGCTGTTCAATCGGGTAGCCCCGGTAGCGCAGGATGCCGGCGTCACCGTCGATGTAGGTGATCGCACTCTTCGTCGAGGCGGTGTTGACGAAGCCGGGGTCGAATGTGGTGTACCCGGTCTTGGACAGCAGCGGGCCCAACGCGAAACCGTCCGACCCCTGGGTCGCGTGGACGATGTCCAGGTCCAACTCACCGCCGGGATATGTGAGATTGGCGGTGTCGTCGTTTACGGCCACGTGTGCCCCTTCTCGATGGACTTACTGGTCGGTACCTACGTTAGGTGAACGTAGTCGCTATTCTGCCCGACCGCTGGCGGGGGGCCATTTTCTGGGTGTGCTCTCACGGTTCGCCAGCCCTGCGGTACCGGTGGAGGTCCGCCCGAGCAACCCTCAGCAGGGAAACACCACGAGGTCGCGTGAGCCGTCAGGGCTGCAGCCGCACGATGCCGCCGTCGCCCGGGGTGACCCGAATTCGGTTGTGCACCCGGTTCTGCCGGCCCTGCCAGAACTCGACGACCTCGGCCGCGATCCGGTAACCGCCCCAATGCGGCGGCACCGGAACGTGTTCGGACGACGCGAACCGCTCCGTCACCTCGACGAGCTTGCTCAGCAGTTCGGCCCTTGACGCGATCGGCTGAGACTGCGCCGACGCCCACGCGCCGAGTTGCGATCCGCGTGGTCGCAGCGCCCAGTATTCCGCCGTCTCTTGAGCGCTCACTCTGTTCACCGCGCCGCGGACGTGTACCTGCCGCCCCAGCGCGTACCAGGGAAAGGTCACCGCCGCGTACGGAGTGGCGGCCAACTCGAGCCCCTTCGCCGAGTCGTAGTTCGTGTAGAAGGTGATGCCGTCGTGGTCGACGCTCTTGCACAACACCGTCCGGCTGACCGGACGGCCACCGTCGACCGTTGCGAGCACCATGGCGTTGGGTTCGCTGACACCCACTTCGGCGGCGTCACCGATCCACTTGTGCAACAAGGCAACCCAACCATCGGCCAGCCAGTCGACATCCAGATCCGGGCTGGCGTCCTTCTCGATGGAGCCGTATTCCACCCGCATCGCCGCAAGGCGCCGGGGGCCATCGCCGGGGTCAGTGCTCATCGCCGGTAACGGTACGCCCGAACCGGTCGACCAGCCTGCCGGGTGTAACAATCGCGGCATGACTGTGGTTCCGGAAGACTTCAATCCCGGCCTCGAGGGCGTCGCGGCCTTCACCACTGAAATCGCTGAGCCCGACAAGGACGGCGGGGCGCTGCGCTATCGCGGTGTCGACATCGAAGATCTGGTGGGCCATCGCGTCACGTTCGGTGACGTGTGGGGCTTGCTGGTCGACGGCGTGTTCGGGCACGGATTGTCGCCCGCCGAACCGTTTCCGCTGCCCATTCACACCGGCGACGTCCGGGTCGACGTCCAGGCCGGTCTTGCCATGTTGGCACCGATCTGGGGTTACGCGCCGCTGCTGGATATCGACGACGACACCGCCCGCAATCAACTCGCCCGGGCGTCATCGATGGCGCTGTCGTACGTCGCCCAGTCAGCGAGAGGACTTTCACATCCGGCCGTGCCGCAGCGGAAGGTCGACGAATGTTCCACCACCACAGAGCGTTTCATGACCCGATGGCACGGCGATCCCGACCCCAGACACGTCGAGGCCATCGACGCCTACTGGGTATCGGCCGCCGAACACGGTATGAATGCGTCGACGTTCACCGCCCGGGTGATCGCGTCCACCGGAGCGGACGTGGTGGCGGCCATGTCGGGGGCCGTCGGAGCCATGAGCGGTCCGCTGCACGGCGGCGCGCCCGCTCGGGTGATCCCGATGATCGAAGAGGCAGAGAACTCCGGTGATGCGCGATCCGTCATCACGGGCATCCTCGACCGGCACGAGAAGCTGATGGGGTTCGGGCACCGCGTCTATCGCGCCGAGGATCCCCGCGCCCGGGTGCTGCGCGCGACCGCGCAACGGCTCGACGCGCCGCGGTACGAAGTCGCCGCCGCACTGGAGCAGGCGGCCCTCGCCGAACTGCGGGAACGGCGCCCGGACCGGGCCATCGAGACCAACGTCGAATTCTGGGCGGCAGTGATCCTCGACTTCGCCCGGGTCCCGCCGAAGATGATGCCCGCGATGTTCACCTGCGCCCGCACGGCGGGCTGGTGCGCACACATCCTCGAACAGAAACGACTGGGGAAATTGGTGCGCCCATCTGCGATCTACGTCGGCCCGCCGCCACGCCCAGCGGCGGCGGTGGCAGGGTGGGATGAGATCGCGCACACCAACCCCTAGGAGGATTCATGGCAATCGTTGTCGAACCAGCATTGGCACCACACCTGGTGGTCGATGACGCCGCTGCCGCCATCGACTTCTATGTCAAGGCGTTCGATGCCGTTGAGATGGGCCGGGTGCCCGGACCGGGCGGCAAGCTGGTCCACGCCGCGGTTCAGATCAACGGTTCGACCGTGATGCTCAACGACGACTTCCCGGAGATGAACGACGGCAAGGCGTCGACGCCCACAGCGCTGGGCGGCACTCCGATCACGATGCATCTGACCGTCACCGACGTCGAGCAGAAGTTTCAGCAAGCCGTCGACGCCGGCGCGACGGTGATCATGCCGCTGGCCGACCAGTTCTGGGGCGACCGCTACGGCGTACTGCGCGATCCGTTCGGCCATCACTGGTCGTTGGGTCAGCCGGTCCGCGAGGTGAGCTACGAAGAGATCCAAGAGGCGATGCGCGGGATGTGATCCGCCAGCCTCCGCACCGGAGGCTTCGGGGGCGCCGCGGAGACGGCCGCCAGCATGTCGGCCACTTCGGTGAACTTCGTGCGCGGACGGCCGTCCGGCGCGCCTGCAGCAATTTCCGCCGCGTCGATGATCCGCCACCCGTCAACGTCGATCACCTCTGGCTGGCGCGTTCGAATCAGCTTGTCCAGCGAGGATGCTCGGCCGACGGGATCCGTCAGCAGTCCATCGTTGAAGTCATCGACGAGCAGCGACACGGTCTGCATCGCACAGGATTTGTTGGTCCCGATGAATCCCGTTGGGCCGCGCTTGATCCAGCCCGCAACGTATACCCCGGGCAATGGTCCGCTCGAAGCCATGACTCGGCCGCCCTGGTTGGGCACCACCGAGGCGTCCTCATCGAAGGGCAGGCCGGGTATCGGCTTGCCGCGGTATCCGATCGAGCTCAGCACCAGCCCGGCATCGACCGTCACCACCTCGTCGGTGCCGGTCCTGACGAATTCGACACCGCTGACCCGGACATCGCCGACGATGCGCTTGGGCGTCATCCGGTACACGAGCCGAATGCGGCGCTGGGCTGACTCCGAGGCGACTGGGAGGCCTCTCAGAATCTCCAGCTTCGCCAGGGCCACCGGATCGGTTGTGGTGGCGAGGTCGGCTTGAACCGATTCATGATCCGCCGCGTCGAGGACGACGTCGGTGGCTTCGGTGAGTCCGATCAGTTCCGGCAGGGTGAAGGCGGATTCGGCGGGGCCGCGCCTGGCGGCGATGACCACCTCGCGCACGGCGGACCCGCGCAAGGCGCGAAGCGCGACCGGCGAAATGTCAGTGCGGGCAAGCGTTTCGGTGTCGGCCGTCAGAACTCGGGCGACGTCCAGTGCGACGTTGCCGTTGCCGATCAGCACTACCCGTTCCGTCGCCAATGACACGGGCAGGCCGACGAAATCGGGATGTCCGTTGATCCACGCCACCACTTCCGTTGCGGTTCCGCAGCCCGGCAGGTTTATGCCGTCGACCGCCAGCCTGCGATCGTTGGGAGACCCGACCGCGTACAGCACCGCATGATGATGCGCCAGCAGCTCTGCATGCGAAATATGCCTTCCCACTTCCACATTGAGGTAGAAGGAGAATCCGCGACGCCGGCTGATCCGATCGAACAGCCGGGTCACAACCTTGGTGTGTTGATGATCCGGAGCGACACCAGCTCTCACCAATCCGTATGGGGTGGGCAGCTTTTCGAAGACGTTGACGGTGACGCCCTGCTGGGTCAACAGCTCGTCCGCGGCATACATTGCGGCAGGGCCCGAGCCCACGATCGCCACGGTCAGCGGCATCGCGCCACGGCGCACCTTCGGCGCGGGAAGTACCGGCGCCAGCTTCGAGGTCGGCGGAAGCTTGGCGCCCCCACGGTCAGGGTAGTGCGCCGCGTTGATCGCAACGAACGGAAGTTGTTCGGGTGCAAGCCTAGTGACTGGTGAGATAGCACCCACCGGGCAGGCGCTGACACACGCCCCGCAGTCCACACACGCATCCGGGTCGATGTAGAGCATCTCCGCGGTCGCGAAGTCCGGCTCGTCGGGCGACGGGTGAATGCAGTTCACCGGGCACGCGTATACACACGACCCGTCGCTGCAACACGACTGCGTGATCACATGGGGCACAAGCAGACTCCAAGATCAAGCCGCACTGATGTGCCGGCGCTGAGGCTCACTCCGGAACCGGCTCGGCGGTCCATCGATCTTGCAGATCCGCCACATCAGCTTCGCGAACGGATTCATCAACCCTGTTTCGTGACAGAGCATCCGCACGTCGGCGAACACGTCGCGCAGCAATTGGCGAGACTCCGCTGCGTCGAAGAACACTTCCCTGCGCACTTCTCGCGGAATGTCGAATTCCCGGAAGAAGTTGCGCGGCGGTACCAGGATCGCCTGGCACAGTACGCGCATGATGATGGGCACATACAGAGACAGCGCGAACCTTGTGCGGGCAGGCAGGAGGGGCAGCCGTCTGTGTAGGTATTCGTGCGCGAAAGAGATGTGACGGGCCTCTTCGGCAACATGGATCGCCATCACCCGCTCCAGCGCCGGGGGCAGCGATTTCCCTTCGCGCAGAACGGCTTTCTGCGTGTGGTCGATCGGCTCCTCGCCGGCGAGCACCCCGAAGAAGAACGGGATGGGCAGCGGGCCGGCGGCCATCGGGATCAGATGCGAAAGCCAGCGCAGCATGCGCGGCATACCCGGGACGTCGGCGCCGATCCGATTCACCAACTCCTGGAACATCATGGTGTGGTTGCATTCTTCGACCGACTCGTGCAGGCAGTACCGGTATTCGGGTGAGCCGTTCGGGACCCAGAACGTGTAGTTCATCAGGCCCCGGATCAGCATCGACTCGAACTGCAGGCCCACCTTGACGATGTTGGCCTGGCGCCACTTACCGATCTCGATCTTCCGTTCGACCGACTGAGCCTGATACCAGGGATGCTTTCCCAGCGGGTCGGTCCCCGGCAGGATCCAACGCTCGTCGCCGTCAAGGATCGCGAACTCGGGCGAATCCCATTCGATGTCGGCGTACGGGTTGAAACTGCGCCGCACGGAGCCCTCGGACAGGGTGGTCAGCAATTCGACGTATTCGGCGTCGTGACGGACCTCCATGTTCCGGCGCCAGCGCCTGATCATCCTGGTCCTAGCGATTTTCTCGGCCATTTTCCCGCCTCTCAAACGAGGTTTACACCGGGGTGGTTCTTGTCCAAACGGTACCGCCGGTACTGCATACTTGTCCATACCCATTTTGGTTGCTTTTCAACACCGTCCGGCACCGATTTCGGCTCCGCCGCGCCGCCTCCTAGGCTTGACGGCATGTCTGAGCAGCTGACGATCCCCGAGAACCTCAAGCCATCCGACGGCCGCTTCGGTTGCGGCCCGTCCAAGGTGCGCCCGGAGCAGCTGCAAGCGCTGACCACCACCGCTGCCGGCTTGTTCGGCACATCGCACCGTCAAGCTCCGGTCAAAGACCTGGTGGGCCGGGTCCGCGACGGGCTGCGTGACCTGTTCTCGGTGCCGGACGGCTATCAGGTGATTTTGGGCAATGGCGGCGCGACGGCGTTCTGGGACGCCGCGGCATTCGGACTCATCGACAAGAAATCACTTCACCTCACCTTCGGCGAATTCAGCGCGAAGTTCGCCTCCGCCGTCGCCGCGAATCCGTTCGTCGGCGATCCGATCGTCATCAAGGCGGACGCCGGCAGCGCGCCCGCCCCGCAGTCCGACCCCAGCGTCGACGTCATCGCCTGGGCACACAACGAAACCTCCACGGGCGTGGCCGTTCCCGTGCGCCGGCCCGACGGCTCCGGTGACTCGCTGATCCTCATCGACGCCACCTCCGGTGCGGGCGGCCTCCCCGTCGACATCAGCCAGGTGGACGCCTACTACTTCGCGCCACAGAAGAATTTCGCGAGCGACGGCGGCCTGTGGCTGGCCGTCATGTCCCCCGCCGCACTGGCCCGGATCGAAGCGGTTGCCGCGTCGGGGCGCTGGGTTCCCGACTTCCTGTCCCTGCCCATCGCGGTGGACAACAGTCTCAAGAACCAGACCTACAACACCCCTGCGATCGCCACGCTGGCCCTGATGGCCGAGCAGGTCGAATGGATGCTGTCCAACGGCGGGCTGGACTGGGCCGTCAAACGAACCGCGGACTCGTCGCAGCGGCTCTACTCCTGGGCTGAGGCGTCGTCGTACGCAACCCCGTTCGTCAAAGACCCGGAACTGCGCTCGCAGGTCGTCGGCACCATCGACTTCACCGACGACGTCGACGCCGCGGCCGTCGCCAAGGTGCTTCGCGCCAACGGCATCGTCGATACCGAGCCGTACCGCAAGCTGGGCCGCAACCAGCTTCGGATCGCAATGTTCCCGGCCATCGAGCCAGACGATGTCACCGCGCTGACACAGTGCGTCGACTGGGTCGTCGGGAAGCTCTGACCCCCACCGGAAAGCCGGCCGGCCTGCGTGTCCTAACCGTTATATTTCCCCGCGCTCGGTAAGGTTCGGGCCAAAGAGGAGGTCGGCATGCGGGAACTCAAGGTCATCGGGCTCGATGTGGACGGAAAGCGCATCATCTTCGAAGGCCGCGACCCTGCCGACAAGTACACGGTGCGCGTCGACGATCGCCTTCGCGCCGCGGTGCGCGGCGACCGGGCCGCCCGAGTCGGGCAAATCGCCCTGGACCTCGACACCAAGGGAACGGCCAAGGGCGCGCTGCGACCGAAAGACATTCAGTCGCGCATCCGCGCCGGTGCATCGGTGGCTCAAATCGCCGAATCCGCCGGCATGGAGATCAGCAAGGTCGAACGCTTCGCCCACCCCGTGCTGCTGGAGCGTTCCCGCGCCGCGGAGCTGGCCACCGCCGCCCATCCCGTCCTGTCCGACGGGCCGGCAGTGACAACCCTGCTGGAGTCCATCACAAGTCGCCTGGGTGGCCGGGGACTCAGCACCGAGTCGACCAACTGGGACGCGTGGCGCAATGACGACGGCCGCTGGACCGTCCAGGTCGGCTGGCGGGCGGGCCTGTCCGAGAACCTCGCACACTTCCGTTTCAGCCCCGGCGCACACGGCGGCACCGTCACCCCCATCGACGATTGCGCGCGCGAACTTGTCGACCCCACCTTCGGTCCGGTCCTTCGCCCGGTCGCGCCGCTGGCGCAGCTGGAGTTCGAGGACGAGGCGAGGCCCGAAGCTCAGATTCCGGCTCCCGCACCGGCCCCCCAACCAGAGCCGATGTTCGCCGAGCCCGAGGCTGTGCTTCCCGAGCCTGATTCGCCCGAGTGCGGACCCACCTCGACGGACACTCCCGAGCCGGTCAAACGCAGCAAGCGCAGCGCGAAGCCCGCGGTTCCCGCCTGGGAAGACGTACTGCTCGGGGTTCGTTCCAGCGGCGAGCGCTGATCAGCGACTGGCCGCCCAAGCCAGCAGCCCGATCCAGCCGACGGCCACACCGACGCCGGCGCCCAGCACGAACCACCGTCTGACCGGGACGCGCCGCCATCCCCAGAGCGTGGGTGCCAACCCGCCGACAGCGATGAGATTCAGCGCCACCGCGATGATCGGGTTCACTCGCGTCATGCCGAGGCTCAGGACGACGATCGCGGCGCCCGTGACCACAGCAGTGAAGGCCGAAACCGTCAAACCGGTGCCCCAGGGGGTCGGCTGGCGCAGCCTCGTCTCGTCAATCACAACGCAAATCTAACGTCCTGGCCCGCTCGTAGAACGCCAGCGCCGCCGCCGTCGCGACATTGAGAGAGTCGGTGCCCCGCGACATCGGGATCCGCACCCTCATGTCGCTGGCCCGCATCGCGGTCTCGGTGAGGCCGGGGCCCTCGGCGCCCACCAGCACCGCCAGCTTCTGGCCGTCGATCGCGTCCATCGCCTGCGCCAGTGTCTGCACGGCAGGATCCGGCGTCATCGCCAACAGCCGAAAGCCTTGTCGTCGAACATCTTCCAATGTGCCCGGCCAGCGCCGCGCCCGAGCGAACGGCACCAGAAGCGCATGCCCCATCGAGACCCGGACGGCCCGTCGATACAGCGGGTCGGCACAGCCACTGCCGAACACCACCGCATCGACACCGAGGCCCGCCGCGTTGCGAAAGATCGAGCCCAGGTTCTCGTGATCGTTGACGCCTTCGAGAACGGCGATGGTCTGCGCTTCGGCCAGCACTTCCCCGAGTTCCAACTCACGGGGCCTACGCGCTGCTGCCAGCACACCCCGATTCAGGTGAAAGCCGACGACGTCGGCCATCACCTCGGCCGTTGCGCGGTAGAAGGGCGCCGAGACGTCCTGCAGGCTGTCCGCCAGTTCGCCGAGTCGTCGGTCGGTGCCGAGGAACGCGTGGGGCGTGAAGCGCGAGGCGACCATCCGCTGCGCGACGAGTACTCCTTCGGCGATCACCAGACCTTTGCCGGTAGGCAGATCGGGCCGGCGGTCGACGCTGTTGAGGTCACGGAAGTCGTCGACGCGAGAGTCCGCCGGGTCGAGAATGTCGACTACCTCAAGCACGGTGCCTCAGAGTACGACAGATCTCATCGGTTACGTTGGACGGCGATGTCCTTTCCGTCGGTAGAACCGCAGCCTCCCGAACTCCCCGCTGCGCTGCTGGAGCCCGCCCCGGTCATCACCGGTGGCGCGGTGCTGTGGGCATTGGCGACCCTCGCCGCGTTCTTCGTGCCGGCTCTGGAGAGCTGGCGGCCGATCACCGTTTCTGGTCTGGGCGTCGGGGTTGTGGGCACATCGATCTTCTTGTGGCAACGAAGCGCGGCCCGCCGCGGATCCCGCGGCGCACAGACCGGCCTTGAGCCGCACGGACATTCACACTGATACGCCTGAGGAGGCACCCATGGTAGCGCCGCTGTTGCAAGCAGAAGTCGAGATCAACGCGCCGGTCAGCAAGGTGTGGGCCCTGATCACAGACTTGGGCAAGATGCCGGAGTGGAGCCCGCAGTGCCGGTTGATGAAGGCACTCGGTCCTGTCCGGCCCGGGACACGCACGGTCAATCTCAACCGCCGCAACGTGCTGTTCTGGCCGACGACGTCGACCATCACCGAAGTCATTCCGGAACGGAAGTTCGCGTTCCGGGTCAACTCCAACAACACACTGTGGAGCTACGAGCTCGAGCCCACCGCGACGGGAACCCGCGTCGTCGAGAGCCGCCATGCGGAGAACGGCGTCAAGGCGATCTCGACCATTCTGGTGAACGCGGTGATGGGCGGCGTTCCGAACTTCGAGCAGGAATTGGTCGACGGTATGAAGGCGTCGCTGGAACGCATCAAGGCCGCCGCCGAGCAATAGCGCCGCTCCGGTCAGTTGCGCGAGCAGACTCTAAGGGCCCGACTCGCTCGGCGTGTCGGGGACATCTGAGTCTGCTCGCACAACCTCGGCGACTGGAGCAACCTCGGCTGCTGGGACGGCTTCCGGGACCGTCACGTCGAGGACACCGTCGTCGAACGGCTCATGAGCCGGCGATCCCTCCAACGGCGGTGGCGGAGTGTCCGAATGAGCCCCGCAGCCGTAGTCGAAGTCGACGACGTGACCATCCGCCGCCATCTCGTTACAGCACACCCCGAACACAGAGCCCAGCGAGCCCGCAAGCTGAACCATGAACCCGCAGGTGCGACAAGCCCGTCGGGTGGCACGTGCCATCGGGGAATCAGGGCCGTGATCGCCGTCATGCCACCGCTGCGCCGCTTCCGCGCGGCCCAGAGCGCTCAGTACGCGACGGCGCCCGAACCCGATCTGCTGCGCGGTCTCGTCGATCACCGGGTCACCGGTCGCCGCATAGCCGGCCGCCAGCCGGGGATCGTCGGTCGGCGGCGCCAACTGGTCGCCGGGGCTCAAGTCGCCCGGCTGGATGCGCTGACCCCAGGGCACCCACGCGGGCGCCAGCAATGCCGTCGGCCCCGGAACCAGCACCACTTCGCTGATGGTCACCCGATCCGCCCCCGGGACGGCGGCCACGACGACAGCCCACTGCCAGCCGTGATAGCCGGGCATGTTGGCAAGGAATCGGTGGGTGGCGGCGGTCGCGTCTTCGAATACCGAGCCGAGATATTCCCCGACCGTCTCGCCGCTGATCTCGATGATTGCGTCCCGGGCGACATCGACCGCGCCGCTCAGCAGCGCGGCAGCTTCCTCCGATGGCTCCGACGGCGCGACTGGCGGCTCGGCATCAACCGGAGCGGGGGGTTCCTGCACCGAATCGGGAGCCGTTTCCGGCGCCCCGTCGGGGGCATCTTGGATGTTGACCGGGCTGTTCATCGCCCTCAATAGTGCCTCACCCACACTTCCGGCAGCCACACCGGTCAGGTGCACGCCCAGCGGATCGGTCATGCGCAAGAATTGATCGCGTGTGCCCGTCCCACGAGCATCCCGGCATGGCGAACTACCCCAGTGATCCGTTACCTCCCCGCAACCGCCGCCAGTCCGAGCCGATGTCCAGTTCCAACCGCTATCTGCCGCCGCTGAGGGCCGATCGCGGGCAGAGTCGCACGCACTCGAGCGACCAGCGCGGACCGCGCCGTGTCGGCGCCAGCGCCGGAGAGCGCATGACGCGCACACAATCCGCTGCGATGCGCAGCCGGGAGATGGGCTCCCGGATGTACTCGATGGTTCATCGCGCGGCCACCGCCGACGGAGCGGACAAGTCGGGCCTCACCGCTCTGACCTGGCCGGTGGTGGCCAACTTCGCGGTCGACTCGGCCATGGGCGTCGCACTGGCCAACACGTTGTTCTTCGCGGCGGCGTCAGGTGAGAGCAAGGGCAAGGTCGCGCTCTACCTGCTGATCACCATCGCGCCGTTCGCCGTCATCGCCCCGCTGATCGGGCCCGCGCTCGATCGCGTGCAACACGGCCGCCGGGCCGCGCTGGCACTGTCCTTCCTGCTGCGCACCGCACTGGCGATCGTGCTCATCATGAACTTCGACGCGAACACCGGGAGCTATCCGTCGTGGGTGCTCTACCCCTGCGCGCTAGGGATGATGGTGCTGTCCAAATCGTTCAGTGTGCTGCGTTCGGCGGTCACACCGCGGGTGATGCCACCCACGATCGACCTGGTCCGGGTGAACTCTCGGCTCACGATGTTCGGGCTGCTCGGCGGCACGATCGTCGGGGGCGGTATCGCCGCCGGTCTGGAATTCAGCATCGCCAAGCTCCTGCATCTACCCGGCGCGCTGTTCGTCGTCGTTTTCGTCACACTGGCCGGCGCATCGTTGTCGATGCGGATTCCCCGCTGGGTCGAGGTGACCGAAGGTGAGGTGCCCGCGACCCTCAGCTATCACGACACACCCACCGGCCCGATCGGTCCGCGCCGGCAACCGCTGGGCCGCAACATCATCACCTCGTTGTGGGGTAACTGCACCATCAAGGCGATGGTCGGGTTCCTATTCCTCTACCCGGCTTTCGTGGCCAAGGCGCATGACGCCAGCGGCTGGGTGCAGCTCGGCATCCTCGGCATGATCGGCGCCGCAGCAGGCATCGGGAACTTCGCCGGGAACATCACCGCCGCGCGGCTGAGCCTAGGGCGGCCGGCGGTGCTGGTCGTTCGAGCCACGATCGCGGTCACGGTCTTCGCAGTCGCCGCCGCGATGTCGGGGACGCTGATCATGGCCGCGCTGGCAACGCTGGTCACATCGGGTGCGAGCGCGCTGGCGAAGGCGTCGCTGGACGCGTCGCTGCAAGACGACCTCCCGGAGGAGTCCCGGGCCTCGGCGTTCGGACGCTCCGAGTCGCTGCTGCAACTGGCGTGGGTGCTGGGCGGCGCGATCGGGGTTCTGGTGTACACCGAACTATGGGTGGGGTTCACCGCCATCAGTTCACTGCTGGTGCTGGGTCTGGCCCAGACGATCTTCAGTTTCCGGGGTGAGTCGCTGATCCCCGGTCTAGGCGGTAACCGGCCGGTGCACGCCGAGCAGGAAGGCATGACGGCGGGGGCTCGTCCGTGAAGCGTTGGCTGGTGCTCGCCTTGGTGTTCGTGTTGGCCATTGGTGGCGGAGTCGGTGCGGGTCTGCTGGCCAAGCGCCCGGGGAATGGTCTGCCTGAGATCAGCGTCTACTCCCGCGGCCACACCGAGCGGCTGAGTCCGTACATGTATTGCGACGTGCTGAACCTGAACGAGTGCCAAAACCCCCGCACCCAGGGCGATCTGAGGGTCACGTCGCGCAATCCGGTACAGCTGTCGGTGCCGGAGGAGATCTCGCGTGCGCCTTGGCGGTTGCTGAGAATTTACGAGAACGTCGCGGATTCGACCGTCGCCCTCTATCGGCCCGGTGCCCGCTCCGCGGTGACGATCCCAACCTTTGACCAGCATCGCGGGCGTCTGGCAGGAATCGTGGTCCAGCTGTCGACGCTCGTGATGGACCAGTCCGGCGAGCTACAGGAAGTGCCGCACGCCGAATGGTCCGTGCGGATGGACTGGTCCTAGCGCCCTAGAACGTCGTCGAGTCTGCGCCCAGATTGCGATTCCGGGGAAATCGGTGATCTGCGCCCAGACTCGATGACGGAATTCAGCTGGCCTGCCCGTCGAGTTCACGCGCTACGGCGCGCACCACTTCGGAGACGCGACGAGCCACTTTGCGATCCGGATAGCGGCCCTTGCGCAGTTCGGGCTGAACAGCACCCTCGAGGAGGGTGATCATGTCCTCGACCATGCCGTGCAACTCGTCGGGGCTGTGCTTGTGCTCCGCGGCGGAGGCCTCGCGACGGGTGCGGGACAGGCTCGGCGGCGGTTCCAGCAGCTTGACGCTGAGCGCCTGCGGCCCGCGACGGCCCGACGCGAGGCCGAACTCGACCTTCTGTCCGGCCTTGAGACCCTCAACACCCGCCGGCAGGGCCGACGAACGGACGTAGACGTCCTCGCCGTCCTCCTGGGACAGGAAGCCGAAACCTTTCTCGGCGTCATACCACTTCACCTTGCCGGTCGGCACTGGTCTCACCTGCTTGTCTGACGGTCCGCAACAACATGACGAAGCGCCCTGGCAACGCAGGACGCACCCGGCTGATCCTACGCGGCCCGATGGCCGTCCAGCATCCCGATACTCGGTAGGCTGACCTGACCCATTGGGAGGTGACATGCGCCTGGTCTTGAACATCATCTGGCTGCTGTTCGGCGGTTTGTGGCTCGCGATGGGCTATCTGATCGCCGCGCTGGTGTGCTTCGTCCTGATCATCACCATCCCGTTCGGATTCGCGGCGCTGCGGATCGCGATGTTCGCGCTGTGGCCGTTCGGACGAACGATCGTCGCCAAGCCCGATGCAGGGTCCGGCGCTTTCATCGGAAACGTCATCTGGGTGTTGCTGTGCGGCCTCTGGTTGGCCATCGGCCACGTGGTGAGCGCCATCGGAATGGCGATCACCATCGTGGGTATTCCGCTGGCGCTGGCGAACCTGAAGCTGATCCCGGTGTCGCTGATGCCGCTCGGTAAGGAAATTGTTCCGAGCGATCATCCGTTGGTAGGGGTATGAGCGTCACCGCACTGGGGCTGCCGTCGATTCGTGTCGACCCGGCGAACATGCCCCGGCGCGGTCCTCTGATCGACACGTACGGGCGCGTCGCAACCGATCTTCGGGTGTCGCTGACCGATCGCTGCAATCTGCGCTGCACCTACTGCATGCCGGCTGAGGGGCTCGACTGGCTGCCGCGAGAGCAGTTGTTGAGCTTCGATGAGCTCATCCGGCTGATCACACTGGCGGTCACCAGGCTCGGAATCGCCGACGTTCGTTTCACCGGTGGCGAACCGCTGCTGTACCGGCCGCTCGAGGACATCATCTCGGCAACGGCGCGGCTGCATCCACGGCCGGGAATTGCCTTGACCACCAATGGGATTGGACTCGCGCAGCGGGCTAAGAATCTGGCCGAGGCGGGACTCGACCGAGTCAACGTCTCGCTGGACACCCTGCGGGCCGATCGTTTCAGCACCATCACCCGTCGCGACCGGCTCGACGCGGTCATCGACGGGCTCGCCGCGGCAGCCGAGGCGGGTCTGCGGCCGGTGAAGGTTAATGCCGTCCTCGACCCCGCCACGGGCCTCGAGGACGCAATCGAACTGCTGACCTTCTGCATGGAGTACGGGTACCAGCTCCGCATCATCGAGCAGATGCCGCTCGACGCCGGCCATTCTTGGAACCGCGACTTCATATTGAGTGCTGACACCATCCTCGCGGCGCTGTCCGAGACATTCGATCTGAGCGTGGACCCCGCTCGGCGCGGTTCGTCGCCGGCCCAGTTGTGGCGGGTCAATGGCGGACCGGCAACGGTGGGAATCATCGCCTCGGTGTCGCATGCGTTCTGCTCGGAATGCGACCGCACACGCCTGACGGCCGACGGGCAGGTTCGCAATTGCCTGTTTGCCACCGAGGAGACCGATCTGCTCGCCCTGCTGCGCAGCGGTGCCGACGACGATGCCTTGGAGCTGTCTTGGCGGACGGCGATGTGGGGTAAGGCGGCGGGCCACGGAATCGACGGGCCAGGCTTTGTCCAGCCGCGACGACCCATGAGCGCGATCGGTGGATGACGTGGCGGATTCGCCAGAATTGCACGTGAGCGTTCGTTTTTTCGCCGCTGCGCAGGCGGCTGCCGGGGTGGATGAGAGTCTCGTGACATTACCGGCCGGTGCGACGGTCGCCTGTGTCGTGAGTGAACTGAGTTGCCGCAGTGACGAATTGGCGCAAGTTCTGCGGCAATGCTCGTACCTGTGCGACGGCGTGGCGGTCCGTGATCTGGAGATGAAACTGCACTCCGGACAGACCGTCGATGTGCTGCCACCCTTTGCCGGGGGCTAATCGTGATTTGCGTCACATCACGGAATGGTCACGAGATGGCTACGGCCGGGTAGACCCTCGTTTTCACCTGGGCGAACGCCGAGCTGTCATGCGGCTTTAGGCCCCTCTCAGGTTTGCTGGTAGCAGAAACCCACAGGAAAGCAAAAGGTGACGGGGCTCTCGGCAGGCGCTACCGTCTCCAAGGGCTTTGCGCCGGGCTTCATGCCTAGTAATTCCAGCGCCGGGCCCTCTCTGCTTCAGCGCCGAGCTCCATCAATGAGGCGGAGAGACCAACGACCAGCCGTGATGGAGACGGGGGACCCAAACCGGTCCACCGAAGGACCAGGAGTCACACCGACTTCTTGGGGTGAAGCCGACGTCGTTTCCCAATCGGGAGGCACGCGGCCGGGCAACCTCTCCGCCCGAACCCGACAGCTGACCTCGTAGGCGCGTGACAGAGAGGAATAC
Organism: Mycobacterium sp.; assembly: GCA_046330895.1. Lineage (GTDB taxonomy): Bacteria > Actinomycetota > Actinomycetes > Mycobacteriales > Mycobacteriaceae > Mycobacterium. The sequence continues at coordinate 11,671 of JAXLRY010000008.1, read as the reverse complement.
GCATCTATGAGTGGTCGGCATCGTAAGCCAGCTACATCGTCCGTCAGCGTCGCGAAGATCGCGGTCACGGGTGCCGTGATCGGTGGTGGCAGTCTCGCCCTCGCGACTCAGGCTCAAGCCGCAACCGACGGCGAATGGGAGCAGGTGGCCGCCTGTGAATCCGGCGGAAACTGGGCCATCAACACCGGCAACGGCTACCAGGGCGGGTTGCAGTTCTCACCCGGCACGTGGGCCGCGCACGGCGGCAGCCAGTTCGCTTCGGCGGCCAACCTCGCCAGCAAGGAAGAGCAGATCGCGATCGCCGAGCAGGTGCTCGCCAACCAGGGCCGCGGTGCCTGGCCGGTGTGCGGCCGCGGACTTTCGAGCGCGACGCCGCGCAACGTGGTCAACGAGGCCCCTGCCGAGGATCCGGCTCCTGCCGCCGCAACAGACGCGCCGGCCGAAGCGCCCGCGGACATCGTTCCGCTTGACGCCGATTTGAATCCCGCCGCGCCCGAGGCCGGCGATCCCGCCGCTCAGGATGGCCCGGCCATCGAAGCCGTCAGCCTGGACGTCCCCCAGGACCTTCCCGCCCCCGCACCGGAGGCCCCGGCTCCGGTGGACGCCCCCGCTCCGGAAGCCCCGGCTCCGGTGGACGCCCCCCAAGACGTGCCGGCGGTCGCCACCGACGAGGCTGCGGTGGCCCCGATGGATGCCCTGCCGGCTCCCGCAAATGACGCGGTGACCGCGACGGACGCCGCCCCGGCGGGTGACGAACCCGCCATCGTCGACATCGCATTCGACGCCCCGGCACCCGACGCCCCGGCCCCCGAAGCTCCTGCTGCCGACGCGCCCGCGGCACCCGCAATCGACGCCCCCGAAGCACCGGTTGTCGACACGCCCGCGGCACCCGCAATCGACGCCCCCGAAGCACCGGTTGTCGACACGCCCGCGGCTCCGGCCGTCGAGGCTCCCGAGGCGCCTGCTCTCGAGGCCCCGGCGCCCGAAGCTCCGGTTGCCGACGCCCCGGCCGCTGAGCCCGCCGTCATCGAGGCCAACTGGACTCACATCACCCAGCCGGTGAGCGAGGGCGAGGTGTGGGCCCTGCATGGCGCTCCGCTGTCTCCCGCTCCGGCCGATCCTGCAGTGCCGGTGGTCCCGGCCGATCCGGCCGACGCCGTGACGGTCACCGTCCCGGCCGCCGATGGCACCGATGTGACCGCGGCCGCCGCGGGCGTCCCGGTTCCGGACGCCGTGTCGGAGTCCGATGGTGTGCAGCACCTGTCCAGCCCGGACAACCTGCCTCCCGGTACTACCGCCGATCAGCCGGTCAACAGCACCAGCCCCAACGTGAGCTACCTCAAGGAGCTGTGGCACGCGGTGCAGAACCAGCAGATCAGCCGCAGCGATGCGCTGGTCGCGCTGGCTCAGCGCCCGATGACGACGCCGGTCACCAACGGCCCGAATCTCGGTGCGGTTGATCCGGCTACGGTCGATGCCGCAGCCGCCCCCGCTCCGGTTGGTGCACCCGCGGATGTTCCGCTCGTTCCGCCGGCCGAATAGTTCAGGCGCAGTTCACCCACTCGTCGGTGCCATCGGCGAAGAACTGGTGTTTCCACACCGGTAGTCGCTCTTTGATGGCATCGACGAGTTGCGCGCATGCCTCGAAAGCCGACTGCCGGTGATCGGCCGCCACGGCGACCACGAGGGCGGCGTCGCCGATCTCCAGGGATCCGATCCGGTGGCTGGCGGCGATGGCCCTCAGGCCCGGGATCGGGGCAACCTCCGTCAGGACGTCGACGATCGTCTGCTCAGCCAGTGGGTGCGCGGAGTAGTCCAGTCGCAGCACTTGTCGGCCGCCGTCGTGATCGCGAACCACACCGGCGAAGGCCACGACGGCTCCCGCTGCGGCCCGCGCGACCAGGTCTTGGTGTTCCGTCACCGAAATGATTTCGTCCGTCAGCGCGGCTCGTAGGATTTCGGCAGTCATTCGTGGTCGCCTCCGCGCAGCTGGTGAAGGGCATGGTCCAACACGTCCGCGAGCACGGCGAGGCCGTCCTTCACTCCGCCGGACGACCCGGGCAGGTTGACCACCAATGTTCTGCCCGCGACCCCGCAGACACCCCGGGACAGGATGGATGTCGGCACCTTGGGGAGGCCGGAGCGCCGGATCGCATCGGCGAGGCCGGTGATCTGGTAGTCGAGAAGGCCCGCGGTGATCTGGGGGGTGACGTCCGTCGGCGAGATACCTGTGCCCCCGGAGGTGATGAGGATGTCGACGCCATCGCGTAAGGCCGTCCGCATCGCCTCGCCCACTGCGGGGCCGTCGGGCACGACAGCGGCCGGCGCGACGTCGAAGCCCCGTTCGGAGAGCCAGGTGACGATGGCGGGGCCGCAGCGGTCGGTGTAGATGCCGCCGGCCGCACGGGTGGATGCGATGACGACTCGGGCCGCACGGCTCACGATTCGCGCGTCCAGAGGCCGGTTTTGCCGCCTTCCTTGCGCACCACCTTGATGTCGTCGATCCGCGCTGCCGGGTCGACGGCTTTGATCATGTCGAACAGCGTCAGCGCCGCCACGCTGACCGCGGTGAGAGCTTCCATCTCGACGCCGGTGCGATCGGTGGTTCGGACGGTTGCGGCGATTCCGATCGCGGCGTCGTGGACGCTGAAGTCGACGTCGATTCCGCTCAGCGGCAGCGGGTGGCAGAGCGGGATCAAGTCGCTGGTTCGCTTAGCAGCAAGGATCCCGGCTATTCGGGCGGTCGAGAGCGCATCGCCCTTGGGCAGACCACCTGCGGAAATGAGGTCCACGACTTCCGCCGTGGTGCGCACGAAGCCGACGGCCACCGCTGTTCGAGCGGTGACCGTCTTATCGGTGACATCGACCATGTGCGCGGCGCCGCTTTCATCGAGGTGCGACAAGCGGTGCTGCGGCCCGGTGGCCACCGTTACTTGTTGACGACCGTGACCGGGTGCAGGTAGGGCAGGTCGGAAGCCGGTACGGGGAACACGATGTCGCCGAACGGCGAAAGCGCTCCCACTCGATCGGCAGCCAACTCACTCACCGCGTGATCGTCAGGATCCCGGGTCGGCCAGCCATTGTCCACATACCTGGTTTTAGCCACGCCCCATTCTGACACCCCGATGGCCCTCTCGCGCACCACCTTCGCTGATTTACGCTGGTCCGCAATGAGCGGTGAATCGAATACGGGCGTCCCACTGGGTGCCTGGCTGGCGGATCTGTCCGATGCCGGACTGATCCGCTTGTTGGAACTCCGCCCGGATCTGGCCCAGCCGCCGCCGGCCAGTATCGCGGCGCTCGCAGCTCGCGCGACGGCCAGGCAGTCCGTGAAGGCCGCCGGCGACGAGCTGGACTTCCTGCAACTGGGCGTTTTGGATGCACTGCTGGTCTTGCAGGCGGACACCACACCTGTTCCGGTGGCCAAGCTGGTGGGACTCCTCGGGAATCGGACTTCGGAGAAGCAGGTTCTGGCCACTCTCGACGGACTACGGGAACGCGCGCTGGTGTGGGGAGGCGACAGGGTGCGGGTTCCCGCCGAAGCCGGTTCGGCACTGCCCTGGTATGCGGGCCAGGCGACGCTGGAGGAGCCGTTCACCGGGGATCTCGCGGCCGCCCTCGAAGGTCTGGACGGCTCGCAGCGGGATCTGCTGGAGCGGCTGCGAATGGGTTCGCCGATCGGCCGCACCCGCGATGCCGCCCCGGGCGCCCCTTCGGATCGTCCCGTCCCCCGGCTTCTCGCCGCCGGGCTGTTGCGTCAGATCGACGACGAGACGGTGATCCTGCCGCGTCATGTCGCCCAAGCGCTGAGGGGTGACGAACCGGGTCCGGTTTCGTTGACCGCCCCCGATCCAGTCGTCCGTACCAGCGCCGCGAAGGTTGTCGACGCTTCAGCGGCAGGGGCCGTGATCGATCTACTCCGCGAGATCGACGTGATTCTCGAATTGCTCTCCACCACACCGGTTCCCGAGCTCCGAACGGGCGGCCTCGGGGTGCGTGAGGCGAAGCGGCTCGCGAAGTTGACGGGCATCGACGAAAGGCGTCTGGGGCTGATTCTGGAGGTGGCCGCCGGAGCGGGTCTCATCGCTTCGGGCGAGCCCGACCCCGAACCGGACGATGGGTTGGGAACGTATTGGGCGCCGACGGTTGCCGCGGATCGATTTGTGGAGACGACGCCCGCCGGGCGCTGGTCGATGCTCGCGAGCGCGTGGCTTGATTTGCCGTGCCGACCCAGCCTCATCGGCACCCGGGGTCCCGAGGGCAAACCGTATGCGGCGCTGTCCGATTCGCTGTATTCGACGGCCGCTCCGTTGGATCGCCGGCTGCTCCTCGGGTTGCTGGCGGAGCTCCCGACTGGCGGTGGCGTTGACGCCGCTTCGGCGGCGCGGGCGCTGATCTGGTTGCGTCCCCGCTGGGCGAGCCGACTGCAGCCCGGTCCGCTCGGCGACGTTCTCGATGAAGCACATGCACTGGGATTCGTTGGGCTCGGGGCACTTTCGTCGCCCGGTCGGTTGTTGTTGGCCGGCGATTCCGCCGCCGCCGAGGCCATGGCCAAGATCCTGCCTGCCCCGATCGACCATTTCCTGGTTCAGGCGGACCTGACCGTCGTGGTGCCGGGCCCCCTGCAGCGGGAGCTTTCCGACCGCCTTTCGGCTGTTGCTTCCGTCGAATCTGCCGGTGCCGCAATGGTTTATCGGGTGAGCGACGCATCGATACGGCACGCACTGGATACCGGCCACACGGTGAGCGACCTGCACTCGCTGTTCGAGAAGCACTCCAAAACACCAGTCCCCCAATCCTTGACCTATCTCATCGACGATGTCGCACGCCGGCATGGGCAGCTGCGGGTTGGGATGGCGTCGTCGTTCATCCGGTGCGAAGATCCGTCTCTGCTGGCGCAGGCCGTCTCGGCACCCCCGGTGGCTGTTCTGGACATGCGGACGCTCGCGCCGACCGTCGCGGTGTCGCAGGCGCCGATCTCCGCCGTGCTGGCGGCCCTGCGGTCGGCCGGGTTCGCCCCGGCGGCGGAGGACGCTTCGGGCGCGATCGTGGACATCCGGCGCCGTGGGGCTCGGGTTCCCGCGACTCAGCTGCGACGGCCGTTCCGGCCGATGCCGGTGCCCGGCCCTGACACGCTCGCCGCGGTGGTGGGGGTGCTGCGGAAGGTTGGTTCATCGTCGTCGCCGAGCGGTGGCAGGGTTGACCCCGCCGTGGCGATGGCGCTGCTGCACCAGGCGGCCGTCCAGCATCAGGACGTGCTGATGGGGTACGTCGACGCGGCGGGGGTCGCCACCCAGCGGGTGGTGTCGCCGATCTCGGTGCACGGCGGGCAACTCATGGCGTGGGATGCGGCACAGGGGCGGATTCGCGAGTTCGCGGTACACCGGGTGACGTCGGTGGTGGCGGCCCAACCGGGATGATGGACCGGGGATAATGGGCCGTTATGACGGCGCGCCGGCGACGATGCAGAGCGCAGCGATGAGGAGGAGCGGCGCCTATGACGGCGCGCCGGCGACGATGCAGAGCGCAGCGATGAGGAGGAGCGGCGCCCATGACGGCGCGCCGGCGACGATGCAGAGCGCAGCGATGAGGAGGAGCGGCGCCCATGACTGATGGCCCGTTGATTGTGCAGTCCGACAAGACGGTGCTGCTCGAAGTCGACCACGAGCTCGCCGGCGCCGCCCGGGCGGCTATCGCGCCGTTCGCCGAGTTGGAGCGGGCGCCCGAGCACGTTCACACGTACCGCATCACGCCGCTGGCGTTGTGGAATGCCCGTGCCGCGGGCCATGACGCCGAGCAGGTGGTCGATGCTCTGGTCAGCTTTTCTCGCTACGCGGTGCCGCAGCCGCTGCTGGTCGACATCGTCGACACCATGGCCCGCTACGGGCGTCTGCAGCTGGTGAAGCATCCCGCCCACGGTTTGATGCTGGTGAGCCTCGATCGGGCAGTGTTGGAAGAGATTCTGCGTAACAAGAAGATCAGCCCGATGTTGGGCGCCCGAATCGATGACGACACCGTCATCGTCCACCCCAGTGAGCGGGGCCGGGTCAAGCAGATGCTGTTGAAGGTCGGGTGGCCGGCCGAGGACCTGGCGGGCTACGTCGACGGGGAAGCCCATCCGATAGCGCTGGAGCAGGACGGGTGGCATCTGCGCGACTATCAGGAGATGGCGGTCGACTCGTTCTGGGCGGGCGGGTCCGGCGTCGTGGTGCTGCCCTGCGGTGCGGGCAAGACGCTGGTGGGTGCGGCGGCGATGGCGAAGGCCAGTGCGACCACTTTGATCCTGGTGACCAACACGGTCTCGGGGCGGCAGTGGAAGCGTGAGCTGATCGCGCGAACCTCTTTGACCGAGAACGAGATCGGCGAATATTCCGGTGAGCGCAAGGAAATCCGCCCGGTCACCATTGCGACTATCAGGTGATCACTCGTCGCACCAAGGGCGAATACCGGCACCTCGAGTTGTTCGACAGCCGCGACTGGGGCCTCATCGTGTACGACGAGGTGCATTTGCTGCCGGCGCCGGTGTTTCGGATGACCGCGGATCTGCAATCTCGTCGTCGACTTGGCTTGACCGCCACCTTGATTCGCGAGGACGGCCGCGAGGGTGACGTGTTCAGCCTAATCGGTCCGAAGCGGTATGACGCTCCGTGGAAGGACATCGAGGCTCAGGGCTGGATCGCCCCCGCCGAGTGCATCGAAGTGCGGGTCACCATGACCGACAACGAGCGGATGATCTATGCCACCGCCGAGGCTGAGGAGCGCTACAAGTTGTGCTCTACGGCACACACGAAGATCGCGGTGGTGAAGTCGATTCTGGCGCGCCATCCCGACGAGCCGACGCTGGTGATCGGCGCGTATCTGGACCAGCTCGACGAACTGGGTGCGGCGTTGAACGCACCGGTGATCCAGGGGTCGACGAAGAACGCCGAACGCGAGGAACTCTTCGACGCCTTCCGTCGCGGCGAGATCAAGACTTTGGTGGTGTCGAAGGTGGCGAACTTCTCCATCGATCTTCCGGAAGCCTCCGTGGCCGTTCAGGTTTCGGGCACTTTCGGGTCACGCCAGGAGGAGGCGCAGCGGCTGGGACGGCTGCTGCGCCCCAAGGCCGACGGCGGCGGGGCGGTGTTCTATTCGGTGGTGTCGCGCGACAGCCTGGATGCCGAGTACGCCGCGCACCGCCAGCGATTCCTCGCCGAGCAGGGCTACGGCTACATGATCACGGATGCCGACGATCTCCTGGGCCCGGCCATTTAGCGCGAGCAATCCTCTTCCGCTCGGCGCGTGGGGTACCTCAACCCCTGCTCTGCGAGGGATGGCTCGCGGCGGGGGTGGTTCTGGGCGCAGATTTCCTGTTGGCTGGTGGGTATGGAATCCACTTCATTGACAGGTCTGGCTTCTGAACAACTGGACCTGGCGCGCGATCACCACAGCGGACGTTCCGCGAAGACCATCCACGGCGGGCACGAGCACTTTATGCGCCAGACGCTGATCGCCCTCGCGTCGGGTCACGGTCTCGGCGAGCACGACAGCCCGCCCGAGGCGACGCTGCAGGTGCTGACCGGTCGGGTGCGTTTGCGCGCTCAATCCGATGAGTGGGAGGGCCAGGCCGGGGACTTCGTGGTCATCCCGTCGGAGCGCCACAGCCTGGATGCGCTCGAGGATTCGGCGGTGCTGCTCACGGTTCGCGCGGACTGACCGTTCTGGCCGCAGCCCGTTAGGATCCCTGCCAATGCGCGTCCTGGTTTCCGGTGCCATCGGCGAGGGAGGTCGTCGTCCCGCCGTCATCGACTACGACCGGAGACGATTTCGGCGCCGCCTTCGCCGCCTAAGAGTCGGTGATGTCCGATCCGGCTGAGCGCAGCCGCGCCTTCCCCCGGCTGCGTAGCTTTTGTGTCTTTTGCGCGAGGTCGCGCCGAGCGTAACGCCACGGTGGAGATCTGGGCCCTTTGCCGCCGTGGCGTTACCGTCGGCGAGCGAACTCGGCGCCAACTCGATGAATGATCGACCCCGCTACGTCCTCGACCGTCACTCGGATGATCAGCCAGCCCATTTCCCGCAACTCCTCATACCGGTGGATGTCCCGATTGAACTGTCGCCGGTTGGTTCGGTGGTGATCACCCTCGTATTCCAGCCCGAGTTTGAGTTGGTCCCATCCCATGTCGACTACGGCGATGACGACGCCATATTCGTTGCGGACGACGATCTGAGTCTCGGGCGTCGGGAATCCAGCCCGCACCAGCAGCAGTCGTAGCCAAGTCTCTCGAGGGGACTCTGATCCAGGGTCGACAAGCTTGAGTGCTTCTCGTGCCCGGCGAATCTGGCGTCGCCCCGCGTAGCGCTCTATGAGCGAATGCACATCCGCAAGTTTGAGACGGGTGGCCCGGGCCAACGCGTCGGTCGCGGCAATTGCGGCGTCGACCGGATTCCAGCACAGCAGGTCCAGCGCGGTGCGGGCAGGACTCGTCAGCTTGATCCCGTCGCGTTGCCAAATCTCATCTGCCGCGACCTGTCCCGAGCGCACGACCAACTGCGAGCTCGGGCGTCGATTTGAGTCGAAGATCTCCGCAGGCCGCGTGGCACTGATCCACTTTGCACCGTGCAGCGCCGACGCTGAAAAGCCTGCGACAACACCACGGCGTCGCGATCTGAGCCAACCGGCCTTCGCGCGTACTGCCGGCGTCAACACGGAATCGACCGGGACGTAGACGTCTTGATGGATAGCAGTGAATTTCGTGCGGAGCTGATGGCGGGTGACGCTGCCCGATGCGAGCGCTTCACTGCCGATAAACGGCTCAATCATGGGCGGCAGTGTGCCGCTCCGGACCGACAACTCCCCGTAACGACGCCGAGCGTAACGCCAGGGCGGAAAATCGAGTCGATTTCCGCCGTGACGTTACGCTCGGCGCGTAACTACTTAGATCAGGCCAGCAGCGAGGCGGGCGGGTTGAACCGCTCGCCGTACTTCGCCGCCAGTTCCTGGGCACGGGCCACGAAACCGGCACGTCCACCCGGGTAGCCCACGATGAACTGTGCGGCGCCTCCGGTCCACGGCGGGAAGCCGATGCCCATGATGGAGCCGATGTTCGCGTCGGCCGTCGAGGTGATGACGCCTTCGTCGAAGCACTTCTGCGTCTCGAGGACCTCAGCGAAGAGCATCCGGTCGATCATGTCCTGCAACGGCGGGGTCGACGAACCCGACCCGAACTCCGAGCGCAGGCCGCTCCAGAGACCAACCCGCTTGCCGTCGGCGTACTCGTAGAACCCGGCACCCTTCAGCTTCGAGGGGCGGCCCGCGGCGATCATCTTCTCGACCACCAGCTCGGCCGGGTGCGGCGTGTACGTGCCACCGGCATCCTCGACGGCCTTGCGGGTCGCCGTAGCGATCTTGTGCATCAGCTCGAGGTTGAGTTCGTCGGACAGCTGCAGCGGTGCGGCCGGGTATCCGGCCTGAGTGCCCGCATGCTCGATGGACGCCGGTTCGACACCCTCACCGAGCATGGCGAGCGCCTCGTTCACGAAGGTGCCGATCACGCGCGAGGTGTAGAAGCCGCGGCTGTCGTTGACCACGATCGGCGTCTTGCCGATGGCCAGGGTGTAGTCGAACACGCGAGCCAGCGCCTCGTCCGAGGTCTTCTCGCCACGGATGATCTCGACCAGCGGCATCTTGTCGACGGGCGAGAAGAAGTGGATCCCGATGAAATCTTCCTGGCGCTTGACGCCGGCGGCCAGACCGGTGATCGGCAGCGTCGAGGTGTTCGACCCGAGCAGAGCGTTGGGTTCGACGATGTCCTCGATCTCCTGGAACACCTTGTGCTTGAGTTCCTGGTTCTCGAAGACGGCCTCGATCACGAAGTCGACGCCCGCGAAAGCGGCGGGGTCGGCGGCCGGGGTGATGCGGGCCAGCAGCTCGGCCGACTTCTCGGGGGTGGTGCGGCCGCGCTCGAGCGCCTTGGCTTCCAGCTTCTCGGAGTAGCCCTTGCCACGTTCGGCGGCGGCCAGTTCGACGTCCTTGAGAACGACGTCGTAGCCGGCTTTCGCTGACACGTAGGCGATTCCGGCGCCCATCATGCCCGCGCCCAGAACGCCGATCTTCTTGATCGGCGTCTTGGCGATGCCCTCGGGACGCGATCCACCACCGTTGATGGCCTGCAGGTCGAAGAAGAACGCCTGGATCATGTTCTTGGAAACCTGGCCGGTGACAAGGGAAGTGAAGTAGCGGCTTTCGATGCGCGATGCGGTGTCGAAGTCGACCTGCGCTCCTTCGACGGCGGCGGCCAGGATGGCACGCGGGGCCGGCATCGGCGCGCCCTTGAGCTGCTTGCGCAGCAGCGACGGGAACGACGGCAGGATCGCGGCGAGCGCCGGGGTGGCGGGGGTGCCGCCGGGCATCTTGTAGCCCTTGACATCCCACGGCTGGGTGTTGGCTTCGGGGTTGGCCTTGATCCACGCCTTCGCGGCGGGGATGAGCTCCTCGACGGAGCCGACGACCTCGTCGACCAGTCCGACGTCCTTGGCCTTGGCGGGCTTGAAGCGGGTGCCCTGGCTCAGGACGTTCACGAACGCGTTCTGGATGCCCATCATCCGCACGGTGCGGGTGATGCCGCCGCCACCGGGAAGCAGGCCGAGGGTGACCTCGGGGAGGCCGAGCTGAGTTCCCTTGACGTCGGCCACGATCCGGCGGTGACAGGCCAGGGCGATCTCGAGGCCGCCGCCGAGTGCCGCGCCGTTGATGGCGGCGACAACCGGAACGCCCAGAGTCTCCAGGGTGCGCAGGTCGCGCTTGATGTCTTCGACCTCGGTGAAGATCTCGCCGGCGTTCTCGGGGCCGGCCTGGATCATGGCCTTGAGGTCACCGCCGGCGAAGAAGGTCTTCTTGCCGCTGGTGATGATGACGCCCTTGATCGAATCCTTCTCAGCGACAAGGCGTTCGACGGCCTTATGCATGGATTCCTTGTAGTGCTCGTTCATGACGTTGGCGCCACCGGTCGGGTCGTCCAGCGTCAGCGTGACGATGCCGTCGGCATCCTTGTCCCACGCGATTGTGTTCTCTGCCATGTTGTTTCGTCAGCTCCTTTGCCGAAAGTCTTGAAGTCTTAGACCCGCTCGATGATGGTCGCGACGCCCATGCCGCCGCCGATGCACAGCGTGATCAGTGCGCGCCGGGCATTGCGGCGTTCGAGTTCGTCGACCATGGTGCCGAGGATCATCGCGCCGGTCGCACCGAGCGGGTGGCCCATGGCGATGGCGCCACCGTTGACGTTGAGCTTCTCGTCCGGGATGTTGAGGTCCTTCTGGAACTTCAGGACGACGGAGGCGAAGGCCTCGTTCAGCTCGAACAGGTCGATGTCGTCGACGGTCAGGCCGGCGCGGTCGAGAACCTTCTTAGTGGCCGGTGTCGGGCCGGTCAGCATGATGGTCGGCTCGGCGCCGCTGGTGGCGGTGGCGACGATGCGCGCCCGCGGGGTCAGGCCCTGCGACTTGCCGGCTTTCTCGTTGCCGATGAGCACCAGGGCGGCGCCGTCGACGATGCCGGAGCTGTTGCCGCCGGTGTGGACGTGGTTGATCTTCTCGATCCAGTGGTACTTCTGCAGCGCCACGTCGTCGAAGCCGGCCATGGCGGCCAGGCCCTCGAAGGCGGACTTCAGCTTGCCGAGGCTCTCGACCGTCGTGC
>JAXLRY010000007.1:0-269247 GCA_046330895.1 Mycobacterium sp. | reverse complement strand
GGCGGAGGTGCTGGAAGTGCCGATGTCGCGGGACGGGCTCCCCGTATCAATCGAATCTCGTTCCATGGAAATGGATTCGGCAGTGTCTTCAATAGCATGTTGCCCGCTGTGGCGTGGATCAAGCCAACCTCGAACCGTAGCGTGACCCTGGTCCCGGCAACGCTAGTTCCCAGCGCCAGTTCCTGACCGCGGACGATGACAATGCCGTCGCGGTTAGCAGTGCGCTCCAGCTCGATTGGTGCTGTGCGGGTGTTCACGCTGTTGCCGGTCGACGTAGGGGCCGCGGGGTCGGGTCGCCCGATGCGAACTCCGCGCAGCGATAGGCGTGCGAGGTCGGCGGTGGTCACTCGGGATGGGACGGTCTTGATGACCTCGTCGGCCAGCAGGATGTGGATGCAGGTCAGGTGAATCCACAGGGTCACTGTCAGTCCGGCGTAGTTCTTGCCGACCCAGAGCTGCTGCAGGCCTGCGATGACAACAATGCCCGATGGCGGTATGCGAGCTTCCATTTCGATGGGTTCGGGGGCCGTGGTAGGGCTCGGCGGCGTCGTCAGCGGAAGTGGTCCGGTGGCCTCGCCGGGCCGGGCAGCATCGACAACAGAGGGCGGCTCGGGTTCGGTGGCTCGGCTGCGGAACAGGCTTGCCGGGGTGGCCATGTCCAGCGATTGGTGGGGTCGCACCGTGTTGTAGGCGTCGATCCATGAGTCGATCGCTGCCTGGGCGGCCTCGATCGACTCGAATGCGCCTGTCTCGTCCAGCAATTCACGTCGCAATGTGCGATGAAACCGCTCGATCTTGCCGGTGGTCGTGGGTGAGCGGCGTTTGGTCAATCGGGCGGTGATGCCGTGGTCGCGGCAGATCCGCTCGAAAAGGACTTCGACCGGTAGAGGTCGGGTGAACTTTCCCGTGAACTGTTTGCCGTTGTCGGTGAGCACCTCAAAAGGCGTGCCCCAGCGGGCGATCGCGGCGAGGAACGCGTCGCACACCGCAGGACCTGATGGCAGCGGCAATACGGTGGCCGCCACGACGAACCGCGAGTGATCGTCGATGGCAGTGAGTACCTTGCATTCGCGTCCGTTGACCAGGAACACCCCGCCGACGATGTCGAGCTGCCAGAGGTGCATCGGCGTTTCCCGTGCCCACCGCTTATAGACTCTTTTATGTTGCTGCTCTTGGCTATTCACTAGCCCGTTGCGCACCAAGACGCGGTGGGTCGTAGATCGTGACGGGGCCTGGTCGCCGATCTCGAGCTTCATTTCGTAGGCGATCCGTCGGGCACCCCAGCGTCGGTGGTGTCGGCGCGTTTCGCAGATCAGCGCTTCGACATCAGGGGCGATCCGGCCGGGGCTGACATGTGGGCGGCGGGACTGATCGGCCAACGCGTCCAGACCGCCGGCCTCGTAGCGTTTGCGCCACGCAGTGACTGTCTGCCGCGAGACGCCGTAGCGCTCGGCGACCTCGCCGACGGGTGCGCCGTCGTTGACCTCGGTGACAGCGCGCAGCCGGATCTCTACAGTGACGCGCGCTGCAATATCGGAGTCTGACTCTGAGGGCTCTTGGTTCGGCACCGCGAAACCGTCGCAGGCACAGGTTGCCGGTCAACCATGTCCCGATGACGAACCGTTAACGATGTCCTGAACCCATACAAGTCACGGCTGCATGCGGTCCACGAGGGTCGCGGGCATTCTGCGGCCGCTGTAGCCGTACGGTCGGTGAACGCGGCCATCCGTGCCGTACTGATCCGGCCGGCCTGGGCGGGGGTGGGATAGGCGCGGATGAACGCCAGGGTGATGTCGCGATCCAGTATCGACCTGGCGCGGGAGGCAGGGTTAAGTACCGCTGTGGTGGCGTATTTCGAGCGGCTCAGGTGAAGTGGAATCCCGGCCACGCCGAAAAGATCGCAGCCGCGCTGGACATGTCTGTCACGGACCTTGAGACCGCGTGGCTGCGGGGCGCGGGTGCGCCCACCCGGCTAGCCCGCCCAGTCGCCGACGGTGATTGCTACTACGATCATACCCGAGTAGGATTTCGGTATGAAACTGAGCGTGAGCATGCCCGACGAGGATGTGGCCGTTTTGGACGACTACATCAAACGCGCCGGTCTGCCGTCGCGATCAGCGGGCATTCAACGTGCAGTACAGATGCTGCGTTACCCGGCGTTGGAGAACGACTATGCCGGGGCGTGGGCGGAGTGGTTTGGGACCCAAGACGCCGAAGGTTGGGACCACACGATTGGCGATGGTGTGGCGGATGCTTCGCGGTGAGATATGGCAAGTGGACCTAGATCCCGCACGCGGTAGTGAAGCAAATAAGCGGCGTCCCGCGGTTCTCGTCAGCAACGACCGAGCCAATGGGGCCGCGGCGCAGCTCGGTCGTGGCGTCGTGACAGTCGTACCAATAACGAGCAACACCGACAAAATCTTTCCATTTCAGGTGTTGCTATCGGCGAAAACAAGCGGCCTCCAAGTCGACTCAAAAGCCCAAGCTGAGCAAGTCCGATCTATTGCGACACAGCGGCTCCTACGACGCATCGGCCAGGTCTCCCCCGCTGAGCTTGCTGACATCGACGACGCGCTGAGACTTCACCTGGCCCTGTAAGCAGCGGGTCTACTACGGAGCGTGAGACCGCGAGCACAGGTCCGCCTCTCTTAACAGCGCACGGTGAGCAGATCGGTCCACGGAGCGGCGAACAGGACCAGCAGTAAGACAGCGGTCGGCCGGAGCAGGAAACTGCGCAGCACCTCACCCGAGTTCACACGCTGCAATTTCTCGATCCAGGGTTAATGGCCAAAATGTGTGTATAGATCGACTGATTTCTATGCCTTGATCTGCGGTGATGGGGGTCTGAACATGCTCTGAAAGCATGTTCAGTGTCTGGTGCTCGTAATTCCCCGACCTGTGGTGTATGCGGCGACAAGCTGGTCAAGAACGGCACGACATCGGCGGGACGGACCCGGTGGAGGTGCAAGACCTGCGGCGCATCCTCGACCCAGGCACGACCGGACATCACCGCCAAGGCCCAGCTGAACGCCTTCCTGTCCCGGCTGCTGGCCGGCCGCCGGCCCGACCAATTGGCCACCAGTGACCGCACATTCCGGCGCGCCACCGCATGGTGCTGGCGCATTGAAGTACCTCCACCCGCACCCCCGACAGCCGCACCCAGCGTGGTGATCCTCGACGGCACCTATTTCCAACGTGGTGCCTGCTGATCGCCACCGACGGCGCCCATGTCCTGGACTGGCAGTGGTGTGACCGGGAGAAGAAAATCGCCTGGGCACAGATCCTGGCCCGGCTGCCAGCCCCGCGCGTAGCAGTGGTCGACGGCGGAACCGGCCTGCATTCAGCCATCAGCGACCACTGGCCTACGACCAGGATCCAGCGCTGCTACTTCCACATCTTGAATCGCCCCGACTTTGATGCACACCTTCTTTCGAGGGAAGGTTGTTTGCATCATGCGGGACTGTCCGATTAACGGTGGATCCGACCTTGGCATTTGTTAGTGGCCGGTCGGGGTGATTCGGCCGTTGAAGGTGATCGCGAACGCGTTGAGTGCGGGCTTCCACCTCATTGCCCATCGTGCCTTACCGCGGCCGGTGGGGTCCAGGGAACGGGTCACGAGATAGAGACATTTCATCGCGGCCTGCTCAGTTGGGAAGTGCCCGCGGGCGCGAACCGCGCGCCGGTAACGAGCGTTGAGGGATTCGATGGCGTTCGTACTGCAGATGACCCTTCGGATTTCGATGTCGTAGTCCAAGAACGGCACGAATTCACTCCACGCGTTCTCCCATAACCGGATGATCGCCGGATACTGCTGGCCCCAGGTCGAGGTGAACTCGGCGAAGCGTTCCTTGGCCGCAGCCTCGGTAGGCGCGGTGTACACCGGCCGAATATCCTTGGCGATCCGATCCCAATACTTGCGGGATGCGTAACGAAAAGTGTTGCGCAACAAGTGAATTACACACGTCTGAACAATCGCCCGGTCCCACACGGTGGTGATGGCCTCGGGCAGACCCTTGAGCCCATCACAGACCACGATGCACACATCGGCGGCACCCCGGTTCTTGATCTCGGTGAGCACCGCCAGCCAGAACTTCGCACCCTCACCGCCGTCGCCGGCCCACAACTCCAGGATGTCACGTTCCCCCGCGCAGGTGACCCCGATAGCCACATAGACGGGCCTGTTGGTGACCTGTCCATCGCGGATCTTGACGTGGATCGCGTCGATGAACACCACCGGATACACCGACTCCAGCGGCCGATTGCACCACTCAGTCATCTCACCGACGACCTTGTCGGTGATCCGACTGATCGTGTCCTTCGACACCGACGCACCATAAATATCCTGGAAGTGGGCGGCGACCTCACCAGTGGTCAATCCCTTTGCCGTCAAAGACAATACGATCTCATCAATCCCCGTCAGCCGGCGTTGACGCTTCTTGACTATCTGCGGATCGAACGACGCGTTCATGTCCCGGGGTACGTCGATGTCGACCGGGCCGATCTCGGTCAGCACCGTCTTCGTCCGGGTGCCGTTGCGGGAGTTACCGCTGCCCCCGCCCAGCCGGGTCATGCCTGTCGTACCCGAGATGTTCGCTCATCTCGGCCTCCAGCGCGGTCTCCAGCACGTTCTTCGTCAACTGGTTGAGCAACCCGTTCGGGCCCACCAAATCGACGCCGTGTTCCTTGGCCTGCGCCAACAATTGCTCGGCCAGCTGCCGATGATCCAGT
The DNA here is from genome assembly GCA_046330895.1 of Mycobacterium sp. Classification (GTDB taxonomy): domain Bacteria; phylum Actinomycetota; class Actinomycetes; order Mycobacteriales; family Mycobacteriaceae; genus Mycobacterium. Next base: position 264,519 of record JAXLRY010000007.1, on the reverse strand, counting down.
TCCGTAGAAGCCACGCGATCGAGTGTTTCCAACATCAGTGATCCTTCCCGCCAAGCTGCCCGCTCGGCGTGTCAGACCAAGATCAGATCCACCGTCTTTCCGACACTCCCCCATCTAGCAGTACTGATACGACTCGGCGTTGTCAGGGCCGCTGTCCACCCTCACCCCCGTCCCGGGGATCAGGCTGCCCTCAGCTTCAATCCACTGCTGCGACAGCAGAAAAGTGGCGGTCTCTCACCTCCACTCGGTCAAACAGCGCCTCGCGGCGCACAATATCGGTGACCCACAACTCATTTGGGGCAAGTCGGTGGAATTTGCGGTTGACCAGATCATCGGCACTCGCCACCCCTCGTAGTGACTGGCTTTCGCTTGTGTTTGTAGTAGTTCTGGCGCGTCACACCGAGAATGACGCCTGAGTTTGGACACCTTCGGTGATTTTTGTGGGGTGTAGTTCTCTGACCTGCTGTTTTTGTCTCTGGGGTGGGTGTTTTGGGGTACTAACCGGGTAGGTTCGTGCGGTGGCGTACGTGCGGAAGGTGCGGACTGCCTCGGGCGCGGTGGCGGTGCAGGTGGCGCGCAAGGATCAGGGCAAGGTGGTGGTCCTGGCGCATCTGGGCTCGGCGCGTACCGATGCTGAGCTGGGCATTCTGCTCGACGCGGCTCAACAGGTGGTCCTCGACGGTCAGGCCGCGCTTGACTTTGAGGTCGGTGCTCGTGCTCAGTCGATGGCCCAGGTGGCTGATTTCCGGGAGCGCGCGTTGCTTGCTGTGCCGGCCCAGTCCAGCAGCCCGGCACTGGTGGTGCCGCCGGGGCGCACGCTGGGCACCAGTTCAGGACTGCTCTATGACGTGCTGGCCCACGTGTATGACTGGCTCGGTTTCGGCGAGGTCGGCGATGATGTGTTTCGGGACTTGGTGATCGCCCGGATCGTGGAGCCGACCAGCAAGATTGACGCGTTGCGGGTGCTGGCCGACCTCGGAGCAACGCCGGTGTCGTACAAGACGATCGACCGCCATGTCCGTAGCCTCCACGCCGGCCCGGCCCGAGATGTGCTCGCCGCGAAATGCTTTGACTATTCCCGTGATTGCGGAGGCCTGTCATTGCTGCTCTATGACGTCACAACCTTGCATTGGGAAGCCGAGAAAGAAGACGCGCTGCGGCGGGTTGGCTATAGCAAGGACCGCAAAGTCGACCCTCAGATCGTCGTGGGACTGCTGGTGGACCGCACCGGGATGCCTTTGGAGATAGGCTGTTTCGAGGGCAATACCGCCGAGACGACCACAATCGTGCCGATCATCGGCGGCTTCGTCGAACGCCACCAACTGCAGGGGACGCCGATGGTAGTGGCCGCTGACGCCGGGATGCTCTCAGCGGCTAACCTCAAAGCCCTCGACGAGTTGGAACTCTCGTTCATTGTCGGCTCCCGAATGACCAAGGCACCCGGTGATCTGGAGTCCCATTTCCATTGGAACGGCGATGTTTTCACCGATGGGCAGGTCATCGACACCGTGACGCCCCGGCACGGAAACAGCACCGTCAACGACTGCAATAAGCGGGCTGAGCCGGTCTGGAACCCCGAAGCCCACCCGGGTGCCTGGCGGTCGGTATGGGCCTACTCGGCCAAACGTGCACGGCGTGACCAGAAAACGCTGGTCGCCCAGGAAGCCCGGGCGCGAGCCATCATCGACGGCTCAAAACAGGCCAAGACCGCCAGGTTCGTGAAGGTCCGCGGCAATGACCGAACTATCGACGAGGCCAGCCTGGCACGTGCCCAATCGCTGGTGGGTTTAAAGGGATACGTGACCAATGTGCCGGTCACCGTGATGCCAGCTGCGGAGGTCATTGCGAAATACCACGACCTGTGGCACGTGGAGAAGTCGTTTCGGATGTCCAAAAGCGACCTCGATGCGCGGCCGATGTTCAATCGGGTGCGTGACGCGATCGAAGCGCACCTGACCATCGTCTTCGCCGCTCTGGCCATCTCTCACGTCATCCAGTCGAGGGCCGGCATATCGATCGCCAAGACCGTCAAGGCCCTGCGACCACTGCGCTCAGCGACCATCACCATCAACGGAGCCACCCAAACTTTCCCGCCGGCCATCCCCGACCACGAACGCAAAATCCTCACCGACCTCGGCTTCAAGCCGGGGTACTAAGCCAAATGTCCAAACTCAGGACGAACGCAAAATCCTCACCGACCTCGGCTTCAAGCCGGGGTACTAAGCCAAATGTCCAAACTCAGGTCCAGGATGTCACGTTCCCCCGCGCAGGTGACCCCGATAGCCACATAGACGGGCCTGTTGGTGACCTGTCCATCGCGGATCTTGACGTGGATCGCGTCGATGAACACCACCGGATACACCGACTCCAGCGGCCGATTGCACCACTCAGTCATCTCACCGACGACCTTGTCGGTGATCCGACTGATCGTGTCCTTCGACACCGACGCACCATAAATATCCTGGAAGTGGGCGGCGACCTCACCAGTGGTCAATCCCTTTGCCGTCAAAGACAATACGATCTCATCAATCCCCGTCAGCCGGCGTTGACGCTTCTTGACTATCTGCGGATCGAACGACGCGTTCATGTCCCGGGGTACGTCGATGTCGACCGGGCCGATCTCGGTCAACACCGTCTTCGTCCGGGTGCCGTTGCGGGAGTTACCGCTGCCCCGCCCAGCCGGGTCATGCCTGTCGTACCCGAGATGTTCGCTCATCTCGGCCTCCAGCGCGGTCTCCAGCACGTTCTTCGTCAACTGGTTGAGCAACCCGTTCGGGCCCACCAAATCGACGCCGTGTTCCTTGGCCTGCGCCAACAATTGCTCGGCCAGCTGCCGATGATCCAGTTCCGTAGAAGCCACGCGATCGAGTGTTTCCAACATCAGTGATCCTTCCCGCCAAGCTGCCCGCTCGGCGTGTCAGACCAAGATCAGATCCACCGTCTTTCCGACACTCCCCCATCTAGCAGTACTGATACGACTCGGCGTTGTCAGGGCCGCTGTCCACCCTCACCCCCGTCCCGGGGATCAGGCTGCCCTCAGCTTCAATCCACTGCTGCGACAGCAGAAAAGTGGCGGTCTCTCACCTCCACTCGGTCAAACAGCGCCTCGCGGCGCACAATATCGGTGACCCACAACTCATTTGGGGCAAGTCGGTGGAATTTGCGGTTGACCAGATCATCGGCACTCGCCACCCCTCGTAGTGACTGGCTTTCGCTTGTGTTTGTAGTAGTTCTGGCGCGTCACACCGAGAATGACGCAGCAACGATCAACGGGTGCCCCGGCGTCAACGAGTCGGTCGATCATCGGGTAAATCCTTTTGGGCGGGGCTTGTCCTCGCCCAAGAGCGTCGGTGCCTGGCGCACGATTGCCAACTCTGTCTCGAGCTCACGAATCCGCCGGCGGGCAGCGCGCAGTTCCGTTGATTCGCTCGACGGAACACCCGGACGCAGGCCGTGGTCGATGTCATCCCGTTTGATCCATTTCGACAACGTGACAGCGTGAATGCCAAGATCATCTGCGGTTTGCTTCTGCGGCTTGCCAGCACCCACGAGGGCGATAGCACGAGCCCGGAACTCGGCCGGATAAGGACGCGGCATGACGGTCAGCCTTTCGTAGAGGCTGTCAGTTAGTCACCGAATCTGGAACCTAAACAGTGGGGCAGGTCAAGATGTCACCTATCCATGCAGCAGACCCTTCCGCCGAAACCTGGCTCAACCACCGCCTGACCGAAATGTTCGCGGCCTAAGCCTGAACGCACAGGCTCACCAGGGCCGCAACGAGCACTGCACGCCGCTGCCGCCCTGTTCGGAAGCAATCACCTGTCCGTCGACGGCGATTTCGCAATGGAATTCCGGATTCACCCGAAGTCCACCGCTTGCGCTGACAAAGGCCCATTGGGTCGGGTCAGCCAGCGTTGCGGTGTAGGTCCATGGGGCGCCCGGCCCAACCTGGGTGCGGGCCTGCGGCATGTACTGGGGGTCATTCGCGGCACCCTGGTTCGGCGGATCTGCGCTGACGTAGTAGATGTTGGCAGTCAGGTCGCTGGTGGTGGTGATGGTGTACGTCACCTGGTGCTGACCAGGCGCAACCGGGGCCATAGTCGCAGGCACCGACGGATCTACCGTCGGCTGGACCGAGGGTTCCGGACTCTCCGGATCCGCACTGGCCACACCCGCGAATCCCATACCTGACACGGCCGCAACGATGAGTGCGGCACCGATCCTGGTTGTCGATCGCATACCCGCCATATCGGTCACACGGTCCGAGGCGTTACCCGGTTTTGGTCAAAGCGGCATCATTCACCCGGCATCGCGCAACGGGTTTCCGTCACTTCCGGCCGCGGCCAACAGCTTTCTGACGCGACCGAACAGTTCGATAGCCGATTGAAGCGTGTGATCGACCACCGTCGTGAAGTCCCCGATCTTCCGCGAATAGCGATTGTGCGCCGCGATGCCCAGCAGGTTTGGGTCCGACGACGCCACCAGTGCCGCTTTGGCCCAGGGAGTCGCCTTATTCCACTCATCGACCAGCCCGGTCAGTCGTCCACGCAGTGTCGCCGGGTAGTAGCGCTCTTCGGCGATGCTGATGGTGATGACCTCGCGATCCGTGGCGGGCACCTCGAGGTGCACATGCAGACGACCGTGATAGGCGTTGATCAGAAAGAAGAATTCGTCGTCGTGGTGGCCGCGGAAATACCGAACCTGCCTGGCACTCAGGTAGGCCTCGATGAGTGCGGCACCGACGAGATCGGACGCCATGGCTCTCCAGTGGTTCGGGCTCTCCGGCAGTTGCGGTCGACACAACCGACAGAACGGTCTGAATCCAGACTGCCTCCGCGTTCTGGCCGATCTCGAAGAGGCGTTTGAGAATTTGCTAAGGCTGTAGTCGAGTCAGCACTTCGGCTACCACCGCGCCGACGGCGACGTCCGTCTGTTCTCCCGTCGAGAGGTCCTTCAGTCCCACCGTTCCCGCGTCGATGTCACGGTCTCCGGCCACTACAGCGATGCGCGCCCCGGAACGATCCGCGGCACGCATCGCGCCCTTCATGCCCCGGTCGCCGTAGGCCAGATCGACCCGGACACCTGCCGCCCGCAGCGCCGCCGCTACCTTTGCCAGTTCCAGTTTCGCCGAGTCGCCCAGCGGCACGCCGAACACCTCGCAACGAGCCGTCTCCCCGACTGCCCTTCCCTCGGCCGCCAGGGCCAACACGGTCCGATCCACTCCCAGGCCGAATCCGATGCCGGAGAGATCCTGGCCGCCGAGTTGCCGCATCAAACCGTCGTAACGACCGCCACCGCCGATACCCGATTGGGCACCCAACCCGTCGTGCACGAACTCAAACGTCGTTTTGGTGTAGTAGTCCAACCCGCGCACCATGCGGGGGTTGACCACGTACGGCACCCCGAGCGCGTCGAGATGCGACAGCACGGTGTCGAAGTGGCGCTTCGCATCCTGCGACAGATGGTCGAGCATCACGGGCGCCTCGGCAGTCATCTCCCGCACGTGCGGTCGCTTGTCGTCGAGCACCCGCAGCGGGTTGATCTGTGCCCGCTGCCGAGTCGCCTCGTCGAGGTCGAGCTTGAACAGGAATTCCTGCAGTAGTTCGCGGTACTGCGGGCGACAGGTGTCGTCGCCCAGCGATGTGATCTCCAGGCGGAAGCCGTCGAGGCCCAGCGATCTGAACCCCGCGTCTGCGACTGCGATGACCTCGGCATCCAGTGCCGGGTCATCGACGCCGATCGCCTCGACACCGACTTGCTGCAACTGCCGGTAGCGCCCAGCCTGCGGACGCTCGTACCGGAAGAACGGGCCGGAGTAGCAGAGCTTGACCGGCAAAGCCCCACGGTCGAGGCCGTGTTCGATGACGGCGCGCATCACCCCCGCGGTGCCTTCGGGCCGCAACGTCACCGAACGGTCACCGCGGTCTGCGAACGTGTACATCTCCTTGGAGACCACGTCCGTCGACTCGCCCACACCACGCGCGAACAGCGCCGTGTCCTCGAATATCGGGAGTTCTATGTGGCCATAGCCGGCCCGACGGGCCTCGGCGAGCAGGCCGTCCCGCACCGCGACGAACTGAGCCGACGCCGGCGGCAGGTAATCGGGAACGCCCTTCGGCGCCTGAAAATCACTCATTCACAGACCTTTGAGGAATGGGTTGTTGCGGCGTTCCTCGCCGATGGTGGTAGATGGACCGTGTCCGGGCAGAACCCGGGTGCCGTCGTCGAGCACCAGTAGCTTGCCGACGATGGACCCCAGCAGGTCTCGCCCGCTGCCGCCGGGAAGGTCGGTGCGTCCCACTGATCGCTTGAACAGGGTGTCACCGGTGAATGCGATGTCATGCGGATCATCGGGGAGGTTTCCGGCGACGCGAAAGACGACCGATCCGCGGGTATGTCCGGGCGTGTGGTCCACGGTCACCGTGGTCCCGCCGAGGTCCAATTTGTCGCCGTCGCGATTCAACTCCACCACCTGCCGAGGTTCCCGGAACAGCGCACCGAAAGCGATCTGACCGATGCGGGGACCGAATCCGTGTATCGGGTCGGCGAGCATGTATCGGTCTTCGGGGTGGATGAATACGGGACACCCGAAGGAGTCCGCCACCTTCTGCGCCGACCACATGTGATCGATATGCCCGTGGGTGAGCAGCACCGCGGCCGGCGTCAGACGATTCTCGTCCAGAATGCGTCGCAGCGGACCCATCGCGCGCTGGCCGGGATCGACGACAATGGCGTCCGCTCCTGCGTGCGGGGCCAACACGTAGCAGTTACATGCCAACATGCCGGCCGGGAACCCGGTGAGCAACACGGGCCCAGTTTCCCACGCCCCAGTTACACGACTCCACAGGATCGACTGGCAGACTCGGTGCCGAATTACCGGCGATGCAGAAATAACGGAGGACGTCAGCGGTGCCCACCAACGAACAGCGGCGCGAAACCGCCAAGCGCAAACTCGAACGCCAACTCGAGCGTCGCGCCAAGCAAGCCAGGCGGCGCCGGCTCATGACCATCATCGGCGCCGTCGTGGCCCTGGCGACCGTGGTGGCGGTGGTTCTGACATTCGTTCTGGGCGACGACGATCCGGAAGGCAGCACCGTGGCGTCCGCGACCACCCCCGCTCCGTCCAGCTCGGCGGCCCCGGCGTCGGCACCGGGACAGCTCCCAGCCTTTAAAGCGGCCGCAGATCTGGGAGCAAACTGCGAGTACACCCCGACTCCCGAGCCGGCCAGCAAGAAAGTCGATCCGCCGCACGGCGGCAAAGTGCCCACCGACCCGGCGACGGTGAGCGTCAGCATGGCCACCAACGAGGGCAACATCGGCCTGCAGTTGGACAACGCAAAGTCGCCGTGCACGGTGAACAACTTCGCGAGTCTGGCGCAGAAGGGTTTCTTCAACGACACCCCGTGCCACCGTCTGACCACTTCGCAGGGACTCGGTGTGTTGCAGTGCGGCGATCCGTCGGGCAGCGGGGCGGGAGGCCCGGGATACCAGTTCGCCAACGAGTACCCCACCGACCAGTACCCCAAGGGCGACCCGGCACTGCAGGATCCGGTGAATTATCCGCGCGGGACGCTGGCCATGGCGAACGCCGGCCCGGGCACCAACGGGAGTCAGTTCTTCCTCGTCTACAAAGACTCGCAGTTGCCGCCCGGTTACACCGTGTTCGGCACCATCGATCAGACCGGTCTGGCCACCCTGGACAAGATCGCAGCGGCCGGCGTCGCCGGCGGTGGTCAGGACGGCAAGCCCCAGACCCCAGTGCAGATCAAGTCGGTGCTGCTGGACTGACCGGCGATGAGCTATCCGCCGCCTTACGTGCCGCCCCCCGGTCCGTACGCAGGACCAGGAGGACCTGGACCGTACGGACCGGGGCCGTACCCGTATCCCCAGCCCGCGCCGACGAACAGCATGGCTATCGCCTCGCTGGTCTGTTCTTTTCTGTTCTTCCCGTTGGGGATCGTGTTCGGTCACATCTCGCTGTCCCAGATCAAGCGCAACCGCGAAGAAGGCCGCGGACTGGCCATCGCGGGCCTGGTGATCAGTTATGTCATCACCGTGATGACGATCGTGGCGGTCGTCGTCAGTGCGGTGCTGATGGTGTGGATGGGCCGCATGCTCGAGGAAGGGGTCCGATCCGGCAGCTTCGGCGTCAACGGCCGGACTGCCATGCCCCCCAACGGAACTGAACTGCCGGCGTTCATCGCACCGGCCGATCTCGGCGCCAACTGCGCCTACCCCGCGACACCGACGCCGGCCAGCAAACCGGCGACTCCCCCACGCTCAGGCAAGGTGCCGACGACGCCCGCCGCCGTCGATGCGACCGTCGTCACCAACGACGGCCCGATCGGCCTGAAGCTCGACAACGCCAAAGCACCGTGCACGGTGAACAGCTTCGTGAGCCTCGCGCAGCAGGGCTTCTTCGATGCCACCCCATGTCATCGATTGACGGACTCGGCCGACCTCGCGGTTCTTCAATGCGGCGACCCGACCGGCCGCGGTTCGGGCGGGCCGGGCTATCGATTCGCCAACGAGTACCCCACCAATCAGTACCGGCCGTTCGATCCGGCGCTCAAGCGCAGCGTCCGCTACCCGCGGGGCACGTTGGCGATGGCGAACTCGGGCCCGGACACCAACGGCAGCCAATTCTTCATCGTTTACCGCGATTCGCTTCTGCCGCCGACTTACACAGCCTTCGGCACCGTCGACGAGACAGGCCTCGCCGTGGTGGATCGCATTGCGAAAGCCGGGGTCAAGGCTGGTTCGAGCACTCCTGACGACGGCGCACCGCGAATGCCGGTGACCGTCGAATCGGTTCGGCTGGACTGACGCTCCGGCGACGCCGGGTTACTCAACGCCGGGTTATTCAACGCCGGGTTACTCAACGCCGGGTTAATCAACACCGGCAGCCGTGGCTGCGGTGATCCCCTCGTGCAAGACCGCTACCGGGCAGCTGGCGTGCGCCACCACCTTCTGGCTCACCGAGCCCATCACGAGCTTGGCGAATCCCCCGATGCCCCGGCTGCCCACCACCAGCAGCTCAGCGCCCTGCGCTTCGGAGATGAGAACTTCCGCCGGGCGTCCGATGCCCGCGACGAACGAGACGGGCACGTTCGGGAAGGCTTCGGCGGTGACGATCACCGGCGACGAGAAGGCGCCGGTGTCGGACCCCGGTAGTGCCGCGGACGGGTCGACTTCGCGCGATTCCGGATCGGTCCGCGCCGGATCCACCGTCACGACGACGACACCGCAGCCGATGGCGTCGGCGTGCCGGAAGGCGAATGCCGCGGCACGGTTCGCGGCCGCCGAACCGTCGTAGCCCAGGACCACCTGTCCCGGATTCCCTTCTCCCTCAGGGATTTCCGGCTGTTCGTCTTCGCTGTGCGAATGGATCACCACTACGGGGCACTCCGCATAGGGCATGACGTTGAGCGTCGTCGAGCCGAGGAGCAGGCCCCGGAACCCGCCGATGCCGCGCGATCCCAGGACCAGAAAGTCCGCCGTCTCGCTCGCAACCAACAGGGATTCGACCGGCGATTCAGGCATCTGCAGGGCACGAACCTCCAGCCCCGGATTGCCGTCCTGAGCCTCCGCCACAGCATCGCCGAGCACACCGGTCGGATCCGAGATGAGTTCCGGCACGGCGGTGGCATCGGGACGAGCGAATAGAACCGTCAGCGGCAGACCGTAGGCGCTGGCGGCACCGGCAGCCCAGCGGATCGCGACCTTCCCATGATCCGAACCGTCTGCCCCGACGACAACCCCGCTAGCAGTGGCGGTGGTGCCGTTGTCAGTGGCCTCGGTCATGCGGTTCCTCCGATCTCGCCGCCGCAGCGGCACCTATTCGTGTGACTACCAAGTAAAGCAGGGCAAACCACACCAGAAAGTCATGTTCTCAGCGGTACTGTGCTGACACTTGGAGTTGTTCCCGACTAGAGCTCTTGAGGGTGGCATGCAGATCGAAGAACACGACCCGCACCATGCTGTCGAAACGGACCTCGAGCAGAAGGGGTTGTCGAAGAACTCGGTAGGCGTCCTTGGCAGCGTGGTGCTGGGCATCTCCTCGGTGGCACCCGCCTACACGCTGACCGCAACCATCGGCATCCTGGTCACCCAAGCCGGTTCGAAGATGGCGGTGGTGATCATCGCCGGATTCCTCCCGATGTTCTTCGCAGCCTATGCATATCGCGAACTGAACAAGGTCGCCCCGGACTGCGGCACGTCGTTCACCTGGACCACCAAAGCCTTCGGACCCTACATCGGGTGGATCGGCGGTTGGGCCGCTATTCTCGCGACCGCCATCGTGCTGTCGAATCTATCCGGAGTGGCGGTCCAATTCCTCTATCAGTTCTTGGGCGATGCCTTCCGAAACGAAGCTCTGGGCCAACTGTGGCAGAACCGCGGCGTCAATGTGGTGACGTGTATCGCGCTTCTCGCCGGTGCGACGTATGTGGCGTACCGCGGCATCACCACGACGGAAAAGGTGCAGTTCTTCCTCGTCGGGTTCCAGCTGATAGTCCTACTCGCCTTCGCCGGAACCGCGATCGTGAAGTCCGGTTCGTCGCCGACGGGCATCCATTTCGATTGGGACTGGTTCAGCCCCAGCGGCCTGACCCTCTCCGCATTCATCGCCGGACTTTCGGGGTCGATCTTCGCATTCTGGGGCTGGGACACCTGCCTCACGGTGAACGAGGAATCGAAGGGATCGACCAAGACCCCCGGCCGCGCCGCCCTGCTCACGGTGATGTCGATCCTGCTCACCTACCTGCTGGTCGCGACGGCCACCCAGATGTACGCGGGTGTCGGCACAGAGGGTCTGGGCCTCGGGAACGAGGAGATCTCCGAGAACGTATTCGGCGCGCTCGCGCATCCGGTGATGGGCGACCCATGGCACCTCTTCCTCTATCTCGCGGTCTTGGCGTCGAGTACCGCAAGCCTCATCACGACGTTCCTGCCCGCGACCCGGACCATCCTCGGCATGGCCTCATACAAGGCGCTCCCGCCACGGTTCGCGGCGATCCACCCGCGGTTCCTGACGCCGTCCTACGCGACGGTGGTGGCCGGCGCGTTCGCCGCCGCGTTCTACTCGATTCTGACGATCGTCAGCGCGCGGGTATTGACCGACACCATCTACTCGCTCGGCATCATGATCTGCTTCTACTACGGTCTGACGGCGTTTTCGTGCGTCTGGTACTTCCGCAACGAACTGTTCTCCAGCTTCCAGAATTTCGTGTTCAAGCTGCTGTTCCCACTCGTCGGCGGGTTGGGATTGTTCGGCGTACTCGGTGTCACTCTGCACGATGCGGCGTCACCCGAATACGGCAGCGGCGCAAGTATCTTCGGGGTCGGCCTGGTGCTGATCCTCGGCGTCGGCCTGATCCTCACGGGCCTCATCCTGATGTTCGTCTGGCGGGCGGCGCAACCGGCGTTCTTCCGCGGCGAGACCTTGCGCAAGGACACTCCGGTACTCGTCATGGACGACTGATCGGCCCCTGGCCGAGTGTGCGGTTTCATCCGCACACTCCGCCGCGCGTGTACGGGTTCGAACACCGAACGCAACGAAGAAGCCCCCCGCCCGGTAGGCAGGGGGCTTCTTCGTCTGTCTTACCCGCTGTGGCAGGCGCCCTTTGGAGAGGGCGGAGCATCGATCGAGGGGTTCTGGTCGAAGAAGCCAGACGGCTTGAGCCAGAACGAGACCACGTCCACCGACATGATCGGCCACTCCTCGATGCGCGTGATGTGGTGCACGCCGAAGACGTACCACAGCACCACGTCGGTGTTCACCAGTGAGGCGTCATCCTTGACCCACTGGCTGATTCCGCCGCAGACCTCGGACTGCGTCGGATAGTTGCCCGCGGGCCACCGCTCGTCCTCGCTGTTCTTGGTCACCCACAGCGTGTGCCCGATGACAGGTGCTCGCACGTACTGGGGGGTGGACGGATCCATCATCGCCGGGAAGCATGCCCCGGGCACCAGCTTGTACGACACGTCTGTGCCGACCTTGTTCTGCTTGTTGGGGTTGACGACCTTCCACGACCGCTGGGTCGACCAGTCGAAATCGCGAGCGGATTCGGACTCGGACTTGATCGGTGTGGCCTTGGTGACCAGCGCCAGACCGTACGGGTTCTCCTCCGACACCGGCGGTGCGAACGAGTCGACCTCCATCACGGTGTTCTCATCGCCGTCGACGTCGAGATCGAGCCGCGCGACCAGGAAGTGCTGGTGGTACGGGGCGTAGGTGTTCTTGTCCACCACGGTGCCGTAGGGCGGCGGGGTCTCCCCCTCGAGCATCGGGGTGGTGACCATGATGCCGGTCGCCCTGACCTCGCACTCGATGTTGCCGTCCTGATAGAAGCGCCAGTACACCAGGTACTCGTAGTTCGCCACGGTGGCGTGGCAGGACACCACCATGCGACGCTGACGACGCACCTCCGCACCCGTTCGGTGATCGATGTGCTTCCACCCGACTGCGTTGTCTTCTTCATGCAGGCAGATCGCCTGCTTGATGTCGAAAGGCTCGCCTTTGGAGTCGGCCAGGGTGGCGTCGACATAGGTGATCTCACCGAGGCAGTCGCAGCCCAGTTCGAGCGACGTCGTCATGCAGCCGAGGCCCCACTCGCCGATGTCGTAGGCGGTGCGCCGGTAGTGGTCGAACGAGGGGTCGCGGTAGGGAACGATCATCTCTGCGAACGACATCCGGTACGCGACATCGCGTTTGGTGCCCTTGTCATCGAAGGACACCTGGTAGATCACGGGACCCTCGCGATAGTTGAAGCCCAGCCGCATGGTCCAGTTCTGCCACTTCAGTTCGGTGCCGTCGACCGTGAACGATGAACCTTCAGGCTGCGTGATGAGCAGGGGCTTGAGGTCTGTGCGCACCTCGGTGCCCCGCACCGACGGGATGTATTCGCAATCGACCTCGGGATGGCCGTAGTCGTGGTGCTCCTCGATTTCGAGCAGTTCGAGGCTGTTCATGTCGACCAGCAGCTTGAGCCCGGAGACGGGGTGACCGTAGGGATTGCCCTCGTATGTTTCGCGAGCCCACAGATCGCACCAGCCCAGCCGGCGGTCGCGATACTTCTCGGGCATCAGCGCTTTGCCGTAGGTCCACACGTCGATGAGGATCAGGTCCATGTTGGTGAAGCCGCGCTTGGCCAGGGCCGCCACCACATCGGGATTTGCCCGCATCGCTTCGTCGACTTCGTTGAACTCGTCGTGCGTGAAGTTGGGTGTGACGTCGGGAATGTGGTCAAAAGAGACAACCTTGTCGCCGGTCAGATCGACCGTCGCTTCGTACGTGTTGTTGGTGAGCCGATCCCACAGAACAGCAAACGATGTCCGGGGAACCGGATCGCCGGCACGCCAGGCCTTGACCGCAGCCTTCGGCGGCTCCTTCAATTCGATCGCCGCGAAGCGGTAGCTGTCGCTGATCAGTCCCTCGCGCCGCAACGTCGCCGCCGTCTGCCGGAATTCGTCTGCGTTCAAAGGCTCTAGGGGGTGTTGTGCCATATGTGCTCCTCTTTTGACGACATCGCGCTAAGTCAACCGTTTCCGACCACATTTGTCCTCGGCAATGCGACAATTCGTCGGCAACATCGGGAGCATACGGCGCGAGGGGACTCAATGAGCGAACGGCAGAGCCTGATTTCGAAAGTGTTGGGATCCCGCGGATTGAAGGGGATCTCAGAGATCCGAACCTTCTTCCGCACCAACGAACAACCGATTTTCTTCATCGGTGCTACGGGGTTCAACCTTCTCGGGATCGACCGCTGGGTACGTGGATTCGAATACATCGTCTACTACGACTCCTGGGACGGCACGCATCCACGTGTCTTCACCCCGGCCAGCAAGCCCTACGTGGAGTTCAAGAGCAGCGAGGAGATCAACAACTATCTCCTTCGTGATGCCGAGGTGCAGAAGCACATCGAGGCGAAGTGCAAGTCCAAGGGTGTGCGGCCCATGGTGGCGATGGTCTTCTTCGACGAGGAAACGGAAGAGATCTGCCGCGAACTGAATTACACATTGATCCTGCCCACCGACGAACTGCGTCGGCATCTGGATTCCAAGATCGTCACCACCAAGCTGGGTGAAGAGGCCGGTGCCCCCTCGGTGCCCAACGTGCTCGCCCGCGCCGACAGCTATGAGGAGTTGAACAAGCTGTCCACGGAAGCCGGCCTGGGTACCGACTTGGTTGTGCAGACACCGTATGGCGATTCGGGCAAGACCACCTTCTTCATCACCAAGGAGGAGGACTGGGATAAGAACTCCGAGAACATGATCGGGCAAGACTTGAAGATCATGAAGCGGATCAACAACCATGCGGTGGCGGTGGAGGCCGTGAACACCAAGCATGGAACCGTGGTGGGCCCGTTCATGACTGACCTCACCGGTTATCCGGAGTTGACGCCCTATCGTGGCGGTTGGTGCGGCAACGACCTGTTCCCCGAAGCGCTGTCCGACGGTCACCGGGCGACGGCCATCGAACATGTCCAGCGACTCGGCAATCAGCTCCGCAAGGAGGGGTACCGCGGGTTCTTCGAGGTCGATGTGCTGGTCGACCTGGATTCAGAAGAGGTCTACCTGGGCGAACTGAATCCGCGCATCTCGGGCGCGTCGTCGATCACCAATGTCACCGCCGGCGCCTACTCCGACATTCCGCTCTTCCTGTTCCATCTGCTGGAGTTCATGGACGTCGACTACACCATCGACGTCGACGAGATCAACGCGCGCTGGCGGGATCTGGCTGCGCTTGACGTGTGGGCGCAGCTGATCATGAAGGAACCGATCGACTCCGTCGAGCGCATCCTGGCGGCGCCGAAAACGGGTCGCTACCGCCTCAACGACGACGAGACGCTGACCTACATCGGCGTCACCAACGACTGGCATGACGTCACGCACGAAGACGAATGCTTCTTCATGCGGGTGTACGGCCCGGGTGATTACCGCTTCAAGGGCGCCGATCTCGGCATTCTGGTGACCAAGGGCCGGATGCAGACCTCGGACGGTCTGACCAAGCGGTGCCGTGCCTACATCGAGGGCATCCGCGCGCTGTATGTGAGCGAGCCGCTGAAGGAGCCGCCGACGGTCGTGCCCATCGGCTGGGTCAAGTAACTCTGCCGAGCAGACGTAAAAGTCCCTGACACGCCTGGCGTGTCAGGGACTTTTACGTCTGCTCGCGCGGGGGAACGCTACGAACTCTTGCCCCGTTCCCGGCCCTCCACGATCCCCACGGGCCCGGGATGTTGGTGCGTACGGGTGATGCCGATGGGGCCGGTCAGGTGTGGTTCGCCGGTGGCGTTTGCGGTGACGAACCCGGCGGCGTGCTGACCCGCTGCGACGAACGCTCTCACGGTGTCGAGCAGGAAGGTCGGGTTCTGTGCGTCCGGCCACGTCGACAGCTTCACCGACACCGTGCGCGTCGACCTGTCCACCACCACCATCTGCCCGTGGATGCCCAGGCATACCTGAAGATCCCCGAGAACCCCCGGCATGAACCAGAATTGGCTGCGGTACCAGCCTCCGGTGAGGAAAGGTTCGGAATCCGATTCGGTGAACGCGTTCCGGATATCCGGGTCGATGGTGCGGGCGTGGGTGATCCACTGCTTGGACAGCACGGGGCGCTCCCCCACAAACCCATCGTTGAGGATCAACTGACCGAATCGGGCCATATCCCTCGCCCTGGCCGACATTCCACCGTCGTGAATTGCCGAACCGACCCTGTCACAAGTGATTTCGGCGTCGAACTCAGCGCCCATCGGCTGCCAGATCAGATGTGAGATGAGGTCGGCCATCCGCGCGCCCGCCGCGCGTTCGCAAACCCATCCCAGCATGTCGGTGTCGGAGGATCGGTAGACGAAGGGGCCGCCGTGCAGCGTGTCCGCCTCCATCGTGGTCAGGTACTCGTACATGCCGTGCAGTTCGTCGCCCTCTTTCTGGGGACGCCAGCCCATGTAGCGCTCCATCACCCTGACCTCGGCGGCGGGGTTGGTGTACTCCTCGCTGAACCGGACGCCGGTGCGCATGTCCAGCAGGTTGCGCACAGTGGCGCCGCCGTACCCGGACCCCTCCACCTCCGGAACATATTGGCTGGCCAGCGCTTCCGGGTCGAGCAGGCCCTTCTCCACGAGGATGCCGGCGACCGACCCGACCACCGACTTCGTCACCGACATCAGTAGGTGAGGTGTGTCCGCAGCCATGCCGTTGCTGTACTGCTCGTAGACGATGCGGCCGTCGTGGACGATCACCACGGCGTCGGTGTACGTCTCGGCCAGCACGTCGGCGAGGGTCGACGCGTGCCCCTCGAGCCGCTGCACGGAAACGTCCTCGGGATGCAGCGGCTTGTCGGTCCATTCGAACAACGACAGCGGACCGAATCCGCGGCCGATCCGCTGGGTCGGGATCACCTCCCTCAGGTGCTGGAACGCCCATCGGTTGAAGGGTGCGTCCTGCCAATTCGCCAACGTCACCATGGACGAGAACTCAGGGGGAAAACCGGCCATCAAAGGGACATCCGACACGGCGATAACCCTACCGCTAGCCCTCTCACAATTTGACAGCTCCGTCAGGCTGCGCTGGTAACCCGGTAGACGTCGTAGACACCTTCGACGTTGCGCACCGCGTTGAGCACATGACCCAGGTGTTTTGGATCGCCCATTTCAAAGGTGAACCGGCTGACCGCGACTCGGTCGTTTGATGTGGTGACCGATGCGGACAGGATGTTGACCCGCTCGTCGGCCAGCACCCGGGTGACGTCGGACAGCAGCCGGTGGCGGTCGAGTGCTTCGACCTGGATCGCGACCAGAAAAACCGATGTCGGCGACGGCGCCCACTGCACTTCGATGATCCGCTCGGACTGCTGCTCCAGCGCAGCCGCGTTGGTGCAGTCGGTTCGGTGCACACTGACCCCGCCGCCACGGGTCACAAATCCCAGGATCATGTCGCCCGGTACGGGCGTGCAGCACTTGGCGAGCTTGGTCAACGTTCCTGGTGCGCCCGGAATGGCGACGCCGGTGTCGTCACTGGTGCGCGGCCGCATCGGCATGGTCGCCGGGGTCGACCGTTCGGCGAGTTCGTCCTCAGCGCTGTCGGCGCCCCCGAGCTGCGCCAGCAGCCGCTGCACCACGTGGCGCGGGGAGACATGCCCCTCACCGACGGCCGTGTAGAGGGCGGACACATCCGAGTAGTGCAGCTCTTTCGCCAGCGACAAGATCGCCTCGCCGTTGACGAGCCGCTGCAGCGGAAGTCCGCCGCGGCGCACCTCGCGAGCGATCGAGTCCTTGCCCGCCTCCAGCGCTTCTTCGCGGCGCTCTTTGGCGAACCACTGGCGGATCTTGGCTTTGGCGCGCGGCGACACGACAAAGGACTGCCAGTCTCGGGACGGCCCGGCGTTGGGAGCTTTGGAGGTGAAAACCTCGACCACTTCCCCATTTTCGAGCTTGCGTTCCAAGGCGACCAGCCTGCCGTTGACCCGCGCGCCGATACAGCGATGCCCCACCTCGGTGTGCACGGCGTACGCGAAGTCGACGGGGGTCGATCCGGCAGGCAGGGTGATGACGTCGCCCTTCGGGGTGAACACGAAGATCTCTTGTACCGCGAGGTCGTAACGCAGCGACTCCAGGAACTCCCCCGGGTCTGCCGCCTCCCGTTGCCAGTCGAGCAGTTGCCGCATCCAGGCCATGTCGTCGATTTCGGCCGCCGCGTGTGCGTGCGGTAATCCGTTGCGGCCCTTGGCTTCTTTATATCGCCAGTGGGCCGCTATGCCGTATTCGGCGGTGCGGTGCATGTCGCGCGTGCGGATCTGCACCTCCAGGGGTTTGCCCTCCGGACCCACCACGGTGGTGTGCAGCGACTGGTAGACACCGAATCGCGGTTGCGCGATGTAATCCTTGAAGCGGCCAGGCATCGGCTGCCACAGCGAATGCACGACGCCCACGGCCGCGTAGCAGTCGCGAATCTCGTCGCAGAGAATCCGTACGCCGACCAGGTCGTGGATGTCGTCGAAGTCGCGGCCCTTGACGATCATCTTCTGATAGATCGACCAGTAGTGCTTGGGCCGTCCTTCGACCGCTGCTCCGATCTTCATGGCATTCAGCGCGGCGGTGATCTCGGCGCGAACCTTCGCCAGATAGGTGTCACGCGACGGCGCCCGGTCGGCCACCAGTCGCACGATCTCCTCGTAGCGCTTGGGATGAAGGATCGCGAACGACAGATCCTCCAGTTCCCACTTGACCGTCGCCATCCCGAGCCGATGGGCAAGGGGGGCAATGACTTCCAGCGTCTCGCGCGCTTTGCGGGCTTGCTTCTCGGGTGGCAGGAATCGCATGGTGCGCATGTTGTGCAGCCGGTCGGCGACCTTGATGACGAGCACCCGCGGATCGCGGGCCATCGCGATGATCATCTTGCGGATGGTCTCGCCCTCCGCGGCGGTGCCGAGGACGACTTTGTCGAGTTTGGTCACGCCGTCGACCAGGTGGGCGACTTCTTCGCCGAAGTCGGCGGTCAGGGCCTCCAGTTCGTAACCGGTGTCTTCGACGGTGTCGTGGAGCAGTGCGGCGACCAGAGTGGTGGTGTCCATGCCGAGCTCGGCCAGGATGTTGGCCACGGCCAGCGGATGGGTGATGTACGGATCGCCGGAGCGGCGCATCTGGCTGGAGTGCTTCTCCTCGGCCACCTCGTATGCCCGCTGCAGGATTGCGAGGTCGGCCTTCGGATAGATCTCGCGATGTACGGCGACCAGCGGTTCGAGCACCGGGTTGATGGTGCTGCGCTGCGATGTCATTCGCCGGGCCAGCCTGGCCCGGACCCGGCGAGACGCGCTGCTGGCCGATTTGGCGGCTTCGGCGGCCTTGGAGGTGTCCGCTCGTTGTTCCGCGGGGGGGATTTCGACGACCTGCATCGGCGCGGTCACCGCGATCTCGTCATCGGCCACGCCCGGTCACCTCCTCGCCATGTCTCGCTCACCGAGGATATCGCGATCAGATGATATGCAGGCTGCTCACGGCGAGCGGAGCGATTTTGTCACGCCCGCGCAGAGCGGCGAGTTCGAGCACCACCGCGGCCGCCGTGACGATCGCACCACTGGCGACAAGTAATTCGCGGGCGGCGACGACCGTCCCGCCCGTTGCCAACACGTCGTCGATGATGACCACTCGCCTGTCGCGCAGATCGAGTCCTTCGGCCGGGATCTCCAGCGTGGCTGTTCCGTACTCCAGGCTGTAGGTCTGGCGATGCACCGGGGGTGGCAGTTTCCCGCCCTTCCGAACGGCCAGCACGCCGATCCCCAGTCGATGTGCCACCGCTCCCCCGAGTAGAAATCCGCGGGCGTCGATGCCGGCGACGAGGTCGGCCCCGTCAGCGATTTCGGCCAATCCCTCGGTTACCGCCGCGAGCCCTCGTTTGTCGGCGAGCACCGGCGTGAGGTCCTTGAACTGAACGCCCGGTTCGGGAAAGTCCGAAACCTCACGGATGAGGCCGGCGATGACGTCGGTCGCGGATTCGGTCATTCCTCGAGCACCCATCGGTCCATGTTCCATCCGGCGCCCCATTTGGTCGGATTGGCTTCGACGCCGTACATCTTCTTGGAGAACAGCACCGTGCGCTGTTGACGGTACAGCGGGACCGTCGGCATGTCGCCCCAGAGAATCGGTGCCGCGTCGCCCAGCAGTCGCGCCTGTTCCTTCAGGTCGGTCGTGACCGCGAGCGCGCTGATGATGCCGTCGATCTGCGGGTTGGAGTATCCCGACAGGTTGTTGCCGTTTCCCGTGCGCAGGGCGTAGGCATCCATCGATGACGAGCCTGTCGAGCCGCTGCCGCTCGCGCCGCCCGTGCTGGCCAGCAGCACATCGATCTGACCGTCGCGCAGTGTCTGCGGGCCGGTTGCGCCGGTCGCGATTTCCTGAACGGTGATCCCCGCCGCCGCACACGCTTTGGCGATCGCTCCGACCGTGGCCGCCAGCCGGGGATTGGGCGCCTGATAGCCGATCCGGACGGTCAAGGGTTGATTGCCGGCGGCGGCCCTGGCCGCATCCGGATTCGCGACGCTGTACTGGCCGCCCTCGAATGCGCCCTCGGCGTCGCTGAAGGCGTCGTCGCCGACGGGGCTGAGCCGCGCGTTGGCGATCTCCACTTCCGCATTGCGGGCGATCAGGTCGCGGGGCACGCACAATGCCACGGCACGCCGTGTGGGCGGTGCCGCCAGCGGACCCTGCGCCGAGAAGATGAGCTGCTCGATTCCGTCTGACGGAATTTCCCGGCGCTGGTAGTCGTCGGGTGTCGTGAGCGTTCCCGAGGAGCCCGTTGCGACGTCCACCACCTGGAAGACGCCCTTGTCGATGCGGTCCTGCACGTCAACGCCCCGCGGCCATACCGTGATCCGCTTGGTGATGGGCTTCGCGCCCCACCAGCGATCGTTGACGGTAAGCACGACACCGCCCTCGGACGACACCGAATCGATCTTGTAGGGGCCGGCGGACGGGAACTTCTTCAGGTCGACGCCCGCTTTGAGGTCCCAGGTGGTGTTCCATGCCTGCGCAATGTTCGCGACGGCTTGGACGTCGTTGTTCTGGAGTGCCTGCGTGACGTCGATGCCGAGTTGATCGCCGATCACATGGGACGGCATCAAGGCGGTGGCGGCGAACAGTTGGGTGTAGTCGGCGATGGCTCGGCCCGGAAAGTAGCTCACCCGCGCTCGCTTCTGTCCGGGCTGGCACTCGATGTTCTCGATGTCGAGATAGCCTGCCAGGCTGGCGGCGTCGAAGCCGGGGAACCGTCCCGACTGGGCGGCCCAGGCAAGGACCATGTCGTCGCAGGTCACCGGCCTGCCGTCGGAGTAGACGGCCTTGTCCGAGATTTGGTAGTCCAGCACCAGCGGATCTCGGCCGACGACGGAGACCGAGCCGAAGTCGAGGTCCGCAACCGCCTGGCCGTCCGGTCCGTGGAAGAAGAAACCCGTCAACGACCGCGCGAACGCCTGTGGGCCGGCCGACGCCGCGCCCGCGACTGTGTTCACGTTGTAGGTGGTCAGGGTGCCGTCGACGGCATAGTTGAGTTGTTCACCCGCGCCACTGGAACAGGATGTCCACAGCGGCACGAGCATGGCGGCAATCGCCGCCAACACAACAGCGGCGGGGCGACGTCGCCTCACAGCCATGCCCGACCCTAACTGCCCGACGTACCGCGTTTACCCGAAGGCTTTCCGGAGCGCGAACCATTCGGACGCACCGGACGGACACCGGTCTGCGGCTTGTTACCGGCGGCCGCGGCAACCACGGGCTGGGCATCGGAGCCACTGTCCGCGCCCTTGCCGACCTCACCGGTGGGCTTGCGGCGGCTCATGACGCGGCGGGTGTGAGTGCGGACCAGGTCGGTTCGCTCCCGCAGCGTCACCAAAAGCGGGGTGGCGAAGAAGATCGACGAGTAGGTGCCCACTAAGATGCCCACCAGCTGGACCACCGCGAGGTCCTTGAGTGTGCCCACGCCCAGTAGCCACACCGCGACGAAGATCAGTGCCAGAACCGGAAGGACCGAGATCAAGCTGGTGTTTATCGATCGCATGAAGGTCTGGTTGACCGCGAGGTTGGCCTGCTCCGCGAAAGTTCTTCGGGTGGTGTGCTGGAAGCCGTGGGTGTTCTCCTCGACCTTGTCGAACACGATGACGGTGTCGTAGAGCGAGAAACCCAGAATGGTCAGCAGGCCGATGACGGTCGCGGGACTGACTTCGAAGCCGACGATCGAATAAACCCCCGCCGTGACGGTCAAGTCGAATCCGAGAGCCGCGAGCGCGGCTATCGACATGTATTTCTCGTAGCGGATCGTGATGTAGATGCCGACGAGCACCAGGAACACCACGAGGGCGATGAGCGCCTTCTTGGTGATCTGCCCGCCCCACGTCTCCGAGACGGCGGAGTCGCTGATGACCTGCTTGCTCGGCTGACCGTCGGTGCCCTTCGGCTTGAACTTCTCGAACAGCGCGGTCCGCAGCTTCTCGGTCTCTTCGTTGTCGAGGGTCTCGGACCGGATTTGCACGGTCGCCGAGTTGCCGTTTCCGACGATGACCACGGCTTCGGGGTTCTTGCCGATGGCCTTGTCGAAGGTCTCGATGACCTGCGACACGCTCGCCTCACCATTCTCGCCGGCGCGGGGGAACGACACCTTGGTGCCGCCCTGGAAGTCGATACCGAAGGTGAAGCCCTTCAGCACCATGCTGGCGATGGCTACGGCGACCATCAGGCCGCATACCGCGAACCACCACTTCCGGTTGCCGATCACCTCGAAGGCACCGGTTCCGGTGTAGAGACGACTCAGGAAGCCATGGCGGGGCTGGTCGCCACTCGGCGCTTCCACAGCTCCGGATTCGACATCCGCCGCCGTGCCGGCGCCGGACTTCTTCGTTTTGTCTGCCATCGGACTACCCCTGTCCCGTCGCCGCTGTGGCGGCTCGCCGTTCGCGTGCCACCTGCTGAACCGCGCCGAGGCCGTTGAACAGCGGCTTGGCCAGCAGCGACGACTTCGAAGTCAGGTAGACCAGCGGCCAGGTCACCAGGAACACCACGACCACGTCGAGGATGGTGGTCAGGCCCAGGGTGAACGCGAAGCCCTTGACCTGGCCCACAGCCAGGAAGTACAGCACCGCGGCGGCCAGGAAGCTGACCGCGTTACCCGACAGAATGGTCTTCCGGGCGCGGGCCCAACCGCGCGGCACGGCGGAGCGATACGTTCGGCCCTCGCGTATTTCGTCCTTGATGCGTTCGAAGAACACGACGAACGAGTCGGCGGTCGTGCCGATACCGATGATGAGACCCGCGATACCAGCCAGGTCGAGCGTGTAGTTGATGTATCTACCCAGTAGCACCAGAATCCCGAACACCATCACGCCGGACGCGACCAGCGACAGCGCGGTCAACAACCCCAGGACGCGGTAGTACAGCAGCGAGTAGACCAACACGAGCGCCAGCCCGATTGCACCCGCGATCAGTCCGGCGCGCAACGACGTCAGTCCCAGCGTCGCCGACACCGTTTCGGCCTCGGACGACTCGAACGACAGCGGCAGTGAACCGTACTTGAGGACGTTGGCCAGCTGGCGGGCCGAGTCGACGGTGAACGGCGGGTTGCCGCCGCTGATCTGGGTGCGGCCGCCGGGTATCGCCTCGCGAATCTGCGGTGCGCTGACCACCTGCGAGTCGAGCGTGAACGCCGTCTGCGTACCAACGTTCGCGGCGGTGAAGTCGGCCCACGTGGTCGCCGCCTGATCTTTGAACTCCAGGTCGACGACGTACGCGCCGCTCTGCTGATCAAAGCCGGAGCTGGCGTCCTTGATCTGATCGCCGCTGATGATCGACTTGTCCAGGACGTAGACGTATTTGTGGTCGCTCGAGCACGACACAAGCGGGAGGTTCGGGTCGTCGTTGCCCGCCAGGATGTCCTGTTCCTCGCAACGGTTGGCCATGTACTGCACGGCCAGCAGCAGGAGGTTCTGATTGCTGCTCTGTCGCAGGTCCTTTTCGAACTTGATGCGCGACGCGAGATCCTTGCGTGGATCCGGCGGCCCGGGCTGCGCGGGGGCTCCCGGGGCGGGGGGCGCACCGGGAGTCGGGGGCGCACCCGGAGCGGGAGGCGCGGGAGGCGGCGCCTGCCCGGATGGCAACGGTGTCCCGGGGGCCGGTGTGGGCGCCGGGCTCGGGGTCGCCGGGCTCGGGGGCGTCGGGCTGGGGGGTTCAGCCGGGAATGGCCGCGGCTGAGGAGCGGGGCTCGCCGGGGCCGGACTCTGGGCCGGGGCCGGGGCCGGGGCCTGCGGCGGAGCCGGCTGCGCCCCGGGCGGAGGTGGAGCGCCCGCACCCGGAGGCGGCGGCCCACCCGGTGCCGGTGCACCGGGCGGCGGAGGACCACCCGGCGGGCCCTGCGGCCGCCCCTCGGCCTGCTTCTTGACGGCCTCTACCGGAATGGGCTGGCCGATCACCGGCCGAACGTAGAGGCGTGCGGTCTGGCCGAGGTTGCGGGCTTCGCCGCCGTCGTTGCCCGGGACGGTGATGACGAGGTTGTCGCCGTCGATGACCACCTCGGAGCCTGATACGCCCAGGCCGTTGACGCGGGAGCTGATGATCTGTTCAGCCTGGCTGAGAGCCTCACGGGTGGGACGGGAACCGTCGGGGGTGCGGGCGGTCAGCGTGACCCTGGTACCGCCCTGCAGATCGATACCCAGTTTGGTTTTGGCCTGTTTGTCACCGGTGAGAAAGACCAGCAGGTAAACCCCTGTGAGTAGAACCAGGAACAGCGCCAGGTAGCGGTACGGATGCACCGATGCCGAAGACGATGCCACGTTGTTGTCTCTCCTCCGTTTGTGCCGAGGACCGGCTCTGCGGTCGTCGGCGTACCCGCACGAACCACCTGTGCTTCTCGCACAGGGTACGTGGCGTTGCTGGCGGTCAGTCCTTGGTGATCCGGTCCGCGTCGCTCTCGGTGAGCTCGGCGGCTCCGGTCGAGGTCGAACCCGCCGATGTCGAATCGATCGACTCGGGTGCTTCGTCTTCGATGCGATCACGGATGGCGAGCTTCATCCATGTGGTGACCACACCGGGAGCGATCTCCAGGACGACGTTGTCGTCGGTGATGGCGGTGATGATGCCCTGAAGGCCGGAGGTGGTGTGCACGCGATCGCCGATGCGCAGTGATTCGTGCAGATCGATCGTGGCCTGCATGGCTTTCTTCTGCCGGCGCGACGCGAAGAACATGAAGGCACCCATGATGATGATCAGGGGCATAAATACAAGCAGATCCATGACAGGACAAATCTTTCGTTGGCTACTGGGGTTCAGCACTCCGCGACCATCCGGCCGCGTGACTTATCTGAAACAGTGTGCCATTAACCATGATGCCGACCTACCCGGCGGCGGGCCGACAGCACGAATGGGGTTTCGATTCGCGTCACGCCGCCGCCCGATTAGGCTCTCATCACCCATACATCCGAACCAGGCTGCAGCCGCCGCGAGGAGAACAGACGTGAGCACCGTCGAACAGAGTCGGAAACTCGTCACCGAGATTCCCGGCCCCGTATCCGCCGAACTGACCAAGCGCCGCGTCGCCGCGGTCTCGAGCGCGGTCGGCGTCACGATGCCCGTGTACGTCGCACGCGCCGCGGGCGGGATCATCGAGGACGTCGACGGCAATCGCTTCATCGACTTGGGGTCCGGCATCGCTGTCACGACCATCGGCAACTCGGCACCCCGGGTGGTCGATGCGGTGCGCGCACAGGTGGCCGATTTCACGCACACCTGCTTCATGGTCACGCCGTACGAGGAGTACATCGCGGTGGCCGAGCACCTGAACCGGCTCGCCCCGGGATCCAGCGAGAAGCGCACGGCCCTCTTCAATTCCGGCGCGGAAGCCGTTGAGAACGCCGTCAAGATAGCGCGGAGCTACACACACAAGACGGCCGTCGTCGCGTTCGATCACGCGTATCACGGACGCACCAACCTCACGATGGCGCTGACTGCGAAGTCGATGCCCTACAAGAGCGGCTTCGGCCCGTTCGCCCCTGAGGTGTATCGCGCACCCGTGTCGTACCCGTACCGCGACGGTCTGATCGACAAGGAATGGGGCACCAATGGCGAGCTGGCCGCCGAGCGGGCATTGACGGTCATCGACAAGCAGATCGGGGCTGCCAACCTGGCGGCGATCATCATCGAGCCGATTCTCGGCGAGGGTGGCTTCATCGTCCCCGCACCGGGATTCCTGCCGGCCCTTCGGGAGTGGTGCACCGAGAACAACGTCGTCTTCATCGCCGACGAGGTTCAGAGCGGATTCGCCCGCACCGGAACGATGTTCGCGTGTGAAGACGAAGGCATAGAACCCGACCTGATCACCATCGCCAAGGGCGTCGCGGATGGACTGCCCCTGTCCGCGGTGACGGGTAAGGCAGAAATCATGGATTCCTCGCATGTCGGGGGACTCGGCGGAACGTACGGCGGCAATCCGGTCGCGTGCGCGGCGGCACTGGCGACCATCGAAACCATCGAACTCGACGGCCTGTGCGACCGCGCCAAGCGGATCGAATCGTTGATGAAGGACAAGCTGGGCCACCTTCAGGCCGACGACGACAGGATCGGCGACGTTCGTGGCCGTGGCGCCATGATCGCCGTCGAACTGGTGAAATCCGGTACCTCCGAACCGGACCCGGAGCTCACCAAGACGCTGGCCGGTAAGGCTCATGCCCAGGGCGTGCTGGTGCTCACCTGCGGGACGTTCGGAAATATTCTGCGTTTCCTGCCTCCACTCACCATCAGCGACGAGCTCCTGCTCGAGGGGCTCGAAGTGCTGGAGCAGATCCTCAAGGAGATCTGACCCGCGTACATTCCCTCAGCGTTCGGATTGAGCCGCGCCATGGATCAACAGCCACACCACTGTGGCCAGCCCGATGATCAATGCCTGGGCGGTGAACACGAAGGTGAAGTACTCGTGCCACACCGCGGCGATCCCGCATCGCGGCATGTCCGCCTTCACCAGCACCGTGAATGACAGGGGCATGCTGAGACTGATCATGATCACGGTGAAAAGCGGCGCGACCCGCTGGCCCGCGTCGCGGTCCATGGGGTTGCGCCGCAGAAAGTTCAGCTCCACGCACAATGTGAGCAAGATGAGCGCGAACATGTAGCTCATATTGGAGAAGTACCACGCCGATATCTCACCGGCACAGTTCTCGTGACGTTCGATCGCCGGGTACCAGAGGGCCGAGGCCAACTGTGCCCCAAGGGTTCCCAGGACTATCGGTGTCACCCAGCCCCGCGTTGTGCGGCCTTCCTCGTCGCTCAGCGCGGACAGCAGCAACAGCGTCATCGCGACGACGAACAACACACTCGCCGACAAACTGATCGTCACCGAAGCGACTGGGCTCAAGTTCGCTCGCCATCCGGCTGTACAGACCAAGAACAGGTGCGTCAGCACAACCAGTGCGGCCCCCGCCCCCCATCTACCGGTCAGCAGCCTCTTTGTGAACGCCTTCGGATCGGCCGGACGGTGCAGCAGCCACCGCAGCGCCGCGGTGGCCATCACCAGGAGGCCGTCCACCGCGAAAACGACCCAGCCCTCGGCCGCCTTGAATCGACGACCGGCGAGGTCGCCGGCGAACTCGACGATGTCGTCGCTGTACGTGAAGCCGATGGCCAGCATGAACACAGTTGCCAGGGCCGGCCAATCCTTGAACCGGGTATCTGACGGCATGCCATGCAACCTAATGACGCCTTCGACGCCGAAACGTGGGTTTCGGCGTCGAAGTGCGAGAGGAAATCATCGATACGTCGATCTCGGCCGGAAGCCGGTCAGCCGTTAGACGCCGACGAGCTGGCGGTCCAACCGGTGGAAGCCGTCCTTCCGGTACTTTTCCGCAGCACCCGAGCGGCGAATCTTGCCGCTGGTCGTGATCGGAATGGCACCGGGCTCGACGATGATCAGATCCGCCACGCCGATCCCGTGGGTACGCGAAATCGCGGCGGTGGCTTCGGCTTTCAGCAGTTCGATGCGGTCGGCGAATTCGTCGTCCGTCTCTTGCCGCCGCTTTAGTTCGACAACCACCACCAACTGCTCGACATCGGACAGCGGATCGGCGATCGCCGCGGTACGCCCGCTGGAGATCATCGACACGGTGGCCTCGACATCATCGGGGTAGATATTGCGGCCACGAACGATCAGAAGGTCCTTCATCCGCCCGATGATGAACATCTCGCCCTCGGAGACGAATCCCAAGTCGCCCGTCCGCAGCCACTGATTGTCGGCGACGTCGGGTGCGGGATCCGCAAGCCGCCCACCGAATGTCTGCGCGGTTTCGTCGGGCTTGTTCCAATAGCCGAGCGCCACGTTCTCGCCCTGGGTCCAGATCTCGCCGACCGTACCGGCCGGCAGTTCCGAACACGTCTCCGGATCGACGATGCGCACGGGAGGATTGTTCGGCATGCCGTAGCTCACCAATGCGGTGCCACGGCTGGTCCGCTTGGCATGACCGGCCGACAGCTTCTCCTCCTCGAAGTGCGCCACCTGTGGAGCGCGACGTGATTCGGCGGTCGCCACATACAACGTCGCTTCGGCGAGCCCGTACGACGGCCGCAGGACCGTGTCCTTCAGATTGAAGCGGGCGAATCGCTGGGCGAACCGTCGCAGCGTCGGCACGTGAACGCGCTCGGCCCCCGAGATGATCAAGGACACGTCACCGAGGTCGCGGCCGATCATGTCCTCATCCTTGGTGCGCGCGGCCGCCAGGTCGAACGCGAAGTTGGGCGCGGCGGTCACCGCCCTCGGGTTGGAGCCGAGTCCCTGCACCCACCGGGCCGGGCGCTGCAGGAACGCCATCGGAGTCATGATCTCCGAACGCCATCCACCGAGGATCGGCGCAGCGACACCCAGCATCAGACCCATGTCGTGATAGAACGGCAGCCACGACACCACGGTGGTGCCGGCTGGGGCGATCGCCCCGTACTCCGAGAAGTAATCGGCCGTGAGCTGTTCGTAGTTGGCCGAAAGATTGCGGGTCGACACCATCACACCGGCGGGTGTCCTCGTCGATCCGGAGGTGTATTGCAAGTACGCCGTCTCGGGCTTGGTTTCACGCAGCCGGGAGAGCTTGCGCCGCGAATCCAAGTCCATCCTGTCCACCTCAATGATCGCGGGGGCCGGCCGGCCGTCGGCCGCGATGGCGTACGGGGCGACCGAATCCACGATCGACGACGTCGTGAAGATCGCCGTCGGCGACGAGTCCGCCAAGACGGCCGTCACGCGTTCGTCGTGCTGGCCGAACGTGGGCGTCGACAGTGGGACCGCGATCACGCCCGCCTCGAGCGAGGCGAGGAACGCGACCACATACTCGAGGCCCTGCGGCGCGAGAATGACCGCCCGCTCCCCCGCCGTTGCGCAGCCCTTAAGGTCCTCGGCCAGATTCCTCGTGCGCCGGTACAGCTGCGACCAGGTCAGATCCTCTCGAACACCGTCCCAGTCCTTGTCGAAGTCGGTAAATGTGAAGGCCACCTCATTCGGCTGCAAGCTCGCCCGCTCACGCAAAACCGCGGATATCGACGACTCAACCCCTCGCGATGACATTGATTCGAACCCTCCTGTTGTCAGGATCGGCTTCGCCCAGGCACCCGTCGCGAAACGGCGCGGCAAATGTACCGATCCCGAATTGATCCCTCAATTGCGTAATGCAATTCCACCTTGCTCGGCCGACGCATCAACCGGCCGAACTGAACTTTTCCAGATTCAATTAGCAGAGGGTATCGGGCGACCGCCTCGCCCGGCGGTCCACCGATCGACGGACATCAACCGTCAGCCCACCAGCGGATGGAGCCAATCATGTTGCTCGACAATCGGATTCGGTCAGAGTAAAGCCGACACCAGCAGGGCGGTGCCGATCAGCGGAAATGTGCCCTGGATCACGGCGGCGCGAGCCTTTCCGGGTGCCGACGCCAGAAGCACCACCGCGGCGGCGAGCATCGAGCCGATGCCGGCGAAAATCAGCGCCGATCCGACTTCCTTATGTTGCAGCACAATCGCGACGATGCCCACGGCTGTCACCACGCCGAGGAACAGGTTGTAGAACCCTTGGTTGTAGGCCAGAAGCTTCGTGGTCTCGGCTTCTTCGGCGGTGGTTCCGAACACCGCGCGGGTGCGCGGTGTCGTCCACGTCAGAGACTCCATGACGAAGATGTACACGTGCAGGAGTGCGGCAAGGCCCGCGAAGATCAGCGCAGCGGTAAGCATCCGCGAATCATAGGCGCGAACAGTTCGGCCCTATTCGAAAAGGCCGGGTTGTCCGACTGCCCGCGGGGGCGGCGTCAGGCCCAGGTGAGTCCACGCCAGAGGTGTGGCGACCCGGCCACGCGGCGTCCGGGCAAGCATCCCGGCGCGCACCAGGAATGGCTCGCACACCTCCTCGACAGTGCTGGCTTCTTCTCCGACCGCCACGGCAAGCGTCGACACGCCCACCGGACCGCCGCCGAAACTCCGGGTCAGCACGGTCAACACCGCGCGGTCCAGCCTGTCGAGCCCAAGATCGTCGACGTCGTAGACCTCGAGTGCCGCATTGGCGATATCGCGCGTGATCACCCCGTCCGCACGGACTTCTGCGTAGTCACGGACCCGCCGCAGCAGCCTGTTCGCGATGCGTGGTGTTCCGCGGGATCTGCGCGCGATCTCCGAACCGGCCTCGACTCCCAACTCGATGCCCAGAATGCCCGCCGACCGCGCCAGCACCCGCTCCAATTCCGAAGGATCGTAGAAATCCATGTGGGCGGTGAAGCCGAATCGGTCACGCAGCGGCCCGGTCAAAGCCCCCGACCGGGTGGTGGCGCCCACCAGAGTGAACGGCGCGACCTCCAGTGGAATTGACGTCGCCCCCGGCCCTTTACCGACGACGACGTCGACCCGGAAGTCCTCCATCGCGAGGTACAGCATTTCTTCGGCCGGCCGCGCAATGCGGTGGATCTCGTCGATGAACAGCACGTCGCCTTCGACGAGGTTGGACAGCATGGCGGCCAGATCGCCCGCACGTTCCAGCGCGGGTCCGGACGTCACTCGCAGTGACGAACCCAGTTCGGCGGCGATGATCATCGACAACGACGTTTTGCCCAGCCCGGGCGGGCCCGACAACAGAATGTGGTCCGGTGTGCCGCCGCGGTTTTTCGCTCCTTCGAGGACTAGCTGCAATTGCTCGCGCACCCGCGGCTGACCGATGAACTCCTGGAGCGAACGCGGACGCAGGCTGGCATCGATGTCGCCTTCGCCGACGGTCAGTGCCGGAGAGACGTCGCGTTCCCCTTCGTCGACGTCGGAGTCCTCGAAGCGGCTCATTTCTTCCCCAGCAGGGACAGGGCGGCGCGCAACGCGCTGGACGTCGTGACATCGGGATCGCCGGCCAGCACCTTATCTGTGGCGTCTTCGGCTTGCTTGGCCGCAAACCCAAGTCCGACAAGGGCTTCCACTACTGGTCCACGCACTGCGTGCCCACCGGCCACCACCATGCCGGGCCCGGCCGCAACCGCGCCGACCTTGTCGCGCAGTTCGAGAACCATCCGCTCGGCTCCGCGCTTGCCGATTCCCGGCACCCGAGTCAACGCGTTCACGTCTCCATCGGCGAGGGCTTGCCGAAGCGCGGAAGGGTCATAGACCGCCAACGTGGCCAAGGCGATCTTCGGGCCGACCCCCGAAACTCCAAGCAAAGTGAGGAACAGGTCGCGCGCCTCGGCGTCGGCGAATCCGTACAGTGTCTGCGAATCCTCACGCACGATCATCGCGGTGATGAGCCGCGATTCGGTGCCCCGACGCAGGGTGGCGAGCGTAGACGGTGTCGCCATGATCTTGTATCCCACCCCGGACGCCTCGATCACTGCGTGATCCAGTGCGATCTCGAGCACGTCACCGCGCACCGACGCGATCATTTCCCCGCCTTCAGTCTCGCCTTGTAGACGCGGCGTTGCTCGGCCGCGATCGCCTCGGCTTTGGCCATCCTGGCGATCATCGGAGCACGCCAGCAGTGACAGATAGCCAGCGCCAGCGCATCCGCGGCATCTGCGGGGGTCGGTTTCTGCTGCAGCGCAAGGATCTTGGTGACCATAGTGGTGACCTGCGCCTTGTCCGCATGACCGTTACCGGTCACGGCGGCCTTCACCTCGGTGGGTGTGTGGAAGTGAACGTCGATGTCGCGACGGGCCGCCGCCAGCGCGACGACCCCGCCCGCCTGCGCAGTTCCCATCACGGTGGACACGTTCTGCTGGGAGAAGACCCGCTCGACGGCGATGACATCCGGTCTGTGGGTGTCCATCCAGTATTCGACGGTGTCGCTGATCGTGAGGAGCCTGCGAGCCAGCGGCTGGTCGGACGGGGTGCGCACAACATCGACGTCCAGCGCGGTGACGTGCCGGCCCCGGCCGGTCTCGATCACCGACAGGCCGCAACGGGTCAACCCCGGGTCGACACCCATCACTCGCACGGAACGCCTTTCGCCGATACGAACAGCTGTTCGAGAGCGTAGCCGTCGCGCCGGACATCGCGGTGCAGCGACATACCCACAGCCCGTTCCCGAAGTCCTATTGTGAAAACCCAGGATCCGGATGACCCGGAATGAAGGGGTGACCATGGCAGGCGACTCGTTCCATCCCGATCTGACCGAAACGCCGCCCGAGGGCGCGGCGCCGCCGGGCGTCCGGGTGCACCACGTGAAAGCCTCCGACCTTGACGCGGGGACCGCGCAAACCGAGGGCATGCGGAGGTTGGCCGCCATCAGCGGCAGGACTGTGGGCTCCGACAAGCTGTGGATGGGCGAGACGCATGTCGAGCCGGCGATGGCCTCCGACAACCACCACCACGGCGAGTCCGAGACGGCGATCTTCATCCGCAAAGGTCACCCGGAATTCGTCTACCACGACGGCGAACGCGAGGTTCGGCTGGCGACTTCCCCGGGCGACTACATATTCGTGCCACCGTTCCTGCCGCACCGCGAGGAGAACCCCGACCCCGACGAGTCGGCGGAAGTGGTGATCGCCCGCACCACGCAAGAGGCGATCGTGGTGAATCTCGACCGCCTGTATCCGCTGTAGTACGCGCATGGGCACCCGACGCGCCGGACTTGTCCTGCTGAGCGGAACGCTTCTGTTTCCGGCGGGAGTTGCCTCCGCCGATGACGGCATCGCGATCGACACGATCTGCTCCGGCGACGATCTGAACAGCACCGTCACGGCACCGGACGGAACGACGACGCTGCGCTGCGTGGCCGACGGTATCCACGAGGGCTTTCGCTGGGAGGCCGACAGCGATGCCATCAAGACGTTCGCGGATCTCCAGAATCAGGGATACACGATCCGGGTCGACAAGGTGGGCGCAAACCCGATGAGCCAGTGCAAGGTGACGTCCATCGACGACTACCAGGCCTCCACGGTCACTGACGCGTCGGACGGCTTGATCCGGATGACCAAGACCGTGACGGTTTCGCTGGACTGCGGCTAGCTTTCAGTCCTCGTCGAGCTGCGCGGCGACGTCGTCCGGGATGTCGATGTTCGTATACACGTCCTGGACGTCGTCGCTGTCTTCCAGTGCGTCGACGAGTTTGAACACCTTGCGGGCGGTTTCAAGGTCAGCGGTGACACTGACCGACGGCTGGAAGGAAGCCTCCGCCGAGTCGTAGTCGATACCCGCGTCCTGCAGCGCGGTACGGACGGCGACCAAGTCCGTCGGCTCGGAGATCACTTCGAAGCTGTCACCGAGGTCGTTGACCTCCTCGGCGCCGGCGTCCAGAACGGCCATCAGGACGTCGTCCTCGCTCAGCCCGTTCTTCTCGAGCGTCACAACGCCCTTGCGGGAGAAGAGGTAGGCGACCGACCCCGGATCCGCCATCGTGCCGCCATTGCGGGTCATGGCCACGCGTACCTCTCCGGCCGCCCGGTTCCGGTTGTCGGTGAGGCATTCCACGAGGACCGCGACGCCGTTGGGTCCGTATCCCTCGTAGGTGATGGTCTGCCAGTCGGCGCCGCCGGCTTCCTCGCCGGCACCGCGCTTGCGGGCGCGCTCGATGTTGTCGTTGGGCACCGAGGACTTCTTGGCCTTCTGAATGGCGTCATAGAGGGTGGGGTTTCCACCCGGGTCACCACCACCGACACGTGCCGCGACCTCGACGTTCTTGATCAGCTTGGCGAACATCTTGCCGCGCTTGGCGTCGATGACGGCCTTCTTGTGCTTGGTGGTAGCCCACTTGGAATGGCCGCTCATCGTGATACTTCCTCTTCCTCAAATGCCGCCGGCTCCTGGAACCGCCATCCGGCAACGCCTGTAACCCGACGAGTCTAACGTCCGGTCGAATTGCGCGAGCAGACGCAAAAGCCCCCGACACGCCGCAGGGCGAGGGACGTTTGCGTCTGCTCGCGCGGAGACTTGACCGATGGGGTCAACCACAGTGTCAGGCACCGAGCCTGGACAGCGCCAACTCAACGGCCCACAGACCACCGGCCGGGAGTATCGAAACCTCAGCGAGCCGCGATACCGCATCGAGCACGACATCAACGTCGCAATCCCCGTGCGCGACGGCGTTTCACTTCTCGCCGACGTCCACCGTCCCGCCGGAAACGGACGGTTCCCAGCACTGATCGCAGCGTCCCCCTACCCGCGCCAGATCCAGGATCTCGGCGCACCCATGGGCTTCATCGAAGCCGGGGCGACTGATTTTTGGGTACCTCGCGGGTACGCGCACGTGATCGCGAACGTGCGCGGGACGGGAGGCTCCGGCGGCGAATTCGGGTTCTTCGATGCGCAAGAACGCCGCGACATGTACGACCTCGTCGAATGGGTGGCAGCCCAGCCGTGGTGCGACGGCAATGTAGGCATGATCGGCATCAGTTACTTCGCCATGACACAGTTGGAGGCAGCCGTCGAACGGCCACCGCACCTGAAAGCGATATTCCCGGTGGCCGTCACCACCGATCTGTACGAAGCAGCCTCACACCACGGCCTGCTCAGTTCGTCCTTCGTCACACCGTTTCTTGCCATGACTGGTCTGACATCGGAACGCAGCGATGATTTCTGGCGCAATCTGCCGATGCGGCTGGCCCGACGGGCGCTCAACACAGCGCCGCTGCACCGCAAGTTCGCGACCATGAACGGCGAAGCGGCCGTGACTATGTTGAAAGCGATGCTGCGGCTGCCGCACAATCCCCACCCGTGGGATGACCTATGGCTCGATGTAGCTGTGCGGCACCCCACCCGCGACGCGTGGTGGGACGAGCGGGATCTGACTCCGTTGTTGGGTGACGTCGACATCCCGGTCTATCTCGGCTGCGACTGGCAGAACGTGCCGCTCCACCTGCCGTCGACATTCGCGGCCTGGCGCGGACTCTCCAACAGTCCCTGCGTTAGTATGGGAATGCTGGACGAATACGGGCTGACATGGCCATGGGAAAGCCTCCATGTCGAGGCCCTGGCGTGGTACGACCACTGGTTGAAGGGCCATGACACCGGAATCGTCGACGGCCCGCCGATCCGCGCCGTGCTACCGGGATCCGATCACTGGTTCACCTACGAAAACTGGCCTCCTCCAACAGATTTCCGGGAACTCGTCCTGCGCGCCGACGGCGCACTCGCCGAGGCCGAAGGCGATCCGGGATCACGGGAATACCAGGCATTGGGAGCCGGCCTCAACCGGCCGAGGGCAAGCCCCCTTGATCCGCCGTCGCAGCTGGCATGGACGAGTGCTCCGCTGGATACGGATCTCGACGTCATCGGCGAATTCGAAGTGCGTTTGACGGCCTCGGCCACCGCGATGGACACGGCGTGGATGGTGACGCTCTCGGATGTGGCGCCGGATAGCACTACCACTCACGTCACGGCGGGCTGGCTACGGGCGAGTCTGCGTGACGTCGACGAGACGACCAGCCGGCCCGGTGCACCCACACTCCCCTGCCGCACCGCGACTGCGGTTCCACTCGGTGAAGATGTCGAGTATCGAATCCCGTTGGTTCCCAACGCCCGCAGGTTCGCCGCGGGCCACAGTATTCGATTGACCCTCACCAGCGACGACCAGGATCCGACCGCTCCGGCGATCATGAACTTCCGCCATGCCAGTGTGGGCACCAGCAGCCGCAATACGGTGCAGTCGTCATCGCGGCTGCTGCTGCCGGTGCTCGCTTCCCCCGCTAACTAGGCGAACCGGAAACCATAGCGACGAACAACTTGTGAACCCGCCCGTCGCCGGTCACCTCCGGGTGGAACGCGGTGGCAAGCATCGGTCCCTGCCTGACTGCGACGATGTGATCGCCCGCCCGGGCCAACACCTCGACGTCGGTCCCCACCCGCTCTACCCACGGCGCGCGGATGAATACCGCGTGGATCGCATCGCCGAGCCCGACGAAGTCGATGTCCCCTTCGAACGAATCGACTTGCCGCCCAAAGGCGTTGCGCCGCACAGTCATGTCGATCGCCCCCAACGGCAGCGCCTCACGCCCCGGTGTGCCGGCGTCAAGGATCTCGGTGGCCAGCAAGATCATCCCGGCGCACGACCCGTAGGCGGGCATGCCGTCGGCCAGTCGTCGGCGCAACGGCTCCAGCAGTTCCAGTTCCCGCAGGAGGTGGCTCATCGTGGTGGATTCGCCACCAGGAATCACCAATCCGTCGACGGCATCGAGTTCAGTAAGGCGACGCACCGTGGACGCCTCCGCACCTGCGGCCCGCAATGCGGACAGATGTTCACGGGTGTCGCCCTGCAGTGCAAGCACCCCGATATGCGGGGTCACGTCGGCGGAACGTAGTCGCGTTGGTAGCGGGTCAGCCCCTCCTGCATCACCGCGGCGACCATGTGCCCGGATCTGCTGAAGATCTTGCCCTGCGTCAGCGAACGGCCCCCGCATGATGACGGCGAGCTCTGGTCGTACAGCAGCCATTCGTCGGCCCGGAACGGGCGCATGAACCACATCGCATGATCCAGCGAAGCGACCATCAAATGTTTGCGTTCCTCGCTGTGGTGCACCTGCGCCGAACCCAGCAGGGTCAGGTCGCTCATGTAGGCCAGTGCGCAGATGTGCAGCACATGATCGTCGGGTAGCGGCTCGCGGTGTCTGAACCAAACCTGTTGCTGGGAGGCCTTTCCCGGCAGCAGGGTGATCGAATCCTGCGGGACCAGCCGCACATCCCATTCGGCGAACTGAGCGAACCCGGCGTCGTCGAAGACGCCTCCCTTCGACACGAACCCCGGAAGGTCGTCGGGTGGCGGCGCCGGCGGCATCAGATCCTGGTGCTCGATGCCGTCCTGTTCGGTCTGAAACGACGCCGACATGGAGAAGATCGTCCTACCGTGCTGGACGGCGCTGACGCGTCGTGTGCAGAACGATCCGCCGTCGCGAAGCCGCTCCACCAGAAACACCGTCGGGGCCTTGGCGTCGCCGGGCCGCAGGAAATATCCGTGCAGGGAATGCACTTCGAAGCCGGGTTCGACCGTGCGCACCGCCGACACCAGGGACTGGCCCGCGACGTGCCCGCCGAATGTTCGTTGCAGGAAGCCCGATTCCGGGCTGAACACGCCCCCCCGGTAGATGTTGACCTCGAGCTGCTCCAGATCGAGGATCTTCTCGATAGCCATTACCGGTGGTATCGCCTACCAGCCG
This sequence comes from Mycobacterium sp., assembly GCA_046330895.1. Classification (GTDB taxonomy): domain Bacteria; phylum Actinomycetota; class Actinomycetes; order Mycobacteriales; family Mycobacteriaceae; genus Mycobacterium. Next base: position 227,407 of record JAXLRY010000007.1, on the reverse strand, counting down.
CGTTGAGCTAGTCGGTGCGGCTCCGCGATCTCCTCGACATTGATGCCGACCATCGGCTCGCCGAGGCCGCGTGACACCCGCGCCAAAACGTCGGGATCGTCGAAGAAGGTCGTCGCCTTCACAATCGCCGCCGCCCGCAAGGCGGGATCGCCGGACTTGAAGATGCCGGATCCGACGAACACGCCTTCGGCACCGAGCTGCATCATCATCGCGGCGTCGGCGGGGGTGGCGATGCCACCCGCGGTGAACATGGTGACCGGCAGCTTCCCGGCGCGGGCCACCTCGACGACCAGTTCGTAGGGCGCCTGCAGTTCCTTTGCCGCGACAAACAGTTCATCTTCCGAAAGCGACGTGAGCCGCCGGATTTCCCCGCCGATCGACCGCATGTGGGTGGTCGCGTTGGACACGTCGCCCGTGCCCGCCTCGCCCTTGGAGCGGATCATCGCGGCGCCCTCGGTGATCCGCCGCAACGCTTCGCCGAGATTGGTGGCCCCGCACACGAACGGCACGGTGAACTTCCATTTGTCGATGTGGTGCGTGTAGTCGGCCGGGGTGAGGACCTCGGATTCGTCGATGTAGTCGACACCGAGGCTCTGCAGGATCTGCGCCTCCACGAAATGACCTATGCGCGCCTTGGCCATCACGGGGATGGTCACCGCGGAGATGATGCCTTCGATCAGATCGGGGTCGCTCATGCGGGCGACGCCGCCTTGAGCGCGGATGTCTGCCGGGACGCGTTCGAGGGCCATGACCGCGACGGCGCCCGCGCCTTCCGCGATGCGTGCCTGCTCGGGGGTGACGACGTCCATGATGACGCCGCCCTTCAGCATCTCGGCCATGCCGCGCTTGACCTTTGCTGTGCCGGTCTGCGCCTGAGCGCCGAAACCGTTGGATCCAGCCGCGGTTTCCACTGCTTACTCCTTCAGATTGGTTCGGGTCCAGTCTAAAGCGCTGCCCCAAACTGAATATCTCCGCCGTTCAGCGGATCGCGGTCAGCTGTCCGAGCTGCTCACCGCCGTGGCCGTCGGCAACGGTGTTCGCTTCGTCGAGCAGTTCGGCCAATTGCCGCGGATATACCGTCTGGCCTCCGGTCTCGAGGTCACCGATGGTCTCGGCGTCGCACCAGCGATGGTCGTGAATGTACCTCAGTTCAAGCGACGTGCGTCCGTCCGCGGACGGCTCGAAGCGGCGCGTTCGGTGAACGAAGAAGAATTCTTGGCTGGCGATGACGGTGCCGTTGAAGTCGATCATCGCGTCCCGGCGCCAGACGGGCCCCACCATCCGCGCGGGATCGACCCGCAGACCTGTCTCCTCGGCGAGCTCCCGCGCCGCCGCGTCTACCAGCCTCTCGCCCTCCCGCACCTGGCCTCCGACGGTGAACCACCACCTCGGCGCGGTCGTGTCGGTGATGGCGGGATCCGAGCCGCACAGCAGCAGGACGCACCCCTGATCGTCGAGCAACACGACGCGCGCCGACGTCCGCCGATCCACCGGGACCGTCGCTGACCGTCGCTCGTCTCGATCCGCGGCGGCGGCCGCCTGGGCTGCAGGCTCCGCGACCGCGCTTTCGGTGTCGGACCGTTCGACGATCTCGAAGTATCTGGGTAGCGGGGCTCTCCCGCCCAGGTGCAGCCAGCGCACCAGTCGCCGCTCCCGCAGCACCAGGGTGTCCCGCACCGCGTCGTTGTGGAAGCGGCGCGCCAACAGCACCCGGGCCTCGGCGTCCGCGAGTTCGGCCACCAACGCGACCGGTACGGAATTCGGGTCGACGAGCGCCAGAGCGGCCGACAGATCGTTTTCGCACCGTTCCCGGTCTGATCGCGAGGCGCTCTCCGCGCTGTCCGCCAGCCTGGCCAGGTTCCGGCCCTCGGGGCGGTCGCCGTAGGAGTCGGCTGCGACGGCGCGCGCCACGACGGCTCGACGAGCCAGTGCGCTGTCCAGCGCTTGCCAGGACAGGTCGTATCGGACGTGCAGCCTGTCGAGTCGTGTTGCCCGCTGGTACGCCCAGATTCCGGCCACCAGCAGGACGCCCACCAGAACGGCGAGCGCGACGATCCACCAGATCATCCGGTCACCGCGATCTTGGCTCCCGAGCCGGCCACCGTCTCATACACGCGCATGATCTGGTCGGCGACCACCGACCAGTCATAGCGCCTCACCTCCGCCGAGGCGGCCTCGACGTACCGCGCCCGCAGGTCGTCGTCCTCCAAGACCGTGATCAGCGCGTCGGCAAGAGCCGCGGGATCCTCGACGGGCACCAGCAGGCCCACTTCGCCGTCCGCCAACACTCGGCGAAAGGCATCGAGATCGCTGGCGACGACCGCGGTGCCCGCGGCCATCGCCTCGACGAGGACGATCCCGAAACTCTCTCCCCCGGTGTGCGGCGCACAGTAGACGTCGACGCTGCGCAACGCGGATGCCTTCTCCTCGTCGCTGACCTGTCCGAGGAATTTCAGATGGCCCGCCAGTTCCCCGGCTTGAGAGCGGAGTCCGTCTTCGTCCCCTCGGCCGACGATGAGCACCTCGACGCCCGGAACGCGTTCCACCAGGGCCGGGAGCGCAGCCAGCAACACCGCCATACCCTTGCGCGGCTCGTCGAATCGGCCCAGGAACAGGACCGACTTGCCGGGCTTCGGGTAACCATCAAGCGGCACAGCCGATTTCAGCGAATCGACATCCACTCCGTTGGGAATCTCGACGGCATCGGACCCGAGTGCCTCCATCTGCCATCGCCGCGCGAGATCCGACACCGCGATGCGCCCGACGATCTTCTCGTGGAGGGGCCGCAGAATTCCCTGAAAGACGCTCAGCGTCAACGACTTTGTGGTCGAAGTGTGGAACGTCGCGACTATCGGACCTTCGGCGATCATAAGAGCCAGCATCGACAGACTTGGGGCGTTCGGCTCGTGCAGATGCAGCACATCGAAGTCACCTTCGGTGAGCCAGCGCTTCACCTTTCGATGGGTCGCAGGCCCGAATCGCAACCGCGCCACCGAGCCGTTGTACGGAATGGGAACGGCCTTGCCGCCGGACACGACGAAATCCGGCAGCTGTGCATGAGCTTCCGCGGAGGCGGGCGCCAACACACTGACGTGATGCCCGCGTTCGCGCATCACCTCCGCCAATTGCAGCACGTGTGACTGAACGCCGCCCGGGACGTCGAACGAGTACGGACACACCATGCCGATGCGCATCAGTCCGCGGACCCCGAACCGAGTTTCGCCCGACGTTCGTCGGACAGGTCGGCCAGCCATTGCGGCTGCAGCATGTGCCAGTCTTCGGGATACCGCGCGATGTTCGCGCCGAACCGGTCGGCCAGCGCCTGGGTGATGACGCCGACGTCTGAACTCGAGCAATCAAGCGATGGCCCGATGTCCAACCCCCAGCCGTCGCCCTCGAACCAGACGTGACAAGGAAGCAGTGCCGCCCCCGTCTCGATCGCCAGCTTCGCGGGTCCCGCCGGCATCCGAGTCGGCTCGCCGAACAGATCGACCGGCACGCCGGACCGCGTGAGGTCGCGTTCGGCCATCAGACAGACGATGCGGTTGGCCCGCACCCGTCCCACCAGCACTTCGTAAGCCGGACGTGCACCGCCGGTCAGCGGTAGCACCTCGAAGCCCAGGCTCTCCCGGTACTCGATGAACCGCCGATACAGCGACTCGGGTTTGAGCCGCTCCGCGACGGTGGTGAACGTTCCGTTCTTCTGGACCAGCCACACCCCGGCGACGTCCCAATTGCCACTGTGCGGCAGAGCCATGATGACGCCGCGGCCCCGCGCCAGTGCGGCGTCCAGATTCTCTACACCGTCGATGTTTTCACCGAACCGGCGAGCGACCGACTCGAGGTTCATGGTGGGCAGCCGAAACGCCTCGCGCCAATACCGCGCGTAGGAGGCCAGCGAGGCACGGATCAAAGTCTCCGGAACTTCGTCCGGGGCCTTGCCGATGACTCGTCCGAGGTTCTTACGGAGTTGCTGCGGCCCGCCGCCACGCGCGGCGTATCTCGCACCCGCCCCGAATGCATTCCGTGCCAGCGCCTCGGGCATCACGCGAACCATCCGCCAGCCCGTGGCGTAACCCCAGTCGGTCAGATGCTCGCCCAGTGCGAGCCGATTACGCACGGGGGTCCACAAACTCGGCTGGCTGTTCATGACTGCGCGTTCCCTCCCGGCGCAGTCCCACCCGGCGCGTTCCCGCCCGGCGCAGTCCCACCCGGCGCGTTCTCCCCCGGCTCGGCTGGCCCGGTCAGCGGTAGCTTCGCCATCGCGTCGGGCGAACTGCGCACGGCGTGAACCCGTTGCCCGACGGTCACCAGACTCGCGACGGCGAGCGTCCACATCGCGATATGCAGGAGTATCGGACCGGGCAGGAACGGCAGACCAGATAGCCCGGCGCCCGTCAGCACGACGATGAGGCGCTCCGGACGCTCGATGAGCCCACCGCCGCCCTCCAGGCCGCTGGCTTCCGCGCGCGCTTTGACGTACGAGATCACCTGCGAGGTGACCAGGCAGATCATCGTCGCCACGACAAGAGGTGGACTGTGCAGCCCGAAAGCCGCCCACCACAGAAGGCCGCAGAAGATCGCACCATCGCTGAGCCGGTCGCAGGTCGCATCCAGCACCGCGCCGAATCGCGTGCCTCCACCTCGTTCGCGCGCCATCGCCCCGTCGAGCATGTCGGCGAGCACGAACACGAACACCGTGAACGCTCCCCACCACAACTGACCGATCGGGAACAGCAGGAGCGCCGCCAACACCGAACCGGCGGTGCCGATGATGGTGACGGAGTCGGGAGTCAGGCCGATGCGCAAGGCGCCCTTGGCAAGCGGCTTGCTCAGCTTCGAGTAGGCGGCACGGGTCATCAGGTAGAAGTCGCTCATGACTGGTCGATCCACTCCTGAGCCAGCAGGCTGCGGGTGTCCCGCAGCAGCTGCGGGATCACCTTGACCTCACCGATGACGGTGATGAAGTTCGCATCACCGGACCATCGCGGAACGACATGCATATGCAGGTGCTCTGCCAGCGAACCGCCGGCGGATTGGCCGAGATTCAAACCGACGTTGAAGCCGTCGGGCCGCGACACACTCTTGATCACCCGGATCGCCTTCTGCGTGAACGCCATGAGCTCTGCACTCTCGTCATTCGTCAGGCTCTCCAGCTCCGACACCCGCCGGTAGGGCACCACCATCATGTGCCCGGGGTTGTACGGGTAGAGATTGAGTACCGCGTACACCGATTCACCGCGTGCGATGACGAGGCCGTCCTCGTCCGAGAGGGTCGGGATGTCGGTGAACGGCTGGGATGACTTCGATGATCTGGCGACGCCGTGCGCTGACGGATCGCCGACGATGTAGCTCATCCGGTGTGGAGTCCACAGCCGCTGAAGCCGATCGGGCCTCCCCGCGCCCGTGTCGGTGACGGCGTTTCGCGGCGACTCTCCGTCAGTCACCATCAACCTTGACCAGTTCCGCTGTCGGAGCGGCATTCTCGCGGTCGGCAATCCACTTTCGGATGGCTGCCACCGCGCGCTCTCTGGGCACACCGTTGATTTGGGTCCGGTCACCGAACCGGAAGGACACCGCGCCCGCTTCCACGTCGCGTGCGCCGGCGAGCAACATGAACGGAATCCGCTGATTGGTGTGGTTGACGATCTTCTTCGCCATCCGGTCGTCGCTGGAATCGACGTCGGCCCGGATGCCGTGCGACTTCAATTCGGCGACGACGTCGTCCAGATATGCGACGTGATCCTCGGCCACCGGAACGCCAATCACCTGTACGGGCGCCAGCCAGGCGGGGAATGCACCGGCATAGTGTTCGGTGAGCACGCCGAAGAACCGTTCGATGGAGCCGAACAGCGCACGGTGGATCAGGACCGGGCGCTGCCGTGTTCCGTCGGCCGCCGTGTACTCGAGCTCGAAGCGATCCGGCATGTTGAAGTCGAGCTGGATCGTGGACATCTGCCAACTGCGGCCGAGCGCATCCTTGACCTGGACTGAGATCTTCGGGCCGTAGAACGCGGCACCGCCCGGATCGGGCACAAGCTGCAGCCCCGATGCTTCGGCGACCTCACGCAGGGTCTCGGTGGCCTCTTCCCACATCTCGTCGGAGCCAACGGATTTGCCCTCGTTCTTGGTGGACAGCTCCAGGTAGAAGTCATGCAAGCCGTAGTCGGCCAGCAGCGAGAGAACGAACCTGAGCAACGAGGTCAATTCCTCGCGCATCTGATCGCGGGTGCAGTAGATGTGCGCGTCGTCCTGGGTCATGCCGCGCACGCGGGTCAACCCGTGCACCACCCCGGACTTCTCGTAGCGGTATACGGCGCCGAATTCGAAGAGCCGCAGAGGGAGTTCACGGTAGGAGCGCCCCCTCGACCGGAAGATCAAGTGGTGCATCGGGCAGTTCATGGGTTTGAGGTAGTAATCCTGGCCCGGCTTCCGGACGGCTCCGTTCTCGTCGAACTCGGCGTCGATGTGCATCGGCGGGAACATGCCGTCGGCGTACCACTCCAGGTGTCCCGATGTGATGTACAGCTGCTCCTTGGTGATGTGCGGCGTGTTGACGAATTCGTAGCCGGCCTCGATGTGTTTGCGTCGCGAGTACTCTTCCAACTCACGTCGGACCACTCCGCCCTTGGGGTGGAAAACCGGTAGGCCCGAACCGATTTCGTCGGGGAAGCTGAACAGGTCGAGCTCGACGCCCAGCTTGCGATGGTCTCGTTTGAGAGCTTCCTCGATGAGTTCCAGGTGCTTTTCCAGCGCCTCTTGCGACTCCCAGGCGGTGCCGTAGATCCGCTGCAGGCTTGCGTTGCTCTGGTCTCCACGCCAATACGCCGCCGAGCTTCGGGTCAGCTTGAACGCCGGAATGTACCTGGTGGTGGGAATGTGCGGACCTCGGCACAAATCCCCCCAAATCCTCTCCCTGGTGCGGGGATTCAGATTGTCGTAGGCCGTGAGTTCGTCGCCACCGACCTCCATGACGTCGGGATCGCCGGACTTGTCGTCGACGAGTTCCAGTTTGTAGGGCTCGTTCGAGAGCTCCTCGCGGGCCTGCTCTTTGGACTCGTACACCCGGCGCGCGAACAGCTGGCCGTCTTTGACGATCTGGCGCATGCGCTTCTCCAGCGCCTCCAGATCCTCCGGGGTGAATGCTTCCGGGACGTCGAAGTCGTAGTAGAACCCGTCGGTGATCGGCGGGCCGATGCCGAGCTTGGCCGAGGGGAACTGTTCCTGAACCGCCTGGGCGAGCACGTGGGCAGCTGAGTGCCTGATCACGCTCCGACCCTCGTCGCTGTTGGCCGGCACCGGGGTCACTTCCGTGTCGGCCTCCGGCACCCAGCTCAGATCGCGAAGTTTGCCTTCGCCGTCACGCACCACCACGATCGCATCGGGTTCGCCCCGCCCCGGGAGGCCGGCGTCCCGGACCGCCGCGCCGGCCGTGGTCCCGGCAGGCACCAGGATCGGTGCTGCGGGGGCGGTGCTGGCGGGGGCATTCATGGGCGTTCTCTTTCGGCAGTCGGGATTGGCGCTGATCGTCTGGGGCGATCGCGATCATGCTATCGGGGCGGGGGTGGACTCAGAGGTCAAGCCGTGTGCACATTCAGGGCTGACCTGGCTTCAGCAGCACGAACAGTCCCTCGCCGTCGGCCAGCAACGCGTCGCCGTCCGAGAGGCGCATGTCGACGAATATCTTGCGGCCGTCGGTTCGAACGACGCCCGCGTCCACCTTGAGTTCCTTGTCGATCGGCACGATCTTGCGGTAGTTGATGTGCAGGTAGGCGGTCCGCTGGTAGTGGCCGCCCGTCAACACATACGAGGTTTTGCCGAGCACCGAGTCGAAGAGATGCGCGATGGCGCCTCCGTGGACCGCGCCGTTGCGGCCCAGGTGGAACCGTCGAAATCGGGCCCAGCCTCGTAGGCGGCCGTCGTCCTCGGGTTCGACCGATTGCGGAATGCTCAGGATGTTTCCCCGCATCGGCAGGTCTGCGCGACGGCCCGAGGGTGACGTCCATTCGTCGGTGTCGAACGGGGCCAGCATCCGGGAAACCCGCTCGAGGAGGTCGGCGGCGGCAGCGACGACCTCTGCCGGCGCGTCCGCCGCCCGGGCGTGGTCCTGCACGTCGCGGACGGCCTCGACGAACCTGCCGTAGTGGCTTCCTCCGCGCCGGGTCGCGACGGGCGGATCGAAGTCGCCGCCGGCCTGCACCCGTGCCTCGACATCGTCGTCCATCCGGCAACCGTATGCGCTCGACGATGCGCCATCTCGAACCGCCGTTGACCATGGGCTAAGACGCCACCAACACGATGGGCCTAAGGACCCTTTCTGCGTGCGGAAAGTCCCCAGCGGCGTTGGGCCGAGTTGACTGTCGTACCACACGAACTCGCTTGGTTGCCATAGTGATTCGTGATGCCAGTGCGACTCCAGTGACAGATATGATGGGTGCGAAAAGCCGTCCGGCCTGGGCGCTATAAGGGGGTGGTCGCCATGCGGAATCCGTTCGCCGCGATTGCCGCGCTCCTGGTCGCCGTCGCTTCCAGTGCAATCGGATCCGCCGGCCCCTTGTCGGCCGATACCGCCCGCCCCACCGAGTCAATCCTCGTCGGCCCCGCGCCGTTCGCTCCCAACAGCCCGTTCAACACCAGGGTGCCGGCCGATGCCACCGTCGATGCGAAAAGCCCATCGATGATCGCCTGGGCCGCCCGCGACAACGCCATGTACGCAAACGTCGGCGAATTCGGAATTCCCATCTACACCGCATCCTCCAGCTCGGCCGAGAAGACGGTGACTGTTCGTTGCACCATCACCGACTGGGGTCCCTGCCCATTCGATGGGTACCAGATTCCGATCCCCGTCGACGCCGAACCCGCGCCGGGCTCCGATGGCGCCATGGTGATCGTCGACACCGCCACCCGTCGGGTCTACGAAATGTGGCAGGCCAAGGCGTCGGGCCGAAACTGGACGGCCAGCTTCGGAGCCGTCGGAGACCTCGACGGTTGGGGCTGGGGCGGAGCTGGGACGGGCGCCGGAGCGTCACGACTCGGCGGTGTCATCAGGATGGCGCTGGCGCGGTGACCATGGCCCGGCGAGACCTGCCACCCGGTCCCCCACTACCGCCGGCCGTTCAGGCCGCGCTGATGTGGCAATTCTGGCCCCGATACACCTCCGCGTGCCGACGCCGCTACGGCAGCCCCTTCACACTGAGGGTCTCGACGATGGGAACCATCGTCTACATCGACGATCTCACCGAGATCAAGAAGGTGTTCGCCGGCGACCCCGCGATATACCATGCGGGAGAAGCCAATTCGATGCTGCGCGGAATGCTCGGCTCATCATCGATTCTGGTGATCGACGATGAACTGCACCGGGAACGCCGCCGATCCATGATGGCTCCCTTTCACCGAGACGCAGTGACTCGGCAAGCGGATGCCATCGCCCGGATCGCGGCCGCGAACATCGCAAACTGGCCCGTCGGCGTGACGTTCCCCGTCGCACCCCGGATGTCCGAAATCACGCTCGAGGTCATCCTGCGCACTGTCGTTGGCGCCAGTGATCCGGTAAGACTGTCGGCACTCCGGCAGATCATGCCGAAGCTTCTGAACCTGAGCCCGTTTGCGCTACTGGCCATTTCCAATCCGGGCCTGCAGCGCAAGCGACCCTGGCGAAGCGTACGCCGCAATATCGCCGACGCAGACCGATTGTTGTACGCCGAAATAGCCAACCGCCGTCGCGATCCCGACCTGGAATCACGCCACGACGCACTCTCGATGCTGATCCGCGGAGAGACAGCGCACGGAAATCGCATGACGGACAACGAGTTACGCGACCAACTGATGACGCTGCTCGTCGCCGGTCATGACACCACCGCCACCGGCTTGTCCTGGGCGCTGGAACGGATGATTCGACATCCAGACGTTCTAGCCAAGGCCGTCGAAGCCGCGGAAGCCAGCGCTGCGGGCGACCCCAGCGGCGACGAGTACCTCGACGCCGTCGCCAAGGAGACCCTCCGCGTGCGCCCGGTGGTCTTCGATGTTGGCCGGGTGCTGACCAGGCCGACGGAAATCGCCGGGTACCGGCTTGCCGCCGGGATCATGGTGGCACCCGCCGTCGGACTGGTCCACTCCGCACCCGCGCTCTATCCCGCACCGCACGAGTTCGACCCCTCGCGGATGCAGGGCGACGCCTTCATCCCCGCTTACTGGATGCCCTTCGGGGGCGGCGCCCGCCGCTGCCTCGGAGCGACATTCGCCATGACCGAGATGCGAATCGTGTTGCGCGAGGTACTGCTTCGCACCGAGCTGGCCACCACAGACAGACGCGGCGAACGACAGAAGGTCAAGCACGTCATCCTTGTGCCGGGCAGGGGCGCCCAGATACGTGTGTCACGAGTGAAATCCCCTGCACCACAACAAATTCTGCCGACTACGGATAGTGTCCCGTCTCCCACGCCGGAGGGTTGTTGCCCGTCCGATACGAACAAGTGAGCAGATACCCCTCAGTCGAGATCGCCCGCGGCTGGTCGGGATCGGGCGTGCAGGGCGCGCCCACCTGCTTGATGCCGAAGATCGACGGCGCGGCCGCCCACACCGTTTTGTTACAGACGATTTCGGAGTTCGTCGTGGGGTCGTAGATGACCTTGCCCGGCTCGCTGCACTCACGTCCCGGCGTGGGCCCCAGCAAGCCGGGGAACGGAACATTCGGCACCGACGCCGGATCCGCCACGCTCACCCCCTGCGGAACGTCGCCCGTGCGGGTCGCCATGATCGGCAGCGTCATCGTGAGTCCCTGAGTGGCGCACTCATTGGAGGTGACCACAGTCCGCTGAGCACCGGAAAACGTCCCGTTGGGCTGCCGGGCCAGCGTCCACTGCGTCGCATACTTCGCCGACACATCCGAACTGCTCGAGCAGGACCGCGTCTCAGCCTCGGGCGGCAGTTCCCGCCACTTCCCGTCGACGTACTGCAATTCCTTCGTCAGCAGGGAGGCGAATTCCGCCGGTCCCGTAGCGGGCTTCTGATGCGTCTCGTCATCGAGTTTCATCGCCGTCGCCACACACCCCTCGGGACGGCAACCCGTGCGGAAGGCCCACCACGTCACCAGGGTCTGATTGGGCAGCTTTAGATCGTTGGCCGTCATCTCTGGCGCGAAGTCGATTCGAAAGGTCCCGTCCAGTAAGGGGGCGGAAGGGACGGCCTGAGTGGGCTCGGTTGGGGCGGGCTTTTCCGCCTGCTGCTGTTGCTTTGCGAACATCGCGGGCTTCGCCCACACCACACCTGCGACGACCGCCACCACGGCAGCGACGCTGCCGGCGACCAACCATTTCCGGCGCGTCTTCTTCCCTTGCGGCGAAACCCGTTCCGCCGAAGGACCGTTCTGCACGACCGGCACGGCAGGCAGAGTCGGCGCCGACGGCGCGGCCGGAATGATGTTCGCGCCGGACCCGATCACATCCTTGTCGATATAGGTGTTGGCAGTGCCCACGAAGGCGTCGGCGAACTCGGTACAGGTGGTGAAGCGGTCCTCTGGGTCTTTCGCCAGAGCCTTCGCGAAGACCTCGTCGAGTGGCGCCAATTCGGCGCGGTAGTCGCTCAACTTCGGCGGGGCCAGGCTCAGGTGCTGGCTGATGACGGCCACCGGATTGGTGCTCTGGAACGGTGGGCTACCGGTAAGAAGATGAAAAGCTGTGGCCGCCAGGGCATATTGATCTGCGCGGCCGTCGATCGGCGATCCCATGAGCTGCTCCGGCGCCGCATAGGCAACGGTCCCCACCGTCAAATTCGTCGATGTCAGCCCATCGGAATCTTCAAGCTTGCGGGCAATCCCGAAATCCGCCAGTGCCACCCGCTGCTTGCCCGCCTCGGGACCCGTCCGCAAGATGTTGGCGGGCTTGACATCTCGATGCAGCATGCCCTGCTGGTGCGCGTAATCCAATGCCGAGCCGACTCCGGTGACGATCTCCGCCACTTCCGCCACGGGCATACCGCCCGGGTATCCGGTACGCATGAGTTCGCCCATGTCCGAACCGTTGATGAAGTCCATCGAGATCCACAGCCGGCCTTCAGCTTCACCCCGGTCGTGCAGACTGATCAGATTCGGGTGCCACAGGGTCGATGCCAGTTCGGCCTCGCGCCCGAAGCGCTGCCGGTACTCGTCATCGGAGGTGACATTTTCCGGCAGAACTTTGAGGGCTTCCTCACGCGGCAGCCGCGGGTGCTCGACGAGGTAAACCTCGCCCATCCCCCCTTCACCGATCTTCTTCACGATCCGGAATCCGGCGAACGTCGATCCGGCCTCTAGCGGCACGGGCCACCTCGCAGCCGGGTCGAGTCTCTCACGTACGCCGACATTACCGGCCTGGGCCCGGCGCACCGCCCGCCACTCGGGCATCGCTATGCGGCGGTCCTTCATTCGTAGGACAGGAAATCATCAACGTGATCGTGAGATCGCGCGATACCGGTGCCGACCCGGCCCGCGAATAGTCAGGGCATGGACACGCTCAAGCAGATATTCGAGAGGAACCCCATGATCTGGTTCTGATCCGATCCGGCCCCGACAAACACATCGGCACCGGCAGACCACAACTGATCCGGTGCACCCATTGGAGGAACAACATGAAATCCACGACACGACTCATGCGACGAGTTGCTCTGATCGCAGCTACCGCGGCGATACTCGTCATGGCAGTCCTGACACTGGCCCGCGTCGACGACGAAGGCGATTTGCGGGGAACGGCCCTGCCCGCCCATCCGCTCGCACAGCATGCCGGAATGCCCTTGGCGCCTGGAGATTCCGGCGGCGAGGTGACCCGAGGAAACCAGGCGGGGTCATTCGCGCCAACCAGCACGAACGATCTGGTGACTCCCTGGACACCGACGCCCGGCTCACCTTGGCGCGACTGAAGAGGAACAGCTGATCGCCGCTGACGCCGAGATCCGCACTGGTCAGGCCTAGTTGCCCGAGTCTCGGCCATCGGACCATCTCAACGGTTTCGGACCGCGGGAGTCCCGCAGGATTTAACTTCAATGAGTGGCCACCACTCGGGGCCGCACTGGACTTACCCAAGGAGGAACCATGGCGTTCAAGCTCAGTGCTTTGGTGACCGCTGCAGCTGCACCGGCGATGATGGTCCTCTGCGCCGGCGTCGCCCACGCGGGCGTCGGTGTCAACGTGAATCCGGCTCCTGGCGGCGTCGATGTGTGGCTGACGACGTGGCCCGACAACCCCGCCGACCCCGCGCCCAGCGGCTGGTGCAAATACAACTCCACTGTGGTCGGCAACCCGTGGGGCAAGCCCCTGCCGGCGATCGACGTACCGTTTTACCTTCCGCCGAACCCGCCCGGCCAACCGTCGAACTCCCACCTCTTCTTCCCGAGCTATCCGACCGGCTCGACATGGAACATCACGGTGAGTTGCCCCGATGCGCCTCCTCAGTTCACCCAAGTGGTGTGGTGATCGAGAACTAGGCAGCCGTTCGTGACCGCGGAGGATGGGAGTTCTCGCGCCCCAGACGACGCGACCAACGCGAGCGCCCCGACCGGGTGCTCCCACACCGCGTGGGCCGCTGGTGGTGCAGGAGATTGCCTGCCCACCGATGACGCGCAGTCTGCGACCTTTCGCGCTCTGGCGTGGTCCGACGACGACGGCACGGTTGAGGACCTGGTCCCCTTCACTGGGGGTGAGCACACCGAGCCGGAGGTGGCCTCACGCCCCGGGTTCGCAAAAGCCCCGCTGTTGCTCCTTCTCGGCACGACGGTAGCCGCCGTCGGTATTGGGGGCGTGGTGTTCTCCCTGACCGACACCGGCAGTTCGCCTACGGAGCCTCAGCAGACGACGCAGCTCGCGCCTGCAAGCAGGGCGGTCAGCCCCCATCAATCGACCGCGGGCCCGCCTATGACGGCTCCCCCCGCCGCTGTTCCGCCAGCTGCGAAGGCTCCGCCAGCCCACACCGCGCCTTCCGGGGGTGCTTCAGGGTCACCACGAGTAACCACCCAAGTGACCGTTACTGCGACGGCGCCGGAGGCCACCCAGCAGCCCGGCCCAACACAGGCGGACACATCGCCCGCCCCCGATCCACAAGCCGGACCGTTCCCCGTCCCGCCAGCCGCGCCAGCCCCTCCGGTCGCGCCGGTCCCCCCAGAAGCTGGTGTCCCGCCGCCCGTGCCCGCCCCCGCGGCACCTGCCCCCAATCCGCAAGGCGGACCGTTCCCCGTACCCCCAGCAGCTCCGCCTGTGCTTGTGGTGACGCCCGTCGTGCCCGACATCATCACGGTTGCGCCACCGGTTCCCGAATTCAAGCCGTAAGCAGCCCGAGCTCAGGGCGTCCCAGTGCGAACGGAGTAAGGGTCTTGCCCGCCGGCAACGCGATTGCGGGATTCGCTATCCGGACGTCTGGAAACACCCACTCGCAGTCGGGATGCATACCCCGTTACCCGTTTGCGGTGGAGCCACCTGCGGAATCTGGGCTGGCGCCGCAGCTGGGGCTTGGGGGAAGGGCGGGCTCCCGTTGGGGTTGAGATTCTGGGGCGAAGTGCCGTTCGGGTTCGGATAGGCCGGGACCTGCGGCCACGGCGGGGTGCCCTGTGTCCACGGAGGAGTGATCTGATTCGGCGGGGTGCCGTTCGAGCCGGGATCGGCTGACGTACCGTTCTGCGGCCACGGCGGAGTGTCCCCCGTGCCTTGCGAAGTACCGCTGTCTGGAGGAGGAGCGGCCGGCGGGGCCGGACTCGGGGGAATCGGCGACGGAGGAATCGGCGACGGAGGAATCGGCGGCGGGCCGCTCACCTCTGCCGTTGTGCTCACAGGGCTGGATTGCGGCTCCGTCGTAGGAACGCTGGGCGCTTGCCGCGGGACCGGAGTCACGGAAGGCTGCCGGGTGGGTGCCGGCGTGGAAACAACACCGGGCGGGGGCGCCGGAACCGAGGGGGCGACGGTCGGGACGCGCGTGACGGCTCCGCTGTTGACCGACGAGAATTCCGTCCCGCGATCAGTTCCCGGCGGATCCGGGGTGTCGTTATGCAAGAACCAGACGATGCCGAGGCCGACCAAGGGGATGCCGACCAGGAGACCGGCCTGCACCCCCAGTCGCCGGTTCCTAAGAGGTCGGACGGCCGGGTCAGGTGCGGCGGAACTTACCGAAGTCAGCTGGACGTCGTTCAGGGTCCGGTCGCGCAGCCAGTACGGGGCCGCGATGAAAACCGTCGCGCCGCCGAGCAGTGCCACCGGGTTGACCCGTCGTCGCTGTTCCTGCTTGCACGCGGGACACGAGTCGATGTGCCGGCCGATCCGCTTACGCATGAGGACGGTGAACTGCCCGTCCCAGTCCCCGAGCACGGCAGCCATCTCGGAGCACCCATGTCGATTGGCGCGTACCCCGCGGGCCACCAGGAGCGCGCCCAGGCACCGTTCCACGGTCTGCCGCAGTCGGAAAACCATTGTGTTGGCGTTGGTCAGGGTCACGCCAAGTGCCTCAGCCAACTCAGGGCCGTCTAGGCCGTGCCGATAGGACAACTCCAGCAATTCGCGGTCCCGATCTGACAACCCACCGGCTGCGTCGGCCACCAGTCGGGCAAGCTCGCTTTGTGCGGCCAGCGTGTCCGGGCCGCTATCCGCCGAGGCCAAGTCGGGCACGGATTCGGATACCTCTTCCCGGTAGCGGCCCCGGAGACGGCGCATCGCGTGGTTCCTGACAATCGAATAGAGCCATGGGCGCAGTTTGTCGGGTTCACGCAGATTCCCGAGATCGGTCGCGGCTACGCAGAAAGCGTCGTGCACGCAGTCGGCCGCGGCGTCGCGATCACCGAGCAGTCCGACACAATAGTCAAAAAGCCGGTCGGCATAGCGGTCGTAAATCTCGGCGAAAGCCGCGCGATCGCCCCCGGCGGCGGAGCGCGCCAACTCTCCGTCACCCACGCTGGGCCACAGCGGCAGTGCTCCGGTCATGACGAGGCTCCCCGCCGACGATTCACCAGGCTTTCCGGCATCGTAGGCACGATCCTGGCTAGCGAGCGTGGAATTGGACCGGCGCGGACGAATTGTCGTCGCCAGCACCGGCCCGTGAGAGCCATCGACCCGGATTCCGCGGTTCTCACCAGACGGTTTGGGTGCTGGCGACACCGTTGGGGCAGGTCACGGTGACGTTCCAGTTCGAGCCAGTCGGATAGCTCGGGAACCAGAGCCGCGCGAAATGCGGACCTTCGGGCGCGATGTAGAACGGAACTCCGAGTGCCGGCAACGGTTTACCGATCGGGTTGCCCTGCACCGTCGAGGTGTAGGTGCACCAACCGCTGAGCCCCTGGTCACCCCAGTCCGTCTGCACACTCACATCGACCCCGCCCGGTGCGGAGTTGGTCCATACGGCAACGCCCGGCGCGGCGTGCCCGGTTCCCGCCCCCAGGAACAGCATTGCGGGGATCGCGAGGGCAGCTGCCGTCGCACCGATGGCGGCGAGGGGGGTTTTGGTGATCATCGTGGTTCTCCTCTACGTGGTAGCGGCCCCGTTGGGCTGCTCTCACACGTAGGTGCGACCGACGGGCGGTGTTCGCACACTTTTTGCGGCTCAGATTTTTCGCAGACGGCGGCGGCCGCGACCCCTAGTCCGCGACTGACCAAACCGAGGTGGCGATCAAGTCGCCCCTGTCCAATGCGGCGGCGCGGTGCTCGTGCACTTTGGCGTACTCAGCACTGGTGACCATGTCGATGAAGGCGGCCGGGGTGGGGTACTCCACGATCAGGATCGCGTCCCACCAAGGTTTCTGACCGTCGCCGATCAGCACAGCCGGGGTGGATCCAGCGAAGCGGATTGTGGCTCCGACGCGTTGGAGGTGGGCGGCCAGGCCGTTGCCATATTCCAGGTAGCGCTCCAGTCCGCCGTCCTGCTTGAACTTCAGCAGGTTGACCACCACCACGGGGGCGTCGGCCGGGCGTGCTGCCAGCGCCGCGAACTGATCAGGGTTGGCTTCCAGGGTGTTACTCATGTGAATCTCCTTGTACTGGTTGGTGATCAGGCTTCGGCTAATTCGCCGACCCGCTCACGCAGGAATGGGACGGCGAGTTCGGCTACCCGTTCGGGTTGTTCGAGCCAGGCCCAGTGGCCGACACCGGGCAAGATTTCGACCCGTGCGCGCGGGAACACGCGATGCTGCTTATGGGCCAAAGCGACAGGCAGGTAAACGTCGGCATCACCCCACACGACCAGAGTGTCAGGGTCACGCTTCCGCAATGGTTCGGCCAGGGCGTCAATGTGTTCCTGGCGCGTGGAGCGGTAAAGCCGCAGGATCACCTGCTTGGTGGCGCGCGGTGCGGCATGGCCGGCGATCCGGTTGACCCACACGTCGGGCAGGCCCGGGTTGTCGTGGCGCAGTAGCGCGCGCGTGGCGCGAGGCGTGGCCAGTAGTTGCACGAGTTCTCCGACGAGAGGCGTGCGCCAGACCTTCGCCATCCGATGCCACCGATACTCGAGCAATACACCGGTGTTGATCAGCGTCAGGCTGGCTAACCGATCGGGATGCGCCGCCGCCCAGGTGAGTGCAAACGGGCCGCCGAAGTCATGGGCGACGAGATGCACCCGTTGGATGCCCAACTGATCGACGATCCCGGCGAGGTGGGCGGCATAGCCGGCCACCGTGTAGTCCTGGTCTGGGCGCTTGTCGGCGCCACCAAAGCCCGGCATGTCGGGAGCCACGACGGTGGCGAATTCTGCGACCCGGGTCATCAGCGGCTCCCAGTCGCCGCCGGCGTCGGGATTGCCGTGTACGAAGACCACCGCCTCACGCGGGTCCGGGTGGTCCCCAGGTCCGCCGAACGACACGGGTGAGGACACCCCGTTAACCACGACGTGTCGGACTCGCAATCCGGTCATCAGTGAATCTCCTTGTTTTCCAATGACATCCGATCCGATTGTTTCTTGGTGCATTCAGACGCGTAGCTCCCGTCGGGGAATCAGGGCGCTTGTCACTGGATCCAGAATGAGCCACCAAGTCAATGCGAGTCTTGACAGTTCAGGACAACCATTTGACAATTGACGACATGGCGGTGATCCGAGGCACCTCACTGACCGCCTACCCGCAACTGGTCACCGAATTGGGCGGGGACCCAGTGGCACTGCTGCGCGCGGTCGGTATCAAGCCGACCGACGTGGGCAACCATGAAGCGTTCATTCCGGTGGTGGCTGTCGCGCGAGCCGTCGAGGATGCTGCTGCCGCCGTCGCGCCAACGGATTTCGGGCGCCGACTCGCGCAGCTCCAGGGCATTGAGATCCTTGGGCCATTAGGGGTTGCCGCGCGCACCGCGGCTACGGTGGCCGATGCGCTGAGCGTCTTCGGCACTTTCATGGCTGCCTACAGCACGGCCCTCGCGGTCGAGATCTCGCCGCAAGCTACGCCCGAGCGGTCGCTCTTCGAACTTCAGATCCTGGCCGAAGGGCTGCCGCCGCATCCCCACGTCACAGAACTGAGCCTGGGAGTCTCGCTGCGGGTTCTGCGCTTCCTGCTCGGCGCGCAATACTCACCGTTGTCGGTTCACCTGCCCCACAAACCGTTGGCCGCCCGCAAGGCATACGACCAATTCTTCTGCTGCCGAACACTTTTCAATCAGCCCATCAGCGGCTTCACCATCCGCACCGCCGACCTTCAGCGTCCACTCAAGCAAGATGCGCTGGCACACCAGGCCGTCGTGCAGTATCTCAACACACTCACCCTGCACGACTCGACCATCACCGAATCGGTGCGCGCGGTCGTGCGTCATCTGCTGCCCACGGGCGCCGTCACTCTCGAGCTGATCGCCAAACAGTTCCAACTGCACCCCAAGACCCTTCAGCGCCGACTTGCTGCGGAGGGGACGACATTCGCCGCATTGACCGATCAGATCCGCCGAACGACCGCCGAACGCTACCTGCGTGACACCGACATGACCTTGCATCACCTTGCACGCGAATTGGGTTACTCCGAGCAGAGCGAGCTGAGCCGATCGTTTCGACGCTGGTCGGGCGAATCACCGACTGCATACCGTAAGGCGCTGCGCTCCAAGCCATTCGGAACTACCGGCTAGCGCCCACGAGGATCTCCCGACGGACTGTGGCGGCGAAGCGAAGGTTGTCGTCATCGACCGCATCCTCCCTCAGCATCTTGGCGTCGGAACGATAGTCCGTCGCCGTGCGCCACGGACCGTGCTCACCCTGACGTGGGAACTGGTCGATGGAGCGCTGGACATAACCGGCCGCAACTTTCAGCAACGGATGGGTGGGCATGGCCGGATCGTCGATCTCGGGGTGGCACAACGTATGACCGTGGGCATCCATGTGGGCCAAAAGTCGGCAGAAGTGCTCGCACACCGGCCCTACCTTGAGCGTCCACGATGAATTGGTGTAGCCGAACAAGTAGGCGAAGTTGGGGATTCCGTCCAGCATGAAGCCCTTGAAGGCCACCTTGTCGGCGACGTTCACCTCCACGCCATCGACGCTGATCGTGATGCCGCCGAATGCCAGCAGATTCAAACCCGTTGCGGTGACGATGATGTCGGCTTCCAGCTCACGGCCGGACTCCAACGTGATGCCGTACTCGGTGAAGGTGTCGATCCGGTCGGTCACAACCGACGCTCGACCGTTGCGGATCGCGGCGAACATATCCGCGTCCGGAACGGCGCACATCCGTTGCGTCCACGG
Source organism: Mycobacterium sp. (assembly GCA_046330895.1). Lineage (GTDB taxonomy): Bacteria > Actinomycetota > Actinomycetes > Mycobacteriales > Mycobacteriaceae > Mycobacterium. Next base: position 207,758 of record JAXLRY010000007.1, on the reverse strand, counting down.
GTTGTACGACGGATTGAAATGTTCGTCGACGGGATAGCCCGCCGGCAACTGCTTGGCGTTGAGGTGACGGATAAGCCTGCGGGCCGCAGCCGGATGGTTCTGGCAGAAACGAAATATCAAGCGCTGCTTGGCGATGTTCTTCTGACGGGTGATCGCATACGCACGCTTGCGGCCGACCAGCTTCGGCAGCGTATTCGCGATCCGGTCCTCGGACGGCACCGGCACGATATACGTCGGTGATCGCTGCAGCATCGTCACGTGCGCGGCAGTGCCCGCCATCGCCGGCACCAACGTGACCGCAGTAGCACCGCTGCCGATGATGACGACGCGCTTACCGCTGTAGTCCAGGTCCTCGGGCCAGTGCTGCGGATGAACGACCCGGCCCCGGAAGCGGTCCCGCCCCTTGAACTCAGGAGTGAAGCCCTCGTCGTATCGGTAGTAGCCGCTGGCGCAGAAGAACCAGCCACAGCTCATGGTTATCCGCTCGCCGGTGTCGGCCCGCTCGATCTCCACCAGCCAGCGCGCATCGGCGGTCGACCACTGGGCATTGACCACCTTGTGGTGAAGGCGGATCTTTCGGTCGATGCCGTACTCCGTCATGGCTTCGCGCAGGTAGTCCATGATCGCGCCGGCACTGGCGATGGCCTTGTCGTTCTCCCACGGCTTGAACTCGTAGCTGAACGTATGAAGATCGGAGTCCGACCGAATACCGGGATACCGGAACAGGTCCCACGTACCACCGGCCGCACCGCGCGCCTCCACGATCGCAAACGTCTTCTGCGGCTGCAATTTCTGGAGGTAGTAGGCGGCGCCGATGCCGGAGATGCCGGCGCCGACGATCAGCACATCGACGTGCTCAACGCTGCTGGTGTTCATCAGACTTGGTTCCTTGCCGATACGGGTGTACCCGGCGCTATCAGCCCGGGTGCGGTGAATTAACCGCTGAATCAACAATGCGGCAGGACCAGCAAAGAAACTTGACTATTGAAGACAATACTTTGACTTTCGAGGACAGGGATCAACGCGATGGACTCCAGGATGATCATCCGGAGACGTTGGCCATGGCCCCTCCCTATGAGGAGGTCCCGACTTGCTTCGCCTTCTGCTTGACCGACAGAACCAGAACACCGCGGCATCGATCGCATTGGTAAGCCCCGTAGGACCAATCCATTCGCCACTCGTATTTCAACCCATCGCAGCACTGGCAGTAGGTCAAAGTCGTGGACGGCTTCACCGGCTCCGGCTTCGCAGGCTCCACTACGACCGGCGCCGGTTTCGCCCACCGTTCGCGCTCTGGCCAAACCATGACCTCATGTACTCCGCGGACACGGTCATATCCGTTGCCTACCAGGGGCGTCCGACATGCGAAGTCCGAGCCGATATTGCACGGCATTTGCACGCGTTCCGAAAAGCACCATCTGCAATGGTGGTCCCGGCTGGGGATGAACCAGCGACCTTCCGCGTGTGAAGCTGAGGGGAAGTCATAACCGAGGCGTTTGAGCTGGTCACGCTGGACGAGCTGGACCCCGCTTTGGGGTTCAGAGCAGGCCATACAAACGGCGTGGCGGATCCGGAGCGGATGCGGCCCGGCGCCTACCCGCTTTCGTAACTTTCGTAATTTGGCTAAAATGGGTCAGGGTTTCGAGAATGAAATGAAAAGGAAGGGAGACCCATGAGCACCGCCTCCGCGGAGATCGTCAGCCCGGTTCCGGCCGATGCCGATGGGCTTGCCAATGTCCTCAGCTTCATCGAGGCGCACGAAGTCCGTCACGGGACCTCACCAGACCCTGCCTTCTTCCTCTCCGGCGCGGGCGAACACGATCGTGTCGAACTGACCGAGCAGCTTTACGAGGTCCTCAAGCGGGTCGCCCACGCACTCAGCCACGGCCAGTCGATCAGCATCCTGACCCGCGACCAAGAAATCTCCACCCAGCAGGCCGCCGAGATCCTCGGCCTGAGCCGCCCCACGGTGGTTCGCCTCATCCAGGACGGCGAATTGCACGCCCACGTGCCCGGCGCAGTCCGGCGCAAGCTGCGGCTCGCCGATGTCCTCGCCTACCGCCAGGAGCTTCGCGCCCGGCGTAATCGGTTCATCACCGAGAGCTCGGCGGAGCTCGCCGACGCCGACGCCGACGAGGTCGCCGAGTTGCTCGCCGAAGCGAAACGCGCACGGTGACCGACCGCGCCGCCTGAAAGACGCCCACGTGTACCGCGCCGTCCTCGACACCTGCGCCCTTGTGCCGAGCCTTCAGCGCGACTTCCTGCTGCAGCTGGCCACCGAAGATGCCTATGCGCCCGTGTGGGGATCGGGAATCCTCCTGGAGCTGGACTACGTACTCGCCGGCCTGCACGGCAGGCGCGGGTTCACCGATAGCGTCAGTCGCCGGCAGCGCCTGTTTGACCAGCTCAAGCGTGCGTTTCCGGGCTCAGAAGTTCACGCACCGAAAGATCGCGACTACAACTACGGCCTCAACGATCCCGATGACAGCCACGTCGCCCACGCCGCGATCATCGGCAAAGCCCACGCCATCGTCACCGACGATCGACGTGCCGGGTTCAGCACAGCACGCGCGCTGGTGGAGGCCGGCATCGAGACCGCGCATCCACATGATTTCGCCGCCAACACGGTCTCAGCGCACCCACACGCAGGAGTACGCGCTTTACAAGAGATGGCGAATCGCCGAACCGGGCCGCCGCAGACTCCGGAACACATCCTCGACCTGCTGGTGGCTCGGCACGACATGGCCGATGTCGCCGAGATTCTGCTGCCGCTGCTGGCGAAAGACACCCGGCCATCGGGCTGACCGGCGGGTCCGCGGCTGGCGCCGCTCATGCGGCCCCGGAAAGCCTCGTTCTTGTGGACCGGCCTGATGGCTCTTCATGATTGAAGGCGTAGTCGTGGTCTGATTCCACCGGTTCCAGCGGTGTCGGACGATTGAACTTCCGCGACGCGAGGGGATCGACCGCTTTCGGCCGAAAATTTGGAGTAGACCTGTTGCAAACCACTGGGGTCCTGATGAACAGTCCGAAAGAACGGCTCGTCACGCCGTCGAAGATCACGGCCTGGCTGGACTGCCCGCATTCTCTGACGCTGCGCGGCCGGGTTGAGGACGGCCAACTGGCAGAACCGGATCGCACGTTCGGCTCCTTCGCCCGACTGCTGCAGCAAAAGGGTCAACTACACGAAGACGAGTGCCTCAGGCAGTACGAGGCGGACGGCAAGTCCGTGTATCACGTCTCCGCCAAGGCCGATAAGGAGTCATTCGCCGCGTGGGTCGCGCGGGTGGGAAATCCGATGGCCGACGGCTATGACGTGATTTACCAGATGCCGTTCGTGCATGACGGGGTGCGCGGAGTAGCCGACTTCCTGGAACGGGTCGAACGCCCGGACGGCTCCATCGGGTACGAGCCGGTGGACGCCAAGCTCACAAGAGCGGATGCCAAACCGGGCCACGTCCTGCAACTGTGTTTCTACGCCGATGCCATCAACGCACGCACCGGCATCGCCCCTGAGCACATGCACATCCTGCTGGGCAGCAAGCAGCGACAGTCATTGCGGATCTACGAGTTTCATCCGTACTGGCGTCGACTACGCGGCCAGCTGGCCACAGCCTTGGAAGTGGGGCCCGGGGCGTCCACTACAGCGGAGCAGTGTGCGCACTGCGAGTTCTGCGAATTCTTCGGGGTCTGCGACCAGCAGTGGCGCGACGACGACTCGCTGATCTTCATCCCCGGTATCCGGCGCGGTGAGCGGGACGCGCTGGACATCGGCGGTGTCATCACGCTGGCCGGCCTCGCCGAGTTGGACGGCGACGTGGCCGGAATCCGCCCGCAGCGGCAGCACTGGCTGGTGCGGCAGGCCGCGTTGCAGGTTCAGGCCCGACTGGCCGGCGGCACCGAGTTGCCGCACGAGCTGATCGAGGTCGGCGACGATGCCCGGCTTGGCCACGGTTTCGAGCAGATGCCCCTGCCCGACGACGGCGATGTGTTCCTCGACTTCGAAGGCCACCCGTTCTGGCGTCCCAACACCGGCCTGTTCTTTCTATTCGGCCTCATCGAGCGCGATGAGAAAGGCACCTGGGCTTACCGGGATTGGTGGGCCCACAACATCGAGGAGGAGGCCGAGGCGGTGGTCGCTTTGATCGGCCACCTGACTGAGCGGCGCCGCCACTACCCCGGCATGCACGCCTACCACTACAACCACACCGAGCGCTCGGCGCTGCAGAATCTGACCAGCAAACACGGCGCCGGCGAGGCCGCACTGGGGCTTCTGATCCAGGCCGAGGTGTTCGTCGACCTGCTGACGGTCGCACGCAACGCGATCCAGGTGGGCGCTGAGTCCTACAGCCTGAAGGTGGTCGAGCGGCTCACCGACTACCAGCGCAGCCACGTCATCGACAAGGGTGCGGGAGCGGTCGTCAGCTACGAGAACTTCATGGCCAACGGCGACGACACCGAACTCCAGGCCATCGCGGCCTACAACGAGGACGACGTCCGCGCCACGCGGGCTCTGCGCGACTGGCTGGTCGCCCAACGGGCGGCCGATCTGCCGTGGCGCGAACCAACCGGCGAACCCGACCAGGTCGTCATCGATATCACCGACATGGTGGCACGATTCCACGCCTTCGCCGATGGCACGCCTGAGCACCTACTAGGTGACCTGCTGGGGTACTGGACCAACGAGTGGTGGGCCTACCTGATGCCGAAACTGGCTCAAAGCAAACAGGATACGGCTGACCTGATGGGAGCCCGCGACGCAATCGCTGCCATGTCGCACGTGGGCGAGTTTCCGCGCTTCGGCGTAAAGGGCCAGGAACTGAAGCACCCTGCGATGCGGTTCTCCTTCCCACACCAGCAGTTCGGGGACTTCGGCGACGACGAAGCACGGGTGCTCTACACCCTGCCCGACGGCACTTGGCGCGCGGCCAACATCGACCGGTTCGATGAAGAAGTGTTGGAGATCGACCTGCTGTGGGGCGAGAAGCAACAGGAAGCCGGACATCTGCCGGAGTCGGTCATCCTGCACAAGTGGGTATCGGGCGACGACAAACGTAAAGCACTATTCGACTTCGCCGAACGACTGCTGGAGAACCGCGAACCCAACCCGGTGACCAATGCGCTGCTGTGCCGCGAGCTACCCCGGTTCCGGCCCGGTGGCGCGCCTCCTGGCGGAGTGTTCTCCGACGATCTCAACGAGATGTGTGCATGGGCGACCCAACTGGACAACAGCTATGTCGCAGTGCAAGGGCCGCCCGGCACTGGCAAGACCTACCGGGCAGCACACATGGTCCATGCCCTGGTCAAGGACGGTCAGCGGGTCGGGATCACCGCCCCCAACCACCGATCCATCGAGAACGTGCTGCGCGAAGTCATAAAGGTATTCACCGAAAAGGGTGACCTGGAGTTGCTCAACGGCGTGCGGGTCAAGACGACGGGCAGCCAACCTGAGCTCGAAGGATTCACCTACGGCAAGGCCGACAAGGCGGCCCGGCCGGAGTTCAACGTCGTCGCGGGCACGTCGTGGCTGTTTTCCAACGACAAGATGATCGACGCCCGGGTGGACGTGCTGCTGATCGATGAGGCCGGCCAGTTCGGTCTCGCCGACGCGCTGGCGTCCTCGCGTGGCGCGCGGAATCTGATCCTGCTCGGGGACCCACTGCAACTGCCGCAGGTGAACCAGGCCAACCACCCGGGCGGCGGCGGACGTAGCGCCCTGGGCCATGTCCTCCTCGATGAGGTGACGCTGCCGGCAGATCGCGGGGTCTTCATTGAGGAAACTCGCCGCATGCACCCCGACATCTGCCGGTTCATCTCCGATCAGATCTACGAGGGCCGACTGGGCTGGCACGACGATTGCGAAAACCAGACCACAGCAACGGGCACCGGGCTGCGGTGGCTACACGCGAATCATGAGGGCAACTCCACCTCATCTGTGGAGGAGGCGCAAATTATCGCCGACCAAATCGCCAAACTCGTCGGGACACCGTGGACGGACTCCTCCGGCGTTGTCAGGCCGCTGACGGTCACCGACCTGATGGTGGTGGCCCCCTATAACGACCAGGTCCGCACCATCCGGAAGGTGCTCAATAGAAATCCCCTCATGGAAGGGGTGCCGGTCGGAACCGTGGACAAGTTCCAGGGCGGCACCGCCACGGTCGTCTTCTTCTCCACCGCCACCTCGACCGGCACCGACATCGTCCGCGGCGTGGAATTCCTGTTCTCCCGCGCGCGACTCAACGTCGCGATCAGCCGTGCGCGCTGCCTGGCCTATCTGGTCTGCACTGAAGGACTGCTCAACACCCGCGCGCGCTCCGTCGATGAGATGCGACTCATTGCGACGCTGAATGCGTTTGTCGAGTGGGCTGTTTAGCGAGAAGCGCGGCCAGGTCCGCACGGAGCCAGCCGCCATCAGCGTTTCGAGTCGGTCACCAGCTGATCAAGAGGTTAGAGGCTGCGTGACCGCCCGTACCCGTGAGCTACTCGGCGACACTACAACGGCCAACGGATTACAGTCCGCACGGAAGAGCGGTCAGCAACTCCCCCGAACTGTAGCGATGATCCGTTCCGCGACTATCACCGCAGGCTCATGCTCCCAGAACCGTAGAACGGTCCAACCTGCTTCGCGCAGTGAGACATTCGTTTCGTCGTCGCGGACGCGGTTGCGGGCGACTTTCATAGCCCAGAAGTCTGCATTCGTTTTGGCTACGGTGTGGTGGTCGGGGCAACCGTGCCAGAAACATCCGTCGATGAAGATCGCAACCCTTGAACGGGTAAAGACCAAATCAGCTCTTAGGCGGCGGCGATCGGACAACGGTGAGAAATCGACTCGGTACCGTAACCCGGCCGCGTGGACGAGGCTGCGCACTGCCAGTTCCGGCCGCGTGTCCCGACTTCGGTTGCCGATCATGGAGCGCCGCGTCTGCTCGCTGGACGCCCACGATTCCGCCACCCCTCCAGTGTCGCCGCTGCGCATGAGCGGGATGCGGTCGGTGTCAGGCCGCGGCGGTGCCGATCCCGAGCCGGTCGGCCACCGTCGCTGGGTCTTCGTGCTCCCACACAACGGCGACGGTCCAGCCGCCGCCTTCGATCGCTTCGACCTGTTCGGCTCGCTCCACCGTTCGACGGCTGATGTCGGCGCTCCAGGCCTGTGACATGCCGGTACAGGATGGTGGTCCCGGCTGGGATCGAACCAGCGACCTTCCGCGTGTGAAGCGGACGCTCTTCCACTGAGCCACGGGACCGAGCGGTCGGGGGAACACTAGCACGGCGGGCGTGCCCTTTTCGCATGGCAATCGCAGGCGGGACCCGGGGATTTGTGTGCCTGAGCGGTAGTGCATTATGGTCATGCATCGCAACGGGACGACGATCTCGCCCTGATGCAAAATGCGGATGTAGCGCAGTTGGTAGCGCATCACCTTGCCAAGGTGAGGGTCGCGGGTTCGAATCCCGTCATCCGCTCGTAGGGGTTACGAATATCAGACCCAACGGTGGAGTGGCCGAGTGGTGAGGCAACGGCCTGCAAAGCCGTGCACACGGGTTCGATTCCCGTCTCCACCTCCAAAGAAATCTCCTAGCGCGATTAGCTCAGCGGGAGAGCACTTCCCTGACACGGAAGAGGTCACTGGTTCAATCCCAGTATCGCGCACCAGCATTACCGCTGCTCAGAGCAGTTCTTCAGGCTCAAATTCGACCCACCGGGGCTAGACCCGGGGCTGACTGCTTTCGCAGTCGGCTGGCTTCGCACACAAGTAGCGCCCCTTACGTGTCGGTCACCACTGCCATCCTGGGGCTTACCAACGAAGTCCAGGAGCCAAACGATGTCCAACAGACAGAGCACCACGCCGCCGCCTCTGCCGCCCCTTCGGACGCGAGCGGCGGCCACCCTGCTACTGACCGCGGCGGACAGCCTCGACGAGCGGCTTGGGCTGATTCACTCCAGCGTCGGGCGCGACGGAGCCCTCGACGGTGGTGGCCGGTGATTACATCGGACATCCGTCAGGCGCTCGGGATCAGCACAGCCGTTATCTTCGGTTCCGGCGTGCTCGTGTTCCTCGGGTTCACCGTCGCCACCTACTGGTGGGCGATCTTCCCGATCGTCGGCGTGGCCGCCGGGCTCATCGTGACCTGTGCCGCCCTGCTCGGGCGTGATGAGGGCCGCCGGGAGTGTGAACGGCTGCGGCGGGCCTGCGAGGTGGAGGGCGCGCGGTGGTGACCGCAGCCGAGGTGCGCCGGATTCACGCCGAGGGGCGCGCCTCGGCGGTCGGCGATGCGAACCCGTATTTCGGTGATCGAATACGGGCGTCGGTGTGGCGCGGCGGGTATCAGCAGATGCTTGACGCCATGCTCGCTAATTCACCTGCGCGGCAGCCGTTCCTGCGTGCCCAGCGCCTCCGCCGCCACGAGCGGCATGTGGCCACCAGACGTCGGCCACGGCGCTAAGAGCGTCGGAACGCACGAGACGCCCCGTACAGGTGGCAATTCCAGCGCGGGGCTTACTCGTTGCGGCTGCGGCGTCGGGGCTGTGGTGCGCGCCGTCTCGGTCGTGTTGTCCGGCTCGGGTGGCCGGTATCGGCATGGCCAGCGCCTGCCCCCCGCTGGCAAGACGTGGCCGATCGCCGAGCCGCTCTAATCCGTCGGGCTCCCCCGTTTGACGCTTGATCGGGGATCTTCCCGGTTAGCCGATTGGATTCCGCGCCAGCCCTAACTCCGCCGTCAGTTCCAGCCGGGCTGAGATACCTCTTGCTCGGTGAGGTTGTCGTCGGTGCTGGTGTTGGGAACCGTCGTTGGCGCGCACGAAATGGTGACGCTCCCGTTGACGTCGGTATCGGTGCATTCCGCCGCGGCTTGCGGCATGGCACCAACAGCACCAGCCAGCGTGACGGCGGCTGATGCGATGACCAGTCCTGCCACTCGACGAATGCTTCGAGTGTTCATATCGTTCCTCCGACCCCGGTTCGACAAACTGCGGCGACGATGACTACATCGGATGCGATCGCCTGCCCGTTACCGCTGTAGTTTTCCCAGTCGAACGTCTGTGGAAGCCGCCCGGTCAGATGCCCGACCGGGGCCGGTTGGCGAAGTATTCGATGAGCGCGAAGCGCACGAGCTCACCTTCGGAGCCGAACTCGCCGGCCTCGACGCGCGCTTTCATCTCCCGGCGGATCTCGCTCGGCAGCCGAACCGCTAGGGCTTTGGTGTTGCCGCCTTTGTTTCCGCGTCCTCTCGCGAGGTAAACGGGGTTGATTTCTACGGGCACCATGGCCCCGTCTATGAGGGCTCCGTCGATGAGCATTGGGTCGGCTCCGATGTCGTCGGCAGCCTCGACCGAGTCCAATTCCTCAGCGTCCAATTCCTCAGCGTCGAATTCCTCGGCGTCATCATCCGGATCGCGAAGACCGCCGTCCCGATTACGAAGGGTCATGCATACGGACGGTACTCACGACCACCGACACGCCGCTCAATCCGACGGGCTTACGGGTGACTGTTTCAGCGAATGGGCCGCCCTGCTCGTAGGACGCTCAGTACTTACCCGTCAGGCAGGTGTCGATGCTGACGACGTTCAGATACTTGGCCAGCGTGGCCGGATGACGAGCGATAGCTTCTTCGAGCGCCCGAGCTTCTGCTGCCTTACGTGCCCGCCAAGCCTTGCTGATCCAGGTCATCGGAGTCCTCCCTCGGGGAATCTGTAACTCCGATGCTGCCGTGGTTGAGTGCGCAATACCATCAATAGCGCGTTGGGATCTCGCTAAAAATTCTCACATCCGGCAGACGCGGCGTGGCAGCTCGCGAGACGACTCAGGTCAAGCTATGACGACGGCGCCCACACTGCAGGATTGTCCGCCGGGAAGCTTGAACACTGGGCCGCAACCGCGTTGGCGGTCGGCTCAGCGGTACGGAATAGCGAAACGTATTCCGGGAATACATCGGCGAGCGTGTCGATTTCCGCCTGGCGGTCCTGCGGCGACTTCTGGAGCAACAGGTTGAAGTGGTAGACAACCCCGCCCTGAATCCACCCGGGCTCCGAGTTGTACTTGGCGACGATCCCGCTGTAAGCGATCGGATCGACCACCTTGGTCGCTGCCATCAGCTGATCCAGCGAGCACTGGGTGTTGAGCAGGGCGGGCGGCACCGCCGCCGGATCGTCCGCGTTGGCAACGCCGGCGCACCCGAGAGCTCCAAGACCCAAAGCCACGGCCGCCGACGCCACATGAACAAGACGCAAGTTAGTCATGGCGATGAAACCTAATCCGAATCGGTTCTTTTGTTCAGCAATCGGACGGCTGAACACAATCAGCCCCCCACGTTTGTCAGACGTGACACGTCGGCGGTGGTGAATAGGCCCAGCACCGACGCGACGCACATTCACGCGCTGCTCAATCGTGTAGATCCGCCGCGATGGCACCGGCCTCGGCGGGGCGCCCTGTCGAACGAACCGGCATCGAGCAAACCCGCCACGCAGCACCTCAGGCCCCTCCCCCAACCGGACCAACGCCGATTCGTCCTGCTTGCGGTCCATTCACCCGACAGACCCGCCCCTGTGACGCACGGCACAATTGCGTCAAGCTGCTGACCCAGCAAACGCCACACCACATCGAGAGGACCGAAATGTCAGGAAAGTTCACCAACAAGTTCACCAAGGGAGCCGCTGGGCTGCTGGCCACCGGCACATTCGCGCTCGGCGCCTTGGGCGTCGGAATCAGCATCGCGCCGACCGCTAGCGCCGCCCAGGGTTGCGGCCAGGGCTATCACATCCAGGGCGACAGCTGCGTCGTCAACATTCCCGGACCTGGAGCACGGTTCGTCGCCGGCACGAACTGCTGGTACAACGACGACAACGACTACCGCTGCCCGCCAGGCGGCTAATCAGCGAACGACGATGGCCCCCGGTCGCCTCACCATGGACGGTCGGGGTCCGCGTCTTGTTGCGTTACGTGCACATGCTGCGTCAGGGCCCCCGCGGCATCGGTCTCCGCAGCCAGCAGCGCCCCTAAGGCGCCCTCCTGCTGCGAGACGAACACACTGACCACCTGCCGGCACAAATCAGGCACGCTGACCCCTCTCGCGTCAGCGATCCGCGTGAGGCCGGCCACCGTCGAGGTGGAAACGTGAAATTGCACCGCGAACTGGCCGCAGGAGCCGTCCTCGGGGGGCGAACCCGGCCCGATGACGGCTGGCCCATCGATGTCATAGTCACCTGCGCCGAAGGCGCGGCGAAGGGCCGCATCGCCACCACGCGGAACGAGCCACCGCGAGTCGACGACATCGACGTCGCCGGTCTCACTCGTCCGGACGGCGTCCATGTCGCCGCCAACCGGGGCGTCGGAAAACAAGGGACCCACGCTCGCCGAGGTTACGCCGTCGGCCATCCCCATCGTCCGCACCTCCGCGATCCGCCTCGAGCGAAAAATCGAACAACCACGGGAAAACGCGCCCAGACCCGCGACAGTCCGTAACGATATGAATACGAAGCGCGATGGGCTTGGCAGGCGGTGGGCCACTGTCGCAGAAAGGTGCACGAAGATGCAGTTGAAACTTTTGGTAGGTGTCGGAGCCATGCTGACAGCGGCGTTCGGGGGCGGCGGCGCCGCCTCTGCGGCACCCGATATGAGCGCCATCGCGAATTCGACGTGCTCCTACCAGCAGGTCGTGTCGGCGCTCACCGCGCAGTCGCCGGACGCCGCCAACCGCCTGACGTCCAGCCCCGTCGCGACGGCGTGGTTGCAGCGACTCGTGGCGTCCTCACCCGATCAGCGGCAGCAGATGGTTGCCGACGTGCAGAGTCTTCCGGCCCTGCAGCAATACGCCGGACTCATCAACCAAGTCGCCGGTAGCTGCAACAACTACTGAGCGAGACGTTCTGGAACCTTCTGAGCACGCGGCACCGAAGCCGCAGCGGCTACTCTTCGTCGTCGAGTTCCAACAACCGCAACTTTGCCAGGCCGATGTAATCGTCTAGCCGACTGATCAACTCTTCCAACGTTTTTCGGGCTGGCGTCTTATCGCCATAGTTGTCCACGTGCTCGGCCACCTGCGCACGCCACGCCTCATAGTTGGCCACTGCCTCCAGAAATTCGCGCCGCTGATCGGCCGGGTCAAGCTGGCGAAACTCCCGGCCGAAATCTTCATAGAGCGCGTGGGTCACCGGCTGATCGAGGTAGGCCCGGACAGCGCCGGTGTCGGTGAAGTCGAGATCTTCCAGCACCGTCCGATCCGGGTCATACAGCGGTTCGTTGTGCACATGCTCATCACCTTGGGCCACACGTTCATTGTTCCCGCCGGATCGATTGCTGAAAAGTATCGCCGCCCCGGAGTGAACTCGGAGCCCGCGGCAACGCGGCAGGCCGCCGCCCGAATGGCAGCATGACCAACATGATTTACACCTCCCGCACGCCCATCGCCAGAGCAGCCGCCGCCGTCACGGTGGCTGCGGCGATCGGCATCAGCACGACGGGATGCGGCGCTTCGATCGGCGGCAAGCCCGAACTCTCCGGTTCGCCGCTCCCGCCTGCGCCGCCTGTGGCCTGGGGTCCATGCCAGGTAGTCGGTGACGGCGACAGCTCAGAAATTCCGGCAGGCGCGCAGTGCGGCGAACTCACCGTCCCCATCGACTATTCGAAGTCCGATCCCGATGCCGCTGTCGCCCGGCTGGCCTTGATCCGCTTCCCCGCGACGGGCCAGAAGATCGGATCCTTGGTTATCAACCCCGGCGGTCCCGGCGAATCCGGAGTCGACGCGGCCGCTAACACGGTTGAGTCTTTGCCACCGGACGTGCGCCAGCGCTTCGACCTGGTGGGATTCGATCCACGCGGGGTTGGCTCGTCGACCCCGGCGCTGCGCTGCAATTCCGACGCCGAGAACGACGCGGCGCGCGCCGATCCCCAGGTCGACTACAGCCCAGCGGGCGTGGCTCACATCGAGGCGACGGAGAAGCAGTTCGTCCAGCGTTGTGTCGACAAGATGGGCAAGGAATTCCTCGCCAATGTCGGGACGGTGAACGTCGCCCACGACCTTGACCGGCTTCGCGAGGCGCTGGGCGACGCAAAGCTGACCTATCTCGGCTACTCGTACGGCACCGATATCGGTTCCGCGTACGCCGAGGCATATCCCGACAAAGTTCGCGCGATGATCCTCGACGGCGCTGTGGATCCCAGCGCCGACCCGATCCAATCCGACGTCGACCAGTCCGCGGCCTTCCAAAAGGCGTTCGACGACTACGCGGCCGACTGCGCCAAAACTCCAACCTGCCCGCTCGGCACCGATCCGTCCAAGGCGGTTGACGTCTACCACCATCTGGTCGACCCCCTGGTGAACAAGCCGGCCGCCACAAAAGACCCGCGCGGCCTTGGCTACAGCGATGCGGTGACCGGAACCGTGATGGCGCTGTATTCGCCGGCCATGTGGCCGAACCTGACCGATGGATTGACCGAGTTGTCACAGGGCCGGGGCGACAACCTGCTTGCGCTGGCCGACGACTACTCCGGTCGTGACAGCCAAGGCCACTACGACAATTCGAATGACGCTGACACCGCGATCAACTGTGTGGACGAGCCGCCTATCACAGACCGGGCAACCGCTGTCGATGAAGACCGCCGTATGCGGCAAGTCGCACCATTCATGAATTACGGCCGATTCACCGGAAACGCGCCGCTGGACACCTGCGCCTTCTGGCCCGCACCGCCGACCAGCGGCCCGCACGTGGTGTCGGCCCCGGGATTGCCGCCGGTGCTCGTGGTGTCGACCACGCATGACCCGGCCACCCCGTATCAAGCAGGCATCGCGTTGGCCAGGCAACTCGGCGGCGAGGTCCTCACCTTCGACGGAACCCAGCACACAGTGGTCTTCGAAGGAAATTCCTGCATCGACGCGTACGCCGCCGCGTATCTGATCGATCTGAAGCTGCCGCCACCGAACTCCACCTGCTGACCCGGCCTGCATGCACCAATTCGTGTCACCCCCCGCCGATACGGTGCGGGCATGATCCTGTTCGCGTTGTTACTCGCCACCGCCGGTGCAGCCGTACTCGGTGCCGTGGCCATCCAATTGTGGGAGGCCCGCGGCCTCAACGACTATGAGCAACCGGCACTGCCGGACCTGCACACCTCGCCGTTGGGTTGACCCCGTCCAGGATGGGTACCCCCTGAGCGGTGGCGGTCGGGGTTCAGAGGGGTGAGCTCCGATCGTCGCCCTCGCCGGTGGACACACCGTCAGAACCGCAACACACCCGTCCAACTTTCGGTGCCGGCACCGCCGTCTTCGTGATCGTCGTCGGGCAGCGCCACGAGCAATTCAAAGTATTCGCGCATCGTGTCCGAATCGATGTAACGCCGTTCACGGCTCGTCGGCGCAAGGCCGTGCCGCGCTTCGATCCAGGGAAATTGACTACGCGTCAACTCGCGCAACTGTGAACCCGACCACCCGCCGAACGTCGCGACGACCTCAGCGATCGCGGCACTCATCGCCTCATCGTCCGCTGGAAAAGCGCGATTCCCACCCAGGGTCTCCACAAATCGCCGTCTCTTGTGCTCCTGATACAACCGATCGATGACGGGCCCGTGTGTCCAGGCCTCGACGGGTTCCCGGAACGCCGGCAGCCCAGTCTTCGCAAGGTAGTGGCCCTGGACCAGGTAGCACAGCTTCTGAAGCTTCCAACCGTCGACCCCGCGCGCCAGGCCGGCCAGCACGGCTGAGGCAACGTCGATGACCGAGGGCCGAGCACTGCTGCTGATGGGATCCGAGCCGCTCTCACGATGCCCAGCAGCTGCCGCAGTCATGTGTCTAGTGTGCAGCCCACATCCGGAATCGCCTCCGCTTTACTCCGGGGTGTTCGAACACGACCTCGAGGAAGCCAACGGGGCTGGGGCCGCCCATATAGAGGATGGGCAATCCTCCCGGGGGGGACATCGGGCGGCCCCAGCCCAGCATCAGATGTTTACCCCGGTTTCGGGGACCTAAACCATAATTTCGTTCTGCCGCAACAGCCGACCATGCGTTTGGCCCGTCACCCCCCCGACGAGTGACGGGCCAACCGGCTGTGTGCCCCCATCGCACCATCGGCTCATGACGCGGGCGGCGAATCAGGTAGGGCCGCTACTGCTTCTGCGGTACCGCTTCCACCGAGGTAGTCGCGGTGCCGTCCACTGCAGCGGACTTGAAGGTTCCTTGAATTCCATTGGCGGTCACTTGACCGTCGACAGCGGCACTCTTGAACGTGCCCTGCGTTCCATTCGCGACGACTTGGACACCCTCGTTTTTGACGCCGGCGTCCTGCTGGGTGAGTTGAGTCGACGGACTGGACGATCCGAGCTGGCCAGGGCCGGCCGCCGCGTCCGCCGCGGCCTGAGCGGTGCCGGCGGCGGGGCCCGGGGATGCCAACGCCGGTGTCGCGAATCCAATCGATGCCACGGCGAGCACCGCTCCTGCGAAGCCTGCAGTCCACTTCATGTGCCGAACCTCCACGAAACTTAAGCGAGCGACGTTTTCGCTGCCCTGCTGAGTTAAAGAATGCCTGGGTGAACGCCGCTGAAGTATCCACCGATGGGGCCGTTGTCATACTGAACCCGATATCCGCCGATCGACGGACAAGCAGTTCGGCATCCGGTCGAATGTATTGCAACAGTTCAGTTTTGGCCGCACCAATAGGTTGCCGACTGGGCACGGCTGACTTGCTTCGGCGCGGCAGCGTCAGGCGATGGCGATAGCCATCTGCTGGGCCTTGTACTGAGGCACGGCGGTGATCGACGCGGTCACATTCCCGTCAGTCGCCGACCTGCTGTATGCGCTCTCGCTGCCACTGGCGTTGACCGTCGCACCATCTGTGAGGTCAGATCCCGAGGCGTTCTGCTGACAAACGCTGCTGACCGGACTCGAGTTGCCCAGGCTCCCCTTCGCGTCCGCGGACGCCGCATCGGAACCCATCGCCGGAGCGTTGATCACAGCGGGACCGGCATTCGGAATGGTTGAGACGACCGGGATGGTCGAGGACGGGCCGTGGAAAGTGTCGCCTGACGTTTGCGGAGCGGCAACCGCTGCCCCCGCGAACTTCATGGAGACGACGGCAAGGCCGGCGCCAATGACCAGAAGCGCTTTACTCGTCATTCTGTCCTCCTCCACCCACCGCGTGTACTTCGCCGTACTAGAAGAATGCGCCTGAACTGCGCAGATCTGTATCCACCGGGCGGACAGCGATGAGAAGGAAACACTTGTCCTCCGTCAAGGGGACAGGCGACCACGGCTCATGAAAACCCGCCGACGAACTCGGTATGACGACGGGCTCACCTCAACACGTCCCTGGACGCCCGAGTTATGGCGATAATGAACAACTCGACACGTAGAGAGGTGCTTCATGGCGGCCATCGAGCTACCTGAGAACGCGGGCCCGAAGACAACGGCACTTGCCGACAAACTGCAGGCGATGCTTGACGATCCCGGCAACAGCCATGAGGCCCTCATACTCGCCGCCTTCAGCGGCTTGATTCCGATCGTCGCCGAATTGGAGCACGATCTCGCCGAACTCAGAGGAAACGGCAGCTGAGCAGCAGTGCCACCCACAAATAATGAGGCCACCGGAGTTGGCGTCGTAGAGGGGAGTTGACGTCCGACCCGGTGGGCCTCATCCGAAACGGTAAGCCCGCCAAGCACATTTGAGGCAGGGGCCATCGGACATCAGGTTGCGAGGACCAAAGTCCCTGGGATTCAGTCCGACAAACGGCGCGCGGCGGACTCCGCCTGAAGCGATGCCACTTCGATGGCGCACCGAGTCAGGAACTCAAGCGCAGCGATCACCACGGTGACGATGGTGATCTTTCCCAACATGAGTCGGATGGTAGCCAGTGCGGCGTCGCGGCGTCGCGACTTTCTTCGCTTCATTTCCCTTCTGATACGCAAGTGCGACCGGGCATTTGCGCATCACGCAACGCCCTGATGCCGCTCTCCGACGAAAGCGGGCACGAATATCGTTGCGACACAGGGCCATAGCGACCAAGCTTCACCCGCGCGATGGCGAGCTCCACCATGACCGGAACTTCGGGACCGCCACGAGCAAAACTTCGCCGGGACGGTCGGCCATAGCGTTGCCCGTAGCTCCCTTATCACGCTCCGCATACCGCGGCAAATTTTTTGCTCAGGTTTTTCTCAGGTAGCTTGGTGCCGTTCATTGTCGACAAACGGACGACAATCAGACTTGTTAGGGCTGTAGATGCAGATCTCTCTTCGTTCACAACTCGTTGCCGGAACCGCTGCGGTCATCGGCGCCAGCGCGGTCGCGATCACTCCCATTGCCGGACCTACCGGTCAGCTTCCGGGCCTCCACTCGGCAGCGGTGACCCTGTCCGCCTGGGCCAACCCGTTTGACGCGCTTCTGTCCAGCGGCCAGCTCGTCAACGACGACTGGCTCAGCGACGCCAGCATTCCCAACACCCCGTACGACGCGCTGCAGGGCATCTTCCCGCAGCTTGAGGTCATGAACCAGCCGGTTCAGCTCCAGTTGTCCCTGAACAGCTACAACTATGCGAACGCCCTGATCGGGTACCTGGTCACTCAGGACGGGTCGAGCCTGCAGGAGCTCGGCAGCCTGGTGTGGGGCCTGCCCAACACGCTGCTCACCGCAACTCAGCAGGCGCTGACCGGAAACATCCCCGGCGCACTCAACACGCTGAGTGACGGCATCCTCGTTCCGCTCCAGAACGCGGCGGCTTCCGCGTTCACCGGGGTCGCGCTGGTCGTCGGTTCGATCGTCACCAACATCGTGAACGTCCTCGGCACCCTCCCCGGTGTGGTGAGCTCTGGGGTCAACATGGGCATCGACGTCGCCACCGTCCTTGGAAACGCTGCGGCCACCGCTGCCTCCAACGTCCTCAACTCATTGACCAGCCTCGACTTCGAAGGCGCTTGGAACGCATGGGTCACCGGCGCGCTGAGCCCCGCGGGCTTCCCCGGCGCTTTGGCAGACATGACGGTCGGGCAGGGTGTGGGCACCTGGGGTGCGGACGACTACCAGCCGAGCATCCGCGTGTGGGCCAACGGCTCGATCTACGCGTTCGCCAACGCCCTCGGCGGCAGCTACCCGACCGCTCCGCCCGCCGCTGCGGTGCAGCCGGCCGCATCGCTGAAGGCCGCCGCCGCGACCGCAGCAGCGGAGAGCGAAGACGGTGACACCGGCACCAAGGCCGAAGTCACCGCCGACAGCGAAGACTCGAACACCGGCAACGGCGCAAAGTCCGACGAGAGCGACAACGGTTCGAAGACCCAAAGCCGTGCCAACAAGACCGGCGCTGCTCACGGCAAGGGCCACAGCGCTCGGTCGGCGAAGTCGGGCAACGCCGCCTAAGAGGCGCAGTCCACTTCGCGCTACAGAAGCGCCCCCGGAACCTGACGACGGTTTCGGGGGCGCTTCTGTATCAGGACCTCAATATCCTCAGGTGAGATAGATCTTCCGCAACGTCTCCGTCACCGTCCACACGGTCTGAGCGCCTTCTGTCAGCCGTACGACATCGCCGGGGCCCAGGGTCAGCGGCGACGTGCCGTCAGTGAATTCGACTGTGGCGGAACCGGAGAGGACGACAAACAGTTCTTCGGCTTCGGTGTCACTCATCACGCCGGGAGTCATCTCCCAGATCCCGACTTCCAAATCGCCGAACCGGCCGATCGCCTCCGCGGCAGTGGTGGGCGCTCCCCCAACCAACTGATCAGCCGGAACCGGCTGGTGCTCGATCGACTTGGCGGCAGCATGCACGACATCGTTGGCTTTCACCCGCTCAGCTTGCCACGACCTGGCCGGCGAAAGGCCGCGAACAGGGTGCCGAACGCTAGCGATCGCCGGCGTGTGTCTGTGGAGACGCGTTCATGATCGGGCCACCCGTATTCGAGCCGTCGGTGGCGGCTTTGTAGTCGCCCTGGGTGCCGTCGGTATCCACGCCCGCGCCGTCGCCGCCGCTATCGCCGTCCTGTACTGAAATGACGGGATCAGTGCTCGCCGACGCGACCGCCGCGCCGCCGAAAAGCCCGGCCAACACGACACTCGCGACGATAACCGCACCGTTGAGACCGTTGAGAATCGACTTCATAAGACACCGTCCTTTCAAACATCCGCGAAGTTACGCGCAGTTTCTGGACAACCCCTGTGAGTCCCCTGGCAGCTGCTCCCAACGGACATTTGCCAGGCCCGTCAATCCGCCGATAACGTGGAATCGACACGGATTGAGGTTCGCCCATGACCACCATCGCAACAATTTCCCGGCAGGCGATCATCGCCGTCGGCTGCGTGGCTACCACTCTGGGATTGGCGCTGGCTGTCACCGCCACCCATGCCGGCTCATCTCAGCCGCGAATCGTCGCCCAATGCAATGACGTCGACACCGAGGACAGCTTCAGCATGTCCTGCGTTCCGTCGATCATTCCCGACACCAGCGATCAACTGACCGAGCAAGAGGTTGCCGAACCCGGCTTCAACGGAGATTTCGGCGAACGCGGCGGAGAAGGCGGCGCCGGAGGCCACGGCGGCGGCGGCGGTGGCGGTGGCGGTGGCCACGGCGGTCGCTAGACGTACAGCTTGTCGATGTTTTCGTGAAAATTGTCGACCACGGTCTTGCGCTTCAACTTGAGGCTAGGCGTCAAATCGCCTGCCTCAACAGTCAATTCGCGGTCGATGATGGCGAATCGCTTGACCTGCTCCCACCTGTTGAGCTGCTTGTTCAATGTATCGATGTAGCCACCGACGAATTCCCGCGTCCTGTCGTCGCGGGCGATCTCAGCGAATGACTTGTCCCCCAGCCCGTTCTTGGCAGCCCACTCCGTCACCGCATCGGTGTCCAGGCTCACGAGTGCCACACAGAACGGCTTGGACTCGCCATACACGATCAAATCGCTGGCCACCGGGCACAAGCCCTTGAACGTGGCCGCAATTGCCGAGGGCGCCACATACTTTCCCTGCGACGTCTTGAACATGTCCTTCTTGCGGTCGGTGATCCGGAGATAACCCTCGGCATCGAGTTCACCGATGTCGCCGGTATGGAACCACCCATCGGAGTCGATCGCCTCGGCTGTGGCCTCGGGCAGATCGTGGTATCCGCTCATCACCCCAGGACCCTTGAGCAGCACTTCGCCGTCGGAAGCGATCTGCACCTCGGTCTCTGGCAACGTCCATCCCACGGTACCGAACCGATAGGCATGCGGCCGGTTCAGTGAGGATGCGGCCGAAGTCTCGGTCAGCCCGTACCCCTCGAGCACAATCACGCCGACCGCATCGAACCACTGAGCCACATCGCGGTCCAGCGGCGCCGAGCCCGAAATGAAGAATCGGACGCGTCCGCCGAACCTGTCACGGATGGTGGAGAACACCAGCCGATCCGCGACCTTCTGCGCAACCGCCAGTAGCGGCGAAACACGATGACCCGCCTGCCGTGCGCGAGACACCCGCAAGCCGACATCGATGGCCCACTCGAACAAACGCTTCTTGAGGCCTCGCTGCTGAGACGCCACGTCCATGATGCGCCCGTGGACCTTCTCGAAGATTCTCGGAACGGCGCCCATGATGGTGGGGCGAATGATCGGCAGGTTTTCGACGATCTTGTCCGGGCGCCCGTCGATCACCGTCGGGAATCCGATGACCAGCGGCAGCGCAAGCATGACTTTGCCGAACGAGTGCGCCAAGGGGAGCCAGAGGTAGTTCAGATCCTTGTCACTGAGCACACCGAGGGAATCCATCGCGGCCGCGGTGTATGTCCAAGACCGCTGGGTCAGGCGCACCCCCTTCGGCTTGCCCGTGGTCCCCGATGTGTAGATCAGAGTCGCCAACTGGTCCGAGGTGATGGCATCTACCCGGTCGGATACCGCACTCGGAGACTCCGACAGCAACTCCTTCCCAAGGTTCTCGAGTTCGTCCAGTGTGATCACCCAGTCGCCGTCTCCCGAGCCGTCGAAGATCACGACTTTGGTCACCGCCGACAGTTTGGAACGCTGTTCGACGAGCTT
This sequence comes from Mycobacterium sp., assembly GCA_046330895.1. Taxonomy (GTDB): domain Bacteria; phylum Actinomycetota; class Actinomycetes; order Mycobacteriales; family Mycobacteriaceae; genus Mycobacterium. The sequence continues at coordinate 186,791 of JAXLRY010000007.1, read as the reverse complement.
GTCGACCTGATTCTGATCCTCGGCGAATACCACCCGGCTGCCCGAATTCGCCACGATGAACGCCACATCTTCGGCGTTCGTGGTCGGGTACACGGTGGTGGTAGCGCCGCCGGCGGACAAAATCCCAAAGTCGGCGATGACCCACTCGTATCGCGTGGAGGAAGCGAGCGCGACGCGTTGTTCGGGTTCGATACCGAGGGCGATCAGCCCCGCCGCGATGCCTTCAACGCGGTCACCGACCTCCCGCCAGGTGACGCTGACCCACCCGTCCGCACACGGATATCGAAATGCCTCGGAATTCGGCGTCGCCGCCACACGGTCGAGGAACATTCTGGGCACCGACACCGCCCGATTGCCGATCTTGCTCGTATCGGGCCGTTCTTCGGATTTGTGGAGGCCTGCCATGGGCGCGAGTTTAGATAATCCCACGGCCCTCAATCAGATTTCGGGGGCTACCTGTGGACGCGGGCAGTGGTCACGTGGTGGTGTGTCACGATGCATGACGATGCCGAAACACGCATCGCGGTGGCCGACGCCACGTCGGCGGACCTCGCCGAACTCGCCGATGTCGCGGCGCGGACCTTCCCGCTGGCCTGCCCGCCGTCTGTCCCCGCCGCTGCCATCACGGCCTTCATCGGCGCCCACCTCTCCCGAGAGCGGTTCGCCGACTACCTCGCCGATCCCAAGCGCATCGTGCTCGTCGCGAAAGACCAGGCACGCATTGCCGGTTACGCCGTTCTCGTCGCCGGCACCGGAGACGACGACGCTGTTCGGCAGGTCTTGGTCTCCGGTCCCGCCACCGAACTGTCCAAGTTGTACGTAGTGGCAGATCAGCACGGCTCAGGAGCCGCGCCATTGCTGATGGACACCGCCCGGCGCAGGGCCACCGCCGCAGGATCGCGGTGCCTGTGGCTCGGCGTGAACCAGCGGAATCTGCGTGCCCAACGCTTCTACCTCAAGCATGGGTTCGCGGTGGCGGGCACACGGCGATTCCAGTTGGGCGCCCACGTCGAACATGACTACGTGATGATGGTCGACCTCTGAGGCAATGTCAGCGCGGGCTGCCCACCTGCCCGCTTGTCAGCGCGACCAGCCGGGACGTCGCTCGCAGATACTTCTTGCGGTAGCCCCCGGCCAGCATCTCCTCCGAGAAGATCGAGTCGACCGGAGCCCCCGACGTGATGACAGGGATCCCCGCGTCGTACAACCGGTCGGTCAGCGAGACGAGCCGCAGTGCGACGCTTTGATCGTCGATCTGGTGCACGCCCGTGATGAACACCGCGGAAACCCCCTCGATCAACGCTAAATACCGAGACGGATGCATCGTCGCAAGGTGCGCGCACAGCCCATCGAACTCGTCGAGAGTGGCGTCGCAAGCCGCCTCCGCCTGGGCCCGCACGTCCTCGTCGGACATCGGCTTCGGCGCCGGAGGCAGGCCGCGATGCCGGTAATCGGGTCCCTCGATGCGCACCGTCGTGAAAATGTTCGCCAACGTGTTGATCTCCCGCAGGAAGTCCTGTGCAGCGAATCGCCCCTCGCCGAGCTGCTCTGGCAGCGTGTTCGACGTCGCCGCGACCGAAACGCCCCGTTCCACCAGTTGCGACAGCAGCCTGGAAATCAGCGTCGTATTCCCCGGATCGTCAAGTTCGAACTCGTCGATACACACCACGACATAGTCGGCCAGCATTTCGATGCACTCCACGAATCCGAAGACACCCGCCAGCTGCGTCAGCTCGCCGAATGTGGCGAACGCCTTCGGATGCTCCGCGGAATCCGGCAGTTCCCAATACGCGGACGCCAGCAGATGCGTTTTCCCGACGCCGAATCCGCCGTCCAGATACAGCCCCACGCCTGGCAACGTTTCCCGCTTGCCGAACATCTTCTTCCTTCCTGCCCGGCGCAGCACCGACTCGCGGCAGAAATCCAGACACGACGCGACAGCCGCCGTCTGGGTCGGCTCATCGGGACTGGGCCGGTAGTTGTCGAAAGTGACATCGACAAAAGTTGGCGGGGGCACGAGTTGAGCAATCAGTCGGTCCGGCGACACTGAAGGATTGCGGTCGGCCAGCCGCCTCGGTGCGCGAGCCGCGTTCGCCTCAGAGGGGCTGTGCATGAAGGCACTGTAGCCACGTGCTGCAATCGTGTGTATGTCTACGCTTGGAGTCGACCACTCAGACGGGACGCCGTTTCAACTACTGGGTGACTGCGGCCCCCTCGACGACGACAACCTGCACGCGCTGTACGCCTATCCGAACGACCTCACCCGAGCCTGGGTTCGCGGCAACGCGATCAGCAGCATCGACGGCGGCGCCACGATCGACGAGACCTCGGGCGGCCTCGGCGGCTTCGGCGACCGCCGGTTGTTTCAGATATTGCGCGACTTGGCCGACGTCATCGTGGTCGGTGCCGGCACTGTACGCGCCGAGAACTATGCCGGCGCCCAGATGTCGATCAGAGGGCGCCAGACTCGCCAGGACCGCGGACAATCCGAGGTCCCGCCCCTCGCCGTAGTGACCCGATCGGGGAACCTCGACCGCGACCTCGCGGTGCTGACCCACACCGAGGTGGTTCCGTTGGTACTGACCTGCTCCGCCGCCGCCAAGACCGCACGCGCTCAACTCGGCTCGTCGGCGGAGGTCGTCGAATGCTCGGGTTCGAATCCGGCCGACATCGACCCGGCCGAATTGCTGCTCGCACTGGCTGAGCGGAATCTTGTGCGCGTGCTGGTCGAAGGCGGGCCGACGGTGATGGACACGCTCATCGAACACGACCTCCTCGACGAATTCTGCGTGACCTACGCTCCGATGCTCGTCGCGGGTTCGGCCAAACGGATCGCCGCGGGACCCGGGCATGTGATCCGCCGAATGACGCGCGCACACCTGATCTCCGACGGCGACGGTTACGTTTACGCCCGCTACACCCGCGCGAGCTGACCGGCCCTGCGCGCGGTATCGCTAGGGTGGTGGACGTGCGTCGCCATGGTCCCACCTACGTCGCCGCCGCGACGCTCACCGCTTTGCTGACGGGTTGCGCGCCGTGGCTGGCCGCGAACCCTCAGTTCGCCAGCGATTCCGCACACAACGCCGGGGGCGGCAGCACCACCGCAAAGCCGTCCGATGGCCCGCCTCCCGTCGCAGCACCCAAGAAGGACCTGCTGTGGAAGGACTGCACCGCCCGCGAGTTCAGCGATGCGGGGGCATCCCCCATCCCCGGGGTGACACTGGAGTGCTCGAACTACGACGCCGACCTCGATCCGATCAACGGAGCCGCCGGAACACTGAGCATCGGGGTGGTGCGCGCGCGTTCGGTGCAGACACCGCCGGATGCCGGGCCGTTGGTGTTCACCACGGGGTCTGATCTGCCGTCGTCCCTGCAACTCCCCGAATGGCTGTCCCGCGCGGGTGCGGACGTTCTCAAGACGAACCCGATTGTGTCGGTGGACCGGCGAGGCATAGGCATGTCCAGCCCAGTCGACTGCCGGGATGCATTCGACCGGCAGGAGATGCGCGACCAGGCTCAGTTCGAATCCGGTGACGACCCGGTGGCCAACCTCGGCGCCATCACGATGACAGCCACCACCGGCTGCACAGACACGATCGCCCCGGGCGACTCCGCGTATGACAACGCCCACGCCGCCGAAGACCTGGAACGGTTGCGCAGCACCTGGGATGTGCCCGGCCTCGCATTGCTGGGCATCGGTAACGGAGCGCAGATAGCGCTGGCCTACGCCGGATCACACCCTGAAAAGGTGGCTCGGCTGATCCTGGACTCCCCCATCCCGCCGAGTGTCAGCGCCGAGGCGGCGGCCGAAGAGCAGGTCAAGGGGCAGCAGACGGCGCTCGACACGTTCGCCGCGCAATGCGTCGCCGTGAATTGCGCTCTCGGACCGGATCCCAAAGGCGCGGTCGATTCGCTCATGGCCGCGGCGCGCGCCGGTCGCGGGCCGGGTGGTGTGTCGGCCGCTGTACTCGCCTCGGCTATCACGACGGCTCTCGGCTATCCGGATGGGGACCGGATCGGAAGCACGACCGAACTGGCCAACACGCTTGCGGCGGCCCGCGGTGGGGACGTCAACCGACTTAACAACCTGATCAACCTCACCGACGCGACACGTGAAACCGACGGGCAGTTCATCAACTCCTGCAGTGATTCGCTGAATCGTCCGACTCCGGACCGGGTCCGCGAACTCGTGGTCGCGTGGGGAAAGCTGTATCCACAGTTCGGCGCGGTCGGCGCTCTCAATCTCGTGAAATGCCTCAACTGGCCCAGTGGGACAGCGCCCAAGGACCCCAAAAACCTGAAGGTCAACGTGTTGCTGCTGGGCGTCCAGAACGATCCCATAGTGGGTAACCAGGGTGTGCCGGCAACAGCGGCAACGGTGATCAATGCGGGGGCCGCCAGCAAGCGGGTGATGTGGCAGGGCGTCGGCCACGGAGCCGGCATCTACTCCGCGTGCGCACTTCCTCCGATAGCCGGCTACCTCGCCACCGGCGAGATGCCCGCCACCGACACCTACTGCCCAGCCTGACCGACTGACGCGTCCGTGCGGTGTACGGTGCGGACGTGGCGGTAGCTGACTCGATCCGAAACATGCTGCGACCGCGAACCAGCCCGCCCGGCACGGCGGCGATTCTGCGGGCAGCGCTGTGGCCCATCGCGATCATGTCGATCATCCATCGCAGCTATGTGCTGTCGACGAACGGTTACATCACCGACGATTTCGGCCCGGTCTATCGAGCGGTGTCCAACTTCCGGCGCGGACTCGACATCTACAACGAACACTTCGACTACGTCGATCCGCACTACCTCTATCCGCCCGGCGGAACGTTGTTGATGGCTCCCTTCGGCTACATGCCGGTGTTCGCCTCCCACAATTGGTTTGTCTTCTTCAACACCGTTGCGATGATCGTCGCCGCGGTGTTATTGGTACGGTTGTTCAGCTTTTCATTGACCTCGGTGGCACTGCCCGCCCTCCTGCTCGCGATGTTCTGCACCGAATCGGTGACTAACACGTTGGTCTTCACCAACATCAACGGCTGCATCCTGCTGCTCGAGGTGTTGTTCTTCCGGTGGCTGCTCGACGGCCGTACAAACCTGCAGTGGTGGGCCGGAATCGCGATCGGACTCTCGCTGGTGGTCAAGCCACTCCTAGGCGTTCTGCTGCTGCTGCCACTGCTCAACAGGCAGTGGCGGACTCTGGTGATGGCGGCCCTCGTTCCGGTGGTCTTCAACGCTGCGGCCTGGCCCCTGGTGAGCGATCCGATGGATTTCGTGAAACGCACACTGCCGTACATCTTCTCGACCCGCGACTACTTCAACAGCTCGATCCTCGGCAACGGCGTCTACTACGGCCTGCCCATATGGTTGATCCTCGCGCTTCGCGTGCTTTTCCTCGCGTTGGCGGTCGCGAGCCTCTGGCTGCTTGCGCGTTTCTACCGTGAGCGCGATCCGCTGTTCTGGATGCTGACGTCGTCCGGGGTGCTGCTCATCGCGTCATGGCTGGTGCTGTCGCTGGCCCAGGGCTACTACTCGATGATGCTCTTTCCCTTCCTGATGACGGTGGTCCTTCCCAATTCCGTGCTTCGCAACTGGCCCGCATGGCTGGCCACCTACGGCTTTTTGACCATGGACCGCTGGTTGCTCTGGCGATGGCCGACGACCGGCAGGTTCCTCGAGTACATCAAGATCACCTACGGCTGGTCCCTGATGCTGGTGGTGGTGTTCGCAGTCCTGTACTTCCGGTACCTCGACGCAAAGGCCGACGATCGGCTGCCGGACGGGATCGACCCGCCCTGGATGACCGGCGGGAAGCTTCGGCGGCCGACGCCGACCGCACCCTGAAACGTTCACCCCGAACCGTTCACCCTGAATCCGGCCGTCCGCCTGCGCTAGCGTGGATTCATGAGCCCGGATCCGCGGTCCCCCCAGCCACGACTACAACTGACCGACGACGAATGGCGCGCCAAACTCAACCCGGCGGAGTTCGCGGTGCTGCGTCAGGCAGGCACCGAGCGGCCCTTCACAGGCGAGTACACCAACACAAAAACCGAAGGCATCTACGAATGCCGGGCCTGCGGCGCCGAATTGTTCCGTAGCACCGAGAAATTCGAGTCTCACTGCGGGTGGCCGTCGTTCTACGACCCCGCCAACTCCGACGCCGTCATCCTCGATCGACGATTCGCTCGGAATGCGCCGCGTCGAGGTGCTGTGCGCGAACTGCCACAGCCATCTGGGTCACGTGTTCTCCGGCGAGGGGTACCCGACCCCAACGGATCAGCGCTACTGCATCAATTCGATATCGCTGACGTTGACACCGACGGACCGTTGACGGCCGAGGTCGGCAGCCGAAGCAGATCGTCGAACGCCACTGGGCGGCTGAAGAAGTAACCCTGGCCGACATCGCACCCGTATTCACGGAGCCTCGCCGCCGCCTGGGCGTTCTCAACGCCTTCAGCGACGGTTGTCAGGCCGAGGACATGCGCGAGATCCACGACTGCTCGGACCACGGCGCCGGCCCGCTCGTCGACCAACACCGGAGAGATGAAATCCCGATCCAGCTTGACTTCGTCGATCGGCAGGTCGCGCAGGTACGACAGCGCCGCGTAGCCACTTCCGAAATCATCGATGGCAACCCGAATCCCGTTCTCGCGCAACTGGTTGAGCACGTTGCGCGCGCCGCCGATGTTCTCCAGCACCAGATCTTCGGTGATCTCCACCGTGAGCGCGCGCCCAGTGAGCCCCTGGGCGGCGAGCGCCGAGATGATCATGTCCTTGAGCCCGGTATCGGCCAGCGACGGCGCGAAGAGATTGATCGCCACCGGCACCTCACCCCACGAGGCGTACCACCGCGACGCGTCGAGCACCGCGCGATTGACCACGAAGTCCGTGACCGGCCGGATCAAGCCGTGCCGACGGACCAGCGGCAGGAATCGATTCGGCGCCAGCATTCCGAGTCGGGGATGCTGCCAGCGGAGCAGAGCCTCCACTCCCACGACCGTCAGGGTGTCCAGGTCGTATTTCGGCTGGTAGAACAACGTCAACTCGGAATGGTCGATCGCATGCCGCAATTCGCCCAGCAGGCGCACGGTTGCCGCACCGCCATTGTTGTCGCCGCGTCGCAGCCCCTTGTCGATGGCATCGGCTTCGAGCTTCGGCGTGAAGTGGTGCACCCCACCCGTCCTCGAGCGCTTCCCCGCGTACATCGCCAGATCCGCACGCTTGAAGAGCTGCTCGGCGGTCAGAGTCTGGTCGTCGCGGTCTCCGACACCGGCAATCGCGAGGCCGACGCTGGCACTGACGAATAACTCGTTGCCGTCGATGACGAACGGTCTGGAGAAGATTTCGACGACGCGGTGTGCGACAAGCTGCGCCCGCTCGGGCGGGCCCTCGGTGAGGATCATGAATTCATCGCCGCCCAGGCGGGCTACCGTGTCACCCTCGTCGACACACCCCAAAAGTCGACGGGCGATGTCGATGAGCAGCGAATCCCCCGCCGGATGTCCCAGCGTGTCGTTGAGGAGCTTGAAATCATCGACGTCGAGCGATGCGACACCCACCGACACACCTTCGGCGTGCCTGCGCATCGCCTGCTCGAGGCGGTAGTCCAGCAGTGCGCGGTTGGCCACGCCGGTCAATGGATCGCGGAGCGCTTGTTCGGCGACAGCCGCCAGCAAGCGCCGATTTTCGACGAATGCCAACAGCTGGCGAGCCAGAACCGCCGACACCAGAAGACCCGCCACGAACGGCACCGGCCAGGAATCCAAGTCACTCGACGGGTTGAGGGCTGCAACGATGCCGGCGATCACCAGCAGGCCGTACGGCAGCCACATCGACACCCATCCCGGCCCGGGTGCTGCCTGGTACTCGGTGCGGCCGACCTCGCGGTCGGTTGCGGCGGCCAGCGTGATCAGCAGTAGGCCGACCACCCACCCGATGTCGGTGAAGAAATCGCCGCCGTATCCGTCCTCCGTCGACAGGTAGATGAACGCGCCCCGCGAGAACCACATGCAGAACAGGCCCAGCGTGAGCATCGTGATGGTCAGACGTTGCCCCGGCTGCATTCGCCCAAGCAATGCCGCGGCGATCGTCAGCGCGATCAGGTCGACGGCCGGGTAGGCGAAGGTGACGAGCAATGCCACATCGTCGCCCGCGACGAACTGGCGGAGCCGATCGACGAACAAGATCCAGGTGATGACGAACAGCGACCCGGAGACGATCAATCCGTCCAGCAGATGACGGCCGCGAGAGCGATCGCTGTCCGCGCTGGGATACAGCAGCAAGGCTACGCAGGCGCTGACCGGCAGCAAGATGAAGCCGGCGTCCGCCAGCGAGGGAAACGGGCGGTACTGGAGACGCGCCGAATCCCAAATCCAGATCGCCTCGCCTAAGGCCCAAAAGACGAGGCCGATCAGAAGCGCCACCCAGGCCGCTCGATGCGAGCCTCGGGTCAAGCGCGCCGCGCGCGCCACCGAGATCACGGCAAGCGCAGCCACCAGCAGAAGGGAACTTTCGTCGAGCGAGACCGGGTGCGACCAACCACCGAGCACCCAGCCCACGAATCCGGCGAAAACCACCGCGATAAGGGGCACGACATTCACTGACGCAATCAGGTCGGCCCCCTCTCCACCACGAACGGGCGCCGCATATTGACGGCATCGTCATGCTAACGAAAGAACTACAGTTCGCGCGCGGAATGCGCACTACAGCAACCTACTTCGCCGGACTCTCGAATGAGGCCGTGCTGGAGAAAAAATTGCGATTAAGGGAGCTTGGCGATCAGATCGTCGACCGAGACCCGCGGGCCGGTGAAGAACGGGATTTCCTCCCGAACGTGCCGGCGGGCTTCGGTCGCCCGAAGGTCACGCATCAGGTCGACAATGCGATGCAGTTCGGGCGCCTCGAACGCGAGAATCCATTCGTAGTCGCCGAGCGCGAAAGCGGGCACAGTGTTGGCTCGGACGTCCTTGTACCCCCGTGCCGCCATTCCGTGGTCGGCCAACATCTTGCGCCGTTCGTCGTCGGGTAGGAGGTACCAGTCCAACGACCGCACGAAGGGGTACACGCAGACGTAGTTGCCCGGCTCTTCGCCCGCCAGGAACGCTGGGATGTGGCTTTTGTTGAACTCCGCCGGGCGGTGCAGCGCGACGCTGCTCCACACCGGCTCGACCGCACGACCGAGTGCGGTGGTCCGGCGGAAGTCGCTGTACGTCGCCTGCAGCGACTCGACGCGCTCGGCGTGCGTCCAGATCATGAAGTCGGCGTCGGCGCGCATGCCGGCCACGTCGTAAAGTCCGCGGACCACCACGCCGTTGTCCTCCTGCTGTTTCAGGAAGGTCGCGGCCTCATCGACGGCGGCCGCTCGATCGTCACCGAGAACACCCGGTTGCGCGGCGAACACGGAGAACATGAGATACCGGATGGTGGCGTTGAGCTCGTCGAAGTCCAGTCGGGCCATGAAGCTCAGTTTGGCATGCGCCGCCTCGACGACCGTGGGCCGCTCCCCAGCGGACTAGCCCGTGGTGGCAGCCACGACGGCAGCGGCGGCCCGACCGGCGGCAGCCACACAGGCGGGCACGCCGACACCATCGATGTAGTTACCGGCGATTGCCATGGACGGTGGCAGGCCGGCCAGCATCTCGGCGGCCAACTCGCGGTGTCCCGGTCCGTACTGCGGCATCGCATCGATCCATCGACGCACCAGGACGGCGAGGGGGTCGATATCGAGGCCGAACACCCGGGCGAGGTCGCTGCGCGCCCACGTGGACAGTTCGTCGTCGGGAACCGTGCGGGCCACCTGGTCCCCGAACCGGCCGAATGACATGCGAAGAAGTTCAACATCACCCCTCGCGCCCCATTTCCGACTGGACAGCGTGATGGCTTTGGCGTGCAGACTTTCCCCGGTGGCCACCAACACTCCCGACTGAGCCGGAAACGGCGTCGCGCCGGGAACCGCGAGCGCCAGCACCACCGCCGAAGCCACCGAAACCTGGGCGGCCGCCGCGGCAGTCCGGGGCGCGATATCGCCGATCAACCTCGCCACCTGTGGCGCGGGGACCGCGACGATCACCCCGTCCGCATGCCAATGCGCACCCGAGTCGTCCCGCAACACCCAACCCGCGCCGTCCCGTTCGATCAGTGCGATCGCGGCCTGCACCCACCGCAGTCCGCTGCGACGCACCAACTCGTCGAGCAGGACCCGGTAGCCGCCGTCGATCGCCCCGAATATCGGCGCACCGGTACTCGGCGGCAACGCCTGTCGCGTTGCCGCGGTGAGGCTTCCGGCTCCGGCGTCGAGCTGCGCGGCCACTGTCGGCACTGCCGACCGAATGCCGATGGAGTCGGCGGATCCCGCGTAGACCCCGGCCAACATCGGATCGACAGAACTCTCGACAACCTGTTCACCGAAGCGGTCGGCGACCACCGCGCCGACCGCGGGATCCGAACCCGGAACCCATCGCATGGGCCGGTCCGGCTCCGACGCGATCCGGGCCAGCGTCGCATCGTCGACCAAGCCGGCCATCGACTCGGCGGACGTGGGAATGCCGTTGACGGTCTCCGACGGAATCGGATGCAGACGGCCACGGCGGAAGATCGTCGGCCGGACTCCTGTCGTGCCGACCTGCCGACCGGCCAGTCCGAGTTCCTCCAGCAGTGCGGGCACTTCGGGCCGCCGCGCTACGAATGCCTCCGCCCCGACGTCGATCGGCTGCCCGCACAGAGTCTCGGTGCGAAGTATCCCGCCGAGGCGATCGCCTGGGTCGAACACAGTGATGGACGCGCCAGAACCGACCGCCACGCGCAATCGATAGGCGGCAACGAGACCCGAAATGCCGCCTCCGACAACACAATATGAGCCACTCACAAGGAGTGCACCAACTCCACCAGATCGGTCAGCAGCCCGGGATCGGTGGCCGGGAGCACACCGTGACCCAGGTTGAAGACATGACCGGCCGCCCCCGCGTCCAGCGCCCGACGTCCGTCGTCGACGACGGCCCGCGCCGCCCTCTCGGCCACCGGCCATCCGGCCAGCAGGACGACTGGATCGAGATTGCCCTGCAAGGCCGTACCGGGGCCGACCCGAGCCGCGGCATCGGCCAGCGACGTACGCCAATCGACACCCACCACTGTGCCGGGCCCGCGGCCCGTAGCCTCCGCCATGACACCGAGCAATTCCGCTGTGCCCACCCCGAAATGCGTCATCGGCACGCCGCGGTCCGCGATTTCGGCGAAAACCCTGGTGCTGTGCGGCAATACGAAGGTGCGATAGTCGGCAAGCGACAGGGTGCCGGCCCAGGAGTCGAACACCTGAATGGCGTCCACACCCGCGTCCAGCTGCACCTTCAGGAACGCGATCGTGAGATCGACAAGGACATCCATGAGCGCGTGCCACGTGGCCGGCTTCCCCATCATCATCGCCTTGGTGCGCTCGTGAAGCTTGCTGGGGCCGCCTTCCACGAGGTACGACGCCAGCGTGAACGGTGCCCCCGCGAATCCGATGAGCGGAACGTCGCCGAGCTCGCCCACGAGCAGCCCCACTGCATCCGATACCGCGTCGATGCCCGTCAGCTCCAGGCCCTTCAACACCGCCACGTCAGCCTCTGTCCGAACCGGATCGGCGATGACGGGACCCACAGCGGCGACGATGTCGAGGTCCACACCGGCCGCGCGCAGCGGCACCACGATGTCGGAGAAAAGGATGGCCGCGTCCACGCCGTGACGACGAATCGGCTGCAGGGTGATCTCGCAGATCAGCTCCGCGTCGAAGCACGCCTCCATCATCGTGTTCCGGGCGCGCAGCTCTCGGTACTCGGGCAGCGAGCGGCCCGCCTGCCGCATGAACCAGACGGGGAGTCGAGAAGGCGTGCGGCCACTGGCCGCCGCCAGGTACGGGGCTTCGGGCAGATCACGACGGGTACTCATCGCGCTCCATGCTCGCACGGCACCGACCATCGACCCTGGCCCGGCCATGCGTGACAAGTCGGCGCGCCTGTCGCCACCGGGTCACCGATAGGGCTACCGTCGATTAAATGACCACGGCTGAACCTGCGCTATTCCGCGAAGCGGTGGCCGCGATGAACGCCGCGCAGGTCCGTCCGGAGATCGAACTCGGACCGATCCGCCCACCGCAACGCCTCGCACCGTTCAGCTATGCGCTCGGTGCCGAGATCAAACACCCCGACACAGACATCGTCCCCGAACGGTCCGAGGGCGACGCGTTCGGTCGATTGATTTTGCTGCACGATCCCGAAGGGTCCGACGCCTGGGACGGAACGATGCGGCTGGTCGCCTTCATTCAGGCGGACCTCGACTCCAATGAAGCCATTGACCCCCTGCTGCCCGAGGTGGCCTGGAGCTGGCTGGTCGAAGCCCTGGACGCCCGCTCAGAGCACGTCACCGCGCTCGGCGGGACCGTCACCGCCACCACATCGGTCCGCTACGGCGACATCTCCGGCCCACCGCGCGCCCACCAACTCGAGCTCAGAGCATCCTGGACGGCGACCACCCTCGAGTTGGCCACTCACGTCGTGGCCTTCTGCGAGGTTCTCGAACATGCCGCAGGACTGCCGCCGGTCGGGGTGACCAATCTGGGCTCACGCTCGCGGGCGTGACATGGACGGGCTCGACGAACAGCAGGACCAGTCGGCGGTCTCCATCCCAGCCGAACCGGAATCCACTCCCCTGCTCCAGCCGGCTGACGGCCTACCGCCGCTGTGCGTCAGTCCCGGTGAAATCGCCGCGGCCGCATCCCAATTGGCCCGCGGAGAAGGACCGTTCGCCGTCGATGCCGAGCGTGCGTCCGGTTTCCGGTATTCCAACCGCGCTTACCTGATCCAGATCCGCCGCACCGGTGCCGGCACCGTCCTGATCGATCCAGTCAATCACGGTTCCAGCCCGATCGACGTCCTCGAACCGGTAGCCGATGTCCTGGCCTCGGACGAGTGGATTCTGCACGCGGCCGACCAGGACCTGCCCTGTCTCGCCGAAGTCGGCCTGCGTCCGCCCGCGCTTTACGACACCGAGTTGGCAGGCAGGCTGGCGGGATTCGACCGAGTCAATCTGGCAGCCATGGTGCAGCGACTACTCGGATTGGGTCTGGTGAAAGGGCACGGCGCGGCCGACTGGTCGAAGCGCCCGATGCCCGACGAATGGCTCAACTACGCAGCCCTGGACGTCGAAGTTCTGATCGAATTACGTCACGCCATCGCGGACGTGTTGGCCGAGCAGAACAAAACATCCTGGGCCGCAGAGGAATTCGAGTATCTTCGATGCGTCGAAGCGGCGCCGACCCGGCGTGACCGATGGCGGCGAACGTCGGGCATCCATAAGGTACGTGATCGTCAGCGTCTTGCGGCCGTCCGCGAGCTGTGGACCGTGCGCGATCACATCGCCCGTAGTCGGGACATCGCACCTGGGCGGATCCTGCCCGACTCGGCGATCATCGCCGCGGCCACCGCGGATCCGAAAACGGTCGACGATCTCGTCGCGCTACCCATCTTCAGCGGACAGAAGCAGAAGCGCAGTGCCCACGTTTGGCTGGCCGCGCTCGAAACCGCGAGAACCAACCCCGATCCACCGCCCCTGACGGACCCGGATAACGGACCGCCGCCCGCGGTCCGCTGGAGCAAGCGAAAGCCGGAAGCGGCCGCACGCCTCGACGCCGCTCGAGCGGCACTGACGGAACTCTCCGCGACCGTCAGCGTGCCGACCGAGAATCTGTGTTCGCCAGAGCTGGTACGCCGATTGTGCTGGGACTGGCAGGATTCCGACGACATCGCCTCGGACGTCGAAACATTCCTGCGCAACGGCGGGGCGCGCCAGTGGCAGCGCGAACTGATTGTGCCAGTGCTGGCTCCGGTCCTCGCCGTGCAGCCCGTTCAACTCGAATGACGCGCGACGTGCGCGAGGAAATGCTCCAAGACCGCATCCGGGGTTTCGATCTGCGGCCAGTGACCGATGTCGTCGGCAAGCATCACGACATCCGGCTCCGGGATCACTTCCCGATAGCGAGCGGCCATCTGGCTGCCTGAATTCGGGTCGGCGGGGCCGTCGATCAATCGCATCGGCACCCGGGTCTGGCGCATCGCGCGGACCCAGCGATTGCGATGGGTGTAGCGATCGTTGACGAAACGCCCCACCTTGTGGCTGACTCGCGCCCCGTCGTTGTATTCCATGATCTGGTGGAACAAGTCGAGCTGACGCCGTGTGGGTTTGGTGTTCTTTCCGAACATCTCGCTGATCGCGGGTTCGAGAATCCGGCGTGATACCGGATTGCCCTGCAACGGACTGATGATGTCTCCCAACGGAGTTCGCGACAGTGCCTTCTGAATCAGCCGCGGGGTGTAAGCCTCGTTGAACAGACCCCCATTCAGCCACGTGATCGTTTTGATGCTCGGGGGCGCGTACCTGTGATCGCCGAACTCCATACGGGCCAACAGTTCCTGCGCCACAGAATCGCCGACGTCGTGCGACAGTACGTGCATCGCCCCGACACCGAGATGAGCCAGCAGTGCCTCATGCATGTCTGCATGGTCGGGCACCGAATACTCGTACGCCGCCGGCTTCGCCGAGAATCCCATCCCCATCATGTCCGGGGCGATGACGGTGAATCGGGTGGTCAACCTGTCCCAGATCGCCGCCCAATCCCATGAGTTGAAGGGATAGCCGTGGATGAGGAGCAATGCCGGACCGGAGCCCTCGATCCGGTAGAAGACGTCAAAGCCCAGGTAGTCGAACCACCGGCCGGCAGCCTTCCACCGTTCGAGTTCGGCGTCCATAAGCCCTATTCGACATGCCCGCTGATCGGATTCTCATCCGTCGCGAGCGCACCCAGGGCCGCCACCCAGCCGGTGATCTGACGCGCAACGTCCTGCTCCGTGAGTCCGACACCGGCCAGCACCTCAGAACGCGAAGCATGGTTGTGGAACGCCTGAGGGACACCGACGTCACGGCACGGCACGTCGACGTCGGACGCGCGCAACGCCGCCGAGACAGCCGAACCGATACCGCCACGCACCCCGTTGTCTTCGAGTGTCACAACCAGCTTATGGCGACGTGCCAGCGATTCGACGGCATCCGGCACCGGAATCATCCAGCGCGGATCGACCACCGTCACGCCAATGCCCTGATTGCGCAACCTCTCCGCAACTCCGAGAGCCATCCTCGCGAACGCACCGATCGCGACAAGCAGAACATCGTCGGCGAGCCCACCGACCGGCCGCGCGAGGACATCGACGCCCGAGATCCGTTCCACAGCCGGAATATCTTGTCCTACTTCGTCTTTGGGGAAACGAATCGCCGTCGGCCCGTCATCGATCTCCAGCGCTTCACCCAACTCCTCGCGCAGACGCCGCGCATCGCGCGGCGCCGCCACCCGGATGCCGGGCACGATGTTGAGCATCGACAAATCCCACATCCCGTTGTGGCTGGCACCGTCGCTGCCGGTGATCCCGGCGCGATCGAGCACCATCGTCACCGGTAGACGGTGCAACGCAACATCCATCATGATCTGATCGAACGCCCGGTTCAGGAATGTCGAATAGATGGCGACCACCGGATGCAGCCCGCCCATCGCGAGCCCCGCCGCGGAGGTCAGAGCGTGCTGCTCGGCGATGCCGACGTCGAACAGCCTGTCGGGGAATCGCTCTCCGAACGCCGACAGCCCGGTGGGGCCGGGCATCGCGGCGGTGATCGCCACCACGTCGCGGCGCTTGGCCGCGTATTCGATCAGCGACTCGGAGAAGATCGAAGTCCATCCCGGTGACACCGACTTCGTTGCCAGCCCCGTTCGCGGGTCGATGACACCGCACGAGTGCATCTGCTCGGCCGCGTCGTTCTCGGCCGGCGCATACCCCATGCCTTTCCGGGTGACGACATGAACGATCACGGGCGCATTGAATCCCCGGGCGTGACGCAGCGCATTCTCGACAGCCTGCTCGTCATGCCCATCGATCGGGCCCACGTACTTCAGCCCCAGATCAGCGAACATCACCTGGGGTGACAGCGCGTCCTTGACCCCCGCTTTGATGCTGTGCATGAACTGGTAGCAGTACTCCCCGACCACCGGCATTCCGCGTAGTGCGGTGCGCCCTCGATCGAGGAGTCGCTCATAGGCGGGCTGCAACCTCAGGGCGGAGAGATGGTTGGCGAAACCGCCGATGGTCGGCGCGTAGCTGCGGCCGTTGTCGTTGACGACGATCACAACCGGCCGCGCCGATGCCGCGATGTTGTTCAGAGCCTCCCAGCACATGCCGCCGGTCAAAGCTCCGTCGCCGACCACTGCGACGACATGCCGATTGCGGTGGCCGTTGAGTTCGAAGGCCTTGGCAAGTCCGTCTGCGTAGGACAACGCCGAGGACGCATGACTGGACTCGACCCAGTCGTGCACACTCTCCGACCTGGACGGATAACCCGATAGCCCTCCGCGCTTGCGCAGCGTGTCGAATTCCCCCACCCGGCCGGTGAGCATCTTATGGACATATGCCTGATGGCCCGTGTCGAAGATGATCGGGTCATGCGGGGAATCGAAGACGCGGTGCAACGCCAGCGTCAGCTCGACCACGCCGAGATTCGGCCCCAGATGACCACCCGTAGCGGCGACCTTGTTGATCAGGAATTGACGGATTTCCGCCGCCAGATCGGTCAGCTGTGGCTGGGAAAGGCGTTGCAGATCGGCAGGGCCGCGGATCTGTTCCAGCATTCCGTCAGTCTACGCACGCTGGTCACTCATTTTCCGATTGCCAGACCGAGCGGTAATGGCGATTGCGCAGCCGGAGCACGACGGCCGCCAGGAGAGCCGCCAACAGCGACCCGGCCAGCACGGCCACCTTCACCACGTCCACGCGTGGCGACGACGCCCCGAACGCGAGCTCACCGATCAGCAACGAAACAGTGAATCCGATACCGGCCAGCAACGAGACCCCGAAGATGTCGATCCAGCGCAACGCCGAGTCCAGAGATGCACGCGTCAGCGCCGCCAACAGTCTGGTGGTGCCGAACACCCCGATCGTCTTACCCACCACCAATCCGCACACGATGCCCACGGCAATGGGGTCGCTAAGCGCCGTCACCAGCCCGTGGTATCCGCCGAATGTCACCCCCGCCGCGAAGAAGGCGAACACCGGCACGGCGAACCCGGCCGACACCGGCCGCAGTGCGTGCTCGAAATGCTCGGCCGGCCCGGGACTGCTGTCGCCGCCCCTGCTTGCCACCGGAACCGTGAAACCGAGAAGGACGCCGGCAACGGTGGCATGCACTCCCGACTCATGCACGAACGCCCACGTGAGCGCGGCCAGCGGAACCAGCAGCCACCAGTTTGCGATCCTGCGCTGCACCAGAAACGCGAACATTCCCAACGGGATCGCCGCGATGAGCAGTGCACTCGGGCGGATAGTCGTGGTGTAGAAGATGGCGATCACGGTGATCGCCAACAGGTCGTCGACGACAGCCAAAGTCAGCAGGAACGTGCGGAGCGCACCCGGAAGGTGCGTGGAGATCACCGCCAGCACAGCGACCGCGAAGGCGATGTCCGTCGCGGTCGGGATCGCCCAGCCTCGGACCGCGCCGTCCCCCCCGCCCGCGGTGAAACCGACGAAGATGAGCGCCGGCACCACCATCCCGCCGACTGCGGCGGCGATCGGCAGGACCGCACGACCGGGGTCCCGCAGGTCTCCCGCGACGAACTCCCTCTTCAATTCGAGTCCGACAACGAAGAAGAAGATGGCCAGCAATCCGTCGGCGGCCCAACCGCCCAGCGTCAGATCCAGATGCAGGCCCAGCCGATCGGTCCCGACTTTGAACGCGGTCAGGGCGTGGTACGTCTCGGACCACGGCGAATTAGCCCACACCAAGGCTGCGCCGGCGGCTGCCAGAAGAAGCGCGCCGCCCACCGTTTCCTTACGGAGGATGCTCGTGATCCGCGATGTCTCGGCCCGAGAGCCGCGCGCGAACAGCACCCGGTGCAGCATGCGCATGACAGTACGGCTGCTCAGCCGGCTTTGATCAGCAAGGCGACGCATTCGACGCGATGGGTCAGCGGAAACGAGTCGAACACCCGAATCGCCTCCACGTCGTACCCCTGCGCGCGGTACAACCCGATGTCACGCGCGAAGGCGGCCGCCTCACACCCGATGTGGATCACCCTGCGCACCCCCGCCTGGACAAGCAGGCCGATGACAGCCTTTCCAGCGCCGGCTCGTGGCGGATCCAGGACGGCGATGTCCGCGCCGTCACGCTCGACCATCAGGACACGGCGGACGGAATCGTTCCTCACCTCGACCTGCGGAAGATCGGCCAGTGCTGAACGCGCTGCAGTGGACGCCGCACGAGAGGTGTCGACCGTGAGCACCCGCCCGTGCGGCCCGACGACTTCGGCCAGCGCCGGGGCGAACAGCCCGGCACCGCCGTAAAGATCCCAAGCCACCCGGACACCGCGCGTATCCGAGGCCCACTGCGCCACCAAAGCGCTGTACGTCTCCGCGGCGGCGCGGTGCGATTGCCAGAAACCGTTCACCGGGATCTGCCAGCTGCGCTCCCCGACCCTGTGCGCGACGTGACGGCTGCCCTCGATCACGCGCCCCTTGCGGTTCTGGTCCGACGTGCACAAGACATGCCTGTTTCCATCCGGGTCCAGCACCGCATGGACGTGCTCACCGGCCCGCCACCGATGCTGGTCGAGCCCGTCGAGCATGCCCGCCGGCAACTGTCCGCAGTGCAGGTCGTTCACGAGGTCGGCGCTGTGATACCGATGGAATCCGGGTTTGCCTTCGGAACCCACATCCAGTCGCACGCGAACCCGCCAGCCCCGCGGGTCGCCGTCGCCGAGCGGTTCGGCGGCGCCCTCCCACCGATGCCCGCCGAGCCGGGCAAGCTGATTGGCAACGACCTGCCCCTTGATGATCCGCGCCGCGTCGGGGTCGGCGAACGCAAGATCGCAGCAGCCCGCCCCGTCGACGCCGGCTATCGAGCACAGCGAGTCCACTCGGTCGGGTGACGGCTCCAGAACCTCGAGTGTGTCTGCGTGCCAATAAGATCCGCGGACGCTGCGAACTCGGACCCGAACCACTTCGCCGGGCAGGGCATACCGCACGAAAACGACACGTCCGTCGTGGCGGGCGACGCAACTGCCGCCGTTGGCTGCCGAACCCGTGGTGAGAACCAGTTCTTCGGGGACCGCGCCCCCAGAAATCCCGTCGTCCACTAGCCAGTCACTCCAAGAATCCCCGACGCACCTGGCCCGGCGCGTTGTGGACGGCCGCCTCATCCACCCGATCGGACGAACTCAACTGCCACGGAACGGAGGTCACCATTACATTGGGCATATAGAGCAGTCTCGTCTTGAGGCGCAACGCGCTCTGGTTGTGGAGTGCTTGCTCCCACCAATGTCCCACGACGTATTCGGGTATGAACACGGTGACCACCGTGCGCGGCGCCTCCTTGCTGACCCGCTTCACGTAGTCCAACACCGGCCGGGTCACTTCTCGGTAGGGCGACGCGACTACCTTCAGCGGGACCGTGATGTCGCTGTCCTGCCATTTGTGCACCAGCTGCCGAGTCTCCCCGTCGTCCACGTTGACCGTGATCGCCTCCAGGACGTCCGGTCGTGTCGCCCTCGCGTACGACAGCGCCCTGAAGGTGGGCATGTGGAGTTTGGACACCAACACGATCGCGTGGTTGCGGCTGGGCAGAACCATCTCGCTTTGCTCCACAGCCTGTTCGGCGAGTTCCCGGGACACCATGTCGTAGTGCCGGCGGATCCCCTTCATCACGACGAAGAGGCTTGTCATGGCCAAAATGGCGATCCAAGCGCCGGCCACGAATTTGGTGATGAGAACGACGATCAGCACCGCGCCGGTGGCGATGAAGCCGACGGTGTTGATCACACGCGAGCGGATCATGCGGCGGCGCACCACCGAGTCGGTCTCGGTTCGCAGCAGCCTTGTCCAGTGCCGGACCATGCCGATCTGGCTCAGCGTGAACGACACGAACACCCCGACGATGTACAGCTGAATCAGCGCGGTCACTTCGGCGTTGAAGGCAACGATGAACGCGATCGCCGCCAGCGCGAGGAACAGGATTCCGTTGGAGAACGCCAGTCGGTCGCCCCGCGTGTGCAACTGACGCGGCAGAAAGCGGTCCTGAGCCAGGATCGACCCGAGAACCGGGAAGCCGTTGAAGGCGGTGTTGGCGGCCAGCACGAGGATGAGTGCGGTGACACCCGTGATCAGATAGAGGCCGAGCGGGAAATCATGGAACACCGCGTCGGCCAGCTGGGCGACGAGAGTCTTCTGCTGATATCCCTCGGGAGCTCCTGCGAGCTGTTCGGCCGGACGCTCGGCGACCTTAGCTCCGGTCTCTACCGCGAGCACGATGATCCCCATGAAGAGGGTGATCGCGATTCCGCCCAGCCAGGCCAGTGTTTTGGCCGCGTTTCGGGACTTCGGTTTGCGGAAAGCCGGTACGCCGTTGCTGATGGCCTCGACACCGGTGAGCGCCGCGCATCCCGAGGAGAACGCCCGCGACACCAGGAACACAAGTGCAATTCCAGTGATATCGCCGTGCTCGGCATGCAGGCTGAACTTCGCCGACTCCGCCTCCAGGGGACGGCCGAGCAGGAAGATCTGCGCCAATCCCCAGGCCAGCATGACGAACATTCCAATCATGAAGGCGTAGGTCGGAATGGCGAATGCCGTTCCCGACTCCCGGATTCCTCGCAGGTTCGCCGCCGTCAGCAGCAGGATCGCCGTCACGGCGAACGCGACCTTGTGCTCGGCGATGAATGGCACGGCCGATCCGATGTTGGACATCGCCGAGGCCATCGACACGGCGACGGTCAGCACGTAGTCGACCAGCAGTGCGCTGGCGACCGTCAGACCCGCTGTCGGCCCGAGATTCGTCGTCACCACCTCGTAGTCGCCACCGCCAGACGGATACGCGTGCACATTCTGTCGATACGACGCAACGACAACCAGCATCACCAACGCCACGGCGACACCTACCCAGGGCGCCATCGAGTAGGCCGAAAGACCGGCGACGGACAACACCAGCAGGATTTCCTCGGGGGCGTACGCCACCGAGGACATCGCGTCCGACGCGAACACCGGCAGGGCGATCCGCTTGGGTAACAGGGTGTGATTGAGCCGGTCACTGCGGAACGGACGCCCTAGCAGCAGACGGCGCGCAGCGGTCGAAACCTTTGACACGAGTGCCAAGAGTATGCGCAGTGACCTTTCGTTGTAGCGTTCCCCTTGCGGTCGTTATGGGGCGCGCCGACACTGGACTTTCACCGAGAGGACTTCAAGGTGCGGGTGGTGGTGATGGGCTGCGGACGGGTCGGCGCCGCATTGGCCGACGCGCTGTCTCGGATCGGGCACGAGGTGGCGGTCATCGACCGCGATCCAGCCGCCTTCAACCGGCTTTCGCCGGAGTTCTCCGGTGAGCACGTACTCGGCATGGGCTTCGATCGAGATGTCTTGCTGCGTGCGGGAATCGAGGAGGCCGACGCCTTCGCGGCCGTTTCGTCGGGCGACAACTCGAACATCATCTCGGCGCGTGTGGCACGTGAAACGTTCGGTGTTCAGCGCGTTGTGGCACGAATCTATGACGCTAAACGGGCTGCCGTCTACGAGCGACTGGGTATCCCCACCGTCGCGACGGTTCCGTGGACCACCGACCGCCTTCTCAATGCGCTCACGCGCGAAACCGAGACGACGAAATGGCGGGATCCCACCGGCACTGTCCTTGTTGCCGAGGTCCCGCTGCACGAAGACTGGTTCGGTCATCGAGTGACCGAACTGGAGAAGGCGACGGGCGCTCGCGCGGCGTTCCTGATCCGTTTCGGCACCGGAATCCTGCCCGAACCCAAGACCGTCATGCAGTCGGGAGATCAGGTTTATCTGGCCGCGGTGTCGGGCCGGGCGGCTGAGGCACTCGCGATCGCCGCTCTGCCTCCCGCGGAGGACAGCGGCGAGGAACCCCGGAGGTGACGTCCCTGTGAAGCTCGCCGACGACGATGCCGCAGGCGTCAGCCAAGGAAGAGGAGCGGCGTCATGAAGCGCGCCGACGACGATGCCGCAGGCGTCAGCCAAGGAAGAGGAGCGGCGTCATGAAGGTAGCGATTGCCGGCGCCGGCGCTGTCGGCCGCTCGATCGCCCGCGAACTCGTGGACAACCATCACGACGTCACGCTGATTGAGCGTAACGCCGAACACGTCGAGGTCGATTCGATCCCGGCCGCCCACTGGCATCTGGGCGATGCCTGCGAACTCAGCCTGCTGGAGGCGGTTCACCTGGAAGCGTTCGACGTGGTGGTGGCCGCTACCGGCGACGACAAGGCCAACGTGGTCCTCTCGCTGCTGGCGAAGACGGAGTTCGCAGTGTCTCGGGTGGTGGCGCGCGTCAACGATCCGCGCAATGAATGGCTGTTCGACGCGGGGTGGGGTGTCGACGTCGCAGTATCAACGCCGCGCATGCTCGCGTCTCTGGTCGAGGAGGCGTTCGCCGTCGGCGATCTCGTTCGTCTAATGCAGTTCCGCAAGGGCAATGCGAATCTGGTCGAGATCACGCTGCCCGACGACACGCCCTGGGGCGGGCGGCCGGTCCGTAAGTTGACACTCCCCCGCGATGCCGCTTTGGTGACGATCCTGCGGGGACAACGGGTCATCGTGCCCGAAGCCGACGAACCGCTTGAGGGCGGGGACGAACTGCTCTTCGTCGCCGCGCCCGAGGTCGAGAACGAACTTCGCGAGTTGCTGCTCTCAGCCGGTCACTGAACGATCATTCCGCGGATTCCAGTGCACGCTCCGGCTCCACATCTGGATCGTCGTGAACGGCGGGCATCGCACGTTGCGCGGCACGGATTGCCAGATAGGTGACCAACGCTGCGGCGGCGGTCAACGGCCACCCCATCGCGATGCGGGCCACCCCCAGCCAGCCCGTCTGGTCGGCATCGTAGAGGTGATGCTGGACCAGAAAACGGGCGGCGAACACCAAAACCCAAGTCAGCGTGGCGATATCGAAGGCGATCACCGCCTTCCTGGTCTTGCGCCAGGCGCGGTCGTGGCCGTTGATCCAGCTCCAGACGTAGCCCACGACGGGTCTGCGGATCACCACGGACACCGTGAACACGATCGCCCAGAACAGCGATACCCAGATTCCCAGCAGGAAATATCCTTTGGATTCGCCGACCGCCCAGGCGATCAATGCACTCACTCCGACGCCGATGAATCCGGATACCGCCGGCTGTACCGATTCACGGCGGACCAGGCGCCACAACAGAACGAGGCCGGCAACCCCCAACGCCGCAAGAATGGCCGCCTGAAGCCCCAAGGTGGTCGAGACGGGAACGAACACCACGACCGGCAAAGACGAGTAGATCAGGCCACTCACGCCACCCATTTGGCCCATCAGCGCTTGCGCGGCTGTGGGCTTTGCCGGCTGGCTCAACGCTGAATCTCGTAGTGCGGGTTGTAGATCGCCTTGCTGCCGTTCTCCAGCTTTCCCAGACGTCCGCGCACTCGCAGCGTGCGGCCGGACTCGATCCCCGGAATCCGGCGTTGACCGAGCCATACCAGCAACACGGTGTCGGTACCGTCGAAGAACTCCGCGCGGACACCACCCGCGCATCCTTTGGCGTTCATCTCCACGCTGTTCAGCGTGCCGATCATTGTGACTTCCTCACCGCGCTTGCAGTCGATCGCGCGCTGCGCACCGGTGTTGGCCGCTTCATCCGTGAGCTCCGCGGCATCGCGCCGCTTCGGGTCTTCGGTCAGCTTTCGAGTCAGGCGACGCACAAAACCTTCGGCCTCGGCCATTGCCTCTCCTGACACTTCATGACAATCCCCATCAAGCGCCACCGTAGACCTCTTGGTTGCCCAATGCCACGCGCCTTGCCCGATTGCCCCGGCATCAGCCCAAATTTCTCGGAACAGGCACGATCGTGGTGTGACAGCGCAGCTGAGGGATGTCCGGACGGTCTTGCTCCCGGGCTCGGGCTCCGACGAAGACTACGTGCGCCGGGCGTTCGCGCCGGCGCTGGCGGCGGCAGGCGCCACATTGGTCACGCCGACGCCGCAACCGGGACGGCTCATCGACGCCTATCTCGAGGCGCTCGACGACGGTGCCCGTGACGGGCCGATCGCGGTGGGGGGAATCTCGATCGGAGCCGTCGTCGCCGTGGCGTGGGCGTTGGCCCACGTGCGGGACACCGTCGCGGTGCTGGTCGCGCTCCCGCCATGGACCGGGCCATCCGACAATGCGCCGGCCGCACTCGCGGCCCGGCACACGGCCGAGCAGTTGCGCACGAACGGCCTTACCGCGACAACCTCCGCCATGCGGGCATCGAGCCCGAGATGGCTTGCCGATGAACTGACCCGGTCGTGGACCGCGCAATGGCCGCGCCTTCCCGAAGCATTCGAAGAAGCCGCAGACTACGGCGCACCGGGCGGCGACGAACTGAACCGACTTCACGTCCCGATGGGGATCGTCGCGGCAGTCGACGACCCCATACATCCACTCGAGGTGGGAGTGGCATGGGCCTCAGCGGCTCCGCAGGCGGCACTGAGGACCGTCATGTTGGATGAGTTCGGGCCTGACCCTGGTCAACTGGGTGCGCAATGCTTGGCGGCTCTGGACCAGGCGCAGCCGTAGCGTTCGGAACTCAGTTTCCGGTACTGGTGCCGCGAAGCTGTTGCATCGCCGAACCATCGGCCCCGCGTCGCTCGATCGACTGCGGTTCCGGCGCCGGCTGCGGCGGGGGCGGCGGTTGCTGTTGGCGGAGCATTGCGGCCTGCGCCGCGGCCATCATCTGCTGGGCTTGGCGGGCGGCAGCCTCCCGCAGTTGGTTGGCCATCGCCTCGGGGAGCTGCACCGGAAGCGGGGCGCGCACCGGGAGCGGCACCTCTCCACGCCGAACAACCGTGTCCAGCAAGGCTTTTCGCGCTTCCTCAGCTAATTGGGCGGTCGTCTGAGGCGCGCCGTTGATAACGCAGCGAATCATCCACCGAAATCCGTCCACGCCGATGAAGCGCACGACGCCGTGCCCGACACCGACCACTTCCCTACCCCAGGGACCGTCCTCGATCGACACCTTCGCGTTGTCCTTACGCAACGAGTCGGCCAGCTCGGACGCCACCTCACGCCACAGGCCCGGCGATTTGGGGGCGGCGTACGCCGCGATTGTGAACCGCCCGTTCGGGGTCACCACCCAGACGACACTCGGCGCGCCGGACTGGTTGACCTCAACCTGCAGCTGACCGGTCGGAGGTATCGGGACCAACACGGATCCGAGGTCGAGCCGCGCAATTGTCGCGTCTTCGGGATTGTCGAAGTCTTCGATGTCGAACGGGCCGTCCGGCGCGTCGCTGTCGGCATCGGTTGCCGCCGGCTCTTCGACGACCGACTCCACCGACGCATGGTCGTCGGTGTCCTTGTCCCGCTTACGTCTGCCAAACGCCATCACAAGCTCGCATGTCCGCCGGATGATCCGTATCCGCCTTCGCCCCTGCTGGTGTCGGCGAGGC
Source organism: Mycobacterium sp. (assembly GCA_046330895.1). Classification (GTDB taxonomy): domain Bacteria; phylum Actinomycetota; class Actinomycetes; order Mycobacteriales; family Mycobacteriaceae; genus Mycobacterium. The sequence continues at coordinate 161,278 of JAXLRY010000007.1, read as the reverse complement.
CGGCTTCGTCGAACGATTCGACTTCGACCAGGTCGGGAAGCTCGACCTGCTGGACCAGTAATTGGGCGATTCGGTCGCCACGCCGAATGACGATCGGCGTTGTCGAATCAAGGTTGATGAGTGCCACTTTGATTTCACCACGGTAACCGGCGTCCACTGTGCCGGGTGTGTTAACGATCGAAAGCCCGGACCGAGCGGCCAGACCCGAACGCGGGTGGATCAGGCCGACCATTCCGTGCGGAATGGCGACCTTGATACCGGTACCCACCAGCGAGCGCTCCCCGGGCGCGAGCTCCACGTCCACGGAGCTGTACAGGTCGACGCCCGCATCTCCGTCGTGGGCGCGGCTGGGCAGGGGAAGCCCGCGGTCGAGGCGAACCACCGCAAGACTCATGGACACGGTGCGACAGACTACCCTTGGCCGCGTGACAGGTTCGCGTGTGACCTCGCAGACAGTGCGGTATCGCGAACGACTGTTCGTCCCGTGGTGGTGGTGGCTTCTCGGCCTCGGCGCGTCCGCGCTGCTCGCCACCGAAGTCAACATGGGTGTGCGGGCCCTTCCCGACTGGCTGCCGTACAGCGTGCTCGCCGCGGTCGCCGCCGGCGTTCTGATGTGGTTGAGCCGGACCGAGATCAAAGTCATAGACAACGGCTCCGATCGTGAACTGTGGGCGGGCGAGGCGCATCTTCCGATGTCGGTGGTTACCCGCTCAGCCGAGATCCCACGCACCGCTAAGTCCGCGGCGCTGGGTAGGCAACTGGATCCGGCGGCCTTTGTGCTTCACCGGTCCTGGATCGGGTCGCTGATTCTCCTGGTCCTCGAGGACCCGGACGATCCGACTCCGTACTGGCTGGTGAGTTGCCGGCGCCCGGACCGCGTCCTGGCCGCATTGCGCAGCTGAACGGGCCCGTGCAGGGCGCCGCGGTCAGGCGGCGCAGTCCGTGCAGATCATCACGCCGTTCTTCTCGCTGGCCAGCCTGCTGCGGTGATGCACCAGAAAGCAGCTCGAACAGGTGAACTCGTCCGCCTGTTTCGGGACCACCCGCACTGAGAGTTCCTCGCCGGACAAATCGGCGCCGGGGAGTTCGAACGACTCAGCCGACTCGGATTCGTCAACGTCCACCACAGCTGACTGCGCCTCGTTGCGCCGTGCTTTGAGTTCCTCGAGCGAATCCTCGGACACATCATCGGTCTCGGTACGCCGTGGGGCGTCATAGTCAGTAGCCATCGTCAAGTCCCCTCTAACACTCAGCAAGGCTTTGTATCAGCGTCGAACGCATCCGCCAAACGATTCGTGCCCAGATACCACCCCCAATGGGTGTGATTTACATCACACCCCTACGTCCGGCGGTGGAGATGCGTCTCTCTGGCGGGCCACCCCTGCCTCTAGAGTGCAGGCGTGGTAGCACAAATCACCGAGGGCACCGCACTCGACAAGCATGGTCGCCCGTTCCGCCGGCGTTCCTATCGACCCGGAATCATCGCTGCCGGTGTCATGTTCGTCATCACCGCGATCGTGTGGGCGATCGCGCTCACGCGACCAGTCGACGTCCGCGAGGTCGCCGCGTGCAATCCTCCACCCGCCCCTGCCGACGCCTCCGCACCGAAGCTCGGCGAGCCGGTATCGCACTCCACGATGATCGACGTCGCTCCCGCCAAACTGGCGCAGTCCAAGATCAACGTCCTCAATGCCAGCGGCCAGGGCGGCCAGGCGGGCGAGGTGGCCGGGGCCTTGCGCGACCTGGGGTTCGCCCAGCCGACGGCCGCCAACGATCCGATCTACGTGAACACCCGATTGATGTGCCATGGTCAGATCCGTTTCGGCCCGTCCGGGCGCGCCGGTGCCGCGGCGGTATGGCTGGTCGCGCCCTGTGTCGAGCTTTTCCAGGACAACCGGCCCGACGATTCCGTCGACCTCGCGATCGGCACGGATTTCACCGCCCTGGCGCACAGCGACGACATCGACGCTGTCCTGGCAGGTTTGCGCCCGGATGCCACGGAGCCGGCCGACTCGGCCCTGATCGCCAAGATCCACAACGGCACCTGCTGACGTTTCAGGTCGCCAGCGGCGCCAGGCCGTCGAAGCCGTCCAGGGTAGCGATGAGCTCGTCGGCGATACCGGGTGCGCTGACCAGTGTCAGGCCCGCCCCGCCGGTGGAACCGACGGATTGCGGTAAGCGCACCACCGCGCCGGCCTCAGCCGCGATCACCGCTCCGGCAGCCCAGTCCCACACCTGGAGACCGTGTTCGTAGTGGGCGTCCAGCCGCCCGGCTGCCACCAAACACAGGTCGAGCGACGCCGAGCCGATCCTCCGCACATCGCGAACCAGCGGCAGCATCTTGGCCAGCAGCCGGGACTGCTCGGTCCGACGCCGCGGGGCGTACCCGAATCCCGTGCCCAGCAGCGCCATCGAGAGTTCGTCGACGTCGCTGCACCGAATCTCCCTGCGATTGCCCGCGGACGTCATGTGCGCCCCTGCGCCCACCGAAGCCGAGTAAAGCTCCCCGCTGACGACATCGACCACGGCCCCGGCGACCGCGATACCACCGATCTGCGCACCGATCGAGACGGCGTACGCCGGGATCCCATAGACGAAATTCACCGTGCCGTCGATCGGATCGACCACCCAGCACACACCGTCATCGGAGTCGGCCCGACCACCCCCCTCCTCGCCGAGGATCGAATCGCCGGGCCGCAGGCGTATCAACCGATCCCGGATGAAGCGCTCGGTTTCGGTATCGACGACGGTCACCGGGTCGGTGCGGGTGCTCTTGGCTGCCACCGCTGCCGACCCGATGGGTTGCGGGCCGCCACCGACCAACTCGGCGCGGCGCCGTTTGACGAACGCGGCCGCGTCTGTCGCCACCCGCTCGGCGATCTCACGAAGAACTTCGGGTCGAGTGTCACTCACAGAGTTATCGCAGCACAGATCTCGGGTCACCAACTAGTGTGTGCATCGCGTCGACCGCCCACCTCGCCAGGGAGCAGCCATGACCGAGACAATCACCAACCCCGCACCGCGTACCAGCATGGGGATCGATGTGGGTGGCAGCGGGGTCAAGGGCGGCATCGTCGACCTCGACACCGGCCAACTCGTCGGCGAACGCTTCAAACTTCTGACCCCCCAGCCCGCGACCCCGGCCGCTGTCGCACAGACGGTCGCCGAAGTGGTGAAGCATTTCAACTGGTCCGGTCCGCTGGGTGTCACCTACCCGGGCGTCGTCGTGAACGGAGTGGTCCGGACAGCCGCGAACGTCGACAAGAAGTGGCTGGGCACCAACGCCAGCGAGGTCATCTCCTCTGCACTCGGCGGTCGCAAGGTGACTGTGCTCAACGATGCGGACGCGGCGCTGTTGGCCGAAGCGCACTACGGCGCCGGACGCAATCAACAGGGTGTCGTCGTGCTACTCACCTTCGGAACGGGTATCGGGTCGGCTGTCATCCACCACGGTTTGCTGCTGCCGAACACCGAATTCGGGCATCTCGAGGTCGGTGGTAAAGAAGCCGAGCACCGCGCCGCGTCGTCCGTCAAGGAACGCAAAGACTGGAGCTACGAGCGCTGGAGCAAAGAAGTCACAAAGGTTTTGGTCGCCGTCGAAAACGCGATCTGCCCGGATCTGTTCATCGCCGGCGGCGGAATCAGCCGAAAGGCCGATAAGTGGATCCATCTCCTCAAGAACCAAACCCCCGTCGTGGCCGCTGAACTGCAGAACGAGGCGGGCATCGTGGGCGCGGCAATGGTCGCCGCCGCCGACGTGACACACTGATTTCGGTCCGCTCCGCGCGGTACCAGTCCACGAAGTCGTTACAATGGTCGCGGCGACCGCCCATGCCATACGGGCGAACATCCCGAACGAGATGGCGCCGTATTCCTCATAGCCGACCCTCTCGGTGGCACATGCCCGCCGCCCGAAAGTCAGCACAACCGAAAGGGTGTAAGTGGCAGCGACGAAGGTAAGCGCAGCAACGGACGAACCGGCGAAGCGCACCGCCGCCAAGACCCCCGCCAAAAAGGCTCCCGCCAAGGCACCCGGCAAATCGGCTCCGGCCAAACGAGCAACCAAGGCCGCGGGGACGGCGGATTCCTCCGAGACCGCAGCGGACGCCCCGGCCAAGCGCGCCGCCAAAGCCGCACCGGCCAAGCGGGCCGCCAAGGCAGCACCGGCCAAGACAGACGCCACCGCCTCCCGCACGCGAGCAAAGAAAGCGGCTGCAGCACCGGCCGTCGATGAACTCAGCACCGACAGCGATGCCGGCAACGACATAGACACGGACCTCGATCCCGATCTCGCCTCGGGCGAAGATCTCGAACTCGACGCCGACGAGGATCTCGAACTCGTCGATCTCGAAGAAGACTCCACCGGCGAAGACGCCGTCGCCGCGACGGACGAAGACACCGACGGCGACGGCGAACCTTCCGAGGCGGCCACCACGGGCGACAATGAGGGCGGCGACGAAGAGGAGATCTCGGAGCCGAGCGAGAAGGACAAGGCTTCCGGCGATTTCGTCTGGGACGAAGAAGAATCCGAGGCCCTCCGACAGGCCCGAAAAGATGCCGAACTCACGGCCTCCGCCGATTCGGTTCGCGCCTACCTCAAGCAGATCGGCAAGGTCGCTCTGCTCAACGCCGAGGAAGAAGTCGAGCTGGCCAAGCGCATCGAGGCCGGCCTGTATGCCACCCAGTTGATGGCCGAGAAGTCCGACAAAGGCGAGAAACTGCCGGTGCAGCAGCGTCGCGACATGCAATGGATCTGTCGCGACGGCGATCGCGCAAAGAACCACCTGCTGGAGGCGAACCTGCGCCTGGTGGTGTCTCTCGCCAAGCGCTACACCGGCCGCGGAATGGCCTTCCTGGACCTGATTCAGGAAGGCAACCTCGGCTTGATCCGCGCGGTGGAGAAGTTCGACTACACCAAGGGATACAAGTTCTCCACATACGCCACATGGTGGATCCGGCAGGCGATCACCCGCGCCATGGCCGATCAGGCCCGCACCATCCGTATTCCGGTTCACATGGTCGAGGTGATCAACAAGCTCGGCCGCATTCAGCGTGAGCTCCTCCAAGACCTCGGCCGCGAGCCGACTCCGGAAGAGCTCGCGAAAGAAATGGACATCACGCCGGAAAAGGTGCTGGAAATCCAGCAGTACGCGCGTGAGCCGATCTCCCTGGATCAGACGATCGGCGACGAGGGCGATTCGCAGCTCGGCGACTTCATCGAGGATTCCGAGGCCGTCGTGGCCGTCGACGCCGTCTCGTTCACGCTGCTTCAGGATCAGCTTCAATCGGTGCTGGAGACGCTCTCAGAGCGCGAAGCGGGCGTCGTACGGTTGCGTTTCGGCCTGACGGACGGTCAGCCCCGCACCCTTGACGAAATCGGTCAGGTCTATGGCGTGACCCGCGAACGGATTCGCCAGATCGAGTCGAAGACCATGTCCAAACTGCGGCACCCCAGCCGCTCTCAGGTCCTCCGCGACTATCTGGACTGACGTGTCAGCGGCGGCCGATCCACGCTGAAAGGCCGCTCGCCAACACGAGAAACCAGGAAGCGACAAACGCGAGGATTCCTACGGTATCGACGGAAATGCCATCGAGCACGGACCGCGAGGGGACCTTCGGCCCCCCGGCAATCGCGGAACGAGCTACCTGCTGCAGTTATTGCCGTTGATGCTGGTGCAGATCGGTCCGGGTTGGTGGTCGACCGTCGGCGAGAAGGAGTTGGGGCCGCCGGGGCTGACCGCCTTTTCGGTCGGTGTCGCCGAGGGTGACGACGAGGGGGTGGTGGTCGTCGAAGGAGCTTCCTGCTCGCTGTTGGTGCAACCGGACGTGAGAGCTCCCATACCGACAATCGCCACCCCGCCGGCAAAGACGGCGATCCGACGTGTCAAACGACCAGAACTCATGACCTGTCCTGTCTGCAATGAGGCGGGAAACCCTGCACCGCCCAAGCTGGGTTATGACACACCACGGTAGCGCAAACCTCCGCCGGCCGACCCGCGGACGGAATTCATGGCACGGGTGACGCCCGATACTGCGGAAATTTCCCCGCCGCATCTGCCGAGTAACGCACAACGCCGGTCACAGCGTCCAGCGGCAACGGACCGTAGAGGTGTGGGAACACCATCGACTCTGGATCGCCGACAACCCCTGGCTCCCACAAGACCGGCGATCCCAGCCGGTCCGGATCCAGGTGCAGCAACAGAACATCGGTCCGGCCGGGGAACAGCCGGTTCGCCGGCAGATGAACCTGCTGGGGAGTTGACAGATGGATGAATCCCACCTCTGTCAGCGACTGCGGACACAGTTCACCGGCCCTCTTCGCCGAGTCCCATTCCCCCGACCCGCACAGGTGAACCAAGAATTCCGGATGGCGGTCCATAAGCCCAGAGTGCACGACTCGCAACACGGCAGCGCGTGAGACACGACACAACCTCTCAAACCCTCGGGAACACAGCCGCCCGCTCAAACGTCTGACACAGTAGAGATACGCGACGGCCGTGCCAGCGGTCGGAGCGCTGAGCACCTTACGGAGGAGCCCATGAACGCAACGCTGACCGTTCCTGAACTCACCCGGTCTGATCGCTGCGATCGATGCGGGGCGGCAGCCCGAGTGCGCGCCAAACTCCCCTCGGGCGGGGAATTGTTGTTCTGCCAGCACCACGCCAACGAGCACCAGGCCAAGTTGATCGAACTGGCGGCAGTACTCGAAGTCGGCTCCGCACAGGACAGCTAGCGAAAAAGCCGGCGCACACCACGCGGTCGACGCCGCCACGCGATGGCCGGTTGCTGGGCAGGAGCGCCCCCGTCGGGGATGCTGGATTCGCCATGAACGAGCAGCCACCGAAACCGACTCGCCACCACGCGTGGCGGATCACTCGCCGCACCCTGTCGAAAAGCTGGGACGACTCGATTTTCGCCGAGTCCGCCCAAGCGGGATTCTGGTCGGTGCTATCGCTGCCGCCCTTGTTGCTGGGCATCCTCGGGAGCCTGGCCTACGTCGCACCACTGTTCGGTCCTGATGTCCTTCCCGCGATCGAGAATCAGCTGATCAAGACGGCGAACAGTTTCTTCTCCCAGAACGTCGTCACCGAGATCATCGAACCGACCGTCAGTGACATCGTTCAGGGCGCCCGCGGCGAAGTGGTTTCCCTCGGATTCGTGATCAGTTTCTGGGCGGGCTCCTCAGCCATCTCATCGTTCGTGGATTCCGTCGTCGAGGCGCACGACCAGACGCCCCTCCGGCACCCGGTCCGTCAACGATTTTTCGCCCTGGGCCTATACGTGGTGATGCTGGTGTTCGTCATCGTGGCCGCGCCACTGGTCGCGCTGGGGCCGCGCAAGATTTCCGAACACATCCCGGACAGCTGGGCCAATGTCCTGCAATACGGTTACTACCCCGCGCTCGTGCTGGGCCTGGTTGCCACGGTCACTGTGCTCTACCGGGTATCGCTCCCCAAACCGCTGCCCACCCATCGACTGATCTGGGGTGCGCTGCTGGCCACAACGGTATTCGTCGTGGCGACCGTTGGGCTCCGGATCTACCTGCAATACATCACTCAAACCGGATACACCTACGGTGCGCTGGCGACGCCCATCGCGTTCCTGCTGTTCGCGTTCTTCCTGGGTTTCGCGATCATGATCGGTGCGGAACTCAACGCCGCCATCGAAGAGGAGTGGCCGGCGCCGCTCCCCTACGGCCACCGGTTGCGACACTGGCTGGGACGCAAAGCCCGATCGCTGGCAAGCGACGACGACGCCGGACCGCAGCAGCCGCCGGCCGATGACCAGAAGTCGGCGCCGGTCAGGCCCGCTTGAGTGTCTCGTAGATACGTTTGCAGTCCGCGCACACCGGTGAACCCGGCTTCGGGGCCTTTGTCACCGGAAACACCTCGCCGCAGAGCGCGACGACATGTGTCCCCATTACCGCGCTTTCGGCGATCTTGTCCTTCTTGACGTAGTGAAAGAACTTCGGGGTGTCGTCATCGGTCCCGTCGTCGGCGCGTTCGTCGGTCTTGCTGCGTTCGAGCGTCTGGGTGTCCATGCAGTCATTGTGCCCGGTCGTGGGTCGTCCTGAAAACCAATCCGTTTCAGCCGGCCGGAATGTGGAACAGTGGAGGAATGAAGCCCGAGCTCGGATTCGACGACGACGGTCGGCCGGTGCTCATCACCGGGGCAGCTCTCTCCTACGACGAACAGCATCGCCAGCGGGTGCGCAAGTACCTGACGCTGATGGCGTTTCGGGTTCCCGCTCTCATTCTCGCCGCACTGGCCTACGGCGCCTGGCACAACGGTCTGGTGTCGCTCGCCATCATCGCTCTGTCGCTGCCGCTGCCGTGGATGGCGGTGCTGATCGCGAATGACCGCCCGCCGCGGCGCGCCGAGGAACCCCGCCGCTATGACGACGCGCATCGACGCACACCGATCTTCCCGCGCGCCACGCGCCCGGCACTCGAATCCGGCCCCCTGCCCGGCTCCGCACAAACCCCTGCCGACGACCAGAACTGAGTCGGTCGGCACCGCGCCGCTGCGGCAATTCCCAATCCAGCTACTTAGCAGCGTTTATTAAGGACTTTCTCAGCGCGCCAAATTCGTTTCCGCAGTTCAGGGTGTTTGAAGTGGCTGGGGGGCGGGAACTCATTGCCACCGTCCGACGTTGAACCTTTTGACTAGCTGGAGCCGATCAGGAGGCGACCATGGCATATGCCAACACAAGCATTGACCACGATCTGGACGCACAGAGTCCGGCCGCGGATCTGGTGCGCGTGTATCTGAACGGCATAGGGAAGACGGCATTGCTGACCGCTGAGGACGAGGTCGAACTCGCCAAGCGCATCGAGGCCGGCCTCTACGCCCAGCACCTACTCTCGACCCGTAAGCGCTTGAGCGACAACAGAAAACGCGATCTAGCGACAGTGGCACGTGACGGTACGGCCGCTCGCCGCCACCTTTTGGAAGCCAATCTGCGTCTGGTGGTGTCGTTGGCGAAGCGCTACACGGGACGAGGAATGCCACTGCTCGATCTCATCCAGGAAGGCAACCTCGGATTGATCCGGGCGATGGAAAAGTTCGACTACACCAAGGGATTCAAGTTTTCGACCTATGCGACATGGTGGATCCGCCAAGCCATCACGCGCGGCATGGCAGATCAGAGTCGAACCATTCGACTGCCGGTCCATCTCGTCGAGCAGGTGAACAAGCTCGCCCGGATCAAGCGAGAGATGCACCAATCGCTCGGCCGAGAAGCCACCGACGATGAACTTGCGTACGAATCCGGCATTCCGGTGGAGAAAATCAACGACCTGCTCGAACACAGCCGTGATCCGGTCAGCCTGGACATGCCAGTCGGCACCGACGAAGAAGCGCCACTGGGCGATTTCATCGAAGATGCCGAAGCGATGTCCGCTGAGAACGCCGTCATTGCCGAACTGCTGCACACCGACATCCGAAGTGTGCTGGCAACTCTCGATGAGCGTGAGCATCAGGTGATCCGACTGCGGTTCGGCCTCGACGACGGGCAACCCCGGACTCTCGACCAGATAGGCAAACTGTTCGGCCTGTCCCGGGAACGGGTGCGACAGATCGAACGAGAGGTCATGGTCAAGCTTCGCCACGGCGAACGCGCCGACCGATTGCGTTCCTACGCAAGCTGACCCAACCAGTGTGCCCGCCGCATCCCCCCCCGGCGGGCACACTGGTTCTCACGCAGACCTCGACACCCTGCGTCCGACCGTCCGTGCCGTGTCCTTCGGGATTCCCGCCTCATGTGCGGGAATATTCACCCTGCTAGGTAAGTACACTCGGCTCCGACGAAGGGTGGCCTATGAACGATCTTGTCGATACCACCGAGATGTACCTGCGCACCATCTACGACCTCGAGGAAGAGGGCGTGGTGCCATTGCGTGCGCGAATTGCCGAGCGGTTGGAGCAGAGCGGACCGACCGTGAGCCAAACGGTCTCTCGGATGGAACGCGACGGATTGGTCCGTGTCGCGGGTGACCGGCACCTGGAGCTGACCGACAAGGGCCGCACTCTGGCCGTGTCCGTCATGCGTAAGCACCGCCTGGCCGAGCGACTTCTCGTCGACATCATCGGACTCCCCTGGGAAGACGTTCACGCTGAAGCCTGCCGCTGGGAACACGTTATGAGCGAGGACGTCGAACGCCGCCTCGTGCAAGTGCTCGACAACCCGACGGTGTCCCCCTTCGGAAATCCGATTCCGGGACTTTCGCTGCTGGGCCTGAACAACGCCGGCCCGGATCAGGATGCGGATCTGGTTCGACTGACCGAATTGCCGACCGGTGGCCCCGTCCCGGTGACCGTCCGACAGCTGACCGAGCACGTCCAGGGCGATGCAGCGCTGATCGGTCGGCTCAAGGAAGCCGGCGTAGTTCCCAATGCGCGCGTGCTCGTGGAAACCCGCGCCGACGGCAGCGTCACGATCATGATTGCCGGGCATGACAACGTCGACCTCCCCCATCACATGGCTCACGCGGTCAAAGTCGAAAAGGTCTAGAAGACGCCGGGTTCACGACGCCGGGTTCACACGGTTCGCTGCCCGAACGCCCGCTGGCGCGGCAGGCGCACCCCGTGCAGCTTTGCCAGCCGGTAGCCGGTGCCCGCGAGTCGGCGAATCTCCTCCGGCCGCAATCCTGATTGCAGCGCGGTGTCGAGCATCCCGGCCATCCGATGTTGCGGATCGATCCGCAACGCCGCCTCCAACGAAAGTCCGGCGAGCGGACCGTCACCTCTCGCGTAGGCCGAAAACGCCAGCAGCACAAGGGGTTCGGTCCGCCACCGGTCGGGTAGGACGCGGGCAAGCGTCGCCCACAGCATTTCCGCCTCGCCCGCGCAGTCACCCACGGCCAGCGCATAAAGCGTGTCACGAACTTCGATGTCGGTCAGCGAGCAGGCCACGGAAGCGATTTCCTGGTCGCCGATCTCCTCACCGCTGCTGATGCGTGCAGCAGCCGCCATCGCGTTCTCGACCCCTCGCCGCACGACGTCGTCCCCGGAGTCTCCGTGTCCAGTCCCCATCAACCCCAGATGCTCGTCGACAGCCACGGCCAACGCCTCGGCGCGCTTGCGATCGCTGACAGCAATCAATGCCTGCAGGTCACTGCGGCGCGAGTAGAGCCGTCGTCCGTCCAAAACCGCCGCCGCCGCCAACGGCGAAGCACTGGGATCATCAACGAAGCCGTCGGCACCACATCCGTCGGCGCAATGCCAGCGGCCGCCGGACGCGACCCGGTCCACCACGTGCGCGGCGTAGAGCTCGACCTGGTGGAGATCCAGTGCCGCAGCCAGTTCCTCACACAAAGCGCGATGCTCGTCATTGCACGTCGGGCACAGCGCGCCTTCGGCGTCGACGATGACCGCGATCACCCGGTCGGTTCCCGACGAGGCTGCCACCCGCGCCAGATGAGCGAGGTTGTCGGGAAGCTCGTCGGACAGATCCGCACGCATAACCGCACCCATGTCGCCCCGCTCGATCGAGACGAGCACCAGGGACTTCTCGGGGACGAAGCCGAGAACGGCAGGTAGCGCGGCAATGAGAGTGCCGGGACGGGTGAGACGGAATTCGGATCGATGTGCGGTCATGGCTGCGACGCTGTCAATCGGGACCGTCAGAATCGTCCCCGTGAGGACCGTCCACCCGTAACGTTGTGGATGAAGCGGCAACTGTGGATTCGACCGATCTACCAACGATCGGATCCCAATTGCACAGACGGCGTGCGAGATTCGGTAAACCGGCGTTAGATGTCTATCTCATGGGTTCGATGCAGGAGTATGACCTCGTCGTCATAGGGTCCGGTCCAGGCGGGCAGAAGGCGGCCATCGCCGCCGCCAAGCTGGGTAAGTCAGTCGCAGTGGTCGAACGCGGGCGCATGCTCGGCGGCGTCTGTGTGAACACAGGGACGATTCCGTCCAAGACCTTGCGCGAAGCGGTCCTCTATCTCACCGGCATGAACCAACGTGAGCTCTACGGGGCCAGCTATCGCGTCAAAGACAAGATCACTCCCGGCGATCTACTCGCTCGCACCCAGCACGTCATCGGCAAGGAAGTCGACGTGGTGCGCTCGCAGTTGCTGCGCAACGGCGTCGAGTTATACATCGGGCACGGACGGTTCCTGGACCCACACACCCTGGTCGTGGAGGACCCGACACGCGCCGAACGAATCCAACTCAGTGCACGCAACATCATCGTCGCCACGGGGACAAAACCGGCCAGGCCTGCCGGCGTCGAATTCGACGAGAACCGCGTCCTCGACTCGGATGGGATCCTGGATCTCAAATCCATCCCGTCGTCGATGGTGGTTGTCGGCGCGGGCGTGATCGGCATCGAATACGCATCGATGTTCGCAGCGCTCGGAACCAAGGTGACCGTCGTGGAGAAACGCGACACCATGCTGGACTTCTGCGATCCGGAAATCGTCGAATCGCTACGGTTCCATCTGCGTGATCTGGCGGTGACGTTCCGGTTCGGCGAGGAGGTCACCGCGGTCGACGTCGGATCCGCTGGCACAGTCACGACCTTGGCGAGCGGCAAGCAGATACCCGCCGAGACGGTGATGTATTCAGCGGGCCGACAGGGCCAGACCGACCACCTCGACCTGGCCAACGCGGGACTGGAAGCCGACCGTCGAGGCCGGATATTCGTGGACGACAAGACTTTCCAGTCCAAAGTCGACCACATTTATGCCGTGGGCGACGTCATCGGCTTCCCCGCACTGGCCGCCACGTCCATGGAGCAGGGTCGCCTCGCCGCCTACCACGCATTCGGAGAGCCCACTGCCGGCATGACGGAGCTTCAGCCGATCGGGATCTACTCGATCCCCGAGGTGTCATACGTGGGCGCCACCGAGGTGGAACTCACCGGCAATGCCATTCCGTACGAGGTCGGAGTGTCACGCTACCGGGAACTGGCACGCGGGCAGATCGCCGGCGACTCCTACGGCATGCTGAAGCTGCTGGTGTCCACCGAAGACCTCCGTCTACTGGGCGTTCACATCTTCGGCACCAACGCCACCGAGATGGTGCACATCGGACAAGCAGTGATGGGTTGCGGCGGAACAGTCGAATATCTCGTCGACGCGGTGTTCAACTACCCCACCTTCTCCGAGGCGTACAAGGTCGCTGCACTGGACGTCATGAACAAGATGCGGGCGCTGAGCCAGTTTCGCAACTGAACCGAATCCCCGGCTAACCACGGGCTCGGGAACACGTACAAATGGAGCGCGTTGTAAGACTCGGGCCAGTAGCGTGCGTACCGCTCCATCTGAGAGACACTGGTTTCAGGGAGGAGGGACACGATGGCTGACGATGACCGGCGCAATCAGCAGCCCGACCAGACCGGGCTCTACGAACTGGAGTTCCCCGCACCCCAACTCTGGACGTCCGACGGCCGCGGACCGGTCATGGTGCACGCGTTGGAAGGCTTCTCCGACGCAGGACACGCGATTCACCTGGCCGCCCAGCATCTGCGAGACACCCTCGACACCGAACTCGTCGCATCGTTCGCGATCGACGACCTGCTGGACTATCGCTCCCGGCGACCGGCGATGACGTTCAAAACCGACCGGTTCACCCACTACGAAGAGCCACAACTCAACCTCTACGCACTCCGCGACGCGGCCGGAACACCGTTCCTGCTCTTGGCCGGGCTTGAACCTGACCTGAAGTGGGAGCGCTTCGTCACGGCGACCCGCCTGCTGGCCGAACGCCTTGAAGTTCGCCGAACCATCGGCCTGGGCACCATCCCGATGGCGGTCCCCCATACGCGCCCGGTTTCCTTGACGGCACACTCCAACAACCGCGAATTGATCGTCGACCACCCACCATGGGTCGGCGAGGTAGGGGTACCCGCCAGCGTCTCGAACCTTCTCGAGTTCAGGATGGCGCAGCACGGTCATGAAGTCGTCGGCTTCACGGTCCATGTGCCGCATTACCTCGCGCAGACCGACTATCCGATGGCAGCCGAGGTTCTGCTCGAGGAGGTCGCCCGCATCGGTTCGCTGCAGATCCCCCTGCAGTCACTGGTCGAGGCCGGTGCGAGTGTCCGAAAGAAGATCGACGAACAGGTGGAAGGCAGCTCCGAAGTCGCTCAAGTGGTGAGCGCTCTGGAGCGACAGTACGATGCATTCGTTGCCGCTCAGGAGAATCGGTCGCTGCTTGCACGCGACGAGGACCTTCCGAGCGGCGACGAACTGGGTGCGGAGTTCGAGCGATTCCTCGCCCAACACGCCGAGGATCCTCGAGACGGTTTCAAAGACGACGACGAAACCTGACGAGCCGCTCCGCACAGAGGAGGGATGGGACATGACGAATCGGCAATCGAATGTCCTCCCGATCCGGGAACTCACTCCAACCCTGCAATTTCGCACCATCCACGGATACCGCCGCGCATTCCGCGTGGCCGGCTCCGGACCTGTCCTGCTCCTGATCCACGGCATCGGCGACAACTCCACCGCGTGGAGCACAGTCCACAGCCGGCTTGCTCAGCGGTTCACGGTCATCGCACCCGACCTGCTGGGCCACGGCCAGTCCGACAAGCCTCGCGCAGACTATTCGGTCGCCGCCTACGCCAATGGCATGCGCGATCTGCTGAGTGTCCTCGACATCGACAAGGCCACCGTTGTTGGACACTCGCTCGGCGGTGGCGTAGCTATGCAATTCGCCTACCAGTTCCCGCAAATGGTGGAGCGGCTGATCCTCGTCGGCGCGGGCGGTGTTACCAAGGACGTCAACGTCGCGCTTCGGTTGGCAGCACTTCCGATGGGTGGCGAAGCGCTGGCTCTCCTGCGGCTCCCGATGGCACTTGCGACCCTACGGGCCACCGCGCGGGTGTTGGGGATGTTCATCGGGTCGACGGGTGTGGGCCGCGACATTCCCAACGCGCTCCGCATCCTCACCGACCTGCCCGAGCCAACCGCGTCGGCGGCATTCACGCGGACACTTCGCGCCGTCGTCGACTGGCGCGGGCAAGTCGTCACCATGCTCGACCGCTGTTATCTCACCGAATCGACTCCGGTACAACTCATTTGGGGCGATCAGGACGCCGTAATACCTGTCAGCCACGCCCACCTGGCGCATGCGGCGATGCCGGGCTCGCAGTTGGAGATATTCAGCCAGTCAGGCCACTTTCCGTTCCACGACGATCCGGACCTGTTCGTCGAAGTCGTCGAGCGATTCATCGACTCGACAACCCCCGCCCAGTACGACCAAGCGGCTCTGCGCGAACTGCTTCGCAACGGCATCAGCGAACGCTCCCTGAGCGGTTCGATCGATACGCAAGTTGCCGTCCTCGATGCGATGGGCGCCGACGAACGCAGCGCTACCTGACCCAGATCGGAACCCGGCGCTCTACAGTCAAATCATGACCATCGACGTAACTGTGCTTCGGGTCTTCACCGATTCCGACGGTAATTTCGGGAATGCGCTCGGTGTTGTCGACGCGAAATCCGCACCGGCGGATCAACGGCAGGCGATCGCGCGCGAATTAGGTTACAGCGAAACCATTTTCATTGAGATTCCCGACCAGCAGTCGAGCACGGCCAGGGCGCACATCTTCACGCCGGCGGTCGAATTGCCTTTCGCCGGACATCCCACCGTGGGCGCGGCGTGGTGGCTTCGTTCGGCAGGATTCCCCATCCGCACCCTGCAGGTTCCCGCCGGAATTGTGCAGGTGCGCGACACCGGCGAATTGACTGAGGTGAGTGCCCGATCGGAATGGGGGCCCGAGTTCGTCATCCATGACATGTCGACAGCAGCCGAGGTAGAAGCCGCCGACCCCGACGACTACGCCGACGACTCGGAGCACTATTTGTGGGCATGGACGGATGAGCGAGGCGGCCACCTGCGCTCACGAATGTTCGCCACCAATCTCGGCGTCCCAGAAGACGAAGCCACGGGATCCGCAGCGATCAGGATCACCGACTATTTAAGCCGCGATCTGACCATCAACCAGGGGATGGGTTCGTGGATCCACACAAAGTGGAGCGCGGACGGCTGGGTACGGTTGGCGGGGCGCGTGGCCGCCGACGGGACGAGACGACTCGGGTGATCAGCCCGGAGCGCGCACCGGCCGATTGCTCCGAAGCGTTTCGATTTCCCGTTCGAAATCCTCCACCGAGGTGAATGACCGGTAGACAGAGGCAAACCTCAAATAGGCGACCTCGTCGAGTTCCCGCAGCGGCCCCAGAATCGCCAATCCGACTTCATTGCTGGGGATCTCGGGAGAACCGGCCGCCCGAACCGCGTCTTCGACCTGCTGGGCAAGCAGATTCAACGCGTCGTCGTCCACCTGCCGGCCCTGGCACGCGCGCCGAACTCCAATGACTACCTTTTCCCGGCTGAACGGTTCAGTGACACCGCTGCGTTTGACCACCGCGAGCACGGCCGTCTCCACGGTGGTGAACCGTCGCCCACACTCCGGGCATGAACGACGACGACGGATCGCCTGACCTTCATCGGTCTCGCGAGAATCGACCACCCTGGAATCCGGGTGTCGGCAAAACGGGCAGTGCATCACCGCTCCTTCACCCCGAGCGCCGGAGGATTCCGGACACCCAGAGACTACCCGCGCCGTCAGTGCCGGGGCCATCGCAGCACGCCGCCAACAATCAGCTGATCGGCGCGATCAGCGTTTGACCCGCCTCAACCGCTGAGGACCCGAGTTGGTTCAGATCCGTGATGCGCCGCACCACCTGCGCGACAGGCGTTTCGGGCGCCACCCGCTCGGCCAGTTCCTGCAAGGTCTCACCGGCTTGCACGCGGACCACTGCCAGTTGCTCGGGAACTTGAGTCGATACGGGGGCACTCGAACTGAGGTCGGCCAAGGATCCGAGCCAGACGGTGATGAGCGCCGCAAGCCCCGCCAACGCGAGCGTGGCCCGGGTACTCACCTTCTTGGTTTGGTGCGAGACACGCGACATGGCTACGCCCGTCCCCCTATAACGCAACGGTGCAACGCGAGGCCGGGCGGGACCGGGGCGGTGCCCACGCGGGCGCAGCACCCTCACACCCGCCGGGTGGACCCGCTCGCGAACGGCCAGCGAGAGCCACATCAGATCTCGTTCGTCGATAACAGTCATATGTGTCATGTCCGCGACCTCTCCTGTCGATTGTTCGCCACTACGTTCGAATAGTAGTCGCTCAGGTGTTCGATATACGAACATTTGAGCGAACGTGTCGAAGCATAAATCTCGGCGCCGACAAGTACCGACGAGTGCCCGATCCGGCAGTGGATCACGACACAACTAGGACTTCTCGAACAAATGTTTGATTCTCTGCCGGATCGCGGCTACATTCGGCCCCATGGGCGATAGCGCTGACACCTCAGGGACCGACTCCAACCGCGGCGCCAGGCTCGCAGCCGCCGGCCTCACCGAACGCCAGCGGACCATCCTCGAGGTCATCCGGGCGTCGGTCACGACCCGCGGATACCCACCGAGCATCCGTGAAATCGGCGACGCGGTGGGCCTCACATCGACATCGTCCGTCGCACACCAGCTGCGTACCTTGGAGCGCAAGGGCTTCCTGCGCAGAGATGCGAATCGTCCGCGGGCGGTCGACGTCCGTGGGGTCGAAGACGCCGGGCCTGCGGTGGTCACCGACGTCGCGGGTTCGGATGCCCTACCCGAGCCCACCTTCGTGCCGGTACTGGGCCGTATCGCCGCCGGCGGCCCCATTCTCGCCGAGGAAGCAATTGAAGACGTCTTCCCCCTACCCCGTGAACTGGTAGGCGAAGGCTCGCTATTCCTGTTGAAGGTCGTCGGCGAATCTATGGTGGATGCCGCGATCTGCGACGGCGACTGGGTTGTCGTGCGCCAGCAGAATGTCGCCGACAACGGCGATATCGTCGCGGCGATGATCGACGGCGAAGCCACCGTCAAAACCTTCAAACGGACCGCGGGTCACGTCTGGCTGATGCCACACAATCCGGTCTTCGACCCGATTCCAGGCGACAACGCCGCCATTCTCGGCAAGGTCGTCACGGTCATCCGCAAAATCTGACCGCACGAATCCCGATTTACTCGGCTTTCATGAAGCCGTTTGCCTGCGCAAGTTCTTCGCTGGCAAACCACACCTCGGGCACCGTGTCGTCGTAGAGGTCGCAATCGGGGGTGTAATACAGGCCAGAGTGCGTATTGGCTTTGATCGGGTACCCCTCAGGCGCGCAATAGGGATCGGCCAGCGGCAGGTGTATCGCCGGACGGCCGGCGTCTGCGGACTGATCGTCCGATTCCTCCTCATCTTCCCCGGCGTCATCATCCCCGGCCCTGTCTTCACCGTCGTCGTGGGCGTCGTCGTGGGCGTCGTCGCATTCTTCGCCGCCGGCGCTCCCTGCGGAATCCTCCGAGTCGTCGGCACGCCGAGCGGGCTCGCCATCAAGCCCCTCTGCGAAATCGTCGTCTTCGTCGTCGGCGGCTCGATCCTCGTCGACGGCGTCGCGCCGTTGCTCCTCGGCGGTCGCTTCCTCGGCGCGCCGCCGGAGCTGCTCGCGGATCTGGTCGATGTTCAACGTCCACATCGCATCGGCGTCGTCACGGGCACGAGTCGAATGGCGGCCGGCTCCGCTAAAGCGCTCGCCCTCGTGGTCGCCGGATCTGTCACGACCTTGGTCGAGATCCTCGTCATCGTGTTCGTCATCGATGGTGACCTCCTCCCGGTCACCGCGGCTACCACCCGGAATCCGGGTCGGAGTCGTGTCGACCGAGTCCTGGTCGCCGTCGAAGATGTCCTCCGGGCCGGGCATCGCCTTGCCTACCTCACCACCCGGATGAGCCCAGCTGTGGCCACCCGACCAACGGGCGCCGTCGTCATAACCGGCGTCACCGAAAACATCGCGCTCACCCATGGCCACGGCACGCCGGCGCCGAACCCGCATCAGGCCGAGCCCGACCAGAGCGATCAGCATCAAAACCGGGATGATCACCAGTAGCCACCACCAGTGCCAGGTGAAGCCCTTGTCCGAATGCGGGGCCGCGGCCGTTCCCGGAGGCGCCTTGGGGACATCGAGCCCGGACAACGAGGCAGCCAGGTCAGCGGGCTTGGTGCTGAACGTGTTGGTGTCCTGATTCCAGGAGATCTCACCACCGCTGAACTTCTGGGTGATGGTGTCGCCGTCGACACTACGTTCGCTGGTGGGTACACCCAGCTTGCCCGCCGCCCCACCCAGCTTGGTCCAGGCGGCATTGATGGCGCCACGGACGATGATCGCGCCGTTGTCGGGTGTCCAGAAAATCACCGGCTTGTCGCTGGCGCTGAAAACGGTCACCCTGCTGTTCGGTGCGCCTCCGTCACCCTCGGTAGCAACCGGGAAGCCGAGGTCACCTGTCGGTCCCCCGGACGATTCGTACTTCGACAGAATTGCGCCCGTCACCGCGTGAGCGCCAGTAGAGGGGGTGTAGTAGATCTTTCCGCCCGCGTAGGCCTGAACGACCCCACCGTCGCCCACCGTCGACTGCCCACCTTGCCTGGCGCCCATCGGACCGGCGAACCCGCCGGCCGCACGCCACGCCTGATTGATGGCCGTGGTGGCGTCCATCGGCACTTCTACGCCGTCAAGCTGCGCCGCAAGGTCGGGCGGCACTGTAGTGAAGGCTTTGGTGCTGCTATTCCACGACACCTCACCGCCGGTGAACTTCTGATCGATGACGTCGCCGTCATACGTTTCGTCCGCGACCGGCACCCCAAGTGTTCCGGCGGAGCCGCCCAGCTTGTCCCAGGCGATGTTCATCGCGCCGCGCACCACCCAGGCACCGGTGTCTGGTGTCCAGAAGATGGCGGGCTTGTCCGCTGCACTGAATGTGCTGACCCTGCTGTCCGGACCCACCAGACCGGGCACCTCATCGAGGGTCGGAAAACCGAGATCGCTGTCCGCCGGACCGCCGAGCTCCGTGTACTTGTCCAGCACCGCGCCATAGAGCAGGTGCGCGCCGGTGGCTGGAGTGAAGAACATCTTGCCGCCGCTGAAATTCTGGGCGTATCCGTCCCCGATGGGATAGACGTCGCCATCCTTGGCGCCCAGCGACGAATCGTCACCCCCGGCCGCTTGCCAAGCCTGGTCGATCGCGTCCGCGGCCTCGCTGTCAGGAGTCGCGAATACAGGTGGCGCCATCAAGGCCGCTGCCGCCGCCATCGTGATCACACCCAGCGTCATCCGCCCAGCAGCCCTACCCAGCCGAGCCCGAAGCCCCGTCATTCACGCTCCCCGCAGTTGGTCAAACGCCAATTGATACAAGCCCGCCACTGTCTATAGTCCGGGGTCAACACATCGTTACCGGACGCGACACGCTGCGACGCCGCAGATCGGGACTTCGATGAGGTGCCTACACGCCAAGGCTGCGCCCGATGATCTCCTTCATGATCTCCGTCGTTCCGCCGTAGATGGTCTGAACACGGGCGTCCAGATAGGCGCGGGCAACGTTGTATTCGCGCATATAGCCGTAACCGCCATGCAACTGGAGACAGCGGTCGATCAGCCGGACCTGAGCCTCGGTGGAGTACCACTTCGCCATCGCGGCCTGCTCGACAGTGAGTTTCTCGTCGAGATGCAGCCTGATGAACTCGTCGACCATGATGCGGACCGCGGTGGCCTCGGTGGCCAACTCGGCGAGCAGGAACCGGGTGTTCTGGAATGAGCCGATCGACTTGCCGAAGGCCTTGCGCTCTTTGGTGTATTGGATGGTTTCGGCGAGCACCGCCTCCATGGCGGCCGCCGCCATGATCGCGATCGAGATGCGCTCTTGCGGCAGGTTGCCCATCAGGTAGATGAACCCGAGCCCTTCCTGGCCGAGGAGGTTCTCGGCAGGCACCTTCACGTCGGTGAACGACAGTTCGGCGGTGTCCTGGGCCTCAAGGCCGATCTTGTCCAGGTGGCGGCCCCGTTCAAAGCCCTCCATCCCGCGCTCGACCACCAGCAACGAAAAGCCCTGCGCACCCTTATCGGGGTCGGTCTGCGCCACCACGATGACCAGGTCGGCGTTGACGCCATTGGTGATGAAGGTCTTGGAGCCGTTCAGGACGTAATGGTCACCGTGCTTGACGGCACGGGTCTTGATGCCCTGAAGATCGCTACCGGTGCCAGGTTCAGTCATCGCGATTGCGGTGATGATCTCCCCGCTGCAGAAGCCCGGCAGCCAGCGCTGCTTCTGCTCCTCGGTGGCCAGACTCAGCAGATACGGGGCGACGACGTCGTTGTGCAGCGCGAACCCCACTCCGCTGTAGCGGCCCCTGGTGGTCTCTTCGGTGACGATGGTGTTGTAGCGGAAGTCGGCGTTACCGCCGCCGCCGTACTCTTCGGGCACGGCCATCCCGAGAAAGCCCTGCTTTCCGGCCTCGAGCCACAGGCTGCGGTCGACGATCTTGTCCTTTTCCCACTGATCGTGGAACGGCGCCACGTGGCGATCGAGGAACGCGCGGTACGACTCGCGAAAGAGTTCGTGCTCGGGCTCGAAAAGCGTGCGCTGAAATTTGATGGCCGCGTTGTTGTCCGACCCCAATTTGCCGCCCATGATGACCTCCGGGAGTTGCCGCGCGGATTGCTCCCGCCGAGGATAACCAACCGGGCGGTTGGTTGCCTAAACGACCTCGATCGTCGTGGTACCGATCCCGATCCCCTAGGTCGCGAACCGGTCCAACCCGGCAGCGAGCGCCGCGGGTATCCGCGCCTTGATCCGGGTGCCCTGCTCGGTGTGTTCGGTCGCATCCACCTGCCCCCGCGAATGCAGCAGCGCCACCATGTCGCCGCGGTCATACGGAATCGTGACGTCGATCGCGACCTCACGGGGCTCAAGCAATTGACCTATGCGCGTTCGCAATTGGCCGAGCCCCTCTCCGGAATGCGCCGACACGAAAACCGCACCCGGCAGTGCGCGCCGCAACTGCGCCAGCATCAAGTCCGACGCGGCATCAATCTTATTGACTACCAACAGTTCTGGCGCCGGGGCCGCGTTGCGCTCGGATTGGACCTCACGCACGACCTTCCACACCGCTTCGATCTGGGCCATCGGGTTGACATCGGATCCGTCGACCACATGGACCAGCAGATCCGCGTCGACCACCTCCTCCAGCGTCGAGCGGAAAGCCTCCACCAACTGGGTGGGAAGGTGCCGGACGAAACCCACCGTGTCAGTGAGCACGACCTGTCTGCCGTCATCCAACTGTCCACGGCGCGTTGTCGGTTCGAGCGTCGCGAACAACGCGTTCTCGACCAGAACACCCGCGCCGGTAAGCGCGTTGAGGAGACTCGACTTGCCTGCATTGGTGTAACCGACGATCGCCACCGATGCCACGTCACTGGTCAGTCTGCGGCTGCGCTGGGTATCACGGACCTGCTTCATGTCCTTGATCTCTCGACGCAGGCGAGACATCCTCTCGCGGATGCGGCGGCGGTCGGTTTCGATCTTCGTCTCGCCCGGCCCGCGCAGGCCCACTCCACCACCGCTGCCGCCCGCACGACCACCCGCCTGACGGGACATCGATTCACCCCAGCCACGCAGTCGCGGCAGCATGTACTCCATCTGGGCCAATGCCACCTGGGCCTTGCCTTCGCGGCTGCTGGCATGCTGGGCGAAGATGTCGAGGATCAATGCCGTCCGGTCGATGACCTTGACCTTCACCACCTTTTCCAACGCCGTCAGCTGCGCCGGGCTGAGTTCACCGTCGCAGATCACCGTGTCGGCGCCTGTCGCGACGACGATCTGCCTCAACTCCAGCGCCTTGCCCGATCCGATGTAGGTCGACGGATCCGGCTTGTCACGACGCTGGATGAGCCCTTCGAGGACTTCGGATCCTGCGGTCTCGGCAAGGGCAGCCAGTTCGGCAAGGCTTGCGTCGGCATCGGCTGCGCTCCCCTCCGTCCAGACTCCGACCAGAACCACGCGTTCCAGACGTAACTGCCGGTACTCGACCTCGGAAATATCGGTGAGTTCGGTGGATAGTCCGGCGACACGGCGAAGGGCCGCGCGATCATCGAGCGCGAGTTCGCCGATACTCGGTTCGTCGTTCGGCGGGATCAATTCAGTGTTCTTCATAGGCAGGCATCGATGGTGTCACGCGGTGCCAACGTCGTGCACCTGAATAAAGTCCCCGACGAGTCACACGTTCTCCGGTAGTGCCGCCCACCAGTCATCGCTGATCTCGCCCCTGGCCACCAGAACCGATGGTCCCCGCAGCCGGCTACTGGTATCTCCGATCTCGACGTCGACCTCACCCCCCGGTATTCGAATCCGCAGCGTCCCGGTCTGCCTGCCTGCGTGGTGCAGGGCCGCGACCGCAGCAGCCACCGTTCCGGTTCCGCATGACCGGGTCTCCCCGACACCCCGCTCGTGTACCCGCATGGACGCGACGTCATTCACGGGTGCCGTCAGTACCTCGACGTTCACGCCCTCTGGAAATTGCCGTCGATCGAATTCGACCGGCGCACCGACCTCCAACGCCGCGAGCGCCTCGCCGCTGAGAGCCGGATCCAGACATGCCAGGTGCGGATTGCCGACATCCACACCGATCCCCGCGAAGCGGCGCCCGCCCACCACCGCCCACCCGGAACCGAGGACGTTCACCTTCCCCATCTCGACGGTGACGTCGGCGGTCACGTCACCGGCGTGATGAACGACCACGGGCCGCGGACCACCCCGCGAGCCCACGACGAACTCGCGCCGCCGCTCCAGTCCGCTGGAGCACAGATAGTGGGCAAACACCCGCACCCCGTTGCCACACATTTCGGCGATCGAGCCATCGGCGTTGCGGTAGTCCATGAACCAGTCGTCGGCGGCGACACCGTCGGGCAACCGGTCGAGATCACCTCCGCCGGCCAGAGCTCCCGCGGTCGTGACGCGCAGCACCCCGTCGGCGCCCAGGCCCTGCCTGCGATCGCACAGCGCTGCGACAGCGGCGGGATGCAGAGTCAGCTGCGCGTCAAAGTCGGCGAGCAGCACGAAATCGTTCTGCGTGCCGTGCCCTTTGGCGAAGATCACCTGCTCAGGATACTTGCCGCCACCGTGCTACCACCGCCGCGACAAGATCGTCGGCGGAGCCGTCCAGCCAGCGAATCCGGTGGTCGCGGCGAAACCAGGAGCGCTGCCGGCGCACATAACGGCGGGTGCCGATGAAGGTCAGCTCGTGCGCCGAGGCCAGGGCGTCGGCAGTTCCGCCAGCATCCAACGCATCGATCACCTGTGCATACCCCAGTGCCCGACCGGCGGTCACTCCGTCTCGGAGCCCGCCGGCCAGCAGGCAGCGAACCTCGTCGACCAGACCGTCGGCGAACATCAGCTCGGTGCGCCGCGCCAGGCGCTCATCGAGAATCGCTGTGTCCCAATCCAATCCAACGATGGCGGTATCCCAGCGAGGCGCCCCGATCGTTGGAGCCGAAGCAGCGAAGGGCTGCCCCGTCAGCTCGATCACCTCCAGCGCACGCACTATCCGACGGCCATCGGTGGCGAGTATCGACGCCGCGGCATCAGCATCGCGAGAAGCCAACTCCACGTGCAATGCCGCGACACCGACCTCATCGAGCCGCCGCTCCCAACGCGCACGGACCACGGGATCGGTGGCCGGGAACGCCCAGTCGTCCAGCAGCGACTGGACGTACATCATGGAACCGCCCACGATGATCGGCACCGCTCCCCTGGCGGCGATGTCTTCGACATCGTGAACCGCGGCCTGCTGATAGCGGGCGACTGTGGCCGTCTCGGTGACATCGAGGACGTCGAGTTGATGATGCGGAACGCCCCGCCGCTCGGCGACCGCGAGTTTGGCCGTCCCGATGTCCATGTCCCGGTACTGCTGCATGGCGTCGGCGTTGACGACCTCACCACCGAGGCTCTCGGCGACTCGCAGCGCGACATCCGACTTTCCGGTCCCGGTGGGTCCGATGATCGCGATCGGTCTCACGGAGACCACACGCCGACGAAGTACCCGACGCCATACGGAGCCCCGCGCGCGAGTTCCGTCGCCGATCGCGGTCCGGGGTCCACGAGGCCCGCCGCGACCTGATACGCCACCCTGCCCGCGGCGACCGATGACACGGATGCCAGCGCGGCGACGTCGCCGGCGGCAAGCGCGTCATCGAGTTCGTCCTGCATCGCGGCCGCAGCGGGATCGTGACCACCGGGCGCGGCCGCCGTCAACGACGTGGCCCCATCGGCGACCACCAAAACGCCCACCGGCTCACCCACTCGATCGATTTTGGCGCGAAGCCGGCGCCCGAGGTCGAACGCTGCTTCCGGTTCGTAGTCGGCGCCGTACACCCGCACCTCGGCTTGGGCAGCCGGGTTGGCCAGCCCGCGCAGCCAACCGGTGATCAGGGCGCACAACGGCAGAGCAGTCACAGTCCCCGGTGCGTCGCGCGACAACGCCACCTCCACCTCGGCGCCGTACCCGCCGAATGATCCGCGCGTCTCCGGACCGAATACTCCGTCAGAGCCGCCGACGCCCACCGCGATCCATCGGTCCGGCAGTTCGCGGGCCGCCGCCACCGCGGCGTCGCGGAACTGCGCGACCTCGCGTGTTGCCGCACCGGCCAGCGCCGGCACTAGAACTGGCGCCGACGGGGTCAAAGCGATCGCCGACAACACGTCCTCAGGACCCCGGCACGACGGCGGACTGAGCCTCGACGCCGGAATCGGCTTCGCCCCGCGCCAGAGCGGCGGTGGCCACCACCATCGCGATCACCGCGGCGACCAACGCAATCCAGCCCGAATCCCCCGGACGCAGCGTCTCGCCAAGCACGAAGATGCCGAGTACCGACGCGACGACAGGCTCGGCGATCGTCATGGCGGGCAGCGATGCCGCTAGCGAGCCCGCCCGAAACGACGACTGCTGCCAGGCGGTCGCGGTGACCGCCACCGCGGCCCAAACGTACAACTCTGGGGTGGTGAGCATCGCCTCGATGCCGTCGGACAACCTGCCGACCACCCCCTTGGTCAGGACCGCGAAAAGTCCCCAGAGCGATCCTGCGACCAGGGCGAGGAGCACAGCGGCAACGGGCTTGCCCGCATAGACCCGCGACCCGGCCACACACAACAGCAGCGCGGGACCCATGATCGCAATCACCCAAATCCACAACTCGAAGCCCGCCCTCGAATGCCCCGCGGTCGGATTTCCGACGGTAACGATCACCGCGACCGATGCGGCCAGCACGACCGCCCACAGCCACTGACGCGGAGTGACGCGCCGCTTCGCGAAATAGGCACTGATCGGAAGGGCGAACAGCAGCGACGTCACCAACAGCGACTGAACCAACAACACCGACCCGAATCCCAGCGCCGCCGCCTGAAAGCCGAATCCCGCCGTGCCCGCAAGGCTTCCCAGCCACCAGGTCGGATCCCGCAGCAGCCGGATCAACAGTCCGGCATGTCCAACCGGCTCATCGGTGACCTGCTGCGCCTTGCGCTGTTGAACCGCATCACCGACGGCGATCCAGAAGGCGGCGCACAGTGCGAGCACGATGGCAATGTCGGCCTTGTCCATGTCTCAGTCTCCTCGCCCGCTGAAGTGCACAGACTGCCCGTCGCCCGACACCGGACGCAAGCGGGACAAAGGCACTCCGAACGATCCGCGAAAGCACACGCCCGCGCGACCTGGTTCAATAGCGTTCGAAAGCAGTTTCAACCAGCACCAACCACGCAGCAGGGCGCCGCGCAGCGCGGCAGGGGCGCGGGGCACCGCGCGAAGGACAGGTGAGGCATGACAGTCGACGACGAAACGCAGGAAAACCCGGCGCCCAAGCCTGCGCCTCGCCCGGGGCCCGGACCTCGTCCGACGCCCCGCCCCCACCCGGCTGCAGCGCCGGTACCGTCGGCACCCCATTGCGACCCACGCAAATTCGGCCGTGTCGATGACGACGGCACCGTCTGGTTGATCAGCTCGGCAGGTGAGCGCGTCATCGGATCCTGGCAGGCAGGCGAACCGGATGCTGCGTTCGCCCACTTCGGCCGGCGCTATGACGACCTCGCCACCGAGGTCACCCTGATGGAAACCCGGCTGGCGTCGGGTACCGGGGACGCCCGGAAGACCAGGGCGGCCGCCCTGGCGCTGCGCGAAACCCTCGACGAGGCACATGTTCTCGGCGATATCGACACGCTGGCCGCACGGCTCGACAAGATCCGCGAGCAGGCGGATTCAACGGCCGCCGCGGAGAGGGCCCGTCGCGACGAACATCGCGCCGGCCTAATCGCACAAAAAGAAGCGCTGGCCGCCGAGGCCGAAGACCTTGCGGCCAATTCCACCCAGTGGAAGGTCGCGGGCGACCGTATGCGGGTGATTCTCGACGAGTGGCGGAGCATTTCCGGTTTGGACCGCAAATCCGACGATGCGTTGTGGAAGCGCTACGCGGCCGCGCGCGAGACCTTCAATCGGCGTCGCGGGTCCCACTTCGCCGAACTGGACCGCGAACGCGCGGCCGCTCGCGAAGTCAAAGAGCGCCTATGCAAGCGCGCCGAGGAACTCTTGGCATCAAAGGATTGGGCTGCCACCGGGCTCGCGTTCCGCAACCTGCTGACGGAATGGAAGGCCTCCGGACGGGCATCCCGAGAAGTCGACGACGCGTTGTGGCACCGGTTCAAGGCCGCCCAGGACATCTTCTTCGCCGCCCGGAACGCCGACAACGCCGAACGGGACGCTCAATTCCAATCCAACGCCGCCGCCAAGGAGCAACTCCTCGCGGAAGCGGAGAAGATCGACACGTCACAGCTCGCCGCTGCCCGCACTGCTATGCGGACCATCACCGAGAAGTGGGACGCGATCGGCAAGGTGCCCCGCGAACGGATGACCGAGCTCGAGAACCGGCTGCGCGCCGTCGAGAAGAAGGTCCGCGACGCCGTGGATTCCGTGCGCACGGTGGATCCCGAAGCCCAGGCCCGGGCCGAGCAATTCCGTTCGCGCGCAGAGCAGTTCGAGCAGCAAGCGCAGAAGGCCGAAGCTGCGGGACGCACCAAGGACGCCGCCGAGGCCCGCGCCAGCGCAGAGCAGTGGCGTCAGTGGGCCGATGCCGCGGTGAAGGCTCTCAAGAAGCGCTGATCCGCTTCAGTCGGCCCCGCGTCAGTCGTCGGGGTCGTCGGAGGATGACTTCCGATCATCGAAGCGACGGTCGAGTTCCTCCATCAGAGTTCTGCTCTGCCGTTCGTTTGCCTCGCGCCGACGCTCGTTCTCTGCCGCCAATTGCAGCGCGGTACGCGTCCAGACCACCTTGGCCCAGTGGAATGCCA
Organism: Mycobacterium sp.; assembly: GCA_046330895.1. GTDB lineage: Bacteria > Actinomycetota > Actinomycetes > Mycobacteriales > Mycobacteriaceae > Mycobacterium. The sequence continues at coordinate 133,067 of JAXLRY010000007.1, read as the reverse complement.
ACGCAGACACTGTGATCCAACCGAGTATCAGCCCGATGCCCGGCCCGGGATGACCGTGCAGCGCGGTCTGCCGTGACCACACGGCGAACATGCCGATCGGCACCGCCACGGCGGATCCCGCCAGGGCGACCCAGGCCAGCGCCCAACGGCGTGTCAGCAATGCCAGCATCGAGAACCCGACTCCGAAAACCAGCGCCAGCCAGGAAAAAACCTTCGACGGCAACGCAACACCGGCTTCTAGCGCCCTCTCGCCACCGACGAGAACGTCGATGCCGCGGGCTGCACCCGTGTGCGGCAGGATGAATGACACCAGCAACACGAACACCAGGATCGATACGACCAGCGCGCGGCCGCCGGGCTGAATTTCGCCGGCCACCTTGCGCTCGGCGGCCTCCAATTCGTCTTTGTAGGCGTCGAATTCGTCGACCGGCTCAGACTTGCTCACAGGCCGCACCCCCCGGCCGCGATGCTGGGTGCGGGCATGCCGAGCGACGGGAGCCCCAAACCCACCGTGCGCGGCCGCAACCCGGCCTCGTGGGCGTCACCCGCACGCGTTCGGCGATAGGAGAGCAGCGGCCCGTCGGCAATCAGGTGGTGCGGTGCGGCACCGGTCACTCGCGTCGACAGAACGTCCCCGGGACGGACTGTGTCGGGGCCGGGACTGAAATGGACCAGGCGACCGTCGCGCGCCCGGCCGCTCATCCGCGCGGTGGCCGCATCCTTACGCCCTTCACCGGTGGCCACCAAGACCTCGACGGTTCTGCCGATCTGCACTGTGTTCTCTTCGAACGAAATCTGCTCCTGAAGCTCGATCAGTCGCTGATAGCGTTCCTGCACAACCGATTTGGGCAGCTGTCCGTCGAGCTCGGCGGCTGGCGTCCCGGGCCGCTTCGAGTATTGGAACGTGAACGCGGCCGAGAACCGGGCCCGCCGCACCACCTCGAGGGTGGCGGCGAAATCCTCTTCCGTTTCGCCGGGAAAGCCGACAATGATGTCAGTGGTGATGGCCGCATCGGGCATCGCCGACCGCACCCGATCGATGATGCCCAGGTACTTCTCCGCGCGGTACGACCGGCGCATCGCGCGGAGAACGCGATCGGACCCGGATTGCAACGGCATATGCAACGTGGGACAAACGTTCGGCGTTTCGGACATCGCCTCAATCACGTCGTCGGTGAACTCCGCCGGGTGCGGCGACGTGAATCGAACGCGCTCCAGACCCTCGACTCGGCCGCAATCGCGCAGCAGCGTGGCGAATGCACCACGATCACGAGGAACATCGGGGTCGGCGAACGACACCCCGTAGGCGTTGACGTTCTGACCAAGCAGCGTTATCTCCAGAACCCCCTGGTCGACCAACGAGCGGATCTCGGCGAGGATGTCTCCCGGCCTGCGGTCCACTTCCTTGCCGCGCAGGGACGGCACGATGCAGAACGTACAGGTGTTATTGCAGCCGACGGAGATGGAAACCCATGCCGCATAGGCGGAGTCACGGGACGCGGGAAGGTCGGACGGGAACTCCCGCAGGGCTTCGGTGATCTCGACCTGCGCTGTCCGATTGTGGCGGGCGCGGTCAAGCAATGCCGGCAGCGAACCGATGTTGTGGGTACCGAAGACCACGTCAACCCACGGCGCCCGCTTCAACAGGTCTGCCTTGTCCTTTTGCGCGAGACAACCACCCACCGCGATCTGCATGGTGGGATCGGCCTGCTTTCGCGGCGCCAAGTGGCTGATGTTCCCGTACAGCTTGTTGTCCGCGTTCTCCCGCACCGCGCAGGTGTTGAACACGACGACGTCGGCGTCCTCGTCTTCGGCCGCCCGGCGGTACCCCGCTGCATCCAGAAGTCCCGCAAGCCGCTCCGAATCGTGCACATTCATCTGGCAGCCGTAGGTGCGGACCTGATACGTCCGGCCCGACCCGTCGTCCGAGTTGCCTGCCTGATGGCCCAGCGTCAGCACCGATGTCACGGTCCTCATGGTACGGAGACAGCCACCGGCGCAAGAAATCGCAAGATCCACAGACACCGGGCGAACCCAGGCATGCCTGGGTATTGTCGGTGCCCATGGTGAGCAGCGCCGATGTGCCGATGATCTCCATCAAGGGTGTCAACAAGCATTTTGGCGCCCTGCACGTACTGAAAGACATCAATTTAGAAGTCGAACGAGGCCAGGTCGTGGTGATCCTGGGCCCATCGGGTTCGGGCAAATCAACCTTGTGCCGGACCATAAACCGCCTGGAGACAATCGACTCGGGCACCATTGCGATCGACGGCGAGACGCTTCCCGACGAGGGACGCAAACTCGCCCAACTACGGTCCGACGTGGGCATGGTCTTCCAATCGTTCAACCTGTTCGCCCACAAAACCATCCTTGAGAACGTCACCCTGGCACCGATCAAGGTGCGCAAGACCGACAAGGACAAGGCCCGCGAACACGCGATGTCGCTGCTCCAGCGGGTCGGGGTGGCAAGCCAGGCCGAAAAGTACCCGTCGCAACTTTCCGGCGGTCAGCAACAGCGCGTCGCGATCGCCCGATCACTCGCGATGAACCCCAAGGTCATCCTGTTCGACGAACCCACCAGCGCGCTCGACCCCGAGATGGTCAATGAGGTGCTCGCGGTGATGACCTCACTGGCCGGCGAAGGCATGACGATGGTGGTGGTGACTCACGAGATGGGATTCGCCCGCCGAGCCGCCAATCGGGTGGTGTTCATGGCCGACGGCGCCATCATCGAAGACGCGCCACCCAACGAGTTCTTCGACAACCCCCAGTCGAGCCGCGCCAAGGACTTCCTTGGCAAAGTCCTCAACCACTGAGCGTTGAGGAACCACACCATGCCGCGAATGTCTCCGCGCCTGATCGGCCGCCTGTTGGTTCTCCTGCTGCTTTCCGCGATCTGCCTCATGGCATCGGCGTGCGGCAAAGAAGAACACAAGATCTACATCGGCACCAAGTTCGATCAACCCGGTTTGGCCGTCAAGAATCCCGACGGATCGATGAGTGGCTTCGATGTCGACGTCGCCCGCTACGTCGCCGCCGAACTCGGTTACAAGCCCAACGAGATCGAATGGGAGGAGTCGCCGTCCGGGCAGCGTGAAACGCTGATCCAGAACGATCAAGTCGACTACATCGTTGCGACGTACTCCATCACCGACGCCCGCAAGAAGAAGGTGGACTTCGCCGGTCCCTACCTCGACACCGGGCAGAGCCTGCTGGTGCGTTCCGGCGAAACCGACATCACCGGGCCCGCCGATCTGGCAAACGGCAAGCGGCTGTGTTCGGTATCCGGCTCCACCCCCGCGCAACGGATCAAGGACAAATATCCGGGCGTACAGCTGCAGCAGTACGACACCTATTCGGCGTGCGTCGAGGCCCTGAAGAACGGCGCCATCGACGCGGTCAGCACCGACGAGGTGATTCTTGCCGGCTTCGGGGCCCAATTCCCCGGGGCATTCAAGATCATCGGCAAGCCGTTCTCGGTCGAGCACTATGGAATCGGCCTCCGCAAGGGCGACCACGAGCTTCGCGAAAAGATCAACGAAGCGATCCTGAAGATGGAACGCACCGGCGCCTGGAAGGCCGCCTTCGACAGAAACCTCGGCCCCGCCGGTGTGACCGCACCGCCGCCGCCGCCGCTGGACACCGATGAAGCCAAGGGCGACAACGAGAACATCGAGATCTTCAGCACCTACCGCAGCCAGATCTTCCGGGCGTTCTGGACCACCATCCAGCTCACGCTGTACTCGGCGATCGGCGCACTGATCCTGGGAACGGCCCTCGCCGCAATGCGCCTGTCCCCCGTGCCGATGCTGAATCGATTGGGCGCGCTGTATGTGAACATCGTTCGCAACACCCCGCTGACGCTGATCATCCTGTTCTGCTCATTCGGCCTCGCTCAGACGCTCGGGGTCACACTGACCGACCCCAAGTCGCCGACCTCCATCGTTGACAGCAACTTCCGGCTAGCCGTACTCGGGCTGAGTGTCTACACAGCCTCGTTTGTCTGCGAGACGGTGCGGTCCGGTGTCAACACGGTGCCGATGGGTCAGGCCGAGGCGGCGCGCTCCCTCGGCTTCTCCTTCGGGCAGAACCTTCGAATCGTCCTGCTGCCCCAGGCGTTCCGCGCCGTGATCATCCCGCTCGGATCGGTACTGATCGCTTTGACGAAGAACACGACCATCGCCTCGGCAATCGGTGTGGCTGAAGCCGCGTTGCTGATGAAGGAAATGATCGAGAACACCGCAGCTTTGCTGATCGTCGGCAGCATCTTCGCCGTCGGGTTCCTCATACTGACGTTGCCGCTCGGCCTGATATTCGGCTGGCTCGGGAAGAGAATGGCGGTGGCACGATAATGGCGGCCTCAGTGCTCTTCGATGCTCCCGGACCGCGGGCCCGTGCCCGCAACCGGGTGATTTCTGTCGTCACCCTCGCGATCGCCGCCGTGGTGATCTGGGTGATCTACAGCAAGCTCGACTCCAAAGGACAGCTGACCGCCGCGAGGTGGAAGCCGTTCACCACCGCCGATCTGTGGACCACCTACGTGCTGCCCGGAATTCAGGGCACCTTGACCGCCGCGGCCATGTCGATAGTTTTGGCGGGCATCTTCGGAATGCTGCTCGGAGTGGGACGCCTGTCGCATCACCGCGGTATCCGCTGGTTATGCGGTGTAATCGTCGAGTTCTTCCGGGCTGTGCCCGTACTGATCATGATGATCTTCGCGTATTTCCTCTATGCGCTTTACGACGTCTTTCCCTCGACGCAACTTGCGCTCGCCGGTGTGGTCACCGGCCTGACCCTGTACAACGCCGCGGTGATCGCCGAGATCGTTCGTGCCGGTGTTCAATCCCTTCCCAAAGGCCAAGGCGAAGCTGCGAGTTCGCTCGGCCTGAGTTGGGGTCAGACGATGCGGTCGATCCTGCTGCCACAGGCGATCACCTCGATGCTGCCGGTGCTGGTATCGCAGCTTGTCGTCGTGCTCAAGGACACCGCGATCGGCTATCAGATCACCTTTGTCGAGATGGTCCGTCAGGGCACGGTGGTGGGCTCGACCTACGGCAACTACGTCTCGGCGCTCATCGTCGTGGCGGCGCTGATGATCACCGTCAACTACCTGCTGTCGGTGGCAGCCACCAAGCTGGAGCAACGGCTGCGTCAATCCCGTCGGGCTCCCGAGCCGATGGAGGCAGAGTCCATCGAAGCGGGCCATGCTCCCAGTGCTCGCATCGAACCGGGCGACTAGCTGTCAGCAGAGCTCCGCACAGCGTTCCAGCAGCTCTTCGGTCGGTGGTTGGTAGAACGACAGCACCACGTGCTGGCAACCAGCGCTCTCGTAGTCGGACAGCAGGGCCAGCTGTTCCTCGACTTGGCCGGGCTTGTCCGGATGCAGGAACAGCTGCACCGATCGCCTGACCTCCGACGCTTCGCGGCCGACCTCCTGGCATGCCTCGTGGAGACGTCCGTTGACTTCGGCCCACTTCGACGGGCCCTCGTGCGACGGCATGTTCCATTCATCGGCATGACGCGCGATGACGCGCAGCATCTTGGGCTGACTCCCGCCGATGACGATGGGCGGATGGGGGCGCTGAATCGGCTTTGGCTCACACAATGCGTCGCGGAGCGTAAAGAATCGCCCGCTGAACGTGACTGACTCTTCCGTCCAGAGCCGGCGGATCACCGTCAGTGCTTCATCGAGCATGGCGACCCGGGTGCCGGGACTCGGAAACTCGATGCCGTAGCCGCGGTGCTCCGCTTCGTGCCAACCGGCACCGATTCCGAATTCCAGCCGTCCGTTGCTGATGTGATCCACCGTTACAGCCATTTTGGCCAGCATCGCTGGATTCCTGTACGTCACACTGGTGACCATGCACCCGACCCGCGCATTCCGGATCAATGCGGCCATCGCCGCGAGGCTTGTCCACCCCTCATAGGTTGGTGTCGGGTTTTCAACGAGCCCGTAGAAGTGGTCGTAATTCCAGATGGCTTCGAAGCCGAGACCATCAGCGGTGAGCCAGAACCGCTCCAACTCGGGATAGTCGAAGACTGGCGCGAGCTTGACGGAGATCCTCATCTGCGCGTCAGACCCGTCGCCGTTCGCGCTCAGCCGCCAATCCCTCGGTCACCACCGCCACAGCCATGCTCTGACTGTAACCGCGCCGTGCCAGCATGCCGACGAGTCTCCGCATCACTTTGTTGTCATCGCTGTCGCCCAACGATTCCCGGCGCAATTTCTGGGCGACCAAACGCTCCGCTCGCGCCCGTTCGTCGGCGGCATCGACCCCGTCGAGTGCCTCCGCGATCACATCAGCGTCCACTCCCCTGGTCTTCAACTCAGCGGCCAGCACGCGGTTGGCCTTTCCCGTGCGAACACGCCGGGATTGCACCCACTGCTCGGCGAAGTCGGCGTCGTTGATCAGACCGACTGCCGCCAGCCGATCGAGCACCGCATCCGCTACATCGTCGGGATAGCCACGCTTCGCCAGCTGGCCCGCCAGCTGAGCCCGCGTCCGCGACCGTGCGGTGAGCAGGCGCAAGCACAATGCATGCGCCTGCTCAGCACGGGACTCAGAAGTCGACGGGTGCGGGCAGAGCATCGTCGAACTCGTCCGTCACCACAGCACCGATACCGAGCTTCTCCTTGATCTTCTTCTCGATCTCGTTGGCCGCATCTGCATTTTCGAGCAGATAGTTGCGGGCGTTCTCCTTGCCCTGCCCCAACTGCTCCCCGTCGTAGGTGAACCACGAACCGGCCTTACGAATGAAGCCGTGCTCGACTCCCATGTCGATGAGCGAACCCTCGCGGCTAATGCCACGGCCATAAAGAATGTCGAACTCGGCCTGTTTGAACGGCGGGCTCACCTTGTTCTTGACGACCTTGACCCGGGTGCGGTTCCCCACCGCGTCGGTGCCGTCCTTCAGCGTCTCGATCCGCCGCACATCCAGGCGCACCGAGGCATAGAACTTCAAAGCCTTTCCACCGGTTGTCGTTTCGGGGGAACCGAACATCACACCGATTTTTTCGCGCAGCTGGTTGATGAAGATCGCGGTGGTACCCGAATTGTTCAGTGCACCAGTCATCTTGCGCAGTGCCTGACTCATCAACCGGGCCTGCAGACCCACATGGCTGTCGCCCATCTCACCCTCGATCTCGGCGCGGGGCACCAGCGCGGCTACCGAGTCGATGACCAAAATGTCCAGTGCGCCCGACCGGACCAGCATGTCCGCGATCTCCAACGCCTGCTCACCGGTATCAGGCTGGCTGACCAAGAGCGAATCAGTATCGACCCCAAGCTTTTTCGCGTACTCAGGATCGAGGGCATGCTCGGCGTCGATGAACGCGGCGATGCCGCCGGCGGCCTGAGCGTTGGCCACCGCGTGCAGGGCGACAGTCGTCTTGCCCGAGGATTCCGGACCATAGATCTCGACGATGCGGCCCCGGGGCAGTCCGCCGATGCCCAGAGCGACATCGAGTGCGATCGAACCCGTCGGGATGACCGAGATCGGTGGACGAACGTCGTCCCCGAGTCGCATCACCGAGCCTTTGCCGTGGTTCTTCTCGATCTGCGCGATCGCGAGTTCGAGTGCCTTTTCGCGATCCGGGGCCTGCTGCGCCATGAGGGTCTCCGTTCTGTCCGATGTTCGGTTGACCGTGTTCGGTCGATTGGCGGTGACGCTAGAACATGCCACCGACAAGATGCCTACGGTCGAACACCGCCCATGTTAACGAACACCTGTTCGAAAGTGCGTTAGGGCAGTCGCGGCGCGCCGACTCTGCGTTCAGATCACGATCGGGAAGCGAAACACGATCTCACCGCGGTCTCGGCGCAATCGAAAAAATCACCACTGATCGCGGGGTACATCGAAGTCGGCGCACAACGCCCGCCACACATCGCGGGGTTCGGCGCCGTCTTCGATCGCCTGAGCGGCGGTACGTCCGCCCAGACCGGTCAACACATGATCGACCAGCATGGACGATCCCCGGACCCGGCCGAATCGCCCGGTGACGAGTTCGTGAAATTCCGTCAGCCGCACGCCACCAACCTACCCAGCCGTCGCCAGTGCCTCATGGCATATCTGAACGGGATCGGCGACATCGGAGATGCTCGCACCGGCCAGCTGCGCGGCATGACGATAGCTCGAAGACGACAAGACCTCGTTCACCTCGGCGACCAGAGCAGAGCCTGTCAATGGCCGAATCAATCGGCCCGAGCCTTGTCGCACAACACGATTCGCCAGCTCCCATTGATCGCCACCGCCCGGTACCACCACCAGCGGGGCCTGCGCCAGCAAAGCCTTGGAGAGCATGCCGTGCCCGCCGCCACACACCACGACATCCGCGCTCCGAAGCAGAATGTCCTGGCGGCCCAGGCCGGCTGTCGCCCACGGCGGAATCGAAAGTCCGCCATCGGCAAGCATCGAGACCACCACCCGCGCACCCGACGGCAGAGTCTGGCCGGGTATCAGCTCGGACAACGCCAACTCGGCAAGCCCCTTGGTGCCGGTCACCGCAGTCGACGGCGCCACCATGACGACCGGCCCATCGCCGGCCGGAATGTCCAGGACGGCATCGGTGGGCTCGAAATGGAGCGGTCCCACCAGGACGGCCTCCGCGGGCCAATCCGGACGTGGCACCTCGAGTGCAGGCAGGGTCGCGACCAGCCGGCGAACCGGGCCGGGATCAGGACTGGGAAGGCCGATACCGGCGCGTGCCTCTTCTCGTTGCCGCAACCCCAATTCGATCGAACGGCCAGCCAATTTTCGCATCAGCAAATCCCGCAACAGCCCACGAACACCGACACCGGGCGCCAATCCGCTACCTATCGGCGGTAAACCCTGCGACGGCAAATACAGCGGATGCGGATCCAACTCGACCCACGGAACGCCGAGAAGCTCCGCGGCCATCCCGCCACACGCCGTGATCACGTCCGACACGATCAGGTCCGGTGCCACCTCACGCAAGACCGGCACATTGACCACTGCCATTCGCGCGGCACGCTTGTGGATTTTTGCACCGTCGTCGGTGTCGTCGTCGAATTCGGTGGGATCGAGACCACCCAGTTCAACGACGTCGATACCGGCGTCTCGAGCGGCACCCATCCATCGAGCACCCGTCAGCAGGACGGGGGAATCGCCCGCCGCCGACAGCCGAAGACACAGCGCCAGCGCGGGGAATGCGTGTCCCGGTTCGGGACCGGCGACCACCGCGATTCGCATGGGCCCACCTTTGCACAGGCCGATGCCCCAGAAGTATGACGACTACGCTCGGGGCATGAACGAGACCTCCAACGTGAGCTCCGATCTCGACAACGCACACACCGTCGAGGTCTTCCTGTCCGCTCTGCAGGCCGAAGACCTGGACACCGCCAGCGCCGTCCTCGATGACAACCTCGTGTACGAGAACGTCGGCTTCCCCACCATCCGGGGCCGCGCCCGCACCGTGAAGCTGTTCAGAAGCCTTCAGGGCAAGGGCAGGTTCGAAGTGAAGACTCATCGCATCGCCGTCAACGGCGCGTCTGTGCTCACCGAACGCACCGATGTGCTGATCATCGGGCGGGTGCGGCTGCAATTCTGGGTCTGCGGCGTCTTCGAGGTGACCAATGGCCGAATCACGCTGTGGCGGGATTACTTCGACATGTACGCGATGGTCAAGGCAATCTTCCGCGGCATCCTCGGAGCGTTCGTACCCGCTCTCAAACCGACGCTCTGAACGCGTCGGAAAGACTAACCCGATTGGCGCAGTTGACCGAGCTCGTCGAACGCCTGCGACCAACCCAGCAGCCGATCGGTTGCCGCCACCAGGTCGTTGCGGTACCGCTGCTGCGACATGGGTGAGCTCGACATGGAACCCGAATTCGCCGACGAGACGAGCTGCGCCGCAGCGGTGACCATCTCGTTGTACTGACGCACGCCGCTGCTGAGCTGGGCGGTGAACGCGTTGATGGTGGGCACGAGATACGCGCGCGAATTCGGCATCTCCAACGCCGCCCGCTCCATGGACACCACCTCGGCCGCTGTGGTTCCCATCGTGGCCGCGGTTCGGCTCGCGGCCGCCGTCAAGTCCTGAATCTCCTCAGGCGGCAACATCTTTCCGCGCTCGATGACACCGATCAACGAATGAAATCCGCGCTCGGACGCTCCCAGCGCCGACATCGACGGCCGGGCCGCGGAATCGGGTGGCGGAAGCCGCCGGCCGAGGACCTGACGTTGCGGCGGCAAGGGCTCAGCCTTCAACCAGCGGAACCTGAGTAGCAGCAGTGTCGCGGGAACCGCCGCACCGGCGGCGATGATGCCGGTGATCAACAATGCCCACACCGGTGTACTCCAAGTCGCGAGCACCGCGGTGACGATCACCCAGAACACAGCCGCGATCGTGAAGAACACACCCAGTCGCAGTGCCCAACGCCGCTTCCTCAACAGACGGGCGCGCGGGTCGGAAACGGCGCTCAGCTTCTGCGCGGCGATGTCCGCATACTCGCTGACGACGTCGAGACTCCGCTGGACCAGGGTTCGCCAGCCCGTCCTCAGATTCCGCGACGCCGGGCCGGTCCGGTTGCGCTTCACCGTCATCGAGAAATCCCGCCTCCTACTGTCCGAGTGGGGGTTCTGCCTGGGGCGTCACCGCGGGTGTGGCGGGCGCCACAGCACCCCCGGACGGTAACGCATCCCCGCGCATGGAGGCGCGGATCTGCTCCAACCGGGAATGACCTGCCATTTGCACGCTGGCCTGCTGGACTTCCAGCATCCTCCCCTGAACCGAGTTCTGAGCCAGCTCGGTGGCACCCATCGCGTTGGCGTACCTGCGCTCGATCTTGTCGCGGACCTCGTCGAGGCTGGGAGTGGTGCCCGGCGCAGCGATTTCGCTCATGGAACGCAGCGACGCACTGACCTGCTCCTGCATTTTGGCCTGTTCCAGCTGCGACAGCAGCTTGGTGCGTTCCGCGATCTTCTGCTGCAGAACCATCGCGTTCTGTTCGACGGCCTTCTTCGCCTGGCCGGCCGCCTGCAGCGCCTGGTCATGCAGACCCTTGAGGTCCTCGACACTTTGCTCGGCCGTCACCAATTGGGCCGCGAACGCCTCGGCGGCATTGTTGTACTCGGTGGACTTGGCGCCGTCGCCGGCAGAGACGGCCTGGTCGGCGAGGGTGAGCGCCTGCCGCACGTTCACCTGCAGCTTCTCGACGTCGGCCAGTTGGCGGTTCAGCCGCATCTCAAGCTGACGCTGATTGCCGATGACCTGCGCGGCCTGCTGAGTCAGCGCCTGATGCTGCCGCTGAGCTTCCTCGATGGCCTGCTGAATCTGCACCTTCGGATCGGCGTACTCATCGACCTTGGAGTTGAACAACGCCATCAGGTATTTCCACGCCTTGACGAACGGATTGGCCATCGGTTGCCCCGCCTTCGTTTCCAGTGCCGTAATTACGGTCCCGTTGTAGTCGAGCTTCTAGTCGAGCTCAACTTATCGGTTCATGCCGCCAAACCGGGCGAAGCCGCTCAGGCGACCGCCATGGTGACCGGGCGAGGTATGACCACAACGTTCGGGACCTCGGGGACCTTGGCGACCTTCGCCAATGATGCCAGAGTCGCAACCCGCTCTTCGTCGGCCAGCTTCTGGCCGGCGGACGACAACACCCAAGACAGGGGCACATCCAGTGCTCCGCAGATCGCGCTCAGAAGCTCGCTGGACGCCTCCTTACGACCCCGTTCGATCTCCGACAGGTAGCCAAGACTCACCCGAGCGGAATCGGAGATCTCACGCAAGGTGCGCCCCTGCACAGTGCGGGTGTCGCGCAATACGTCACCGATCACCTCACGCAGTAATACGGCCATCCCTGCAGTCCTCCTCCGGTAGTCGCAGCACTTATTGGAACGCAGGAATCCTCCGATTGGTTCCCGCGTGGCGGGGCTGCGATTATCGGGAGGCAGATCCGCGACCTGAATCCTTGACAGCGGAAATCACGTAGTCGAGGCCTGTCACCACGGTAAGCACGATCGCAGCACCCATCACCCACCACGCCACGGTCAGCCAGATCGACGGCCAATTGTGCAGCGGTAGGACGAACAAGCCGATTGCGACTGCCTGCACCAGCGTCTTGAGTTTTCCGCCGCGACTCGCCGGGATGACACCGCGCCGAATCACCGCGAATCGAAGGACCGTGATGCCCAACTCACGGATCAGGATCACGATGGTCACCCACCAGGGCAGGTCGCTGAGCATCGAGAGGCCGATCAGTGCCGCACCGATGAGCATCTTGTCGGCGATCGGATCGGCCAGCTTCCCGAATTCGCTGACGACGTCATAGCTGCGTGCCAGCGAGCCATCCAGTCGATCGGTGATGACGGCAACGGCGAACACGATGAAAGCGGTTATCCGGCTTGATGTTTCGTGGCCGTCACCGACGAACAGGAAAAGCAGGAACACCGGGACGAGCACGAGCCGGAGCCCGGTGAGCATGTTCGGGATGTTGCCAACGAGGCCACGACTGACCGATTGACCTGGTTGGGGTTCGCCCGACACGCGATCAGCCTATCGGTAGTGCGGTTCACGAATATCGGTTGCCGCGCAACGAATCGGCGAACGATACTGTGCACCCGTGAAAGGTGTCGTAGTCCGCCGCGCCCGCACTTCGGATGTGCCCGCCGTCAAACGCCTGGTCGACACCTATGCCGGCAAGATCCTGCTGGAGAAGAACCTCGTCACGCTTTACGAGGCCGTCCAGGAGTTTTGGGTCGCCGAAGTGGATTCCGAGGTGGTGGGTTGCGGCGCACTGCATGTGCTGTGGGCCGATCTAGGCGAAGTACGCACCGTCGCGGTCGACCCTAAGGTCAAGGGACGTGGAATCGGCCATCTGGTGGTCGATCAGCTGCTCGAAGTCGCACGCGAACTGGAGCTTGAGCGTTTGTTCGTCTTGACGTTCGAGACCGGATTCTTCGCACGACACGGATTCAGCGAAATCGAGGGAACACCCGTGACGGCGGAGGTTTACGAGGAGATGTGCCGCTCCTACGACGTCGGTGTCGCCGAGTTCCTGGATCTGAGCTATGTCAAGCCGAACATTCTGGGCAATACCCGAATGCTTTTGGTGCTCTGAACTGCGACGATCCGCGTCAGTCGTCGTCGCTGGACGAACCACCGCGGATCAACATCAGCGTTCCCGCCAATTCGTCGGGCTTGATCAGCACCTCGCGTGCCTTGGAACCCTCCGACGGTCCGACGATCCCGCGGGTCTCCATGAGATCCATCAGCCGGCCCGCTTTGGCGAAGCCCACCCGCAGCTTGCGCTGGAGCATCGACGTCGACCCGAACTGGCTCGATACCACCAGTTCGACAGCCTGGAGGAACACGTCCATGTCGTCGCCGATGTCGGGGTCGACATCCGACCTGTCTCCCGAGGACTTCGCGGCCGTGACACCTTCGGTGTACTCCGGCTCGGCCTGGTCTTTGCAGGCCTGCACGACTGCGTGGATCTCGTCGTCGGTGATGTAAGCGCCCTGCAGCCGCATCGGCTTGCTCGCGCCCATGGGCAGGAACAGTCCGTCGCCCATGCCGATCAGCTTCTCGGCACCCGGCTGGTCGAGGATCACTCGGCTGTCCGTCAACGACGACGTCGCGAAGGCCAGCCTCGACGGGACGTTCGTCTTGATCAGACCGGTCACGACGTCGACGGAGGGCCGCTGCGTCGCCAGCACCAGATGGATACCGGCGGCCCGGGCCTTCTGGGTGATCCGTACGATCGCGTCTTCGACGTCGCGGGGCGCCGTCATCATCAGGTCGGCCAGCTCATCGACGATGGCGATGATGTAGGGATACGGCTTGTATACCCGCTCACTCCCAAGCGGTGTGGTGATCTCACCCGACCGCACCTTGGCGTTGAAGTCGTCGATGTGGCGCACCCGTGACGCCTGCATGTCCTGGTAGCGCTGCTCCATCTCCTCAACCAGCCAGGCGAGCGCGGCAGCGGCCTTCTTCGGCTGGGTGATGATCGGGGTGATGAGGTGGGGAATGCCTTCATAGGGTGTGAGCTCGACCATCTTGGGGTCGATGAGGATCATCCGCACCTCGTCCGGTGTGGCCCTGGCGAGCAGCGACACCAGCATCGAGTTGACGAAGCTGGATTTGCCGGAACCCGTCGATCCGGCCACCAGCAGATGCGGCATCTTTGCGAGGTTCGCCGAGATGAAGTCACCCTCGATGTCCTTGCCGAGCCCGATGACCAGCGGGTGGTGATCGCGGCGGGTCGACTCCGCTGTGAGCACGTCCGCGAGGCGGACCATCTCTCGATCGGTGTTCGGGACCTCAATGCCCACGGCAGACTTGCCCGGGATGGGAGCGAGCATCCGGACACTCTCGGTGGCGACCGCGTAGGCGATGTTGCGGGTCAGGGCGGTGATCTTCTCGACCTTCACGCCCGGGCCCAGTTCGACCTCATAGCGCGTCACTGTCGGCCCGCGGGTGCAGCCCGTGACGGCGGCGTCAACCTTGAACTGCTGGAGAACCGAGGAAATCGCATCGGCCATGTGTTCGTTGGCCGCACTGCGACGCTTTGGTGGATCACCGGCGACAAGCAGGTCCAGGGTGGGAAGCCGGTACGGCCCTTCGATCACGCGGTCGATGGCCAGCGTGTTACGCGCCGGCCTGGCGGGTGCGGCTTTCTCGGGCACCGCCTTCTTGCGGCGGGATTTCGCCGGGCTCTGGTCGGTGCCCTCGTCTAGCGGGTAGTTGTCGGCGGGCGTACCGATCGGCCCCGACGCTCCCGGCCAGGCGGCAGGAACATCCTCAAGCGCAGTCGGGTCGTCGTAGTAGCCGTCGGAGAAATCGTCGGCGGCATCCGCTTTCGTCGACGCATCGACCGTATCGCCGTCGTCGTCGTACCCGTCGGCGTCGTGCCCTTCCCCGTCGTACCCTTCCTCGTAACCGCGCGTCCCGAACATCTGGTACAGGGTGTCCGGCAGTTCGCGGATGGTCGTTCCGGTCAGCAACAGCACCCCGAACAGCGAGCCCATGATCAGCAGCGGCGTGGCGATCCATGCCGTCACCCCATCCGACAACGGACCGCCGATCACGAAGCCGACGAATCCGCCGGCGTGTTGACGACCCGCCGGATCCGATGGTGCACCGCACCACAGGTGCCACAACCCGAGAACGGGCAATCCGACCATTGCCACACCAAGGATCAGGCGTGGGCGTGTGTCGGGATTGGATTCGGTTCGCATCAGGAAAACGGCGATGATGCCGAGAAGTATCGGCAACGTGATGACGGCTCCGCCTACGACGCTCCGCAATCCGGAGTCGATCCAGGCCCCTACCGGGCGGGCAGCGTCGAACCAGGAGCTCGCCGCTGTCACCACGGCGATGCCGATCAATGCCAGGGCGATGCCGTCCCGGCGGTGCCCGGGGTCGATATCCCCAGCACGGCCAACGGAGCGGGCCGTCGATCCGACCCCTTTTGCCACCATCAGCCATGTGGCTCGCGCCAGACGGCCGGTCGCCGCAGCGGTTCCCGCCACCGGCGAAGCCGTTCGCTTCGCAGTGGGCTTACGACGAGGCGCGGCCGGCTTCGCAGTGCGGGAACTGGTCGTTGACCTGGTCGTTCGGCTGGCAGAGCGCGCAGCCGTCTTGTTCGCCATGCCCGCAAGACTAGTCCCACTTACCCCATCAGCACCATAGGCCACACTGGCCTCAACGGTGTCCTGTTCTCTGGTCAGGGCCTACGGTGAAGAACAGCCCCCATCCCATACGCAAGGAGCGCTTTCATGCCCGTCGTTGTCGTAGCCAGCTTCACCGCCAAGCCGGAGTCCGTCGATCTAGTGCGGGCCGCGTGCACCAAGGCGGTCGAGGTGGTGCATGGCGAGCCGGGCTGCGATCTCTACTCGCTGCACGAAGTCGATGGCACCTTCGTCTTCATCGAACAGTGGGCTGACGCGGATGCGTTGAAGACACACAGCACCGCGCCGTCTGTGGCGGCGTTGTTCGGAGAAATCGGCGAGCATCTGTCCGGAGCGCCGGACATCAAGATGCTGCGTCCCATCCCGGCCGGCGATCCGGCCAAGGGCCGGGTCCGCTAGATCTCGAGGACGGTAGGCACGATCATCGGCTGGCGGCGGTAGGTCTCCCCCACCCACTTACCGACCGTCCGCCGCACTGCCTGTGCGATTCGCACCGGGTCGGTGACGTTGTCCCTCGCCAACGATTCCAGTTCGGCCTCGACTCTGCGCACAACCGGTTCGAGTGCCTTCGGGTCTTCGGAGAATCCACGTGAATGCAGATGGGGCGGGGCCGCCGTCTTCCCGGTGCCACGCCGCACCACGACAGTGATGGCGATGAATCCGGAACTGAGGATCAGCCTCTCCCCCAACGCGGCGTCACCCACATCCCCGGTCACCAGGCCGTCGACGAACATCTTGCCGACGGGAACCGCGCCGGAGATGGTGGCTCGGCCGGCGAGGAGGTCAACACTCACACCGTTCTCGGCCAGCAGGATCGAGTCCTCCGGTACACCGCTGCGAGCAGCCAGCTTGGCGTTGGCGCGCAAATGACGCCAGGTCCCGTGAACCGGCATCACATTGCGGGGCCGGACGCCGTTGTACAAGAACAGCAATTCGCCCGCATAGGCGTGACCCGACACGTGAACCCGGGCCTGCTGGTTGGTGACAACCCGGGCGCCGATCTTGGCCAGCGCATCGATGACACCGAAAACGGCTTCCTCGTTACCGGGTATCAACGACGACGACAAGATGATCAGATCGTCGGCCGTGATCGAGATCGAACGATGCTCACCCCGCGACATCCGCGACAGAGCGGCCAGCGGCTCACCCTGAGTTCCGGTGGTGATCAGTACAACCTGATCGGCCGGCAACTCCTCGGCAACCGCGATGTCGACGACGTTCCGGTCGTCGACGGTCAGATAACCCAAATCCTTGGCGATACCCATGTTGCGCACCATGGAGCGACCGACAAACGACACCCGCCGCCCCAACGCGACCGCGGCGTCGATGATCTGCTGGATCCGGTCGACATTGGATGCGAAGCACGCGACGATGACGCGCCGCCCGTCCGCGCCGCGGATCAGCCGGTGGAGGTTCGGGCCGACCTCGCTCTCCGACGGCCCAACACCGGGAACCTCGGAATTGGTCGAGTCGCAGAGAAAGAGATCAACGCCTTCGTCACCCAGCCGCGACATCCCGGGCAGATCGGTCGGGCGGCCGTCCAGCGGCAGCTGATCGAGTTTGATGTCACCGGTGTGCAGCACCGTCCCAGCGCCGGTGCGAATCGCGATCGCGAGCGCGTCAGGGATGGAGTGGTTGACCGCAAAGTACTGGCACTCGAACACGCCGTGGCGGCTGCGCTGTCCCTCGGCCACTTCCACGAACACCGGGTTGATCCGGTGCTCACGACATTTGGCCGCCACCAACGCGAGCGTGAATCTGGAACCGACGACCGGAATGTCGCCACGCAACTTGAGCAGGAACGGAATGGCGCCGATGTGATCCTCGTGCGCGTGGGTGAGAACCAGTGCCTCAACGTCGTCCAACCGGTTTTCGATGTGCCGGAGGTCGGGCAGAATCAGATCGACGCCAGGCTCATCGTGCCCGGGAAACAGCACACCGCAGTCGACGATCAGCAGCCGGCCGAGATGTTCGAAGACGGTCATGTTGCGGCCGATTTCCCCGATACCGCCGAGCGCGGTGACGCGCAGACCACCTGGAGCCAGCGGGCCGGGGGGTGTGAGGTCTGCGATCACGTGAAGCTCACCGCATCACGTTCGCGGCGCGCATGTCGGCGGCGAGTTCGTCGAGTTGCTGGGCAGTGGCCGGTACCTGCGGCAGTCGCGGGTCGCCGGCGTTGATTCCCTGGAGTCGAAGTGCGGCCTTCGAAAGCGTCACCCCACCCAACCGGGCTTGTGCGGAATTGAGCGGACCGAGGCCGACCCCGATCTTGCGGGCGGTGGCGATATCACCGGATGCGAAGGCGGTCAGCATCTCCCGCAACTGGCTGGCTGCCACGTGGCCCCAGACGCTGACGAAGCCGGTGGCGCCCATCGCCAGCCAGGGCAGGTTCAGAGCGTCGTCGCCCGAGTAGTAGACGAGGCCCGTCTCGGCCATGATCTGCGCAGCCCCGTGCAGATCACCCTTGGCATCCTTGACCGCGACGATGTTCGGATGATTCGCGAGCTTGCGAAGCGTGTCCCATTCGATCGCGATCGCTGAGCGAGGCGGAATGTCGTAAAGCATGACGGGCAAGTCAGTGGCGTCGGCGACCGTGGTGAAGTGCCCGATCAACCCGGCCTGCGGCGGGCGCGAGTAATAGGGCGTCACAACCAAAAGCCCGTGGGCACCGGTGGCGGCGCTTGCCTTGGCAAGGTGCACGCTGTGGGCCGTGTCATAGGTTCCGACGCCGGCAATGATGCGGGCCCGGCCGCCGACAGCGTCCAGGACCGCTTCCAGAAGCTTCAGCTTCTCGTCGTCGGTCGTGGTCGGCGATTCGCCGGTGGTGCCCGACAACACCAGACCGTCGCAACCGGAATCAACCAGATGCGTGGCCACCCGTGCGGCCGCCGCGAGGTCGAGGGCTCCGTCGGCATCGAACGGTGTCACCATTGCGGTCAGGAGCGTGCCGAGTTCGGCGCTGGCGTCGAATCCGCTGGTGCTCACGGGCAACTAGGTTACCCGCTGGGTTCTAGGTCTCGGTCGCGAGCGGGCTGGTCGCCACTTCGGTGCCGTCAGAAAAAGTGGTGATCTCAAAGTCTGCGAACACGGCGGGAGCAACGGCCGTCAGCTCACGCAGACAAGCGATGGCCAACCGGCGGATCTCGATGTCGGCGTTCTCACTGGCCCGCATCGCGATGAAATGCCGCCATGCCCGATAGTTCCCGGTCACCACGATTCGCGTTTCGGTGTCGTTCGGAAGCACCGCGCGAGCGGCCTGGCGTGCCTGTTTGCGCCGTAACACCGCATTGGGCTGGTCGACGAATTTGGCTTCGAGCTTGGTCAGCAACTCCTGATACGCGGCACGGCTCGCATCGGCGGCGTCGAGCAGGATCTTTTGCAGCTCGGGATCGTCCTCCATCCCAGGGGGGACGACCACCTGCGCTTCGTTTTCGGGCACATACCGCTGGGACAGCTGCGAGTACGAGAAGTGCCGGTGCCTGACGAGCTCGTGGGTGCACGAGCGCGAGATCCCGGTGATGTAGAACGAGACCGAGGCATGCTCGAGAACCGACAGATGCCCGACGTCGATGATGTGCTTCAGGTACAACGCATTGGTCGCCGTACGGGGGTTGGGTTTGGACCAGCTCTGGTAGCAAGCTCGGCCGGCGAATTCCAGCAGCGCTTCGCCGCCGTCCGCGTCGGTGCTCCACGGCACGTCGGGAGGCGCCAGGAACTCCGTCCTGGCGATCAGTTGGACGCGCAGCGGCGCCGTCTCGGCCACGCGAGAACACTAGCGTCGGTTCCCGGCGGCAGCATTGTCTCCCGGCGGCAGCGGCTCTCTGGCGGTGGTCACCGAAATCGACGCCAAGGCCGTTCCCGCCGCCACACAACCACCGTGTGGTCGATGTCGCAGCGAAGCTAGCGCAGCGCTTCCCCGAGCTCGCCGACCAGATCGCCGCGGTCCCCGACAGTGACTCCACCGAGGCCGAGCCAGCCGGCCATAGCCGTGAGCTCCGCGCCCAGTGCGCTCGCCACACGCGCGGGATCGTGGTGGTCCTCGACGAACGCCCCGACCACGTTCAGCGTTCCTGCCGGCCGGTCAGCCTTGAGGTCGACCCGGCCCACCAGCTTTCCGTCCAAGAGGAACGGCCAGACGTAGTACCCGAACCGACGTTTGGCTGCGGGGGTGTAGATCTCGATCCGGTACTCGAACCCGAACAACCGCTCGACGCGGGGGCGAAAGAAGACCAGCGGGTCGAAGGGACACAGCAGCGCCGTCCCCCGATCCGTCCGTGGGATCGCCTGGCCAACGCGCAGATAGGCTGGCGCGGACCAACCCGAAACCTCGACGCGCTCCAGCTCTCCCGCCTTCAACAGCCACGCGAGGGCGGGCTTCACCTGATCGGCCCGCAGCCGGAAATAGTCGCGGATGTCGGCCTCGGTGGCGACCCCCAGTGCCGTCGACGCACGCAAGGCGAGTTCACGGACAGCGTCTGTGTCATCGATTTGGCGTGCCAGCACCTCGGCAGGCAGCACTCTTTCGGTGAGGTCGTAGTGCCGGGCGAATCCCGCGCGGTGGGCCGTGGTCAACACACCCGAGGCGAACAGCGCTTCTGCCACCCATTTCGTGTCGCTGCGTCCCCACATCTCTTTATCGACCGGCCCCTTTCGGCCGCGCGGCTCGGCAGACAGATGAGCTTCGATCTGACCCGCGGTGCTCGGCCCGAGCTCAGCCACGGCCGCGACGATCTCGTCAGCCAGGCGGGGATTGTTCTTGACGATCTCGGTTCCCCACCGGCCGTGGATGTATTCCCGCATCCGCCAACGGAGCAGCGGCCAGTCCTCGACGGACATCAGCGCGGCTTCGTGCGCCCAGTACTCCACCAGCAGACGGGGAGCCCGGACACTGTGACTCCACGCCGCCCCATCGAGCACCGCCCGGTCGTAGGGGCCCAGCCTGCTGAACACCGGCGCGTAGTGAGCCCGAACAGCCACCGACACCGAATCGAGCTGCAGCACCTGGATGCGTTCGACGAGGCGGCGGAGATGCGCCCGGGTGACCGGCCCTCGCGGCAAAGTCCCGGCGAATCCCTGTGCGGCGGTAGCGATTCGACGAGCCTGATCGGCGGTGACCCGACTCATGCCCGCACGTAGTGATGGAGTCGGTAACGCAGCCCGGAGCTACTGATACACCAGTCTTCGACTGAATCGACCCAGGAAGAGTCCAGGGCCGGCGCCATCGCGTCACTCTCCCGGCGCTCCAAGTCGATGTCGATCTCGGTCACTTCGCACCGGGTTGCCGTCGGCAACGCGAGGCGGTAGATCTCAGCGCCGCCGATGACCCAGGTCTCGTCCTCGGTCACCGCATCGGCCAACGCACCTACCACGTCCGCACCCTCGGCGCCGTATCCGGCTTGGCGAGTGAGGACGATATTCCTCCGCCCCGGTAGCGGGCGAAACCGCGGGGGCAGCGACTCCCAGGTGCGGCGCCCCATCACCACGGCGCAACCCGTCGTCAATGTCTTGAAATGAGCCATGTCTTCCGGCACATGCCAGGGGATTCCGCCGTCGCGACCGATGATCCCGGACATCGACTGCGCCCAGACCAACCCGAAACTCATACCGCGACAGGGGCTTTAATCGCCGGGTGCGGGTCGTAGCCCTGGATCTGAACATCGTCGTAGACGTAGTCGAATATCGAATCCCGTTGCGAAAGAATCAAATTCGGATACGGACGAGCGTCCCGACCGAGTTGTTCGGTGACTTGATCGACGTGGTTGTCATAGATGTGGCAGTCGCCGCCGGTCCATACGAAGTCGCCCACCTCGAGGCCCGCCTGCGCGGCCATCATGTGGGTGAGCAGCGCATAGCTGGCTATGTTGAACGGAACCCCGAGGAACAAATCGGCACTTCGCTGATACAGCTGGCAGCTGAGTCGACCGTCCGCAACGTAAAACTGGAACAACGCATGGCAGGGCGCAAGGGCCATCTGGGGAATCTCGCCGACGTTCCAGGCCGACACGATGATGCGCCGCGAATCGGGGTCGGTACGCAACAAATCCAGCGCGGCGCTGATCTGATCGACATGCTCACCCGAGGGAGTGGGCCAGGACCGCCACTGGACACCGTAAACCGGGCCGAGATCGCCTGTCGCGGAGGCCCATTCATCCCAAATCGACACACCGTGCCGCTGAAGCCATTCGACGTTCGAGTCACCCCGCAGAAACCACAGCAATTCGTAGATCACCGATTTCAGGTGAACCTTCTTGGTGGTGATCAGCGGAAAGCCCGCCGACAAGTCATAGCGCAGCTGGTGCCCGAACATACTGCGGGTCCCGGTGCCGGTCCGGTCGGCCTTCGGAGTCCCCCGCGTCAGAACCAAGCGCAGAAGATCCTCGTAGGGAGTCGGAACGGGTGCTGCTGGCGACACGCTGATCAGCTTACGTCGACGGGCCGGAACTCCGTTTACGCAGGCTCATCAGCGCCCGGATGATGCCGCGCGACGCATAGACCGCGACAACGCCCGAAATCAGGATCAGAAGGATGAACATCACCAGCCAGTTCGACCTGCTGTGGGGCACGTTCCACCAGACGATGGTGAACAGCACCGCGCAGACGAACACCACGATGTCGCGCCAGTTGCCGCGGTAGCTCGCAGCGATCTCACGCAATTGCCGGCTCTTGTCGGTGGTCGCGATGAGGTCGGCGATCCGCTCGTAGATGCTCTGTTCGAGCGCCGCTCGCAGATCGGTCTTCTCCGGCGGAATCTGTTCCAGCAGTTCAAGATCCGCCTTGATCATTCCCCGGAAATCGGGGCCCTTGAGGCTTCCCGCGACGGCACCGAGCAACGCCCCCCCGGCGATCGGCGCCGCTCCCAGCGCAATGTCTGCAAATCCCGGCATCGGACCTATCCGCTCCTCATCCCATCAGGAGGGCGGCCAACGTGCCGCCCAATTCGTGCGCCCTGGCACGCATGTCGGCGCCGACCGGGCCTGCCACCTCAAGCGCTTCCGACGACTTGACCATGCCCAGGCCGGTGACGATCTTTTCGACAGCCGAAGCCGCACCCGCAGTATCGCTGTTGCCGTGCACCCACAGACCGTAGGGCCGCCCCGCCACATGATCCAGACTCGGGTAGTAGACGTTGTCGAAGAAATATTTCAATGCCCCGGACATGTACCCGAAGTTGGCCGTCGTGCCGAACAGGTAGCCGTCGGCGTCGAGCACGTCGGGCAGCGTGGCCGCCAAGGCGGGCCGGACAACCACATCCACCCCGACGATCTCGGGGTCACGCGTGCCGGCCAGCACGGCTTCGAGCAGTTCGCGGGTGGCCGGTGACGGCGTGTGGTGCACCACCAGCAGAGTCCGACTCATCACCGCGACTCCTCGCCGTGCATGGCGACAGCCTTCCGCATGGTTTCCCTGGCGCGGCGCCGGTCGCCGGCATAGTCGTAGGCCCTGGCCAGCCGATACCAGCGCCGCCAGTCCCCCGGTTCCGTTTCGACTTCGGCACGCACACGTTCGAACAGGGCATCGGCGGCGGCACGCTCGGGCCTGCCAGACGGTCTACGCGGAAGGTCGCTGACGTCCAGTTCCATTCCGTCCTCGGCCGCCAACCGCGCAAGCCGTTGATGCGCGAATCCTGCCCGAAGCGTCGCGACCATGGCCCAACCGCCCACCACCGGAAAGATCAGCACGGCCACGCCGAGCAGAACTGCGACCGGCTTGCCCGACAGCATCAGAACGATGGCGGTGCGGCTCAACAACGCCAGATACCCGACCAGCGCCAGGCACATGAAGCCGATCAGCAGTTGGATGCGCAGGGCGGGGTTCACAGGTCGAGCAGCGGTTCGATTCCGATGGTGAGACCGGGGCGCTCGGCGACCCGGCGGACTGCGAGCAGGACGCCGGGCACAAAAGAGGTGCGATCGAGGCTGTCATGCCGGATCGTCAGCGTCTCACCCAGCGTGCCGAACAGCACCTCCTGGTGGGCCACCAAACCTGTCAACCGCACCGAGTGCACGGGCACCCCGTCCACGTCCGCTCCTCGGGCGCCCGGCAGTCCGGTACTGGTGGCATCGGGATTGGGCGCCATGCCTTTTCGGGCCTCGGCGATGAGTGCGGCGGTGCGCGTGGCTGTTCCAGACGGAGCGTCGGCCTTCTGCGGATGATGGAGTTCGATCACCTCGACCGACTCGAAGTACGGGGCCGCCTTTTGCGCGAAGTGCATCGACAGCACTGCGCCGATGGCGAAATTCGGTGCTATCAGGACACTCGCGTCGGGTGCCGCCGCGAGCCAGGATCGCACTTGCTCCAAACGGCTGTCCGTGAATCCGGTGGTGCCCACGACCGCGTGAATACCGTTGTCGATCAAGAACTTCAGGTTGTCCATCACGACATCCGGATGAGTGAAGTCGATAACCACTTCTGTGCCGCTGTCCACCAAATCCGTCAAGGCGTCGCCGGCATCGATTTCGGCACTCAGCGTCATGTCGTCGGCGTCGCGTACCGCGGCACACATCGTTGCGCCGACCTTGCCCCTGGAACCCAGCACACCAACTCGCATGGCTGCAGCGTAGTGGGCGAACGAAATTCCAATCCAATCCCAACCTTTTGCGGCCGCCAGGTCTTCCACGCGCCCCTATGATGTCCGTTACCTGGGGAGGTGGGGGTTTATGAAGAAATCCGGAATCGCCGTATTGGTTTCGGCCGCAGCCGTATCGGTGGCGGTGGCACCGTCGAGCACCGCGGCAACAGTCTTGACGCTTGAAGGCGGTCTGGTGGGGCTGCAGCACATCCTGCATTTCACACCGATGCAGTTACAGGGCGACCTGTGCAAGTCGCCGAACCACTGCCAGCCGGTGGACTACTTCGCCTTTCCCGGCGGCGCCTACAACCAGCAGGGCGCGGTCAAGGTCGAGGAAGCTATCGGCGAACTCGCCCCCGATGAGCAGATCGTGCTCTTCGGTCACAGCCAGGGAGGCCAGGTGATCTATTCCACCCTGCAGGATTTCGCCGACGATCCCGAGAGCGCTCCCGATCCGTCCAGATTGACGTGGGTGTCGATCGGCAACCCCACCAACAAGTTCGGCGGCCGCCGTCCGACCACCGACGCCGGTGGCCAGTGGCTCCCCGCAGACACGCCATACGAGGGCACCGAAGTGATCCGGCAATACGACGGCTGGGCCGATTGGCCCGACGACACATCGAACTTCCTCGCCGTGGCGAACGCGTTCATCGGCATGCTCACGACCCACATCGACTACAAGAACGTCGACCTCGACGATCCGAACAACGTCAGATACACGCCCGACCTCAGCAACGGCGACCCGGGCAACGTCACCTATGTATGGGTGCCCAACGACGTCCTGCCACTGGTCGCCTGGGCGGGCCCGCTGGCGCCGATGCTCGACAACATGCTGCGCCCGACGATCGAAGCCGCATACAACCGGCCGGTCACCATCCCGGATCCGACTCCCCCGGCGGGCTTCAGCGATGAGGCAAGTGCGGCAGTTCCCACGGCATCGGCCACGGTGGCATCTACGAGCAAAGCCACCGGCGGCCGGTCAGCCAAACGACTCGCGACGCGACCGTCGACCGCGCATAGATCTGCCCAAGATTCGGGTACGGGAGCTCGCGGTCACCACCGGGGCACAAGGAACACCAGCGCCACATCATGAGGGACCGGTGCCCTGCCGCGGTGACCGCAGCGATCGCCGTCATGGCATCCCTGACGATTCCTCCTGCAGCTCAGGCGATTCCGAACTCCAACTGCCCGCTCTCCACACCGGTCGCCGAGGTTTCAAGTCTGGCTGACGTGCCGGCTGCGTTGAGAGAGCTGCTTCCGCCGATCGCCGACATCGGTGCGCCGTTCAACAGCACCGACGCAGTCCTGGACGCCTCGTTGCCGTTTCGACGTTTGATCCGTGCCGGACACAGCGGGCAGGACTGGTTCCTTTGGTACGAGCACGGCGGGATCACCTACTTCTGGCAGGCCGTCGTCGCTCGCCTAGCTGGCCAAGGTGGCCCGGTGACGGTTCTTGCGAATATCGGAACGATCTCCGATGTCTTGTGCGCCGTCACCGACGGCACGCTCGCAGGAAACATGCCCCCCTATCCGCCGACGGCCTGGGCCGAATCCAGTTTCTGACCCAGAACGCCGCCGACCCCCCGGAGATGCTCGAATATCAGCGACGTCTGAGTGCCGGCCACATCGGCGTCGGCGTTGAGATGATCGACGACGAAAGCCCGCAGATCATCGGTGTCGCGTGCGGCGACGTGATCGAATCTTCCACACAAGGATTGCCTCTTGATCGGCACTTCTTCACAATTGAGCCACAACAATTCTGACCTCAGGAGCCCAGCATGCGCGTCGGTATCCCGACCGAGATCAAAAACCACGAATACCGCGTCGCGATCACTCCATCGGGTGTCGCCGAACTGATTCGCCGGGGTCATGACGTCATCATTCAAGCCGGCGCCGGCGAAGGCTCAGCGATCGGCGATGCGGATTACAAAGCGGCGGGCGCGCAGATAATCAGCAGCGCCGACCAGGTCTGGGCCGATGCAGACCTGCTCCTCAAAGTCAAGGAGCCCATCGAGGCCGAGTACGGTCGGATGCGCCGAGGTCAGACACTCTTCACCTACCTCCATCTGGCCGCCTCGCGGCCATGCACCGACGCGCTTCTGGCCTCGGGGACCACGTCGATCGCCTACGAGACCGTTCAAACCGCTGACGGCGCCCTCCCGTTGCTCGCACCCATGAGCGAGGTCGCGGGTCGACTGGCCGCACAGGTCGGTGCGTACCACCTGATGCGCGCACACGGCGGTCGCGGGGTGTTGATGGGCGGCGTACCCGGCGTCGCACCAGCCGACGTCGTGGTGATCGGCGGCGGAATGGCGGGCGACAATGCGGCCGCCGTCGCGAAGGGCATGGGTGCGCGCGTCACGGTGTTCGACCTCAACATCAACACACTGCGCAAGATCGACGCCGAATACGGCGGCAGTATCGAGACCCGCTATTCGTCGCAGCTCGAACTCGAAGCTGCCGTCAAGCAAGCCGACCTCGTCATCGGTGCCGTGCTCGTGCCGGGGGCCAAGGCGCCCAAACTGGTCACGAACAAGATCGTGTCCCAGATGAAGCCGGGTGCGGTACTGGTCGACATCGCGATCGACCAGGGCGGCTGCTTCGAAGACTCCCGGCCCACGACCCACGACGACCCGACCTTCACCGTGCACAATGCGCTGTTCTACTGCGTCGCCAACATGCCCGGCGCCGTGCCGCGTACATCGACGTTCGCCCTCACGAACGCGACCATGCCCTACGTCCTGCAGCTCGCGGACAAGGGTTGGCAGGACGCCTGCCGAACGGTTCCCGCACTCGCCAAGGGTCTGTCCACGCACGAGGGCCGGCTGCTGTCCCACGAGGTTGCTCACGACCTGGGTATGCCGTTCACCGATCCGGCCTCGCTCCTGGTCTGACCGCGTGGTCCGCGATGCCGGACTTGTCAGTGTCGCCAGAGCAGCCAGGGCAGCACCAAGGTGGTCACCGCGGCGATCAACGGTTGCAGCGCTTCGGCTTTCGGATCAGTCGATCGCGTACGCGTCATGATCGACAACAGGACTCGCCGACCCGCGGGGCCATACGCGATGCCGACGTCGTTGGTGCTGGCATAGTCACCCGTCCCGGTCTTGTCGGCGGTGGTCCACCCTTGCGGAAGTCCGGCACGCATGCTGCGCGAAGACGTCACATTTCCGCGCATCCATTCCTCGAGCTGCTTTCGGTAGTGCTCATCGAGGACACTGCCGGTCAACAACACGCGAATTCCTCCGCCAAGCGCGTGCGGGGTACTGGTGTCTCGCGGATCGCCGGGAATCGCTGAGTTCAAATCGGTTTCCCACCGATCCAGGCGAGTTTGCTCGTCACCGATCGAGCGGGCGAATTCGGTGATCGCACGAGGGCCGCCGATAGTGCGCAGCAGGGCATTCGCGGCGGTGTTGTCGCTCTGCTGCAATGCGGCTCGGCACAGCTCCGACAATGCGACACCGCTACCCGCTTTCGGCCCGGCAACGGGTGAATAGCCAACCACCGCAGCAGGATCGATGTGCACGGTGTCCGTCAGCGCCAGCTCATTGTGTTGGGCCTTTTGCAGAACGCGTGCCGCCAGGTAGGCCTTGAACGTCGAACACATCGCGAATCTGTCGTCATCGCGATGCGCGAACATCCGGTTCGACTCCAGATCGACGCCGTAGAAGCCCACGATCGCGTTGTGCCGCTGTTCCAGCAGCGCTATCCGATCGCCGATCGGCGGCGGGGGCTCGACGGGGTCCTCGCGGCCAGGCGTGGGAATCACGTCATGCGGCTCACCGCACCCGGCCAGTAGGAGCAGGGATGTTCCGGCGAGGAACAATTGCCGACGCGAAGGTCCCGTCATGTCGCCGCCCTCCTTCTCATGGGTGAATCTTCGGCTCCCTATCGAGCAGGGGCAAGTGCGGCCACGATGTCACCTGCCGGGCCCCCGACAGCCTTCTGCCATTGGGCACCGGCCCAAAGATTTGTGCACTGGGGATCTCCGGCCGCGACGGCCGCCGCTCTGAGCGGCGCGGTCAGTTGATTGACCTCGGGGTAACCGAATGGCGCGACCGAGTCGAACCGCCGGATGAATTCATTGGCCAGCCCCCTGGCGTATCGACCCGAAAAGGCTCGCGTCACAGTGGTTTCAGTGAACTGGTCGTCTATCAATGCCGCCCGGTGAACGGGGTTGGTTCCGGCCTCATCGCACAGCAGAAATGCGGTGCCCACCTGCGCGGCGACGGCACCACGCGTCAACACGTCCTGAACGGCCGGCCGAGCGCTCAGTCCGCCGGCAGCGACAACCGCAGTCTCGCCGCCTTTGGCCATCTCGGCGAGAAGTTCGCCGAGCGGCGCCTCACCGGGACGTCGGATTGGCGAGAACGTCCCCCGGTGCCCGCCCGCGTCCGGTCCTTGCACCACCAACACGTCGGCGCCTGCGGCCACAGCGACGTCGGCTTCAGCGCGACTGGTCACAGTGACGGCCGAGACGACGCCGGCACTCCGCAGTCGTGCGAGCACATCCGCCGTCGGGCAACCGAACGTGAACGAGGCGACCTCCGGCGCCGCCGAGACCACCACGTCGAGCTTTTCATCCCAGCCGTCGTCATCGAACCTGGGCAGTCCCAGCTCTGCCCCGAGACGCTGAGCCAGCGGCGTCAGCCGGTCGCGATATTCGTCGAGAGCCGAACGAGTTGCCGCAGATGGCTGCGGCACAAAGAGATTCACGCCGATCGGACCCGAAGTCAGCAGTCGCGCGGCCACGATGTCATCCGCGAAACCCTGGCCGGTCAAGTATCCCGCGGCCAGAAATCCCAGGCCACCGGCATTGGACACCGCGGCAGCCAACGCCGGAGTGCCCGGCCCCCCGGCCATCGGCGCTCCGATGATCGGAACTGTCAGGTCCCGCAGGTCGAACACGACTAGGCCGTGATGGAGCGAAGAGCCGGGGGCAGCGACTTTTTGGACCGATGCGGGCCCAGGACGGCGGCTCCGTAATCATTCGACAGCACTTGGCGGGCAACCGCGTTCACTTCCTCGACGGTGATCGCATCGATGCGCTGCAGGGTGCTCGAAATGCTCCGGTACTCGCCGTAGTTGAGTTCGTTGCGGCCGATCCGGTTCATCCGGGACGCCGAATCCTCAAGACCCAGAACCAATCCCCCACGCAGCGAACCCTTTGCGATTCGGCACTCGTCCTCGGTGATCCCGTCCCGCGCGACAATTTCCAGAACCTCGGCGGTCAGGCGTGTCACTTCGGCGAACCGCTCCGGAAGACATCCGGCGTACACCGAGAGGGTGCCGCAGTCGGAGAACAGGTCAATGGACGAATACACCGAGTATGCAAGACCGCGGCTTTCCCGAATCTGTTGAAACAGGCGCGAACTCAGGCCGCCACCCAGCGCCGTGTTCAGCACTGATAATGCCCAGCGGCGGTCCCAGTGCCTTCCCGGCACGCGCACACCGAGCGACAGGTGGGTCTGTTCGGAGTCACGATTGATGAGCACGACGCCGGGGCGACCGGCCACTCGCCCTGTTCCTTTTCGGGGAGGCCGAGGTGTGTTCTCGGCGATCAGCTTGGCGCCGAAGTGCTTCCGAACCAGCCGGACGACGTGGTTGTGATCGACATTCCCGGCGACGGCAACGACCATCCGCTCGGGTGTGTAGCGCCGCACATGAAACGATTGCAATTGCGCCCGTGTCATCCCGGTCACCGATTCGACGCTGCCGATGACCGGACGGCCGACGGGGTGATCGCCGTACATCGCGGTGAGGAACACGTCGCCCAGAGTGTCTTCGGGGTCGTCGTCCCGCATGGCGATCTCCTCGAGCACCACGTCGCGCTCGATTTCGACGTCATCACCCGCGCAACTGCCATTGAGCACCACATCGGCGACCAGATCGACAGCCAGTTCGAGGTCCTCGTCGAGCACGTGCGCGTAGTAGCACGTGTGTTCCTTGGCGGTGAAGGCATTCAGTTCGCCCCCGACAGCGTCGACGGACCGAGCGATGTCCACCGCGGTCCTGGTCGGGGTGGCCTTGAAAAGCAAATGTTCCAGGAAATGGGCGGCGCCCGCGACGGTCGGGCCTTCGTCACGGGAACCCACGTTCACCCAAACACCAACGGAGGCCGAACGCACCGAGGGCACGTATTCGGTCACCACCCGCAAACCGCCCGGCAGGACGGTGCGTTTCGCCGTGGCCGGAGCATCCTCACCGGAGCTCCGGCCATGGCGTAACCGCGGTTGACGACTAGCTGCTGGCGGTCGCGGCATCGACAGGTGCCGAATCTGCGGGCGCGGCGTCCGCGTCTGCGGACTCTTCGTCCACGAGGATCAGCGAGATCTTGCCGCGGTTGTCGATGTCGGCGATCTCGACCCGCAGTTTGTCGCCCACCTTGACGACATCCTCGACCTTGGCGATTCGCTTGCCCTTGCCCAGCTTCGAAATATGGACCAGCCCGTCCCGACCAGGCAGCAACGACACGAATGCGCCGAAGTCGGTGGTCTTGACGACGGTTCCGAGGAACCGCTCGCCGGTCTTGGGCAGCTGGGGATTGGCGATCGCGTTGATCAGATCGATCGCCGCCTGCGCCGACGGGCCATCGGTGGCACCGACGAACACAGTGCCGTCGTCCTCGATGGAGATCTGGGCGCCGGTCTGCTCGGTGATCGAATTGATCATCTTGCCCTTGGGCCCGATGACCTCGCCGATCTTGTCCACTGGCACCTTGATCGTGGTGACCCTGGGCGCGAACGGGCTCATCTCGTCGGGGGCGTCGATGGCCTCGGCCATCACCTCGAGGATCGCGATCCGCGCGTCCTTGGCCTGCGCGAGCGCCTTGGCAAGAACCTGCGACGGAATTCCGTCGAGCTTGGTGTCCAACTGCAGCGCGGTCACGAACTCCTTGGTCCCCGCCACCTTGAAGTCCATGTCACCGAAGGCGTCTTCGGCACCGAGAATGTCGGTCAGCGCCACGTACCGGGTTTCGCCGTTGACCTCGTCGGAAACAAGACCCATGGCGATGCCGGCCACCGGAGCCTTCAGCGGCACACCGGCATTGAGCAAAGCGAGGGTCGATGCACACACGGAACCCATTGACGTCGACCCGTTGGAGCCCAACGCCTCCGACACCTGGCGGATCGCGTACGGGAATTCCTCGACGCTGGGCAGCACCGGCATCAACGCGCGCTCTGCGAGCGCGCCGTGGCCGATCTCGCGCCGCTTGGGCGAGCCGACGCGGCCAGTCTCACCGGTCGAATACGGCGGGAAGTTGTAGTGATGCATGTAGCGCTTGGAGGTCTCCGGCCCCAGCGAGTCGATCTGCTGAGCCATCTTGACCATGTCCAGGGTGGTGACGCCCATGATCTGGGTCTCACCGCGCTGGAACAGTGCACTGCCGTGCGCACGCGGAATCACCGCGACCTCGGCACTGAGTGCCCGGATATCGGTGATGCCGCGGCCGTCGATGCGGAAGTGGTCGGTCAGGATCCGCTGGCGAACCAACTTCTTGGTCAGCGAGCGGTACGCCGCGCCGATCTCCTTCTCACGGCCGGCGAACTGCTCGCCCAGCCGATCGAGCACCGCGGATTTGATCTCGTCGGTGCGGTCGTCGCGCTCGGCCTTGCCGGCGATCGTCAACGCCTTCGCCAGGTCGTCGGTAGCCGCTGCGGCAACCGCTGCGTACGCGTCCTCCTGGTAGTCGGGGAACACGGGGTATTCGGCGGTCTCTTTGCCGGCCGCGTCGGCGAGTTCCTGCTGCACCTTGCACAGCTCGGCGATGAACGGCTTGGCGGCTTCGAGGCCCTCGGCCACGACTGCCTCGGTCGGCGCACTTGCGCCACCGGCGACGAGCTCGATGACCCTGTCGGTGGCCTCCGCTTCGACCATCATGATCGCCACGTCGCCGTCGGCGACAACACGGCCGGCGACGACCATGTCGAACACTGCCTCGTCAAGCTGTTCGACAGTCGGGAACGCGACCCACTGTCCCTTGATCAGGGCAACCCGCACGCCACCGACGGGGCCGGAGAACGGAAGGCCCGAGATCTGGGTCGACGCCGATGCGGCGTTGATCGCCAGCACATCGTAGAGATCCTTGGGGTCCAGGCTCAGCACCGTCACAACGACCTGAATCTCATTGCGCAGACCGGATACGAACGTCGGCCGCAACGGCCTGTCGATCAACCGGCAGGTCAGGATGGCATCGGTGGACGGACGTCCTTCGCGGCGGAAGAACGAGCCGGGAATCCGGCCCGCGGCGTACATCCGCTCCTCGACATCGATCGTCAGCGGGAAGAAGTCGAAATGCTCTTTCGGCTGCTTGCTGGCGGTGGTCGCCGACAACAGCATGGTTTCGTCGTCGAGATATGCGACGACGGAGCCCGCCGCCTGCTGGGCCAGCCGGCCCGCCTCGAAGCGGATGGTGCGGGTGCCGAAGCTCCCGTTGTCAATGACGGCGGTCGCTTCGAACACGCCTTCGTCGATTTCAGCTACAGACATGGATGTCCGGACAGCCTTTCTCAGTTCACTGTTCAGCTGGTTTCGCGCCGCCACAGCAGAACCCAGAAAATCTGAGCGTTCGAGGATCATCACCGGGAAACGGCTACGGCCGTCGATCGAAGCGGCCGGGCGATCCCTTGGACATGGGCCCGGCAGCCACTACCGAAGACCGCCCGATTCCGGGAAGTCTCGCTATGACGCGCAGGAACGGAGCACACAGAAATGCGTGACCGCACCCAAAAGTGGTCAGGCCGAGGATAGGGCCCACACCGGGCCCTATCCTACACGGCTGACTTGCACGGTCAGCGACGCAGACCCAGGCGCTCGATCAGCGAGCGGTAGCGTGCGACGTCGACGGCGGCCACATACTTCAGCAAACGGCGGCGACGGCCGACCAGCAGGAGCAGTCCGCGACGCGAGTGGTGATCGTGCTTGTGCTTCTTGAGATGCTCGGTCAGGTCCGAGATACGCTTGGTGAGCATCGCGACCTGGGCTTCCGGGGATCCCGTATCGGTCTCGTGCAGGCCGTAGCTGCCCAGGATTTCTTTTTTCTGCTCGGTTGTCAGAGCCATGGAAGTTCTCCATCTATCGGTCCGCGACGGGTAATGGGTTGAACACCCGGACGTGAGCCACCGCGAACCGCAGCGCACGCCGATAACAGCTGGCGAGCTTATCAGCGGCACCCTTCACAATCCCAATCCGCGGATTGGGGTCAGCAAATCTTCAGAGCTGGGCGGACAAGATGGTGCGGGCGCGAACGGTGTCAGCGGCGATCGCATCGATGAGATCGGTGATCGCGTCGAACTTCACCTGGCCCCGCAGGCGGGCTACGAAGTCCACCGCCACATGTTGACCATAGAGGTCGGCGTCGGTGTCGAGCACGAACGCTTCCACGGTTCGGGTTCGTCCTGAGAAGGTCGGGTTGGTGCCGACCGACACGGCCGCTTGGTAACGGACGCCGGGAACGACGGTCCCGGGCGCCGATCCGTGGCTGAGCACCGTGAACCAGGCCGCGTAGACGCCGTCCGCGGGGATGGCCGCATGTGTCGGCGGTGACACGTTGGCCGTCGGGAATCCCAACGCCCTGCCGCGGCCGTCACCCCTGACCACCACGCCCTCGACGCGGTGCAGTCGTCCCAGGGCTTCGGCCGCGGCAACGACGTCACCGGCGTCGACGCACGAACGGATGTAAGTGGACGAGAACGTCACTGTTTCCGTCCGATGATGCTCGGCGACCAGAGACATCGCTTCAACCGCAAACCCGAATCGTTCGCCGGCCTTCCGGAGCACTTCTACGTTTCCCCCCGCCTTCTTTCCGAAGGTGAAGTTCTCACCGACCACCACCTCGACGACGTGCAGCCGTTCGACGAGCAGTTCGTGTACGTATCGCTCAGCGGTCAACTTCATAAAATCGCTGGTGAACGGAATCACCAGGAATACATCGACCCCGAGTTCCTCCACCAATTCGGCCCGGCGGGTCAGGGTCGTCAGCTGTGCGGGATGGCTGCCCGGGAACACGACTTCCATCGGGTGGGGGTCGAACGTCATCAGGACCACCGGCACACCGCGGGATCGGCCGGCTTTCACCGCCCGCGCGATCAGCTCGGCGTGCCCGCGATGAACGCCGTCGAAGACGCCGACGGTCAGGACACACCGACCCCAATCCGTGGGGATCTCGTCCTGACCCCGCCAACGCTGCACCCTGCAAGCCTACGGCGCGCGACATCGGCTCGCGGCGCTAGATCCGCAGATCAGGTGGCGATTGCCTAAACTCCAGTGTGTGAGCCCCGACGGCAACGGCGATTCCGCACGCGACCTGACGACCGTCGCTCAGGACTACCTCAAAGCGATCTGGAACGCACAGGAATGGTCGCCGGACAGGGTCAGCACCAAGATGCTCGCCGAGCGCATCGGCGTGTCGGCGAGCACCGCCTCGGAGTCCATCCGCAAGCTCGCCGACCAGGGGCTCGTCGATCATGAGAAGTACGGCGGGGTGAGTCTGACCGAGAGCGGACGCCAGGCCGCGTTGGCGGTGGTGCGCCGGCACCGACTGCTGGAGACCTTCCTGGTGCGCGAGCTCGGCTACGGGTGGGACGAAGTGCACGACGAAGCGGAGATACTCGAACACGCGGTCAGCGACATGATGCTCGACCGCATCGATGCCAAGCTGGGGCATCCCACCCGCGATCCCCATGGCGACCCGATCCCCGCCGCCGACGGGCGGGTCCCGACGCCGCCCGCGCGTCAGCTCTCGGACTGCACCGAAGGTGAATTGGGCACGGTGGCAAGGATTTCCGACGCCGATCCCGAGATGCTGCGCTATTTCGACGCGGTGGGAATCAGCCTGGATTCGCGCGTCCGGGTTCTGGCCCGCCGCGACTTCGCGGGCATCATCTCGGTGTCCGTCGAATCAGCCGACGGGCGCGGCAGCAATGTCGAGCTGGGAAGCCCTGCCGCCCAAGCCATCTGGGTCATCTCCTGACACGCGAACAGACAGTGAGGTCCCCAATACGTCGGCGTGTCGGGGGCCTTTGCGTCTGCTCGCGCAGCGAACTACAGCGTCGCGGGGCGGATCACGACGACGGACTTGGTCGAACCGCGGTGATCCTTCAGCAGGGCGATGACCCGGCCATCGGGATCGGTTGCGGCATGGATTCCCTCGAGTCCGGAAGCGGATAACGGCCGCCCATGGCTCGCATCCGCGGCCTCTGCAGCCGTCACGTCCCGCCGGGGAAAGGCGAGCAGGCAGGCGTCGTCGAGGCTGTAGCTGAGTGCCGGGTCATCCGAGAGCCCTTCGAGGGAATGCGCGTGCTCCAGCCCGTAGCCGCCCACACGTGTCCGGCGCAGTGCGGTGAGATGACCCCCGACGCCCAGCTGTCGGCCGAGATCTCTGGCGAGCGCCCGAATGTAGGTTCCCGACGAGCAATCGACCTCGACATCGACGTCGAGGAAGGGACCGTCCCGCCGAAATCTCAAGGCGTCGAAGCGATCAATTCGCACCGTGCGCTCCGCGAGCTCCACCTCTTGACCTTCCCGCACCAGCTGATAGGCGCGCTTGCCGCCGACCTTCACCGCACTCACCGCCGACGGCCGCTGCGAAATGTCTCCGCGCATACGCCCGATGACCTCGAGCACCGAATCATCGGCCACATTCTGAGCTGAATTATCCTCCAGCACTTCACCTTCGACGTCGTCGGTGGTGGTCGACCGCCCCAACCGAATGGTCGCGGCGTAGGACTTGGTGGTGGCGCTCAGGAGCCCGAGGATCTTGGTGGCGCGTTCGATCCCGACCACCAACACGCCGGTGGCCATCGGATCCAGCGTGCCCGCATGCCCGACTTTCCTCGTGCCGAAGATGCGTCGACAACGCGACACCACATCGTGACTCGTCATCCCGCCGGGCTTGTCGACAATTACGATTCCAGGATCGGGAGGGCGCAGGGGGCGACTCATAGCACGATCGCCGTCAGGGCCAGACCGTGGGACACGGACCATCGACCGGTCAACTTCGTCAACGGCGGACCGGATCTCGCCGCCGGATCGATCAGGATCCGTGAGACGAATCGGCCCGATGCCCCGGTCGAGTCCACGTCAAAGGTGATGTGCGCGTCCTCGAATCCCAGCCAGCGCTGCGTCAGCGGATACCAGGCCTTGTACGTTGCTTCCTTGGCGCAGAAAAGGATTCGATCCCAATGCAACTCCGGTCGCAGCGTCGCGATCTCGTGGCGTTCGAGCGGCCGGCTGACGGCCGCCAGGACACCATCGGGAAGAACCGCGTGCGGTTCTGCATCAATACCCACACTGCGGACGGTGTCCATCCGACCGACCACCGCGCCCCGATACCCCTTGCAGTGCGTCAGACTGCCCACCACTCCACCCGGCCAACACGGTTCGCCCTTCTCCCCCTTGAGGATTGGCGACGGCTCCACTCCGAGATGTTGCATGGCCAACCGCGCACAATGCCGAGCCGTCACGAATTCATTACGCCGCGTCTCCACGGACGTGGCGATGAGTCGCTCTTCCTCCGGGTGCGGCGACAAATCCGGCGGATCGTCGTACATTTCGACTGCGACCAGATCGGAGATCTCGGGCAAAATGGCCCGCATCAACGCACTCATTCGCGTCTGCTGCGCAGCCGCTGCCGGAATTTTTCCGACTGCTCGCGCATCTCCTGGGTGATCACGAAATGCCCTCCGAATTCATTGAGGTAGCCGGGTGCATAGTGCGGGTCTGGCAGAACTTGACGAAGCCACCGATAGGGCTTGCGACGCCGCCACTCTCGCGGATAGCCCACCGAGACTTCCTCGAACCGGACGCCGTCGTACCAAGTTGTCCGAGGAATGTGCAGATGCCCGTACACCGAGCAGACGGCGTTGTAACGCGTATGCCAGTCCGCGGTTTCGACCGTGCCGCACCACAGCGAGAACTCCGGGTAGAACAGCACATCGCAAGGCTCGCGACGCAACGGAAAATGGTTCACCAGAACGGTCGGGGTCATCCAGTCGAGCTCTTCGAGCCGACTCCTGGTGACGGCAAGCCGGGCGCGGCACCAGGCGTCGCGCGTCGCGTAGGGCTCACTGGACAGCAGGAATTCGTCGGTGGCCACCACGTTGCGAGACTTCGCGATCGCCAGTCCTTCGGCCTTGGTCGCGGCGCCCTCCGGCAGGAACGTGTAGTCGTACAGCAGGAACATCGGCACGATGGTCGCCGGGCCACCCTGCTCCGTCCACACCGGATACGGGTGTTCGGGGGTGACGATGCCCATCTCGTCACACATCGAGACCAGGTAGTCGTACCGGGCGCGGCCGAAGACCTGCATCGGGTCCTTGCCCGTGGTCCACAATTCATGGTTGCCTGGCACCCAGATCACCTTGGCGAATCGGCGGCGCAAGATATCCAGCGACCACCGGACGTCGTCGGTGCGTTCCGCGACATCACCCGCGACGATCAGCCAATCGTCCGGTGTGGACGGATACAGCGACTCGGTCACGGGCTTGTTGCCGAGGTGACCCGTATGCAGGTCGCTGATCGCCCAGAGCGTGGGAGCCACAAGAAACGAGCCTACTTGCGGCGGAGCGACAACTTGCCGCACCTATCCTGAGACGGTGACCGGGGCAGACTCACCGAGGGCCGCGTTCAGGACCGCCGCCGCCAAGGGCCGCATTCGGCAGTTCGCCGATCACGCTGTCGGCCGCGCCCTCCGAATCGGACCACCGACCGGCAGCTACCTGGTGCGGCACAAGGTTTTGATACCCATGCGGGATGGCGTAGAACTCCATGCCACCCATTTCGAACCGCGGACCCGCAACCCTCTGGGCACGATCCTGGTTCGTTGCCCATACGGCCGTTCCTTCCCGCTCTCACTGTTCTATGCGCGCCTCTACGCTGCCCGCGGCTATCACGTCTTGTTCCAAAGCGTGCGCGGGACATTCGGATCCGGCGGTGAATTCGTCCCGATGGTGAACGAGGCGGCAGACGCCGCCGACACGGTGGCCTGGCTCCGCGAACAGCCCTGGTTCACAGGGAAATTCGCCACCATCGGGCTGTCATATCTTGGCTACACCCAATGGGCCCTGCTCCAGGACCCCCCGCCTGAGTTGGCTGCCGCGGTGGTGACGGTCGCGCCCCACGACATGCACTCCTCGGCGTGGGGAACCGGATCGTTCACCCTCAACGACTTCCTAGGGTGGAGCGACCTCGTCGGAAATCAGGAGCAACCGGCATTGCAGCGCCTGTTGTTTCAGATGCGTGCCGCCAAGCGACTCGACCGCGGAGTCCAGGGCCTCCCACTCGGGACCGCCGGGCGGGAGTTCCTCGGTACCACCGCGCCCTGGTACGAGTCTTGGATCGAGCATCCCGACAGCGCGGACCCGTTCTGGTCGGACCTGCGCGCGCTCGACGCGCTGGACCGCGTCGAGACGCCGGTGCTGTTGATCAGTGGTTGGCAAGACCTCTTCCTCAACCAGACGATCGCTCAGTATCGACACCTCCGCGGCCGAGGCGTCGACGTGGCGCTCACTGTCGGTCCGTGGACACATTTCGACATGACCAGCCGGGCCGCCGGTGTCGCCGCCCGCGAAACACTCGACTGGCTCGCCGCCCACCTGGCGAAAATTCCCGGCCCCCAACGCTCACCGGTGCATGTGTTCGTCAATGGGCACGGCTGGGTCGATCTTCCGGACTGGCCGCCCAAGACCGGCGAACGCGTGCTGTACCTGCATCGCGGCGGCAAACTCGGCGCAGCCCCGCCGCACGGTGACGACGTCTCCAGCACATTTCGCTACGACCCCGCAGACCCGACGCCTACCGTGGGCGGCCGTTTACTCGCCGTCGCCGCGGGCTATCGCGTCGACACCAAGCTGGCTGAACGAGACGACGTCTTGAACTTCACGACGGAACCTCTCGAGGCCGACGTCTACGTCGCCGGAAATCCCGTCGTCGAACTGGCTCATCACAGCGACAACCCGCATTTCGACCTGTTCGTCCGGATCAGCGAGGTGAGCGAACGCGGCCGGTCGCGCAACGTCAGCGATGGCTTCCGCCGCTTCGACGCCAACCCGGACGAACCGATCCGGGTCGAACTCGATGCCATCGCTCACCGATTCAGATCCGGCTCCCGAATACGTGTGCTGGTGGCGGGCGGTTCCCATCCCCGTTTCGCCCGCAACCTGGGCACGGGCGAACCGCTACTCACCGGTCACCGGATGGTGCCGTCGGTTCACACCGTTCATCACGGCGCCGCGGGACTTTCGAGGGTCTTGCTACCGAGCTTGTCGGCCCCGCCGTCACCCGACAGTGAGCGCTACTCGGCGAGCGACCTCGGCTAGGAAATCGGTATCGCGCACAGGGTCGCCGAGCTCAATGGCGAAAGGTGGCGTCATCGGGACATTCACCCAGCTGGTGCAGCCGGCACACCACGGACCACGGTCGCGCCGGATCGGCTCGATCAGCGGGCTGACCTGAACGATCAATGCGGTCAGGAGATGGCGGGGCCGAAAATCCAGCCGGTCTTCGCGGACCGACGCCGCGGTCCAGATGTGGAGATCCTCGATGTCGGGTAGCCGCTCTGGTCGTTTGACGTCCACGGCGGCAATGACTTTCGCGGCAGCCCGGATGACGATCCGCGCATCGC
The DNA here is from genome assembly GCA_046330895.1 of Mycobacterium sp. GTDB lineage: Bacteria > Actinomycetota > Actinomycetes > Mycobacteriales > Mycobacteriaceae > Mycobacterium. The sequence goes on along the minus strand of JAXLRY010000007.1, from coordinate 93,219 downwards.
TGCTATCGCATTCGGCTGCGGTGAGAAGGTCACGACACTCGGCTCGAACCCGCTCGGCGTGACTGTGAGCAACTGTCGGAAAGAGCAGGAATTCGTTGGCCTGCAATACAAAACGTTTCTCGCCAATGCCGCCTTTTCGCAGCAGGACAGTCTGCCGCCCATCGAGCAGGGCATGGATCGCGGCGCTCCACTCTTTGAGCGCAGGCACCGCATTCCTGACTGACGTCACTGGAGCCCGAGCCGCGCCCGAACCTCCGGACGCCGAAGTGGCGGCACGGATTTGGGCGGTTGGCGCCGCTGCGGCAGTTCATCCAGCAGTCGGAGCGTGGTGGCAGCCACCTCTGCTACCGCCGTTTCGAAGGCTTCGGCCACGGCATCGGTCGGCCGGACGATGCCGCTGACCTTGCGGATGTACTGCCTGGCCGCCGCCGTGATTTCATCGTCAGTCGCGGGCGGCTCAAGACCGCGCAGTTCAGTGATGTTCCGGCACACAACTCCACCATAGGTGTCGACGAAAGGCTGCACGCGTCGCGGCTACCCCGATCCGGGCACCAACCATCGGCCGGAGAACGCCCGCCACCCGGCGAACATCAGGCGAAGCACGATGAAGGCGCTGAGACCCGACCAGATTCCCGCCAGACCCCAACCAAACACCAGAGCCAGCCAGATCAAGGGCAGAAAGCCAACCGCCGCGCTGACCAGGGTGGCGCTCCGCATGAAGGCGGCATCACCCGCACCGAGCAAGACACCGTCGAGCGCGAAAACCATTCCCGCAAAAGGCAACTGGGCCACCATGAACCACCAGGGCACACCGATGGCCGCCTGAACCGAACGGTCTGAAGTGAACAACGGCGGCAGCACCGCGGCGCCCGCGGCGAGTACCGCCGCTGCGACAGCGGCGGCGATCGTCGAGAAGGCCGTCACCCGCACCGCAACGGATTTGGCCGCCGCGGCGCGACCCGCACCGAGCGCCGCCCCGACAAGTGACTGCGCGGCGATCGCCAGCGAATCAAGGACCAGAGCGAGAAAGTTCCACAGCTGAAGCACCACCTGGTGGGCCGCCACCGCGGCGGCTCCGAATCGCGCTGCCACGGCGCCGGCCGAGACGAAGCACACCTGGAATGCCATGGTGCGCAACACCAGGTCCCGACCCATCCGAATCTGTGCGCGCAGTACCGGCGGATCGACCCGCAGGGACACCTTCTCCGCCAGCAAGGCACTGATGAAGAGGCCGCCTGCAACCAACTGTCCCGCCAGGTTCGCGACCGCTGAACCCGCCAACTCCAGCCGGGGAGCACCGAACCATCCGTACACGAGCGTCGGGCACAGCACAGCCGAGGCTCCGAATCCGATCAGCGCATAACGCAGCGGCCGCATGGCGTCCTGCACGCCGCGCATCCACCCGTTGCCGGCCAGGGAGATCAGGATCGCCGGCACTCCGAGAACCGCAATCCGCAACCAGGGCAGCGCGGCGTGTGCGATTTCCGCGCCTCCCGAACCGGGTCCGGCGATCAACGCGACAACCGGCCCAGCCCCGAACTGAACCACCGCGACGATCGCGACCCCCAGTACCAGGGCAAGCCAGGTTGCCTGCACCCCCTCGCCAACCGCTGCGCCCCGGTTGCCCGCGCCGTAGAACCGGGCCGCGCGAGCAGTGGTCCCGTAGGCCAAGAACGTCAGCTGCGAGCCGACGACGGTCAGCACCAGACCGCCGATCGCCAGCCCCGCGAGACTCAGAGCGCCCAGGCGGCCTACCACGGCGATGTCGAACAACAGGTAAATCGGCTCGGCGGCAAGAACCCCCAGGGCTGGAAGCGCGAGCGCCGCGATTCGCCCAGCCGTTGCGCGATCGGCCGATGCCTCGCCGTCCGTCGAATTCGATTCGGTCAAGCGATCAACTGAGCGCGGCGATCAAGTCGCCCACGATCTTCTCGATCGGTCCAACGGCCGGGTAACCGGCCGCTCGGACATGACCGCCTCCCCCGAACCCGGTGGCGAGTCCGGCGAGGTCGAACGTCCGGGAGCGCATCGACACCGACCAATGCCCAGGCTGGCTCTCTTTGAAAACCGCCGCAACCTCTGCTTCGTGAGTGGTGCGGACGATGTCGACGATGCTTTCGACCTCTTCGGCCCGGTTGACGGCCCATGCCTCGTGATCCACGATCACATACACCAGACCCATACCGCCGACCGCTTCCGGAATCAGCCGCGCCGTCGACAACACGCCCGCCAACAGCGGCAACCAAGCGAACGGGTGGCTATCGAGGAACAACCGACTCATGGCGGCGTTGTCGACACCGAGTTCGACCAACCTCGCCGCCAATCGCAGGGTGCGCGCGGACGCCCACCGAAACGAGGACGTGTCGATCATCATCCCCGCGTACAGGCATCGAGCGATGTCGACATCGATCGGTTGACCCCAAGCGTCGAGCAACTCGGCGATGAGTACCGTGGCGGCGTCGGCCTCGGGGTCGACGAAGTTGACGGTTCCGAACATCGTGTTGGATTTGTGGTGATCGATCACCAACACGTTGTCGGCGGTATCCACGAGAACAGCCAACTCCCCCAGTCTGCCCTTGCTCGGCACGTCGACCGTCACAACCAGGTCGGCGTCCCGCCGAATCTCCGCCGGCCCCACCAGCAACTCGCAACCCGGCAGTGTCAGCAGCGATTCCGGCAGGGTGCCCGGCGTCGAAAAACTGATCTGGACGTCGGTACCCACGCGGTGAAGGGCCATCCCCAGAGCCAGCCCGGCGCCGATCGTGTCGGAGTCCGGGTAGACGTGGCACAGGATGCTGACCGATCGGGCTACGGCGACCAACTCGGCAGCGGCGTGCACGTCCACACGTCTGCCGGCGTTCGAAGTCTCAGCCGTCGAATCGGTCGCTGTCACCTGTGTCCTGGTCGTATGCCCCGGCTCCATCGTCCCCGACTACACGGTACGGCTCCGGATCGCCTGCCGGAGTCGCTCCGGCACGAATTCGTGCCACATCCGCATCGGCCGCCCGGGCGCGCGCGAGAAGCTCCTCCATGCGATTGGCAGCATCGGGCACTGTGTCGCGGATGAACGTCAACGTCGGGGTGAACCGGACGCCGGTTCCCGCACCGACTCTGGTGCGCAGCACGCCTTTGGCGCTCTCGAGCGCCGCGGCAACGCCGACGTAGTCCGGTTCGTCCTCGATACCGGGACCCATGACCGTGTAGTACAAGGTCGCGTCGTGTAGATCGCCAGACATCTTCGAGTCGGTGATCGTCACTCCGGTCAGCCTCGGATCCTTGATCTCGTACTCGATCGCCGAAGCCACGATTGTCGAGATTCGCTTGGCGAGCCGCTTCGCCCGCGCCGGATCGGCCACTTAGGAGCGTTCCTTCTCGACCAGCTCGTAGGTCTCGATGACGTCGCCTTCCTTGATGTCGGAATACGTCAACGTCAGACCACACTCGTAGCCCTCGCGAACCTCGGTCGCGTCGTCCTTCTCGCGCTTGAGCGACGAGACCGTGAGGTTCTCGGCGACCACGACATTGTCGCGGAGCAGGCGGGCCTTGGCGTTGCGGCGCATGATCCCGGACTGCACCAGGCAGCCCGCGATGTTGCCGACCTTCGACGACCGGAAGATGGCGCGAATCTCGGCGCGACCGAGCTCCTTCTCCTCGTAGATCGGCTTGAGCATGCCCTTGAGCGCACTCTCGATCTCGTCGATGGCCTGGTAGATCACCGAGTAGTAGCGGATCTCCACGCCCTCGCGGTTGGCCAGCTCGGTCGCCTTGCCCTCGGCCCGGACGTTGAACCCGATGATGATCGCGTCGGACGCCGAAGCCAGGTTGACGTTCGTCTCGGTGACGCCACCGACACCGCGGTCGATGACCCGCAGCTCCACCTCGTCGTCGACCTGAATACCCAAGAGCGCTTCTTCCAACGCCTCGACGGTGCCGGCGTTGTCGCCCTTCAGGATCAGGTTGAGCTGGCTGGTTTCCTTCAACGCCGAATCCAGATCTTCCAGGCTGATCCGCTTGCGGCTGCGGGCCGCCAACGCATTGCGCTTGCGGGCGCTGCGACGGTCCGCGATCTGGCGGGCGATCCGATCCTCGTCGACGACGAGGAAGTTATCGCCGGCACCGGGCACCGACGTGAAGCCGATGACCTGAACCGGGCGCGACGGCAACGCCTCTTCGACATCGTCGCCGTGCTCGTCGACCATGCGGCGAACACGTCCGTAAGCGTCACCAGCTACCACAGAGTCACCCACGCGCAGGGTTCCACGCTGAACTAGGACGGTGGCCACCGGGCCACGACCCCGGTCGAGGTGCGCCTCGATCGCGACGCCCTGGGCTTCCATGTCGGGGTTGGCCCGCAGGTCCAGGGCAGCATCGGCGGTCAGGAGGACCGCCTCTTCGAGCGCCTGGATGTTGATCCCCTGCTTGGCAGAGATGTCGATGAACATCGTGTCGCCGCCGTAATCCTCGGCAACCAGGTTGTATTCGGTGAGCTGAGCCCGGATCTTTGCCGGGTCGGCACCCTCCTTGTCGATCTTGTTGACCGCCACGACGATCGGCACATCGGCCGCCTGGGCGTGGTTGATGGCTTCGACCGTCTGCGGCATGACCCCGTCATCGGCAGCCACCACGAGGATGGCGATGTCGGTGGCCTTGGCGCCGCGTGCACGCATCGCGGTGAAGGCCTCGTGACCCGGCGTATCGATGAAGGTGATCAACCGCTCGACGCCTTCGTGCTCAACGGCAACCTGGTAAGCGCCGATGTGCTGGGTGATGCCACCGGCCTCGCCCTCGCGCACGTTCGCCTTACGGATTGTGTCGAGCAGTCGGGTCTTGCCGTGGTCGACGTGACCCATGACGGTGACAACCGGCGGCCGCTGCTCGAGATCATCTTCGCCGCCGTCGTCCTCGCCGTAGGTGAGGTCGAAGGACTCCAGCAGCTCGCGGTCCTCGTCCTCCGGCGACACCACCTGGACGACGTAATTCATCTCGCTGCCCAGCAGCTCCAGAGTCTCGTCACCTACCGACTGGGTCGCGGTGACCATCTCGCCGAGGTTGAAGAGTGCCTGGACCAGCGACGCCGGGTTGGCGTTGATCTTCTCAGCGAAGTCGCTCAGCGAGGCACCGCGCGCAAGCCGGATGGTTTCGCCGTTGCCATGCGGCAACCGCACGCCACCGACAACGGGGGCCTGCATGTTTTCGTACTCGGCACGTTTTGCCCGCTTCGACTTGCGGCCGCGACGCGGCGCACCACCGGGACGACCGAACGCACCCGCGGCACCACCGCGCTGCCCCGGCCTGCCACCGCCGCCGCCCGGAGGACCACCGCCGCCGGGCCGACCCCGGAAGCCTCCCGCAGCAGCGCCACCACCGGCACCGCCACCGGGACCGCCGGTCCGGTAGTTGCCGCCACCACTGCCCGGGCGGGCACCCTGGCCTGGTCCGGGCCTAGGCCCGCCCGCACCGGGACGAGGAGCGCCGGGCCGCGGCGGTCTGGGTGCACCGCCGGCAGGCCGGGGCGGCATGTTGCCCGGGTTCGCGCCACCCGGGCGCGGCGCCCCGGGACGAGGCGGCCCGCCCGGTCCTGGGCGAGGGCCCTGCGGGCGCGGGATCGGACGTTCGACGGGCTGCGCCGAGGAGAATGGATTGTTGCCGACCCGCGGTGATCGCGGAGCACCGGGAACACCGGGCTTGGGTGCGGCGGGCCCTGGACGCGGCCCGGGAGCGGGCGCGGCGGGGCGTGCGGGTGCGGCGGCTGACGCCGCAGGAGCCGCAGGAGCTGCGGGTGCCGGAGGAGCTGCGGGTGCCGGAGGCGTCGCGGGCATGGCTGGAGCCGGAGCGGCCGGCTCCGGCGCGGCAGCGGGAGCGGGCGCCGCGGGCTTAGGCGCGGTCGGGACCGGCGACGGCGCGGCGGGTGCCGCAGCCGGTCCGGCATCCGCCGCAGCAGGTTTCGCCGGTGCCGGTGTTTGGACGGCCTTGACGGGCTTGTCGGCGGGCTTGCCGCCGCCGAACGATTCGCGCAGCCTGCGCGCGACGGGAGCCTCCACCGTAGAGGACGCTGATTTGACGAATTCGCCCTGCTCACTCAGGCGAGCGAGCACTTCCTTACTGGTGACACCGAGTTCCTTGGCCAACTCGTGCACGCGGGCCTTGACTGCCACTACTTCTCCTGTCTAGAGGCGACAGCGGTGGTAAGGCCGCGCCTCGGGTTTAGCTACGACGCATGGTCATCGTCTGGACTTCACGGTGTGCTCATGTTCTTCGCTGCCTGTTCTGTTGCCGGGCGATTGCACAGGTGAATCTGTTCAACCACCGCAGAGGTGTCCGGTGAACCGGTGATGCGCAACGCTCGCGTGAAAGCTCGCCGCCGAATTGCTGCCTCAAGGCACCGCTCGTCGGGATGCAGCCAAGCACCCCGCCCACGCAGGCTACCCGCTGAATCCACGACAACGGCCAGATGACCATCCCCGCCAGACACAGCAACCATTCGGAGCAGTTCAACGGCCAACGTTCGCTCCCGACACCCGATGCAGGTCCGTACCGGACCTTCGGTACGACGATGCCTGGTCTCGGGTAAAGGAGACTCGCGCTGGATCACGGCACAGTCTACCGTCATCGCGCCACCACTCGGAACCACCCTTGGCGGGACTGGTGAAGCTGAACCCGCTCGCCCTGTCAGTCGGTGCGCTGAGCTTCGTGCGGCGCCCCGGAGCTCGCGTCGTCGTCTGACGCGTCACTTCGAATATCGATTCGCCAGCCGGTCAGCCTGGCCGCCAGCCTTGCGTTTTGCCCCTCTTTGCCGATCGCCAGGGACAGCTGGAAGTCCGGCACGATGACCCGCGCCGCGCGAGTGGTGGCATCGACGACGCTGACCGACACGACCTTCGCCGGCGACAGAGCATTGGCCACGAACTGAGTCGGGTCATCGTCGTGGTCGATGATGTCGATCTTCTCCCCCGACAATTCGCTCATCACATTGCGGACCCGCTGTCCCATCGGACCGATGCATGCCCCCTTCGCGTTCAGGCCCGGCACACGCGACCGCACCGCGATCTTGGAACGGTGCCCCGCCTCGCGGGCGACAGCGACGATCTCGACAGAACCGTCGGCGATCTCGGGGACTTCCAGTGAGAAGAGCTTGCGGACCAGATTGGGGTGCGTCCGCGACAAAGTGATCAGCGGTTCCCGCGCGCCGCGACTGACCCCTACGACGTAGCACCGCACCCGGTCGCCATGCTCATATGACTCCCCCGGCACCTGTTCGGCAGCCGGAATGACGCCGTCAGAGCCTTTGCTTTCAGTACCCAATCGCACAACGACGAGCCCACGCGCGTTCGCGCGCGCATCGCGTTGGATGACCCCGCCGACGATGTCGCCTTCACGGGCCGAAAACTCACCGAACGTCCGCTCGTTCTCGGCATCCCGGAACCGCTGCAGCATGACCTGCCGGGCAGTCGTTGCCGCCACCCGGCCGAATCCCTCCGGCGTGTCATCCCATTCGCTGATCACCGCGCCATCCGCATCTGTTTCGCGGGCCATCACCTGAACCGCGCCACTTTTGCGATCGATTTCGATACGGGCGTCGGGTTGATGGCCTTCGGTGTGGCGGTATGCCGTGAGCAACGCCGATTTGATGGTCTCGAGCAGTTCGTCGACCGAGATGCCTCGATCGATCTCGATTGCATGCAGCGCAGCCATGTCGATGTTCACGCGCCAGCCTCCGTTTCACCAGTGGAACCAAGTTCCCGCTCGCGGACCAAGTCAAGCTCACGTGCACTCGGCGGCGAGAACTCAACCTGCACGACCGCCTGCCGGATATCGGCGAGCGGGATCTGTCGAACCGTCAAGGCACTGCGATTGCGCGCATCCCTGACAATCAAGTCGACATCGCCTCCGGCGAGCGCACCGAGCCGACCCGAGACCGTGCCGCCGTCAGCCAGAGTGATGTCGACCAGACGTCCGCGAGCCCGACGAAAGTGTTTCTCGGCTGTCAGCGGCCGGTCGACTCCCGGCGAAGTGACTTCCAGGAAATAGGCTTCGTCCCCGGTATCAAGATCGTCGAGAAGCGTCGACGCCGCGCGCGACAGTTCGGCGGCTGTATCGAGGTCGAGCGGTTCGTCGCCGTCGGCGGTCACCGTGATCCGCCGGGTCCGGCTGTCGATCACGACGGCATCGACCTCATATCCGGCGCGGGCGAACTCATCGGCGAGCAGCTCGGTCACCTGCTGTGGCGACGGTAGTCCCGCAGACCGCTGGGTCACGGCGAGCTCCTCATCTTGAGTTGTCCTGTTCAGCACCCGGCTCCTGGAAGCCAGTCACCCACGATACGCCAGGCCGGACGTCCGCAATGGCAGGATGTTGGCGTGCTGAGTGCCGATCCCAGCCCCGCCCGTCGAGTCGCCAGGCGTCAGGTCCTGGTCGATGGCGGACGTGCGCTACTCGCCGTCGCCGCGCTGGGGGCGGCTGTGCAGGCTTGTGGCTCACCGCCGCCACCGGCTCCCGAACCGCTCACCGATCAGCTGGACATGGCCCGCCGCGACAGCGAACTCGCCACCGCGGCAGCCGAGGCCGCGCCACCGCCGATCGCTCCGGCGCTGCGCGAAGTGGCCGCCGAGCGGGCACGCCACGCAAGCGCACTCGTCGAGGAGATCGCCCGTGCCGCAGGCACGCCGATACCCAGTGAGTCGACCACCACGAGCTCGGCGCCCGCCGCGAAGCCGTCGGGCATCGAGACTCCCCCGCCCTCTGTCGCCGATGTGTCCAAGGCCATCCGAGAATCGGCAGAATCCGCGACCAGGCTGGCACCCACCCTGTCCGGGTATCGGGCAGGGCTCCTCGGATCGATCGCGGCCGCGTGCACAGCGTCCTACCTGGTTGGGCTTCCCCCCGGAGCGAGGCCGCAATGACATCTCCTCAGCCGGCCCCAACACCCTCTGCGGCGCCCGATCCGAATCGTCCCGACAAGCCGGAAGCCGCCGCTTTATACGACGCCGTGGCCATCGAGCATGCCACCATCTACGGCTATGGGATCGTCTCGGCGCACTGTCCCCCGGAGGCGAACGACTTGGTGTCCGAAGCGCTGGCGCAACACCGGGAACGCCGCGAAGCCGCTTTGAAGTTGCTGGCCCAAGCGTCAGTCAAAGCACCCCAGCCTGCAGCGGGATATCAACTTCCCATCGCGGTCACGACCGCCACCGACGCAGCCAATCTGGCCGTCCGAATGGAAGCCGACTGCGCGGTCGCCTGGCGCGCCGTGATCGAACGATCGGCCTCGGAGCAGGACCGCGCTTTCGCCGTGGACGCCCTCACCCGATCGGCAGTCCTGTCGGCGCGCTGGAAACGAGTCCTGGGCGCCTGGCCGATCACAACGTCATTCCCCGGCGGTAGCGAATAGAGCGGTGATCTCGGCCAGCGCAGAATCCACCGAAACCTCCCTGACCTCCCCGTCGAAGCGATTCCGCAACTCGACTGTGCCGTTCGCCCAGCCGCGGCCGACGACGAGAATCCATGGAACACCGATCAATTCGGCGTCCTTGAACTTGACCCCCGGCGACGCGGTGCGATCGTCCAGAAGCACTTCGAGTCCCGCTTCATCGAGCCCCGCGGCAAGCTGTTCGGCACCGCTACGCGCCTCGGCATCCTTATTCGCCATGACCACGTGGACGTCGAACGGCGAAACCGACGATGGCCACCGCAACCCGAGACCGTCGTGATGCTGTTCGGCGATGACGGCGACCAACCGGGAGACACCCACTCCGTAAGAACCCATGGTCAGGCGAACCGGCTTGCCGTCTTCGCCCAGAACATCGGCCGAGAACGTGTCGGTGTACTTGCGGCCGAGCTGGAAGATGTGCCCGATCTCGATGCCCCGCGCCGACACCAGCGGTCCCGCGCCGTCCGGGCTGAGATCGCCGTCACGAACCTCAGCGGCCTCAATGGTTCCGTCGCCGCTGAAATCCCGTCCGGCCACCAGGCCGACGACGTGCCTGCCGGGTTCGTCGGCGCCCGTGATCCACGATGTCCCATCGACGATCCGGGGATCGAGAAGATAGCGAACCCCGTTGGCACGCAACGCTTCAGGGCCGATGTAGCCCTTGCATAGAAAAGTGTTGCGCGCGAAGTCGGCGTCATCGAGGAAGGCGTACTCGGCCGGGCTCAAAGCGGCTTCGAGGCGCTTGTCGTCGACCTCACGGTCACCGGGCAATCCGATAGCGAGCAATTCCCACTCACCGCCGGGCCGGCGGATCTTGAGCATCACGTTCTTCAACGTGTCGGCGGCAGTCACGGTCCGGCCCAGACCCGCGGAATTCGCCCAATCCACCAGCGTCGCGATCGTCGGCGTGTCACCGGTCTCATGCACGGTGGCGTCCGGAAGCCCGTCGATCGAGATTGCGGCCGGCACCGCTGTGGTCACCGCCTCGACGTTCGCGGCGTAGCCCGATTGGACGCAGCGAACGAAAGTGTCCTCCCCGACTTCGCTTTCGGCCAGGAATTCCTCGGATGCGCTGCCCCCCATGGCGCCGGACATCGCCGACACGATCACGTAACGAATCGCCATGCGGTCGAACATGTTCTGATAGGCGCGCCGGTGCGCCTGGTAGACGCGGCGAAGTCCGTCGTCGTCGAGATCGAAAGAATACGAATCCTTCATCACGAACTCACGGCCGCGCAAGATGCCTGCCCGCGGCCTGGCCTCGTCGCGGTACTTCGTCTGAATCTGAAACAGCAGCAGCGGTAGGTCTTTGTAGGAGCTGTACTCACCCTTGACGGTCAGGGTGAAGAACTCCTCGTGGGTTGGACCCAACATGTAGTCGTTGTCGCGGCGGTCCTTGAGGCGGAACACTCCGTCTCCGTACTCGGTCCATCGATTGGTCGCCTCGTAGGGAGCGCGCGGCAACAGCGCCGGGAACAAGATCTCCTGTCCACCGATGGCGACCATCTCTTCGCGCACGATCCGCTCGATCCGGCGCAATACCCGCAACCCGAGCGGAAGCCAGCTGTAAAGCCCGGGCGCGATCGGCCGGACGTAGCCCGCCCGGATCAGCAATTTGTGGCTGGGCACTTCGGCTTCAGCCGGGTCATCGCGCAGCGTGCGCAGGAACAGCTCGGACATCCGGGTGATCACAGCGGCCAAGCTTAGCCAGCCGGTGATACGAGATCAGCGCGCAGTGGTGCGCCGATCGTCGTCGGAAGTCTCCAGATACTTCGCGTACGCCGCCGTGACAAGCCGATCGTTCTCGTCGTCGTCGCGATCCTTGGCCAGCTGCACGCGGTAGCCGACGGCCACACAGGTGATCAGTGAGACGGCGATGGTGATCGCAGCGATGAAGAACGATGCGAAGTCGATAATCGAACCGATCGGCGGACTTCCGGGCACCGCGTTACGAAGCGGAACCAGGGCGAACAACATGCCGGCCATCATCGAACAGGCCGGGAAGAGCAAACCTTTTCGCTGCTTGAGCGCGTAATAGGCGGCGGTCGCCGCTGCGACCGCCAAACCCAGCATCAGAACCATGACGAAGCTCGTGTAAACCAGCGTCGGCGTGCTTCGCCGAAGATTGACGGCGATGCTGGTTCCTCCCTCTTGAGTCGGCGCCTCGGCGGCCGACACGGCGAAGAACGGATCGGTGCTCAGCAGAGTCACCGCGACCGGCAGCTCTTCCCCATCCGGCCCACCGGTGACATGAAACTCCAGGGCCGCGCTGTAGCGGTCGAACGGATAATCGGTCACCATGCCCACGAGCGCGAAGCGTTGTTCGACGACCGGGGAATAGTCACCCTTCTTGATCGGGACCGTGGTGTTCTGCAGCGATGTCAACGTGAACACGGTGGCGTCATCACGGAAGAAGCCGCCGTCATCGAGGAGCGTTCCCTGGGGCCGAATATCGGTGGTGGTCACCGAGATGACCTCGCCGGCGGTGTCGACCTTGGTGATCCATGCGGTGATGTCGACACGGTTCGGATTGTCGGCGTCACCCCAGGTGGTCGTCTCGCTCTGCGTCGTGCGGGTGGGCCAATACATGCTGAGGCTTCCGACGATCAGGGCCACCAGCACCAGACATGTCAGACCGACCGCCCGGGCGCCCTGGCGGAGCTGCGGTGTCCGCTTTGCGAGTCTCTTCGCCACGATGTGGACAGTACTGGGCGTGCCGGGCGCCCGTGAGACGACCTTCGGGCTTGGCAACATCATCGAGTCTGCGCTGAGACCGCGAAAATCCGCACCACCACGATCTGGACGCAGTCTCGGCGTTAGGCACGACCGCGCCTAGAGTTCGCCGGCCTCAACCGCCTCGCGGGTGTGCTGGGCGGCGGCGATCTGGCGAGACGAAAACCCGATGAACAGTGCACTAGCCCCGACCACGACCGCGGCCGCGGCCACCCACAGCAGCGAATAGGTGTAACCGGCATCCAGCGCATCCAACTCATGTGACGTCATCTGAGCCACCGGCCCGGTAGTGCCGCCAAGGTAGAGGGTTCGGGACGTCTGCACCGCCTGGATGACGACGAGCATCACCGGTCCACCCAGGTTGTACGTCATCAATGTGACCGCGGAAACCGGCCCGATTTCGCGGGGCCCGACGTCGGTGACCGCGCACAGAGGCAGAACGACGGAGATGACGCCGATCCCGAATCCGCCGACCATGATCGGGACGACGAGATCCGGGAAGTAGGGAATACCCCGGTTCAGCGTCGAACCGAAGACCATCGCCCCCAGAACCAGGGCACCGGCTCCGATGATCATCCACCGAGGCGCGATATGTGGGGCGCCACGTGCGGCGAGAACGTTTCCGATTCCGAACGCCACCGCAAATGGAATGAACGAGATACCCGCCTTCAGCGCGCTGTACCCCATCACGTCCTGGACGTAGAGACCGATGATGACAGTGACCGTCAACATCACGCCACCGGCCAGAAACAGGGAAACGAAAGTGGCCACCCGATTGCGGTCGTTGAACACAGCGAACGGGACTATCGGATGGTCAGCTCGGCGCTCGACCACGAAATAGGCCGCAATGAAGACGACCGCGCCGACTCCCGCACCGATCACCCACGGATCGACCCAGCCCCGCGGCGGCCCCTGGGTGAAGACCAGCACCGCCGCCGTACATCCGAGGGTCGCCAGCAGGGCGCCGGTCACATCGAGTTTGAGCCGCTCGTGTCGAGTCTCGTCGATCCGCGTCACGGCGATGACGACGATGAGGATGCCGAGCGGGACGTTGATCAGAAACGCCAGCCGCCAGGAAATCTCGGTGAGCGCTCCGCCCAGGATGAGGCCGAGCACCGAGCCCGCCCCCTGCATTGCCGCCGACACCGCAAGCGCGCGGTTTCTGGCGTGGCCGACCGAGTATGTGGTGGCGATCAAGGCCAGCCCGGTCGGCGCCGCGACCGCCGCCCCGATCCCCTGTACCGCTCGGGCAGCGATCAGCAGCGGCCCGTCGGTTGCCAGCCCGCAGGCGGCGGAAGCGATGGTGAAGACACCGACGCCCGAAATGAACGCTCGCTTACGCCCGATCGCATCACCGACACGACCACCCAGGAGCAGTAGTCCGCCGAATGTCAGGACGTAGGCGGTGATGACCCAACTCTTGCCCGCATCGGAAAGATCGAGCTCCGCCTGCATCCGCGGCAAGGCGACGATCACGATCGTACCGTCGAGCGTCGCCATCAACTGCATGCCGGTGATCGCGACTATCGCGACCCCGAGCACGCTCGAGGAAAGGTGTCTGGCAGCAGGTTGCGAACCGCTTGAGCCAGACATGGGTAGCTACCCTACCCAGCGGGCCGCGGGCTGGATTGCGCTACACCCAAACCTCAGGGGCCCGAACAGTTAGAGATCGCCCGCGTCGATCGCTTCCTTGACTTCCTGCGCGTGGGCGACCTGCTCGGCGCTGTAGCGAATGAAGAGCGCAACCAAGCCCACGATGACAGCCACCGCGGCGACCCAGAGCAGGCCGTAGGTATAGCCCTGGTCCAGGGCGTGGTGCTGCGCGGGATTCATGTGCTTCACCGGCCCGGTGGTGCCGCCGAGGTAGAGCGTGCGGGAGGTGATGACGGCCTGAACGATCGCGAGTACGACCGGACCGCCGAGGTTCTGCAGCATCAATGCAATCGCCGATACCGGGCCGATCTGGTCGAAACCCACGCCGGCGATCGCCGAGACGGTCAGCGGAACCACGATCATGCCGATGCCGAAGCCGCCGACCGTGATCGGAATGACCAGGTTCGGGAAGTACGGAATGCCGCCGTAGAGCGTCGATCCGTAGATCATCGCGCCGAGCACCAGGATGCCGCCGGCGATGACCAGGGTTCGCGGGGAGAACATCGACACCAGATGCGATGAGATGCCGAGGCCGATGCCCAGCGCGATCACGAACGGGATGAACCCGATTCCCGCACGGAGAGCGCTGTAACCCATGATGTCCTGCACATACAGGCCGATCAGCACCGTAAGGGTGAACATCACGCCCCCGGCGAGAAAGATCGCCGCGAACGTCGCCAGCCGGTTGCGGTCGCGGAACAAGCGGAACGGCACAACCGGGTTGATGGCCGAGCGCTCCACGATGACGAAGGCGGCCAGCGCAAGCACGGCGGCGATGCCGGAACCGACGGTTTCCGGCGACAGCCAGCCCTTTTCGGGCCCCTGCGAGAACCCGAACACGGCAGCGGTACATCCGACGGTGGCGAGCAGCGCGCCCGCGGCGTCGAGCTTCATGCGCTCTTTGTGAGTCTCACGCAGCGTGTTTCGCGCCAGGTAGATCATCAGAAGACCGATCGGCACGTTCACCAGGAACGCGATCCGCCAGGAAACCTCGGTCAGCGCGCCACCGACCACGAGGCCCATCACCGACCCGACACCCGTCATGGCCGCGAAGACCGCGGTTGCGGCGTTTCGGGCGGGACCCTTCGGGAATGTCGTCGCCACCAGCGCAAGGCCGGCAGGTGAGGCGATCGCCGCGCCCACACCCTGCAGCAATCGGGCGGTCACCAACGTGGCCTCGTCCCAGGCGACGCCGCACAGCACCGAAGCGATGGTGAAGAGCGCAACACCGGCGATGAACGTCCGCTTGCGGCCGATGGTGTCGCCCAGACGTCCACCGAGCAGCATCAATCCGCCGAAGGTCAGTACATAGGCCGTGATGACCCAGCTACGGCCGGCATCGGAGAGGCTCAGCTCGTCCTGGATCTTCGGCAAGGCCACGATCGCGACGGTGCTGTCCATGGTGGCAAGCAGCTGCATGCCACCAATGGCGATGACCGCGTAGATGAACCGCCGCGAAGGCAGCCAACTCGGGTAGAACTTGCTGGTTCGGTCCAGATCAGCCGGATCGAGGCGCATAGGGATCGCGCGCTCCGAACTGGCGGCGGGACGTTCGAATGTCGCCCGCTCAGCGTCGTTAAGAGCCGTCATAGCGGGCTACTCTACAGTAATCTTAAGAAGACTTTAAGCCCCAAATGAGGCCACGGGCCCGATCACCACGATGGCGGGTGGCCGAATTCCCTGGTCGCGGATCTGTTCCGGAACGTCCGCGAGGGTTGCCCGCAAAACCCTTTCTGAGGCCGTCGTCCCGTGCTGCACCACCAAAACCGGAGTTTCCGCAGGTCGGCCGCCCGCCAACAGTACCGAAGCAAATAATTCGATTCGCTCGACCGCCATCAGCAACACCAAAGTGCCCGACAAGCGGGCCAGCGCATCCCAATTCACTAACGATTCGGGATGGTCAGGTGCCAGATGGCCGCTGACCACGACAAATTCATGATTCGTGCCCCGATGCGTGACCGGAACACCGGCCATTGCCGGCACGGCTATGGCACTTGTCACACCCGGGACGACGGTAACGGGGATTCCCGCCGCGGCCAGGGCTTCGATCTCCTCATAACCACGCGCGAAAACGAACGGATCACCGCCCTTGAGGCGGACCACGAAACTGCCCGCACGGGCCCGATCTATGAGGACCGTATTTATTGCTTCCTGGGCCATGGCCCGGCCATAGGGGATCTTCGCCGCGTCGATCACCTCGACCTGCGGGCCGAGTTCGGCGAGCAATTCCGGGGGCGCCAGCCTGTCCGCCACCACGACGTCGGCACGGGCCAGCAGACGCCGCCCCCGGACGGTGATCAACTCCGGATCACCGGGACCGCCGCCGACGAGGGCCACACTGCCCCGCATCACCTCAGTGCTGTCGACGTTGATCGAACCGCGTTGCAGAGCCTCCCGGATCGCCGACCGAATGGCCGCCGACCGTCGGTGCTGGCCTCCAGCCAGAACACCGATCAACAGGCCGTCGTGGTCGAAGGTCGCGGGCGTGACCGCGGAACCGTCCCGCGCGGCATCGGCCCGGACACAGAAAATGCGCCGCGAATCGGCCTCCGCGACGACCGCGGCGTTGACCTGTGGATCGTCGGTCGCGGCGAGTGCGTACCAGGCATTTTCGAGGTCGCCGTCGCGGTATTCGCGCAAGTGGAGGGCGATTCCCGGCTGCTGCTCGCCGAGAGCCTCGACAGCGGGGGTCGCATGAGGTGCTACGACGTGAACGTCAGCGCCACTGGCGATCAGCAGGGGTAGCCGGCGCTGCGCCACGCTGCCGCCTCCGACCACGACGACCTTCTTGCCTGCGAGTCTCAAACCCGCCAGGTAGGCGCCAACAGTCACCGGCCGAGCCTAAAGGGTGCCGCCGCGGCCGACGCCGCCCTGGCGACAAACCGCGCGATCGCATCCGGACGGGCAGCGGGATGGGTATGGAGATACGACGCGTGGATTCCCCCGCGGATGACCCCATCCCGCACTGGCGGCCCGCCGTCACGCCGGAACGCCCAGGCCGCCTCACGGCCGCCGGAGAATTCGACTTCCGTGCGATGGAATTCATGTCCCACCACCCGCTCCCCGGCCGCGTACAGGGCCGAATCGGAGACAGCGGCGGCATCGCGGTAGCCGATGGTCAGTCGCTCGGTGAACCGGGCCGACCCGGCTATCGCACCGCACAGCGGATGGCCGTCGAGTTCACCCATGAGATAGACCAGACCACCGCATTCCGCATGGATCGGAATCGACGGCGGAAGCGCGCGGATCTGCTCGATCAACGTGGCGTTGCCGGACAACTGCGGTAGGTGCTGCTCTGGAAACCCGCCCGGCAGAACCACCGCCGCCGTCCGCTCCGGCAGCACATCGGCCAGCGGGTCGAATTCGACCGCCTGCGCTCCGGCCGCGCGCAGGAGTTCGTAGTGCTCGGCATAGCCGAACGTGAATGCCGCACCGGCGGCTACAGCCACTACCGGACGATTGCCGACCGACTCCCCGACGACTTCAGGTGACCACGGCTGGTCGCGGATTCCGCAATCCGCCATCTCGACGACCGCCGCCAGATCTACGTGCCTGCCGATCAGCGTGGCCATCGCCTCGACCGCGTCGATTGCCCGCCGACCGTGCTCCGTCGCGGTCACCAGACCCAGATGCCTCGACGGAACCATCAATTCGTCGAACCGGGGAAGGGCTCCCAGCACCGGGACCCCGACGGCCTCGCACGCCTGCCTCAGCACGCGTTCGTGTCGCGTCGACCCGACCCGATTGAGGATCACCCCGCCCAGGCGCACACCGTGGTCGAAGGTCGCAAAGCCTTGCACGAGAGCGCCGACGCTCTGCGATTGGCTTCGTGCATCCACCACCAGCAGGACCGGGGCTCCGAGCAGCTTCGCCACCTGGGCTGTCGAACCCCGCGCCGGCGTGACGATCTGCTCGTCGATCCGTCCGTCGAAAAGACCCATGACCCCTTCGACGACGGCGATGTCGGCGCCCCGCGAACCATGCAGATAGAGAGGTCCGATGAGGTCGTCTCCGACGAGCACCGGGTCGAGATTGCGGCCGGGCATGTCGGTGGCGATCGCGTGATAGCCGGGATCGATGAAGTCCGGCCCGACTTTGAACGGGGCGACCCGATGGCCCGAATTGCGCAGCGCACCCATCAATCCCGTCGCTACCACCGTCTTTCCGCTGTTCGATGCCGGTGCGGCGACGACGATCGCGGGGCAGCGGCTCAGCATCGCCGCCTCACCACTCGATACCGCGCTGGCCCTTCCGGCCGGCGTCCATCGGATGCTTCACTTTGGTCATCTCGGTCACCAGATCCGCTGCGTCCAGGAGTTGTTGCGGCGCATCGCGGCCGGTGATGACGACATGCTGGCTACCCGGCCGATCGACGAGCACATCCACGACGTCCTCGACCGCGATCCAGCCCCACTTCAACGGGTAGGTGAATTCGTCGAGCACATAGAAATCGTGGCGCTGCTCGGCGATCCGGCCGGCGATCTCCTTCCACCCGTCGACAGCGACCGCCGCATGATCCTCCGGCGTGCCGGACTCTCGGGACTTGGGGATCCAGGACCAGCCCGCCCCCATCTTGTGCCATTCGACCGCTCCCCCGACCCCGTGCTCGTCGTGGAGTTCACCCAATTTGCGGAATGCGGCTTCTTCCCCCACCCGCCACTTGGCGCTCTTCACGAACTGGAACACGGCGACCCTCATACCGACGTTCCACGCCCGTAACGCCATTCCGAACGCGGCAGTCGATTTACCCTTGCCCGCACCGGTGTGCACGGCCAACACCGCGGCGTTGCGGCGAGATCTGGTAGTCAACCCGTCATCGGGAATGACCAGCGGGCGCCCCTGCGGCATCGGCTCTCCTCACCTTGTGCGTGTTCGACCGTCAGGCGGCCAGGCGGACAGCCTGGGTCAGATGGTCGGCACGCAAGTGCTCGAGCCGCAGCACCGGCGCCCGAAGATGTCTGGCAAGCTGGGCCGCCAATTCCAGCCTGATGTAGGACGTCTCGCAATCCACCACCACCGACGCCGCGCCCTCAGCGGTCAACCGGCGTGCCGCGGATCTGCTGTTGCCCAACGGATCCGGGCCACCGGTAGCCCTGCCGTCGGTGAGCAGGACGACCAGTGCGCGACGGGATCGATCTCGGACCCGTTCCCGGACCACGACATCGCGGGCGGTCAGCAATCCTGCGGCGACCGGAGTGGTACCGCCGGTTTCGAAGCCCGTCAGTCGTCGGGCGGCGATGTGCGCTGAGGAGGTCGGCGGCAGAAGCACGCGCGCACCGGCCTGCCGGAAGGTGATGACCGCCACCCGGTCCCGACGCTGGTAGGCGTCACGCAGCAACGACAGCGCCGCACCACTCACCGCCGACAACCGGTCTCGCGCGGCCATCGACCCCGACGCGTCGACGACGAAGATCACCAGATTCCCTTCGCGGCCCACGCGGATGGCTCGCCGGATGTCATCGGCGGCGGGAACCAATCGGCCCGGCCCCGACGCGCGAGAGGCCGCGGCCAGCACCGTGGCGAACACATGCAATCCGTGACCCGCATCCGAGCTGCCGGCGGCCGCCACGGCCGCTCCGCCACGGTTACGCGCACGCGAGCGCCGGCCGGGGTTGCCGTCACCGATGCCGGGCACCGTCAAGGCGCGCGCCCGAAACGCCGCGGCGGGCGGACCGGCCGGTTGTGATGACGAATTCTGTTGTTTAGGAACATTTTTCACAGAGTCAGCGGCGTATTGTCCGCCACCCGGAGGGTCGGGTTCGGGTTCGGGTTCGGGTTCGGGCTCGGACCGCGTGTCGGCGGCGGCCGACAGCGCCGCCTCGAGTTGCTCGGGGTCGATACCCGGGTCGTCGAACGGATCCCGCCGACGGCGATGCGGAAGCGCCAGTTCTGCGGCGATCCGAATGTCTTCCTCGGCAACGACATCCGATCCACGCCAGGCCGCGTTGGCCACCGCGGTGCGGGCCACCACGAGATCGGCGCGCATTCCGTCCACGTCGAAGGCCGCGCACAGCGCGGCGATCCGAGTCAATTCCCCGTCGGGAAGAACGACCTGTGCAATCCGGGCCCGCGCGGCAGCGATCCGGGCTGCCAGTTCGGCGTCCTCGTCGTGGTATCGCGCCGCGAATCCGACGGGGTCTGCTTCATAGGCGAGGCGCTCGCGAATCACGGTGCTGCGCACCGAAACATCGCGCGACGCGTGAACGTCGACGGTGAGGCCGAATCGGTCGAGCAGCTGAGGGCGCAACTCCCCCTCTTCGGGGTTCATGGTGCCGATCAGGACGAACCGCGACTCGTGCGAGTGCGAAATCCCGTCACGTTCTATGTGAACCCTGCCCATTGCGGCCGCGTCGAGCATGATGTCGACGAGGTGGTCATGGAGCAGGTTGACCTCGTCGACGTACAGCACCCCGCCATGAGCACGCGCAAGGAGCCCCGGAGCGAAGGCCTGTTCGCCGTCGCGCAGCACTTTCTGCAGATCCAGAGACCCGACGACGCGGTCCTCGGTCGCGCCGATCGGCAACTCGACCAGGCGCGCGTCACTGTCGACCCGCGCCAGAACCGCTGCCAGGGCACGGACGGCCGTCGACTTCGCGGTGCCCTTTTCGCCGCGAATCAGCACACCGCCGATCTCGGGCCGCACCGCGCAGAGCACCAGGGCATGACGTAGTCGGTCGTGTCCGACTATGGCGCTGAAGGGGTAGGTCACACCGTGCCTGATGCGGGGCCGAGACCAAGCACCTTGTTTCCGTGCTCCCACACTTCGTGGAACAGTTCGGGCTCGTTGGAGAGCTTGTGGCCCAGCGACGGCACCATCTCCTTGAGCTTGGTCTGCCACGTCGGGTAGAGCTTCGGGAAGCAGCGCGCCATCACGTCGAACATCGCCGGCACCGCCGTCGATGCCCCGGGGGATGCGCCCAGCAGGCCCGCGATGGAACCATCCGCGGCCGCCAGAACCGTGGTGCCGAATTCCAGCACGCCGAGCTTCTTCGAATCGCGCCGGATCACCTGCACCCGCTGGCCGGCGATGTCGAGCTCCCAGTCTGAACTCTGCGCGGTGGGCGCGAACTGCCGCAGTTCGTCGACACGATTCGCCTGCGACAACAGCAACTGACCGATCAGATACTTCAGCAGCGGCAACTCGGTGAGTCCCACGCCGATCATCGACCCCAGGTTGTTGGGCTTGACCGACAGCGGCAGGTCGGTGACCTTGCCGGCCTTCAAGAATTTGGGTGACCAGCCGGCGAACGGACCGAACAACAGCCAGTGCTTGCCGTTGATCACCCGGGTGTCGAGGTGCGGCATCGACATCGGCGGCGCGCCAAGCGGTGGGAGCCCGTAAACCTTGGCCTCGTGCGCGGCCGTCAGCTCCGGATTCTCCGTTCGCAGGAATTCACCACCCACCGGGAATCCACCGAAGCCCTTGGCCTCTTTCATTCCCGCCTTCTGGAGCAGCGGCAGCGCGCCGCCGCCGGCGCCGACGAAGACGAACTTGCTGTGCAGCGAACGCTTCTCACCGGTGCGCCGGTTGACGATCTTGACCGTCCAGGAACCGTCCGACTCCTTGTGCAGATCGCGCACCTCATGGCCGAACAGAGTGGCGACATCGCGTTCCGTGCAGAACCCCAGCAGCTGCTTGGATAGCGCGCCGAAGTCGACGTCGGTCCCGTCACGAGTCCAGTTCAGGGCCACCGGGTCGGAGAAGTCGCGGCCCGCCGCCATCAGTGGCAACCGGCGGGAGAACTCGTCCGGGTCGTCGATGAACTCCATCGTCGAGAACAACGGATTGCGAACCAGGGTTTCGCGACGACGACGCAGATAGTCGACGGCATCGGGCCCATGCACGAAGCTGACGTGCGGAATCGGGTTCAGGAAGCTGCGGACGTCGGGCAGGATGCCGTTCTCGTGCGCGTAAGCCCAGAACTGCCGGGTCATCTGGAACTGTTCGTTGACACCGATCGCCTTGGCGATGTCGATGGTGCCGTCGGCATTCTCCGGCGTGTAGTTCAGCTCGCACAGCGCGGAATGACCGGTGCCGGCGTTGTTCCAGGGGTCGCTGCTCTCGGCGGCCGCCGCGTCCAGACGCTCGACCAGGGTGATCGACCAATCGGGTTGCACCAAGCGCAACAGCACACCCAATGTGGCGCTCATGATTCCCGCACCGACGAGCACAACGTCGGTCTTGGTGTTGCCGCCTACCTTCGAATCTGACACCGGCTCGCTCGTCCTCCGCTCGGGGGCTGTATCGACAGCAAGGTTATCCCGACGGCCCGCCGCACATTGCGCAAGTCGGCAGCACAAGTGGGGTTCTGCGTCGCGCGGCCGCGGATAGGCTGAGGCCGTGACCGCAGTGCGGAGCGCCGGGGCAGAAATCTGGGCCGACGACATCCTCCCCGGTTTCCAGCAGGCGGTCCTGGAATTCGGCGCGGATCCGGACGGCGAAGGCGACTTGTTCGCCACCTTGGTCCGTGAGTCCGGAAAGCATCCCGCACGCAAGGTCGTGCTTGCCGTCCACGGTTTCACCGACTATTTCTTCAACACCGAACTGGCGACTTGGTTCGATGCGCGCGGGTTTCGGTTCTATGCCCTCGACCTGGATAAATGCGGGCGGTCTCGACGTGAGGGCCAAACCCCGCACTTCACCACGGACCTCACCCGCTATGACCGCGAGTTCGAGTACGCGCTGCGGCTGATCCAAGATGAAAACCCGCACTCCAAGGTTCTTGTGTACGGCCACTCAGCGGGTGGACTGATCGTGTCCCTGTGGCTCGACCGGGTTCGGCGGCGAGAGGCGACGTCAGCACTGGGAATAGCCGGCCTGGTGCTGAACAGCCCATGGCTGGACCTGCACGGACCGCCGATTCTGCGGACCTGGCTGGCGGCGACGGCCATTCGAGCGATGTCGCGGGTGCGAAAGTCACGGATCGTTCGAGGCACCGGGCAGGGTAGCTACGGCCTCACCCTGCATCGGGACTACCACGGCGATTTCGACTACAACCTGCTGTGGAAGCCGCTGGGCGGCTTTCCCGTCACCTTCGGGTGGCTTCACGCCGTCCGGACCGGGCAAGCGCGGTTGCACCGGGGATTGGACGTCGGTGTGCCGAACCTCATTCTGAGATCCGACCACAGCGTGCCCGAAACCAGCGCGCCCGGCACCATGCAGCGTGGCGACGGTGTCCTCGACGTCGCCCAGATCGCGCGCTGGGCCGGGTGCATCGGCAACCACACGTCCGTCGTGCCCATTACCGACGCAAAACACGACGTGTTTCTGTCGATGGCCGAGCCTCGAGCCGAGGCGTATCGGCAACTCACGCAATGGCTCGACAGACAAACCGGATTCGGATAGAGGAGTCACCGTGGAGCATTTCGACATCGCGATCATCGGAACCGGTTCTGGCAACACCATTCTCGACGAGCGCTTCGCCGACAAGACGGTGGCGATCTGTGAGCAGGGCGTGTTCGGTGGAACCTGCCTCAACGTCGGCTGCATACCGACCAAGATGTTCGTCTACGCGGCGCAGGTCGCCCAAACAGTCCGCGGGGCAGCCAAATTCGGTGTCGATGCGCACATCGACGGTGTCCGGTGGAATGACATCGTGTCCCGGGTTTTCGGCCGGATCGATCCGCTGGCGGCGGGCGGTGAACGCTACCGGCGGGCCCTGCCGAACGTCACGGTCTTCGGCAGCCACACGCGGTTCGCCGGACGAACCGACGAGGGATATCGCCTGCGCACCGAGGCCGGGGACGAGTTCACCGCACGGCAGGTGGTGATCGCCGCCGGATCGCGGCCGATGGTGCCGGCTGCGATCGCCGGATGCGGGGTGCAATTCCACACCAGCGACACCATCATGCGCATCGGCGAACTGCCCGAACGTCTGGTGATCGTCGGCGGTGGGTTCATCGCGGCCGAGTTCGCTCACGTGTTCTCCTCGTTGGGATCCCATGTGACATTGATCATCCGCGGTGATTCGATGCTGTCGCACTGCGACGACACCGTGTGCGAACGATTCACCGATCTCGCCGCCAAGAAGTGGGTAATCCGCAGCCGCCGAACCATGGTGGGGGCGCGACGCGAAGATGCGCGGATCGTGGTCGAACTGGACGACTCGTCGACTGTCCGCGCCGATGCAGTCCTGGTTGCGACCGGCAGGATCCCTAACGGGGACCAGCTTTGTCTCGACACCGTCGGCGTCACCATGAAAGACGGCCTGGTCGACGTCGATGAATACCAAAGGACAACGGCCCCCGGAATTTTCGCTCTCGGGGATGTCAGTTCTCATCACCAGCTCAAGCACGTCGCCAACCACGAGGCGCGGGTGGTTCGGCACAACCTCCTTCAAGATTGGCATGACGTCGGCGCCCTGATGCCGTCGGATCACCGCTACGTACCGTCCGCCGTATTCACCGATCCCCAGATCGCCTCGGTGGGCATGACCGAGAATGAGGCCCGCGCATCGGGTTTCGACATAAGCGTGAAGGTTCAGGACTTCGCGGACGTCGCGTACGGCTGGGCGATGGAAGACACCACGGGTTTCGCCAAGGTGATCGTCGAGACCGGCACCGGCCGCATCCTCGGCGCGCACATCATGGGCCACCAGGCGTCATCGTTGATCCAACCGCTGATTCAGGCGATGAGTTTCGGGCTCGGAGCCCAGGACATGGCCCGCGGTCAGTACTGGATTCACCCGGCTCTGCCGGAAGTCATCGAGAATGCCCTGCTGGCGTTGTGCGGTGAGCCTTCGTGGCCTTCATCGCGACGGCACTAGCCGCGAGGGCACTAGCCGCCGAGGCGGGCGGACCACTTCTCTTCGATGCGCCCGAATCGCCAGACCAGCAAGGCCACCAGCCAGGTCAGGACGAAAAGGCCGACGATGAGAAAGCCGATGACATTGAGGTCGACGCCCCCGACCCAGGTCCAGATTCCACCCCGCCAACCGAACTGCTCGGCGAACAGCGCGAGCAATTCGATGGTTCCGATGATCAGCGCGACCGCCACCGACAACCCCGTCACAGTGATGTTGTAGTACACCTTGCGCACCGGCTTGGAGAACGCCCACCCGTAGGCGAAGTTCATGAACGAACCGTCAATCGTGTCCAGCAGGCTCATTCCCGCGGCGAATATCACCGGCAGACACAGAATGGCGTACCACGGCAACCCTGCAGCGGCGCTGGTGCCGGCAAGCACCAGCAACGCGATCTCGGTGGCGGTGTCGAAGCCCAGCCCGAACAGCAACCCCAGCGGATACATCTGCCATGACTTGGTGATCGACCGCGTGAACCGCCCGAAGATCCGGTTGAGCAGACCCCGGTTGTTCAACTGCTCTTCGAGGGCGGCCTCGTCATACTCCCCCTGCCGCATCCTGGCGAAGACCTTCAGGATCCCGACCAGGATGACGACGTTGATGATCGCGATCGCATAGAGGAATAAGCCGGACACGCTGGTGCCGATCACGCCCGTGTACCGATGCAGCCACGACGACTCGTCCGCGACGGGTCCGACGACCGCCTTGATTCCGACCGCGAGCAAGAGTGCCAGTCCGAACACCACCGTCGAATGTCCGAGCGAGAAGAAGAATCCAACACCCATCGGCCGCTGACCGTCTCCCATCAACTTCCGCGTGGTGTTGTCGATGGCCGCGATGTGGTCAGCATCGAAAGCGTGCCGCAACCCGAGGGCGTACGCGGTCAGGCCCACACCCAGCCCGAGGACCTTGTCCCCAAGATTGAAGTGCTGGGGCGCGACCAGGAAAAGCAGCGTTCCCCAGCCGACGAGATGCAAGACGACGATCAAGGCGAACATCGCCCCAAGCCGCGCCCATTCCCGGGTCGTGAGCATCCTGCGCAATTTCGACCGGAACACATTCGACTGGAACACAGGGGCCATCCTGCACGACTATTGAAGCGTGGACTGTGATGTCGCCCGCGAGGCCCTGTCGGCGCGCGTCGACGGTGAACGCGAACCTGTCCCCGCGCATCGAGTGGACGAACACGTCGCCGGATGCGCGCCGTGCCGTGACTGGCAGTCCGCACTCCTCGACCAGACCCACCTGCTGCGGCGACTGGCAGGTCGTTCGCTGGTCGCTGCAGTTCCCGCTCCCAAGGAGCCGGCCCACCGGGGCAGACCACGGATCAGTTGGCTACGGGCTGCCCTGGCCGTCGTGGGAGCGGTTCAGCTCGCGGTCGCCGTCGCACAAGGCATTGGCCTCAACCTGGGTATGGCGCACCAGCACGGAGCGGCAGCGGGGCATCTGATGAACGAATCCACCGCCTGGTCGGCCGCACTCGGGGTGGTCATGGCCGCAACGGCGTTCCGGCCCCGGCTCGCATCGGGCGTCGCCGCGGTGCTGGTCGCCTACAGCGCGGTCCTCGCCGTCTTCGTGATCACCGATGCGTTGGCCGCCGCGGTCACTGCGACTCGCGTCCTAAGCCATCTTCCGGTGCTGTGCGGCGCGGTGTTGGCGCTCCTGATGATCCGCACCGCCGACTCGGTGGGCCCCGACCCCAGATCGCACGCAGATGGCGGCGACGCAGATGACGACGGGGCGGAGATCGTGCTGCCGGGCAGGGCAACGCGGGGACGTCGACGACACCTGCATCCAACCGACGGCTCGGCGGCCTGATCTACAACATCACGGCGAACATGATCGCCATGCCTGCTGCCATGGTCGCCTGGCACAGCACACCGATCCGCGTCTGGATGGGCTCACGTCGGACGCCGACGCTTCGGGCGATCCAGTACAGCGTGGCGAACGCGAACCCGATGGCGCAGAGCCAGTTCAGCCCGTCGATCCACCACGCGGTCGCCGACGACGCACCCGACACAGCGTCTCCAGGCATCGTCATCCCCGGCATCTGGTGATGCCCATGCCCGGCGGGCATCGATGGTGCCGGGGAATTATCGGCAGCCGAGTGCCCGGAGAGAATGGTTCCGTTCATCACGGCATACATCCACACCATCGCCAGCATCATCGCGGCGTGGTAGAGGTAGGCGACGCGGTGGCCGGCCGCAGCCGGGCCCACCGCGATCCCGGTGAACCACGCGGTCGCCATCAGGAAGAACACCAGCGGGGGAACCGTCGGGAGCGCCGCTCCGCTCGGCCAGGCCATCACCAACATGGCGAGCGCCATGACGACGTGCAGGATGTTGCCCACAACGCTGATCCATCGGCGGTGACCGGTGCAGCTGGCGACGAAACATTCGACGGCGCTGAGCGCAAACAGGGCCGTGACAATCCAACGCAGGACCAGATCCTGAATCACGGCAACCTCACCATCATTGACGTCAACCGCATCCCAGGCAACGACACTCACTTTCGATAGTCGGTACCCGACGGGTCCGGATCATTGGTCGGCGGGGCAGCAGTAATAGTTCCCTCCCGCGCAAGCCCCGCGGAAGAGCCATCGCGGTGAATCGTAGACTCGCGATTAACAGCCCTCGGGTTAAGGAGCCGACGACGACGATCGACACCGCCCAGAGGAATCCGATTACGGTCGGTCGGCTGATGCTGCCCGCCGGGATTCTCGTCATCATCATGCTGCTGGCCGCGTACGCCATCTGGTCGGGTGAGGACCGCTTTACCGCAACAGGCGATTCCTTCCCCGGAATGCCCACCAACATCGGGGAAGTCGTGGGCTACTTCGTCGCCGCACTTTCGGCGGCGCTGGTCTTGGGGAGCCTCGCCTACGTCGTGACGACCGCACAACCCGACGAGCAGGGCGTGCTCGACCCGCAGTCGTTCAAGGTGCACCTGCTTGCCGAGCGGGTGTCGGCACTGTGGCTGGTTGCGGCTATCACGATGGTTCCGGTGCAGGCGGCCGCGGAATCCGGTTTGGAGGTGACCAGCCTTCTGGGTTCGGGCGGCTTCGGTGATGCGATCGGTGCCTCGGAGATGGCGCGCGGGTGGATCGCGGTCGCGATCTGTGCCCTGGTGACGGTGGTCGGCCTACGGCTCACGGTGCGCTGGGTGTGGCATGCGGTGTTGCTGATCCCAGCGTTGATCGGGGTGATCGCGGCTCCGGTGACGGGCAATGCCGGCCAGGGACCCGACCATGACTACTCGACGAGCGCGGTGATCATCTTCGCGCTGGCGTTGGCGACATTGGTGGGTGCGAAAGCCGCGGCGATCGTCGCTCCACCCATCGCGGCGCTGCAGCGGCGAGTGCGGCTCGTCGAAGTGACCTGCGGCGCGGTCGCTTTGGTGTACGGGGCGCTGCTGCTGGTGCTGCTGTGCGGACTCACCCGGCTCACCGACACCGACTACGGACGGCTCGGGATCCTGGCCGCGGCGGCATTGACCATCGGCTTGATCGCCGATGCGTCTGGGAGGCCGGGCCGGACGGTGGGCGCGCTCACTGCGATGGTCTCGCTGGCGGCCGTCTCGGCGATGGCAATACAGACCGCGCCCCGACTGCTCGCCCATCGCTTCACCGCGTGGGACGTCTTCCTGGGCTATGAGCTGCCCCAGCCGCCGAATGCTCTGCGCCTGCTGACCCTCTGGCGATTCGACCCGCTCATCGGCACCGGAGCATTGGTGCTCGGCGCGCTGTACGTGGCGGGTGTTGTTCGGCTCAGACGGCGAGGCGACAGGTGGCCGGCCGGACGATCGGCGGCCTGGCTGGCCGGATGCCTGGCACTGCTGTTCGTCAGCAGTTCGGGTGTCAAGGCGTACGGCTCGGCGATGTTCAGCGTGCACATGTCGGAACACATGACGCTCAACATGTTCATCCCGGTGTTCCTGGTTCTGGGCGCACCGCTGACGCTTGCGCTGCGGGCCTTGCGACCCGCGCCGGCCGGCAGTCCGCCCGGACCACGGGAGTGGTTGCTGTGGTTGGTCCATTCACCGGTGACGCGATTCATCTCGCACCCGGTGACGGCGTTCGTCTTGTTCGTCGGATCCCTCTACGCCGTCTACTTCACACCGATCTTCGACACCCTGGTGCGCTACCACTGGGGCCACGAGTTCATGAGCATCCACTTCCTGCTCACCGGATACCTCTATTTCTGGGGCATCATCGGTATCGATCCGGGACCCCGACGATTGCCTTTCGTGGGCCGTCTGGGGCTGCTGTTCGCCGTGATGCCCTTCCATGCGTTCTTCGGGATCGCCACGATGACCATGACCACAGCCATCGGCGACACGTTCTACCGCAGCCTGGCTCTGCCCTGGCTGCCCAGCGTCATCGACAACCAGCATCTCGGTGGGGCGATCGCCTGGGCGTCGAGCGAAGCGCCCGTCCTGATCGTCGTCATCGCCCTCGTCGCGCAATGGGCGCGGCAGGATCGGCGGGCGGCGTCACGTTCGGATCGGCACGCCGAATCCGACTACGCCGACGACGATCTGGACGCCTACAACGCCATGCTCAAGGAGTTGGCGCGTAACCGGCACTGAGCGGTTCAGCTCACCACCGAGTAGTCGCCCTCTTCGATGATCGCGGCCTGGACCTGCTCGGCGGTCAATTCGGATTGACTGTCGATGCGCACCACCGAGGCCCCGTCTGCGCGGAGGTCGACCGCCACACCGTTCACCCC
Source organism: Mycobacterium sp. (assembly GCA_046330895.1). Taxonomy (GTDB): domain Bacteria; phylum Actinomycetota; class Actinomycetes; order Mycobacteriales; family Mycobacteriaceae; genus Mycobacterium. The sequence goes on along the minus strand of JAXLRY010000007.1, from coordinate 63,877 downwards.
GGCGAGCGACGTCAGCGCCTCGGTGATCGCACGCACGCAGCTTTGGCAATGAAGTCCGTTGACATCGAATGTCTGTTGGGGCATGCGATCAACCTTTCGTGCGTGTACCGAAATTGCGCAACCGCAAGCTGTTCGAGACGACGAAGAACGACGAGAAAGCCATCGCCGCACCCGCGATCAGCGGATTGAGCAAGCCCAGCGCGGCGATCGGGATGGCAGCGATGTTGTAGCCGAACGCCCAGATCATGTTCACCCTGATCGTCCGCATCGTCGCGCGCGCGAGATCGAGCGCCTGGGGAACGACGGCGAGATCGTCGCGCACCAGGATTATGTCCGCCGCACCGATGGCCACGTCAGTGCCCCGGCCGATGGCCATGCCGAGGTCGGCCGATGCCAGCGCGGGCCCGTCGTTGATTCCGTCGCCCACCATGGCCACCACGCGGCCGCGGTCGCGCAGCTGCTCGATGACGTCGACCTTCCCTTCCGGAAGCACCTCGGCGATCACCTCATCGATGCCGACCTGCGTGGCGACCGCACCCGCCGCGAGAGCGTTGTCCCCCGTCAGGAGCACCGTCCGCAAACCCCTCGCGTGCAGCGCTGCCACCGCCTCGGCAGCGCTGGATTTGACCGCGTCGGCGACGGAGATCGCGCCGCAGACAACGTCGGCGATCGACACGTAGACCACCGTCTCGCCGAGCGATTCGCCGTTCCGGCGGGCATCTTCGATCACGGCGGGCACCGGGATGCGGCCCTTGACCCACGATGGGCGACCCACGGCGACGCACCGGCCCGCAACCAATCCGGTGACCCCGTTACCGGGCAACGCCCGGAAATCCGCCACATCCGCCAGGGGCGCCAAGGGCGCCGATTTCACGGCATACGCCGCGATGGCCATGGCCACAGCATGCTCGGACGCCGTTTCGACGGCTCCGGCCACCGCGACGATCTCGGCGGCCTCCCAGCCCTCGGCGGCAGTCACCGTCGTCACATCGAGCCGGCCGGTTGTCAGAGTTCCGGTCTTGTCGAAGACCACGGTGTCGACGGAGCGAATCGCCTCCAACGCGCGATAACCCTTCAGGAAGATCCCGAGCTGTGCCCCCCGACCGGACGCCACCATCATCGCCGTCGGCGTTGCCAGACCCAGCGCGCACGGGCAGGCGATCACCAAGACCGCCAGCCCAGCGGCAAACGCCTCCCCCGGCTGCGCTCCGAGCAGCAACCACACCACGAGAGTGACCACCGCGATCCCAACCACGGCGGGCACAAAAACACCGGCGATTCGGTCGGCCAGCCGTTGTGCGTCGGCCTTCTGGATCTGCGCTTCCTCGACCAAGCGCACCATTCCGGCGAATTGAGTGTCGGCGCCCACGGCGGCAGCTTCCACGATGAGGCGGCCGTCGAGGACAACCGTGCCGCCGACGACGCATCCTCCGGGCTGAACCCGGACCGGTTTGGCTTCACCCGTCATGGCGCTCATGTCGATGGCTGCACTGCCTTCGACCACTAGACCGTCGGCGGCGATCGTTGTGCCCGGGCGCACGATGAACCGCTGCGACTCTTTCAGTTCATCGGCGGGTATCACCATTTCGGTGCCGTCGCGCAGAAGCACCGAGACGTTCTTGGCGCTCAGCGCCGCCAGCGCGCGCAGCGCACTTCCGGCCTTCGATTTCGCTCGGGCCTCGAAATACCTACCGGCCAGCACAAAGACGGTGATGCCGGCCGCAACCTCCAGATAGATTGCATCGCTGTCGAGCAATGCCCGCCACACACCGTGTCTTTCAGATGGGCCGCTGGACGCGGACGCCCGGCTGAAAATCGTGGCGAACGACCACACGGTGGCGGCGGTGACGCCGATCGAAATCAGCGTCTCCATCGACGCCGTGCCGTGGCGCGCATTCCGCAGGGCTGCCTTGTGGAAGGGCCAGGCCGCCCACGTGACAATGGGAATCGCCAGCCCGGTCAACACCCACTGCCAGCCCTCAAATCGAGTGTTCGGCACCACCGCGAGCATGACCGACAGATCGGCGAGCGGCACGAACAGCACAGCCGCCACCGCGAGCCGCACGAGCAGGCCGCGGGCGTGCTCGCTGTCCGGATCGGGCCGGGTCGCACGCAGTTGGGTGCGGGGCTCCGCTTCGTAGCCGGCCCGTCGCACCACCGCACACAGTTGTTCGGCGTCGACAGGATCCGTGGCGTCGATCGTCGCCACCCGGGTCGCGTAGTTGACCGATGCGTGAACACCCTCGAGCTTGTTGAGCTTGGCTTCGATGCGAGCGGCGCAGGCCGAACACGTCATCCCGGAAACATCGAGCTCGACGCGGCGGACGTCCGGGCGGTTCGCGTTGGTCGCGACCACTGCCGTCATCGTCTTCCTCACAGTTCGGATTTCCATCAGTCCGGTCGATCAGGTAGTCGTTCTGCAGTGCGGCCTAGTTCCACACCCGTCGTCCCACACCCGTCGTTCCATTACCGCTGATCCGGACAGGTCCAATCTACGCAGCCGTACGGGGTGTCCGACACGTTGAGTGGCGATTCGACGCAGTCGCCGAGCATCGATCCCCTAGGGTGGCTTCCCGTGGGGGCGCGGGCTGACGATGACGACGTGACCCGTCTTGCCCTTGCGGCCGGTCGGGGCGATTCCGTCGCGCTCGACCAGTTCATCAAGGCGACCCAGCGCGATGTCTGGCGAACCGTCGCGTTCCTGGCCGATCCCGGCAGTGCCGATGACCTCACCCAGGAGACTTTCCTGCGTGCGCTCGGCTCGTTGCCCCGTTTCACGGCCCGGTCGTCGGCGCGCACCTGGCTGCTGTCGATCGCGCGCCGCGTGGTCGTCGATCAGATTCGCCGCAATCAATGTCGACCCCGCACCAACTCCGCGGTCGATCTGGACCAGCTGCTGGACATCCGCAGCGCGTCACGGTTCGAGGACATCACCGAGATCAAGATGCTGGTCGCGGGACTGGAAACCGATAGACGTCATGCGTTGCTGTTGACCCAGGTTCTCGGACTCTCGTACGCGGAAGCCGCCGAGGTTTGCGGATGCCCGGTCGGCACCATCCGTTCTCGTGTCGCGCGGGCACGGCACGACCTGCTGACGCAGGCCGACCGCGACGGCCGCGCCGGCTAATGCGGCGCCGCTACGCCGCCGATTCCTGCAGGGCCGATTCCTAGAGGGGCGATTCCTAGAGGGGCGTGACGTAGGCCGAACTGATACCGCCGTCGACCAGGAAGGTCGACGCCGTGATGAAAGACGCGTCGTCGCTCGCCAGGAACGCCACCGCCGCAGCCAACTCCTCTGCTTCGGCAAAACGACCGAGCGGGATGTGAATCAGTCGCCTGGCCGCACGTTCTGGATCCTTGGCGAAGAGTTCCTGGAGCAGCGGGGTGTTGACCGGGCCGGGGCACAACGCGTTGACGCGAATTCCCTGCCGCGCGAACTGAACCCCCAATTCCCGCGACATCGCCAGCACTCCGCCTTTGGACGCGGTGTAGGAGATCTGCGAGGTCGCCGAGCCCATCACCGCAACGAACGACGCCGTGTTGATGATCGAACCTCGTTGCGCGGGAACCATGTACCGCAGCGCAGCGCGGCAGCACAGGTACACCGACTTCAGGTTGATGTCCTGGACGCGTTGCCACGCGGGTAATTCCGTCGTCTCGATCAGATCGTCTTCTGGTGGCGAGATCCCCGCGTTGTTGAAGGCGATGTCCACCGATCCGTACGTGGCGGCCGCCGTATCGAACAACGTATCGACGGCGGCTTCGTCGGAAACATCTACTTGGACAAAGGTTCCGCCCAGCTCCCCGGCAACGTCCGCGCCGGTCTTGGGATCGATGTCACCGATGACGATGGATGCACCTTCAGCCCGCATTCGGCGTGCGGACGCGAGTCCGATGCCGCTCGCACCACCGGTGATGACGGCCACCCTGCCGGCCAGTCGCTGGGTCAGATCCACGGTGCTCAACTAATTCTCCTCTGTGATCGCGAAGAACACGTTCTTGGTTTCGGTGAAATGCAAAGGGGCGTCAGGACCCAATTCGCGCCCGAGGCCGGACCGCTTGAAACCTCCGAAGGGCGTGTTGTAGCGCACCGACGAGTGGGAGTTCACGCTGAGGTTTCCCGCCTCGACGGCACGCGAGACACGCAGCGCTCGTGACAGGTTGTTCGTCCAGATCGAACCGGAGAGACCATATTCGGTGTCATTCGCCAAGGCGATCGCGTCGGCCTCGTCGTCGAAGGGCAGGACGGTCACCACCGGCCCGAAAATCTCTTCGGTGACTGTGCGGTCGTTCCGGTCCGGCAGCAGCACAGTCGGAGGGAACCAGTATCCGGGGCCCGCCGGCACTTCCCCCCGAAACGCGACCGGCGCATCGTCGGGCACATAGTCGGCTACCGAATCGAAATGCGCGCGAGAAACCAGTGGCCCCATCTCGGTGTCACGAGCCGTCGGATCGCCGACGACCACGCCGCGCACGGCTGGCTCAAACAGCTCCATGAAGCGGTCGAAGACATTGCGCTGCACAAGAATACGGCTGCGCGCACAGCAGTCCTGGCCGGCGTTGTCGAACACACCGTACGGTGCGGTTGCCGCAGCGCGCTCCAAATCGCAATCGTCGAAGATGATGTTGGCGCTCTTGCCGCCGAGTTCGAGGGTTACCCGTTTCACCTGACTGGCCGCCCCGGCCATGACCTTCATCCCCACGTCGGTCGATCCGGTGAACACGATCTTCCGTACGTCCGGGTGCGTGACGAACCTCTGACCGACAACACTCCCCCGCCCCGGCAACACCTGAAGAAGGTCACGCGGCATGCCCGATTCGACCGCGATCTCGCCCAACCGGATGGTGGTCAGGGGCGTCCATTCGGCGGGCTTGACCAATACCGCGTTTCCAGCGGCGAGCGCAGGCGCGAAACCCCACGAAGCGATCGGCATCGGGAAGTTCCACGGGGCGATGACGCCGACCACGCCGATAGGTTCGTGAAAGGTGACATCGAGGCCACCCGAAACGGGGATCTGCTTGCCCGACATCCGTTCCGGCGCCGCGGAATAGAACTGCAGCACGTCGCGAACATGCCCCGCCTCCCATTCCGCGTTGCCGATCGGGTGACCGGAATTGGCGGTCTCCAACGCCGCCAGTTCACCGACGCTGCCCGCCACCGCGATCGCGAAGTCCCGGAGAGCCTGCGCCCGTTCGACGGGAGACTTTGCCGCCCAACGCTTCTGAGCCTCCTTCGCCCGGTCGACGGCGTCATCTACCGCGGGTACGTCGAGAAGCTCGACAGTCTGTAGCGGCTGCTCGGTTGCCGGATTGATCAGTTGCGTTGAAGCCACGAAGCCGGTCTCCCTGTCACCTATTGGGCCCTGTCACGTATTAGGCCCTGTCACCTATTAGGCCCTGTCACGTATTCGGCGGCAGCATCGACCAACGCCCGGAAGAGTCGCAGGTCGTGCAGCGTCTCCTCCGGATGCCATTGCACGGCGACGACGAATCCCCTGTCCTTCATTTCGACGGCTTCGATGACACCCGCGGAATCAGTTGCGCTGACCACCAATCCGTCCCCGAGACGATCGATCGCCTGATGGTGGTAGCACTGCGCGCTCACACCCGCACCCACAAGACTCGCGAGTCTGCTTCCCGCCACAGTATGGACACTCGACGTCGAGAACACGGCGCTTCCCCGCTGGTGATGCGTGTGCCCGAGTACGTCGGGGAGGTGCTGATGCAGAGTGCCGCCCAACGCGACATTGAGAACCTGTGCGCCACGGCAGATTCCGAGTATGGGCATGGACCTGCGCAGCGCCGCTTCGATAAGTGCGAACTCCCATGCATCCCGACACCCGGCAGGGGGATCAGTCGCCGGGTGGGCCTCCTGACCGTATGCGGCAGGATCGACGTCTCTTCCACCCGTTACGAGTAAACCGTCGATACGGTCGAGTGCCCGATCGGCGATGTCGCCGTCCACGGGCTGCGGAGGCAGCAGCGTCGCGATGCCGCCGCAGCGGGTGACGCCGTCCAGGTAGACGCCGGGAAGGAAGCTGGCGGGAACATCCCACACTCCGGTCCGTGCCTGCTGCAGATAGGTTGTCAGTCCGATCACCGGCCGAGCGGGAACACTAGAGCCGCTCAAAGCAGCGCACCCTTTCCCAGTCGGTGACAGCCGAGTTGAACGCCGCGAGTTCGATGCGCGCATTGTTCAGGTAGTGGTCGACGACCTCAGCACCGAACGCCTCGCGAGCCACCGACGATTCGGAGAACAGCTGGGCCGCCTCCGCCAATGTCGCCGGAAGGCGTTGCGCATCAGCTGAATACGCGTTGCCAGCACACGGCGCGGGCAGCTCCAATCCCCGATCGATTCCGTACAGGCCACCCGCGATCAGGGCGGCGACCGCCAGGTACTGGTTGACGTCGCCGCCGGGAGTCCGGCATTCCATTCGCATACTGTGGCCACGCCCCACGACGCGGAGTGCGCAGGTCCGATTGTCGACTCCCCAGGCGACGGCGGTCGGAGCGAAACTGCCGTCGACAAATCTCTTGTAGGAGTTGATATTCGGCGCATAGAAGAGTGTGAGCTCGCGAAGCGTCGCAAGCTGGCCGGCGACAAAGCTGCGGAACATGCCCGACATGCCCAGCGGCCCGGACTCGTCCGCGAAGACCGCGGCGCCATCCGCGCCGCGGAGCGAGATGTGAATATGGCAGCTGTTGCCTTCGCGCTCATCGAATTTGGCCATGAACGTGAGGCTCTTGCCGTGCTGGTCGGCGATTTCCTTGGCACCGTTCTTGTAGATGGTGTGGTTGTCGCAAGTGGCCAGCGCGCGGTCGTACCGGAACGCGATCTCCTGTTGCCCGAGATTGCATTCGCCTTTCACACCTTCGCAGTACATGCCCGCGCCATCCATGCCCCGGCGGATGTCCCGCAGCAGCGGTTCCATTCGCGTCGAGGCGTGGATGGCGTAGTCGACGTTGTAGTCGGTGGACTTCGACAAACCCCGATAGCCTGCGGCCCACGCCTCGCGGTAGGTGTCGTCGAACACCATGAACTCGAGTTCGGTTCCGACGAAGGCCTCCAAACCGCGCTGGGCCAACCGATCCAGTTGGGTGCGCAAGACGGTGCGCGGGGCTACCGGCACCGGCCCGCCTTCCACCCGGGAGAGATCAGCCATGACCAACGCGGTTCCCGGCAGCCACGGGATGCGGCGCAGCGTGCTGAAATCCGGTGTCATGACCATGTCGCCGTAACCGGACTCCCAGCTCGACATCGCATACCCGTCAACGGTGTTCATGTCGACGTCGACGGCAAGCAGATAGTTGCAGCATTCGGCGCCGTGCGCGGCGACCTCTTCGATGAACAACCGCGCCGCGACCCGCTTGCCGGTGAGCCGTCCCTGCATGTCGGCGAATGCCACGATGACGGTATCGATTTCACCATCCGCGACCAGCTCGGCCAGTTCCGTCAGCATCATCTGATGCTCTCCCTTGCGCGCCCGACTTCAAAGATCTGACAACCAACCTTGCGCATTCTATTCTGCCTAAATACCGAGGTACGCCCGGTTGACCCGTGAGGAGCCACCGCCATGGCCGACGAGCAGATGAAGACGTCCGGAGTCACGTACACGCAGGCCGGTGACGGCTATTTCGAAAGACGGACCCTGCTGCGCACGGCCGGGTTCTGGGGGCTTTGGGGCATCGGGATCGCGGCGGTCATCTCCGGGGACTTCTCGGGATGGAACTTCGGCATCGGCGAAGCGGGTTGGGGTGGTTTGGGAATAGCCACCGTCGCGATCATCGTCATGTATTTCGGGATGCTGTTCTCCATCGGCGAGATGTCGGCCGCGATGCCCCACACCGGCGGCGCATACTCCTTCGCGCGAGCGGCAATGGGTCCCTGGGGCGGGTTCATCACCGGCTTCGCCGAAACCATCGAGTACGTCTTCACCACCGCGGTCGTCGTCTACTTTTCGGCGAGCTACGCGGACGCCGTGACCAGTGAACTGTTCGACCTGTCCCTGCCGGGCTGGGTGTGGTGGATCGTCCTGTACGCCGTCTTCGTCGGGCTGAATTCGTGGGGCGCCGAGGTGTCCTTCCGCTTCGCGCTGATCGTCGCGATCATCTCGGTGGCAATCCTCGTGTTGTTCGGCGTGCTCGCCTTCACCCACGGGGCGGTCGATTTCGGCAAGCTGCTCGACATCGAGCCGAACCCCGACGCGGCAGGTTCAAGTTCATTCCTGCCGTTCGGTTTCGTCGGGGTCCTTTACGCGCTGCCCTTCGCCATGTGGTTCTTCCTCGGCATCGAGGAGCTGCCGTTGGCGGCCGAAGAGGCCCACAACCCGAGCCGGGACATCCCCAAAGCCGGCATCTGGGGCCTGGCCTCGCTGATCGTCTGCGCGGCAATCGTGTTCTTCCTCAATCCCGCGGTGACCGGTTCGGAGGCGATCCGCACGTCCGGGGAGCCGCTCTTGGACGGTTTCCGGGCATTCCTGCCGCAGAGCCTCGCCGCGGTGCTGTCCGCCTTCGCTCTCATCGGGCTGCTGGCCAGTCTGCAGGGCATCATGTACGCGTACGGCCGGAATCTGTATTCGCTCAGTCGGGCCGGCTACTACCCGAAGGCGTTGTCGCTGACAGGTAGTCGCCAGACGCCCTACATCGCCCTGGTAGTCGGCGCATTGATCGGATTCATCGCACTGCTGGTGGTGAACTACAACGCGGGCGCCGGTGACGTGGTCCTGAACATCGCGGTATGGGGCGCAGTGTTGGCCTACATGCTGCAGATGGCATCGTTCGTCCTGCTGAGGCGCAAGTTCCCGAACGCCCGGCGGCCGTGGGTCAGTCCCACCGGGAACTGGGGCGCCATCGTCGCTTTCGCGATCGCCGCGGTCACCTTCGTCGCCGTCCTGATCAATCCGGCTTACCGCCCCGCGGTCATCGCGATAGTGGTCCTCTACACAATCGGCCTACTGGTGTTCGGCCTCTACGGTCGCCACCGATTGGTGCTCTCGCCTGAAGAGGAGTACGCCGTCAGCGGCGGACTCCACGGCTACGATCCCGCGAGCGAGGGGCTAGGCGGAACCATCGAAGACGAAATCCTCAAGGGCCACACCACATAAGCCGTCACCAAGTACTCGTCCTCAGCACGATCTCGGCGGCCAACTGCGCTGTGGATTCACCCGCGTTGCGCCTGCTGGTGAATTCGACGAGACGGAAGTCGCTGTAGACGAAACGCTGGCTGGCTTGGGCCACGATGCGAGCGGCCGGGGTGCTGACGAGCGCTGTCGTGTTGATCTCCACAGCAGGACACTGCTCGTCGATGATCACACCATCCTGATCAGGAACTCGTGGATGCCCGCGGTCGATCACGACCAGTCCGGTGAACCTGTCGGGACGTGTCGCTGCGAGCACCCAAGCCAGTGCCCCGCCGGCGCGATCTCCGACTACCACGCCCCAACGCACCTCGAGCGAATCGAGTATCCCCATAACCGACTTCGGCGCAAGCTTGGGATCGGGACCGATCACGACGGTACGTATGGATGCGGTGTGCAATCTCTGACACACCGGCTCGTAAGCCGCGAGCGCATGTTGCGCTGCACCCAGCACGACGACGACCGGCCCCTTCTCAGGGCCGGCCACGCTTACCGGAACGGGAATCCCGTCGACAGTCACACGTGTCGCGGGCACTTCGTCAAGTTACTCGCACTCAGCCGTCCGCGCGAGTTTTCCAGCGCACTCTCAGTGCCCGCTCAGCCGGCTCGCATCTTTGCGGTTTGTTTGGCGACAACCTCCAAGAAGGTCTGCGGCAGTTCGGCTTTGACGGCGATGCCCGGATCCGGGGTCGGAAAGGCCATGCCGAACAAGCCCAGGTTCCCGACATTTTGGAACACGATGTAGATGCTGCTGCGATTCCCCTTCAGATCCATCGTCTGCTGATAGGCCAGGGCGCCGCTCTCGGCGCCCGGCAACTCGGTCGTGGTGATCGGAATGCCTTGGGCGGACGCGTCGAAGAACGTCTCGAACTCCGCACAGCGCCGCGCCTCGGCGGCGAGCCTGTCCAGATCCAGATGCCACGACAGCACAGTCATGACGATCCGGGCACCGTCATAGGCGGCCGAATACTTCTCGGCGCTCCCCGGACCCCGCTCTGCGGTCTTGGCGATCACGTTGGTCAGCGCGTTCGCACAGCCCTGCGGACGAGACAGCATCGAGCCGGGACCGTCGGCGCCGTCTGGCGCGCCTGGAGTCTCGATGATCTTGTCGTACTGGACACCCTGCGGAAAGTCCTTGTCGCTCAACGCGACCCGGGCCAGCGTCGCCCCCGGCCATGTCGCGGTTCCGGGAATGACGGTGCCGCACCCCGCGAGCAGCGTCGCCGTGGTCGCCAACGCAACGAACACCCGAGAGCCGAACATGCGCACCACGCTACCCACCCAGTCGTGTCTCGATCGTCGGGCGCCGTGGCAGCCCCCCGTCGAGCAGTGCAAACACCGCATCGAGATCGACATGCCTTTCGAGCAGGTCGGCCATCACATCCAATTGCGCATCGCGCCGTGCGGAAACGTCGACACCACCGGCGGACCGGAAACCCGTCCGCCCCGCCGCCACAGCCGCTTCCTCCAGCCATGCCCGCCGGAACCTATCGTTATCGAACAGACCATGCCAGTGCGTCCCGAAAACGGGGCGATGCGCATAGCCCTGCGCGACCCCATCCGCGTCGAACCATGCTTCCTCAGCAGAGCGCGTCACGCATCCATGCCGAATCTCATAGCCGCACAACGCATTTTCACCGGCGTCGACCCAGCGCCGCAGCGTCTTGACCGAATCGAATTCGATGTCCGCATTCAAGAGGCCCAGCCCCTGAACGCTCCCTTCCCCCGATTCGACCCCGTCATCAATGGTTCGGCACAGCATTTGAAACCCGCCGCAGATACCCACAACGGTTCGTCCCGCAGCAGCATGATCCTCGATGGCCCGGGCCAGTCCACGGTCGCGCAGCCAGCGCAGATCCGCCACTGTGGCCTTACTGCCGGGGATGACCACGACGTCGGCATCCGCCACATCGGATGGTTCACTCGCCCAACGGACCAGCACACCGGGTTCACAGGCAATGGCCTCGATGTCTGTCGAGTTGGAAATCCGCGGCAATCGGATGGCCGCAATCCTCAACCACTGCGACCCGACCGGCTCCGCGGGGACTCCGACGTTCCGTCCCGCGAACACGGACACCGAATCCTCGGCGTCGAGCCACAACTCGTCGCAATAAGGCAGCACTCCGTATGTCGGGCGGCCCGTCAGTGCGGCCAGCTGATCGAGGCCCGGCGCGAGCAGGACCGGATCCCCGCGAAACTTGTTGACGATGAAACCCGCGATCATCGCCTGGTCCTCCGGCGACAGCACGGCGACCGTTCCAAACAGGTGCGCCAGCAGTCCACCACGATCGATATCCCCGACGACGACCACGGGCAGGTCCGCCGCACGCGCCAAACCCATGTTGGCCAAATCGGTTGCGCGCAGATTGATCTCGGCGGGCGATCCGGCACCTTCACAGATCACCACGTCGTAGTCGGTTCGAAGCCGATCCAATTCCTCGGCAATGACGCCGGCCAGCCATTTTCGGTGGTCGATGTAGTCGGCGGCAGCGACGGTACCGACCGCCTTGCCCCGGACCACCAGTTGGGAGGTTCGGTCGCCGGCCGGCTTCAGCAGCACGGGGTTGAACCGGACGCTGGGTTGCAGCCCCGCGGCCCGCGCCTGCATTCCCTGGGCGCGGCCGATCTCGCCCCCATCGATCGTGACGACGGAATTGTTGCTCATGTTCTGAGCTTTGAACGGTGCGACCCGAATTCCTCTGCGCGCCAATATCCGGCATAGGCCAGCCACCACCATCGACTTACCGGCGTCCGAAGTGGTGCCCGCGACCAGCAGCGCGCGGCTCACGGCAACGTGAGGATTTCCGCACCTTCGTCGGTGACTACCAGTGTGTGCTCGAACTGCGCGGTCCACCGGCGATCGATGGTGGCCACGGTCCACCCGTCGTCCCAGATGTCGTAGTCGAGCGAGCCCAAGTTGATCATCGGTTCGATGGTGAACGTCATGCCCGGTTCAAGAACGGTGTCGACGCTGGGGTGATCGTAGTGCAGAACCACCAGACCATTATGAAAAGTCGTGCCGATTCCGTGGCCGGTGAAGTCACGAACCACGTTGTAGCCGAAGCGATTTGCGTACGACTCGATGACCCGGCCGATGACCGAGAGCGCCCGGCCGGGCTTGACCGCGTTGATGGCGCGCATCGTCGCCTCCCGGGTGCGTTCCACCAACAGCCGGTGCTCTTCGGAGACGTCTCCGGCGAGGAAGGTCGCATTGGTGTCACCGTGCACGCCGCCGATATAGGCGGTCACATCGATGTTCACGATGTCGCCGTCTTCGATCACGGTCGAGTCCGGTATGCCGTGGCATATGACCTCGTTCAACGAAGTGCAGCAGGACTTCGGAAATCCCTTGTAGCCCAGGGTCGACGGGTAGGCGCCGTGGTCCACCATGTACTGGTGCGCGATCCTGTCGAGGTGATCGGTCGTGACCCCGGGCGCAACAGCCTTGCCGGCCTCGTCCAGTGCGCCAGCCGCGATCCGACCCGCGAGCCGCATCTTCTCGATCACCTCAGGTGTCTGCACCCACGGCTCCGAACCCTCACGAGCAGTCGACTTGCCGACATATTCGGGTCGCTCGATCGACGACGGAACCGGAAGGGTCGGCGAAATCACGCCGGCGCTGAGCGCACTGCGAGCGGGCATCCTGTCAGACTAGCGACGCCACGGCAGCGGGCGCCTGGGGCCGCGGATGTTCACCGATCCCAACACCACCTTGCCGGTCAGCACAACATGCGGGTTTCCCTCGGCCGGCGGCTCTTTGCGACGTTCTCGCGCGCTTCCGGCGTACACGGTGACGTCGTCGATCGAGGCGCTCGCGCCGTCGGGAAGCCGCAGATCCAGCGATCCGCGGATGATGTCCAGTTCGATCACGACGACCGGACCCGCGAAGCGGGCGGCTGTGAGATCGAGTTCGACCGAACCCATCCGCCGCACCAGGGTCAGCCTGGTCGGCACGATCCACTCGCCGTGCCGCTTCAGGGAGCCCATCCAGCCGCGCAATTCGACCCGGTCGGTGGCTGAGGTCACTATGGCGCCGGGACCCGGCAGATCGTCCACCAGAATGTCGAGTTCGGCGCGCATCCGCGCCGCCGAGACCTGCGCAGAGCGTTCCTCGAATTCGCCGATGTCGATCAGACCGAGGGCGACGGCGTTGTGGAGCCGCCGCAGCGTTCCATTGCGGTCTACGTCGGAAACCCGCAGCACAGGCTGATGCTCGATGGTCATAACCACTCCACGGTACCCGCTCACGCGGACGGACAAGCGGGCGAGAAAGTGCGAGAAGGGCCACGCCGATACGTCGATCTCGGGAGTCGCGGCCCACAACGGGCGATGCCAGAGCAGACGAGCGCTTCCCCACCCGTTCCGGTTTGGGCGCGGGAGGCTCTAGCCTGTCAGGATGCCGACCCGACGATCACTGCTCATCGGCGCCGCGGTGGCACCCCTTGCCGCGTGCGCCGGGCCGGACACCAAGCCCGCGCCGCCGCCATCCGCCGGACAGGTGCTGGCGAACACGTCCGACATCCCGGTCGGCTCCGGGAAGATGGCGCAAGGTGTCGTCGTGACGCAGCCGACTGCGGGGGTGTTCAAGGCGTTTATCCCGAAATGCACGCACGCGGGCTGCCAGCTCTCCGACATGATCACCACCACCATCGACTGCCCGTGCCATGGCAGCAAATTCGAGCTCGACGGATCGGTGGCCCACGGCCCCGCGGTTCAACCGCTGACTCCGGTCGCCATCACCGTCCGGGGAACGTCGCTCGTCGTAGCCTGACGTTCACCCGCTGACGTTTCCCGGGGACGCTCACGAGTAGTCCACCGGCAGCTCGTCGAACATCGACCGAACCATCCGGACCGCGTATTCGGAACTCCCGCCGCCCACGATCAGTGCGGCGAATGCCAGATCCCCCCGGTAGCCGGCGAACCAGGCATGCGAGCCGCCCGCGAATTCCGCCTCTCCGGTCTTCCCATGCACGTCGCCCGAGCCCGCGATGTCCTTCGCCGTGCCGTTGGTGACCACCAACCGCATCATCTCTCGGACACCGTCGAGCATCTCCTGACTGATCGGCGGGTGGTCACCCGATTCGGTGGTCTGGCTGCCGACGATGAGATGCGGCGTCGGGGTCTTGCCCGAGGCCACGGTCGCCGCCACCATGGCCATCCCGAACGGGGAAGCCAGGACCTTTCCCTGGCCGAACCCGTCTTCGGTCCGCTCCGTCAGATTGACGGTGGGCGGCACGGACCCGGTGACAGTCGTGATGCCGTCGATGACGTAGTCGGCGCCGAGACCGTACTGGGCTGCGGCGACGTTCAGCGCCGTCGGCGGCATCCGGCTGGCCAACTCGGCGAATGTCGTGTTGCACGAATTGGCGAATGCCTTGGAGAGCGGCACCGTTCCCAGATCGAACTCGTTGTAGTTGGGAATGGTCCGGTCGCCGATGTCGATCTGTCCCGGACATCCCAGCAGGGTGTTCGGGGTCGCCATCTTGCGGTCGATGGCCGCTCCGGCGGTAACGATCTTGAACGTCGACCCTGGCGGGTACAGCCCGGTCGTCGCGGCCGGTCCATCGACGTCGGCGGCGGAATTCTGCGCGACGGCCAGAATGTCGCCGGTCGATGGCTTGAGGACCACCATCATCGCCTTGCGCCCCTGGGCGTTGACGGCGTGTTGCGCGGCGTCCTGCACCGCGCGGTCCAGGGTGATTGAGATCGCGGGCGCCGGCTGTGGGGCCACTTCGTTGAGGATGTCGACGTCGGCGCCGTTCTGGTTGACGCTCACCACTCGCCAGCCGGAGCGGCCGTCGAGTTCGTCGATGACGGCCTTCTTGACTTGGCCGATGATCGTCGGTGCAAAGCCGTCGTCGGTGGGCAGCAGGTCGGCTTGCGGGGTCACCACCACCCCGGGTTGTGCGTCGAGGACGGGGCCAACCCTGTCGTGATCGGCCCGCCGCAGCGTGATCAGATCCATCGGCCCGTTCGAGGAGCTGGCCTGCTCGGCCAGCCGCTGCGGGTCGAGCGCGTCGTCGAACGGACGCAACGTGTCCGCGACGGCTCTCGAGGTTGCCATCAACGATTGCCCGGCCCGGGCCGCATCCAGTTGATAGCGATAAAGATTCGCGGGCGCCAAGACATCGGTTCCACCCCGCTCGATCACCGATGCCCGTCGGGGCGGGTCGGCGCGAAGCGCGAACGTCTGATGTTCCCCCAACTTGGGGTGCAGCCCCCCGGCCGTCCATCGGACCTTCCACTGGCCTTCGTCGCGGATCATCTGGAGGACGCCGTCATAGGTCCACGTCCGATTCTTCGGCAGCGTCCAGGTGAACCGATAGTTCACGCTGCCGGTGTCCTCGGTGTAACGCGAGCCCAGGATCTGACCATCCAGGTGGGTGGCCTGCAAACCCGCCCAGGCTTGGTTGAGTGCCGCGCGAGCGTCGGCAGGCCGGTCGGAAAGTTCGGACGCGCCGCTCGTATCCCCCTTCGCCAGGTCGGCGAAGAACTGTTCGGCGGCCGGTGCGGGGCCGTCCGGGCGCGGGGTGCACGCCGACAACGCCGCAACCGTCACCAAGACTGTGAGCCCAGAAATCGAGGCTGTTACTCGTGATGCCATTGAGACAAATGTTATGACTGTGACATCTCGAAGTGTGGTAGCGACACCGCCACCCCGGCGCGGTCAGTCCAGCAACACAGTGGCGAACGTCCCGACCTCGGTAAACCCCACCCGGCTGTAGGCGGCGCGGGCGATTGCGTTGTACCCGTTGACGTACAGGCTCGCGATACGCCCACCCTTGACCACCGCGGCCGCCACCGCCGCCGTCCCCGCCGTGCCGAGCCCGTGGCCACGCCACTCAGGATGGACCCAAACCCCCTGGATCTGGCCCACCGACGGCGACTGCGAACCGACCTCCGCCTTGAACACCACCTGGCCGCATTCGAAACGCGCGAAGGCCCGTCCCGCCGCGATCAGACCGGCCACCCGCCTGCGGTAGCCCCGACCGCCGTCACCGATTCGGGGATCGATACCGACCTCCCCGATGAACATGTCGACCGCCGCGACCAAGTACGCGTTGAGTTCGTCGATACGCACCCGCCGCACGCCGGGATCCGCGGGGCACGACGGCAGCGAGGCGATGGCCATCAGCGGCTGGTTGTCGCGGACATCGCGCGCCGGGCCCCAGGAATTCTGCAGCCTCTCCCACATCGGCAACACCAGATCGGCCCGGCCCACAACCGAGGAGCACCGGCGCGCGGAACTCATCGCCTTGTCGGCGAAGGCCGTCATGTCTGCCGAGTCACCGCGCAGCGGTATGAGATTGGCGCCCGCATAACAGAGCGAGCGATCGACGCGGCCGCGGGTCCACAGCTCCCCACCTATCGCATAGGGCTCGACACCGTGTTCGGCGACACGGGCGGCGACCATGCAGGAACCAACCGGATCGTCCGCCAGCACCCGCCCGACCGCAGCGGCATCGTGAACCACCGCAACCGGGTCGCCGACCAGGCGGGGCACAGACGGAGCCGACATTGGCATTCCTTCTCAGGGTTACCCCGTCAGCTTACGGTGACGACAGGTGAACCGCTGGTAGATGAATCCGTGCCGCCCTGAGCCTCCGCGATCCGCATCGCCTCCTCGATGAGCGTCTCGACGATCTGCGCCTCCGGCACCGTCTTGATCACCTCACCTTTGACGAAGATCTGCCCCTTGCCGTTGCCGGAGGCCACCCCGAGGTCAGCTTCGCGCGCTTCGCCAGGTCCGTTGACGACGCAGCCCATGACGGCGACGCGAAGTGGCACGTCCATGCCCTCAAGGCCGGCCGTCACCTCGTTGGCAAGGGTGTAAACGTCAACTTGGGCCCGCCCGCAGGACGGGCACGAGACGATCTCCAGCGAGCGCGGGCGCAGGTTCAGGGATTCCAGGATCTGGTTGCCCACCTTCACCTCTTCGACGGGCGGAGCCGACAGCGAGACCCGAATGGTGTCGCCGATGCCTCGCGACAGCAGCGCCCCGAAAGCCACAGCCGACTTGATGGTGCCCTGGAACGCCGGGCCCGCCTCCGTCACGCCGAGATGCAACGGGTAATCGCATTTTTCGGCCAGCATCTCGTAGGCGGCCACCATGATCACCGGGTCGTGATGCTTGACGCTGATCTTGATGTCGCCGAATCCGTGATCCTCGAAAAGCGACGCCTCCCACAGCGCCGACTCGACGAGCGCCTCCGGTGTCGCCTTGCCGTACTTCTCCATGAAGCGCTTGTCCAGCGAGCCCGCGTTCACACCGATCCGGATCGGAATTCCGGCCGCACCCGCGGCCTTGGCGACTTCGGCCACCCGGCCGTCGAACTCCTTGATGTTGCCCGGGTTCACCCGGACCGCCGCACATCCCGCGTCGATAGCCGCGAATATGTACTTCGGCTGGAAATGGATGTCCGCGATGACGGGAAGCTTGCTCTTCTTGGCGATGGCCGCGAGGGCGTCGGCGTCCTCCTGCCGTGGGCACGCGACGCGCACGATGTCGCAGCCGGTCGCGGTCAGCTCGGCGATCTGCTGCAGCGTGGCGTTGACGTCGTGAGTCTTGGTGGTGCACATCGATTGCACCGTCACCGGGTGGTCGCTGCCGACCCCGACCCCACCCACCGACAACTGGCGGGTCTTGCGGCGATGCGCAAGCGTGGGCGGCGGCGCTTCCGGCATGCCCAAGCCGATCGAATCCATAGACATCAGCGGTCTCCTACTGGAACAACCTGATCGGATTAACCAGATCGGCGGTCACGGTCAGCGCCATGTATCCGACGACAACGGCCAGCACGACGTAGGTGGCGGGCATGAGCTTCAAATAGTTCACCGGCGCCGCGACCACCATGCCGCGGGCCGCACGAATCATGTTGCGGATCTTCTCGAATACCGCTATCGCGATGTGACCGCCGTCGAACGGAAGCAGCGGCACCAGGTTGATCGCGCCGAGCACGAAGTTCAGCTGCGCCAGGAAGAACCAGAACGCCACCCACACGCCGTGGTCGACGGTGTCTCCGCCGATGATGCTGGCACCGACCACGCTGATCGGTGTTTCCGGGTCGCGCTCTCCGCCGCCGATCGCGTGGACCAGTGCGCCGACCTTCGTCGGGATGGCCGCCAGCGACTTACCCAATTCGACGGCGAGATCGCCGCTGAAGGTGAATGTCGCTGGAACGGCGGTCAGCACGTTGTACTGCGTGGGCCCGAACGAAGCGGCGGAGATGCCGACAGCTCCGACATCGCTCGGCCCGGTGGCGTCCTTTCCGTCCTTGGACACCCATCGCTTGGTGGACGTGACGTCGACGATGGTGGTGATGACGCTCGACTTTCCGTCCTGGGTCCTTTCGACTTCAAAAGGCGTGGGACCGGACGACTTCTGAACGGCCGCGACCATGTCCTGAAAATTCTTCACCGGCGTATCGCCCACCCGCAGAACGACGTCCCCAGGCTTGATCCCGGCCAGCGCCGCCGGGCCCGGGCCCGAACATTGGCTGAGCGAACCCTTGGTGGTTTCCGCTGCCACGCATTGGGTCTCACCCACGACGGCGGTGGTGGGCGGATGAAGATTCGGCAGGCCCCACATCACGGCGATGCCGTAGACCAGGACCAGGCCGATGATGAAGTTCATGGCCGGACCGGCGAACAGCACGGCGACCCGCTTCCAGACCTTCTGCCGGTACATGGCATGTGGTTGGTCTTCGGGCGCCAACTCCTCGACCGACGTCATTCCCGCGATATCGCAGAACCCGCCGAGCGGGATCGCCTTGATTCCGTATTCGGTGTCGCCCAGTTTGTTCGGGCGACGGGTCGACCACAGGGTGGGGCCGAAGCCGACGAAATAACGGCGCACCTTCATGCCGGTGGCGCGCGCGACCCACATGTGACCACATTCGTGCAGTGCGACCGAGACGAGAATGGCCAGCGCGAACAGAACGATGCCGAATGCGAACATCATGGGATTGAAGCGACCTCCTGTGCAGGGCCCTTGACGGCGGCAAGCACTGCGCGGGCCCGTTCCCGGGCCCACCGCTGCGCATCAAGTACCTCTTCCACGGTAGCTGGTTCCGCAGCCCACTGGTCCGCGGCGTGCAGGACGTCACCGATTGTTTGCACGATCGCGGGAAATCGGATCCGTCCCGCGAGGAAGGCATCGGCCGCCTCCTCGTTGGCGGCGTTGTAGACCGCCGTCATACAGCCGCCGGCCTCCCCCGCGTGTCTCGCGAGATCGACGGCCGGGAAAACGGAATTGTCGAGGGGCTCGAATTCCCACGTCGACGCCGTCGTGAAGTCGCATGCGGCGGCCGCCGAAGACACGCGGTCCGGCCAACCCAGGGCCAGTGAAATGGGCAGCTTCATGTCCGGCGGGCTGGCCTGCGCGATCGTGGAGCCGTCCACGAACGTCACCATCGAGTGCACGATCGACTGCGGGTGAACCACGACGTCGATGCGGTCGTACGGAACGCCGAACAACAGGTGCGTCTCGATCAACTCGAGCCCCTTGTTGACCAAGGACGCGGAATTCAAGGTGTTCATCGGCCCCATGTTCCAGGTGGGGTGAACACCGGCCTGTTGGGGCGTCACGGCCTGCAAGCCGGCAACCGACCAGCCGCGAAAGGGCCCGCCCGACGCAGTCAGCACCAGTCTCGCAACTTCGTCCGCGCTGCCCGACCGAAGACACTGGGCGAGCGCCGAATGCTCGGAGTCCACCGGCACGATCTGGCCCGGGCCTGCCGCGTTGAGCACGAGCGGACCACCCGCCACCAGAGATTCCTTGTTGGCAAGAGCCAGTCGGGCACCGCTGGCCAGAGCGGCGAGCGTCGGTTCCAGCCCCAGAGCCCCGACCAACGCGTTAAGCACGACGTCGGCTTCGGTGTTCTCGACCAGCCTGGTAGCCGCATCGGGCCCGCGGTAGGTGACGCCACCCAGGCGGTCAGCGACGGCGGCATCGGCCACCGCGATGTTCGCAACGCCGGTTTCGGCACGCTGACGGGCTAGAACATCCGGACTGCCGCCCCCGGCCGCCAGGCCGACAACTTCGAACCGGTCGGGGTTGGCCGCGATGACCTCCAGTGCCTGCGTTCCGATCGAACCCGTACTACCCAGGATCAGAACTCGCAGACGGCCGGAAGAACTCACCTACCTATTGTGCAGCAGCATGGACCCATGCCCACCCTGCTGTGGTTCCGACGCGACCTTCGGTTGTCCGATCTACCTTCGCTGGTCGAGGCGGGTGCCTCGGGGGATCAGGTCCTCGCCTGCTTTGTTCTGGATCCGCGCCTTCTGAAGGGCGCGGGACCGCGGCGCCTGCAGTTCCTGGGTGCCTGTTTGTCGGAGCTGAACGACAAGCTCGACGGCCGGCTGCTGATCACCGAAGGCCTGCCCGAGCAGCGGATCCCGGAGATCGGTAGGGCGATCGGCGCAACCTCAGTGCACATCTCGGCGGACTTCAGTCCATTCGGGTCCCGCCGAGATGACGCCGTCGCGACCGCTCTCGGCGACGTCGGTCTCGAAGCAACCGGATCGCCCTACCTGGTGTCGCCCGGCCGCGTCACCAAAGGCGACGGCAGTCCATACCGTGTGTTCACCCCGTACTTCGCCCGATGGCGCGAGGTCGGCTGGCGATCACCCGCCGACTCAGGACCCGCGACCGCGGACTGGCTCGATCCCGCCGCCCTCTCACACGAAATTCGTCGGGTCGATCCGCCCGATTCCGGTGTCGCACTCGACATCGAACCCGGTGAGAGCGCCGCGCTGCGACAGTGGGCGGAGTTCGCGGACAGCGATCTGGCGACCTACGCCGAGCAACGGGACCGACCGGATCGCGACGCCACCAGCCGAATGTCCGCCCACCTCAAATTCGGGACCATCCATCCGCGAACGATGGCCACAGACCTGGCATTCCGTGATCCGGGACCGGCCGCTTACCTGCGTGAACTCGCCTTCCGCGACTTCTACGGTGCCGTGCTGCACTGCTGGCCGCACAGCGCATGGCGCAATTGGAACCGGAACTTCGATGCCATCGAGGTCGACACCGGCGATTCGGCCGAGCGGGCCTTCGAAGCCTGGAAGCAGGGCCGAACCGGCTATCCGATCGTCGACGCCGGGATGCGGCAGCTCCTTCACACGGGCTTCATGCACAACAGAGTCCGCATGATCGTGGCGTCATTTCTCGTCAAAGATCTGCACCTGCCGTGGCAGTGGGGGGCGCGATGGTTCCTCGAGCAGCTGGTCGACGGCGATATCGCCAGCAATCAGCACGGCTGGCAATGGAGCGCCGGGTCGGGCACCGACGCCGCCCCCTACTTCCGGGTGTTCAACCCCACCGCGCAGGGCGAAAAGTTCGACCCCGGCGGCGACTACGTGAGGCGTTGGGTGCCGGAACTGGCCGATGTCGAAGATGTGCACCGGCTCAAGACGGGCCGCCCGTCCCGATATCCGCAACCGATCGTCGACCACGCTGCGGAACGTCGGGAAGCACTCCGCCGGTATGGACGGATCAGCTGACCTGCGGGGGCACTGATATGCCAGAATGACCCCAATTGCATGACCCAGTTGCCGAGACGACAGGAACCGCGATGGCCAGCACCGAAGTAGATCGCTACCACGATGTCGACCCCGCGGACGTTCCCTCGGCCGAGTGGGGCTGGAGCAAGATCAATTACCGGACTTGGTACGCCACCGGCATCTTCATCATTCTGTTCCTGCTCGCGATGCTCCACGGCAACCACGTCGGCCATGTCGAAGACTGGTTCCTGGGCGCCTTCGCCGTCCTGGCACTCGGCGTGCTCGTCCGCGACTGGTGGGGACGCCGCCGCGGCTGGCTCCGCTAAGCGCTCCAGCTACCCGCCTTCGGCGGCCAGCTGTCCACACGCTCGGCCCAATTCCGCCTGCGCTCCAGCTACCCGCCTTCGGCGGCCAGCTGTCCACACGCGGCGGCGATTTCGCGACCGCGCGTATCCCGCACCGTGCACGACACCCCCTGAGCGCGCACGCGGCGAACGTACTCTCGTTCGACGGGCTTGGGGCTCGCGTCCCACTTGCTTCCCGGTGTCGGGTTCAAGGGAATCAGGTTGACATGTGCCAGCGGCCCCAGCGTCCGATGCAACAGCCGTCCCAGGAGATCCGCCCGCCACGGCTGGTCGTTGACGTCCCGGATAAGGGCGTACTCGATGGACACCCGCCGGCCCGTGACGTCGGCGTAGTAGCGGGCCGCGTCGAGGACCTCACCGACCTTCCAGCGGTTGTTCACCGGGACCAGGGTGTCGCGCAGTTCGTCGTCGGGGGTGTGCAGCGACACAGCGAGCGTGACCCCGAGTCGCTCGTCGGCAAGCTTGCGGATCGCCGGCGCCAACCCGACCGTCGACACGGTCACCGATCGCGCCGAGATGCCGAATCCCTCCGGCGGAGCGGACGTTATGCGACGAACCGCCGCAAGTACGCGGGAGTAGTTCGCCAGTGGTTCGCCCATCCCCATGAAAACGATGTTCGACAGCCGGTCACCGAACTCGTCCCGAAGTGTCACCGCCGCGGCGCGAACCTGTTCGACTATCTCGGCGGTGCTGAGGTTGCGAGTCAAACCACCCTGCCCGGTGGCGCAGAACGGACACGCCATCCCGCAGCCCGCCTGCGATGAGATACACACGGTATTCCGGTTCGGGTAGCGCATCAGCACCGACTCGAAAGTCGTTCCGTCATGCGCCCGCCACAGTGTTTTGCGCGTCTCGCCCGCATCGCATTCGATCTCGCGTGCCGCCGTCAGCAGGTCTGGGAACAGGGCGTCGGCAACCCGATCGCGGACAGACGAGGGCAGGTCCGTCATCTGCTCGGGATCGGCTTGCAAACGCCCGTAGTACTGAACGGCCAACTGCTTCGCGCGAAAGGCCGGCAGCCCCAACTCCGTGACAGCTGCCACCCGCCCGTCGGAATCGAGGTCGGCGAAGTGCCGCGGCGGCAGACCGCGCCGCGGTGCCTCGAAGACCAAGTCTTGTTTCATCGGCCCAGGGTTTCAGGAATCAGGTCAGCAGGGTCAGAACGATCCAGGTGGCGACGGCCGACGGCATGACGCCATCGATCCGGTCCATCAGACCGCCGTGCCCTGGAAGGAGCGTTCCCATGTCCTTGATACCCAAGTCGCGCTTGACCTGGGATTCGACCAAGTCGCCGAGCGTGGCGGTGATCACCAGCATGATGCCCAGCGGAATGCCGACCCATGCAGGCTTGTGCAGCAGAAACACCACCGCCAGCACTGCGGCTGTGGTTCCACAGATCAACGATCCGGCGAATCCCTCCCACGACTTCTTGGGACTGATCGCCGGGACCATCTTGTGCTTCCCGAACAGCACACCCGCTGTGTAGCCGCCGATGTCGGAGAGCACCACGCCCAGCATCAAGGCGAACACCCGTGCCGAGCCGTCAGGGTGGTAGATCAGTAATGCTCCGAAAGCGCCGAACAGCGGGATCCACGTCGCCAGAAACACAGTCACCGACACATCGCGCAGGTAGTTCACCGGCTGGCTGTTGAGGCCTCCGCTCAGCAACCGCCAGATCAGGCAGGCGACGACCGTGCCTCCGAAACCGCCCAGTGCTCCGACCGCCCCGAACGGCCACGTCAGCCAGACCATCGCCTGACCGCCGACCAGCAGCGGAATCAGCGGGATGTCGTAGCCACCCTCACGTAACCGCCGGACCACCTCGTGGGTGGCAATCGCCATCGCCACGGCCACGATGGCCACCCAGCCACGGGGCGCGAAGATCAGGGTGGCGATGAGTCCGCCACCCAGGATCACTCCGACCGCGATCGCGGCGGGCAGGTTGCGCCCGGCGCGCGAGGTCTTCTGGGGCTGGGTCTCTGTCACGTACGGATGTGCCGGTAGGTCGTCAGACCTCCAGCAACTCGCCTTCCTTGTTTTTCACGAGCTCGTCGATCTGGGTGACGTACCGCTGGGTCGACTTGTCGAGATCCTTCTCGGCGCGGCCCACCTCGTCTTCGCCGGCTTCTCCGTCTTTCTGAATTCGGTGGAGTTCCTCCATAGCACGGCGGCGCACATTGCGGACCGACACCTTGGCGTCCTCGCCCTTCCCTTTGGCTTGCTTGACCAGTTCCCGGCGGCGTTCCTCGGTCAGCTGAGGGATGGAAACCCGGATCACGTTGCCATCATTGGTCGGATTGAGACCAAGGTCCGAGTTGCGGATCGCATCTTCGATGGGGCGCAGCTGCGACGCCTCATACGGCTTGATCACCACCATGCGGGCCTCGGGAACATTGATGCTCGACAGCTGGGTGATCGGGGTGATCGACCCGTAGTAGTCGATGGCGATGCGGGCGAACATACCCGGGTTCGCTCGCCCGGTGCGGATCGATGACAGATCGTCACGCGCGACCCCCACGGCCTTTTCCATCTTCTCCTCGGCATCGAAGAGCGCTTCCTCAATCATCCGCGCCACTCCTCCTCATCGCTTCGCTCTGCATCGTCTTCGGCGGGCATCCGCGCCACTCCTCCTCATCGCTTCGCTCTGCATCGTCTTCGGCGGGCATCCGCGCCGGTCGTGTCGTTCAGGTCTTGACCAGTGTCCCGATCTTCTCACCCGTCACTGCCCGGGCGATATTCCCGTCCGTCAGCAGGTTGAAGACCAGCATCGGCATTCCGTTGTCCATACACAGGCTGAACGCCGTGGCATCGGCCACCTTCAGTCCGCGGTCGATGACTTCACGGTGGGTGATTTCGGTCAGTAGCTCCGCGTCCGGATTGGTCCGCGGGTCATCTGTGTAGACGCCGTCGACGGCCTTGGCCATCAGCACTACTTCGGCGCCGATTTCCAGCGCCCGCTGCGCAGCGGTCGTGTCAGTCGAGAAATACGGCAGCCCCATGCCGGCGCCGAAGATCACCACGCGCCCCTTCTCAAGGTGTCGACGGGCGCGCAGCGGAATGTACGGCTCCGCCACCTGTCCCATGGCGATCGCCGTCTGAACCCGGGTCGCGATGCCGTTTCGTTCCAAGAAGTCTTGCAGCGCAAGACTATTCATTACGGTACCGAGCATGCCCATGTAATCGGAGCGGGATCGATCCATACCGCTTTCCTGGAGTTCGGCCCCGCGGAAGAAATTTCCGCCACCGATCACGACGGCAACTTGGACGCCGCTCCGGACAACCTCGGCGATCTGACGAGCCACCTGGGCGACGACCAATGGATCGACGCCGACGGCGCCGCCTCCGAACATCTCGCCGCCGAGTTTGAGGACGATGCGTGTGTACGAAGGGTTCAGCAACCGCTGTTCGTTCGTGAGCTGCTCAGCGCCGTTGACGCCGGTCGACTCTCCCATCAGACTCCTAGGGACTTAGCGGGTTCCTGGCATGAGAGTGCCATCCGGGCGAGATCCAGGACGGCATTTCCATCCTGCCTCATCACCGAATCGTCGGATTGTCCGGCCCGAAAGCCCTGACCCGGTCCTTACCAGAGCACCGCCACCCCCGCGGCGGCCAACGAAAGTGCGCCAACCGCAAGGAACAGCGGGCGCCCCACGGCCTCACCCGTCCGCTTTTGGCGGGCACTGCCCACCCCCAGCAGCCCGCCCAAAGCCACCAGAATCGCGAGCTTGAGCCCGATCTTGGGATAGTTCAGGACGACGCCGGCCGGCCAGGGTGCGGCCAGCGCCAACCCGCTGACCAGCGACACCAGCAGCCCATAGTCCATGATCCGAGTCAGCCTGAACCGTCCCGCGGCCGCCTCGGCCACCCAGGCGCCGAAAGTCACGGCGAATCCGACGATATGGAACAGAACGATGACATGCCGTGGTAATTCCACGGCCTCAGCCTAGGTGCGCGGACAGCAACCAGGCGCCCATCGATTTGCGGCCGTTGCCTTCGTCGCGGATACCCGCGCCGCCGAACGCCGTCAGCATCGGATTGTCGTCCGGAATGTTCGCGTGAATGCGCGCCGGACGGATCTCGTCGATCGTCCAGTACTTCGACACCACCTCACGCAACTCGTCCTCCGTCACCGGGTGCGCCGGTCCGTTCGGCGGCATTCTGCCCGCGTCGAACACCAAAACGAAGTACGAGGCTCCGGGGGCCGCCGCGCGCACGATGGACTGCTGATAGCCCTCGCGCGCCTCGACCGGCATCGAATGGAACAGTGTCGAATCGACGATCGTGTCGAAGCGACCGTCGTAGCCCTCGAATGAGCTGATGTCTGCGACCGCGAAGCTCGCGTTGGTCAGACCACGTTTGTCGGCATCCGCCTGAGCGAGCTTTATGGCGGTCGGCGACATGTCCAGGCCGACGGTTTTGAATCCGCGCTCGGCCAGATGCAGGGCCAGTGCCGCCTCACCACAGCCCGCATCGAGGACCTCGCCCCGGATTTTCCCTTCGGCGATCAGGGCCGCGATCTCCGGCTGGGGTTCCCCGATGCTCCACGGTGGTCGAATCCCACCGAATTCCGGCGCATCGCCACGGTAGGCGGCTTCGAACATGTCGTCTGATTCAGCGGGTGTTGTCACTCGAACTGTTTATCAAACGTTGCTGAGTCGCACCGATGACCGCGTGCGCCTGACCGGGTAGAGGCTGATGCCGGACCTCGAACCTAACCCCCGATACGGGCCCAGGGCCTGGCGGCTTCGAGTTCGAATGCGAGCTCAAGGAGCCTGCGCTCATGCCCCAGCGGGGCGGCGAACATCATTCCCACCGGCATCCCGCTCGGCGACTCCCCCAACGGCAGCGAGACAGCGGGCTCACCCGTCGCGTTCTGCAGCGGGGTGAAGGCCGCCCAATCCACCAAACGATCGATGATCTGACGGTAATCGGTCGTCGGATCAAAGTGCCCGATACGCGGTGTCTCTTCAGCGAGCGTCGGTGTCAGCAGGACATCACAACTTTCGTAGAGTCGCCCGGTCACCCGACCGATCGACCTCAGACGCGTGACCGACAAGGGCAATCGATGCAGGTTCCGCGTCGCATGCTTGGCCAAACCCAGAGTCAAATTGTCCAGGCGCCCACGATCGAACGATCGTCCAAAACTCCGCCGGCCGGTTTGGACCAGAGTCAGCGCCAACGACGCCCAATACAGCAGGAAGTCGTCAACGAAGTTCGACGGCACCGGATTGTCGAGAACCTCGACCCGATGCCCGAGCTCCTCGAGGAGCGAGGCGGTCTTGAGAGTCACGTCGCGCACCACCGGGCTGGATTCGCGGAGGACCGAGCCGGTTACCACGCCGATTCTGAGACGGTCCCGGCCCGGTCCGGTGACCGCACCAATCGGCTGGAGGCTGCGGTTGCGCCAGATGCGCTCGGCTTCCCGATAGAACGCCGCCGTGTCCCTGACGGAACGAGTCACGACGCCGTCGGAGATGATGCGGACGGGCATCCGGCGAATCAGCTTGTCCTGCGGCAATCGACCACGAGTGGGCTTGAGGCCCACCAAGCCGTTGCAGCCGGCCGGGATCCGGATGGATCCGCCGCCGTCGTTGGCGTGCGCAATGGGCACAACCCCCGCCGCAACAAACGCACCAGCGCCCGACGACGAGGCGCCGGCGGTGTAATCGGTATCCCACGGGTTGCGGACGGCTCCGATGCGCGGATGCTCGGCAGATGCGCTGAATCCGAATTCGGACATTCTGGTCTTGCCGAGTGGATTGAGGCCGGTCGCCAGATAGAACCGAGCGAAATCACCGCTGGTGTCCAACGGCCGCGGCTCCCATGCGTCTGTCCCCTGCATGGTCGGCATGCCTTCGACGTCCACGTTGTCCTTGATGAACGTCGGCACACCATCGAAGTAGCCGGATCGGGGAGCGCCCTGGTGGGCACGCGCAAGTGCCCGATCGAACGCTTCGTAGGCCATCCCGTTGAGAAGGGGATTAACGACCTCGACGCGGGCGATGGCCGCTTCGATCAACTCGGGCCGGGATACCCGGCCGGTGCGAATCGAATCGACCAGCGCAACCGCGTCGAGGTCACTGAGCGCGTCGTCGCGGAATGCGTGCACATGCTGCATTCCCGCGACGCTAGCAGGCTATGCCTGACCGACCTCGAACCGGACGAATCGAGTCACGGTCACGCCGGCGTCGTCGAGCAGTGCCTTGACGGACTTCTTGCTGTCGGACACCGACGGCTGCTCCAGCAGCACGACGTCCTTGAAGAAGCCGGTCACGCGGCCCTCGACGATCTTGGGCAGAGCCTGATCCGGCTTACCCTCGGCCCTTGCGGTCTCCTCGGCGATGCGGCGCTCGTTGGCAACGAGATCCTCGGGGACATCGTCGCGGGTCAGATACTTGGCCTTCAGGGCCGCGACCTGCAGCGCAACCGCGTGGGCGGCGCCGGTGTCGGTGCCCTCGAACTCGACGAGCACACCCACGGCCGGCGGCAGGTCCGCCGCGCGCTTGTGCAGGTAGGTCTCGGTGTTGCCGTCGAAGTACTGGACACGACGCAACTCGAGTTTCTCGCCGATCTTCGCCGACAGATCGGCAATCGCCTGCTCGACGGTGCCGTCGCCCAGGGCGGCCGCCTTGAGCGCGTCGAGATCGGCAGCCTTCGCATCGAGCGCCGCGTCGACGATCTTGTCGGCCAGCGCCTTGAAGTCGGCGTTCTTTGCGACGAAGTCGGTTTCCGAGTTGAGTTCGATCAGCACACCGTTCTTGGCTGCGACCAGACCCTCGGCCGTAGCGCGCTCGGCGCGCTTGCCGACGTCCTTGGCGCCCTTGATGCGGAGCGCCTCGACGGCCTTGTCGAAATCGCCGTCGGTATCCGACAGTGCGTTCTTGCAATCGAGCATGCCGGCGCCGGTGAGCTCCCGGAGACGCTTGACGTCGGCAGCGGAATAGTTAGCCATGAAAAGCCTTCCCTGAATGTCTTAGGAAACGTCGGTGGTCGCTTCGGCCGCAACCGGCTCAGCGGCACCTGCGGTCGCAGTGGCAAGCAGCTCCTGCTCCCATTCGGCCAGCGGCTCGGCGCCGGCTTGGGGCTGATCGCCGCGACCGGCACCCGAACGGGCCTGCAAACCTTCGGCAACCGCCGATGCGATGACCTTGGTCAGCAGTGCGGCAGAGCGAATCGCGTCGTCATTGCCCGGGATCGGATAGTCGACCTGATCCGGGTCGCAGTTGGTGTCGAGGATCGCGATCACCGGAATGCCGAGCTTGATGGCCTCGCTGACGGCCAGGTGCTCTTTGTTGGTGTCGACCACCCAGATCGCCGAGGGCACCTTGGCCATGTCGCGAATGCCGCCGAGGCTGCGCTCGAGCTTGTTCTTCTCGCGGGTCAGCATCAAGATTTCCTTCTTGGTGCGACCCTCGAAGCCACCGGTCTGCTCCATCGACTCAAGTTCCTTGAGCCGCTGCAGACGCTTGTGGACGGTGGAGAAGTTGGTGAGCATGCCACCCAGCCAGCGCTGATTCACAAAGGGCATCCCGACGCGGGTCGCCTCGTCGGCGATGGATTCCTGAGCCTGCTTCTTGGTGCCGACGAACAGGATCGACCCACCATGAGCAACCGTCTCCTTGACGAACTCGTAGGCCTGGTCGATGAAGGTCAGCGTCTGCTGCAGGTCGATGATGTAGATGCCGTTGCGGTCGGTGAAGATGAACCGCTTCATCTTGGGATTCCAGCGACGGGTTTGATGCCCGAAGTGCGTGCCGCTGTCAAGCAGCTGCTTCATGGTCACAACAGCCATGGTTCGGCTATTCCTTTTTATTGTCGGTTGTCGCTCGGTTTCGGGGTGAAAGCCGAGCCCTGGTGCCCGCGGAAATGCCGACCCTCGTGGAAGTCCGAGAGGGACCGTTGGCATCCGTTACATGTGCAGACACGCGAAGTCAGCTCGCTCAGAGCAAGCCGCAGGCCGAAGTTTACACCGTTGCGGAGGGTGCAAAATCCACCCGGATCCACAGCGCCCGACCCCACAGGGGCCGATTGGTCCACAAAACGGGCGGGCCTGCCTGGCACACACTGTTGAGCTCCGGTGAAGTGCAGCCATGGGAATCGCCCGCGCGCTGACGGCCATTGCCTCCACCTGTGCGCTCGGCGTGGGCCCCGCCCATGCCGATACCGCCCGCCTTTCCTGGCCGCTGCGGCCCGAACCGCTGGTGACGCGCGAATTCGACGCTCCCCGGCCGAACTGGAATCCAGGTCACCGCGGCGTCGACCTCGCCGGTGTGCCGGGCCAGCCGGTGTACGCCCCGGGCGGTGCAACGGTCGTGTTCGCCGGTTTGTTGGCAGGACGGCCGGTGCTGTCCTTGGCCCATCCGGGCGGACTTCGAACCAGCTACGAACCTGTGGAGGCGCTGGTAAGGCCCGGTGGCCGAGTGGAGGTGGGGACGGTGATCGGACGATTGCTGCCCGGCCATCCGAACTGCGCGGCACCCGCCTGTCTGCACTGGGGCGCGATGTGGGGTCCTGCCGCCCGGGCGGACTACGTCGACCCGATCGGACTGCTGGCCACCACGCCCGTCAGGCTCAAACCGCTCGCAGGTTGACCTCAGGACCTCCCGACTCAGGCCCGGGGGTGCGCCTGGTCATGAACGGCGCGCAGCCGGGCGACGGTGACATGGGTGTACAGCTGGGTCGTCGCCAGGGTGGAGTGCCCGAGCAGTTCCTGCACGATGCGCAGGTCCGCCCCACCTTCGAGCAAATGAGTCGCAGCGCTGTGCCGCAGCCCGTGCGGCCCGATGTCCGGGGCGCCGTCGACCGCGGCCATCGTCTGGTGCACGACAGTGCGCGCCTGGCGCGGGTCGAGACGTCGTCCGCGACTGCCCAGCAGCAGTGCCGGACCCGATGTCGGGATCACCAGATGCGGTCTGCCATCGGCCAGCCATGCCGCGAGCGCGGTCGACGCGGGCATGCCGAACGGGACGGTCCGCTGCTTGTTCCCCTTGCCCAGCACCCGTAACAGACGGCGCTGTCCGTCGACATCGTCGACATCCAATCCGCAAAGCTCACTGACTCGGATCCCCGTGGCGTACAGCAGCTCGACGATGAGCCGATCACGGAGCGCGAGCGGATCGCCTTGCTCGGCTCCGCGGTCGGCGGCGGTCATGGCGGCCAGAGCCTGATCCTCTCGGAGGACGGCCGGCAGGGTTCGTCTCGCTTTCGGCAGCTGAAGCCGGGCCGCCGGGTCGGTGTCCATGAGACCTTTTCGGCAAGCCCATGCCGTGAACGTCTTCACGGCTGACGTCCGGCGCGCCAGGGTGGTGCGGGCCGCACCGCCTGCCGCCTGGGCGGCCAGCCATGACCGCAGCATCGGCAGCGTCACGGCCTTGAGGCCGGCCCCGGGTGCGAGGTCTTCGACGAACGAGAACAGCGATCGCAGGTCAGTCAGATACGCACGCTGTGTGTGCGCCGACCGCGCCCGCTCCAGTGCGAGATGCTCCGCGTATTCCTCGAGAATCTCGTTCACTCATCCCCCGCTTGATCACTCGGCCCTGATCGCTTCGGCGGCGGCCAGGTCCTTCTTCCACTGCCTGAAAGATTCCTCTGTCCGCCCGCGCCGCCAGTAACCCGAAATCGACGTCCACTCGGCGGCGACACCGCGCTCTCTTCGGATATACGGGCGCAAGTTGTGCATGACCGCCTGGGCCTCGCCGTGGATGAAGACCTGCGCCTGCCCCGGCAGCCACGGAGCCGACCGCACGGCGGCCACCAGTGGGGCGTTGTCACCCGCAAGATCGTCTCCCACGAGGTCCGCGCGCCCGCCCCGGTGAATCCACTCGACCGTGATTCCCGCCGGCGCGTCGAGCGCGATCTCGTCCTCAGCGCCGGCGACCTCGATGAACGCCCGCCCCACAGCATCGTGAGGTAACGACTCCAGCGCTGCACTGATGGCCGGCAGCCCGGCCTCGTCGCCGGCGAAGAGATGCCAATCGGCCGCATCCCTCGGCGCATAGGCGCCGGACGGACCCATGAGTCTGACCTCGTCACCGGGCCGTGCGGCCAACGCCCACGGACCTGCGACCCCCTGGTCGCCATGAGTCACGAAATCGATTGTGATCTGCCGCGATTCGCGACAGACACGGCGGACGGTATAGGTGCGGACGACCGGTTGCGACTCGCGGGGCAACTCGGAGAAGCTGTCCAGTGTCAACGGCTGAGGCAAGGCGGCGACATCGATGTGTCCGTCGATGAACAGAATCTTGACGTACGCGTCGGTATAGTCGATCGGCGAAAACGTGTCGAAACCTCTGCCGCCCAGAACAACTCGCACAACATGGCGAGTCAGCTTTTCGGTGCTGACGACCTGAAAGTTATGAATCGGGCGTCCCGCCACGCAGTCGACTATACGGTGTGGCGGCGCCCTCCACCCTTCCGCGCCAACCGCCAACCGCCCTCGCGCCGTTCGATCAGGCCGGCGATCTCCAAGGTGGTCAGTGGACCCAGCACCATGTTGGGCGGCAATCCAGAGGACACCGCTATTTCATCCGCGGTCTTCCCGGCGCGCAGCGGCAACGCCTCATAGACCAACCTTTCCTGGTCCGTCAGCGCATCCAGCGGCGACGACGGCGACGGCTCGCATTCGGCGAATTCTCCAGCACGCCCGATCAATTCGACGATCTCTTCGGCGCGACTCACCAGCTCGGCACCGTTGCGCAGCAAGATATGGCACCCCGCCGACGCCGAGGAGGTCACCGGACCCGGGACCGCGCACACCACGCGTCCGAGGGCACGTGCCCATCCCGCGGTGCTCGCGGCGCCGCTGCGCACCCCTGCCTCCACCACTACGGTGGCACCGGTCAGCGCGGCCACAAGACGGTTCCGGGTGAGGAAGCGGTGTCGGGTCGGGCGAACGCCCGGTGGGTATTCGGTGATCAACAAGCCCGTTGTGCTGATGCGGTGCAACAGAGCGGAATGACCTGCCGGATAAAGAATGTCGATACCACCGGCGAGCACCGCCACCGTCACACCGTCGGCGGCCAGCGCTGACCGGTGCGCCGCACCGTCGATCCCGTAGGCACCTCCCGACACCACAGCGACGTCGTGTTCGGCGAGCCCCGCGGCGAAATCGGCCGCGATGTGGTCGCCGTACGCCGTCGAAGCGCGAGTCCCGACGACAGCGGCAGCGCGATCGGCGACGTCCTCCAGCCGAGCCGGGCCGATCGCCCAGAGAACGGTGGGTGGCCCCGATCTCGACTTGTCACGCAAGGCGGAGCCGCTGAACGCCGCGAATCCAAGCGTCGGCCATTCGTCATCGTCCGGTGTGATGAGCCTGCCGCCGCGGCGACGCAAAATGTCGAGATCGGCTACCGCCCTATCGATTTCGCGCCGAGCGGCGGTGCCGTCGGCCAGATCGGGGTCGACCGCGGCTCGGGCTATCCGTTCTGCGGCTTCGACCGGACCGACCTGGCTGACCAATGCCGCCAGCCCGGAACACGGCGGTTCGGACACTCTGGACAGGTAGGCCCACGCCCGCATGGTTTCGTCGTCCATCAGACCGATACCTCGCCCTGGCGGAAGCTCAGCGCGACTGAGACATCGTCGCGGTTGGGAGAGCCACGTCCAGCCAGATCGCATAACGTCCACGCGACACGCATCGAGCGGTCGGCGCCCCGGATGCTGAGCAGTCCCCGTTCCAGCGCGGTCTTGAGTGGCGTCATCGCCTTGGCGCTAAGGCGAAAATTCCGGCGCAGGACGGGCCCGGCCACCTCGGCGTTGGTGTTGAAACCGTAAGCGCGCCAACGCTCAGCGGCCGCGCCGCGCGCCGCCGCAACCCGCTCACGAACCGTCGCGCTGCTTTCGCCGGACTCTGGGGCGAACGCTCCAGCGCGGACGACGAACATCTGCACTCGGAGGTCGACTCGATCGAGCAGTGGACCCGACAACTTCCCCAGGTAACGGCGCTTCTGAATGGCCGAACAGATGCAATCCCGCGAATCGGCCGGCGCGCACGGGCAGGGGTTCGCCGCCAGCACCAACTGAAAGCGGGCGGGATACCTCGAGACGCCATCCCGGCGGGCGAGCCGTATTTCGCCGTCTTCCAGGGGCGTCCGCAGCGCCTCGAGTGCGCTGAGCCGGATTTCCGCGCATTCGTCGAGGAACAGGACGCCGCGGTGCGCGCGACTGACGGCGCCGGGTCGGGCCAGACCTGTCCCGCCGCCGACCAATGCCGCCACGCTCGACGAGTGATGCGGTGCGATGAAGGGCGGCCTGGTGATCAGTGGCACCGAGTCCGAGAGCATTCCCGCAACCGAATGCACTGCCGTCACTTCCAGCGCCTCGGATTCGGTGAGATCGGGCAACAGACCCGGCAACCGTTGAGCCAGCATGGTTTTCCCTACTCCGGGTGGTCCGGTGACCATGAGATGGTGCGCCCCGGCGGCAGCGACCTCGACGGCGAATCGCGCCTGGGACTGGCCGACGACGTCGGCCAGATCGGCCACCGGCTCGAACAGGCTCGAAGGCGCGGCTATTCGGCCCTGGAGGCTCCGACCGCTGGTCAGCCAGTTCTGAAGTTGCTTCAATGTGCCGACACCCAGCACTTCGATGCCGTCGACGAGACTCGCCTCGGCCAAGTTCGCCGTCGGGACCACCACCGTGGGCCATCCTTGACTCTTCGCCGCCAAGACGGCCGGGAGGACGCCGCGGATGGGACGAACTCGGCCGTCGAGGGCCAATTCTCCGAGCAGAACCGTCTTCTCCAGGCGATGCCACGGTTTCTTCTGGTCCGCCGACAACACGGCGCATGCAAGAGCGATGTCGTAGACCGAGCCCATCTTCGGCAACGTCGCCGGCGACAGAGCGAGCGTCAGTCTCGACATCGGCCATTTGTTGCCCCCGTTGGTGATCGCGGCCCGGACCCTGTCACGGGACTCCTGCAATGCGGCATCCGCCAGGCCCACCAGGTGTACGCCGGGAAGACCAGAGCTGATGTCCGCTTCGATCTCCACGATTGAACCGTCGAGTCCCCGCACCGCCACCGAGTACGCGCGGCCCAGTGCCATCAGCCCACACCCTGCAGGTGGCTCACCTCGGGTGTCTTCTGCCGGCCGACCCGAACACCGACCACATCCATGCGGATATTCGCCCAGGACTGAGTTTGCTGACCGAGCCAAACCCCGGCGAGCCGGCGCAGACGCCTCAGCTTGGTCGGTGACACCGCCTCCGCGAGACCGCCGAACACCTCGCCGGTCCTGGTTTTCACCTCGACGAAGACAACGGTGTTGTCGGTGTCCTCGACGATCAGATCGAGCTCGCCGTACCGGCAGCGCCAATTTCGTTGCAGAACACGCATTCCGAGCGCCGTCAGATGATCGGCGGCCAGCTGCTCCCCCAGTGCTCCCAATTCAGTGCGGGTGTATTGCGCGTCCTTCGTCATTGCCGCAGCGTTGCTCACAGCGGCGACGGCGCGTCACCGGCACAGGCGCAAATCGCCGTGAACGGGGGCGGCTATCCACACACCCGTGGCCATCCACAGGCGGATGCATCACTCGGGGAGGCGAAGCTCGGGCTTTTCGACTTCCTCGATGTTGACGTCCTTGAACGTGATCACCCGTACCTGTTTGACGAATCGCGCGGGCCGGTACATGTCCCAGACCCACGCGTCGGCGAGCCGCAATTCGAAGTAGACCTCGCCGTCGGTGTTCCGGGGTACCAACTCGACACTGTTGGCCAGATAGAAGCGGCGCTCGGTTTCGACGACGTAGCTGAACTGCCCCACGATGTCCTTGTATTCGCGGTACAGCGAGAGCTCCATCTCGGTTTCGTACTTCTCGAGATCCTCGGCACTCATCGGCTCAGCGGCCCTTCTGTCGAATGTTGTTCCATCTTGTCACTTGTCCGCCAGCTGCGACCGGACCCCGGCAACTCGCCTGACATTTATGAACGAGAACCGGTGCTGCGCGCATGGCCCCAGCTCTGCCAGCGCCGCGGTGTGCATCGCGGTGCTGTACCCCTTGTGTACTGCGAATCCGTACCCCGGGTGTTCGTCATCCATCGCAACCATCAACCGATCCCGGCTCACTTTGGCCAGCACGCTGGCGGCAGCGATACAGGCCGCGGCTGCGTCGCCACCGATCACCGGCAATGACGGCATCGGCAGACCGGGCACCCGAAAGCCGTCGGACAACACATAACCCGGGCGATGGGTGAGACCGGCAACCGCGCGCCGCATCCCTTCGATGTTGGCCACGTGCACTCCGCGCCGGTCGACTTCCCGTGCACTGATGAACACCACGTGGTACGCCAACGCGTACCGGCAGATCAGCGGAAACAAAGCCTCACGAGCTTGCTCGGTGAGCTTCTTGGAATCGTCCAGGCTCGCCAGGCTCTCGGAACGGTTGGGCCCCAAGACACAGGCGGCCACGACCAACGGGCCGGCGCACGCTCCACGTCCGACTTCGTCGACGCCGGCGACGGGTCCGAGGCCACTGCGATACAGCGCGGACTCGAGCGTGCGCAATCCCGACGATCTGCGAATGACCGTCCGGGGCGGCCATGTCATCGCCCGCACATCAACCCTGCTGGGGATCGACCGTGGTCACCCCGCCCCACCGCGAGGGCGGCCAGGCGATGAATCGAGCCTTGCCGATGACGTTGTCCACCGGCACGGTGCCGGATTCGGGGTCGCCCGTACAGAGGATGCCTTGCTGGGCGTCCTCTGGGTTGCTGGCGCAGTGCGCCCGAGAGTCCGCCGAATGAGTGCGGTTGTCCCCCATCACCCACAACCGGCCCTCCGGCACTTTGACGGGGCCGAATTCGTTGCCCAGGCACGGGTAGACGAGCGGATCGGCCATCATCGTCGTCGCATCCAGATAGGGCTCGTGCAGGGACTTGCCGTCAACGGTCAGGCCGGTGTTGGCCCGGCACTGGACGGTCTGCCCGCCGACCGCGATGACGCGCTTAACCAGATCATTCTCGTCCGGCGGCACGAATCCGACGAACGACAGGGTGTTCTGCAGCCAGCGCAAAGCGACATTGCTTGACCGAATCGACTTGTAGCCGACGTTCCAATTCGGTGGACCCTTGAACACGATCACATCGCCCGGTTCGGGCGAGCTGAAGTCGTAGGTCATCTTGTCGACCATGATCCGGTCACCGACACAGCCCGAGCAGCCATGCAGCGTGGGCTCCATGGATTCGGACGGGATGAGATACGGGCGGGCGACGAACGTGAGCATCACGTAGTACAGAACCAACGCGATCGCCACCAGCGTGGCGCCCTCGCGCAGAGCTGACCGGTGCTTTTCCGGCTCGTTCTTGCCTTCGGCTTCGGTCTGAGCGGAAGGCTCAGGTGTGGAGTCGGCGGAATCCGGGGTGTCGGTCACGCCGACCAGCGTAGCCAGCCGAACCGGCTACACAGCGATGACCGCACCAGGGTCAGCGCTTCTCCTTGATCTTGGCCTTCTTGCCGCGCAGTTCGCGCAGGTAGTACAGCTTGGCCCGGCGCACGGCGCCGCGGGTCAGGACCTCGATCTTGTCGATATTGGGCGAGTGCACCGGGAAGGTGCGCTCGACGCCGACACCGTAGCTCTCCTTGCGGACCGTGAAGGTCTCGCGGACACCGCCACCGGACCGCCGGATGACAACGCCCTTGAACACCTGGACACGTTGCTTGTTGCCTTCGATGACCTTGACATGGACGTTGATGGTGTCCCCGGGCCCGAAGGTCGGGATGTCATCGCGCAGCGACGCCTGGTCGACGAAGTCCAGCGTGTTCATCGGTGACACTTCCTTGCGTTCGCGGCCGGCGGCGGTTGCCAGGCGTTGATACGCGTGACGGTCGCCAGGCCGATGGTTTCGGGCATTGTGATGGTTGGCGCAGCAGGCGGAAGCTCCAAGCCCGCGCGGGCAACTTGTCGATTGTGCCAGATTCCCCTCCCTCGACGAAATCGAGACAGGCGACGGCGACCCGCCGACGATCACCACGTACCGCGTCGCAGCAGTTCAGGGATGTACAAAGAGTGCGACACCCAGGTGCCACGGGTTACCCTTGTTGCCCGGGCGGCGAGCCCTGACGCGCAACGGCGCGTTCCCACGACGTTACGGCGAGGAGATGACGATGCGGCGGCGCCCGCCCGTGCTGGTCACCGGTCTCGCTGCGGCTGTCGTCGCGGTGTCGGTAGCGGCATCGTCACCCCAGATCTCCGAAATGCCCGGCAACCACGGACTAAGCCAAGTCGCGCTGCTCGCCGTGAATCCGGCTGGCGCTCCCGCGGCTCCCGTGCTGGGGCCACTCCCCGACGGCCCCCCGGAGTCACTCGCGGTGGTCGATTCTCGGGCCAGTCAGGCCACCGCGACCGCGGCGCAGAATGGCGCCGACATCAGCTTCACACTGCTGGACCGCAAGACGGGCCAGCAGATTTCCGACGGCGATGGTGCGCCCTTCCCCATCGCTTCGGTCGTCAAGCTGTTCATCGCCGATGACCTCCTGCTGCAGGTGGCACAAGGGCAAACCCAACTGACCCCGGACGATCGCCAGGCTCTGGACGTCATGCTGCGGTCATCCGACGACAATGCGGCCGAGAACTTCTGGAATCGGTACGGCGGCAGCGCGATCATCACGCGTGTGGTGAATCGCTACGGCCTGGGTTCGACCTCGGCGCCGTATGACGGGCACTGGTGGAACACCATGAGCACCACCGTCGACCTGGTCAAGTACTACAGCATGCTGCTCGACGGTTCGGGCGGACTGCCGCCGCAGCAGGCGAACATCATGGTTTCCGACCTCGCGCAGTCGACCCCCACCGGTATCGACGGCTACCCGCAGCGGTTCGGCATTCCGGACGGACTGTTCGCCGAATCCGTCGCCGTCAAGCAGGGTTGGATGTGCTGCTGGAATGGGGCGAACTGGCTGCACATGTCTACCGGCGTTGTCGGCCCCGACCGCCGATACGTGATGGCGATCGTCTCGCTGCAACCCGTCGACGACGCGACTGCCCGAAATACGATCACCGAGACACTGATGACAATGTTCCCGGGCGGCCGGATCTAGTCGGGCAATCTAGTCGGCGAGCAGATCTGGACGCCGGCTTCGAGTCCGCTCCAACGACTGCTGCCGTCGCCATTGCGCGATCTTGGCATGGTTTCCGGACAGGAGAATCTCAGGCACTGCCAGGTCGCGCCAGTCGGGCGGCCGTGTATAGCTCGGGCCTTCCAGCAACCTGCCGTTGAGATCGGAATGCGAATCGTCCTGATGCGAGACCGGGTTGCCCATCACATCGGGAAGTAGCCGCACCACGGCCTCGATCATCACCAGCGCGGCCGACTCTCCGCCGGCGAGTACGTAGTCGCCGATGGAAACCTCTTCCACCCGCATCCGCCGTGCAGCGTCGTCGGCGACGCGCTGATCGATCCCCTCGTAGCGGCCGCACGCGAACACGAGGTGGCTTTCGCCGGACCAACGCTGTGCGGTCTCCTGATCGAACAGCCGACCCGCCGGTGTTGGCACGACGAGAAGCGTTTCCGCGGTGCATATCTCGTCGAGGGCGTCGCCCCATACCGGCGCCTTCATGACCATGCCAGGCCCGCCACCGTAGGGCGCGTCGTCGACGGATCGATGGACATCGTGTGTCCAGCGCCGCAGGTCGTGCACGGCGATGTCCAGGATGCCGGCCTCGATGGCCTTGCCCTGCAACGCCTGTCGCACCGGGTCGAGGTAGTCCGGAAATATTGTGATGACCTCGATGCGCAGCATCAGCTCAGCTCCAGAAGTCCTTCGGGCGGTTCGATCTCGATTACCCCACTGGACAACGAGACCGACGTGACGATCGCACCGACGAACGGTATGAGGAATTCGCGGCCTTGCCCATCCCGCACGGAGAGCAACTCGCCGGCGGCTGTGTGCAGCACCTCTGCGACCGAACCGATGCGCCGGCCGTCGCGGGCGCACACAGCCAACCCCTCGAGCTGGTGATCGTAGAACTCGTCGGGGTCCTCGATCGGCGGCAGGTCAGCCGAGTCGATGACGAATACGTTGCCGCGCAACGCATCCGCACCGTCGCGGTCCGCGACCCCTACGAGGCGAACCAGCATCCGCGCGCCGTGCGGCCTGGCCGATTCGACAACCACGTCTTGCACACTGCCGTCGCGACGAGCCTTGAGCCGCAACCGATTACCGGGAGCGAAGCGCTCATCGGGGTCGTCGGTGCGGACGTCGACCACCAATTCTCCACTGATGCCGTGCGCCTTTACGATGCGTCCGACGACGAGCTCCATGGGTTACTGGTCGGTGTCCACCACGTCGACCCGGATACCTCGGCCACCGATGCCGGCGACCAGCGTCCGGAGGGCGGTGGCCGTGCGGCCGCCGCGTCCGATCACCTTGCCGAGATCGTCGGGATGCACATGCACCTCGACCGTACGACCGCGACGACTGGTCACCATGTCGACGCGGACGTCGTCCGGATTGTCGACGATCCCACGGACCAGGTGCTCCACGGCGTCGACGACGACGGAACTCATTCGGCGGCGGGCTCGGCGGTCTCAGCGGCCTCGGCAGGCGCCTCGGCTTCGGCGGTCTCGGTCGGTTCCGCCGCGGCTTCGTCGGCCTTCTCCGCCTTCTTGGCGGGGGCCTTCTTCTTCTTGACCTGAGCCGCTTCACCAGACGGCGCGCCGTCGGCCGCGGCGAGCGCGGCGTTGAACAGCTCGAGCTTGCTGGGCTTCGGAGGCTTGACCTGCAGGGTGCCTTCGGCGCCGGGCAGACCCTTGAACTTCTGCCAATCGCCAGTGATCTTCAGGAGCTTCAGGACGGGCTCGGTCGGCTGCGCGCCGACGCCCAGCCAGTACTGTGCGCGATCCGTGTCAACCTCGATCAGGCTTGGATCTTCCTTGGGGTGATACCGGCCGATGACCTCGATCGAGCGGCCGTCACGACGGGCGCGGGCATCGACGACGGCGATGCGGTACTGGGGATTGCGGATCTTGCCAAGCCTGGTGAGCCTGATCTTGACTGCCATGAAAGTACTTCTCCTACTGGGGTCACGCTGCAATTCAGCGATGGCCGGCGGGTTACCGGATCCGGTTTTGCCTCGCGTGCAGCCGCCCATTGTGCCAGAGGCCTTGAACCAGACGAAAATCGTCCGACGTGGCCGGCGACTCGCTCAGACCAGCTTGTCGATGCATTTGTCCTCTACGCGGCGGCTGATCCGCCAGCCGTCAGCGGTGCGGACGAATTCATCCTCGTACCAGAGCCCACAGAACAGAACGCGGCCTGACTCATCCAGTTTCATCGGGTTGAAGCAGATACTTCGGGACGACGCAGCGTCGCCGTCCACCCGGATGTCGACGTTACCCAGCATGTGGAAGTAGGCCGGAAAGTTCGGCAGCACCTGCGCCAACCAGATCTTGACATCGGGGTAGGTGCCGTCGATACCGCCCATCGCGCGGTAGTCGATGTAGGCGTCGGGGGTGAACACGTGATCGAGGTCGTCGAATCGGCGGCGGTCGATCGCCGTCGAGTAGTTCACGAGGAGCTGCTGGATCTCCAGCCGATCCGATATCTCCGCCAGATCAAGCATGTGACCGATTCAACACCGATTGTCGTCCTCGGGGCCAGCAGAGATAGGCTCCGTCGCCATGGTCAGGCTGATATCCGCTGTCGCGGCGTCCTTTTCGTTGGTATTCGCCGGCTCCGTGCCGGTCGCTCTCGCCGATCAGAACATGCAGCCGCCCGGTTCGGTGCCGATCCCGGACGGTCCGGCAGCGGCCTGGATCATCGCCGATATGGACAGCGGTCAGATACTCGCGGGCCGCGACATGTACGCCGCGCACCCGCCCGCCAGCACCATCAAGACCCTGTTGGCACTCACCGCGCTCGACGAGCTGAGCCTCGATGCCACAGTTGTGGCCGACGAGGCGGACGCGCGCGTCGAGTGCAACTGCGCAGGCATCAAACCGGGCCAGACCTACACCACCCGCCAATTGCTGGACGCCGTCCTCTTGGTGTCCGGCAACGATGCCGCCAACACGCTGGCCGACCTTCTCGGCGGGTTCGACACCGCCGTCGACAAGATGAACGCGAAAGCCGCGTCGATCGGCGCGGTCGACACGCACGCCGCGACCCCTTCAGGACTCGACGGGGCGGGTGGATCCGGCTGGACCACTCCGCACGACCTTGCGGTCATCTTCCGGGCGGCTATGGCCAATCCGGTGTTCGCGCAGATCACCGCCCAGCCGGTGGCTATGTTCCCGACCGAGACCGGTGAGAAGCCGATCGTCAACCAGGACGAGTTGCTGGTTCGCTACCCCGGTGCGATCGGCGGCAAGACGGGTTTCACCGACGCCGCCCGTAAGACTTTCGTCGGGGCGGCCGATCGCGATGGCCGCCGCCTGGTGATCGCGATGATGTACGGGCTGGTCAAGGAGGGCGGTCCGAGCTACTGGGATCAGGCCGCCTCGCTGCTGGACTGGGGATTCGCGCAGCCACCGTCGGCGGGCATCGGCGCGCTCTAACCGACATCAATTCGAGACGCGCTCGCGGCTCGACTGCCGTATCCCCCATTTAGCCTCGGCAGACATGAAGTTTCCGTCGATGGTGGGCGCACTGGTGGCGGTCGCGCTGTCATCGATCGGTGTGGCCCCGGCCGGTACGCCCCCGGCAAGTGCGGCGCCGGACACCGGTGCCGCCACCGCGTTGGCCCCACCTGATGTTCCTGCGCAGGCCTGGCTCGTCGCCGACCTCGGCAGCGGCCAGATCCTCGGTTCCCGCGAGCTTTACTCGGCCCATGCGCCCGCCAGCACGATCAAGGCGCTGCTCGCGATGGTCGTGCTCGACCACCTTCGCCCTGAGTCCGCGATCCGGGCCTCGGAGACCAGCACGCAAGTCGAATGTTCATGCGTGGGTTTGATTCCCGGCCAGGTCTACACGGCGCGCCAGTTGCTCGACGGACTTCTGTTGGTGTCCGGCAACGACGCCGCCAACCTTCTCGCGGACATGCTCGGCGGCTATCAGGCAGCGGTGGCGAAGATGAATGCCAAGGCATTCGCAATCGGCGCCCGAAGCACCAAGGCCGGATCGCCCTCCGGTCT
Organism: Mycobacterium sp.; assembly: GCA_046330895.1. Lineage (GTDB taxonomy): Bacteria > Actinomycetota > Actinomycetes > Mycobacteriales > Mycobacteriaceae > Mycobacterium. The sequence goes on along the minus strand of JAXLRY010000007.1, from coordinate 20,796 downwards.
CGACGGGCCGGGATGGGAATCCGTGACATCGCCCTACGACCTGGCTCTGATCTACCGGGCTGCCCTGAACTATCCGCTGTTCGTCCAGATCATCCATCAGCAGTCGGCGATGTTCCCTTCGGGCAACAATCAGTTCAAGACGATCACCAACCAGGACAAGCTGCTGCGCCAGTACCCGGGATTCATCGGTGGCAAGAGCGGATACACCGACCTTGCCCGCGACACCTATGTGGGTATCGCTCAACGCGATGGACGACGGTTGATCGCGGTTGAGATGTACGGCGACGGCGACCTACGCGGAGAGGCGGCCAAGCTGCTCGACTGGGGCTTCAGCAAGTACGGCTAGCAGACCCTTCCCCGCAGGATCACCAGGTCTGGGTTGGACAGCACGCCGGGGCCGCCGCGCGGATCATCGTTGAAGCACACCAGGTCGGCCGTTGCTCCGGCGGTCAGTCCCGGTCGTCCGAGCCACTCCCGGGCGTCCCAACACGCGGCCCCCAGCGCGTCCGTGGAGTTCATCCCGATGGCCTTGAGCGCCTCGACCTCATCGGCGATGCGGCCGTGCGCAATGGTGCTTCCGGCGTCACTGCCCGCATAGATGCGCACACCTGCTTCACGAGCGGCCGCCATACGCGGGTAGCACCGGGAATGGAGGTCCCGCATGTGAGCCGCGTACACCGGGAATTTGCTTGCGGCATCGGCGAATCCGGGAAAGTTCTCGATATTGATCAGAGTGGGCACCAGCGCCGTGCCGTGCTCGACCATCATCGCGATGGTGTCATCGGTGAGGCCGGTTCCATGCTCGATGCAATCGACGCCGGCCAGGATCAGATCGGGCAGGGCGTCCTCGCTGAAAACGTGGGCGGTGATGCGTGCACCTTCGGCGTGTGCGGCATCGACAGCCGCCTTCAGAACGTCGCCCGACCATAGCGGGGCCAGATCTCCCACCGAGCGATCGATCCAATCGCCGACCAACTTGACCCAGCCGTCGCCGATACGTGCCTGCTCGGCTACGGCGGCGGGCAGTTGCCACTCGTCTTCCAGTTCGACCGCGAAGCCCTTCGAGTAGCGCTTCGGGCGCGCCAAATGCATACCGGCCCTGATGATCTCCGGCAGGTCATGACGATGGGACAAGCTCCGGGTATCTGTCGGTGAACCGCAATCCCGCAACAGAAGCGCACCGACGTCGCGTTCGATCTCCGCCTGGGTCACCGCCTCGTCGAGGCCGATTGCGCCGTGCTCACCCAGTCCGACGTGGCAATGCGCGTCAACGAGACCGGGAACGATCCAGCCGCCGTCGAACACCGTCTGCGCGCCCGCGACGGCCTCGTCGCTGAGGACGCCCTCAACGATCCACCATTCGACGGAGTCGCCGTCGGGCAGTCCACGACCCCGTATGTGCAATCTCGGGGAGGCGGTCAATTCAGTACTTACCGGGGAACTTCAGCTTGGAAATGTCGAATCCCTCAAGGCCCGGCGGGAGTTCCTTGAGACCCTCGGGCATCTGCGACAGATCCGGAAATCCGGCCGGAAGTCCCTGTCCGAGAAGCGGACTGCGCTTCGGCGGGGTCGGGCCGCGGCCGCCCTTCTTGCCCTTCTTGCCCTTGCCCTTGGCGCTGCGGGTGTTCTTGGACGACCGGCGCCCGAACGGCATCCCCATCGCCCCGGCCATCTGCGACATCATCTTTCGCGCCTCGAAGAAGCGGTCGACGAGTTGGTTGACGTCGGTCACCGACACCCCGGAACCGTTGGCGATTCGCAGCCGGCGTGAGGCGTTGATGATCTTGGGGTCTGCCCGCTCCTCCGGCGTCATGCCGCGGATGATGGCCTGCAATCGGTCGAGCTGTCTGTCGTCGACGGCCGCGATGGCGTCCTTCATCTGACCGGCGCCGGGCAACATTCCGAGCAGGTTGCCGATCGGGCCCATCTTGCGGATGGCCAGCATCTGCTCCAGGAAATCCTCCAGGGTCAGCTCGCCGGAGCCGATCTTGGCGGCCGCCTCTTCGGCCTTCTGAGCGTCGAACACCTGCTCGGCCTGTTCGATGAGCGACAGCAGGTCGCCCATGCCCAGGATTCGGCTCGCCATCCGGTCCGGGTGGAAGACATCGAAGTCTTCGAGCTTCTCACCGGTGGAGGCGAACAGGATCGGCACTCCGGTGACTTCGCGCACCGACAGCGCAGCGCCGCCGCGCGCGTCGCCGTCGAGTTTCGTCAGCACGACGCCCGTGAAACCGACACCCGCCCCGAAGGCTTCGGCGGTAGCCACCGCGTCTTGGCCGATCATCGCGTCGAGGACGAACAGGGTCTCATCCGGGCTGACGGCGTCGCGGATGGCCGCGGCCTGCGCCATCAGGACGTCGTCGATGCCCAACCGGCCGGCTGTGTCGACGATGACGACGTCGAAGTGCTTGGCTTTGGCCTCGGCCAGACCGCCTGCGGCGACTCCGACCGGATCCCCCGGGCCTGCTCCCACTGAGTCGCCCGCGTCGGGGGCGGTCCCGGGATGGGGCGCGAACACCGCTACACCTGCGCGCTCGCCGACGATCTTGAGCTGGTTGACGGCTCCGGGCCGCTGCAGATCACACGCCACGAGCAGCGGAGTGTGCCCCTGGCCGCTCAGCCACTTGGCGAGCTTGCCCGCCAACGTCGTCTTGCCGGCGCCTTGCAGGCCGGCCAGCATGATCACCGTCGGCGGGTTCTTCGCGAACGACAGCTGGCGGGTCTCGCCCCCGAGGATGCCGATCAGTTCGTCGTTGACGATCTTCACGACCTGCTGGGCCGGGTTCAGCGCACCGGAGACTTCGGCGCCCTTGGCCCGCTCTTTGATGCGCGCGATGAAGGCACGGACCACGGGCAGCGAGACGTCGGCTTCCAGCAGCGCCAGCCGGATTTCCCGCGCGGTGGCGTCGATGTCGGCGTCGGTGAGCCGGCCCTTGCCCCGCAAACCCGACAGCGCACCGGTCAACCGGTCGGAGAGCGATTCGAACACGTGCGTCAGCCTATCCGCGCTTCTGATAGACGAGCCAGCGCATCTCGTTCGGGCACTGTTCCCGGGGCAGGTCGTAGAGGTCCTGTCCCGCGACCCAGCCTGAGTACCAGCCGGTGGGCGGCCACGCCCCCGCGGGCAGATTCGCCTCTTCGTAGTCGTGCACCGAGTCGTCGGCCACCAGGTCCAGAGGTAGGTCCAGTACCCCGCGGTTCACCTCGTCCCAGGTGAAGAGGTTCGAGTACACCTGTTCGGAGAGCTGCCGGGTGGCCCCGTCGACCACCAGACCGTCCTTGGCGACGAACGTGTTGAACACAAGACGACCGCCGGGCGCCAAATGATTCGCGGCCAGCTCGAACATCTTGCGAAGCTCTTCCGGAGTCCGGAATTCGGGCACCACTTCCGACAACACGATCAACTGATAGTCATCGCGCAAACCGTCGGATGTGGCGAAGACGTTTCGCTGGAACACCCTGACGTTCAGCGATTCCTGCTGCACCGTGGCGCCGATCATGTCGGCGAAGGTCGCCGTCACTTCCACCACATCCACCGGGTGTCCACGGCGCGCCAGCGCGAGCGCGTTGCGCCCGGTGCCCGCACCGATGTCGAGGACGGGGAATGCGCCGGGATCGGCCGCCTCGTTCGCGAGGACCCACACACGCGCGTCGGGCTCGGTGCCGAAGAGCGGCGGTTGCCGGGTCGCGACCCAGTTTTCGTAGGTTTCGTCGATCGTCTTCCACTCGGGCTGGACGTTGTAATTCAGCACCGTCCCCACCGGAGAGTTGAACGAGATGGCGATATCGGACCGTTGCGAGGCCCCGTACGCACAGTCCAGCTGACCTTGCAGGACGCTTCTCAGATGCGCGACCTGGTCGGGTGAGAACTCGCTGCCCACCGCGCTGAAAATCTTCTCGCACATCGAGACGTATTCGTCGATCAACCCGGGCACGGCCGGCAGCCGGATCTCGCCCGTCACCACCGCCCGTCGATGCAGGCGGCGCACCATCGCGTCGTGCAATCGGTCCGGATCAGGCATCTCTGCGGGGTTGGTCACACCGACCCTTCTACACGACACTGTCCGCGACCCGCGCGCCGGGATAAGATCCGGGTGTGACCACTTCGCTTACAGCCGCAGATGCGCAACGTCGCGAATTCTGGCGCGAACTCTGTCCGGAAATGTCGATCGAGGGCGGGGCTCTGCCCGTACCGGCGGCGGTCGGCGATTCCGCTCCGCTGATCGTCGACCTGAAGCGCGAGGGTTACGTCCAGGTTCCCGACGCGATTCCCGCCGAGCTCACCGGCCCCATCAGCGAGACGGTCGCGATGTTCTTCCGGTTGGGCATTCCGCTGCCATTCGCCTTCGTCTACGACGAACTGTGGCTTGCGTTCCAGAGCCTTTCGACGTTCCTCGGCGCGGCGATGGGACGGGATTACCGCGCGCTCCCCGACTTCTGGGTTTGGCACGTGAACCCGAACGAGAACGCCGCCGGCTGGGGCCCGCATCGCGACCGCTGCGTTCCGACCCTCGATCCCGACAACTCGCCGCACACTCTGACGGTGTGGCTGCCGTTCACCGACGCCACTCCGCTGAACGGGTGCATGTACGTGTTGCCGGCACACCGCGACGACCGGTTCGTGGAGCGCCGCTGGGACGGCGAGGGCAACAACACCGTCCACAATCCGCAAGATATTCGGGCGTTGCCCGCAACCGCGGGAAGCATGCTGGCCTGGAATCAGGCGGTCCTGCATTGGGGCAGCCGTGGCAGCCGACTCGGCACGGGTCCTCGGATCAGCGCGGCGTTCGAGTTTCAGCGCGCCGACCGTCCGGCGTTCAACAGTCCGCTGCTGGACCCGCACCGGATTCCGTCGTTCAGCGAGCGACTCGGTCTGATCGGCAAGCAGGTTCTGCAGTATCGCCACATGTATCCGCTGCCCGACGACGTGGCCGCCATCGCCACGACGCTGTTCGAGCAGTTCATGCCCGGCGCTATGGTCACCGAGCGGCTCTCTACGGCATCGGTCTAGCCGGAAAGTCAGTCGGCGTCCTCTGCCGGCTTGGCCGGGGCTGCCTTCGGCAGCATGGCGTTGAGGTCTCGCTCCAAACTTTCGCGCAACTCGGCTGCCGACTGTTCCGGCAGTGAAATGCCGAATACATCCACTACCGCCGAACCGAGTGTGGTGATCTTCGCCCAGTCGATATTGACGTCGCCACGCTCGAACACCCCGGTCAGCATGGCCAGCAGGCCCGGGCGGTCGGTGGTGCGGATCTCGACGAGGTATTGACCCGGGGTGCCCGCGTCGCGCCAGAGGACGCGGGATGGCGCCGGCGCGGCGTTGACCGGAACCGCAGGCCGGGGTTCGCCGTTACGCACGGCGTTGGCCTGCGCGTCGCGGTCCCGCTTATCCAGCGACGCCATCACGTCCAGGTCGCCGTCGAGAGCCAGGATGAACTGTTGCCGAAGCAGTTCGGCCGCGGGGGGCGACCCGAAGTGCGGTGACACCACGAAGGTGTCGATGGCCACACCGTCGGCGATGTTGACCGACGCCGAATGTACCCGCAGTGAATTGAGCGCGAGCACCCCGGCAGCCTTCGACAACAATCCGCGGCGGTCCGGGGCGATCATGGCGACGTTGTAGGTGTGGGCACTTTCGCCTCGTGTCATCTCGACGCGGACTTTGCCGTCGGCGGCCAGCGTGACGAGTCGCTCATCCACGGGATCCGCCTGCGGCAGCGCTTCGCCCACCATGACCAGCCGGCAGCGCCGGACCAGGTCTCCGATGAGCGACGCTTTCCAGTCTCCCCATACCCCCGGGCCGGTCGCCAGGGAATCAGCCTCGGCGAGCGCGTGCAGCAACTCCAGAAGGACGCGATCGCCGTCGAGTGCGGCGGCCACCGACGAGATGGTGTCCGGATTCTGTAGGTCGCGCCGGGTAGCGGTGTCGGGCAGTAACAGGTGGTGACGGACCATCGCCGAGATCAGTTCTATGTCGGACGGCCACAGTCCCAGTCGGGTGCCGATCTGCGTGGCCAGCTCGGCGCCGATGACACTGTGGTCGCCCCCTCTGCCCTTGCCGATGTCATGGAGCAGCGCCCCTAGGACCAACAGGTCGGGCCGCGATACTCGTGTGGTGAATGCGCTTGCCCGCGAGACGGTTTCGATCAGGTGACGGTCCACGGTCCAGATATGGGCCGCGTCGCGGGGTGGCAGGTCTCGCACCGCGCCCCACTCCGGGAACAGCCGCCCCCACAGCCCGGTTCGATCCAGTGCTTCGATCGTGGCGACCGCAGCGGGTCCAGAAGCCAGCAGCACCAGCAGATCTCGCAGTGCGTCGCGCGGCCAGGGTGTCCGCAGTTCCGGTGCCGAATCAGCCAGCCGACTCAGGGTCGAAATGGAAATCGGCAGGCCGGTGGTGGCAGATGCCGCCGCGACGCGCAGGATCAGCCCGGAATCACGTTCGGGCCGCGCGTCGCGGGCGAGGATCACTTCGCCCGCGAATTCGATCACGCCTTCGTCGAGCGGGCGGCGTGCGGGGCGTCGGAGCGCCGAAAGGCCGCGTCGCGGAAGCGCATTCGCGGCCGTTCGCAACCCGGCATCGACGTAGTAGCTGATCGTTCGGGCCGCATCGGAGAGTATCCGGGCCAGATCGAACCGATCGCCGACGCGCAGAGCTGCTCCGATCTCGTCGGCGAACTGCGCCAGCAGCTGATCTCGGCCACGGCCGGCGACGCGGTGCAGTTCGGTTCGGACGTTGAGCAGCGCAAGGTGGGCTTCACCGAGAGACCCGCCCGGCGAAGCGGACGCCCGGTTGGGATAGACGTCGGCCAGTTGCCCGATCGCCAACGCATTGAGCAACTGGACATCGCGCAACCCACCGCGGCCGGACTTGAGATCAGGTTCGGCGCGGTGCGCGATCTGCCCACTTCGTTGCCATCGGGCCCTGGTGTGTTCGACGAGTTCGTCGAAGCGTGAGGCGATCCCGGTCCGCCACTGCCGGCGGGCGCCGCCGACGAGCAACGCCGAGAGAGCCGAATCACCCGCAATGTGCCTGGCCTCCAACATCGCCAGGCCCGCGGAGATGTCCGTACCCGCGACGGTCAATGCCTCCGAAACCGTCCGGACGCTGTGGTCGAGCCGAATGTTGGCGTCCCACAACGGATACCACAGCTTTTCGGCTACGTCGGCCACGACATCATCCGGCAGGTTGTCGTGAAGAAGCATCAGGTCCAGATCGGAATGCGGGACGAATTCACGGCGACCCAGTCCCCCGGTGGCGACGATGGCGAAGCCGCTTGCCGCGTTGACGCCGATCTCGGTGGCCTTCGTTGTCAGCCAGAATTCGTGGAGGTCGAGCAGTGCGTCCCGCAGGGCGGCCGAATCCAGCTGTCGCGGATCCCCCTGTCGCTGATCCCCCGGTCGCGGATCCCCCTGTCGCTGATCAACATTGAGAAGTTGCCGGGTTGCGGCCAGCAGGTCGGTTGCGGGTCTGGGTGTGACAGGTTTGGGAGTGGCGGCAGATCCCGCCGGCGGGGCCTCGTTTCGAGAAGCGCCGCCGGCGGGATCGTCGTGTTGTCCGCTCAGAGCGCGTCCGAGCCTCGTTCACCGGTGCGGACACGGACGACCGCATCCACCGGGCTGACCCAGACCTTGCCGTCGCCGATCTTGCCGGTCCGTGCGGCTTGGACGATGACGTCGACGACCTTGTCGACGGCCGATTCGTCGACAACGACTTCCACTCGAACCTTCGGGACGAAGTCGACGGAATACTCGGCACCCCGGTAGACCTCGGTGTGCCCCTTCTGACGGCCGTATCCCTGCACTTCGCTGACGGTCATCCCCAGGATGCCCATCTGCTCCAGGCCGGTCTTGACGTCTTCCAGTGTGAAGGGTTTGACGATCGCGGTGATCAGCTTCATTTTCCTCATACCTCCGAGCTGTGACGTCCGAGAACGGAACTGGTGCCTGCTGTGGCGAAGTCGTAACCGGTTTCCGCGTGCTCGGCTTCGTCGATACCCGAAGCCTCGCCCTCTCGGTCGAGTCGCAGCCCGATTGTGTACTTCACGATCAACGCCAAGATAGCCGTGCCGATAGCAGAGTAGACGAGAACCGCGAAGGCACCCACGGCCTGTCGCCACAGCTGGTCGACGCCGCCGCCGTAGAACAGACCGGAAACAGCCGCGGGCGCTTCCTTTGTCGCCACCAGGCCGACCATGAGTGTCCCGAACAGACCGCCGACGAGGTGGACGCCCACGACGTCGAGCGAATCGTCGAAGCCGAGCTTGTATTTCAGGCCGACGGCGAGCGCGCAGACGACACCGGCACCCACACCGATGGCAAGTGCGCCAACGACATTCACCGACGAGCAGGACGGGGTGATGGCGACCAAACCGGCAACCACACCGGATGCGGCGCCCAGCGACGTCGCGTGTCCGTCACGAATCCGCTCTGTCAGCAACCAGCCGAGCATCGCGGCAGCGGTCGCGACCGTGGTGGTGACGAAGGTGGTCCCGGCGATTCCGCCGGAGCCGACAGCCGAGCCGGCGTTGAAGCCGTACCAGCCGAACCACAGCAGACCGGCACCGAGCATGACGAACGGCAGGTTATGCGGCCGCATCGGCACGGCCGGCCAGCCCATTCGCTTGCCGAGGATGATCGCCAGCACAAGCCCTGCCACGCCGGCGTTGATATGCACCGCCGTCCCGCCGGCGAAGTCGATCGCCTTGAGCTTGTTGGCGATCCAGCCACCGTTCTCAGCGGTGAAGCCGTCGAATGCGAACACCCAGTGGGCGACCGGGAAATACACGAACGTCGCCCACAGTCCGGCGAACAGCAGCCAGCCGCCGAACTTCAGCCGGTCGGCGACCGACCCCGAGATCAGGGCGACCGTGATGATCGCGAACATCAGCTGGAATGCCACGAACACCGTCTGCGGGATAGTGCCCGCCAACGGGATGTCGACGGCCGCGGCGCCGGCGGTCGGATCCGCGGCCACGGCGTTGCCGCCGATCAAGCCTTTCAAACCCCAGTACTGGGTGGGGTCGCCCACGAAGCTGAACTTGTCGTTGCCGAATGCCATCGAGTAGCCGTACAGCACCCAGAGCACGGTGACGACGCCCATGGCGCTGACACTCATCATGATCATGTTGAGCACGCCTTTGGCGCGAACCATGCCACCGTAGAAGAACGCCAGACCGGGCGTCATCAATAGAACGAGAGCTGCACTTGCCAGCATCCACGCTGTGTCACCGGTATCCGGTTGACCCAATATCGGGAATTGCTCCACCTCGCGATTTCCTCCTTAGCCCCCGCCACGGACTGGCACCGTGACCTAGGCCAGAACAATGCTGAGTGGTTGTTTCAGCGACGACGCCTCAGCGTTTCGCGCATGTGAACGGATCCGCGACCCGCGTTTCGCGGTTGTTACATGCTGCGGATTAGCCGAGCAGGGCGTCGACGAACGCGGCCGGTTCGAACGGCGCGAGGTCGTCGGGGCCTTCGCCGAGGCCCACCAATTTGACCGGCACTCCCAGCTCCTGTTGGACCCGGAACACGATGCCGCCCTTGGCTGTCCCGTCCAGCTTCGTGAGCACCACACCGGTGATGTCGACGACTTCGGCGAACACCTTCGCCTGCGCCAGTCCGTTCTGGCCGATGGTGGCGTCGAGGACCAGCAGCACTTCGTCGACGGCGGCGCGGCGGCTGACGACCCGCTTGACCTTGCCGAGCTCGTCCATCAGACCCGTCTTGGTGTGCAACCTGCCGGCGGTGTCGATCACCACGACATCCGCGCCGGCGGCGATGCCCTTGTCGACGGCGTCGAAGGCCACCGACGCGGGATCGGCTCCCTCTGCGCCCTGGACCACCTCCGCGCCGACGCGGGACGCCCAACTCTGCAACTGCTCGGCCGCTGCGGCGCGGAATGTGTCCGCCGCACCGAGCACCACCCGGCGTCCGTCCGCGACGAGAACTCGGGCCAGTTTGCCGACGGTGGTGGTCTTACCGGTGCCGTTGACGCCGACGACCAGCAACACCGATGGCTTGTCGTTGTGGGGCAGAGCTTTGATCGACCGATCCAGGTCGGTGTTCAGTTCGCCGATGAGCACCTTGCGCAGCACCGCGCGCGCGTCGGCTTCGGTGCGCACGTTGTTGGCCGCCAGAGCGCTGCGCAGGTTCTCGACTACCGATGCCGTGACGACGGGCCCAAGATCGGCGATCAGCAGGGTGTCTTCGACCTCCTCCCACGACTCGTCGTCGAGGTCGCCGCCGCCCAGCAATCCGAGCATGCTGCGGCCGAGCGCATTCTGCGATTTCGCCAACCTGCCCCGCAGGCGTTCCAGCCGGCCTTCCGCGGGCGCGATGTCGTCGACCCGGGTTGCGACCGCCGGGGGTATGACCGCTGGGGGCGCGATGGGCTCGGGAGTCGGGAGTACCTCCTCCGGCGGGGCGACGACTGGCACGTCAGGGAGCTGCACCTCCGATATGGGCCGTTTCGGCGCGTCGCGCGGGATGGCCGCGTCGTCGCCGACTCCGGGCAGCCCTTCGCTGAACGTGATCGTCGACGATGCGGTGTAGCCGCCGGAACGATCGATCGGGGTGGCGTCCGCATCGCGCCGCAGACTGATCCGACCCCGGCGGTATCGCACCAAACCGACGACGAGCGCGGTGAAAACCAGAACTGCGAGGACGGCGAGGACTATCCAGAGAGCGTCTGACACCGTGTCATTCTGTCAGGGTCGATCTGTCAGGGCACGTGGCGGCTCAGCCGCTGGCGACCAGGTCCGCCCCACGGATCCGTTGGGAAATCACCGTTGTGATGCCGTCGCCCTGCATTGTCACCCCGTACAGAGCGTCAGCCACCTCCATGGTCGGCTTCTGGTGCGTGATGACGATCAGCTGGGATTGCGAGCGCAGCTGTTCGAACAAGGTAAGCAGTCGGCGCAGGTTGCTGTCGTCGAGGGCGGCCTCGACCTCGTCCATCACATAGAACGGCGAGGGGCGGGCGCGGAAGATGGCCACCAGCATCGCCACGGCGGTCAGTGACTTCTCGCCACCGGAGAGCAATGAAAGGCGCTTCACCTTCTTGCCGGGCGGGCGGGCCTCCACCTCGACACCGGTGGTGAGCATGTCGTCGGGGTCGGTGAGCAGTAGCCGGCCTTCCCCGCCGGGGAACAGCGTTGCGAACACCTGCTCGAATTCACGCTCGACGTCCGCGTACGCCTCGGTGAACACCTGAAGGATGCGGGTGTCGACGTCGGCGATGACATCGAGGAGGTCCTTGCGAGCGGCCTTGACGTCCTCGAGTTGGGTGGACAGAAAGTTGTAGCGCTCTTCCAGGGCGGCGAACTCTTCCAGCGCCAATGGATTGACTCGACCGAGTTCGGCCAGTTCGCGCTCGGATCGTTTGGCGCGACGCTCCTGGGTCGACCGATCGAAGGCCATCGGGGCGGGCATCGTCACGGCATCGCCCCGTTCGCGTGCCTGCTCGTATTCCGCCATCTCGAGGTCCGAGGGCGGCAGCGGGATTTCGGGCCCGTACTCGGCGATCAGGTCGTCGGCGGCCATGCCGAACTGCTCGAGGACCATCTGTTCGAGCTGCTCGATCCGAAGTGCGGCCTGCGCCTTGGCCACCTCGTCGCGGTGCAGCGAATCCGTCAGGGCCGCTATCCGCTGGTTGAAGACGGTGACTTCCTGGCGGGCGGCGGACATGGCGGCGGCGCGAGTCTGTCGCTCAGCGGCCAGGTCGTCGCGGGTGCGCGACGCGGCGGCGACCACTCGGCCGAGTCGGGCGGCGATCTCGCGGCCGGCTTCTGACACGGCCGCGGCGACGGTGGCGGCATGCTGACGGGCGGCGCGGGCCCGCTGGGCGCGGATTCGGGCCTCACGTTCGGCGGCGGCGGCGCGGCGCAGGGAGTCCGCGCGCCCGCGAACGGCGTTGGTCCGCTCCTCTGCCGTGCGAACCGCGAGCCGTGCCTCGACCTCCACGCCGCGGGCGGCGTCGGCCGCTGCCTGGATGTCTTGCCTGTCGTCTGGGACGCTGTCGTCGGCGGTCTGATGTTCCTGGGCCGCGTGCAGCCTGGCTTCGAGCGCGGTGAGTTCTTCGACCACTTGCGCGCGGTTGTTCTCGAGTTCTTCGCGCTGTCCCAGCTGCCGCCGCCAGTCGGCGTCCGCCAACCTGGCTTCCTGACCGAGGCGCCCCAGCTGTTCGTAGACAGCCGAGATCGCGGCGTCGGACTCGTTGAGGGCCGCCAGCGCGTGCTCCGCGGCTTCCTGCCTGTTGCGTTGTTCGTCGACGGCGCCGGCGAGGGCGGCGGCGAGTTCCACCGCCTGCTTCTCGGCGACCGCCAGCTCGGCTTTGGCCTTGTCGATCTCGGAGGCGATCTCCAGTGTGCTCGGCTTGCGGTCCGATCCACCGCTCACCCAGCCCGCACCCGTCAGGTCGCCGTCGATGGTGACGGCCCGCAGATCGGGCCGTGCGGCCACCAATTCGATTCCGGCGGCGAGATTCTCGACGACAGCGACTTGGGACAGCAATGCAGCCATCGCACCCGCCAGCCGCGGGGGCGCATCGATCAGCTCGACGGCCCAGCGCGCGCCGGAGGGCAGGCCCGGGATCGGGGTTTGTGAAGCCTGGGGCCAGTCCCCCAGCACGATCGTCGCCTGGCCTCCGTCGGCTTGCTTGAGGGCGTCCAATGCGCCTGCGGCGGCATGTGAGTCATCGGCGGCCACCGCGTCGGCGGCGGCGCCCAGGACCGCCGCCAGCGCCGTCTCGTAACCCCGGTGAACCTTCACAAGTTTGGCGATAGTGCCGAAAAGCCCTGCCCCACTGAGGTTTTCGGAAAGCCAGGCCGCGCCGTCCTTGCGCTCCATACCCACCGCCAGGGCGTCGATGCGTGCGCCCAGCGATGTCACCTGCCGTTCGGCCGCCCGCTCGGAGGCTTGCAGTTCCGCAACCCGCTCGTCGGCCAACCGCAGTGCGGTAACAGTGCGCTCGTGCTGCTCGTCGAGACCGAGTTCACCCTGGTCGAGCTCCCCGACGCGGCCTTGCACCGTCTCGAATTCCGCCTGCGCCTGCTGAGCTTTCTCGGCCGCCTCCTCGATGGCGAGCGTCAGCCGCACGACACCGTCGTCGATGGATTCGACCCGGGTTCGCATCGTCTCGACCTGACCCGTCAACCGTGCGAGTCCCTCACGCCGATCCGCCTCCGCTCGGACGGCGGCCAGGTGTGCCCGCTCGGCCTCCGACGCGGCGCTTTCCTTTGCGCTCAGCTCGGCGCGGGCGGCCTGAAGATGCTCCCTGGCCTCCGCCAGCTCGGCTTGCAGCCGTTCCTCCAACTCCGCGACCTCATCCGCTTCGGCATCGAGCTCGTCGGGGTCGGGGCCGGTGCTGGAGGTTTGTTCGGCCTCCAGGTATTGCGCGCGTTCGGTGGCGATCCGGATTGTTGCGGCAACGCGCTCGGCAAGCGCGGAAAGCCGGAACCATGTCTGTTGGGCGGCATCGGTGCGCTCGGACAGCGTCGCGACGGCTGCCTCGTGCGCGGCCAGTTGCTCGGTCGCTGTGGCCAAACCTTCAGCCGCTTCTTCGTGCTCCCGCCGCAATACGGTCTCGGTGTCGTCGGCTCCGGTGAATTCGAGGCGGCGGGCGACGAGGTCGTCGGCCGCCAGCCGCAGTCGTGCGTCGCGCAGATCGGCCTGGATCGTCTGGGCGCGACGCGCCATCTCGGCTTGACGCCCGAGGGGTTTGAGCTGGCGACGCAATTCGGTGGTCAGGTCGGTCAGTCTGGCCAGGTTTGCCGCCATCGAGTCCAGCTTGCGGGCCGCTTTCTCCTTCCGGCGGCGGTGCTTGAGCACCCCGGCGGCCTCTTCGATGAAGGCTCGACGGTCTTCGGGCCTGGATTCGAGGATTTGCGCGAGCCGCCCCTGACCGACGATGACGTGCATTTCACGTCCGATACCGGAGTCGCTGAGCAGTTCCTGGACGTCCATCAGCCGGCAGCTGTTGCCGTTGATCTCGTATTCACCCGCTCCGTCACGGAACATTCGCCGGGTGATCGAGACCTCGGAGTATTCGATGGGCAGGGCGTTGTCGGAATTGTCGATGGTCAGGGTGACCTCGGCGCGTCCTAGCGGGGCGCGCGACGAGGTTCCGGCGAAGATGACGTCTTCCATCTTTCCGCCACGCAGCGTTTTGGCGCCCTGTTCGCCCATGACCCAGGCCAGGGCGTCGACCACGTTCGACTTCCCCGACCCGTTGGGACCCACTACGCAGGTGATTCCGGGCTCGAAACGCAGAGTCGTCGGCGATGCGAAGGACTTGAAGCCCTTCAGCGTCAGACTCTTCAGATACACGTCGGTGAGAGTACCGGCGCGGAAATCAGCGCTCCCGGAAGCCTGACATCGGCTCGCCCGCCGGCGCGAAGTCTTCGACGATCCGATGCACCGAACCGGGCGAGGTTCCACTGCGCAGGAACTCCAACAGCCGGTCGCAGGCTTCACGCGAACCCTGAGCAACCACGAGCACCCGCCCGTCCGGCTGATTGCTGGCGTAGCCGGTGAGTCCGAGCTCGAGCGCCCTGGACCGGGTCCACCACCGGAATCCGACGCCCTGGACGTGGCCGTGCACCCACGCCGTCAGCCGGACGTCAGGATTTCCCACTGCTTGTCACCTCGAATGTCACCTCAGCACCTGCCTTCAATGTGCGCCCGACGGTGCAGACCTGATCGATTGCGCGGTTGACGACGACAAGCAACCGCTCGATGTCCGCGGCCGACAGGCCCGACAGATCGATTTCGAGATCCTCGTAGAGGTGCGGGTAGCGTTCCTGCTCGCGGTCGGCGAGGCCCGAAACTTTGATCTTGGCCTGATAGTCGTCGCCCAGGCGACGGCGAAGTGGCTCATCGCTGCTGAGGCCGCTGCACCCCGCGAGGGCGATCTTCAGCAATTCCCCGGGGGTGAACACGCCCTCATCGGACGCGGAACCGATGAGGACTTCCGCTCCGCGGCTGCTGCGCCCCGTGTAGCGCCGGACGCCGGTTCGTTCAACCCACAGGTCAGTCATGAGCTCTTTTCTACCTGCTCCGGCGCGGCCGCGGCTGACACGTGGGGCAATAAAACGAGGAGCGGTTCATGAATTTCTCCCGCCGAATCACCGAGCCGCACCTGCGGCAGTTTCGGTCCGCGCGTCCGTACACGTTCAACGACCGCTCGAAGTACCCGCTCTGGCCGTTCACGTTGACGTAGAGCGAATCGAACGACGTGCCCCCCTGGCCCAGTGCTTCGTCCATCACGTCCCGTGCCGACTGAAGCAACTCACGCAGCCGGGGTAGCGTCAGCTTCTCCGCGATTCGGGCGCCGTTGATCCGCGCCCGCCACAGTGCTTCGTCGGCGTAGATGTTGCCGATACCCGACACCACGGTCTGATCGAGCAATTGCCGCTTGATCTCGGAATGCTTGCGCCGCAACACCGTAACCACGGCATCGATGTCGAACAACGGATCCATGGGGTCCCGGGCGATATGGGCCACCGGTACCGGCACCGGCGTGCCGTCCACCGTGACGAAGTCGGCGAGTTGCCAGCCGCCGAACGTGCGCTGATCGACGAAGCTCAGAGCTGTTCCGTCATCGAGCATCGCGGCGATCCGGACGTGGTGGGGATTGGGCACCGATCCCAGCAACATCTGTCCGCTCATCCCGAGGTGCACCACGAGCGCCGCATCGCCGCCGTCCAGTTCGAGCCAAAGGTACTTTCCCCGCCGGCCCGTCCCCGTCACGCGTGCGTCGATGAGCCTGCCCGCCAAATCCGGGGCGCCCGCCTCATGCCGACGCACCGCGCGCGGGTGCAGGATCTCCACCGCGTTGATCGATCGGCCTTCGACGTGGACCTGCAACCCGCGCCGCACCACCTCGACCTCGGGAAGTTCAGGCATCCAGGGCGTTCCACGCGGCTGCGGCCGCCCGCTGTTCGGCTTCCTTCTTCGAGCGCCCGATTCCGGAGCCGTATTCGGTATCCATGACGACGACGACGGCGGTGAATTCCTTGTCGTGATCCGGACCGGTCGAAGTGATGACGTAGGACGGCGACCCCAGGTTTCGCGACGCGGTGAGTTCCTGAAGGCTTGTCTTCCAATCCAGCCCGGCCCCCAGCGTTGGTGCGGTGTCCAGCAGCTCCCCGAACAATTTCAGGATGACCGCACGCGCCACCTCGATGCCGTGCTGCAGATACACCGCGCCCAACAGCGATTCGACACCGTCGGCCAGGATGCTCGACTTGTCAGCGCCGCCGGTGGTCATTTCACCGCGCCCAAGCAGCAGGTAGGCGCCCAGGCCGTCTTCGGTCAGGCCGCGGCCGACGTCGGCCAATGCCTGCGTATTGACAATGCTGGCCCGCAGTTTCGCAAGATCGCCTTCGGAACGTTCGGGGTGCCGGTGGAACAGTTCATCGGTGATGGTCAGGCCCAGCACCGCATCGCCGAGGAATTCCAGCCGTTCGTTGGTGGGCAGCCCACCGTTTTCGTAGGCGTAGCTGCGATGTGTCAACGCCAATGTGAGCAGTTCGTCCGGCAGGTCAACACCCAAGGCGTCCAACACATTCTGGCGCGGTGAAGTCACGGCGTGGGGGGCTCCTTGTCGGGGAACATTCCGGAAAGCTTGGCCCATCTGGGGTCGATCACATCGTGTCCGTGATCGGGTTCGGCGGTCGCGAGCACGACACCGCACTGCGTGCAAAGTCCCGGGCAGTCGTCGGAGCACACGGGCGCGAAGGGGAGCGCGAGTCCCACGGCGTCCACGATCGACTGTTCGATGTCGATGGTCTGGTCCACGACGTGC
The DNA here is from genome assembly GCA_046330895.1 of Mycobacterium sp. GTDB lineage: Bacteria > Actinomycetota > Actinomycetes > Mycobacteriales > Mycobacteriaceae > Mycobacterium. The sequence continues at coordinate 3,986 of JAXLRY010000007.1, read as the reverse complement.
CCGACTTCGTCTGCTTCGGTGGTGGATTCCGTGGCGCTGCCCGGGAATGCGAACAGTTCGGTCAGGTAGATCTCGATCTCGCCGGTGATCGGCTCGAGGCAGCGTGAGCACTGGCCCTTGGTGGGAGCACTGACCGTTCCGGTCACCAAGACGCCCTCGGACACCGATTCCAGGCGCAGATCCAGATCGAGGTCGGTTCCGGCGTCAATCGCCATGAGTTCCAACCCGATTCGAGACGGACATGGGACGCTCTGTTGCACGGGCATCATCGCGCCGGGGCGACGCCCCAGCCGCGCAACGTCAAGCACCAGTGGCGACCGCATGTCGCGATCTTACGGTGCGCCCCAACACTGAACCGTTAGTGCTGGACGTAGTCGTGGGTTCCCGCGGCGGTCCGCAATTGGTGTCGACCGCGGCTCACCGAGCGCAGTGTGCCGTTGAGGTATTCCTCGAACTGCGCGAGCTTATTGTCGACGTAGATGTCGCACTCGCCGCGGAGGCGGTCGGCCTCGGCATGCGCGGTGTCGATGAGCCTGGTGGATTCGGCATTCGCAGCCTGAACCACCTCGGTCTGCGAGATCAACCGGGCCTGCTCCTTAATGCCCTCCTGGACGGCCTTCTCGTAGGACAGGTTGCCGGTTTCGACCAGGCGGTCAGCCTCGGCCTTGGCTCGGCTGGTGGCGGCTTCGTAGTCACGCTTTGCCGCGTTGGCCAGGCGAGATGTCTCTTCGCGGGCTTCGGTGACCATGCGCTCGCTGTGCTGACGCGCCTCGGAGACCATCCGGTCGGCCTGCGATTTGGCATCGGCGAGAAGACGATCCGCCTCCGCACGCGCGTGACTGGTCAACGACTCCGCCTCGGTGGTGGCGGTACTGACCATGGAGTCGGCGTGTTCTTTGGCCTCACGCAGAATCGAGTCGCGAGAGTCGAGCACGTCCTGTGCGTCGTCGAGCTCGCCGGGGATCGCATCCTTGATGTCGTCGAGCAGTTCGAGGACATCGCCGCGGGGAACTACGCAGCCGGCGGTCATCGGCACGCCGCGGGCTTCTTCGACAATCGCGCTCAGTTCATCGAGGGCTTCAAAAACTCGGTACACGGCCCAACCCTTCCTGCGTAGTGGTTGGTGACCAGTGTGCCTGGTGTTACGCCTGTGACTGCGGTGGCGAATCGGTGTGTCGGAAATCAGCCCTTGTCGCGCAGCTTCAGCCGAAGCCTTCGATTGACCGATTGGGGCAGCAATTCGGACACGTCGCCGCCCAGAGTCGCGACCTCTTTGGCCAACGATGAGGACACGAAGGAATAGCGCGGGGCCGTCGCGACGAAAAACGTGTCGACGCCGGCGATGTGCTTGTTCATCTGCGCCATCTGAAGCTCGTACTCGAAGTCCGTGCCGGTGCGCAGACCTTTGACGATCGCCGTCATGCCGCGTGCCCGGACGAAATCGACGACGAGCCCCTCCCCCGCTTCGACGCGAAGGTTCGGCAGATGAGTGGTGGCCTCCCGGATCATTTCGATCCGTTCGTCGATTCCGAACATGCCGGACTTGTTCGGATTGCCCAGAATCGCGACGATCACCTCGTCGAACTGAGCGGCAGCGCGCTCGAAGATGTCGAGGTGTCCGAGCGTGACCGGATCGAACGATCCGGGACAGACAGCGCCACTCATGAATTGGACGCTAGCAGGAGGCGACTTCGGCGAGTTCCAGTCGGGTGTCGCCATATCGGCGCATCGGCCACGCCGTCATCCCGGTGGGCCAGACGAGGGGCGGCGAACTCGCCGAGCGTTCGATGACTACGACGGCGCCGGCCGCGATCCAGCCATGCTGCAGAAGTGCGGCCACCATGTCCTGAACCGATTCGGACGCAACATCATACGGCGGATCCGCCAGCACCAGGTCCATCGGTCGCTCCGCACGGCCGGACAGCACCGACATGACTGTCGATCTACGAACGGAGGCCCCCGCCAAGCCGATGGTTTCGATATTGCCGGCAAGGATCTTCAGCGCCTGCGCATTGTTCTCCACGAACAGGACGGACCGCGCCCCCCGCGAAAGCGCTTCGAGGCCAAGGGCTCCCGAGCCCGCGTAGAGGTCGAGGACCCGCAGATCGTCGAAGTCTCGGCGCGCCGCCAGCAGATTGAACAACGCTTCGCGGGTCCGGTCCGTGGTCGGCCGGGTGCCCTTCGCCGGAACGCGGATCCGTCGGCCGCCGGCGGCGCCGCCGACGATCCGGGTCAGCTGATCACCACCAGCAGGTCTCCGCCTTCGACCTGTGCCGTCGTCGCGACCGCGATGCGCTTGACCACGCCACCCTTCGCGGCGGTGATCGCGGCCTCCATCTTCATCGCCTCGATCGTCGCGACAGTGTGTCCTGCCGCGATCTCATCGCCGACCGCCACGGCGACGGTAACCACTCCGTCGAACGGCGCCGCGACGTGATCGGGGTTTCCGCGATCGGCCTTTTCCGCCGTCGGCACTGCATCGTCGATGCTGCGGTCCCGCACGACGACGGGACGAAGCTGACCGTTGATGATGCACATCACCGACCGCATGCCGCGCTCGTCTGGTTCCGAGATCGCTTCCAGGCCGATCAGCAGTTGAACACCGCGCTCCAGCTGCACCCGGTGCTCTTCACCGTGTCGCAGTCCGTAGAAGAATTGATTGGCCGTCAATCGGGAGGTGTCACCGAACTGTTCGCGGTGAGCGTCCAATTCCTTTGCGGGACCGGGGAACAACAGACGATTCAATGTGGCCTGCCGTACCGGTCCCGACCCGCGCAAGTCGGCCTCGTCCGCGGCCGAGAGTGCGGCTTCGGGTTTGGCCGGCGCCCGCCCGTCCAGCGCTTTCGTACGTAGCGGCTCGGGCCATCCTCCGGGCGGATCACCCAACTCGCCTCGCAGGAAACCGATCACCGAGTCTGGAATGTCGTACCGCGAAGGGTCGGCGGCGAATTCGTCGGCGGTCACTCCGGCACCCACCAACGCGAGCGCCAGATCCCCCACCACCTTCGACGAGGGTGTGACCTTCACCAGTCTCCCGAGCACATGGTCGGCCGCAGCGTAATTGGATTCGATCTCCTCAAAGCGGTTGCCCAGACCGAGCGCGATCGCCTGTTGGCGGAGATTCGACAACTGGCCGCCCGGGATCTCGTGGGTGTAGACCCGACCGGTCGGGGCGGGCAATCCAGATTCGAAGGGGGCGTACACCTTTCGCAGCGCCTCCCAGTACGGCTCCAGGTCGCACACCGCCGACAGCGACAGGCCGGTGTCGTATTCGGTATGCGCGGCGGCCGCCACGATGGAGCTCAATGCGGGTTGACTCGTGGTTCCGGCCAGCGGTGCCGCGGCGCCGTCAACCGCGTCGGCGCCCGAATGCCACGCCGCCACATAAGTGGCGAGCTGGCCGCCGGGTGTGTCGTGGGTATGGATGTGAACGGGCAGATCGAACCGGCTTCGCAGTGCTGTGACCAGACGCTGCGCCGCGGGCACCCGCAGCAACCCGGCCATGTCTTTGATGGCGAGAATGTGGGCGCCGGCGTCGACGATCTTCTCGGCCATCCGCAGGTAATAGTCGAGGGTGTAGAGCTTCTCTCCGGGGTCCGACAGGTCTCCGGTGTAGCACATCGCGACTTCAGCTATCGCGGAACCGGTTTCGCGCACCGCGTCGATGGCAGGCCGCATCGAGTCGACGTGATTGAGCGCATCGAAAATGCGGAAGATGTCGACGCCCGTTGCTGTGGCCTCTTCCACAAAGGCCGACGTGACCAGTTCTGGGTACGGGGTGTAACCGACCGTGTTTCGCCCCCGCAGCAGCATCTGCAAGCAGATGTTCGGCAGCGCTTCGCGAAGCGCGGAAAGCCGCTCCCATGGATCTTCCTTCAGAAAGCGCAGTGCCACATCGTAGGTGGCGCCGCCCCAGCACTCCATGGAGAACAGCTGCGGTGTCAGCCGGGCGATGTAGGGGGCGATCTCCAGCAGCGCGGTGGATC